>NZ_JBLOPB010000001.1:0-1862971 GCF_048158745.1 Haloferax sp. DFSO52 | reverse complement strand
TCGTGGGTATAAACCCGTCGAACTTCCTCGAGTCAATCCGTGAATCGGGACGCGTTGAAGCGCCCCGAAATCGCGGTGTGTCGTTCGCATTATTCCGAAATGCCCTCGACCACTTAAGGCCGTCGTATCATCGGCACCCCGGGACGGTGTGTCATCCCAGAGAGTGCCAAACGACGATGGGTCGCGTGGCGTTCGGTCGAAGCCGTCGGGGGGCGTGCCCCCGTGCGCTTCTTCACATTACTTCGAATGACACGGTTACATTTAACGCCGTTGATTCAAAGGCTCTGTGAGAAAAATAGACACGAGGGGAGTCATAACTTCACACGCGGACAGTTCTGACATCAGTGATGTGGCCCGAGTGAAATCAAATCTGTGTCGAGTGAAAACAAGTATTAGTTTCGCGCGCGTGCGAAGAGACGACGGAACCGACACCGTTGAAGTCGGTTTATAACGGGTCGCTTTATAAGGAAGGAGGTATGATTAAAAAGCGAGCAATGAGTGGGCCGGCAGACTCCATCGAGATTCAGAACGTAGTCGCATCGACCGGGATCGGTCAAGAGCTCGACCTCGAAGCACTTGCCGACGATCTTCCCGGTGCTGATTTCAATCCAGACAACTTCCCAGGCCTCGTCTATCGGACGCAGGACCCGAAAGCAGCGGCGCTTATCTTCCGCTCTGGGAAAATCGTGTGTACCGGTGCGAAGAGCATCGACGACGTACACGAAGCACTCGGGATTATCTTCGACAAACTCCGGGACTTGAGCATCCCAGTCGACGAGGCACCCGAAATTACGGTTCAGAACATCGTCTCCAGTGCAGACCTGGGTCACAACCTGAACCTGAACGCACTCGCTATCGGCCTCGGTCTCGAGGACGTCGAGTACGAACCTGAGCAGTTCCCCGGTCTCGTCTACCGTATGGACGAACCGAAGGTCGTTATCCTTCTGTTCGGGTCCGGGAAAATCGTCATCACCGGTGGGAAGCGCACCGACGACGCAGAGACGGCCGTCGAAGAAATCGTCGAGCGTATCGACGCACTCGGCCTTCTCGGCTAACACTCCCGAAGAAACACCTTTCTTCGAATCACACCTCGACGAGCCGCAGGTCCAAAAGTGTAAAACGGTTAATAGACAATTGGACAACTATGAATGCGCGGGAGGATGTGACATTCCTCGTCGGGTCAGAGAGTAGAGTGTCGATACTTCGGGCACTTACAGACGGACCACACCGTCCAACAGACCTCGCGAGGCAGTGTGAGTGTGCACGCGAAACTGCGCAACGAACACTCGCTGGCTTTCGTGAACGAGGATGGGTACAGAAGTCAGATGGGATGTACTGTCTCACTCCTGGTGGAGAGATGGTGTTCGAGCGGTACGACCGTCTCATCGAGACTATCGAGTGTGCAGACCGGATGAGCGAGTTCCTGATACATGCTGGAGGCGTCTGCGAGGACGCCCCTCCCGAAGTACTCCAGCAGTTAACCGTGACAACTGCCGCAAACAACGACCCGCACGCCCCCATCAACCGGTATCTCACCATCCTCGGCGACGAACCAGTTGACCGGTTCCGTGGTGTCACGCCCATCGTCAGTCGAATTTTCAACGAAGCAGCACAGCAGGTTATCGGTCCAGAGACCGAGATGGAACTCGTCGTCGACCAGGCAGTTCTCGAACGGTCGAGAGTGAACTATCCAGACGCCTACGAACTTGGAAAAGAGTTGGACCAATTTTCGATGTACGTCGTAGACGAAGACCTCGAAATTGGGCTTGTTCTCGTCGACGGACACGGAGCGGTCGCCTCACACGACGACGACGGAAACATCGTTGCGCTCGTCGACGGCGACGCTCCCGAAGTTGTGACATGGGTAGAAGGTCTGTACGAATCTCTCCGAACGGATGCAACTCCCGTGACGTACGAGGAATCGACACGGTGACCGACACCGAGAGACTGTGACGATGCCGGTCACACGTGATATTTCCAATCACATCCTCCTGCAATAAATTATAAGGTTACGCTCGTCAGACAGTTAGTTGCCGCGTCGCAGACGTCTCTACTGTCGATTCGGCCCTCCAGAACCCGGGTTCAGTGCCCGTCCCGCTCAGACGTCCACTCCTTCGGTGAGGACGTCCTTCACGACGTCCGGGTCTTCGAGTAGTTGGTGTTTCGTATAACTCCCTTCAGCACTGCCACCGCTGTGTTTAGACTGTTCGATGATGTCGAGGAACGCGTGTTCTTTCAGGAGGTCACGGACTCGTCGAAGCGAGAGGCTATCAGAGCCCTGTTGTCGACAGATGTTTTCGTAGACTTCGTACACGCGACTCGTACGGAACCCATCCTGTTGCTGGTTCGACAGCGAGAGAATCGCGAGCGCCTGAAGAACGTACCGAGAGTGGGGAGTCGACCCACGAATGAGTTCGCGGAACCGGTCTGTCTCTGCGCGCTGGCGCGCCTGCGTGACGAAGTTCTCTTTGACCGTGCTGGCACCCATCGACTGCGCAATCTCGCCAGCGTACCGGAGAATGTCGATAGCCTTGCGAGCATCACCGTGTTCGCGAGCAGCGAGTGCAGCAGCACGAGGGATCGTCGATGGGTCTAAGACGCCGTTTCGGAACGCATCGCTCCGTGCGTCCATAATATCTCGAAGTTGGTTGGCGTCGTACGGGGGAAAGACGAACTCGCGCTCACAGAGACTCGATTTGACCCGTTCGTCCATCCGGTCTTTGTACTGAATCTTGTTACTGATGCCGATGACACCGAGTTTGCACCCTGCAATCTTCCCGGCCTCTCCGGCCCGTGACAACTGCATCAAGATATCGTCGTCGCTCAGTTTGTCGATTTCGTCGAGGATAATGAGGACGACATCGTAGAGAGCATCGAGGATGCGCCAGAGACGTTTGTAGTACGTCGATGTCGAGAGGCCCTTGTCTGGAACTTTGATTCCGGTGATGGCAGGGTCGTTGACACTGTCGGCAATCGTCTGAACGGCCTGCGTTTCGGTGGTGTCCTGTGCACAATCGACGTACGCGAACGTCGCCTTCACACCTTCTTCTTCGGCAGTGTCGACCAGTCGTTGCGAGACGTACTTCGCACAGAGCGATTTCCCTGTACCCGTCTTCCCGTATATCAATACGTTACTTGGACTTTGTCCGAAAATAGCAGGGTTCACCGCGGTCGCGAGGTTCGCAATCTCGTCGTCGCGACCGACGATGCGTCCCTCTCCCGGGAGATGATTAATCTCTAACAGCTCCTTGTTGGAGAAGATGGGGTCCTCCCGGGTGAAGAGGTCGTCGCTGGCGTTAGGCATGTTCGCAACACACCACGTTTCCGGTGAAAGGACTTACCATTCGTCGCAGGACACACACACCGGATTTCCGGTGAACGGTGGCGAAGCCCCGTTCCCTGTCCACACGAAACCAAGGTTTGGGTTCACCGGAAACCCGGTGTGGGGAGGTGTGTGATACCGCTCCGTCACGCACGTAGCAAGTGCGAACGCCTCAGAAACAGCAGCAAAACAGCTTCAAAACCGCAGAAGAACGTCTCTGAAACGGTAGAATTAGTCGGAGATTTCGTGCAGGGCAACCCACATTCGACGTCTGGGCTGAACCAGCCCCATCTTCGAACAGACTGGAAGCCGTTGTCCATCGACGACGTGAACAGGTCGACCGACACTGCATGCTGGCAGTTCTACCCCAGACCTGTCTCGAAATTCTCAGAGCTGATTCGGCAACCACTCAGCACCGCCGAGACGCTTTGGAACCCCCAAAAACCGGGGACTCAGTTCGAGTCGAACACTACTCGAGGTTCGAGTAGTTTGGTGTTTGCGAGTGTATCACTGGAATTTTACACAAATAAACTATTTAATCGTTCCTATAGCTGACTGAACCAGTTCGAAGAGACTGGAGCGACAGCGAAACAGGAGTGCGCTCGTCTCGGTTACAGAAGATTACAGAAGACCGAGTCCACCGGAAACGTGGTGTTCTCTTAACCTGAATCAGAGAAGGACAGATATCGGTGATTTCGTGGCCTGTTTCTCCCGGTTTCACCGGAAACGTGGTGTGTAGCATATAAGTGGAACGATTCGCGGTGGCTCTGCCGCAACACCGGGAACTCCGACTCCCGGATACAGCCGAATTCGGTCGCTCTTGCCCCCGAGACTACCTCTCGTTCGTTCACCGGAAACGCGGTGTGTCTGTTCCGGCAGCACGGCCGTCTCCGACACAGCACCGTATACCCGGTCGTCCGTTTCACCGGAAACGTGGTGTCTGTCAGCGGGATAACGTTCTGTACTCGTGTGACGTAAACACGGAGCGAATCGGACTACACTGTGGCCTTGATTCACCGGAAACGTGGTGTCTCTGCCCCTCTCGCTTTACTCTCGGGTTTCACCGGAAGCGAGGTGTGGTAAACTACGTCGTGACTGGCTCCCGAATCCCGTCCATCTCACCTATCGAACCCCGCCTGTACCACTCTTGACTACCGACCGAACCCCATCCACGACCACCCCCCGACTCCCACGAATCCCGGCCGTGGTCATCGACTGAACTGCGAGCGAGCGAGGTGTTCACCAGACGACTCCCCGTGTCTATTCACCGGAAACGCGGTGTGAAACCGTCTGTCGTGAAATTGTGATTCTCGTCCATGGGTGATTGTGTTGTTCTCGTGGCGTCAATGCAATTACCATAGAGAGCGAACTGGTTGGCATGCGTGCACTCGGCCGGGCGTGGGCGCGTCTCCGCGACACCATCAGCACCACAAACGTTGACGAGACGTGGTCACTCGAATGGTCACGTCGAATCGAGACTCGGTGGTCGTATCGAGGCGAACTCATCGACTGTTTCAGGTTCGACGACGGGTACGTCACAACTGTCCAGTACAAACGACAGGGTGTCAGATGGCAACTCACACCCGGACAGGTCCCACTCGCGAGTGCGCTCGCGATGGCCAAGCTCTACCTCGAACACCGTCTCACTCCCCAGACCGACCGCGACGGACGACCGTTCATCGGCCTCACGGACCACGGCCCAGTCCAGGTGTTCGAAGAGATACCGCCGGAACCCGTCGAATACGTCTATCTCGACGGTATCCGAACCCTCGAAGAGTTCCCCGAGTTCATCACTGTCGACGAGAATTTGCAGTCGGTCTTCGAACGGATGGTCCCTGCCCAGTCGGGAACACCCCGATAATCGCCGGGGTCTGTCACACGTCACCGTAACAGTCTCGAGTTCTCGTGTCGCAAGCCGTTTCTCTCTCGCGTCCGTAGCCGAGTTGATGACCGACGAGGACGAGGATTCCTCCCCTGACGTGCTCGACCGACTCAGCGACGTGGCCGATGCCGACGTCCCGAGTGACGACGAACAGACAGCAGCAGGTGTCTCCCTCGCCTCGTTCTACGACGCACTCGAAGCAGAAGGCCGTCCAGTCGTGACGGCACAACAAGTCGCTCGCCGACTCGACGTGTCGCAAGCGGAGGCGATGGACGGATTAGACGCCTTAGTCGATTCCGGCCGGGTCGAAAAGGTGAACGTCGAGACGGACCCACTCGTGTGGTACCCGACCGAATGGGGCAAACTCGCCTCTCGTGAGCGCGTGGTACTGTTCCCGAAACGGCGCGAACTCGTCGTCGACAACCCTACACAGTACACACGCGCGCGACTCTCACAGTTCGCCCACCTCGTAGACACGACGGGTGACCGTGAGGGCCGGGGACGTGGATACCTCTACCGGATACGGCAGGAAGACGTGTGGCAAGCCCCGTTCGACGACGTCAGCAACCTCATCGCAATGCTCAGGTCGGTGGTTCCCGAGCGGTCTCCTCACCTCGAAACGTGGATCGAAGACCAGTGGAAACGAGCCCACCAGTTCCGCCTGTATACGCACGAGGAAGGGTACACCGTCCTCCAGGCAGCGACAGAGAGCCTCATGGGGAACGTCGCTCTGCAGAAACTCGACGAAGACCAGATTTACGCTCCGATTTCGGATACCGAGGCGTGGGTCAGAGACGAGGAAGTCGCCGCAGTCAAACGAATCCTCTACGATGCTGGCTATCCGGTCGAAGACGACCGTGACCTCGAAGAGGGCGACGAACTCGACGTCTCGCTTCACGTCGAACTCCGCGACTACCAGCAAGATTGGGTGGACCGCTTCCTCGACCAGCACTCGGGTGTGCTCGTCGGCCCACCCGGTGCTGGAAAGACCATCGCTGGTATCGGCGCACTCGCGGCAGTCGGCGGCGAGACACTAATTCTCGTTCCGAGCCGCGAACTCGCTCGACAGTGGCGCGACGAACTCCGTGCCCACACCGACCTCGACCCAGACCAGATCGGAGAGTACCATGGCGGGAGCAAGGAAATCCAGCCAGTCACTATCGCGACCTACCAGACCGCAGGGATGGACCGCCACCGCTCGCTGTTCGACTCACGTCGCTGGGGACTCATCATCTACGACGAGGCACACCACATCCCCAGTCGAGTCTTCCAGCGCAGTGCCGACTTGCAGTCCAAACACCGACTCGGTCTGTCTGCGACACCCATCCGCGAAGACGACAAAGAAGCCGAGATATTCACCCTCATCGGCCCACCAATCGGAACCGACTGGGGCAAACTCTTCGACGCAGGCTACGTCCAAGAACCGGAAGTCGAGATTCGGTACGTCGGATGGGAGGACGACATGGCCAGAAACGAGTGGGCCTCCAGCGACGGTCGCGAGCGACACATGCTCGCCGCGATGAACCCCGCGAAGGTGTTCGAGATACGTCGACTCCGTGCTCGACACCCCGACTCGAAGACCCTCATCTTCGTCGATTATCTCGACCAGGGGAACGCGATCGCCGAGGCCCTCGACGTTCCGTTCGTCAGCGGTGAGACACGCCACCACCGTCGCGAGGCGTACTTCGAAGCGTTTCGGGATGGTGACCTCCAGACGCTCGTCATCTCCCGTATCGGTGACGAGGGAATCGACCTTCCGAACGCTGAACTCGCTATCGTCGCGTCGGGTCTTGGGGGGTCACGCCGACAGGGCTCACAGCGCGCTGGTCGAACCATGCGTCCCGCGGGAAGCGCCCTCGTCTACGTTCTGGCCACTCGCGGTACGAGCGAAGAGGATTTCGCCCAGCGACAGATGCAACATCTCGCGGGCAAAGGTATCCAGGTCCGCGAGTCGAACTCGGGTGAGCGGTCCGGAGATGGTGGACCGACTCCGGACGCGAACGATACGGCAGGCACTGACGCAGACCAACCCAACTAATCTCGCCCGGATTCTTGCGGGCATCGGCGTTCTGTCGCCCAATTATCCGCATGGAATGAGAATTCTTAAGTCCAATCGTAGATTCAGATTCTCTTACCCGCTCTTAGCTCAGCCTGGCAGAGCAGCCGACTGTAGATCGGCTTGTCCCCCGTTCAAATCGGGGAGAGCGGACTTTTCCTGCGAACAACGTGAGCAGTGAAACGTCCACCTCGACCCGATTTGAGCAGCGAGCAAATCGCTGATTTGCGAGTGAGTTCAAATCGGGGAGAGCAGACTTCTCTCAGTATTCCGTGAACAACTCTACTGGCTTGTCTCCTGCACCGGTGACCGGAGCGAACGGGGGTTCGTAACCGACGAGGCTCACAGTGGGTGCCGACACTGCTCACGAACTGCTTGCGTCAGCGCGGTTGCCAGCCAACAGTTCGACGATGGTCTTCGTCAACCCGAAGACGACGGGGCCGACGAAGAGACCGATGAATCCGAAGACGGCGACTCCGCCGAAGATACTGAGGATGAGAATACCGGAGTTGAGCTTCGCGCCGCGTTCCATCGCGAGGGGTCTGATGATGTTGTCCGACCCACTGATGATGAACGTGCCGTAGATGAGGAGTCCGACTGCCTCCGGAATGCTCCCCACGAAGACGAGGTAGATGACCGCCGGAATCCAGACGATGGATGCGCCGATTACGGGCAGCAGTGACAGGATAAACGTGGTGACGCCCCAGAAGATGAGGTTGTCGAACCCGATGACGAGGAAGCCGAGGACGGTCAGTATCGCTTGCACCGCGGCGACGATGACGTTCCCGATTACGGCCGCCCAGAGGAGGTCGTTCGTACGCTCGAAGAGTTCATCAGTGGTGTCTGTGTCGAGCGGTACGACTGTTCGGAGCCACGCGATGAACTTGTCGCCGTCTCGAAGGAGGAAAAAGAGGGTGAACAGGAGGATGAACGCCCCAACGAGAAACGCGGAGATGCCACCGAGAATTCCACCGATGTCGCCCAGCAGTCCTCCAATACCGGTTTGGACCGCGTTGCTGACCGGGCCGGAGAGTGACTCGACAGTAGGGGCGTTCGTCCCGAACTGATCCTGAGCGAATGCGTCGAGGGCCTCGGAGTCGGGAAGTTCGGCACCCCGAAGGAGTGTGGCCGCCTGAGAGGCTGCAGCACCGAGGATGAAGAGGAGTGGAACGACGATGACGGTAATCGTCGCGAGCATCGTCACAGTGGACCCGGCGGTGCGGCCTAATCGTGGGGTGAGCCGTCGGTTGACCGGGTATACGAGGTACGCCAGCAGCGCACCCAAGAGGACGGGTTGGAGGAATGGGAGGACGAAAAATACCGAGAGTGTTCCGAAGAGTATCAGCAAAAGAAGGAGGAACGACCGTGAGGACGTGCTGTCTGTGTTATTCATACAGTACTCTCACGTCCCATTCTCGTAAAACTATCATCTAACTATCATTGTAGACCAGGTCACAGACCGAAGTGCGGAGCGACCCATCTCTCGAAACCAATCTAAAAAATCGTCGCCGGCGACTCAGACGGCCGAGAGCTGTTTCTGCTCGACCAGTTCGAGGTACGACAGCTCTGCATCGGGCATGTTCGGTCCGGTCAGTTCTCCCTGGCGTTTCAGATAGTCGGTCCATTCGCGTGCCTTCTCCACCGAGTCGAACTCGATGACCACCACGATTTCGTTCGGGTTGTCGGCCGACTGGAAGACTTGGTGTCCTTTCCCGCCGTGTTCAGCACGAAGCGTTTGATACCCGTCGAACGAGGATTTCCACGCATCGTAGTCCTCGACAGTCGCTTTCACGTGTAGGTATGCCATTCATCCCACCGTGTTACCATTGGTCACTGGAGCGGATATACGTAGCAGATAGCGACTCGCGATAGTCTGCTTCACGTGTCTAACCGCAGTGTTCGAGGTTGGTATCGACACCGCGTGCACAGCGAAGAGAGAAAAGAGAGGTTCTGATTACTTCGAAATCCGACTACTCGTCTGGTATCCGGCAGACGTTGGGCGCGTCGTCACCGATTTGGTTGTTCTCGACGACGTTGTCGTTCGAGAACTCGTCGATTCGAATCGGGAGGTCACCGTTCTCGCGGATGATGTTGTTGCGGATGACGTTGTTGTTGGAGCCGCTGTCATCTTCTTCTCGTCTTCGAAGCTCGATTCCGTCGCCGACGTTCTGGCGGATGAGGTTCCCAGTGACTTCGTTGTCGTCCGAGTTGATGAGGCGAACCCCGTCTCCTCTGTTTCCAATGACACGGTTCTTCGAGATGGTGGATGCGAGTATACTAAAGAACTCGATACCAACACCACCATTTCGCAAGACGTCGTTCTCCTCGACGAGGACGTTACTGATTTCGAAGACGGCCTCCCCGTTTATGTTAACCCCAGTCTCTTCGTTTTCGATGAACCGGTTGCCTCGAATAACGTTCGGCGATTCGTTGCCACGACCGACGAATTCGGTGATTTCGAACCCTGCCTTATTCTGGTAGAAGAGGTTCCCGACGACTCGCAACCCAGTGGAGTCGGAGAACGCCCACCTACTGTTGTTGTAGTCGACGCGGTTGTCCTCGATTACGGAGTCGTCAGCGAACTCGAAGTTGCCGACTTGCTCGTTTCTGGTGATACGATTGCGAGCGAAGGTC
The DNA here is from genome assembly GCF_048158745.1 of Haloferax sp. DFSO52. Lineage (NCBI taxonomy): Archaea > Methanobacteriati > Methanobacteriota > Halobacteria > Halobacteriales > Haloferacaceae > Haloferax > Haloferax sp. DFSO52. The sequence goes on along the minus strand of NZ_JBLOPB010000001.1, from coordinate 1,853,077 downwards.
GTTCTCGGCGACCCCTCGTCCTGGAAGAACGCGACGTCGTTCTTCGCGACGATGCTATCAGCAATCGTCAGGTCGAGGTTCTCGAGTAAGTTGAACCCCCACTCACAGTGGGTCACTTTCACGTTGGAGACCAGTCCTCGGTCTGTATCCTGAATGTCGATGCCAATCTCGAATCCGGTTACGATGAGGTCCTTCACCGTGATGTCGTTGGTGTCAGTGCCGGGATACTCACCAATTGCAATAGCTGTCGAGTCGACTTCCTTCCCCGGCCCTGTGATGGTGTGGCCCTGACCATCGATGGTGACGTCATCAGTGAACGGTTCGACAAAGATGACGCCACCGGGGGTCTTCGAGACGATATCTTTCGTGAGCACGTAGTAGCCGGGTTCGGTAATCCTGACTGGGCCGTCGATGGGAATTGCGTCACTTGGGACTCCATCTCCACTGCTCCCTCCAGCAGCGGCACTTCCAGCCATGTTCGATAAGCCGAGACCAGCAAGTGCAGTCGCAACCGCACCCCTGCGAAGAATGTCTCGGCGTGACAATCCACGAATCTGTGTTGAGCGTTCAGAACTCATCTGTGTAGAATGCGGCCGAAACCGTATTGTTATAATTGAATTTTTGACAATTAGTGATGTCTGAAGAACGGTAAAGAGTGATAGTAACGGCGTTAGACGGGTTCTTCCCGCCAAATACAAAGAAATTCTTCGAGTCGTGATGTTCAGGGAATACGACGTTCAGTAGTCGTCGATTCGACAGGTGTTGGGCGCATCGTCGCCGATGAGGTTGTCTTCGACGACGTTCCCAGTCGACAGGTCGCCGATTCGAATCGGTAAGTCGCCGTTTTCCCTGATGATGTTCTCGCGGATGACGTTGTTATCAGAACCTTCTGGGTCTGTGGTGAATTCTGTCCGTGTAAGTTCGATTCCGTCGCCGCCGTTCTGGCGGATGAGGTTGCCCACGATCTCGTGTTCGTCTGAACCGAGGAACTTGATGCCATCAGCGCCGTTCCCGATGATTCGGTTCTTCGAGAGTGTACTTGGGCCGAAAGCCGAGCGGAATCTAATCCCGTCTCCACCGTTCCGGAGGACGTCGTTTTCCTCGATGACGGAACCGTCTATAGAGATGCCTGCCGAGGCACTTCCATCCACGAAAAGCCCGTACCGTTCGTTTTCGATGAAACGATTTCCTCGAATGACAGTGTTGCTACCGACACCCACGTATTCGGAGATGCTGAACCCAGCCGCATTTTGATAGAAGAGGTTCCCGACAATCTTCGCGCCACTGCTGTTGATCAAACCCCATCCTCCACCGTTGTAGTCGACGCGGTTATCCTTGAGTACAGAATCTGAGGCGAAGTCGATATTGGCGACACCTCCATTTCGGGTGATTCGGTTTCGAAGGAAGACGCTCCCACTTGCACCCTCGTCATCGAAAAGCATGAGGTCGTTTTTTGCGATAATGCAATCAGAGACTGTCACTCTGACTGCAGTCAGGTATTCCAGTGCGTGTCGACAGTGGGTTATCTTCACATTCTGGATTCTGCTATCGAAAACCTCCTCAAGCTCGATTCCTGCGAAGGAGAATCCCGTGATAACGAGATTTTTGATGGTGATGTTGTCGTTAGTCGGGGCGTCGGGGTACACCCCCGCGGAGATTCCGTATCGAGTTTCCCCACGTCCAATGAGACTGTATCCCTGTCCGTCGATAGTAACGTCGTCTACACCCAGTTCGATATTGATAATCGAGTCTCGCCGAGGGTCAACCGAATCACTCTCTGGTGGCTGTCCAACGATATTCTTCGTGAGCACGTAGTAACCGGGTTCAGTAATCACCGTCGGGCCGTCGATGGGGATCGCGTCACTTGGGACACCATCTCCACCCGTTCCCCCTGCGGCGGCACTTCCAGTCAGCCCAGACAGGCCAAGCCCTGCGATGGCAGTTGCAACCGCACCCCTGCGGAGGACAGCACGGCGTGATATCCCACGATTCTGTGTTGAACGTTCAGAACTCATTTGTAACAAATGCAGCCGAAATCGCATTGTTATGATTGAATTTTTGATAATTAGTCGTATCTGAAGAACCTTACTCGGCGAATAACTGGCGGACGAGTACGTTCTCAGTTCGTGACTCTCTCGGTATAGAGTGATTGCGCACTCCTCGCAAACCGAGAGCCTCTCGAGCCATCCCACCTCTGAACGTGATTCTCAGAGACCATTGACTGGGGTAATCATACCAGAACATATCAACATTACAACTGCTTATCGTGGATGACTGCGTAAGAACATCTATGGCTGGCCTCTCCACAACACCCGAATTAGTGACAGTACGCTCCGAAATGAACGACCACGGGTCGATGACCGTCGAACTCCACGAGACGAACGAGACGCGCCATCTCGTCGAGTACGAGTCCGAGCGGATTCGTAACACACTCGCGTCACTCTCCGTTGGCTCCCGGGTGCCACTCGAGATGACCCGTGTCGGCTCACGCTCGAACGTCTGGAAGGTCATCGCCATCCACGGGCGCGGTGCTCCCACCGCAGACCTGTCTATCTCGACGACCAACTAACAGGTCGTGAGAACAGCTAACTGAACGTCGAACTGCTCTTCTCATTCGTTCCAAACGACGCTCTCGAGCGTCGTCCACTCCGAGCGAACCGTCGGGGCTATATTCTTCGGCCGTCTCGCGAACTCCAATGACTGTTGTCGCCGAAGTTCAGGTTCGATTCCGCGACCACGACTCCTTTGGACACGTGAACAACGCTGTCTACGCCACCTACTGCGAACAGGCGCGGGTCGAGTATTTCGAGACAGTTCTCGACGTTCCACTCCACGAACTCAATATCGTGGTCGCACATCTCGAACTCGACTACCGCGCACCTATCGAGGGCGTCGGCACCGTAGAAGTCGAAATTGAAGCGGGCGACCCCGGTGGAAAGAGCTTCCCGCTGTTCTACGAACTCAGCTACGAAGGCGAGGTCGTTGCGACGGGGAAGACGATTCAGGTTGCGATGGACGAATCCGGCACCCCAACGCGCGTCCCCGACTCGTGGCGTGACGCGATTGCGAATCAGCCCTGACGCGCAGAGCGCACCCGACGCCCAGAGAGCGAATTTATCCTGATATTATCCTCAACGAGGCCAATACCTCCGACACTGAATAGTATTCGCACGACGTGGCCGAGACCACGTAATTAAGTAGTAGGCCAGTAATCTCTGGATATGCCTCAGGGAGCATTTCGGAGAACACACCAGGAGTCCGACGAGATGGAAGACCTGCAATCTCGGGCAGGAGAGCGGGTCCTCCATATCGGCCGAGACAGGCCGATTCGCATCAGTGCCGGGCACCGACTCCTCCACCACGACGGGAAGTGCAGTCGCCCACACGGTCACAACTACGAAATCGCCGTCCGAATCGCTGGTGAACTGACTGACGAGGGGTGGGTCGTAGACAAAGGTGTCGTGACCGACGTCATCGACGAGTGGGACCACCGGTTCCTCCTCGAATCGGGTGACCCGCTCGTCGAGGCGTTCGAGCAGTCGGGCGACGCCGACGGAACTGTCGTCCTCGACGCGCCGCCGACAGCCGAAGTGATGGCAGTCGTCCTCGAAGAGAAACTGGAAGCGGCGCTCCCCGACACCGTCTCGGACGTATCTGTCGAAATCAGCGAAACGTCTGAACTCTGCGCTGGATACTGATGCCTGTCTCTGATTCGGTTTCGCGGCCTGACACCGACGCCGAGGGCGAGCGTCTCCCTATCAACGAACTGTTCGCCTCGCTACAGGGAGAGGGAAAACTCGCTGGCGTCCCGAGCACGTTCGTCCGGACGAGCGGGTGTAACCTCAGGTGTTGGTTCTGCGATTCGTATCACACCTCGTGGGACCCGACGCACGCGTGGATGACGCTCGACGAAATCGTCGACGAAGTCGAGAAACTCACACCTTCACACGTCGTCGTCACCGGTGGTGAACCGCTCGTCCACGACGAGACTGCCACGCTCCTCTCGGAACTGGCCGACGATTACCACCTCACCGTCGAGACGAACGGAACGCTCGAAACCGAGGCCCCAATCGACCTCGCGAGTATCAGTCCGAAACTCGCGTCGTCGACGCCGACACCCGAAAACGCACCGGCCGACACCGACCCGGGGGTCTGGACCGACCAACACGACGCTGCCCGTATCGACCTCGACGCCCTCTCGTCGTTGGTCGAACACGCCGACGACTTCCAACTCAAGTTCGTCGTCACCGGCCGCGACGATGTGCCCGAAATCGAGTCACTCGTCGAAGATATTCGTGGCGTCACCACACGACCAGTTCGAGACGACGACGTTCTCCTCATGCCCGAGGGCCAGACCCGCGACGCACTCGCGAAGACGCGAACACATGTTGCCGACCTCGCGGCCGAATTTGGCTACCGATACACTCCTCGTCTCCACGTCGACCTGTGGAACGACGCACCTGAGACCTGAACAGTTCCCTGATGACACACCTCTCTACCCACGAACACAACTCTACCTACGAACACAACGATGACTGACGACTCACCCACAGACGGCACACCCATTGACGACACACCCACAGACGACACACCCACAGACGAGAAACGCGCCGTCGTCCTTCTCTCCGGCGGCATGGACAGTGCGACGACCGCGTACGAAGCCAAAGAACGAGGCTACGAAATCTACGCGCTCCACACCTCTTACGGCCAGAAGACCGAGTCGAAAGAGTACGACTGTGCACGCGCACTCGCCGACGAACTCGACGCTCGCGACTTCCTCCACATCGAGACGAGCCATCTGAAACAAATCGGCGCATCGTCGTTGACAGACGACTCGATGGCCGTCGAAGACGCGGACATGGACTCCGACGAGATTCCGAGTTCGTACGTCCCGTTCCGAAACGCCAACCTCCTCTCGATGGCCGTCTCGTACGCCGAAGCCAACGAATGTGACGCCGTCTTCGTCGGTGCGCACTCCGAAGATTACTCGGGGTACCCCGACTGCCGACCCGAATTCTTCGAAGCGTTCGAGGCGATGGTCGACATCGGAACGAAACCCGACACGCACATCTCACTCGACGTGCCGTTCGTCCACGATTCGAAGACAGACATCGCCCGACGCGGCCTCGAACTCGGCGTCCCGTTCGAACACACGTGGTCGTGCTACCGCGCCGAAGAACCGGCCTGCGGCACCTGTGACTCCTGTGCATTCCGGTTGCAGGCGTTCCAGAACCTCGGCGAGCGTGACCCGATTCCGTACGCCGAACGCCCCGACTACGTGGACGCAGCGTAACCCTCATTTTTGACGTTTCCGAGTGAACGGCATGCCATGAGCGACGAGAAACGTCGGACAGCGGCCCACTTCGGAGACGCCGCGGAATCGTACTTCGAGAGCGACGTCCACCGCCTCGGTGAAGACAGAAAGACGCTCGCCGACTGGTGTCGAGACGCGACGCGGGCACTCGACGTTGCGACCGGCGGCGGACACACAGCAGGTGCGATTGCAGCGGTTGGCGTCCCCGAAGTCGTCGCTAGCGACGCAGCACCCGAGATGGTCGCCACCGCGGTTCGAGAGTACCCTGTCTCTGGCGTCGTCGCCGACGCGGAACGACTCCCGTTCGGTGACGAGAAATTCGACGCTGTTGCGTGCCGAATCGCCGCACACCACTTCCCAGCGCCGGAAGCGTTCGTCGCCGAAGTTGCTCGCGTCCTCGAACCAGATGGCGTTCTCGCGTTCGAAGACAACGTCGCACCCGAAGACGACTCGCTCGCCACGTTTCTCAACGGAATCGAACGACTTCGCGACCCGACACACGTCGAGTTGTACCCCGTCTCACAGTGGCGCGAGTGGTTCGAAGACGTCGGATTAGCGGTCGAAGCAGTCGAGACGGCGAAACTCACACTCGACTTCGACGCGTGGACCGAACGAACCGGTGTCTCGGATGCCGACACCGCGGAACTCGAACGTCGCTTCCGGGAGGCACCACCGAACGCGGCGGACCTGTTCGAACTCGAATTCGACGGCGACTCGGTCGTCTCGTTCGCCAACCCGAAAGCACTGATTCGGGCACGGAAACGCTGACCCGGGACGCTGTCGAAATCTGAATCTTATCGTATCTGATCGCGGCCACGTGCTGAGTAGAGAGCGTCCGTTCAGCGTGGGCCGACCCACGAAATTCCACATGGTTCGCCACACTGTCGGCAGTGTATCTTCCTCCCTGAGCGTATCTATCTCGTGAAACCACGCGACATCACCGTCGCTGGTCGTACTGCTTTATCCTCGAATCCTGCGTATTGTCACCATGGCTCAAGATTCTCCGAAGATATCAGGGTCTGTGGGAGACTCGCTCGATATGGCGGTATCATACGGCTGGAAGAGCGCGTACGGGTTCCTCGTCGTGACGCTCGTCTCCTACGCTCTCGGTGCGATGTTCTTCATCGAGGGTGGCATCTACGGTCCGTTGAGTGACGCCGCAGCCTTGCTGGTCGGCCTGTTCATGCTCCCACTCGTCTGGGTGGTCCACCTGTTGACCCGCGAGCACGACTGGAGTCGAGAAACCATGTGGCTGGGGATTGGTTCCGTGGCGCTGGTGTCGGTGGGGTCGTTCGGACTGCTCGTCGGCGACCTCTTGTCCCTCGGAGTCGTCGTCGGCGGATTCCTCGGTTTGCAGTTCTTGGGCATCGTCCTGGAGGGTGTCTGGCTGCTTGCGGTCGGCGTGCTGGGGCTACGAACGCTGGCGGTCCCCCGGAGCGTTTCGCTCGCGGCGCTCGCCGCGGGACTCGGCTACGCTGGGGGTATCGTCACGCTCTCGGCGACCTACGCGCTCTCGCTTTCGGTCGGCAATCCGGTGTTCCTGCTGGCTGCGACGCTCGCCTTCGGCGGAATCGTCGCCTGGTCGGTCCTGCTCGGCCGCTATCTCCGGTCGCGGGACCGGCGGATGCGCCGGACGGCCGGATTCGGCACCGGACAGAGCGGGCTCTGAGCACCCCTCGTTCTTGTCTCGCCCGGGAGACCCACCACCCCACCACAAACCCAGTAATTAGAGCGGTTCGGCGGGGGCAGAATCGGTGAAAACGAAGAAACGACCTCGGTGTGCATCTTCCCTGCATCTGGCCCCAATCCTCATTCTACTCCACTCCGTCATTGTATAGCATGGCACGAGTAATCGTGGTCGGTGGTGGTCCCGCTGGACTCTCGGCGGCCCTGTTTACGTCGAAAAACGGGCTGGACGTACAGCTGTTCGACACGGACAAGACCTGGCTTCACCATGCACATCTGCTCAACTATCTCGGCATCGAATCGAGAAACGGAGACGAGTTCCTGGCGGATGCACGCGAACAGGTCGAAGGCTTTGGTGCGACGCTCTCAGCGGGTGAGGTGACAGCAGTCGAAGCGTCCGGCGATGGATTCGTCGTCACCGTGGACGACGAGACACACGACGCCGAGTATCTCGTCCTCGCGACCGGAACCAAGCGTGGCCTCGCAGCGGAACTCGGATGTGCGTTCACCGACGACGACGACGATGTCGTCGACGTAGACGTGACGATGGAGACGAGCGTCGAGAACGTCTACGCGACGGGAGCGATGGTCCGCGCCGAAGAGTGGCAGGCCATTATCTCGGCTGGTGACGGAGCCGCCGCAGCGCTCAACATCCTGACGAAAGAGCGAGGCGAACACTTCCACGACTTCGACACACCTGAAGATGTGGAGTAGTCGGCGGCGGCGAGGTACCCCATTTTACGACTCCACGAGGAGCACGTCGGTAACGACCAACGAACCGCCAGCGAGTGTCACGACCAGAATCGGTCAGTTATCACCGACCCACCATCGTCGCTGGGCTACAACAATTCGCAAGCGGTAAGCGTCCACTGTTCATCGTGCGGTGTGTGACCGCGTCTGAGTACGACGCCCCCATTTCGCCGCTCGCGGGGCTCGGTGTGGCAATCCTGGCCGTCAGCACGAGCGCAATTCTCGTCCGGTGGAGTAGCGCACCGAGTCTCGTGAAAGCGTTCTACCGCGTCCTATTCACGGTTGGTCTCCTCGCCCCTGTCGCCTTCGTTCGACATCGAGACGCGCTGGAGCGCATCTCACGTCGAGATATGGTGGCCGCAAGTGGTGCTGGCGTCGCGCTCGCTGCGCACTTCGCATCGTGGTTCGAGAGCCTGAACCACACGACAGTTGCCGCCAGCGTCACGCTCGTGCAGGCGCAACCACTGTTCGTCGCCGTCGGTGCGTGGGCGTTCCTCGACGAACGCGTGAGTCGGAGAACGACCGTCGGAATCGGCATCGCACTCGCTGGGATGATTGTGATGTCCCTTTCGGACCTCCTCACTGCAAGCGGCGCACCCAGACCACTGTTCGGAAACGCGCTGGCCGTCGTCGGGGCCGTGACGGCAGCAGCGTACGTCCTCACCGGCAGAAGCGTCCGACGACGAGTCGCGCTCGTCCCCTACGTCGTCGTCGTGTACAGCGTCTGTGCGCTGGCCCTCCTCGTCGTTGCAGTCGCCCGTGGCGACCCGCTTTCTGGGTATCCGACCAGCGAATGGCTCCTGTTCCTCGGGATGGCAATCGGGCCCGGCATCTTCGGCCACACGGTCATCAATTGGGCGCTCGCACACCTCGAATCGAGCGTCGTTTCCGTGTCACTGCTCGGTGAACCGGTCGGGAGTACGATTCTCGCGCTGTTTCTCCTCGGTGAGATTCCAACACTGCCGACGATACTAGGCGGTGCTGTCGTCCTCGCTGGCATCTACGTTACCGCGTCCTGACGGAAGCAACAGGTGCCTCGATTGGGTCTTGCGACGAACTGTGACCCCAGTATTTCGGGCTCGATGTGCATCGGTTATCGTGGGTGATAACCGCAGCACAACGCTCAAGAACGTGAACGGGTGGTACTGTGTATGGACGATGGCTCGGGTGCAGACATTCGTGTCCTCCACGTCGACGACGACCCGAGTCTCACGGACCTCGTCTCGGTTTTCCTCGAGCGCGAAGCGGGTGACGTCGACCTGTCGGTGACATCGTCGAACTCGGGAACCGACGCGCTCGACCGACTCCGACAGACGCAGATCGACTGTATCGTCTCGGACTACGAAATGCCCGATATCGACGGGTTAGCGTTCCTCCGTGCGGTTCGGTCGGAACATCCTGACCTCCCGTTTATTCTGTTCACTGGGAAAGGTTCCGAAGAGGTTGCGCGGGACGCATTCCGGGTCGGTGCCACAGATTACATGCAGAAAGATACTGGGACGGACCAGTATACGGTACTCGCAAACCGCGTCGTCAATGCTGTCTCGCAGTACCGCGCGAAAGCCGCCTCAGAACGCTACGGTGCGGCTATCGAAGTCCTCGACAGCGGTGTCTACTCGCTCGACAGCGATGCACGATTCACCTCTGCAGACGATGTCTTCTGCAGCCTCACAGGCTACTCGCGTTCGAGCATCCTCGGCAAGCGAATCTCAGAAATCGTGGCGGAGTCCGCCGACGAAATCTGCGAGAAGTTCGCGGCGGTCACTGGTTCGGGAGAGACAGATGCCGAGCGATTCGAAGTCGCTCTCTCGCCCGGTCCAGCGTGTCCACACGATGAACTCCTCTGTGAGGGGCACTTCGCAGCACGGCGCACAGAAGACGACGAGTTGGGTGTCGTCGGGACGCTCCAGGACGTGACCGAGCGTCGAAAACACCGTGACCGAATCAACTACGAGGCGCGTCTGAAAGACGCAGTCCTGAACACCTCTACGTCGCTCATGGGTGCGGAGGCAGACGAAATCGGGACGAAAATCGTGTGGACGCTGCAGACGCTCGGTGAGGTCGCTGGTCTCGACCGCTGTTCGGTCTATCTCTACGACGACGACACGCACGCCGCGGTGCGAACGCACGACTGGGAAGGTGGCTACTATCCCACGCACCCGGACCGTGTCTCGTTCGACGACGCTCGGTGGTTGCTCGAACACTTATACCGATTCGAGAACGCGTGCTTGCACAGTGTTTCGGACCTCCCACCAGAGGCGTCGAAGACGAAAGAGATGCTCGGGACTGTCGGGACAGAGGGGTTCGTTGCTGTACCGATGGTCTCGAACTGGTCGCTCGCGGGGTTCGTCTTCTTCGACGTCGTCGACGAGGGTCGGTCGTGGTCCGACACGGAAATCGACGCATTTCGGTCGGTCGGGAACAACATCACGCACACGCTGGCGAGACAACGACGAGAACGAGAACTCCGCCGACAGAACGACCGTCTCGAAGAGTTTGCATCGGTCGTCTCGCACGACCTTCGGAATCCGCTCAACGTTGCCAAAGGGTTCGTCGAACTCGCCATCGACGAAGAGAACGTGGTTCACCTCGACAGGGCACTCGACGGGCTGACTCGAATGGACACACTCCTCAACGACGTTCTCACACTGGCCAGAGAGGGTCGAAACGTCGGTGAGACGGATTCAGTCTCGCTCGAATATCTCGCTCAACGAGCGTGGAACGCGGTCGACACCGGTGAAAACGCCACGCTCGTCGTCGAAGATGGTCTCGGCACGATCGCTGTCGACGCGGGGCGTCTACAGCAAGCGTTCGAGAATCTGTTCCGGAACTCTGTCGAGCACGGCTCGACAGGCACTCAGACGTCGTCTGGTGAGTCGGTAGAACACAGTTCGACAGGCAGTGAGTCACTCGCTGCCGACTCGTTCACAGATGGGTCGACGAACGACTTCAGTTCGCACGCCACCGATTCTGCGCCAGACCCACCCGTCTCGGTTCGGGTCGGCCCAACAGAAACCGGCTTCTACGTCGCTGACGACGGCCCCGGCATCCCCGAAGACTCCCGCGAGAAAGTGTTCGAACACGGCCACACGACGTCCGCGTCTGGAACTGGATTCGGTCTCTCAATCGTCGAGAGTATCGTCGAAGCCCACGGATGGAACATTTCGGCGACTGACCCCGAACCTGACCTCGGCGGCGCACGCTTCGAGTTCGACGTCGGCGGTGTCAACTCTGCCGTCGAACCGCGCTTTTCGCTCAGCGACGATTGATGCCGCGGTGGGAATCTCTCAGAACGAGTAGAAAATCAGTCTTCTACCGCCAGTTTCGTTCGTTTGTGCCGGTCACGGAACATGGGCTCTAACCCGACTCCACCGAAGACCCCCGCCACCCCCCCGAGTGGACCGAGCGGAAGTTCGTACTCCACTCGGTCTTCGATAATCGTCTCGTCCCCATCGGCCGCAAAGCGATGCGTGTGGACCCACTTGCGGAACGGTCCACCGACCATGTCGTCGCGGAACCACGCCGTAGTCTCGCGTTCTTCACGGGCGATGATACGCGAGACCCACTGCTGGCGCGGACCGACACCGAACGGACGCATCGACAGCTCGATTTCCGTTCCAACGACGAGTTCACCAGTCTCGTCATCGACGTCGGGAGTTCGAACGGCACCGACTTCGAGGCCCATCCACTCCGGTGTGAGGGCTTCTAACCCCGAGATATCGGAGTGGAACTCCCAGACTCGTTCCAACGGGGCAGCGACGCGAGTTCGACGCTGGTAGACCGGCATACGCCACTGTTCGTCTCCAGAGAGAATAGACGTGTTGGCGAATCTGGACGTATCCGTCCGGATGTATTCGTCCGAACAACACGAATGCGAGGTGGCGAAGCATAGCCGTCGCTCACGTCGTGAATCGACCCGCGCGGAAATTCTATGGCACGAACCGCGCGGGTGTGCAAGGGCAACACTCGGCCGAATGGAATTCGGGTTGGCTGTCGGATACGGCCGATTGTCGTTGGTCGCCACGATCGCTGTCGCGGCGCACCAACGTTCCTGATGGTATACCTTAATTATTTTGCACGTTTTCCCTGAACGTCTCGAACGCCGACTGGTGTCACGCAGCCAGTCGGGAACACACTCGTGTTCCTCAGGCAGTCGGGAACGGCGGTCGAAACGCGGAGTCGTCCCGTCCGACCACCGGGCGTTCAGGTGACGCGTCTCGATTCACTCACGCAGACTGGTCGCTTAGAGCGTAAAGCGTGAGACAGTCGTCCCTGCGCTCGTCAGGTCAGTGTCCGTCGCTGCTGCGACGGTCACCTGATTTTCACCGTATTCGATTGCGACTTCGACTTCGAACGTCTCCTTCGTGGGTTCGACCAGCGTCGTCTCACCGGGTGTCTTCACCGCGACGACGGCCGCGTCAGTCTGCCCGGAGACGACGAGTTTGTCTCCTTTGAAGCGCGTGCTCACACGGAGACTCGGCCCCGATGGGCGGTCACGCTCGACGTAGCGGTCACGGACGAACGCGGGCGTTTCGACTGGTTCGCCGGCATCGACGCCGTGTGCGAGGCGGACGAACTGCGCCATCGACCACGCGAGCGGCGTCGCACTGCCGGTCCCTTCGCCGAACTCCCAGTTGTAGTCCGTCGAGTGTTCACGGTCCCACACCTGTTCGGCCAGCATTCGACCGGAGTTGGCGAACGACGCCATCGTCCGTAGGAGATTCGCTGGGGCGAGTTCGCCGTCCGACGTACCGGCGACGAGTTCGTACTCACCGCGCTCGCCGGTGAAGATGGGCCAGAGTCGGCCCTTCCCTTTGGCGTCGATCGACCACGGCGCACCCTCTTCGTTGCGCTCGCGTTCACCGTAGCCGTCGCCGTTGTATCGGTAGAACGCTGGGCCGTGTGGTGTATCGACGCGAATCGTCTCGTCGACTTCCTTCAGGGAGTTCCGAATCACGTCGTCGTCGGCTGGTTTGATACCGAGCCGAGTCAGTTCGAGGAATCCGGCGTCGATGACCTCGCGCTCGTCGAGCGTCGGCCCGTTGTTCGCGAGTGTCCGAAGGTGGCCGGCGTCCGGGTCACCGTCTCGGGTGATGCGGACGTAGTACGGCGTGTGTTTGTGCCGGTCAGTCCCCGTTCGCGTCGCCGTCCAGTCGTCGACGCGTGCGGTCCAGTCGTCGGCGAGTGCGAGCCAGACCAGTGCGTCTTCGTCGTGGCCTTCGTCGAGTGCGACAGCTGCTGCACAGGCCAGCCCCGCGATTTCGGCCGCGATGGACGACGGCGAGTAGCCTGCTTCTTCCTCCCATCGCTCCTGTGCGGTCGGCGGGCCGTTCCGGGCCACGTAGTTGGCAGAGCGCTGGACGTTGACGTAGTCGTACGCAACGTCGTCGAAGCTCACACCGTTCTCCTGAAGCATGTAGGCCATCACCTGCGGGAACGAGATGTTGTCCATCTGTTCGCCACCCCAGCGGGTCCGTCCGTTCAGGTAGGTGTTCTGTGGGATGAACCCTCGGTCGTCCTGCTGGTTCGTGTAGATGTACTCCAGCGCGTCGATAGACGTCTCGATGTCACCCACTGCTTCGAAGACGGTGAACACCTGGTAGAGGTCACGCGACCAGACGAAGTTATAGCCGTATCCCTTCGACTCTTCTGCGGGAACCACTTCGCCCCACGGGACAGAGGGCGACGCGATACCTGCGCCGAGGAACGTCTTGTCTTCGACTGCTCGGAGACTCATCAGACACGTCTTGTACTGCGCAGCGAGGGCTGCGTCGGACGCAACCGACGCTGGCAGTTCTTTGTCGGCGAGGAAGTTGTCCCACGTCTCGGCGTAGGCGGTGCGGACCGTCTCGTAGCCACGGGTGAGTGCACCGGCGGCTTCACCGAGTGCGGCGGCGGTGTCGGCGTGTTCCGCAAAGCCGAGTGCCAGCGTCTCAGAGAGGTCGGCACCGGTTCCGATTCGCCCGACGAGGACGACGTTTTCGTCGTCGATGCGTTCTTGTGGGGCCGGGAGTTCGCCCTTCGAGAAGAACTCTGCGAGATACTTCGACCCGGCGACACCGACGGTTGCCCACTCGAATCGGCCGGCAGTCGTCAGCGCGATTGCGACGCTGTACTCCTGGCCCTCTTCGTTGATGAGGAGGGTTTCGCGGCCGTCACCAGCGTCGAACGCGCCGGCGTCGCGGGCGACGAGGTGGTAACTCCCGAGTTGGCCGAGTCGAATTCCTCGGTCTTTCGTGCCGGTGTTTGCGAGTGCCGTGTCGGCGACGGTGTACAGTTCGTACTCGCTGTCGTCGAACGCTTCGAACTGGACGTCCGCGAGCATCGCGTCGTGTTCGGGGTCGATACTGTACTCGACGGTGAGTTTCCACTCGTGGCCTCGGCCGTCGCCAGTCTCGGTGATGACGTGCCTGAAGATGAGGGCGTCTTCCTCGGCGATCTCGGCCCGCCGTTCGACGGTGTCAGCGTGGTCGTCACGCCGCGTCTCGTTGTGCGTTCGCGCCGTATACTCGGCTTTCGGGTCGGCGTCGACGACGAGGAAGTCGAGCGTCCGGAGGTTCATCAGGTCGACTCGCGGGAAGCGAAGTTCGGTGAGCGCGCCTTCGGTCAGCGTGTACCAGAGGCGCGAGGGGTCTTCGGTCCCGTGGTCTGCGACGGTTCCGATACCGTACTTCTCGCCGGTCGTCCACCGCGGCCGGTTCTCGGGGCCGGTCGGTGCGGGCTTTGGTGCCGGAAGCGCGTCGATTTCCGCGAGGATAGCCGTCGTCTCCATGCGGATGGCGTGGGGCCAGCCGAGCGGTGTGGCGCTGTCGAACGTCCCGTCGTCGAACACCTGTTCTGCGAGGTAGCCAGCGTCGGTCGTGAGCGGTCCGTCGGGTTGAATCAGTTCGTAGAGATTCGTCGCACGCTCGATGAACCGGCGGCCGTCTTTTCCGATGCGGTCACAGAAGATGCCGAACTTGGCGGCGGCGTTCGCTCCCCACGCAGTGGAGACGGACCAGACCTTCTCGCCGTCCTGGTCGCCGGCGCGCCAGTAGTCGTCTTCGAACCGCACCAACCCGGCAACGGGGCCACGGGGGTTTCGGTAGAGTCCTTTCAGCGTCGCCGCCATGTGTTTGACGAGACGGGTCGCCGTCTTGTCGTCGACTTCCTCGATGTCGGCGTAGGCGTCCATCGCGTCGACGAGTGCGAACGTCGCAGAGTCGAGGCGTTCGTCGAGAGCGCCGTGTTTGTCGAGGCGAAGTCCGTACACTTCGCGCTCGTCGGACCACAGTTCGTCGAGGCCGTCGTAGACGGCAGTCGCCTGCTCGCGGGCGTGCTCACACAGCTCTGGGTTGAGCGGTGCGGCGGCAACAGTCGAGTAGGCCTGCAGGAACGTTGCGGCGGTGTGGGTGAACCGTCCACCCATGTTCTCCCACGCGTTCTGACAGTTCGTGGGGAGCCCGTCGTCTTCGAGACTGCTGTCGAGCCCTGAGATACCTGCGGCGATGGTCGACCGAATCCGGCCGACGAGTTCGTCGTCGAGTTCGCCACGTCGCTCCGTGAGGTGACTCGCGAGATACGCCAGCACGCTCGCCGTCTGGTCGGCCTGATACTCGTTGTCGCCGGCGCCTTCGACGCGGCCGTGTGCCCATCCGGGTGCGATGCTGCCATCGACGGCCCACACGCGGTGTGGCCACGTCCCGTCTTCTAACTGCGAGTTGCAGTAGAACGCTGCACTCGACGCGAGACGGTCAGAGATGTCGAGTCCGAAGGCGTCGTCCGCGTGTGCGAGCGCCTGCGAAATCTCCGCGTCATCTCTGAACCACGTGTAGCCGTATCCGCCCGAGTGTGCGAAGAATGGGTCGAACTCGGGGCCGGCGATTCGTGCACCGCTGGGTGCGGTCAGAAGCGAGAGCGCGCGAAGGTCTGCCCGAACGATTCGTTCGCGGGGTGTCCCCTCGGGGACGAACACTTCTGCGCGCTCGCGCGCGGCAGCGCGAAGTTCGTCTGCCGTGGCGTGTCGGTTCGCACAGTGCTGGAGGTCTGCGAGCGCGTCCGAGCGCTCGACTTCGCTGTGGTCGGACAACTGGGTGACGAGTGTCGTCCGCGCGGCACGGCCGTGCTGGTCGAGCGGTGCGCTGACGACGACGTCGCCAGACAGGTGTGTATCTTCGTAGCTCTGGAGCACCGCTTCTCGGGGGAAGTCGAACACGTCGTCCGACAGCATCTCGTCGAATCGCTCGGGAATCTGTCCGCGAACGTCGTCGAGACCGGTCGATGCGGTGACGTAGTCGTGTTCGTCTCTGTGGAACACCTCGACGGCCTGTGTTCCGTCCGGGCCACCATCTTCGTGGATGAGACGGCCGACCTGCGTCTCTCTGCCTTCTGGAGCGAGGGTGAGAAACGCGGTGAGGTGCGCATCCGTCGGAATCGCTCCACGGAGTTCGACGTGTGTGACGTGCGCGCGGCCGAGCGTCAGGTCGTACTGGTGGACAGTGTATTCGCCAGCGTCGTACTCGGTTTCGACGAGACTCGTCTCCCGGTAGTAGTGTTGGCGGACAGATTCGAACTCGTCGAACCAGTGCGTCTCGCCGTTCGTCTCGATACCGAACCGTGAGCGGTCGATTCCATAGAGGCCGGAGAGCGAAGATGAGTAATCGCGGAGAGACCCATTGAGGCCGACGTAGACGAGTCGGTCCCCATGCCCCGAAAACGCGCCATCCGAGGTCTGACACTCCTCTGGAAAGCGTCCCCCCCGGTCACGCTTGAATTCGTTTAACGCGGTCCGAAGTCGCATAGAGGTAGACATTCGCCCCGGACCATAAGTATTGGCCGCTCATCACCTATCTTACCTCTATTCTTAGTAAACTTTCGTGTTGCTTATGACGACGAGGTAGCAGCCGTCTGCGGACTAAACAAGAATTCTCACGGGAGTAAATACAAAGTCACGGGGTACGTTCAGTGTACATATGCATCATCCAGGCCCACCGCAGTTCATGGCTGTCGGTGAATCGGTACAACTCGCGCCGCGCGACCCCGAACCCGACGACACCTACACGTGGCGTGTCCACACTGCTCCCGACGCGAGTAGTCTCGAACTCCCGACCGACCAATCTGTCGTCCAGTTCGACCCCGACGTCGCCGGAAGGTACGTACTCGAACTCGACGCACCCGACGGGACTCACACGCTGACGGTCCGCGTGTTCCCCGGCGCGTACCTCCCGGCAGGCTCCGTCCGAAGCGGGTCTAGCGGCATGAGCGGAATGAGCGGCTACAGCGGACAGAGCGGTTCTGCTCGTCCGATGCAGTTCAGCGGCGGCGCATCCGGGTCGGGAAGTGGCGCAGGTGAGGCCCAGCGCGGCGAGGGTGGTCGCCCGCGCATTCGTCTCGACGCCACCGTCGAAGCCGACACTGTCGTCGTTCGTGCAGACCCACACCCCAACCCGAACAGTGAGACCGACCGCGACGACCTGGTCGTCGAGTTCCTCGTTGACGACCGTGACGACGTCGACGAGTCGGCCGTCGAAACCGAGGGCTGGGAACTTCGCGTCCCGCTTTCGGCTATCGGTGACCGCCTCCGTGTCCACGCCGTTGCTATCGACGAGACGTACAGTGTTCCCGACTCCGTCGTCGTCGAGCGCAATGCCATCACCGACGGTGGGCTCGCAGAACCCGAAACCGACGTGACCGGCCACACAGACGGCTCCGGGTCGGCAGTCTCCGTCTCGCGCCCGAACGACCCGCCGGCGTGGGCCCAGGAGGTGACGCTCTACGAGATTTACGTTCGTGGCTACGCCTCTGACGACGACGACGCAGAGACCACGTTCGAAGCGCTCGAAAAACGACTGGACTACCTCGAATCGCTCGGCGTCGACTGTCTGTGGCTGACGCCCGTCCTGCAGAACGACCACGCGCCGCACGGCTACAACATCGTTGACTTCTACGATATCGCGGAGGACCTCGGCACCCGAGACGACTACGAGCAGTTCGTCGAGGCCGCCCACGACCACGGCATGAGAGTCCTCTTCGACCTCGTTCTCAACCACTCCGCGCGCGAACACCCGTTCTTCAAAGACGCCTACAAGAATCCCGACTCGGAGTACTACGACTGGTACGAATGGCAAGACAACGGCGAACCGGGAACCTACTTCGACTGGGAGTTCATCGCGAACTTCGACCACCGAAATCTCGACGTTCGACGCTACCTCCTCGATGCGGTCGACATGTGGGCGGACGTCGTCGACGGATTCCGCTGTGACATGGCGTGGGCCGTCCCCGACACGTTCTGGCAGGAGGTCCACGACCGCGTCAAATCGAAGGACTCAGAGTTCCTTCTGTTGGACGAGACCATCCCGTACATCGCCGACTTCCACGATGGCATGTTCGACATGCACTTCGATACGACGCTGTACTTCACGCTCCGGCAGGTCGGCCGGGGTGACGAACCCGCAGCGCGCATCCTCGACGCCATCGAACAACGGACTGAAGTCGGATTTCCCGACCACGCGGCGTTCATGCTCTATCTCGAAAATCACGACGAGACGCGCTACATCGTCGAGTGCGGCGAATCCGAGGCGATGGCCGCCGCAGGTGCGCTCTTTACGCTCCCCGGTGTGCCGATGGTCTACGGCGGTCAAGAGATTGGCCAGCGTGGACGCCGCGACGCGCTCGCCTGGAAACACGCTCGCGACGACATTCGCGACCACTACGAGCGCCTCATCGAGGTTCGAAACGAGACACCGGCACTCCGAAACGGCGGGAGCCAGTTCCGCCGAATCGACTACGAGGCAGACTCCGACCGCGTCGTCGCGTTCGTCCGTGAACACGAAGACGGGTCGTATCTCTGCGCGCTGAACTTCGGTGACGACCCTGTCACGGTCGACGTTGGTGACCTCGCCGTCGATTCGACGAACGTCATCTCCGGCGACTCAGTCGCTGCCGAGGGCGGCATCCGCGTCGACGACGTGGTCATCTGCCCACTCGCGTAAGCACCACTCGACTACCCGCTCCCTTCCGTTCGACTCCACCCCACGATGAGCACGAAATATGGCACCCCGACACTCCTGACCGACCGCACCGACGACCTCGTCTCGTGGCACGAGACGGTCGTTTCGAACCACGGCGACACCTTCGAGGCCGCGAAAGAACTGTCAGAACGACTCGGCGCACACGTCTCCCCGGAGGGCGATGCCGTCGAATTTGGCTTCTGGACACCCGAACTCGTCGACGACGAGATTCCTGCAGACGCTGTCGAACTCGAACTGCTGACGCCGCTCGCTGACACCGACCCTGCCGAAACCGACCACCGTGAGGTCACGTTCCAGCGCGACCGAATCCCGACGAAACGCGTCGGTGAGTATCACTGGGCGGTTGTCGAGGGCGTCCGCGCGGGTACGCGAGACACGCTCGGGTCGCTCTACCAACTCGTCTACGAGGACGACGACGGCGACGAACACACGATTCAGGACCCTGTCTCGTACTCGGTCCCGTTCGGCGCGTTCGCGCCTGCAGAAGTGTACGACGTTGGCGTCCTCGACGAGACGCGCGCCGACCGCGAGTACTTCGAAGCACTCGGAACCGACGAGGAGCGAGTCTCGACGACCGACGACGATGGCCTGCCGCGAATCGACCCCGCGACGAGTATGCTGGAGATTCATCCCGGCACTGCGACAGAACGCGGGTCACTCGCTGGACTCGCCGAACGCTACGAAGACATCGCGGCGAAACAGCGGGTCGACGAACCGCTCGAACCGTGGGAACGCGCCTTCGCTGGCTACGACGGCATTCAGGTGATGCCCGTCGAACCGCTGACCGAGAACGAGGAGGAACACGACTTCTGGTCGGTCGAATTCGAGGCCGGAGACAGCGTAACCGTCGAAGTCGCTCGCCCGGAGATGATTAACTGGGGTTACGACATCGTCGTGAGCGCCTTCTCCGCGCCGAACCCGGCCATCCTCGAAACCGGCCGCCCCGACGAACTCGTGGACTTCATCGCCGCCTGCCACGACCTGCCGCGACCCATCAAAGTCGTCTTCGACGTGGCACTCGGCCACGCCGACGATCGCGGCGCTGAACTCCTCAACGACCGCTACATCCTCGGCCCGGGGATGTACGGCAAACACCTCGATTACACCGAACCGACTGCACGCGCTATCTTCCTCGAAATGCAGCGCCGCAAGATGGACTTCGGTGCCGACGGCATCCGCGTCGACGGTGCACAGGACTTCACGTCGTACGACGAGGAATCCGGAGAGATGTACCACGACGACGACTTCCTCGCTGAGATGGACCGCGTGACGCAGGAAGTCGCCGGCACGGAGTACCGACCGTGGATGATTTACGAAGACGGTCGCCCGTGGCCGCGCGAAGACTGGGAACTCGCGTCGTCGTACCGGGCGCTCATCGAACAGCACCCGCACTCGTTCCAGTGGTCGCCTATCACCTTCGCGCACAACACGCCAGCGCTCCTCACGTTCTGGGCGACGAAGTGGTGGCGCGCCCGCGAAGTCGGCGAGTTCGGTGGCAACTGGTTGACGGGCGTCGCCAACCACGACACCGTCCGCCGAGGAACGCAAATCGACCCGACGGTGGAGTTCAATCAGTCACCGGTGAACCCCTACCTCGGCGACGACTACCCGGAGACGCTGGACGAAGCCTACGACAACGCCGCGTCGTCGATGCTGTTCCACTGCTTCTTGCCGGGTGTTCCGATGGACTTCGTCCACGCCAACATGCGTGCGCCGTGGGGCTTCATTCGGGACACCGACCCGACGTGGAACGTCAAAGTGGTCTCCGACGAGTCGAAGTTCCTCTACTGGCAGGTGCGCGACGAGGACTTCGAAGATGACCGGTTCTTCGATCGCGTGAAGGAGCTCGGATTCGACTCGCGAGAAGAACTGCTGACGTTCATGAACGCGCTCTCGTCGACAGTCGGCGCGACCGACTACGACCTCGACGTGATGGCGGAGATGCTCTCTGCGATGGAGCAACCGCTCGGTGACGACCTGTCTGCTGCGGACCTCGAAGCCTACGGCTACGCGTGGATGCGCGACGTCCACGAGTTCGCCAACCTGAGTCACTGGCACGACGCACAGGACGACGAACGGTCTGCGTACAGACTGCAGACTCGGGAGTTCCGTCACGACCGACCGTGGTTGCTCGCTGACCTCGACGCGGACGACGACTACTTCACCTATCGACATCCGACCGACGGGACGGTCCTCTACTACGGGTTCCGTACCTCTCCAGACGGAACAGAGCAGTTGCTGTTCGCCGCAAACATGGAGGGCGTCCCGGTCGGAATCTCGCCCGACTATCTCGCCGCGGACGCCGCCGAAGACGAGAACGCACCCGACATCCCCACCGACGGGTGGGAACCGGCGCTCGTCGCGCCCGGTGTCGCGGAATCGACCGAGGTCGAACTCGACAACGGACAGGCCATCGTCTGGCGACGCGAACCGTAGGCACTCGCTCCTCCACCGCTCCAAATCACCGGTCTCTCATTTTGCCGTCTCTCGCTGCTACATCGTAGGTGGTCGTGGCCCCGCTCTGGCATATAAAAGTACGGCCGTCTCTCATTCCTCCCGTGTCGAAGACCGTCTTTTCAGACCGGCTACACCTCCGCCAAAACACGTATCATCACGTCTCGTGACCTGCCGACATGGTTCAGCCAAAGACGAGGAAGACCGTCGCGTGGGTGCTCCTCATTCTGGGGGTGATTGGGTGGGTTTCTACCAGTGGACACCTACCCAGTGGTACGGCGATGGCCGCCCAGCAGTCGCTCCGTGCCCAGAGTGACTTCGAAGCAGTGGTCAGACTGACCTCACTCGGGTTCGTGCTGGTCGGGTGTGTTGGTGTGGTCTCCGATGTGGTCAGCCAGTAAGGCGGTCCCACGTTTCATCGGTCACTCGTCTCGCTCCGACTGAATCCTGACCAGCACCGGAATCGTGGAAACCGGACTCGACGGCACAACGAGAAACAGCAACTCGGCGACGACGATGGCGACGACGAGGCCGACGAGTCGCGATGCTTCTCGCGTTCGACTGACCAAAAAGCAGGGATGTGGAGGTTCGGGTGCGACTACGGCAGCAACACGCCGTTGATGGCGTGGATGACGCCGTTCGACGCCATGATGTCCGTGATGACGATAGTCGCTTGCCCATCGTTCAGTTCGCCCCCGTCAACGGCGATTTTCGCGCCGTTCAGCGTTGGCAGTTTCGGCACCGGCAGGACGGACTTCGCCTTGCGCCGACCGGGGACGACGTGGTAGAGGAGGATGTTCGTCACGTCATCGAGGGTCAAGCCAGCGGGCAGGTTTCCGCTCTCAATAGCGTCGAGGATATCGTGTTCGCTCAGGTGTGCCCCGGCCAGTTCGCTGAAGAGGGCCACGAACGCATCGTCAGTCGGCGCGAACACTGTTAGCTGTCGGTTGCCGCTCAATGCGCCGTCGAGTCCGGCGGCGACGACTGCAGCGACGAGAATATCGAACCGGTCGTCACCTGACGCGATATCGACGATAGTCGGTCCATCGCGTGGCGGTTTCGCGCTCGCCACACCGATACCGCCTGCTGCGAGGAACAGACCTGCGCTTCCAACTGTCTTGAGGACCGTCCGTCGGTCGGGATTGTACGTCATTACGACCTGATGGACGCTATCTCACTGTATATCGGCGATACCTGACTAGTTAGGAACACGCCAAAATCAGGGTTTACGAGGGCTCAAGCGGTGGTTGCATCTGTTTCCACCGCCACTCCCGGCAGATAGTCGCCGTCGGGACCGACCCACTCGCCTTCGGTTCCGCAGTCGGTCGTCAGTCGGCACACGCGAGTCTCTGGCGGCCAGATAACGCGAACCTCGTCGCCGGAGCGCTCGACAGCGACGGTCTGCCGGTAGGTTACTGTCTCGCCATAGTCGCCGACGTAGGTGACGATGAGGTCGACCTCACTTGCACCCGACGGAACCGACAGGTGCTCGGGCCCTGCGGCCTGCGGCAGGTTCGTCACTGAAACCCCGTCTGCCGAAATCGACCAGTCGATTACGAGTTCGTCCTCGATTGGCGCGTCGTAGCGGGCGTATCCAGACTCGGTTTCGACGCGGACAGAGACCGTGTTACTCCCCGCTGGCCGACCGAGCGTCGTCGTCGCATCGACCCGGTCGCCGGACAACACGTCGAGACGGGTCAGTTCCGGTTCGACTGGGTCGACTGCGCCGGTCCACCGACCTTGATAGGTAAACCGATACGGGGTCCGATTCGTCGCGTCGAGGACGGTGAAGTCCTGTTCTGCTCCGTCGTCGATGGCGTAGACGACTGGCCCGTCGAATCCGGGGTCGTTTCGCATGGTCTGGAACGGGTGGGCCGACCAGTCGCCGTAGGGGTCTGGGTGGAAGACGAGCGCCTTCGAGGAGTCACCGCTGGCACCCGGAATCGACAGTGTGAGCGGTGGGTCTTCGAACCCTGCGTCGATGAGCGGTTCGTACGTCGCCGCCAAGTTCTCAGTTCGGAGGTGGTTTTCGTCGTAGGGATCGGCGGCAGCGTCGAGGGTGATACCGCCGGCAACGAGCGCGGAGACGAGCAAGACCGAAAAGACGACGCCACGGGCCTCCGAGGCGGAGAACCGGCCGTGAGCGAAACGTCGCAGTAACCGGGTAACGCCGACGATTCCGGCCGCCCCGAAGATGACGAGTGGGACGAGTGCGTCGAAGTGGTAGAACGGGCCGAGGAGGTTGATGAGGCCGTTTCGGAGGCCGTTGTGCGTCCCCCAGAAGAAGGCGTTGCCGGCGAATACGGAGACGAAGAGGCCGACGAAGATGGCCGCCAGCGCGTCGTCGGAGAGTTCTGCGGACGCTCGCCCACGGGCGCCGAGGCCGTGGTATCGACGTCTGTCGCGTCCGCGGAGACCCCGACCGGTCTTGAAGCGCACCCATCGCAGACCTGTGAGTCCGAGGCCAACCGCGGCGGCGACGGTGCCAGCCCACCCCATCGGCCCCCATCGCGTCAGGAGCAATCTGAGTGCGTCGAGTGTCGTCGCCACCCCAATCGCCGGTGTGAAGACGATGCCGTAGCCGAGTATCTCCCGTCGCCCGAATCCGATGCCGTCCTCCGGGGCGAAGGCGATGTACGGGAACGTGAGCGGGTCGCCGGTGACGACGGCGTTGTACGCGAGCGTCAGGCCGACGAACGCGAGTCCGGGGAGCGCAATCGCGACGTACCGACGGAAGACGGGCCATCCGGTCCCGGCACGCCACGCGTTCGTGAGTGCCCACAGCGAATGGCCGATGAAGGGAAGGGCGAACAACACGGCCGTGTAGGGGCGGGCGAAGAACGCGATACCGACGAACGCGCCAGCGACGACGGCGTACCCCGACGAATCACGTCGTGCTGCCCGAACGTAACAGACGGCGAACGCGAGGTTGAACATCGTCGCGGGAGCGTACGCGAGAAAGGCCCCAGACGTGAAGACGAACAGCGGCGACAGACCGAGAAGCCCCGCCGCAATCGCGCCAGTCTGCCGGTCGAACACGTCTGCAGTGAGCGTGTAAACGAGCCCTGCGTTCGCAGCGGCGACAGCACCCAAGACGAGATTTGGAAGCCCCACTGCGAGGCCGAGTGCGAACAGCGCCGGGACGACGGGTGCGTACTTCGAGTACATCTGGACGTCGCCGGGCGCACTGGCCGTCTCTTCGACGACGAAGAACCACGGTCTGACGGCCTCTGAGAGCGCACCGGGATACAGAAACAGTTTGCCCTCCAGAAGCATCGCGGCCTGTGTGAGATACACGCCTTCGTCGTCGTTGACGGAGTGGTACGGAAAGAGGTCGACTGCGACCCACGTCACGACGAGGCCGACGAGCAGTGAGACGACGAGCGCAACTGCGCGTCGTCGCGTTCGCTGCCGGTCGAAGTCGAGCGAGCTGGCGAGGTCGAAACTGAACGAGAAGTCGAAATCGAGGTCGATGTCGGAGAGTCGAGAGCCGCGCCGCCCCATTATCAGTCCGAGTAGAGTCCGGTTTCAGGGCGCTGTTCGCGCGGGAACCACGCGAGTTCGTGCCCAGCGTCGAGAGTCACCTCGACGCATCCGTCGGTCGGTACCGTCTCGTCGTGGTTGTGCATACACAACAGGGTGTCGCCGCCGTAGAGTTCGACTTCGTAGAGGATGGTCGGGCCGAGATACCGCTTGCCGATGACGTTTCCGTGTCCACTGGTCCCGTCCTGACAGGCGTGGGCGGACACGTCGTCGGGGCGGACGAGGATGTCGATGTCGGTCTCGTCGTACTCGGGCGCGAGTCCGTGAATCTGTTCGCGGGATAC
This sequence comes from Haloferax sp. DFSO52, assembly GCF_048158745.1. Lineage (NCBI taxonomy): Archaea > Methanobacteriati > Methanobacteriota > Halobacteria > Halobacteriales > Haloferacaceae > Haloferax > Haloferax sp. DFSO52. The sequence goes on along the minus strand of NZ_JBLOPB010000001.1, from coordinate 1,828,037 downwards.
CGGTCCGAGTTCGGTCTCGACGACCTCTCCCGAGATGCGGCCGGGAAGGAATCCAGCGTAGCCGAGGAAGCCGGCGACGAACCGTGATTCTGGGTGCTGGAACACCTGTTCGGGTTCCCCAATCTGTTCGAGGTCACCATCGTTCATGACGGCGACGCGGTCCGAGATGGACATCGCTTCTTCCTGGTCGTGGGTGACCGAGACGGCGGTCACACCCGCTTCTTTGAGGATTCGGCGGACCTCTTCGCGCATCTGGACGCGAAGGTCCACGTCGAGGTTCGAGAACGGTTCGTCGAGGAGCAGAATCGACGGTTCAGGTGCGAGTGACCGGGCGAGGGCGACTCGTTGTTGTTGGCCACCTGAGAGCTCGTCCGGATAGCTTTTGCCCTGGGTCTCGAGGCCGACGAGGTCGAGTAGTTCCTTCACGCGCGCGTCGCGTTCGGCTTTGTCGAGGTCCTTCAGGCCGAAGGCGATGTTCTCTGCGGCGGTGAGATGTGGGAACAGCGCGAACTCCTGGAAGACGACGCCGACGCCGCGTTCTTCGGGGGCGACGAACGAACCGTTGCCCGAGACGACGTTCCCGTTCAGTCGGACCTCGCCGCCGTCAGGGTGGTCGAGGCCGGCGATGAGACGGAGCGTCGTCGTCTTTCCACACCCAGAGGGGCCGAGCAGTGTGAGAATTTCACCGTCTTCGACGCGCAACGAGAGGTCGTCGATGACCGTCTCTGTCCCGTAGGCTTTCGAGACGCCGTCGAGTTCGAGGACGGAGTCAGTCTCGGACCGAGAGTTCGTGTGATTGGGCGAGCGTTCAGTGGTGGAAAGTGTACTATTTGACATCGTATCCCTCTTGGGTGATGATGACGAGCATCGACAGCCCGGAGACGAACAGCAGGATGAGCGCAGGCACCGCGGCCTGCCCGAAGTATCCTGCCGCGTAAGCCGTCCAGATGTGCGTTACGAGCGTTTTGAACCCAGACGGGCGCAGCAGCAGCGTCGCCGGCAGTTCCTTCATCGTGGTCAGGAAGACGAGCGCAGCACCGCCGAGAAGCCCGGGTGCGACGAGTGGAAGCGTCACGTGCCGGAACGCTCCGGATGGTGTCTCCCCGAGCGTTCGTGCCGCCTCCGGTAACGCAGGGTCGACGCGGAGGAACGACGCACGGAGCGACCCGACTGCCTGCGGGAGGAAGCGGATAACGTAGGCGAAGACGAGGAGATAGAGCGTCTGGTAGATGGGTGTCGCGTAGGAACTGCCGAAGAAGACGAGCGCGAGTCCGAGGACGACGCCCGGAACCGCATAGCCGACGTACGTCGCTCGCTCGAACACGGAACTCACTCGCGAGGGGTGGCGTGCAGCGAGATAGGCCACAGGGAGTCCGGCGACGGTTGCCGCGCCGGCAGTGGCCGCCGCGACGAGCACGGAGTTGAGCGCGTACTCTGGCTGGAACGAGAGCGACTGACTCGTCTCCGCGACGCCCTGTGCGAACCACGTGAGCAGGATGCCCAGCGGAACGACGAGCGCGACGGTGGCGACGAGGGCAGCGAATCCAATTGCGGGGTATTTCCAGCGGCCGAGTTCCATCACGCTCCCCGACCGACCACCGGTCGTGGTTCGTTCGTCACCCCGAATCTGCGATTCGAGCGTGAGAATGAGGAGGGTCACGGCGACGAGCTGGAGCGACAACAACGTCGCAGTGTCGCGACCGAACGATCCGAACTCGACGTAGATGACGCGAGTGAACGCGTCGAACTTCATGATGGCGGGCGTCCCGAAGTCAGAGAGCGCGTAGAGCGCAGCGAGCAGACTCCCCGCCGCGATTGCCGGGCGAATCTGCGGGACGGTCACCCGCTTGAACGCCTCCCAGCGGGTGTGGTTCAGTGTCCGCGCGGCGTCGATGAGCGTGGTATCCATCGACTTCAGCGCGGCACGTGTGGTGATGAACACGTATGGGTACGTGTAGAGCGTCAACACCAAAACCGCTCCGGGAAGGCCGTAAATTTCCGGAAGTGAGTCGACACCGAGCGGCGCAAGCAGGCGCTGAAAGATGCCGCGCGGCCCGAACGCCGAGACGAACGCGAAGGCACCGATGTAGCTCGGAATGACGAGTGGGAGCGCGATGACGATGGTCCAAAAGCGCTTGAACGGGAGGTCGGTCCGAACCGTGATGTACGCCAGCGGCACGCCGAGAGCGATACACGCGGCGGTGACGAGAACGACGAGGACCGTACTGTTCAACAGCACCTCGACCGTCGTCGGTCGGGTGACGAGTGCGACTGCTTCTGCGAATCCGACTTCGAGTGCCGACTTGACGAGCCACAACAGCGGGACGATGACGGCGGCGGCGACAGCGGCGCTCGCGACGGTCAGTCCGAGTGGTGACTGCTCCTCGCCATCGCCAGTCTTCGTCTGCTGTTCTGTGGCCATCAGTGATTCACCCTAAAGCACGCCCACCTCACGCAAGAGTCGCACGGTTCCTTCGAGGTCGGACAGTTGCGTCAGGTCCAGCCCTTCTGGTGGGTTGAGGTCGTCGATAGGCGGGAGTTCCCCGATTGGGTCGACGCCAGAGACGAGCGGGTATTCGAACGTCGTCCGCGCGAAGTAGTCCTGTGCCTCCGCAGAGAGCAGGTGACGAACGAAGTTTGCACCGAGCTCCGAATCGTTCGCCGTGTCGAGGACGAGCGCGCCAGCGACGTTGAAGATAGAGCCAGCGTCGCCCGAGGTGAACGCGGTCGCGAGCGGGGCGTTTGGCCGTCCGGCGAGGATGCGCTGGATGTAGTAGTGGTTCGCGAATCCTGCACCGATTTCGCCGTCCGCGACGGCCTGTGCGACGAGGAATTCGTCGTTGTACTCGCTGACACCGAGGTCCTGCATGCCTTGAAGCCACTCTCTCGTGGCCTCCTCGCCTTCGAGGACGCGCATCGCGGTGATGAACGCCTGGAACGACGAGTAGGTGGGTGCCCACCCTATGTTGTCACGGAACGCTTCGGTCTCGGGGAACGCCATGATGTCGGTTGGGATGTCGGAGTCGGCGAACTGGTCGGTGTTGAACGGGATGGTTCGCGCGCGACCTGACGTTCCGGTCCACTGGCCGTCGGGGTCGTGGAATTCGTCGCGTACGAGGTCTAACACGTCGGTCGGGAGCGTCTGCGTCCGGCCTTCGTCTTTCAGCGCGCCGAGCGCCCCGGCGTTGACGGAGAAGAACACGTCTGCGGGGCTGTTTTCGCCTTCGGTGAGTATCTGGTTGACGAGTTCGGCCGCCGAGTTGTATCGTGGGCGGACGGTGAAGTCGTCGTAGTACTCTTCGAAGAAAGAGATGAGTTCGCCGACGAGGGCTTCACCGCGTCCGGAGTAGAGTGTGAGTTCCCCAGAGAGGTCCGGCATCTCCGTAATCGAGACGCCGCCGGACAACTCACGGTCGCCAAATGGCGATCGTCCAGACCCGATTTGACCGACCGAATCGCCACCATCCGCGGTGTCGGTTTCGGTCTCCGTTTCGACGCCACCGAGCCCGGTACAACCGGCGAGAGAGCCGAGGCCGAGTGCCGTCGCCGTCGCGATGAACCGGCGACGACCGTGGCCGCGAGGCTCCCGGTCGTGGTCTTCCATATATAGATTTAGGCCGCCCTAAAACATTTATATCTACCGATTGGTTCCGACCCTCGAGAAAGCGGACAGAGAGCGTCTCAGTCGTCAGCAGGGACCGCCACACGGGGGGCCGCCAGTTGGTCCAGGCAGTCCAGCCACGACTGCATATGCTCGCCCACGTAGTTGAAGAACTCGCCGTTTCGATAGTCAGACCAGTCGCCATCGGCGAGTGTGTCTGCCATCGCTTCGAATGCGTCTGCGTACGAATCTGCATCGTCGCCGACGTCGTCCACGACTTCCCAGAGATGTTCGTTCAGTTCGAGGCCCGGAACCTCGTTGTTCAGGTCGTCGAACGTGGGTCGTGCGGCTTTGTTGTGCTCACAGAGGGGATAGCCAGTCAGGATATCCTTGCCGAGTACGTCGGCGGCGCGTTTGAGGAAGACGCCCGACCAGATGTCGTCGAATCGGCCGACGTCCCACTCGTTGTCGTCCATCGGCAACTGGTAGAACGCGGGGATGACTTCGCGTTTGAACGCGAGATTCATCGAGCAGACGGTGAGATACTGGCCGGGTTCGGCGACGAAGTCGCCGTCGAAATCGTCGAAGTCGGTTCGCGTCTGTGCCTGTCCCTCCAAATCACCGTCCATCAGAATGCGGACTGCGTCGAGGTCGGGGACGTTCGTCCAGAGGCCCTGCGACGCGACCACGTCACGGAGTTCGTGAGTGCCGGTTTCGACCGTCTCGTGCATCGCCGAGTAGGGGTAGCCGCGGGGGTACAGCCCGTGTTCGTCGGCGTTCTGATAGAGGACGTTCACCCACTGCTCGTCGCTCGACACAGATTCCACTTCGTCGGTCCGGTGGAGATTCTCCATGTGTCGGCCGAAGAAGTCCCACTCGTCGTGCGGGAGGGTGTCGTCGTCGATGAAGACGCCGTAGTCGTACTCGGGATGGGCCCACATGTACAGCAAGCCAAAACTCGTCTGGGCGTGACTCGCCGCCGGGACGAGATGAGAGAACTCCTCGATTCCTTCTGTTGCGTACCACTCTTCGCGTGCCGACTCGTCGAAAACTGCGCCAGCGACGCCTTCGTCGTCGAGCATCGCCGCCATCCCCTCGGTGTCGCAGAAGTCCTCCGTCACGAGGAGGACGAACAGCCGGTCGAGGTCGAATCCGTGTGCGCGGGCGTTGTCGAAGTACGACCGCATACACTCGTATTCGCGGATGGTGGGTACGACGACGCAGATGTCCGGTTCCATCGTCTGTATGGATTTAGGCGAGCCAAAAATACCTGTTGGTCCGCGACAGGACGGTTCAGACAGTCGATATCTTCGCAGCAATCGCTGTGCGACACCGTTTCACACACGCTCATTTGTGTCTCACACATGTATTTCTCTTCAGATGACTATCAGGTCGTGATGAATCGACGGAATTTCCTCCACAGTCTCGCACTCGGCGGCCTCGTCTCGGTCACGGGCTGTCTCGGACAGCTCTCTCCGACCGTCATCACACCGGTCGTCGAGTCGGACGATTTCGAGACACATCTCCACTTCGGCCCGCAGAACGACCCCATCGCAACCGCAACCTTCCGAACGCACGGGGGCGTCGCCACCGGCCAGACGCCGCTCCAACTCACGCTGTGGCACCGGAAGCAAACACGCGTCGAATCGATGTCCGTCTCTGTCACTGCCCTCTCAGACGACTCCGAGCGTCCGAGACCAATCGCACTCGGACTCGACGGCGACGTCTTCGGCCCATCGGCGACGTTCTCTCGGATGGCCGACGGCACGCCAATCGTCGAACTCGCTAACCTCGGTGACGCTGGCCGCGACAACGTCAACCTCGACCTCTGGTTCAGCCCCGACGACACGCCTCCGACGGAGTGTGCGGTCAGAGTCGTCGCGGAGGTCAGTGGAACTGGTGTCTTCGGAGGCCGGTACACGTGCCACGGCGGCACGGTGTTGTCGTTGCGTCAGTAAGCAGTCGTCAGTTACGATTCCGAACCCATCCCCGTCAACGACTCCAACAACGCCACTGCCGTCTCTTTGGCGAGTGGGTCGTTGGCGTTTCCGCACTGCGGCGACTGCACACACGACGGACAGCCGTCTTCGCAGTCGCAGTCGTCGATGAGTGCCGCAGTCTGCCGCATCAATCGCTCGACGATGTCGTAGCCAGCGCGGGTCAGCCCGACACCACCGGGGTGGCCATCGTAGATGAAGATGGTCGATTGCTCGGTGTGTGTGTGGTACGGTGTCGAGAGGCCACCGATGTCGCCACGGTCACACAGGAGGGTCAGCGGGAAGAGCGAAATCATCCCGTGCTCGGCAGCGTGAATGCCGCCGTTGAACCCGTAGTCGCCACCCATCTCACGCATCTCCGACTCCACGTCACCGGGCACGGTGAAGTAGAGCGCTTTCGTCCGCAACGTCGTCTCCGGCACGTCGAGCAGTTGTTGGCCGAGCGTCGTCCCGCGCTTTGGGTCGCGTCGCTCGAATCCGGTAATCTGCTTTCGCATCGTAATCTCTGCGAACCGAACCTCCACGTCTGACCGTGCTGACAACGGTTTCGAGAGAATGTCGCGTTCGACGGTGATGTGTTTGTCGTGGAGCACGCGCGTGTAGTAGTCTGCCCACGTGGGTTGCAGGCGTGCCACGTCGCGGTCTAAATCCAGGTCTGCGACTTCGTAGGTCTGGCCCTGATGGTGGTAGATTGCGCCGGGATGGGCGTCACGAAGTGCGTCGTCGAAGGCGAGTTTTGCGATTATCTCGTCGTTACGTGAGTCCATCAACCGTATCTCTCTGTCTGTAATCGTTCGGAGACTCATCGCGTGCTGGGGACTCCCGTCGCCGTCGTGAGTCCAGCGAACTCCGTGCTCGGTGTTCCGTCGGGCAAGCGTTCCATCGTCTTCCAGCGACGAGACGACGTTCGGGAACGACTCACCGAAGTACGCGTCGTCCGCCGTCGAGAGCCAGTTCTCTGCGGCCGCACAGGCGACGTGACTCGGCAAGAGGTGGTCGTTTTCCGGGTCGGAGACTGCCCGCTCTGGGTCGCCGTCGAAGAACTCCTCGGGGTGTTTCAGCAGGTACTGGTCGAGTTGGTCTTCACCACCGACGAGGACGACCAGCGCTGGTCTGTCTCCCCGACCCGCCCGCCCTGCTTGCTGCCACGCTGACATTCGAGTGCCCGGGTAGCCGTCGATGAGAACCACGTCGAGGCCGCCAACGTCGACACCGAGTTCGAGGGCGTTGGTGCTCCAGACGCCGCTGATGTCGCCATCGTGGAGCCCCGACTCTATCTCTCGGCGTCGGTCGTGCGTGAGGGCCGCCTGATACGCCGCAATCTCACCGGCGAGTCCGTGTTCACCGCGGTTTCGCAGGTCGCTCGCACTCTCGGACGCGTACCGTTCTGCGGCCTGTCGAGCACGGGTGAATGCGAGAGTCTGGTGGCCGCGTGCGACGAGGTCGACGAAGAGATTCTTCGTCTCGACGTGTGCCGACCGTCGCCGACCCGACCCGCCTGCGTCGGGGTTCTCGTACTCCGGCGGGTTCCACAGGAGCCAGTGTGTCTCGCCTGTCCCACTCGTATCTTCGTCCACGAGGGCGAACGAGTCCTCCCGTTCGCCTGTGATTCGGGCGGCGTGTTCGATGGGGTTTCCGATGGTCGCCGAACAGCAGATGAACTGTGGGTCGGACCCGAATCGCTCGCAGACGCGTTTGAGTCGGCGAAGGAGCAAGGCGACGTGACTGCCGAACACCCCGCGATAGCCGTGTACTTCGTCGATGACGACCGTCTCCAGCGACGAGAAGAACCACTCCCACAGGCGGTGTGCGTGCGGTAAGAGGGCGTAGTGAACCATATCGGGGTTCGACAGCAGGACCGTCGGCATTCGTTTTCTCACGTCGCGTTTTTCCGTCTTCGAGAGTCGCCCGGTGTACTGGTCGACCGAGACGCGACTGCCGAATCCCAGACCGTGTGCGAGCTCCGAGAGCGTGTCGAGTTGGTCTGCCACGAGGGCGTTCTGCGGGCCGAGATAGAGGGTTCGCCCACCGTGGTCCATCGCTCGTTCGAACGCCGGAACGGTGTACGCGAGGCTCTTTCCACTCGCGGTGCGCGTCGCGAGGACGACGTTCTTCCCGTCGCGAACCGCGTCGACCGCCTCGGTTTGATGTCGATAGAGGCGGTCGATTCCACGGGCTTCGAGGGCCGACGCGAGTCGAGGTTCGAGGTCGATATCGGCGAACGCGGGGTCACGCGCGTCGAACCGGCGGTGAGACCGAATCTGGCCCTCGTAGTATGGCCGGTCTCGAAGCCATTCGATGATGTCGTCCACACGCCCACTGCGAACGTCGTCCTCCTAACGCTGTCGGCGCTTCCACTCCGCCGTTGGGGTCGTCACGTAGTTTTCTCCGCCGCGAAGTTTTGGTCGCCGCGCAGTTTTTGTTCGTCGCGTGCCGACGAAACGATATGGACGTAGACGCCGTCCTCATCTACGACGGTGAGTGCCCATACTGCTCTCTCGCTGCGATTGCGTTGAAAAAACTCGACGACGTGGAGGCGATTTCGTGGTACGACGACGCCGCACAGGCGTTCTTGGAAGCCCAGTTCGACGAGGTACCCTTCGCCATGGTTCTCGCAGACCGCGCTGAGAATCGCGTGTATGCTGGCCGCGCCGCAGCGGAGGAACTCGCCGAGCGAGCAGGGATGCCCGGACTCGTCGGCAGTCTCGTCCGCGACAACTACGAGACGATTGCCCGTGCGGTCGGCGTCGCCAGTGGGCGCGGCCGCGACCCGGACGACGTGCACAGTCGATACCCGATGCGCGCCGACGCGCTCGACGTCTTCGACACACTCGCGAGCCACGCCGAACCGAAGCCCGCCGGACTTTCGTAGGCTTCTCCCGAACCGAGAGTCGTGACTGTTCACTCGATTTCTCCCGACGTGCTCGGTACCGAAGACGACCCACTGAAACTCGGCACGCAGTCGCCACGTGGGACCTACGCACTCGTCTATCGTGTCCCCGAAATCACGGCCGAAGTCGGTGCCCTCGGAACGTTCGACCTCGAAGCTGGTGGGTACGTCTACGTGGGGAGTGCCTTCGGGAGCGGCGGGCTTCGTCGAGTACTCAGGCATCGGCGCGTCGCGGCCGGAGAACACGATGCCCGTCACTGGCACGTCGATTACCTCGGCGGGTATCCAGCAGTCGAACTCGACCACGCAGTCTGTGTCGTCGGCACCGACGTGGAGTGTGCTGTCGCCGATTCACTCGGTACTGCTGCGCTGTCTGGATTCGGGTCGTCGGACTGTGACTGTGAGGCGCATCTCACACGGTTCGAAGATGTCGAGACAGCGTCGTCACTCGTCGAGGCAGTAGTTCGTCTGAAAAGTTGAAGGGGGAAGTCCTGTCCCCCCTCGATAGCCCAAACCGGACCGGGCACCCCGGTTGAGCATAGTAGCCGGTTGTCAGAGGCACCCCGGCGCACATACATAGACTCTCTACAGTCTTTACCTCACTCCTCGACTGGGCCGGTCACCATGTGAGTTTTAGTATATAAACATATGTTTTATTTATATATGTATGTGACTATTTTGCACCAATTTATATACTAACGCGTCCGTGTATACCGATATGGAGGCGTTCGACCCAGGCGACGTGTCCGAGGTGCTCAAGTCGAGGGGGCCGATTCTCGCTGCGCTGTCGGTCGAAGAGAAAACACCTGCCGAATTGGCGGCCGAACTCTCCGTTTCGCGGTCCACGATCGACCGTGGACTTCGTGAACTCGAACGTTCGGGGTTCGTCGAGGTGGTCGACGGCACCGCTCGGGCGACGCTCTTCGGCCGGTTGGCTCTCGAATCGTACGCAGATCTCGTTGGGCAGTTAGCGGAAATTGACAGCGCCGCAGACGCGTTCGAATCGTTGCCGGCCGACACGCAGTTCGACCCGGTGATGGTAGACGGCAGTCGGTCCGTCGTCGCAGAGACCGCTGACGACGAACGCCCACTCGACCGACTGACCTCGTTTTTCGACCGAGCAACGGCGATTCGTGGGTGTGTTCGAACGGCTGCGCAACCGCAAATCGAGACATTCTCCAGACGCATCGTCGACGACGACATTGCAGTGAGTCTCGTGGCCACTTCTGCGCTCGTCGAACAACTCATCACCGAGCACCGACCGCAACTCGTCACGCTCCTCGGCACCGGTTCGTTCTCGCTGCGTTCTATCGACTCGCTTCCGTACTCGCTTTTCGTCGTCGAACTCCCGACCGGTCCAGTGGCACTCCTCGTCACCTATCGGTCTGGGCGCATCTTCAGCGTCGTTTCCAACGACTCATCTGCGGCAGTGGCCTGGACACAGACACAACTCGACCGATGGTGGAGTGCGTCGGAGTCACTTCCGCTCTCCCCGCCGACAGACGAGTGACGACACACGACCGCTGACCACCACCGAGACGACACACGACCGCTGACCACCACCGAAATTCGTCCTGTCGCAGTGCGCCACGCCCAACGTGCACCCAACGACTTACCATGGGGGGGTCGAACTGTGTGCAATGACGACGACGTTTCCGCCTATCCCCTACCTCGAGTGGATTGTCGGGCGTACCGACGATGCGACGTACGACCTCGCGACGAGCGACCTGTGCGTGTCGGGTGACGGCGATGAAATCGTTCCACCTGTTCTCGACGGCCTGCCTGCTCCCGAAGACGAAACTGAGACGCTCGAACAGCATCTCGCCGCTCGGTACGACGTTCCCGAGTCGTGCGTTCTCGTCACGGCAGGGGCGTCGAGTGCGAACTTCCTCGCCGCCAGTGCGTTACTGGGCGACTACGAGGCCGACGCCGCCGCCACGAGTGACGAAGACGACAGCGACGAGGAGAGCCGACCGCGACCGCAAGTTCTCGCAGAGAAACCGGGATACCAACCGCTGGGTGCCGTTCCGGAAGCGCTGGATGCGCGCGTGGACCGATTCGTTCGCCCACCGGAGTACGACTACGACATCGAACCCGACCGAATCACCGCTGCAGCATCCGACTCGTTCGCCTACGCCATCGTCACGAACCGACACAACCCATCTGGTCGCCTCGCGTCGCGTGCCGAACTCGCAGAGATGGCACGAGTGACGGCAGATGCTGGTGGTCACCTTCTCGTCGACGAAGTGTACGCACCGTTCGTCGACCCGGCACGGGACGGGCCGTTCGGCGGTGTCTCTGCAGCAGGACTCCCGAACGTCGTCACGCTCGGGTCGCTGACGAAATTCTACGGACTTGGTGGCCTCCGAATTGGGTGGATTATCGCCGGCACAGAACTCATCGACCGGGCGCAGACTGTGTCGAGATATCTTCCAACGGTTGCCGAACCCAGTCGGAACCTCGCTCGCCGTGCGCTCCACAACGGCGAGACGATCGAGACTGCCGCCCGCGAGCGAGTCTCGAAGAATCACGAGCAGTTGGCGACGTTCGTCGCAGACCGACCGATGCTCTCGGGGCGAGTTCACGCAGGCGGGACGTTCGCGTTTCTCTCGCACGACGAACTCGATGGCGACGAAGTCGTCGATGCCGCGTGGGATGCTGGTGTACTGGTCGTTCCGGGCAGGTTCTTCGACGACCCCGAGTCGTTCAGAATCGCACTCGGCGGCACACCCGACGAGATGCAGGCGGCGCTCGACGTGTTCGGCGACGTACTGGACAGTCTGTCGTGACAGGCGTGGACTGCCCTCTGGTTCGACAGTACCCCTCAGCCATTATTTGGTTCGACAGCACCGCACTGTCGTTACACTCTCGAAAGCCAGAATCCAGAAATAGCGCTCTCAGAGGTCGGGAATCTGACTACGTTGCTAAGTAGCTACTCCGCGTCACTTCACACGTGAAATGTGATGAGTGACGTCAGAGTCTCTGCTGAAACACGACAACCCGATGCCTCCGACTCCGAACCCACGCCGAGGACGAACGCCACGCGCCGAATCGCCAGACTCGCTGGTGTCGCACTCGCGGGCGTCGCCTACTGGACGGTTGTCAGGCCTCGAATGATGAACTGGGGGGCGACGCCCACCGAAGTCCGGCGACCACTGGCCGGTGACGCCCTGCTTCCGGAACCCGACGCCGAATCGACGATGGCCATCAGCATCGACGCGCCACCCGAGGACATCTGGCCGTGGCTTCGACAACTCGGACAGGGGCGTGGCGGGTTCTACAGTTACGAGTGGGCAGAGAACCTCGTCGGTCTCGACATCCACAACGCCGACGAAATCATCGCCGAGTATCAAGCGATCTCGATTGGTGACCCGGTCCGACTCGGAACCCCCGAACGATATCCCGACGCAATCCTCGAAATCGCAGCCTTCAGTCCAGAACGAGCGCTCGTCCTTCAGACGCCGGGACGACCACCGCAGTGGGTCTGGTCGTTCGTCCTCGACCCGGTCTCCGAAACGGAGACTCGGCTCGTCGTGCGTTCGAGAATTCGGTTACCGAACAACCCGGTTGCTCGGGTCGCCAGCCAGTCGGTGCTCGACCCGGTGGCGTTCGTGATGACTCGCGGAATGCTCCGCGGGATCAAAGAACGGGTCGAATCCGTCGGTGACGAAAAACCGTTGCTCGACGTGTAACGTCTCTCGAGGCACAGCACGCAAAAACGGATGGATACCGGGCGTCAGAATCAGGTCGGGTTCGCGTGGCAGTTCTCGCCACTGTTCCGCGGTGCGTTCAGGTTCCCTTCGTCGATTTCGTTGTGAATCGAGTTCGCCTGGTCAGGGTGGTAGCTCTTTTCTCTGTACGGGTCACGCAGATTCGGGTTGTGGTCGAACGCGGTCTGCGACGCGACACTATCTTCCGGGTGGTCCGGGTCGTTGTCGAGGTACGGATAGTGCGGGGAGTCGTACAGATTGTCGGAGTTGCCCTGCCCCGGGATTATACACGCCGGATTGTGCGCTGCTGCCGGCCCGACGACGAGCATCATCGATGCCACCATCATCACCACCGTGAAGATGGCGATGCGTCGGCGGGAGCCGATGTGAGTGAGTATTGATAATACAGGCATTACAGAACTCACGACGACAGCGATGTGCTTTGTAACGAGTAAGTTATTCTGCAAAAACATCCTATTATTCTGATACACTTTCCAGAGACCAATCTAAAACCGAGTTAATAGTCATTCCCCGGTGAAGTTCAGGAAGTACGGAGGCTGAATTTTCATCGACACGAATCGAGATACAGCGTCGCGGTAGGATGGACTAATTCTGGGTTAACGGACAGTGTCTGCCCGTTTCACGAACTCGCCTACGATTCGAGTGCGCGAGCGAGCATCTCGACCGGATGTGGCGGTTCGTCGTCAACTCCCATATCTTCGAGTTGTGACCGGCAGGACGCACCGGGGGCGACGACGACGTCGCCCGGACTGTCCGCCACCTGGTCCGAGAGGATGTTCCCGATGGCCATCGACATGGAGTAGTGTTCGGCCTCGTAGCCGAACGACCCGGACATCCCACAGCACGTCGAGTCCAGTGGATCCACGTCGTAGCCTGCCCGCCGGAGGACGCCCACTGCGTGGTGGTCTTTCTTCGTGGATTTCTGGTGGCAGTGGCCGTGGTACGTCAGGTAGTCGCTCTGGGGCAGGAACGAGAGTGACTCGTCCAGTCGGAACGTGTCGAAGAACTCCATGATACCGTAGGAGTTGGCGGCGACTGCCTCCACGTCGTCACCGGAGAGCAAGTCGAGATAGTCGGACTGGAACATCACGGCGTCAGAGGGTTCACAGAGGACGATATCCCACCCTTCTTCCACGTAGGGGGTGAGCACGTCGACGTTCTGCCTCGCGTCGGCCCGCGCCTCGTCGAGGAAGCCTTTCGAGTGTGGCGGTCGGCCGGACCCGGCGACACCGTCGGGGATACGGACGTGAACGTTCGCTGCTTCGAGCGCTTCGACAGCGGCTTTCCCGACTTCTGGATGGTTGTAGTTCGTGTAGGTGTCGGGGAACAACAGCACCTTCCGCTCGGCTTGTTGCTCTGCGACCTGTGTCGCGTCGCGGGATTCGAACCACTCGACGAAACTCGTCCCGTGGAACTTCGGAAGCGTGCGCTCTTTGGCGATGCCGATGGTCTTCTCCATCACCGTTCGCGCACCGGGCACCTTCGTCGCCGCGTTCGCGACCGGAGCGAACTTCGACCCGAGTGCAGACAGCGAGTCGATGTTGGCGAATAGCTTGTCGCGGAGGCTCGACCCGTTTCGCTGGTGATATTCGTGCATCACCTCGGCTTTCATCTTCGCCATATCGACTTCGCTCGGGCAATCTTTCGAACAGCCCTTACACCCGACACAGAGGTCCAGTACCTCGTGGACGAACTCGTCTTCGAACATCTCGTCTTCGGGGAGGCCACCGCTCATCGCCTGTCGAAGCATGTTGGCGCGGCCGCGAGTCGCCTGAATCTCTTCTTCGGCAGCACGGAACGTCGGACACATGACGCCGCCGACAGTCGATTGCTGGCCTCTGCACCCGGCACATCCGTGACAGAGTTCGACCATGCCTTCGAACCCGTTTTCGTTGTCCCAGTTGAGCGCAGGGTCGAACCCGGCGTCGAAGTCGTAGTCGGGCGAAAACCGAAGGTTCTCGGTCATGTCGTAGTCGCCGCAGATGTTCCCCGGGTTGAGGAGCCAGTCGGGGTCGAACGCCGTCTTCAGGTCGCGGAAGACGTTCCAGAGGTGGTCGCCGTACAGTTTTCGGTTCCACTGCGTCCGCGCTCGGCCGTCACCGTGTTCGCCGGAGACGGACCCGCCGTACTTCACGACGAGGTCGGTCACTTCGTCGGCGATTGCTTCGAACGTCTGGACGCCCTCGACTGTCTTCGTGTTGATGAGTGGGCGAATGTGGAGGACGCCGGGCCCGGCGTGGGCGTAGTAGGACGCGAAGGTGCCGTAGTTGTCGAGAATGTCCTGAATATCAGAGACGAACGCAGGCAGGTTCGCTGCCGGAATCGCAGTGTCTTCGATGTACGCGATGTGTTTTTCGTCGGTCGTTCGTCCGAGGAGAATCGGCAGTCCCGACTTGCGCATCTTCCAGAACTTTGCGCGGGTGTCGGCGTCGTGAGCCTCCATGAAATCGGTCGCGACGTAGTCGTCGTCGGTCACGGATTCCGCCCCGTCTTCTGGGTCGAACTCGGTGTTGGTGGCGTCGGGAACTCGGTCTGCGACGAGGTTCGCAACCTTCTGTTTTCCGTCGTCGTCGGAGTCGGCGTAGAACTCCACGAGGAGCGTCGAGTCCGTGCCCTCGGGGAGCATTCCGACCACATCTGCGAACTCGGCCGTGTCGCGGGCGAGGTCGAGAAGCACGTCGTCCATGACTTCGACCGCCGCTGGTTCGTGTTCGAGGATGGGTGCAACGTCACGCAACGCGTCGATGACGTCGTCGTAGGTGAGCAACGCGACTGCTTTCGTCTCCGGAATCGGTTCGAGCGAGACAGTCGCCTTCGTGACGATAGCCAGCGTCCCTTCGCTCCCCGCGACGAGGCGACCGAGATTGACGTGTTCCGCCTCCCACTCGTCGTCGGTGCCGGTGTCGTCGGGCGTCCGACGCTCACCGCGCATCTCGTCGACGAGCATACCGAGGTTGTACCCAGAGACGTTCCGCTTCAGGTCTGGGTAGCGCTCGCTGATCTCGTCTGCTTCGTCGTCGAGTACCGAGACGACCTGTGCGTAGATTCGCTCTTCGAGCGTTCCCTCGGGGTCGGCGTTCTCGCGGAGTTCGTCGACGTGAATCTCGCCGAACGTCGTCACCGTCCCGTCCGAGAGCACGACTTCGAGTTCTTCGATGTAGTAGTCCGTCTTGCCGTACTTCAGCGAGTGCGACCCGGTCGAGTTGTTCCCGATAGCGCCACCGAGCGCCGAACGGTCGCCCCACGCCGGGTCGGGTGCGAACTTCAGGCCGTGCGAGGCCAACTGCTCGTTCAGTTCGCCGAGTCTGACGCCGACCTGTGCAGTTACCGTCTGCGCGTCGGCGTCGATGTCCGTGACGTCGCTCATGTGACGGACGAAGTCGAGGACGACTGCTTCGTTGACTGCCTGGCCGGCGAGACTCGTTCCACCGCCGCGCGGAAGAACCGGTATCTCCCGGTCGGCGCAGTACTCCATCACCGCCACTACGTCTGCCGTCGATTTCGGCATGACGACGCCAATGGGCATCTTCTCGTACACCGATGCGTCCGTGGCGTACAGTGTTCTCGTGTACGTGTCGAATCGCACTTCTCCCTCGACGATGGTTTCGAGGTCTTTGACCATCCCGGGGCGCTCTACGTCGTCGCTGGCGTAGTCGTAGTTTCCCTCATGTGATGGGTCGGTCGTCGCGTCGTGCGTATTGGATGCCATTGATTAGCTCTCTAGTAAGTCGATGTGTGTAAAACAATAAAGACACCTCGGGGTGGATTCGCACACGATCTCGCCGACGGTGGGGTGTGCACCCTCACTCAGTGTCGGTCGTCGACCACCCGAAGAACGATTACGACGACCCCGAAACCGCTACGTATGTCATCTGGTAGCGTTTCGACGTTCGAGGACTCCCTCGACCGACTCGAAGTGGGGTGGACACACACGTCGCCGTCCGAACTCGCCGCCGTCCTCCGTGAGGTCTGTACAGACCCGGTTGTCGGCGTCGAACTCTCGTCCGAAACCACTCCTCTCCCATCTTGGGTGAACACGAATCCCACTCCTGCCGAGCTTCGGGCAGCAAACACGGGCATCACGGGCGTCGGACTCGCGATTGCAGACTACGGGAGCGTCGTCGTGCAGAGCACACCCGCCGGCACCGAACCCGTGAGTCTGTTCGGTGACCGACACGTCGCCGTCCTCCACGAGTCGGATATCGTCCCCGGAATGCCCGAGGCGTTCGAGTGGTTCGGCGAGGAGTTCCGAACCGGACACGACTCCGCAATCATCGCAACTGGACCGAGCGCCACCGCAGACATGGGGGCACTGGTCACGGGTGCGCACGGCCCCAAAGACGTGCACGTGGTGATTCTCGATGAGTAAGTCGCGCGAAGCGAAAGCCGCGAAGATTCGCCAGTTGATGGAGACAGAAGGCGACGCCGTCGGGACGGGCACACGCGGATTCAACGACGGTCGGTACGAGGCAGTCCAATCACTCGACGACTACGAGGGGCTGAAAGCCGAGGCGCGAGCCATCAAGGAAGACGCAATCGACCGTCTCCCTGACCTCATCGACCAACTCCGAGAGACCGTCGAGGCCAATGGTGGGAGGGTATACATCGCGGACGACGCCGCGGACGCGAATCGCTACGTCCGAGAGGTGTGTGACGAAAAAGACGCAGAGCGCGTCATCAAGTCGAAGTCGATGACCTCCGAAGAAATCGAGGTCAACGGCGAACTCGAATCCGTCGGCATCGACGTCGTCGAGACGGACCTCGGTGAGTGGGTACTTCAGGTCGCCGACGAAGCGCCCTCGCACATCGTCGCTCCCGCCATCCACAAGTCGCGAGCAGGCATCGCCGACCTGTTCAACGAGACGTTCGACCCCGACGAACCGCTGGAGACGGCGGAAGAACTCACCATGTTCGCCCGCGAGTATCTCGGCGAACTCATCGAGGGCGCAGATGTGGGCATGACCGGTGCGAACTTCATCACTGCCGACACGGGGACGATAGCGCTCGTCACGTCCGAAGGGAACGCCCGGAAGACGGCCGTCGTTCCAGACACACACATCGCCGTCGCCGGCGTGGAGAAAGTCATTCCATCGGTCGAGGACCTCCACCCGTTCGTCGAACTCATCGGAAAGTCGGGAACGGGCCAGAACATCACCTCGTACATCTCGCTTCTGACGCCTCCCGTCGAATCGCCGACGGTCGATTTCTCCGACCCGGACACGCCGATTACCGAGACCGAGACGGACCGTGAGTTCCACCTCGTCCTCATCGACAACGGTCGGATGGCCATGCGCGACGACGACCAGTTGCGCGAGACGCTCTACTGCATCCGGTGTTCGGCGTGTTCGAACGTCTGCGCCAACTTCCAGCACGTCGGTGGCCACGCCTTCGGCGGCGAAACCTACTCTGGCGGTATCGGAACCGGGTGGGAAGCGGGCATCGAAGGTCTCGACACGGCGGCCGAGTTCAACGACCTCTGTACCGGGTGTAGTCGGTGTACCACCGCGTGCCCCGTTAACATCGACATTCCGTGGATAAACACCGTCGTCCGCGACAGAGTCAATCGCGGTGAGGTGTCCGAAGTCGATTGGCTCGTCGAAGGACTCACCCCAGACGAAGAACCCGGCGGTGTCAGCCTCCAGAAACGCTTCTTCGGCAACTTCGAGACGGCCGCGAAGGTCGGAAGCGCCTTCGCCCCCGTCTCCAACTGGGTCGCTCAGTCGTCTCTCTCGCGGAATCTGATGGAGCGCTTCCTCGGCATCGACGCTCGTCGCGACCTCCCTGCCTTCCAGCACGAGACACTGAACGACTGGTTCGACGCGCGCGACTCACAGGTCCAGAACCCGACACGAACTGCCGTCCTCTACCCCGACGTGTACACGAACCACGTACAGGTCGAACGCGGCAAGGCCGCCGTCCGCGTGCTCGAAGCGCTCGGCGTCGACGTGGTGGTTCCCGACGTTCGCTCGTCGGGTCGCGCCCCGCTCTCACAGGGGATGATTGCCACTGCTGAAGACCACGCGCACGACGTGTACGCCGGTCTCGCGGAGTATATCGACGAGGGGCGCGATATCGTCGTCATCGAACCATCCGACCTCGCGATGTTCGACGGCGAATACCAGAAGTTCCTGCCCGAGAAGTCGTTCCAGCGTCTCTCCGAACGCAGTTTCGAGGTGATGGAGTACGTCTACGGCCTGCTCGAAAACGGGGCGGACGCCGACGCGCTCAGACAGTCGGACAGCGACGAAATCGCCTACCACAGCCACTGCCAACAGCGCACACTCGGCCTCGAAGGATACACAGAGGCTGTTCTCTCGGACCTCGGCTACGACGTGGTCACTTCAGACGTTGAGTGCTGCGGCATGGCCGGGTCGTTCGGCTACAAGTCGGAGTATTACGAACTGAGCATGGACGTTGGCTCCGACCTGCAAGCGCAGTTCCAGACCGACGACACGCGAGAGAGAACCGTCGTCGCCAGCGGAACGTCGTGTCTCGAACAACTCGACTCGCTCCTCCGCCGCCCCACGCGCCACCCAGTCGAACTCGTCGCGCCGTCGCGGTAGGTCAGGCCAGTTCACGCCGTTTCCACGCCGGTTTTCACGCGTGGTTTCACTCGATGTCCGACGCCCGTCAGCCATGTGTCTGCGCCTCCTGCCGAACGCTACGAACTATTAAGACCCGGCATCCCAATTTGGCGGTTATGGACGGGACGCCCGAAGAGATTACGACGCTCGTAGGCCGTGAGGTCTACTCCAACAACGGTGTGTTCGTCGGTGAGGTCGAAGACGTTCGTCTCAACTTAGACCACGAGACGGTGACTGGCCTTGCACTGACGGCGCTGAACAACGAACTGTTCCGAAACCAAATCGAACCCGGAAAGGGTGTACTCATCCCGTATCGATGGGTCCGTGCGGTCGGTGACGTCATCCTCATCAACGACGTTATCGAGCGCCTGAAGAATCCAGAAGAAGACGAAGAGTCGCTCCTCGCCTGAGCTGTTTCGCCCGTTTCGCAGAACCGGCCGATTAACTCCCGTTTCCGCTCTCGCTGCCCTCTACGCCCATCGCCCGGAAGAGCTTGCGCTTTACCGCCTCTTCGGTCAGTTGTAACAGCGTGTCGCGGTTGTCGTCGTTCGACTCGATGCCGGTGAAGATACCGAGTGGAATCTCGACAGAGCCCTGTGTGGAGTGACCGCCCGCCTCGCCGATTCCGGTGAACGCGTCGCTCAGAATCTTCCCGATGTTCATGCGGATGTCTTTCGACCGAGCGGCGAGGTAGATGGTGTCGTCGGCGATGCCGAAGACGGCCGTCGTGGTGATACCTTCGAGATTCAGCAGGTGTTGGGCCGCCTGCGTGAGCGCGTCGCGGTCGCGGATGAATCCGGCGTTCGAGACGAGGTGCGAGCCCTGTACCTCTCGATTCTGGATTGCTTCGGCGAGCACGTCGAGCGTCTCGGGCGACATCGACGGCGACTCGACTTTCTCCAAGGTGTCGTGGTCGGCGAAGGGGTAGAGATACGCCGCCGCGGTCAGATCCGCTGGCGTCGTGTCACGCTTGAAGTCGAGCGTCTCGGCGCGGATGCCGTACAGGAGTGCGGTCGCAACGGCTTTCGAGGGACTGAGGTCGAACTCCTGGATGTACTTCGTGAGAATCGTCGAGGTCGACGAGACGTTCGGCCGAACGTCGGTAAACCGCGCGTCGATGCCTTCGTCGGGTTCGAAGTGGTCGATGAAGACCGTGATTTCGGCCGCACCGAGGTCGGGCAACCCGGATTTCATGTGGTCGACGAGCGCCACCGCGCCGTACTGTTCGAGTGGTTTCGCGTCAGACCGCGGGGTGAGTTCGATGCCGAGGATATTGACGAACGCCCGGTTCTCTTGATGGCCCATGTCGCCCGAGTAGAGGATGTCGGCTTCGATATCGTACTCTCGGGCGATTGCCTGCAGCGCAATCGCCGACGCGAGGGAGTCCGGGTCGGGGTTGTCGTGCGTCAGGATAGCCAACCCGTGTTCGGTTTCGCGCAGGATGTCGGCCAGTTGCCGAGCCTTGTACTCCAGTTCGCCGGATTCGACGCTTCGGAGTGCGGAGTCCGCGATGACCTCCGAGGGGTTGATGACCACGTCTGCACCGAGCGTCGTCAGTTCGTCTTCGGAGACGGGGTCCGACGCGCGGACGACGATGAACTGGTCGTCTCCCCGGTCGCGGATGGTCGAGACCGCGGCTTTGTTCGCTTCGACGTCGGACGAGAGGATGAGGATGACGTCCCGGTCCGCGACGACGTCCGCGAGTTCCGGTTCGGCGATATCGGTCGTCTGCGCGTTCAAATCCTGGTCACGCAGGGCCTCGACGCGGCTTTCGTCTTTGTCGAGGATGAGGACATCCTTTCCTTCGTCCGTCAGTTCTTCGGCCACGGCGTGCCCGACGCTCCCGCAACCGAGAATCGCGTACGTGGACATCGAAGAGACACTGACCCCTGCACTCATTGTTGCCCGCTACTCGGCTAGGGCGACACTTAACACCCACCGTTTGTCACCACGCTGTGCGTGTGTGCCTCCCTGCCGTCGTCGTACAGAAAGGAAAGTCATTTTACCTACCATGGGTTACGAGAGGTTGCAAGGGCCGGTAGCTCAGTTAGGCAGAGCGTCTGACTCTTAATCAGACGGTCGCGTGTTCAAATCGCGTCCGGCCCACTACCTTCCTTCCGACGCAACTCGATGACTGGTGAGTCTCCCCGTGCGTGCCGAGCGATTCGTCTCTCACTGCCGGACCACTTATCCCCCATTACAGAGAGCGACAGTACATGAACCAGAGCGACCGGACCGAACTCGTCCTCGTCGGTATCACGCTCCTCGTGGCGGTGGTCGGAGGACTCGCAATCGG
This sequence comes from Haloferax sp. DFSO52, assembly GCF_048158745.1. Taxonomy (NCBI): domain Archaea; kingdom Methanobacteriati; phylum Methanobacteriota; class Halobacteria; order Halobacteriales; family Haloferacaceae; genus Haloferax; species Haloferax sp. DFSO52. The sequence goes on along the minus strand of NZ_JBLOPB010000001.1, from coordinate 1,806,938 downwards.
CGTGCGGGACCACGTCGACCCGGACCAGTTCGTCGCGTCGCTCACACCAGACTTTGGGGTTCTCTTCGGTGCTGACGTCGTCGGAGGCGCAGTGCTCGTCGTACTGTTCCTCGCCCTCGTTACGGGAGCAAAAATGTTTCTCGGGCCCTGATTATCCGAAGACGACCCACGCGTTACCGCGCCCCGGTGAGTGCGTCATCTGGAGGGGCATCTCCATCCCGACTCGTGCCTGTTCGAGTCGGTCGTGAATGTGCAGTGACGTGTACTCCACCATCGTTCTGAGTTCACCGGTTTCGACGACACGAACCATCATCGCGCCGTGGTCGTTCATCTCTCGCTCGATTCTGACCATTCGTGTTTCGGCACCCTCTGCCAGCGGGTTGCTGCCGTACTGTGCCATGGTAACATATGGGTTGGACACCTCAAAAACCGAATCCCTACTATCATCGGCATTTCACGTATCACGGGACGGTTCGGCGTGCTGGACGGTCCGCTCGGGTGTGGTCGTTTGTGAGTCTCTCATCGGAGGGAGTGGTGTCTGACTGTCATCCATTTCGGAACTTCTTTTCGGTACTTGCTCGGAGTGCCCACATGGACCGCACCCGTCTCAGATTTTGGGCCCTCTATCTCACCCGTTTTGCCGGCGGGTTCGGGTTCATCACACTCGTGACCCTCCTTCCGAAGTACATCAACGAACTCGACCCGACGGCGGTGGTGTTGCCTGAACTCGCTCTCGGGAGTCTGGTTCTCGGCGGACTCACGCTCTCGAAGGGGTTCGTCATCGGCATGTACACGACTGGGTTCACGCTCGCACAGACCGTCGCCGTCGTCCCACTCGCGTGGGCCGGCGATAGATACGACAAGCGCCTCGTCCTCGCGGGAACCGTCGGACTCGGTGCGGTCGTCTACGCGCTCTTTCCACTCGTCGATTCGAGTCTCTCGTTCGTCGTCGCTCGCGCGGCACAGGGAATTGCGGTGACGGGTGCAGGACTGATGTCGCTCGCCCTGGTTGGAGAGCTCGCTCGCGAGGGAACACGTGCGAACCACATCGGGAAGGCGAACGCCGCGAGATTCGCCGCATCTATCCTCGGAAGTCTCAGTGCCGGATTCCTCTACGACGCCTTCGGATTCACGCCGGTCTTCGTCGTCATCACCGTCCTCTTGACCATCGCCGTCGTCGCTATCTGGGTGTTTCTCCCCCCGGACGAGACGACTGTCCACGGCTTTCCATTCACGAACCTCGCGCTCAACGAGCGCATCTTGACGATGGCGACGTTCCGTGTGCAGTACTCCGTCGCCGTCACGCTCGTTCGGACGTGGGTGCCGATTTACGCCGGTGTCTCGGCGGCGTCGGGTGGCCTCGCCTACGGTGGGATCGCTGTCGCTGCTACCGTCGTCGCGGAGAAGTTCACCAACATGCTCTGTCAACCGTACACTGGCCGAATCTCCGACGAGTACGGTCGCGCACGGTTCGTCTTCGTCGGTGGCGGCCTCTACGGCCTCATCGCACTCGCGGTTCCGTTCTCGCCGGCGATTGGTGAAGCGCTTGCACTCCCCGAGGCATTCCCGATTCTCGGTCCGCTCTCTCCTGCATTTCTCCCACTAGTCGGGCTTGCAGGGCTTCTCGGTATCGCCGACAGTCTCCGCGAACCCGCGAGCATGGCACTGTTCGCCGACGAGGGAACCGGCGGTTCAGGCGTCGCCAGCAGTTTCGGGATTCGCGAACTCCTCTGGCGTCCGGGGAGCGTCGTTGCCCCACTCCTCGGGGGCTACCTCATGACCGACGTGGGGATGGAGTGGGTGTTCTACGTCGGCGGCGCGTCCGCTATCACCGGTGTCCTCGCGTTCCTTGGCGTCCTCCTGTGGTCTCACGGAACGGGTGCGCTGACGCAGTGGTGAGCGTCACCCCCTGTCCACTGAACTTAAAATAGAAACTAGCTACCGCACACGCGATTTTCCGGCACCCTACTACTCGCTTGAGTCGACTTCGCCGGCCTCGATTAGGGCCTCGACCGCCTCCCGGGTCGCTTCGAGCGAGGTGTACCGCGGTTCGTATCCGAGTCTCTCGCGCGCTTTCTCGATACTCGCGTTTGGACTGTAGCGGATGTGTTCTTCGGTCATCTCGGCATCCTCGTCGTCGTATTCGGGCCGGTCGGCCCACTCGTCGAACGGCAGGTACGTGAGGTCAGCGTCTCGTCCGAACCAACCGGCGACGGCCTCGGCGTAGCCACGGAGGGTGAGCGCTCGTGGCGAGACGACGTGGAAGCTCTCGCCAACGGCTGCTGACCAGTTCTCGAGCGCACGCTGAAAGCCCTGGGCTACGTCGTCGGCGTGGACGTGATGGACGGTTTCGAGACCGAAGTTGGGGAGCGCGACTTCTTCACCTCGCGCGAGCCGCGAGAACACATCGGTGTCGAAGTTGCCCGCCGGATTGAGGGGCTCCCAGCCGGGACCCACGATGTGTCCGGGGTGAAGGACGGTCGCTGGGAAGTCGTTCCGTCGTGCTTCATCGAGCAGGTACGCCTCGATCTCGGATTTCTTTCGTCCGTACTCGCCGAGTGGCCGGCGCGTGCGAGGGGCATCCTCGGTCGTGGGGACGACGTCGCTGGGACCGTGGACCCAGATTGTCCCACAGTGCAGCAGGTGTTGGACTTCGCCGCGTAGCGACTCGACGAGCGCTTCGGCGCTCTCCGGTTCAAAGCAGATCAGGTCGACAACGGCGTCCGGGTCGGTGGCCGCGATTGCCTCGCCGAACTCACCCATCTCCTCGGCGGCTTCACGGTCGAGCGTAACCGACTCGACATCGGTCCACGCGCTATCGCTTTGGTAGGGTTCTCGCTCTCCTCGACTGACTGCGACGACCTCGTGTCCGGCCCGCACCAGTCGCGGCACCAGGTAGGTGCCGATGTGTCCGGTAGCTCCAATGACCGTTACTCGCATGAGTAGCGATATCACACGTCCTCGCGAAAAGGATTAGGATACCGGAGTGACTCGACACGTATCCGGACGGTCCGCGTCTCGTATCCACGGTGCTCGATGGCGCAGTCGGTGCGCTCGTCATCACTCACTGGCATGAGTTCGCCGGGGATGCCAGCCGGGAGTGACGACACTATTCCGCAGCACCAACGAGCAAGCAAGGTCTCACGCTCCCTGATAGATACTTCCGTGAAGTTCGATATCGACCCGTAGCCGGTGAGAAAGACACTGAAGTCGGTAGATTCCGGACTCCTGACTGGCCTCGCTACCGAAACTGTGTGCCGTACACCGCTCTATTTTCTATAGCAACTAGGGGTTTATCAGTCGTCTCTCGCTCACTTCTCACACACTGACAGGCCGGGGTAAGGTCAATATGGTGTCAGTCGTATCACAGACTATGGACCGCCTCGAAACCCCGCCCCTCCACCGACTCATGAGGTCTCCTGCCGGCCGTCTCCTCACTTCCCGGCCGTTCGAGACCGTCAAGACCCGGTCGCTCCCCCGCGAACTCGCCGTCGTTCGTGCCCGTGCTGCTGCCGACGTCGCACTCAGCGAGGGGCCCGAAGCGTATCTCCGAGAAGTCGACGCACCACCTGCCCCGCACCTCCACGACAGAATCGAACGCGCCCTCGCTCAGTACGCGAGTGTCCGAGCGGCGTACGACGAGACGATGGAGCGCTGGAACAGCGTCTTCTGGGGCGGGTACGAGTCGCTTCCTGACGAGCGCGTGACTATCGAGCGTGACCGCCGAGAGATTGCACAGCGCCGTGCCAAACCGACCGATATCTTCGGCTTCCTGCCGAAAGAGCATCTCGTTCCGGCCGTCAAATTCGAGACACCAGACCCGGACGATGCGCGCTCACGCTGGCACCACGAACTCGCCGAACCCGAGCGCCTCTACGGATTTACCGAATCCCGCGCGAGCGAAGAGTTCCCCCGAGTCGAACGTTCAGCGACCGTTCGTGGACCGGGAACTGTCGAATTCTTGCTTCGGTTCAGCTCGCCGTCGCCCCACATCAGCGACGACGCCAGTGCTCGGGTGTACGAACCCGCCGAATCGGACGGAAACCTGCCGACTATCGTCTTCCACTCGGGGTGGGGAGTGTTCGACGACCAACTCGTCTACTGGCCCGAAGAGGAGTACCTCGCCCGGGAAATCGCGCCCCACGGCTACCGAGTCATCCTTCCCGATGCGCCGTGGCACGGCAGGCGCGAATCCCTCGGGTACTACAGCGGCGAACCGTACCTCGCACGCGCGCCCGTCGGTCTCTTCACGCTCTACTCGGCGGCGGCGCTCGAAACCGGCGTCCTCGTCGACTGGGCGAGAACCGAAGGCGCGCCTGTCGTCGGTGTCGGCGGCGTCAGTCTCGGCGGCACCATTGCGCTCCACGTCGGTGGTCGGTGTGGTGACTGGCCCGAGTCGATGCGACCGGACCTCCTGTTCCCCGTCGGCGCACCCGGTGCGATCGACCAGACACTCCTTTCGGGGACGCTCACACCACTCCTCGATATCGACAACGAACTCGACGCTGCAGGCTGGTCTGGGCGACGACTCCACGAGTTCGCTCCGCTGTTGAACCCACCGAAGACGCCGCACATCGCGCCAGAACACGTGTTCACGTTCGTCGGCACGCGCGATGGAATCGCCCCCACGCGGACGGCCCGAGCGCTCTTCGACGAGTGGCAAATCCCGAGTCCGAATCGTCACGAATGGGACTGTGGGCACTTCGGCGTGCTGGGGAACCTAATCCGTCGCGATGAGTTCCAGTTGACGGTCGAACGAGAACTCGACCGTGCAGCACGCGGCGAACGGACGAGAACTGTCTCGGTCTGAGGCGACGGTGCGAAACCAGGTGCGGTAGAAAAGCCGCGTGGTGGCCGGTCTGCTTACCTGCCGTCGAGGAAGTCTGGTTCGACGCGTTTTTCGTCGTATTCTGCGCGGAGGTGGTCGCGGAACTCCTCGACGCTCACGTCCTGAGCTTCACGCTCTTTGCGGTCACGCACCGAGATGGTGCCTGCTTCTTCCTCGTTGCCGCCGACGATGACCATGTACGGGACGCGGTCCGTCTGTGCTTCGCGAATCTTCCGGCCGAGCGTCCACGAGCGGTCTTCGATTTCGACGCGGAAGTCACCGAGTTCGTACTGCAACTTCTTGGCGTAGCCAAGCTGGTCGTCCGAGATGGGCAGGATACGGACCTGCTCGGGAGCGAGCCAGAACGGGAACTTGCCGTTGAAGTGCTCGATGAGCACCATGAAGAAGCGCTCGTAACTGCCGTAGAGCGCGCGGTGAATCATGACCGGCTGGTGGTCTTCGTTGTCTTCGCCCGTGTACGTCAGGTCGAAGCGGTCGGGCATGTTGAAGTCGAGTTGGACCGTCGGGCCGTCCCACTTGCGTCCGAGGGCGTCCTTGAACGCGAAGTCGATTTTCGGCCCGTAGAACGCGCCATCGCCGGCTTCGATGCCGTAGTCGATGCCGCTGTCGTCGAGGACGGCACGCAGTTGCGTCTCGGCTTGCTCCCAGATTTCGTCGCTGCCGACGGATTTCTCCGGGCGCGTCGCGAGCGCGACTTCCGCATCCAGACCGAACGTATCGAAGACGGTCAGGATGTTGTCGATGATGAGGTTGATCTCGTCTTCTATCTGGTCGGGACGGACGAACAGGTGGCCGTCGTCGATGGTAAAGGCCCAGACGCGCGAGAGGCCGGAGAGTTCGCCGCGCTGTTCTTTGCGATACACTTTGCCGTCTTCGAAGTAGCGAACCGGCAGGTCACGGTACGACCACGACTTCTGGTCGAAGATGGTCGCGTGACCGGGGCAGTTCATCGGTTTCAGGCCGTACTCCTCGTCGTTCACGTCGAGGAGGAACATGTCGTCGACGTAGTTGTCGTAGTGACCCGACTTCTTCCACAGTTCCGTCCGGAAGAGATGCGGCGTCTCGACGGGGTCGTACCCGGCGTCGAGGTTGAGTTGTCGCGCGTAGTCGGCGAGTTCGTCGAGGATGCGCTTGCCGGCCGGCATGTATAGCGGCAGGCCCGGGCCAGTCGTCTCGTCGATGGCGAACAGGTCGAGTTCCTGTCCGAGTTTGCGGTGGTCGCGCTCTTTGGCCTCTTCGCGCATCTCGAGGAAGTCTTCGAGGTCGGATTCGGACTCGAAGGCCGTCCCGTAGACGCGCGTGAGCGTGTCGTTCTCCTCGTCGCCGCGCCAGTAGGCGGCCGAGATGTTCAGCAGTTTGACCGCGCCGATGTCACCCGTCGATTCGACGTGCGGGCCCTTACAGAGGTCCTCGAACTCGCCTTGCTGGTAAAACGAGAGTTCGTCGTCGCCGGCTGCCTCGGTCTCGAGGATGTCGCGCTTGTACGGATTGTCGGCGTACTTTTCGAGTGCCTCGTCGCGGTCGACGAGCACGCGCTCGATGTCGAGGTCCTCCTCTATGATGTCGCGCATCTCGTCTTCGATGGCTTCGAGGTCCTCCTGTTCGAGTTCGACGCTCGTCACGTCGTAGTAGAATCCGTCGTCCGTCCACGGACCGATGGTGAGTTTTGCCTCGGGGTGGAGACGCTGGAGTGCCTGTGCGAAGACGTGGGCCGCCGAGTGGCGAAGCACGTCCAGATATTCGTCGGACTGGTCGGTGACGATGACGAGGTCCGCGCCGTCTTCGAGCGGCGTCTCTTTGTCTACGAGTTCGCCATCGACGACGCCCGCAACGGTGTCCTTGCCGAGACCGGGGCCGATTGCGAACGCGGCGTCTCGCACCGTCGCACCCTCCTCGACGGAGAGTTCGGACCCGTCTGGGAGGATGACAGCGATTTCACTCATACGCGCACGAAATCGACGGGGGGGAATAAGTGTTGTTGAGACGGGCACGAGAGACGCCTCGGAGACCCCGAAATCGTGTAAATTGCTAACACTCGAAGCGGTCGATTTAGCTGGTTTTCTGCCGGGTCCGACTGCACAGACCCAAAGTACCAATTGGGATGCATCCCATGCAGGGGTATGCGACTTTCTCGACAGAGTGGCGTCTTCATGCATATCACGTCGCTCCCCGGTCCGCACGGCATCGGTGACCTCGGTGCCGGTGCCCGTCAGTTCGTGGACTTCCTCGCCGATGCCGACCAATCGATGTGGCAGTTCTGCCCGCTCGGACCGACGTCACCCGTGATGGCCAACTCTCCGTACCAATCGTCGTCGTCGTTTGCGGGCAACCCGCTCTTCGTCGACCTCACGGACCTGTTCGAACGCGGATGGTTGACCGAAGACGACCTCGAACCAGTCCCGGAGTTCGACGACCACACGGTCGAATACGAACGCGTCGGCAACTACAAGCGCTCTCGTCTACGCACCGCATTCGAGCGGTTCGAGTCCGACGCCAGCGAAGACGACCGGACCGCCTTCGACGCGTTCTGTGAGCGCGAAGCGGGATGGGTAGAAGAGTATGCGCTCTTCGCCGCGCTCAAAGACGAGTTCGAGGGTGCGTGGATAGACTGGCCCGAGGAGCTGAAAACACGCGACGACGACGCGCTCGCCCGCGCCCGCGAAGAACACGCAGACGAGATTCGCTACCGGAAGTTCGTCCAGTTCTGCTTCGACGACCAGTGGCACGCCCTCGCGGACTACGCAGACGAGAAGGGTATCACCCTCGTCGGTGACCTGCCGATTTACGTCGCCCTCGACAGCGCCGACGTGTGGGCCGCACCAGAGGCGTTCGACCTCACGGACTCCCACGAACCGGCCGTCGTCGCTGGCGTGCCACCGAACCCGAACGACTCCGGGCAGCGCTGGGGGAACCCCCTGTACGACTGGGAAACGCTTCAGGAAACTGGCTATGGCTGGTGGCTAGACCGTCTTCGTCGTCTGTTCGACCTCGTCGATGTCACCCGAATCGACCACTTCAAAGGCTTCGACGAGTACTGGGCCATCGACGCCACCTCGGACAACCCAGCTGACGGTGAGTGGCGAGACGCCCCGGGCCACGACTTCTTCGAGACGGTCGAACGCGAGTTAGGCGAACTTCCGTTCATCGTCGAGGACCTCGGGTTCCTCGACCCATCGCTCGTGGACCTCCGCGACCGATTCGCCTTCCCCGGGATGCGCGTTCCGCAGTACGCCGACTGGTGCAGCGAAGGCGACATGTACCAACCGATGCACTACCCCGAGAACTCGGTCGCCTACACCTCGACGCACGACACCGACACGTTCGTCGGCTACTACCAGAGTCTCGATGACCACACGCGCGACTGCCTCCACTACAACATCGGAGCCGACGGGTCGGAGATACACTGGTCTATCATCGACGCCATCTGGAACTCACCGGCCGTCATCGCCTTTACTACGATGCAAGATATCCTTGGCCTGGACTCACACGCCCGATTCAACACGCCGGGAACGCAGACCGGCAACTGGGAGTGGCGCATCACCGCCGATGGACTCGACGCAGGTGTCGCCGGCCGACTCGCAGAACTGACGGACTTGCACATCCGCAACTGATGGACTTGCACATCCGCAACTGATGGACTTGCACATCCGCAACTGATGGACTTGCACATCCGGTTGTGAGGCTACCCACCTTCGCACCGGCCTTCCGTCGGTGGTTATCTCGTCTGCGAGCGTACGCTCTTTCATGGACACAGACGAGAACGCGGCCCACAGCAGTACGCACGAAATCGACGTCGAAGTAGCCGAGCGACGACTCCTCCCGCCGCTCGAACGGATTCTCAGCACCGACGCGAAGACCGTGTACGGTGACCCAGTCACCGTCGGTGAGAAGACAGTCATCCCCGTCGCTCGTCTCAGATACGGCCTCGGCATGGGCAGTGGCTCTGGCCCCACGGAGGCCAGCGACGACGTGAGCGAAGGTTTCGGTGGCGGTGGCGGTGTGATGGCGTCACCGCTCGGCGTCGTCGAGGTGACGCCCGACGACACGCGATTCGTCAGCGTCGGCACCGACCGACGCGTTGCTGGGCTCTTCGCGCTCGGCCTCATCGCCGGTTTCGTGCTGGGCCGTCTCCGCCGGCGCTAAATCGAACACGATGGCACGTCGGTAAGCCATCCGCAACGACACGTCGGTAAGCCATCCGCAACGACACGTCGGTAAGCCATCCGCAACGACACGTCGGTAAGCCATCCGCAACGACACGTCGGTAAATCGACCACGGCGGCACATCACACCACGGCTACACCTTTTTGGGTCGTCCACTCGTGGGAAGTGGTATGTCTCGCCGTCTTGGGCTCGGTTCTTTCATCACTGGCATTCTCGCTGCAGTTCTCGCTGGTCTCGTTCGGGCGACGACCCCACTCTCCAACATCGCCGTTCCCAACGCCGACATGCTTCTCGCGAAAGGACTGTCGGCAGTCGCAGTCGTGTTGGTCACCTACGGAATCTACCGACTGGTGATGTCGGTCTTCGTCTCGCGTATCTCCGACAGACGCCGAGCGCACGACCTTCGGAACGTGCTCAGACTGACGGTCGGACTCATCGCACTCGTCGGCGTCCTCGGCGCGTTCACCGACCAGTGGCTCGGCGTCCTCGTCTCCTTCGGTGTCATCGGGTTCGCCATCACGTTCGCCCTCCAGCAACCGATTCTCTCGCTCATCGGATGGGTCTACATCGTCATCAAACGCCCCTACGCCGTCGGTGACCGCGTCACCATCGCCAACGTCTCCGGTGACGTTACCGAGGTGGATTTCCTCGTCACGACGCTCTGGGAGACTGGCGGCCAACTCACCTCGAACCAACCCACTGGGCGGACCGTCACCGTCCCGAACTCGCTCGTCCTCTCGTCGGAAGTCGTCAATCACGGTGCGCTGTTCGACCGTGTGTGGACAGAAGTCCCCGTTCAGGTCTCCTACGAGACAGACATCCCGTTCGTCCGGGACATCATGCTCGACGCGGCCGAAGAAGAACTCGGCGCCGAGACGCGCGCGGCCCTGCGTCGGTATCAAGCCCGTCTCGATGCGTCGCCGTTGAACCTGCGGGTTCCAGAGAGTCCGACGGTCAACATCTCGCAGTCGGAGTCGTGGGTGGTCCTCACGCTTCGTGTGCTCGTTCCACCGACTGGCGCACAGAGTGCGCGAAACCGACTGTACGAGCGCATCTTCGCACGTCTCACTGACCACCCTGACCGCGTCAGTTTCCCTCTGGGTCGCAATCGCTGAGACGCAGCGGGTTCGGTCCCATCTCTGCTGCGTCGTCGTCATCGAAACCCGCAAATCCCCCGCGACCAAGGTGGAACCGATGGAGACGGGTGTCATCGACCTCGCGGAGATAGACGGCGCGTTCGACCTCCAGTCCACCTTGGAGAGTGGCCAGACCTACCTGTGGGACCGCCCCGACGGCCGGATGTACGAACGCGATGCGGCGTACGGCGGCGACGCGTGGTACCAGACCGTCGTCCCACCGCTCGACGGTGTCTCAGACGAGACGGCCGTCGTCCGCGCGCGACAGACAGACGGCGTGCTGGAGTGGGAGTCGACTGTCGATGCGGTCCCGATTCTGACGCACCTCCTCCGCCTCGACGACGACCTGGACGCAATCGTCGATGCGATGCCGGACGAACCGCTCGTGCGCCGGGCGTACGACGCCTATCCAGGGATGCGACTCGTGCGCGACCCGCCGTTTGGCTGTCTCGTCTCGTTTATCTGCTCTGCCCAGATGCGCGTCTCGCGAATCTTCGGCATGCAAGCGCGCCTCCGCGAGACGTACGGCGACCCAGTCGAGTTCGATGGCGACACCGTCTACGCGTATCCGACTGCTGAGCGCCTCGCAGCGACCATCGAAGACGAACTCCGCGAACTCAGCCTCGGGTATCGAGCTCCCTACGTCCAGCGAACTGCCGAGATGGTCGCGTCGGGCGAGGCGACGCCGTCGGAGGCGCTCGGGCGAGCGTACGAGGACGCCCGCGACTATCTGACGACGTTCGTCGGGGTCGGTGACAAAGTCGCGGATTGCGTGTTGTTGTTCTCGCTCGGCTATCTCGAAGCCGTGCCGCTCGACACGTGGATTCAGAGCGCAATCGACGAGCATTATCCCGACTGCGACCGCGGCACCTACACGGAGACGTCGCGGGCGATTCGTGAGCGACTCGGCGGTGCGTACGCGGGATATACACAGACGTACGTGTTCCACTACCTCCGGTCAGGCGGCGAGTGAGACGACACCGCGTCGAATAGTGGCAAGAAGGTTGATACCTCTCGCGGCACAACTTTACGGTGATGATGGACTGCAGAGTCGTCGTCGAGGCAGCGGTCCCTGTGTACGACGTGGAGACCGAGGACGAGGCGATTCGTATCGCCATCTCCAAAACGGGTGAGATGCTCAACCCGGACCTCAAATACGTCGAAATCAACATGGGGTCTCGCGTCACTCCAAACGGTGAGTCACTCCCTCCAGCGTTCATCGCCGCAGACGAAGCCCTCGTCGCGCTCGAACTGGAGATGACCGTCTTCAACGTCGAACAGGAAGAACACGCCTCTCGAATCGCGCGCAAAGAGATCGGGCAGCGCCTCAAAAACATCCCGCTAAAAGTGCTGTCTGTCGAGATACTCGACGACGAATCGACGAAAGCGGACGGGGAGGGTGACGACGAAGAACTCATCCCTGACTTCGACGACCTGGTCGAAGACCGGTAATCGACCACGCGGATTCTCTTTCGGTTTAGGCTTGCGTTAGCGTGGCTTCGCTCTCGCGTGTCATCAGTTCGGCAGAGACAGTGCTATCGCTCGTGTATCGTTGCTTCGTAGGGGAGAACGCGTTTCTCTTGTTCGTTGGTTCAGTCAGCTTGTGCGGCGACGGGTTCTGGTTCGGCGTCGCGCATAGCTCCGGTGATTCCTTTTGCCAGTTTAAACACGGCTGCTTTGTGGTCCGTCTTAGATTTGTGGATGGACGTCGGTCGAACACCGAGCGTATTGTACTCGGAGAGTTCGATGTCTTCGTCTTCCCACGCTTCAATCTGTGTGTGTACCTCTGCGAGCAGGCCGTGCAGGTGGATGAGTTCCTGCTTCTTCATGAGCAAACCACGCTTGATACCGAGGGGATATAGTATTATCTTGAGTCACGTTAGCATCCGTCCCCCTTAAACGGCAGATTACCGGCGTCTCAGGCAAAATTACTGTTCGAAGGCTTTCAATTAGTTTGGTGATTTCGGGTTCAAATCGTAATTTGGCCGGAAAAATACTGAGTACTTTATACCAGTATGTAGTGCGCGCAGTACACAGGGTCGTGAGTATTTTACGCACCGACTAATGTACAGAGACGTATGGACTACGACGAACAACTGGAACGGGCGCTCTCGGAAGCACCCGACGTGAACGACGGTGGCGACCGGTTTACCGTCCCCGACCCGGTCGTTCGCCACGAGGGGAACGTGACGGTCTACGAAAACTTCGCCGAGACGCACGACCGTCTCGCGCGCGACGCGAGCCATCTCCAGAAGTTCCTCCAGTCGGAGTTGGGAACGAGCGCCCAACTCGACGACACGGGACGTGTCCGGTTCACCGGCGACTTCAAACAGCGACGAGTCGCGGCCGCACTCGACGAGTACGTTGAGTCGTTCGTGTTGTGTAGTGAGTGTGGGTCACCGGACACGAAATTCGTCACTCAACAGGGTGCCACGGTGATGAAGTGTGAGGCGTGCGGTGCGCTCTCAGCACTCCCTGACGAATAACGAAGACCTCCAGTTTACACTTCTAGTCGAACTGCTTGAGCGTCTGGAGGTCGCGCTCTGTCCGCATGAATTCGGCAGTACGCCGTGTTGCTCCACAGGATTGACACGAGAAATTGTCCCTATGAGCCGGGAGTGACGTCGGATTCGTCTCCCAGTCTTTTCCACATTCGGGGCATAAGAGCCGGACGAACGCTTCGACCATACCCAGATATGCTCCGGGAGCCCGGATAAATCTTGTTACGAATTAGCATATTAAAAAACCGAATGGGCCACCACGACCCCACCGCGAACGCTCAGGCGAACAGGTTTCCGTCCTGTACTTCGAGGAGTTCTTTGTAGCGGTTGCGAATCGTGACTTCTGAGATATCTGCGACCGACGAGACTTCGCTCTGGGTCACTTTCTCGTTGGTGAGCAGCGCGGCTGCGTAGACGGCGGCGGCGGCGAGGCCGACCGGCGACTTCCCTGAGTGGACGCCCGTCTCCTTTGCTCCACGGAGCAGTTGTCGGGCCTGGCGTTCCGCTTCGTCGGAGAGGCCGAGTTCACTGGCGAACCGCGGGACGTACTGCTCGGGGTCTGCAGGCTTGATTTCGAGTTTCAACTCACGGACGATGTAGCGGTACGTCCGGGTGAGTTCCATCTTGTCGACCCGGGAGACCTTCTCCAGTTCGTCGAGGGAACGGGGCGTCCCAGCCATGCGCGCGGCGGCGTAGAGGGACGCGGTTGCGACGCCTTCGATGGACCGTCCGGGGAGCAGGTCGTCGTTGAGGGCACGGCGGTAGATGACCGAGGCCGTCTCGCGGACGTTCTCCGGTAGACCGAGGGCCGATGCCATGCGGTCGATTTCGCCGAGCGCCTGCTTCAGGTTGCGCTCTTTGGAGTCGCGGGTGCGGAAGCGTTCGTTCCACGTGCGGAGGCGCTGCATCTGCTCGCGCTGTCGCGGCGAGAGGGACTTGCCGTAGGCGTCCTTGTTCTGCCAGCCGATGTTGGTCGACAGCCCCTTGTCGTGCATCATCTTGGTCGTCGGCGCGCCGACGCGTGACTTGCTGTCTCGCTCTGCGGAGTCGAACGCGCGCCACTCCGGGCCGCGGTCGACGACGGTGTCTTCGACGACGAGACCACAGTCGCTACAGACGGTTTCGCCGTGGTCGTCGTCGTGGACGAGCTGGCCGCTACATTCTGGGCAGATCTGGTCTTCGTCTTGCTGTCGCTCTTTTTGTGTTCCCTTTCGGGATTTGAGGTCTCGGGCCTTTGCGTCAGTTTCGTACGTTCGAGTGGTGGTGGTGTCGCTCATTTTGAGTGTCGGCTCGACCCGTGTCTGCCGGTAGGGGATACAGAAGACGAAAGAATAATCCGGCGGGGACGTGCCTTACCCGTAGTAAGCCCGAAAACTACTTAAAGGTTTCGCCGATTGTGTGTGCCGCAATCGCATGATGTAGTGCATTTGATGGGCGCGCGAGGGCACCACTGGACGTTCTTGATGATAAATCAGTAGGTATATCTCTTTCGTCCAGTTACAGCCAGTTCTCCCGTCGAAAGTACACCAGCAGGATAGCCGAGACGATGGCCATCCCGAGCATCGTTGCGACGTATCCGTACTCCCAGCCGAGTTCGGGCATGTTGAAGACGGAAACCGCAGGGTCGAAGTTCATCCCATAGATGCCGACGACGAGCGTCAGGGGGAGGATGATAGTTGCGACGACGGTGAGCGTCTTCATCACTTCGTTGGTCGACTGGGAGAGGGTGTTCAGGTAGATGTCGCGTGCGCCCCGTGCCAGGTCCCGGTAGGTCTCGGTGAGGTCGACTAGTTCCACGAGATGGTCGTAGACGTTCCGATAGTACTTCTCAGTCACCTCACGAACGTGGTCGGGGTCGCCGCGAGAGAGAATGCCGGCGGCCTCACGAGTCGGCCACACCGTCTTTCGGAACGAGAGCAGGTCGCGTCTGACCGCGTTCAGCCCTTCGAGAACGGCCGGGTCTGGTCCCTCGAAGATGATGTCTTCGATGGTCTCTATCTCTTCTCCAACGTCGTCTAACACCTGGAAGTAGCCGTCGACGATGCGGTCGATGATACGGTAGGCGACGAAGTCGGGACCGAACCGCAGTATCCGTGACTCACCGGATTCGACGGCGTCCCAGACCCGATTTACCGACGGCAGTTCGCGCCGCGTCAACGTGACGAGCCAATCGTCACCGAAACAGAGACCGACTGGCCTGGTCAGCACTTCTTCTTCGAATATCTGGTCGCCCGCCCTGAGCGTGGCTACACGGACGAGTGCGAACGTGTAGTCGTCGTACATCTCCGTCTTCGGCCTGACGTCGTTGCGAACGTCTTCGACTGTCAGCGGGTGGATACCGAACGTTTCTGCCACGCGGTCGAACTCCGCTTCGTCGGTTGCGCGGACCCACGTCGTTCCAGCGGCGTCTCGTGCGTCGGCCAGGTCGCCGTCGTCGAAGTTCGTCACGCCGCCGTCGTCGTAGACGACCGCAGAAATCATGTGTCACCGCCGACGGCCCAGAGTGTAATCCCGACCATGACGGCCGTCACGGAGAAGGCTCGACCGGGGTACGCGGCGACTGTCCCGACGACGTAGGCGACGACACCGAGGACCGTCGTGGCGATTCCTGTCGTTCGCACGCGAGTCATAGCAAGATGGACCCGGGCCGGCGAGAAAAAGTCTCGCCCGATGACACACTAAACTGCGGAAGGGAAGGCGGAAGAAACGAGTGTGCGAACGTCCGTCCGTGAGTGATTACGCTTCAGACGGATGTTCGATAGACCGCATCATCTCGAGGATGCTGTCTTCTTCGCCACTGAGTTGCTGTGGGTAGACGCCGATGCTGACGATGAAGTCCTCGTTGTGCCTGACTTTGGTCACGTGGACGTACACGTCGACCTGTCTATCGTTTGCGAACGTCGCTTTGGCGCTGTACTTCGTCACGTTCGCCTGTTCACCCAGAATCTGGACGTTTCGAGAGTTCACCTGTTCGACGTCGGTTAGTCCCCGGTACTGACTCTTGACGAGGCCGATCAACTGGTCGTTAGAGTAGTCGCCGATGGGGTTCAGGGTCTCGCCAGCGACGTCGACTGCTGGCGTCGAGATGACGCTGAAGACGCCGAGTTTCGCCTCGAAGAAGCCGAGGTCTATCTTCTTTTCGTACGTCGTGATGTGGTTGCTGGCGACGACGCGTGGTTCCTGCCCGGCGACGTTGAACGTCCGGTTAACTTCGAACGTCTGCGTTCCGTTCGTCTCGTACCCGGCATTGGACGCCACAGTCGCGTCGGTTGCAGCGGGTTCAGATTCGAACGTGAGCGACTCGTCGCCGGTGAGCACGCCGAGACACCCACTCGTGAGAACGAGCGCTGCGAACGCGAGTGCAGCGAGAGCGTGTTTGGAGGCCATTACCCCGGTCTTCCGTCTCGCTGGCTATAAGTTCGGTGGCTTTGTCAGTCAGTGATTCCACGAGATTCGTTCTCCCGGCGGAGGACACGCTTGCTGTAGACGTAGTACGCTGGCACGACGAACGGGAGCGCGAAGGCCGAACCGAACCAGAGATGCCGGGAGAACCCCCAGTCGATTCCCTGACTGCGGAGCGAGTTGATGTCCGCGCGGATGAGCCCAGCGTAGAACAGGTGTGTGACGAGATAGACGGCGAACGCCGGTTGGGGGCCGATGAACAGCGAGACGGCGGTGAAGATGACGAACCCGATCGCGTAGATGACGGGTAAGATACCCCGGTATCGGCCGCGCGCCCGGCGGTCTTTCTGTTGCCGTTCGCGCTCGACCTTCCTCCCACGACGGTACTCGTCGGCACTCATGTACGCACCGTGGCAGTCACACCGAAAAAATGGTTCGTTCCGTCGAACAGCACCCGTCAGCCGAGATACTTGACCTCGACTTCGTGGTGAACGTCGCGCATCGGGAGCACGACGCCGTCTCGGAGGTGGTTCCGGACTGACTGTCGCCACTCGGCGACTGCGTTCGTGTGTCGCTCGTGGTGAGTCTCCAGTTCGTAGGGGTCGGGGCGTGTCTCGTCGACTTCGGGATAGGAGGGGGCAGTCGGTTCGAGAAACAGCTCTGGGTCGAAATGCAACGGCTGGGGAGTCGTATAGTCGGTGGCCTCTCCACCGGTGAGGTGGATTCGTGCTCGTTCACGGCGGTAAAAGGGCGGTGTCACGCGAAGAACGACGTGTCTGTTCGCACGCCGATTGGCTTCGAGTGCAGAGACGAGGTCGTCGGTGGTCACTGCAATCGAGCGAACGACAGTCGGGTCTGCCGACCCGTGCGTCTCGGTCAACCGCCGGCGCGACGTCGGCCACTCAGCGGCGCGGGCCGAAGTTCGCCGCTACACTCTGGACATGTCGCACGGTACGACGCGGCGCTCACAGTCGTCTCACACTCACGACAGACGTACGATGGCCTCTCCATCGTCAGGTGGTAGGAGAGTGAGTGTGTTAAACTTTGCCACGGTGAGTGGAACCAAATCAGACGACTACAGGTCCGTGCCCTTTTACCTGAGTGCGGCGCAACCGGCCACCATGACAGATGCATGGTTCGCCGGCGCGAACCCAGACGACCCCGCGTCCGGGGCTCGACACATCCGTGAGGGGCGCGCAGACGCCCCCGCGGATTGGCCGAAATCGGCCATCGAGGAGGGGTTCGCCGCCGACGAAGACGAGTACTACGAGAAACTTCGAGCGGCCGCACTCGCCGCCGCACGCGAGGCCGTCTCCGAACGCGAGCGTGCAGACGACAGACAGCTCGCACACGCTGTTCGCTCGATGGACGACGCCGAACGGACGGCGAACGAACTCGCCGAGCGTGTCGTCGAGTGGGCTGGAACGCTGTACGAAGACGTGCCACGCGGCCTCGACGGCGTCCGCGACATCGCCGCCCGCGAGCCGACGACAGCGGCGGAAGAACGCGTCGTCTCGTACGCGACGCGCGCCGTCGACTTACTCGACGAACGCGACGAACTGCAGACGTTCATCGAAGAACGCGCGCCGACGATTGCACCCAACCTCTCTGAGATGGCCGGTCCGGTCCTCACTGCACGCCTCATCTCGCTCGCTGGTGGACTCGACAAACTGGCCAAGTCGCCGAGTGGGACCGTGCAGGTTCTCGGTGCCGAAGACGCGCTCTTCGCACATCTGAAAGGCCGCGCGCCCTCTCCGAAACACGGCGTCATCTTCACACACGAGTACGTTAACGGAACGCGCCCGCAGGACCGTGGGTCCGCCGCCCGCGCGCTCGCCGGCAAACTCTCTATCGCCGCCCGCATCGACTACTATTCGGGTGACTACCGCCCCGAGATTCACACGGAACTCGCCGAACGGATGGCGACGATTCGCGCCCGCGCCGAGGAGGGAGACGAATGAGTGCAGACCTCCCCGAAGGCGTCGAACGCCGAACCTTCGACGGGCGCGAACGACTCTCGACGCAGGGACCGCCGGTGTACGGCGAACCAACCGATACTGACGGGTGGCGCGCGTGGGACGCCAACCGGTCGAAACTCGGCGGGATGCTCGAACTCGGCATGGACCCCGGCCTCGTCGGTGGCGAGACAGTTCTCTACCTCGGTGCCGCGTCGGGGACGACTGTCTCACACGTCGCCGATTTCGCCGGGCCAACGTACGCAGTCGAGTTCGCACCACGCCCGGTCCGTGACCTCGTCGCCGTGGCCGAAGCGCGCGACAACCTCTTTCCCCTCCTGAAGGACGCACGCGACCCGGCGTCGTACGCGCACGTCGTCGAGGCCGACGTCGATTGTCTCGTGATGGACGTTGCGACGCGCGGACAGGCGACTGTCGCCGTTCGCAACCGGCAGTTCCTTGCTGACGACGGGCGTCTCTTGATGGCCGTCAAAGCACGAAGCGAAGACGTGACTGCAGACCCTGACGACGTGTTCGACGACGTTCTCGACGAACTCGAAGCCGCGTACGACATCCTCGAAACTGCCAGATTAGACCGCTTCCACGCTGACCACCTCGGCATCGTCGCCCGTCCGAAGTGACGATTCGGCCGCATTTCGTTGCGAATTTTCGACAGGAGTTGTGCGACGCGCTCGCCGCCGTCCAAGACGTTTTTAATTAGGGGCCACCAACGCGGTTGCGATGGAACTAGGGTCGGCGGACGCCTTCGATCGGATGGGTACACTCGGCATCGAAGAGGAGTTCTACATCGTCGATGCCGATGGCCGCCCAACCTCGGGAATCGACGACTTGGTCTACGGACCGGAACCTCCAGAACCACTCTCTGGACGACTCGACCACGAACTGTTCGAGTTCACGATCGAGACACAGACGCCTCGTCTCGACGACCCGAGCGACGTTGCCGACGCGGTGACGGCGGTCCGCGAGGCACTCGTCGAACACGCGTCGAATCACGGTTATCGTATCGCTGCGGCGGGACTCCACCCAGCGGCGAAGTGGCGAGAACTCGACCACGCGACGAAACCCCGATATCAGGCGCAACTCGACCGAATTCAGTACCCACAGCACCGAAATACGACCGCCGGGTTACACATCCACGTCGGCGTCGACGACCCGGACAAAGCCGTCTGGATTGCCAACGAACTTCGGTGGTACGTCGGCCCGCTGCTCGCGCTCTCGGCTAACTCACCGTTCTGGAACGGGTTCGACACGGGTCTCTCATCTGCGCGCGCCAAGATTTTCGAGAACCTCCCGAACACCGGGATGCCGACGGCGTTCGACGATTTCGAGGATTTTCTGACGTTCGAACGCCGGATGGTCGAGTACGGGTCGATAGACGACCGAGGAGAACTCTGGTTCGACGTGCGCCCGCACACGGGACACGGCACTGTCGAAATTCGCACGCCGGATGCACAGACTGACCCACAGCGGGTCGTCGATTTCGTCGAGTACGCCCACGCGCTCGTCTTGGACCTCGCAGACCAGTACGAGTCGGGCGAATCAGGGCACGAGATACGACGTGAGATACTCGACGAGAACAAGTGGCGGGCGACGCGACACGGACGGGATGCGAGTTTCATCGCGCCCAACGCCGAGAGCGTCGTCACCCTCGAATCGTTCGTCGAATCCGAGTCTGAGCGCCTCGGTGTCGATGGCCTCTACTCACTGTTCGACGCCGAGTCCGGGACCGATATTCAACGACGCATTCACGACGAGTCGGGTCTCGACGCGCTGTGTGAGTATCTGACTCTCGATTAGGTTGACGCACGTCTCAGACGGGTGGGAGACACGACATACGAAACACGATACACGCCACACGCCACAAGCCACACGACATACGAAATACGATACACTGCCGGGCCGCTCACGAACGCGACGGAAAACCTTTTTAGCATCTGTGATTTGACCTTTCCCGTAACACAAATGTCTGCGAACGAGAGCACTGAGGCACAAGCCGAATCGGCAGACGAAAGCGAATCTCAGAAGCCAGCAGACTACGCTGTCTCGGAGTTCGACGACGGCCTGGTCGACGTACTCGCGTGGGTTCTCGACACCGAGACGCGCGCACGAATTTACGTCTTCCTCCGCCAGCACCCGTACTCGACGAGCGACGAAGTCGCAACGGGGACGGGACTGTATCCGAGTACGGTCCGCGAAGCGCTCGCGGAACTCACCGACGACGAAACTGTCGAGCGACGAAAGCGGAAGAGTTCGGGCGCGGGGAACAACCCGTACGAGTACGTCGCCATCGCACCGAGCGAACTCGTCAGGGGCATCACGAGTCAGGTACAGTCGCAGTTGAACGCGGTGTTCAATCTCGACCGCCATCTCGGCGCAGATGGGTCCGAGGAAGTCGAACCTGTCACGATTACCGTCCGCGAGGAGTAGCGGGCAACACGGTCTGTACCGTCCGCGAGAGGCAATCGATGTTAGTCTAACCCGACCCGCTTAAGTTACGGGGCGACTACGGCGAGAGTATGCACGTCGCGTTGGGCGGGACGTTTGACCCTGTCCACGATGGACATATCGCGCTCTTCGAGCGCGCGTTCGAGTTGGGCGACGTCACGGTTGGTCTCACGAGCGACGAACTCGCACCGAAAACCCGACACGTCGACCGATACGTTCGGCCGTTCGAACAACGAAGGGCGGACCTCGAAGCCGAGATTCGACCGCTCGCGGAGGACCACGGCCGCGAGTTCGATATTCGCGTCCTCGAAGAACCGACGGGTATCGCAACCGAACCGGGCTTCGACATTCTCATCGTCTCTCCGGAGACGAAAGCCGGCGGCAACAAAGTCAACAGTATCCGAAAAGCGCGCGGACTGAAACCGCTCCAAATCGAGGTCGTCGACCACGTTCAGGCCGAAGACGGCGACCGTATCTCGTCGACTCGCATCGTGAGTGGCGAAATCGACCGGCACGGAAACCTCACACCGAATCGCGAGGGGCGGGGGCGGACCCCACCCGACACGAGCGAATGATTTTCTGACTCGGGCGTCGAACTACACGTATGCGTTTCCCGCTGCTAACCAGTTTCGTGGTTGGTATCGTCGCCGCCCTCCTCGTCGGCATCACAGTCACCGAGATAGCCTCGCAGTGGATATTCTTCTCACTGTTCGTGGGAATCCCTGCGGGCGTCGTCGCCGGCGTCGTCGCCGTCGCCGTCACCTACGCGGTGCTCACTCGACGCGGTACCTCGACGGCCGAGGCGGCCGATTGACCGCGAATCTGTGACTGCTTACCAACTCGGTGGCCGAAAGCCGGCCTCTGTGAGAAGGTCCTTCCAGCGCTGCTGGATACTGAGCCGAGAGACGTCCATCGCCTCTGCGACGGCAGACTGTGAGCGTTCTTCGCCAGCGATGAGCGCGCCGGCGTAGAGACTCGCGGCGGCAACCGCCTTCTTCGAGCGGTCCTCGTCGGGGAGTTGCGTGAGGAACATATCCGAGGCGTACGAGCGCGCCTCGCTGCCGAGTTCGAGACTGTCGGCGGCGGCGTCGATGCGGGCCAACCACTCTTCGTTGTCTCGTTGGTCTCGGGCGCTGTACATAGTCGGCGTTGTGGACGGGGGACCATAACCCTCGCGCCGGGACAGTTTTTTGTGTCAACTCTGTGGGTGTTACGCTATGGTCCCCAGACGAACGTTTCTCGCCGTGCTCTCCGCAACTCTGGCTGGGTGTTCGAGTACCCTTCCCTCCGATTCGACGACTACGACACGATCTGAAACCACCACGACACAGTCTGAAACCACCACGACACCGTCATCGTCGCCGTCGCCAACGACAACTACTGAACAGCCATCAGCGGACAGCGAACACCCAGAACCAGCGTGTGATTCCCGATGGGTTCCGACTGTTCAGTGGTCGCTCGACATGGAGACACGGGCCTACCAACCGACGGTCCAAGATGGCGTCGTCTACGCTGGAGGTCAAGGCGGGACGATGTATGCGCTCGAGGCAGACACTGGCAAGATTCGTTGGCAACGACCTGTGGCACTCAGGTTTGGGTCTGTCCCGGTCGTCTCGGGTCAGACGCTCACGGTAGTAACGAACGACCGGATTGTCGCCTCCGATATCGCCACTGGTGATGAGCGATGGTCGGTTGCTCCACCGGGAGAGTACGCTATCGTTCCTTCGAGACACGACCACGAACGTGAGACGGTCTTTTTCGGTGCTTCACAACGACCAACACCGGAAACCGACCCAGACCCGACGTACGACCGAGTGTACGCCGTGGACCGACGGACAGGCGACGAGACGTGGTGGGTCTCGATTAGCGGCGACGACGGTGACGACGACTACGGCGACTGGGCGGTTCCCGAGGCCGTCGTCGTCGACGCGGGGCGGGTCTTCGTCAGCACCGAACAGAGTGAACTGGTGGTCCTCGACGCCGAAGATGGGTCGATTCTCTGGCGTCGGTGCTTTTCGAGCAACAGTTCTCACGCCGAACAGCCCGTCGTCGCCGGCAGGCGTGTCTTTCAGGTGGTCAGTGGGGTTGGGTACGTTCTCGATGTCGAAACCGGGGCGGAGCGATGGCACGCCCCCGGGGAGTTCCCGCCGGCAGTCTCCGGTGACACGTCGTACTGGGTTGGACATTCGACAGTCGTTGCACGCGACACTGCCGACGGGTCGATTCGCTGGCGTCTGCAGATTCCCACCGAGGGCTGTCTCCGAACGCCTGCAGTGGCGGATGGCGTGCTCTACGTTCCGACTGGGTGTGGGTCGACGAACGCGACGGTCCACGCGATCGACGCCACCGAAGGATGTTGGTTAGGGTCGTTCGAACTCGAATCGAGAAACGCGACGACGCCAGTCGTGAGCGGGCGGTCGGTGTACGTCGGTGGGCTCAGCGGAGCCGGAAAACTGTGGTCGCTCTCGGCAGCTGGCGTGGACGACTCCTCGTGACGTTTATGTGTTGGTACGGAAAATGTCCGGTCGAAGGGCGATAGTGCCCGACATGCGCGGGTAGCCAAGTGGCCAAAGGCGCAGCGCTTAGGACGCTGTGGTGTAGACCTCCGCAGGTTCGAATCCTGTCCCGTGCATACCGTCTCAAACACCGTGAGAGACGTGTATGCACGCCAAAGGATTCGAATCAGGGAGCGACTGAAAGGAGCGACCGTGGTTCGAATCCTGTCCCGTGCAACCAGCTTTCCCTAGAGAGGAGCAATTGAGGTTCACACTCGTTTCGCTCGTTTGAAAACGAGCAGGAACTGCACAACGTTCGAATCCTGTCACAGACGGCTGATTTTCGCCCACGAACCCCAAAACCACCCTCAGACCCTCATCTCTCGTCAGACTCCCAACCCCCCCAATCGGGCCTCTCGCTCCCTTATTTCCCCATTCCAGTTTTCACAACCAATAACTCCCCGAGTACATCCGGCAATCCACGCACATCACCTCCGAGAATCGCAAGCCATGCGTCTGACGCGACACAACCCTTTTTCTCACCCGGTGTGTGTGTCCACCAATGGCGGCGTTATCTGAATTATTAGGCGACATCGTGATGGATGTCGATGGGCTCTTCCTCTTCACCCCGAGCCACTCCCACTACGAGCGGTTCGAAGAGGCTGAAGTCCCAACGGTCGTCATCGCTCCCGAGAACACAGTCGACGCGGAGACGTTCGTGGAACTGCCGCTCCAGTTCCAGAACGTCAAAGACCGGATTCGATTCGGTGTCGAGGGTGCGATGGAACAAAGCATCGTCGAGGCAGGTGACACTATCGCCTGCAACGTGGGCATCTTCGGCGGCGACCCAGACACGGTCGTCCGGGTTCGCGTCGAAGAGAACATGCGTTCGGGCATCTACGACCTCTTCGCCAACTCGCGGGCAGACCCCGGCGTCATTCGTGACGTGTTCGAGGTAGCCATCGAACTGGGGAAGAAAGGACAGAAAGGCGAACCAGTAGGGGCGCTGTTCATCGTCGGCGACGCGGGCAAGGTGATGAACAAGTCGCGGCCACTCTCGTACAACCCGTTCGAGAAGTCGCACGTCTACGTCGGCGACCCCATCGTCAACGTGATGCTCAAGGAGTTCTCCCGACTCGACGGCGCGTTCGTCATCTCGGACTCGGGGAAAATCGTCTCCGCGTACCGCTATCTCGAACCCTCTGCCGAGGGCGTCGATATTCCGAAAGGCCTCGGTGCACGGCACATGGCCGGCGGTGCGATTACCCGCGACACCAACGCGACGGCAATCGTCCTCTCGGAGTCTGACGGCCTCGTTCGAGCGTTCAAAGGCGGAAAGATGATTCTGGAAATCGACCCGGAGGACTACTGAGATGGTGGGGTCCGCCCAGCCCCTGCTTCTTCAGTCCATCAGCAGTATCATCGACCAGATCGTCCAGACCGCAGGATTGCGGTTTCTTGGCGTCGTCGCCATCCTCGCGCTCGGGCTCGTCCTCGCGTACGCCGCCGGGACAGTCGTCCAGCGATTGCTCGTCAGAGTTGGGGTTCCCGATGCAATCGAGGGGACGGCGTTCGAACGGGCTGCACGTGATTTCGACACCTCGACGATAGAGATACTGTCGTGGCTGACACGGTACTTCGTCCTGGGACTCGCGCTCGTCGCCGCACTCTCGTTCGTCGGCGTCAACTACGTCGACCAGTTTTGGGGCCTCGTCCTCGCCATCCTTCCACAACTGTTCATCGCCATCTTGGTGCTCATCGTCGGCATCGTCGTCGGCGACAAGATCGAACTCCTCGTCGCCGAGCGCTTCCGTGGCGTCAAACTCCCGCAGGTGAACATCCTCCCGTCGCTCGCGAAGTACACGGTCTTCTTCCTCGCGGCGCTTATCGCGCTCTCTCAGGTCGGTGTCGCGATCGGCGCGCTCATCGTCCTTCTCGGAGCGTATCTATTGGGACTCATCGTCCTCAGCGCTGTCGCCTTTCACGACCTCCTCAGATCGGGGGCCGCAGGGACGTACCTCCTGTTTACGCAACCGTACAGTATCGGAGACGAGATCGTCGTCGGCGACGTACACGGAGTGGTTCAAGAATTCGACATGTTCGTCACGTACGTCGAATCTGAAGATAGAGAATACATCCTCCCGAACGCGCGCGTCTTCGACGAAGGAGTCGGGCGGGTCCGCTAACTCCACACGGTTGACTTCTGATGAGAGGCGTCGTACGACGCACGTATGACGCGTATGGGGCCTTATATCAATATGACGCCATAACAGTTTAGAAGTGGACCAGAGATTCTTTGATATCAGATTCACTGAATGCGATGAAGAAAAATCTCCCACCCCTCGATATTCCGGCACCCTCTCGACAGGCACGTGAGGCCGCCGAGACACTTCTTCGTGGGTTTCATTACCAGGATTTGCGGGAGAAACATCTCATCGCGTGTGATTTCGACGCAGCTCGCGGAGCGGCCACCAAAGCGTCGGGATACATGTCTCAGTCGTTCAAAATCGACTTTCCGACCGTCCCTCTCGACAACGCCGAACGCGCAGGCAGCCTGTTCATGCAGGCGCTGTTTCTCCAGGACGAAATCGAGAACCGCGCAGAGTTCTACGACTGTCTTTCGGGGCCGGGGCCGGTGCCAGAGGACACCTTCGTGAACGTCGCAGAGGCGGTTCCCGGGATGTCGATCAACGATGACCCGCGGTGGGAACTGGTCCGGGAACTTCTCGAAGAGGTCTGTGAGGAGACACAGATCGACGACGAATACGCGGTCCTTCACGCTCGATTCTGGCGATACCACGGACAGCGCCGAGATGGGTGGCGGTCTATTGCACGCCGTGCACACCGAATCAAACTCGCACGGATGGTCCCGAACGCGAACGCGAGTGATATCGACAAACTCTCCGAGTATTTCGTCGCCGGCGTCGACAATCACGACACCTGGAGTCGTGAAGACGCCGAACAGGATATCGAATCGACGATCGATATCGTCGCTCGCTACTACCAGCGAATCTTCGAACTACGGGAAGCGTAACGATTTCTCGGTCGAATGACCGCCGATAATAAGTAGTGGTGGGGCAATTCTACCGCCACAACTGCATGGTGGATACTAATCCGGATGTGTATCGAGAAGCGTTCCGAAGCACAGACATCCCCATGCTCATCGCGGACACGAACTTTGCGTTTCGAGACATCAACGACGCTGGACTCGACTTTCTCGGGTACGAGTACGACGAGATAGTCGGAGAACCTGTGGGACTCATCGCGGGCAACGAAGAAGCGTACTACGACATCATCGAGAACATGCTCGACGAAGAGACGTGGTCGGGCGAGTTCGTGGTGCGTCGAACCGACGACCGAGTCGTCTACGGGAACGGGTTTGCGACACCAATCGTCATCGACGGCGACGTACAGGGCTTTCTCGCGTTCTTCCTCGACACCACCAAACAACGGCAGTACGAGAACGTCTCGGAGGTACTCAGTCGACTGCTCAGACACGACCTCCGTAACGAACTCAACATCGTCTACGGCTACACACAGCAGGTCGCGAGCAGAATCGACGACGAACAGGCGCTCGAAGAACTCCAACTGGTGCAGGACAAAGTGCTGGACATCGTCCACAAGTCAGAGCGAGCGCGTGACCTTCGTGACCTGCTCGAACGGTCA
The DNA here is from genome assembly GCF_048158745.1 of Haloferax sp. DFSO52. Lineage (NCBI taxonomy): Archaea > Methanobacteriati > Methanobacteriota > Halobacteria > Halobacteriales > Haloferacaceae > Haloferax > Haloferax sp. DFSO52. The sequence continues at coordinate 1,780,304 of NZ_JBLOPB010000001.1, read as the reverse complement.
CACGACCAGTCGAACCGTCCTGTCCGACTCGACGTAATCTTACAGAAGAAAATCATCGATGCGAACATCGAATTCCCGGAAGCGGAGTTCGAATTCGACAACTTCCCCAAAGTCGAGGTCATCGCAGACGATTTGCTCGGTGAAGCTATCGAGTGTCTCCTCGAAAACGCCGTCGCGCACAACGACAAACAGACGCCTCGAATCGAAATCACGCTCGTACGTGAGGACGGACACGTCCACATTCGCGTCGCGGACAACGGACCGGGCGTCCCCGAAGACCAGCGTGACCTCATCTTCGGGCGCGAGGAGTACGACCAACTTCACCACGGAACGGGGATTAGCCTGTTTTTCGCAGACAACGTCATCTCGTCGTACAACGGCGACCTCTGGGTCGAAGACAACGACGACGAGGGAGCAGTGTTCTGTATCCGTCTCGAAGAAGAGCGATACGTCGGCGACTGACCGCCGCCCACCACTGTTCTCGGTGCTTACTCGGACTCCGACATCGGCCGTGCTGGCACACCTGCGACGGTTTCTCCCGCCGGCACGTCTCGTGTGACGAGCGAGTTCGCCGCCACCTGCGCACCCGCACCGATTCGAACGCCCGGAAGGATGGTCGCTTTCGCCCCAATCATGGCGCGTTCGCCGACGACGACTTCGCCAGTTCGGTACTCGTCTTGGAGGAACTCGTGACAGAGGATGACCGAGTCGTAGCCGATTATCGCGTGGTCTTCGACGGTGACGAGTTCCGGCCAGAACACGTCTGGCGTCGCTTCGAGTCCCCACGAGACGCCAGTTCCGACGGTGACACCGATTCGCCTGAGTGCCCAACTCCGAACGCGAAGTGAGGGTGCGATTCGAGCGACGAGGACGAACAGATAGTTGAGCATGACTCGCCAGACCGGTTTGGCGTCCGTCCAGTACTGGAGCGAATTGAGCGGTCCGGGTGTCGGATGATGGTCGATGCGGTCGTGTCGGGGCGTGGAGTCGTCTGTCACGGCAGTCGATTAGACGGGGAGGGTAAAAGCGGCCACGCCGTGAGACGGGGAAAACCAAGCGTCGAGTCGGCCGGGTTACTCGCCGCGGATTGCTGCCATGTGGTCGATACGACGTTGAACGAGTCCTTCGGTGCCGATGTCGTGACGGATGTGGAACCCGTCGCCGGCGTCGACCAGTGCGCTCTCGGCTATCTGTTCGGCCTGTGCGATGCTCTCTGCGTGGCCGACGACGGCGAACGACCGAGAAGTGGTCGTGTAGAGGCCATCGTCGCGGGCGTCGACGCTCGCGTAGAACAGGTGTGCGTCACTGTCCTCGTCGACGTTCACCGTGATTTTCGCGCCTGCTTTCGGGTCGGTTGGGTAGCCCTCGGGGACGGCGTACTTACAGACAGTCGCTTTCTCGGCGAAGTCGAGTTCGGGGAGCGGTTCTCCGTCACGAGCGGCAACGAGCACGTCGATGAACGGCGTTTCGAGGACCGGGAGCGTGTTCATCGCCTCGGGGTCGCCGAAGCGGGCGTTGAACTCGATGACTTTCGGGCCGTCGCTCGTGAGCATGAACTGGCCGTAGAGGATGCCCTTGTAGTCGGGCATCGCGTCGACCACTGCTTCGATGACTTCGACAGCGGCGTCGTAATCGCCATCGGCCATGAACGGGAGCGACGGCGTCACGTCGGTGTAACTCCCCATGCCACCGGTGTTCGGGCCTTCGTCACCCTCGTAGGCGCGCTTGTGGTCCTGAACGGCAGGACTGACGCGGAACTCACCGTTGGCGACGAACGCCTGAATGGTGAACTCCTCACCGACGAGTCGCTCTTCGAGGACGACGCGTTCGTAGTCGGAGTCGAGGAGGTACTCCTTGGCCTCTTCGGGAGTCACCTGGTCGCCGATGACTTTCACCCCTTTCCCACCGGTCAGGCCAGCGGGTTTGACCGCGAGGTCGCCGTCGTATTCGTCGATGTAGTCGCAGGCCGCCGCCATGTCGTCGAAGGTGGCGAAGTCCGGATTACCCGGGATGTCGTTGTCGCGCATGAACCGGCGCTGGAACGCTTTGTCGGTCTCGATGCGTGCTTCTGCCTCCTGCGGGCCGAAGGTGTAGATTCCGGCCGCGTCGAGGGCGTCGGAGACGCCTGCGGCGAGACCTGACTCGGGGCCGACGACCGCGAGCGTCGCTCCTACTGATTCGGCGTACGCGACGATGTCGTCGGCCGCCGTCTCGGAGATGATTTCGAAGCCTTCGGCCAGTTCGGCGATACCGGGGTTTCGGTTGCTCGCACAGGCGTACAGCGTACAGTCGGGTGCCAGCGCACGGGCAATCGCGTGCTCTCGGCCGCCGCCGCCGACGAGAAGGACGGTTTCGCTCATACACGCATACCCTGCGCACGAGAGTGTAAAGATTGTCCTTCATCCACACAAGAATAAGCATACTCTTGCATATTCACGCCACATCGACACCTGCTCGTATCGACGCCGCGACGACGGTGCAACCGGCCGCCTCCACGTCGCTTTAGTTCTCGGAGTGCCGTATTCGAACTATGACCGACCCGGTGGGACGCAACCGACTCGACGAGGAGCAAAGCCCGTACCTCCGCCAGCACGCGGACAACCCGGTCAACTGGCAACCGTGGGACGAGACGGCCCTCGAAGCGGCCCGTGAGGAAGACAAACCCATCTTCCTCTCTGTCGGCTACTCGGCGTGTCACTGGTGTCACGTCATGGCCGACGAGAGTTTCTCTGACCCGGACATCGCCGAGATTCTCAACGAACAGTTCATACCAGTAAAAGTCGACCGAGAAGAGCGACCGGATCTCGACCGTATCTATCAGACCATCTGCCAACTCGTCACCGGTGGTGGTGGCTGGCCCCTCTCTGTCTGGCTCACTCCACAGGGCAAACCGTTCTTCGTCGGCACGTACTTCCCACCGGAACCACGCCGTGGTGCGCCCGGATTCCGCGACATCGTCGAGAGTTTCGCCGAGTCGTGGCAGACCGACCGTGAAGAGATAGAAAACCGTGCGACGCAGTGGACTCGTGCGATAACCGACCAGTTAGAGGAGACGCCAAGCCAGCCGGGTGAGACGCCCGGTTCGGAGATACTCGACTCGACAGTACAGGCCGCACTCCGTGCCGCAGACCGCGACCACGGCGGGTTCGGAAGCGGTGGGCCGAAGTTCCCACAACCCGGCCGCATCGACGCACTTCTCCGGGGATACTCCATGACGGGTCGCACAGAAGCGCTCGAAGTCGCACGCGAAGGACTCGACGCGATGGCGAACGGTGGCTTGCGAGACCACCTCGGCGGGGGGTTCCACCGCTACTGCGTGGACCGCGAGTGGACCGTCCCCCACTTCGAGAAGATGCTGTACGATCAGGCGGGACTCACACCGCGTTATCTCGACGCCTACCGCCTGACTGGAACCGAAGAGTACGCCACCGTCGCACGCGAGACGTTCGAGTTCGTCCGCAGAGAACTCACCGACGACGACGGCGGTTTTTACTCGACACTCGACGCACAGTCCGGCGGTGAAGAAGGAACGTTCTACGTCTGGACGCCCGACGACGTGCGGAGTCTCGTTCCAGAACTCGAAGCCGACCTGTTCTGTGACCGCTACGGCATCACCCCGGGCGGAAACTTCGAGCACAAGACGACAGTGCTGAACGTCTCGGCGACGATTCCGGAACTCGCAGACGAGTACGACCTCACTGAATCTGAAGTCGAAGAACACCTCTCGAAGGTCCGAAAAGCGCTCTTTGCGGCCCGCGAGGGACGAGAACGACCCGCCCGCGACGAGAAGATTCTCGCCGGGTGGAACGGCCTGATGATTTCGGCGTTCGCACAGGGTGCTGTCGCACTCGAAGACGACTCACTCGCAACCGACGCCCGTCGCGCACTCGACTTCGTTCGCGAGAGCCTCTGGGACGAGAATACGAAGACGCTCGCCCGTCGCGTGATGAACGGCGAAGTGAAAGGCGACGGCTATCTCGAAGATTACGCGTTCCTCGCCCGCGGCGCGTTCGACCTGTATCAGGCGACCGGTGACCTCGACCCACTCGCGTTCGCGCTCGACCTTGCACGGGCGACACTTCGAGAGTTCTACGACGACGACGCCGGCACGCTCTACTTCACACCCGAGAGCGGTGAAACGCTCGTGACGCGCCCACAGGAGGCGACGGACCAGTCGACGCCGTCGAGTCTCGGTGTCGCAACGTCGCTCTTCCTGGACCTCGAACACTTCGATACCGACGCAGGATTCGTGGAGGCGGCCGACGCCGTCCTCGAAAGTTACGCCAACCGCATTCGCAGCGGTCCACTCGAACACGTCTCGCTCGCGCTCGCTGCCGAGAAGGCCGATAACGGCGTTCCAGAACTCACCATCGCGGCCGACGAGGTTCCTGCTGAGTGGCGCGAGACGCTCGCATCGCGCTACTTCCCGGGCCTCGTCGTCTCTCTGCGACCCGGAACAGACGAGGAACTCGACTCGTGGCTTGCTGAACTCGGACTGGACGAAACACCACCAATCTGGGCAGCCCGAGAGGCGACCGACGGCGAACCGACCGTCTACGCCTGTGAGAACTTCACCTGCTCTGCGCCGACCCACGAGTTAGACGAGGCGCTGGCGTGGTTCACGGCGGGCGACGGAAACGACGCGTAACGCAGAAATTAGGAGAGCTGGTCGGCGAGAAAGACAGCAATCGGAACCGCTTCTTCTTCGACGAAGCGTGCGAGTTCGTCACCGTCTTTTTCGACGACGACAGTCGGGATGAACTCGATACCGTACTCGTCGACCAGCGGGCCAATCTTCGACCCGTCGTCGGCTTTCTCGACGGGGTAGTGTTCGATGTTTTCGGGTGCGACGCCGGCGGCGTCGAGTGCGGCGGCGAAGTCAGGAAGTTGGCGCCGGCAGTCGCCACACCAGTCGCCACCCCAGACTTTGAACGTGTAGTCGTCTACGCCGAGGGTTGCGACAGCGTCCTCGTAGGACGCGGCGTCCCACGCGGGGTTCGGTTGCATCGTTTCGAGCGTTCCAGCTTCAGCCATGCCTCGGTGTACCGTCTGGACCGATTTAACCAGTGCGCTCGCGGCGGTGCTCGCCACCAGACTGCAGGTTACTGTCACCCGCAAACCAGCAGACTGCTGTCGTGCGCGAGCGCCGATGGACGCGACAGCCGCCAAAACAGTGGCCGATTCCACCGACTCCGCCAGTCGTTTAGGTACGCACTGAGTACTGCGGGGCGATGGACGACAGTATCCTCGATACTATCGGGTCGCCGCTGGTCCGAGTCGACTCCCCCGACGGGTCGACGATTGCGGCGAAGATAGAGTCCAAGAACCCCGGTGGGTCGGCCAAAGACCGGCCGGCGCTCGCCATGGTCGAGGCGGCAGAGGAGGCAGGCGACATCGAACCCGGCGATCCAATCGTCGAACCGACGTCGGGCAACACGGGAATCGGTCTCTCTGTCGTCGCGGCGGCGAAAGGCTACGACCTGACTATCGTCATGTCCGAGTCGATGTCACCCGAGCGTCGCCAGATAATGCGTGCCTACGGCGCGACGATCGAACTCGTCGAGGGCGACATCTCCGACGCCAAAGACCGGGCCGACGAACTCGAACAGGAGGAAGGAATGTACCAACTCCGGCAGTTCGAGAACCCCGCGAATCCAGACGCACACTACCGGACGACTGCAGAGGAGATTCTCGACCAGATTGGTGACAGAGAAATCGACGCCTTCGTCGCCGGTATCGGTACTGGCGGCACGATTACCGGAAACGGCCGCCGACTCAAAGAAGAGTTCCCGTCGATGGACATCGTCGGTGTCGAACCCGCCGCGAGCGCCGTCCTCTCCGGCGGCGACGTCGACAACAACATGTTTCAGGGGATGGGCCCCGGTTTCGTCAGTCCGAACCTCGACACCGACTTGCTCGACGATATCGAAGTCGTCGAGTTCGACGACGCAGTCACCGAATGTCGCCGTCTCGCTCGCGAAGAGGGTATCCTCGCGGGGCAGTCGTCTGGCGCATCGCTTCTCGCCGCGAAGCGCGTCGCCGGTCGTCTCGCAGACCCCGAACCGGGCGACGGTGACGAACCACTCGTCGTCACTGTGTTCTGGGACTCCGGCGAGCGCTACATGTCCACCGGCATGTTCGACTGACTTCGACGAACCAACTCGCTGTTTTCTGGCCGGCGCGCTACCTGCCGAATTCGTCTTCTGCGACACGGACGACCAGCGTCTCTTCGACGTCTCTGAGGTCGTACGAGGGAACCGCCCCATCGACCCGAGTGACGTACATCGGTTCGACCAGACGGCCGTCTTCGATGCCGTAGATAGCGAGGTTGTCGCCTGTCTCTTCAGGCCGAACGTCGCCGTCGCGCACCTGTCGTGCGAGCTCACGAGAGAGCCATTCGTCTTCGGAGATAGATGGTTGGAGGACGAGCGAGAACGCAGCGAAACGAACGAGATACCAGTTGAGGTCGTTCAGGAGTGAGACTGCAGCGCCGATACTCACGGTATTGACGGCTAACGAGTTCTCGAACGGTTCAGTGATGTCGTACGTCGACAGCGCCGCACGGGCGGTGTCTCTCGACAACAACTCGTACTGGAGGTGCACTCCATCGGACCCGACGATACAGACCTGCGTCACGTCGAAATGGACTGTCGGGATTCGGTAAAGCGGTTCCGGTACTCAGACGTGACCGATCCACATGTCCGCACAGGATTCGTCACAGAAGACGAGGCGCTTGCGTTCGAAGCTGAGTTTCCCGGGACCATCGATATCCCGGTCGAGAACCACCTGATAGTGGGCTTCGCACATGTCGACGGGGGCGTCACACGCGGCACACCGCTCGATGCTGTCTGACCAGTCGGTCCGGACTGCCCGGTGGTGTATTCGCCACTCTGGGCTGGGAGGGCTTCGACCGATGTGCGATGTTCGCGACATAGCGGAACCGTCGGGCTCGACGTAGATAAATCCTTTTTTGTACAAATTATCGTCGCAAACATATCTGAACAGTCGTAAAATATCGAATATGGTGGGCGTTTGCATACCTCTCGCACGATTGATTGACAAATAGTTCGATACCATTCCTCACCGAGAGCTGAGACGAATCCAGGGCGTGGCTGTCTGTCGATATCAGTTACTCGACACTGCCAACATCTCCGAACTCAGTCCTGCGTCACCGACACGAGGCGTCGGTTCCGAACGGCCTCGACCGCGAGGTCGAACAACTCGTCGGGTTCGGCCGACTCGACGGCAGAGAGCGAGGCGTTGGTCTCGGGGAACGACGGGGCGACTCGCTCGCACCCGACCGGGAGCGTCGAGTCGGTGTAGGTGCCGAGTTCTCGCGCCGCTTCGACAATTGCAGTCTTGTCGCGGGTGAACAGTGGCCGGTGGACGGGATAGTCCACGACTGCCTCCGTCACCGCGATGTTCTCTCCCGTCTGACTCGATTTCTGCCCGAGTGACTCGCCGGTCACGATGGAGTGGGCGTGTTCGTCCTTTGCGACTTCGGCCGCGATTGCAAGCATCACCCGCCGGAGCGAGAGCATCCGCGTCGCTTCGACCGTGTCCATCAGTTTCTGAACCACCTCGTCTCCCGGGACGACGTGGACTCGCATGTCGAAGTTCGGGGCTCTGCGAGCGATGGCCCTGACCGTCTCGAGTGCGCGGGCGCGGTGGTCTGCACCGCCGAAATCGCCCAAATCGACGTACACTGGGACGACTTCACAGCCTCGACGCATCATCTCCCACGTCGCGACGGGTGAGTCGATACCGCCGGAGACGAGCGAGACTGTCTTTCCTTGCGTGCCGAGTGGCAGGCCACCCGGTCCATCGAATCGGCGGACTGAGACGTAGGCGGCGTCCTCACGACACTCGACTCGATACGTGCGCTCTGGGTCGTCTAAATCGACGGGCGCACCAGTTTCTTCGACGACGATCGACCCCGCCTTGCGGGCAATGTCTCGACTTGAGAAGTCGTGTGCGTCTTTCGCGCCGACTCTGTCTCCGTCGATCGCGAACCTCGCTCCATCGGGGTGGTCGGCTGCCAGTCTCCGACAGGTGGCGACGATTGCGTCCAACGTCGGGTCGCAGACGACGCTCGGCCGGGCCCAAACGACGCCCGGAACGTCGGCGCACGCGGCGGCGACTGCTTCGGGGTCTGTCGGGTCGCGGACGACGATTCGCGACCATTCGCCCTCGACGCGGCCCGAGAGCGACCGGTCGTCGAGGACCGCCTGAAGGTTCTCTCGGAGTCGTGCCTCCATCTTCGCCCGGACGCTCGAACTCTTGGTCCCAACCTCGCCGTATCCGACGAGGACGACGTGCGCCGTCTGGTTCACACACGTCGTTCTCTGTGGGTACTCTTCAGCGTCTCGTTTCGAATGGTGGCACTTCAGGAGCGAAGATAGCGAAGATAGCAGAACAGGGGACTGACCGCCTGCTCAGAACGTCGAGAGTTCGCCTTCGATGGTGCGACGCGTGATGTCGGTCACGTTGGCGAGTTCGCGGTCGATGATGGCGACGACTTCGGCTTCGATGTCGGCGACGGTGACGCCGTCGTCTGTGATGACTTTCGCGTCGGCGACGTGCGGCTCGTCGATGGGGCGGCCGATCTGCGAGAGGAGTCGGACCTGCAGGTCGCGGATGCCGTCGACTTCGGCGACGACTGTCTCGGCGATGTGGGTCGAAAGCAGGTTGTAAATCTTCCCGATGTGGTTGACGGGGTTCTTGCCGGACGTCGCTTCCATACTCATGGGGCGGTTCGGCGTGATGAGGCCGTTCGCGCGGTTGCCACGGCCAACGGAGCCGTCGTCACCCTGTTCGGCGGAGGTGCCGGTCGTCGTGAGGTAGATGGAGCCGTCGTCGTAATCGTCGGCGGTGTTGACTTCGACGTTGACCTCGCGGTCGGTGTACTCACTGGCGAGTTCGGTTACGAAGGCGCGAACGTCGTCGACGGCGGCGATGTAGTCGTCCATGTCGTCGATGTAGCCGTCGACCATCGCGGCGGCGACGGTCACGTCGATGACGTCGCCCTCGCGCTTGCCCATAATCTTGATGTCCTGTCCGAGTTCGGGATGGTCGGTTCCGTAGCGTGCGCCGTTGAGCGCGCGTTCGGTCTCGAGGACGATTTGCTCGGTTTCCGTGAGTGGCGCGTGGCCGACACCGAAACTGGTGTCGTTCGCCATCGGAACCTCTTGGGTCTCTTCGCCGAACACGTCCTGAAGGTCGCCGGACCCCTCGCCGAGTTTTACGTCGACGATGACGTCGGTGCCGACGTCGAGTTCGGGGAGGTTCTCCTTCAGATAGTCGCGGGCGGCGCGAAGGGCCACAGCATCGACGGGAAGTTGCTTGCCGTCGTACTTCTTCGTGGCACGGCCGACGATGAGCAGGTAGATGGGTTCGATGACTTCGCCGCCGCCGAACGCAGGGGCGGCAGTCCCGGCGACGAGTTGTGTCTCGTCGGTGTTGTAGTGGAGCACCTTCCCGACGCGCTCGATGTAGAGATTCGAGAGTGCGCGCGAGACGGATTCCGCGATCCCGTCACAGATGGAGTCGGGGTGTCCGATGCCCTTTCGCTCGACGATTTCGACCTCCTGGTCCTCGACCGCACGCTTCTCGGCGGATTCGAGACGAATGTTCCGATCAGTCATTATCCAGAATTACCCAGCGGGCGGTTCTATAACTTGCGGAAACCTTCGGCGGGTGTTGTATTACCGGTGCGCATTCGTGGCATGGGAGTAGCCCGATTTGTAGGCCCTGAGTGCGACGGGACTGACCGCGACGGTGGGATACGAGACTGACCGCGACGGTGGGGCACGAGACTGACCGCGTCGGTGAAGTGTTACTCCTCGGGCGCACCGAGTAGCATTCCAAGGTAGGACGTTCGAATCTGGTCGCCTGGGTCGAGTCCCAACACGTCGAGGACAGAAAACGCGCCCTTCCGGGCCTCGTCCACACCGGATTCGACTTCGATTTCTACTTCGACGAACTCACCCAGACCGGAGACAGCGTCGAGAGAGACGGTGTAGCCGTCGAGCACGAATCGCTCGCGTTCTTTTTCGACGGTCGCCGCAGGGTCGAATCCGACTGCAGCGATGAGTGCGTCCATGGTGTCGCCGTCTTCGACACTGGTTTCTAACTCACGTCGAGTCTTCGAGGATTCGTCCACGAGCGGCCCTTTGTAGGTGACGTTGGTCTCTTCGTCGACGACGGCTCCCGACTCGTACTGTGATTCACGTCGGAGTCGAAGCGCTTCGTCTGTCGCTGCGAAGTCCCTGTGTGGTGCGTCGTAGTAGGTGTCGACTTGTCTGACGCGGTTGACGTGGGTCGCTCCTGCCGCTTCGAGCCGCTCACGAATTGCATCGTGGTCTGCGCGGACTTTGACCTCGACTTCGTACATCGTCCACTGCGTCGGTTCGAGTGACAAAAACGCCGGCGACTCGTGACCGAGCGACGTTCGGTCTCTCTCGGCCGTTTGATGGCCAGTTCTTGTCGAATAACTGATATTCTATTATCGAACTATGTCAATTGTTACCCTTTATCGTGAGGGGGGTTGTAGTACGACGAGAACATGAGTCAAGAAACTCCGAGTTCGACGTCCAGTGTTGAGCAGTCTGTTGGTGAGACCATCGACCCGGCGATTACGGGGCGTGTCATCCTCACCGCGATGGCAGGTGGCCTCCTCGGCACGGTGTTGATGCTCCCAATACTGGTTGGGATACCAGAGTTACTCGGACTCTTCGTGACTGAACCGATTACGCGATTCGCTGGGATTGCGTTGTTCTTCGGGTTCGAACCGAGTGTACCGTTGGGAATCGTTCTCTTCGGCATCGGTGGGGTGTTGGTTCTCCCGATAACGTTCGTCGTCGTCGGGGCGTTCCTGCCACCAGAGAACCCCGGATACCTCAGAGGTGTCTCGTTCGCGACGCTCTACTGGGTTGGGTTCGTCCCGGCGTTCTGGCCCGACGGAAACGTCGCCATCATCGCCTCGTTCATCGTGTTCTCGCTCGTCGCCCACTGGGTCTACGGCCTCGCACTTGGCTACATCCTCGATTCGCGGGTCGGCATCCCCCAACACGAGGTCTAGGCAAAAATCTGGTAGAAAATTGATGTAATACCGTCTCGAACCAGTGCTCTTCTGTGTTTCAGACCTGTTGGCGAGTGGACGCTGTTCGCCGAAACAGTGATTATCATGAACGTTAATTAACGGGAGTGGAGGATGTTATCAATGAGCACACAACTTCTGCTCAGTAGCCCCCTACCGATTCAATCGGGTCTCATCCCGAGGGGGACGCGTGTCACCGTCTTCGAGAACATCTTCGTCGTGTTTCTCGTTCTCGGGACGCTCGTCGGCATCGTCGTCATCGGTTATATGGTTTACAACGCCTACAAGTACCGAGACGGGTCCGGAAACGGGAAAGACGACCCGGAGGACACGCCCATCTTGGGCGAACTACCGTCGGGTGATTCGGGCGGAAGGAAGCTCGCAACGTCGTTTTTCATGAGCATGATCATCGTGGTGTCGCTCGTCTCGTGGACGTATCTCACGCTGTTGTACGTCGAGGACGGTCCATCTGACCAGGAGTCGCTGAACGTGGAAGTCGAAGGCTACCAGTTCGGATGGCGATTCACCTACCCGAACGGCCACACCACCGACGGCGTGCTTCGAGTGCCGGCAGACAAACCGGTCAGGCTGACAGTCACATCAGCGGACGTATTCCATAACTTCGGGGCTCCCGGGTTGCGGGTGAAGACTGACGCCATGCCGGGCCAGGAGACGGAGACCTGGTTTATCGGAGACGAGACTGGAACCTACACCGCACAGTGTTACGAACTGTGTGGGACTGGCCACTCGTTCATGAAAGCGGAGATTATCGTCATGCCCCCCGACGAGTACGAAGCGTGGTACGAGAACACCAGTAACGAAAGTGAATCAGCATCCATGGAGGCAGCAGTATGACTGACGAAACCCCTGAGCGGACAGACGGTGGGTCGAACGTCGGAAGCGACGTCGTTCCCGCCGACGACCACCACGACGACCACCACGACTTCCCCGGCACGGGGAGCATCAAACGGTGGTTCATCACGACGAACCACAAGGACGTTGGGATTCTCTACATCGTCACGTCGTTGTTCTTCCTCGTCCTCGGTGGCGTCCTCGCGTGGTTGATGCGCATCCAGATGTGGGCACCGCGTCCACCCGGACAGGAGTTCATCGCGCCGCTCGCGTACAATCAGGCAGTTTCTGCCCACGGGTTACTGATGGTCTTTTGGTTCCTCTCGCCGTTCGCGTTCGGCTTTGCCAACTACATCGTCCCGCTCCAGCTCGGCGCGAAAGACCTCGCGTTCCCGCGACTGAACGCGCTGAGTTACTGGCTGTACCTCTTCTCGGGCATCCTCTTCGGTATCTCGTTCTTCCAGGGTGGGACGTTCTCAGGCGGGTGGACGATGTATGCCCCGTTGAACGTCCCGACGTTCACACCGGACGTTGGGGCGTCGACGGCGGTGTTAGCGCTCGTCTTGTTCGTCGCCTCCGTCACCGTCTCGTCGGTCAACTTCTTGACGACGATGCATCGGATGCGAGCGGAGGGAATGACGCTTCGAAACCTCCCGCTGTTTAGCTGGACGATTCTCCTCACCGTCTGGATGATGCTGTTCGCGTTCGCGGCGCTTCTGGCCGCGTTGATGGTGCTCTCTGCGGACCGCCTCCTCGGGACAACCTACTTCACACTCGAATCGCCTGCCGGGGCGCTCCTCTGGACACACCTCTTTTGGTTCTTCGGCCACCCCGAGGTGTACATCGTCTTCTTCCCGGCGCTCGGCGTCATGGCTGAAGTGTTCCAGACCTTCACCGGTCGCCGTATCGTCGGGCGGAAGTGGTTCATCATCGCGATGGTGCTCGTCGCCATCCAGAGTTTCGTCGTCTGGATGCACCACATGTTCCTGACGAGCATCAACCTCCAGGTGAAGACGCTCTTCATGGTGACGACCATCGGTATCTCACTCCCGTTCGACCTGATGGTGTTCGCGCTCATCTACACCATGTTGAAGGGGAAGATACGCTTCACGACGCCATTCCTCTTCGTCTTCGGGGCGTTGCTCCTGTTCATCATCGGTGGCATCACCGGCGTCTTCCTCGGGGCCGTCGTCCTCGACTACGAATTCCGCGGCACCTACTGGGTCGTCGCACACTTCCACTACGTGATGGTCGGCGGCGTCACAGCACTCGTCGGGGGGCTCTACTACTGGTTCCCGAAGATGACTGGCCGAATGTACGACGAGTTCCTCGGCAAGGTCCACTTCGTCGCCTACTTCATCGGCTTCAACTTGCTGTACTTCCCGCTGTTCATCGCCTGGGAGACCCCGCGCCGCGTCTTCGACTACGCACCGGGTCTCGCTCCGTGGCACCAGATCGCCACCATCGGCGGGTTCATCCTCGGGTTGTCGTTCCTCATCATGTTCTACAACCTGTTCAAGAGCTCCTTCACCGGCGAACCGGCCCCGGGCAACCCGTGGGAGTACGCCACGACCGCAGAGTGGGCCGTCTCGTCGCCACCGCCACTCGAAAACTTCGAGGGGACGCCGACCTACCGCGACGGTCACCTCTCGTTCATCCGGAGTCGCGACAAAGAACCGTCTGGTGGGGCACCTGCCGCATCGGACGGCGGAACTACGACTGACGGTGGTATGGCAACCTCGGCGAAGACCGCGATAACGACCATCTACGAAGACATCGAGTCGACCGAAGTCGAAGGACCGAGTCACGCCAGTATCTGGCCGTTCGTGCTGTCGCTCGGGGGGTTCCTCGTCCTCCTTGGCATCTCACCCATGCAGAACGCTGCGTTCCCAGCGGGGATGGAGGGGGCCGCCTACGCGACGACGGCAGTCGCCGGATTTGTCATCACACTCGGGTCGCTCGTCGCGATGGGCCTCGAACCGTTCCACGGCCCCGTCTTCGATGAGGGTGAAGCGTGGCCGTTCTCCGGAATCGACAACAAAAAGGTGGGGATGTGGATATTCCTCGCCTCCGACGTCGTGCTGTTCGGCGGCTTCCTCGGTGCCTACATCTTCACGCGATTCGCCTTCGGGTGGACTGCGTGGGACCCCATTCCGTCGGACCCCATCCCGGGGCTCATCAACACCTACATCCTGTTGACGAGCAGTTTCACCGTCGTCCTCGCGCTCGTCGCGGCCGAGAAACGACACAGACTGGGCGTCGTGACGAGTCTCTCGGCGACGTTCGTCCTCGGGATTGGCTTCCTCCTCAACAAGGCTCTAGAGTGGCAGCACCTCTTCCACGAGGGACTGTGGCTCTCGACGAACATCCGTGCCTCTACGTTCTTCTTGACGACGGGGCTTCACGCGGCCCACGTCATCGCGGGGCTCCTCATCGCACTGTTCCTGACTGCACGCGCCTGGCGGGGCGCGTACCTCGACGACAACCGCACGGTGGAGTACTTCGGTCTCTACTGGCACTTCGTCGACATCGTCTGGCTGTTCCTCTTCCCGCTGTTCTACATCCTGTGAGGTTCCACCAATGACATCAACAAAATTCTATACGGCGATTTACGTTGTCCTGTTCGTCTCGGCGACGATTCAGGTGCTCGTCGAGTTCGCGGGACTCGACTACTGGACTGCCTTCGGAATCATCATCGTCCTGTCGGTGGCCAAGGCCGTACTGGTCGCGGCGTACTTCCAGCACCTCAGGTGGGAACCACGCTCGCTGACGTATCTCATCAGCATCGGCCTCCTGGCCGCGCTCGCACTCACGATGGCCGCGTCGTACTCGCTCCTGTGACTGTGGCAGGATCCTCCTCCACAGCCACGAGCGACCACTCGACGCTCACCGCAGTGGCCTACGCCCTGTTGTTTTCGGTGCCAATCGGCGTCGGCGTGACGGTCATGATGACGCGGGTCGCCCCCGGTAACCTCACCGACCCGCTCATCGTCGGCCCCGGTCTCGTCCTCGCGGTCGCCGTCTTCGTGTTGGTCGTCGTCGCGGCGACACGTGGCGACAACGCGGCCTGACCCCGGCCCCCGGTGCATACATTCTTGATGGGTGGGGTGTTATCAAGGGACATGAATGGGAACTCCTTCGCACTCGCGGTGTCGTTCGCCATCGTGGTCCTTGGCCTCTTGATTCTCCTCGCAGCGGAGGCAGTCGGTGCGGCCGATACGTTCGTCGTCGGTGGGGGAGCAGTCACCCTCGTCGGCGTCGGAATCATCACGGTTACCATCATGCGAATTCCCCATCCTGACCCAGAACACGGGGGCGACAGCGACCACGACCACGCGTGACCACGCGGGCGTGAACAGCATCCGTTCTCCGTGGAAGACACCCAGTATGCGTGACGGACGCCCGGAACACCCAGTATCTTAGAGGCTGAATCCGGCGACTGCGAGTAAAAATAGCATCGCGTAGACGGCCCCGAGCGCGCCGGCGACTTTCAGATGATACGTGAAGAGTTCGTCTGACTCTGCTTCTCGCGCCGACTCGTACGCACGCAGTTCGCCGGCCGTCGCCTCGTCGTGCTGCGCGCCGATGTGCAAGTCGCGGCGTCGTTGCTGTTTGAACGGCCGTTCACAGTACGGACACGTCGCGGCCGGATTCTCACCGGGTGCAACGTCTGTCTCGGGGGTCACGAGCGGTGCCACCGACTGTTCGCCTGCGTTCATCCTGCGACACCTCCGATGGTCGGTTGCGCGACGACCCACAGACTCGACGCCGTGTAGCAGATGGTGACGACGACGAACGGATACTGACTGCGGAGCGGTTGGAGTCGCCCGGGGAAAACGTCGAACGACCGCGTGTGGGCCACCCAGACCGAGAGGAGGTGACCGAGCACGACGAACGCGAGTTGGACGCCGCCGAACCAGTCCGGAATTCCGAGCACTGGGATGGGGGCTGGCGGCGAAAGCGGGTCCATCGCGACCGTCAGCAGTGCGGGTGCGAGGCCGATGACGTACCCTGCGAAGTGCGCGAGGTGATACCCGGCGGCGATTGGGACGAGCGAGGGTGCGAACCACCCTGCGATGAACGACCCCGTGACGTACGTGTCGGCGGTTCGTCGTGCGACAGTGGCCGCCCGCTGGTAGACCACGAAGAAGACGACGAAGCCGCCGAGGATACCGAGCAGGTTCACACCCCACGAGGGAACCGGTGCCGTGGCGTCGAGCACTGCGTTCCACGCGACGGTGGCGACGAGGCCGTCGAACGTCGTCACCCAGAGGAGCGCGATGACGAACGCCACGTCGTCGGTGTCGAACGCGGTCCGGACGCGCGCGAGCGCCGACCCGGGGAAACAGACTGACACGCCGTCGTCGGTTCGCTGTATTGGTGCGAGAAGGCCGTACAGTCGAAACACTCGGGAAACCGGGTCGACGTGTTCGAACCAGTCGTCGCCGTAGACGACCGCGCCTGTGACGGTGACGATGCTGTATCCGACGACGACTGCGGCGAGCGCACGGGGACTCGCCGCGAGTGGACTGACGACTTCCAGCCAGACGAGACCGAGCAGTCCGACGACACTCGGCCACGACCCAACCCGCTGTGGAAGGTTCCGCGCGGTTCGGGTGCTGACTGTTCTGAAGCGTCCCGCGAGCGTCCGAAACGGATTCACGACGGGCCACAGGTCGACGACGAGGTACGTCACCATCGTGAACCCAGCCCACCACCCGACCCAGACGAGGAGGACGCCGAAGTTCGCGACGGCGACCGATGGGCCGAACAGTGAGATACCGATGACCACGAGCAACCCGACCACACCAGCGATTCGAAGTCCCGTCCCGAGGAGTCCGACCGAGGAGTCGATTGCGACGCGCCACCGGGCGAATGCGCCGAGCGTCTCGTCGTCGGTGACGAACGACGAGATGAGGAACGACGCGCCGACGATGCCACCGCCCGAGACGACGACTAACCAGAACGGTGCAGGGACGGAGCGAAGTGACCCGCCGAGCGAGCCAGCGTGGGCGAGCACTGGTTGCGCGCCGATGGCAATCCAGACGGCGAGCGTTCCGAACAGAACCGAGAGTCGTCGAAGACGGGACCGGTGCGTCATGACTCGGCCACTCCGTCCGCAGACGGTCGGTAGACGAGGAGCACGACGGCTGCAACGAAGACGACTGTCGAGAAGTCGACAGAGAGGACGCGCAGTGCGCTCAGAAATCCGGTTCCGCCGGCGAGACCGGCAGAGAACCCGGCGGCGAGCGAGAACGTACAGCCAACGCACGAGATGACACCGAGTGTTCCCGAGAGGGCCGTCCGAGCGGTTTCGACGAGCGCGGCGTAGATGAGATACGAGAGCGCCAGAAATCCGATGACTCGGTAGGGAATGAACACCACGGAGAACGCGTCGCTGGCGTATCCGAGTCGTGGCCCCCATCCCGGTGCCGCGAGTGAGAACTGGAACCCGGTCGGATGGCCGCCGGCCGCATGCATGTGTCCGCCACTGCCCACGAGCGCGCTGACGTTCACGGAGATGAGTCCGGCGAGGGTGGCAAGAACGAGAAAGTACGCTACCGCGATGACGCCCGCGAAGAGGCGAAGGCGTCGACTAGGCGTGGACGGTGTCGTCACGAGAACGGCAGCGATGCCGACGTTTATCCAGATGAACGGATAGAGAACGTAGCGCAGACTGTCGACGTGAACTGGTGTGAACAGCAGGTACACGGCGAGTGCGGCCGCTTCGGCGACGCTGAGAATCAGCAACCACCGGACGACAGGCACTCGAAGCGTGTCTGTGAGAGGTGCGTACTGCGTACTCATCTCAGAGGATGCCGAGGAGGTGGAGTGTGACGGAGACGACGAAGAGCATCCCGATAACCCACGACCCGACGAGGACGGCTTGTGACCGTGCGAGTCCTCGACTGCGGGCCGCGTAGTACGACCCGTAGAAGAGATAGGAGACGACGACGACGAGCGTCGCGACGACGAGCGCGACGCCTGCGGTCTGGATGGCTGATTCCGAGAGTCCGCCGTATCCCATGAACAGCACGGTGACCAGGCCGAATCCGAGTGCCGCGACGACGAACACGACCGAGAGAACCGTCGGGTCTTTCGACCATTCTTCGACACGGTTTCGAGTCGAGGTCTTGTCTGGTAGCGTCTCGACTGAGTAACTCCTCCCGCCGCGACCTGTGAGTGTCACGATGAGTGCCAAGAGGACGACTCCGACGACGAACCCGATGAATAGGCCGGTCTGTGCCATGTGAACAAACCTCTATTATTGTAATTCGTGATAATTATATAAAAGATTCGCCGCTGGCGGGTCATTTCGGCCCCCTGTGGCCGAAAATTTCGGTGCGACGACTATCAACCGCGAAACGTGATTCTTAAGGGTCACACGAATCACGTAGCGTGTATGAGCGACGAACAGCAGGCGGAGGCCGAGCAGGTCGATGAAGAAGCCGAGTCTGGTATCCAGGACGGCGACTTCGTCCGCCTCGCGTACACGGTTCGAACAGTCGAAGACGGCGACGTCGTCGACACCACGAGTAAAGAAGTGGCCGAAGAGGCCGAAATCGACGTCGAAGGCTACGAATTCGAGCCTCGCGTCGTCATCGTCGGTGCAGGCCACGTCTTCCCCGACGTCGACGAGGCCCTGACGGGTGCGGAAGTCGGTGACGAAGGGACCGTCGAAATCGCGGCCGCCGACGCGTTCGGCGAGTACGACGACGACGACGTGCGCACGGTCAGCGCCAACAAGATCGGCGAAGACGACCGCTACCCCGGTGCGCAGGTCCAGATCGACGGCGAGCAGGGTCGACTCGAGACCATCATCGGCGGCCGCGCTCGCGTCAACTTCAACCACCCGCTCGCGGGCAAGGACCTCGAATACGAGTACGAAATCCTCGACATCGTCGACGACCGCGAAGAACAGGCAGCTGGCCTCCTCGGCATGTACCTCCAGCAGGCACCCGAGGTCTGGGTCCAGACGGACGAAGTCGAAGAAGAGCAGGTCGTTGAGTCCGACGACGACGACGACGAAGACGCAGAGCCTGAGACCGAGACGGTCACCGTCGAGAAGGACACGCTCTACATCGAGGCGACGCCGCAGATGACGATGAACCAGCAGTGGATGTTCTCCAAGCAGCAGATTGCGCAGGACATCATGCAGCGGCTGGACATCGACCGCGTCATCGTTCAGGAGACCATCGAGGGCGGCATGGGCGGCATGGGCGGCCTCGGCGGCATGATGGGCGGCGCAGGCGGCGCTGACATCGAAGAGGCAATCGAGGACGTCGACATCGACGCCGAAGAACTCGCTGCGGAACTCGACGCAGACGCAGACGAAGAGTAAGCGAGCGACTCCGCCGCTTCGCCGTATCGTGAATCGGCGGCTTCTTGATTCTCGCCTTCCGACCGCTTCGTAGCAATGGCTTCGTCAGATGCTGCGGAGACGATGGACTTTCGTGACCGGACGGACCTGTACGTCGCGCTGCTTGCAGGAGCGTGTACCGTCGGACTGACGCTGGCGCTCGAATACGGTGTTGGCGCCGACGTGTCGTTCGTCTACCGTCTCTCACCACTCGTTCCGTACTTCGCCTACGTGTTCTCTCGTGGTGCGGCGCTCTCGACCCGCGCGTGGATGGCGGTCATCGCGGCCGTTACACTCGGTACGTTCGGATTCTTCGCATTCTAACCGACCGACCGTTTCGTCTGCGACGACGACCCGCTCAGGCGATGTCGCGACTGGTGTCGACCGTAACCTGGTCTGCGAGTCTGAGTTTGATGGTTTCGTCGAGCGCTCGCCCGCCGCGGAACTTCGGAACCGCAAGTCGGTTCTCTATCTCCGACCCATCGATTTCCGTCGAGAGGTCGAACACGACGTCGGCCATGTGTTCGGTCAGGTCGCGGTTCACTGGGACCGACTCTCCTTTCAATCCGTGGAGGATGGTGAGACCACGCGTGTTGACCATGTGCGTCTGGAGGCCGTTGAGGAACTTCCGGTAGCGTGGCACCTCGTTTCGCTCCAAGATGTCCACGATGTCGATGATGAGGTTCGCGCCTTCGGGCAAGTCGCGGACGAGTTTGTTCGCCGTATCGAGTGGGGCGTCGCCTCCGACGTCGCGGATAGTTGGATTCCCGGTCCGCGTGAGACAGCGCTCCAGTGAGTCCTGGACCGCAACCTCCGAGCGGAGCGTCGTAATCCAGAGCGTTCCGCGCGTCGTCGTCAGTTCGTTCAAGAACAGCTCTGACTGGCTTGCAGGGTCTGCTGCGAGGAGGACGACACTCCCCGCAGGGATGCCACCGCCGAGTTGACGGTCGAGCACATCGATACCTGTTGCCAGCCGAGACATACACAATACTATGAAGGTCAACCATATTATGTCTTCAGGCCGATTGTGTCGGCAATCCTACTGTATGCGGCACGAACTGTCGGCTGGGCGAGGACGGGCGAGGACTCGTTGGGAACCGTCCCGAGAATCGGTGCACCGACGAGGTCACCGACTGCGTCGGGAGCGATGCGGGCGCGGGCGACCACTCCGCCGACGACTGGCGTCCCGAGTGCGCGGGCCATCGCTGCCGTCTTTGCCGCGTCGCGCAGCGCAGGTGCACACAGTTGCGTGACGACGACGACGGCGTCGGCAACCCGGAGCGGTGTCACGGCATCGGGACCAGCGCCTGCGGGACAGTCGACCACCGACTGTCGAGGGTCGGCTGCGACTGTTCGAAGCCACCGTTCGAAGGTGTCGTCGTCGATAGGTGCTGGCGGCGAGAGAACTGCTACCGACGCGTCGTCCGGATGTTGTCTGGGTTCACTTTGGTCGTCGTCACTCCGCTCGACACCGGCCATCGCGTGCAAGTTTGGCATGTCTCTGTCCGCATCGACGGCGAGAACGTCCCCCTCGAACGCACGTGCTAGTCCGAGTGTCGTCGTCGTCTTCCCACTCCCGCCCTTCCCGCCTGCGATTGCCAACATAGCACTGGCTGGTCCCGTGTTGGTATATGAATCTACGGCGAGAGCCGACCCGCAGAGAAAATACGCCGATAGCCGACCCGCAGAGAAACCAGTAGACTGCCGGCCTAGTCGTTACAGCAGCCACCGGCCTCGCCGCCGAAGTCGACGGCGAGTGGTTCGGAGATGGCTTCGTTGACCTTCTCTAACTCGCCGACCATCTCGGCCTGTGCGAGGAGGTACGCTTCCATCACTGGCAGGGAGTGGAGTTCGTCCTGTGCGGCCTGCACCTTCTGGAGGCCTTCTTGCGTCGCCTCGCCCATTTGGCGGGCCACGTTGAACTCCTCGCGCAGTTGGCTGAACTCGGCGATGAGCTCCTGTGCCTCGTCGTCGGCTTCCACCGCCGCCTTCGCTTCCTCGTACTGTTCGTACTTCGGATGCGCGGCGATTGCTTCGCCCAGTTCACGGCCGAGTTCTTCGAGCCGCGTCGTCTGCGTGCTCATAACCGCGCGTTAGGGGTCGAACACTTTCAAGCTGCCGAAGGGGGACGTACTGGGGGAAGGCGTTGGTTGGGCGTCAGACTCAGGCGTGCGTCTCGACGAACGAGACGACGGCAGCCAACTCGTCGGGGGAGACGCCGTGGGGCGCGTCGTACACCTGTGCGGTCACATTCGCACCGAGCGATTCGAGTCGTTCGGCGGCCTGTTCCGCACGGAACGACGGGATAATCTGGTCCATCGACCCGGCGGCGACGAAGACGGGTTTTCCTGCGAGACCATCGGGTTCGACCGACGAGTGTTCTTCAGCGAGATAGCCGTGGAGAGCGACGACCCACGCGTAGTCGTCTGGGTCTTCGACGAGCAACGAGAGACTCGTAATCGCTCCCTGACTGAATCCCAGTAGGCCGATTCGCTCCGGGTCGAGATTGTACTCGGTTATTGCTCCCGAAATGGACTCACGGACGAGTTCGCGAGAGCGTTCGAACTGTGCTGTGTGCGGCTGGCTCTTGTGTAACCCACCGGCCGACAGGTCGAGTTCGTACCACGTGAACCCGCCTTGGAGTCGGTCCGGTGCACGAAGACTCACGACGTGCAGATGGTCCGGGAACTGTCGTGTGAGCTGGAGCAGGTCCTGTTCGTTCGACCCGCGTCCGTGCAGGACGACGACGGCTGGGGCCGGTCCCTCGACGGGTTCAGATGGCTCGACGTGAACGTGTTCGAGCGGGATGTCTGTCATGGCTGCCGCTAAGCCGTGAGCGTTCTTGAATCCCCGAGTGACGGCAGGGTAACCGGGTCCAAATGTGTCAGTCGCGTCTCGTGGTGTCGATGAAATTGCAGAAGCGGCCGAGAGCCACAGGTGACGCAGCGGTCCGGTGTGGGTGGACAGCTACACGACACACCTGAGTGCCTCGATTTCTCGACTCGGTGTGGAGTGTGTCCCACAGCGGAATTGGTCGTATGTGGGTGTGTGACGCCCGTTCGGAGGGAAGCGCCGCCGTTATACCTCTTCATCGGTAAGGGAGGGCCAATGAGTCAGGACGCCTCTTCGGAGGGAGACCTTCGGAACACCGGGATGTCGCTCAAACACGACCGGGAGTGGGACTACGAACTCGAACGAATTATCGACGCAATCGAAGAACGCGACGCAAAGCGCGTCGGCCTCCAGTTCCCCGAAGGCCTCAAGCGCCGCGGCCCGGCCGTCGCAGACGACCTGCGACAGCGCTGTGACGACGACGTGACGTTCATGCTCTCGGGCCAGCCATGTTACGGGGCGTGTGACCTCGACACCTACCTCATGCGTCGGACCGACGTGTTCGTCCACTTCGGTCACTCGCCGATGAAGGAATCGGACAAGATTATCTACGTCCCGCTGTTCTCGAACGTGGACCCCTTCCCCATCATGGAAGAGTCGCTCGAGAAAATCGAGGGCGACGAAGTTGGTCTCGTCACCACCGCCCAGCACATGAACCGCTTCGACGACATGTGTGATTGGCTCGAAGAGCGTGGCTACACCGTCCAGACCCGCAAGGGCGACGACCGACTCACCTACGAAGGGCAGGTGCTCGGTTGCAACTACGCCTCTGCAGACATCCCGGCGGACGACGTGCTCTACGTCGGTGGCGGGAAGTTCCACCCACTCGGCCTCGCGATGGAACACCCCGAGAAGAACGTCGTCATCGCCGACCCAGTCAACAACGTCGTCACGCTCGCAGACACGCGGAAGTTCATGAAACAGCGCTACGCCTCGGTCCACAAGGCGATGGACGCCGAGAAGTGGGGCGTCATCTTCTGTACGAAGATTGGACAGGGACGCATGGAAATCGCCGAGAAGATTCTCGAAGACAACGAGAACGCCTACCTCATCACGATGGACGAGGTGACGCCCGATCGGCTCAGAAACTTCGCGATGGACGCGTTCGTCAACACCGGATGCCCGCGTATCACGACCGACGACGGCCCGCGGTTCCACAAGCCGATGCTCACCCCCCAAGAGTACCGCATCGCTGTCGGCGACGAACCACTCGACTCCCTCAAGTTCGACACCTTCCACGGCACGTGGTGAGGCGATTCTCGGCTTTCTTCTAACGCCGCCGGGCGTCCAAACCGGCTCTCGTCTCCGTTTCTCTCGTCACAGACCTGTCTGCCAAAATATCTATACAGGATGAGTGTAGACGACGCAGTGTGGCCCTCCAACGAAAATCCCTCTCCGCGAGTCTCGGACTCCTCGGTTTGGTCGCACTCGCGGGCGTCGCGTCTGCACAAAGCTACGAATCAGCGTCGCAAATCTCTCCGATATTCCGTGCCGGGCTGAGTTTCGCCATCGACATTCTCGTGGGCGGTGTCCTCGTCGCCGCGCTGCCAACGTACACCCGAGAGACACTCGCAGAGATACGTGACGACCCCGGTGGTTCGTTCCTCTGGGGGCTGCTCGTCGGCATCGGCGGCCTCATCGCTCTCATCGTTCTCGCGATAACCGTCATCGGACTCATCGTCGCGATTCCGGGGTTCCTGCTGTTCATCGTGCTCTCAGTGGCCGGAGGCGCGATTGCAACGGTCTTCCTCGGGTCGACCGTCACACGTCTGCTCTCGGATAGCCGGCAGTCCCTCGGTCTCTCACTCGTGATTGGCGCGCTCATCGCTGCTACCTTTTCTGTTATCCCCCTCATCGGCGGCCTCGTCCTGTTCGTCGTCGATACCATCGGTCTGGGCGTCGTCGGGCGGAACGTCTACCGGTCGTGGTCCTGAGTCAGCACGCCATTTTGTGACAACCTTCCAACACCATTCACCACAACATTCAGGGTACCGGTGGCGAATGAGTCAGAGAGATGCAGACGACCCACCTCTCCGTCCTGGGACACGACGTCCAGCGGGTCGTCACCCCGCTCGAAACCGGTGAGTTCGACGCCGACCGGGTTCGTCTGGTCCGTGACGAGGCTGACCCCGAGCAGGGTCGCGACCCGGACGAGTGCGCCGCTGGGAAGATGCGGACGCGCGCACGAGTAGCCCGAACAGTTTCGACGACGTTCGCGTCTCACCTCGGTTTCGCTCCCGACGAAGCGAGACTTCCGTTCGACGCACCGTTTGCGGAGTTGTACGCCGCGACGACCGACCTCTTACGTGAGTCGGTGGCAGACGGCCGCGTGGAAGTGAACCTCACCAGTGCGCCGCCGCAGGTCGCCGCCGCGTTCTACGCGGCCCGGACCGCTCTCGTCGACGACGGTGCCGCCGACCACGACGCGATTACACTCATCACTGTTCCGGCAGACGAGCGCCTCGACTTGGCCGCACTCGCCGACCTTCGGACCGTCGTCTCGGATGTCGAAACTGCTCGCGCTGCAGTCGACGAATTCGAAACTGTCGCGAACGGCTCAGTCGCGACGGCAGTCGCCCGTCCACTTCGAATCGCGCTGGCTGACCTCCGAGATGCGCTCGCAGACGCGAGGGGCGACACTCGCGGTTCTCGACGCCGGCCATCCTACACGAGAGACGACTCCACGCTGGACACGATGTCCGCGTACGTTGGCCGGGCCCGCGAGCAACTCGCCGATATCGTCGACGGCGACCAACCCCAACCAGACCCCGCCGACACGCGCGACCCCACTGCAGTGCTCGATGCTATCGATTCGTGGCTCGACGCCGAAACGGTGCTCCTCTCTCCCGTCGAAGACGACCCCAGAGCGCTGCTCGCTCGGTTCCGAGAGAGTTGCGAAGCCCGGTTCGGAAAGTTCGAAGACGACGCGACGATTGCACTGTTCGAGGCGATGGCCAGATTCGAAACGCACCTCGATGCGTACATCGACACGCGAACAGCGCTCGCAGATGGGTACGCACCGGTTTCCGACGCCATGGAAACTCTCACAGACAGTGCGGACGAGGCGGCTGACCGCCTCGACGAACTTCGGAACGTCGGTGTCGCGCGCGGAGAGACGTCGCTTTCTCTCGATGGACACTCGCTCTCACCGCTCGGTGACCTCGAAGCACTCGTTTTGCACGTCTTGACCACTGGGCCACCACGGTCACGCCCCCGAACCCGGCGAGCGGTCACTGCGAACCTCCGCGAACGTGCCGAACATCACGGTATCGTCGCCGGTGCTCGCGACGACGAGACGTGGTCGTCGTTCGAGACGTTCTGCGTCGACGTCGCTCGCAACGGGGAGAACGGGGACGCGTTCGAGAAACGACTCTCCAACGCACTCCGCCCGCGTATCGACGTTGCCGTCGAAGCACTCCTCGCGAACGGATACGTCAGAATACGGCAGCGAGAGACAGGCCGTGATACCCTCGAACCGACCGATTCGGCGAAACTGTGGTCGAAGACGACCGACTGGGACGACTTCCGCGAAACCGTCGTCGACGATGTCCTCCGCGACAGCGTCGAACGAGAACTCGACTGACGACGCTCTCGCTCTCACCCGCGCTCTTGGTATCGATATCGACCGGAAACTTCTATTTCCGTTCGCTCAGGCCGTGTTCTTCGACTCTTCTTCGATGAATTGGACCGCATCTTCCGGCGTCTTACACGAGCGGAATCGTTCGAGGCCGCTGAGTGAGGGCGTTCTGATGCCGGCGATTGGCCGGTCGAACACGTTTCCGAAGCCGATCTCTGAGAGCGTCCCGCCCGACCCGTCGATGGCGACGACTGCGTCTGCGTTCATCACCACGAGCGCGTTTCTCGCGTGGCCGAGTCCGGTGACGAGACAGATATCGACGTACTGGTTTGCCTCGCTTCTGTCCTCTCCGGGGAGGATGCCAATCGTCGTCCCGCCCGCGTCTTTCGCTCCTCGACAGGCCGCTTCCATGACTCCGCCCAACCCGCCACAGACGACAGTGTGCCCGCGCTGAGCGAGAAGACGGCCAACGTCCTCCGCGATTGCTTCGACCGGGTCGGGAACGACGCTCCCACCGACGACGCTCACTCGCATGGACGCCCCTCTCTGTCGTGGACACACTGGTGTTGTTGGTGTGGTCCGTCAGGTATTCTTCTAGACATGTTGGTCAGTACCTCACCGGGGCGCATAAAGCGGATGGACGAATCGGGAGAGAATACCGAAACCGATGGCAAAAACTCGTCAGAAAGCGTCGGCTTGGCGGACGGTATCGTCGTACGGAGAGACGGGTTCCCACGAACTGCATGCACGCATCGTTCGGACCATCGCACTGAAATCTGCCGTTTTCTTGTGAGATGTTAGCATGTCATAGAGTAACGTGACACAGTGGTAAATAGCTTCTCGGAGGGATGTCCTTATATTCCCAATACCACGTTTCACAGTATCGAGACGTATGCATATTCTACTCACCGCGAGTGGCCGTAGAGCGAGGCGTCGTCGAACTAGCCGAGAGCGCAACGCTTAGTCCCCCGGCGAGAGGAGTCGTGTATATGACGCGCAGTGACTGGAGCGACTGGCTTCCGCGGGCGGTCGAAGCGGCCGACCCCGAGACGGTGGCCATCTGGTATCTCGGTTGTAACGGATTCGTACTCAAAGGAAGCGAAGGGACGACTGTGTTCATCGACCCCTACGTCGGAATCGGGTCGCCACCGCGAACGATTCGGATGGTTCCCATCCCGTTCGACCCCGAAGACGTGACGGAGGCGGACGCAGTTCTCGCCACGCACGAACACACCGACCACGTCCACGGCCCGAGTCAGGCACCCATCCTCGAAACCACGGGCGCGACGTTCGTCGGCCCCGACGACTCGCTTTCTGTCGCGTACGACGACGAAGCGTGGTTCGACGACTACGACCTCTCGGACGACCAGTTCGAAGAAGTCTCTGAAGGCGACACCGTCGAAATCGGAGAGTTCATCGTCCACGTCGAACCTGCCTACGACCCAGACGCGACGCATCCGGTGTCGTACGTCTTCGAACACGAGTCGGGCACCATCTTCCACGGTGGCGACACCAAACCAGCAACGGAGTTCACCGATATCGGCGAGCGATACGATATCGACCTCGGGATTCTCGCGTTCGGAACCGTCGGCAACATCGACGACAAAGAGACGGGCGAACCGGTCCGGACGAAGTGGTACAACGACGAAAACCAGATTATCGAGGCCGCGAGCGACTTGAACCTCGACCGACTGCTCCCCTCGCACTGGGACATGTGGAAGGGGATGACCGCAGACCCGAAGGTTCTCCATCACCACGCCAAGAGTTTCGCTGCGCCGCAGTCGCTCGAACTCGTCGAGATTGGTGACCGAGTCGACCTGTAATCGCTGTCACCGCGACCGACGGTTCGCACGCACAGATACTCTCGAACACTAACGTATGGAATCGATAGCCCGCGCTGTAGTCGGATGAATCTCCCCGGTTGTTTTATAATGTCTGTGGGGGAAATGCGGGCTATGAGCCACGAGCCCGAAGAGGTACTCTCTGTTTCCGATGGTGAGGTCACAGTCGAGAAGACCTTCGCCGCCGATGAATTTCCCGTTCCGGCCATCAAGTTCGTCATCTCCTCGACTCGCGACGACGTGACGCGAGTCCGAATCATCGACCGAATTCCCGAGTCGTTCTCGATGGAGAGCGTCGGGTTCCACCCCGACTACGACAGCGAGAACTGGACTGCGTACAAAGACCACCGCGTCGAGTACGAACGAACGCTCGACCCCGACGAAGAAGTCGTCACTGTCTACGGAATTCGACTGACCGACGGCCACGAACGAACGGACTTTCTCGAAGAACCGACGCTCGAACGCATCCCCGTCGACGGCGGTATCGACCCGGACGATATCGACGACATCCTCGGTGAAGACCGAAGTCAACTCGTCCGCGACGTTCTCTCCGGAAAACGCGAACCGGTCGATGACGACGACGAGACTGACCACGGTGCTGCCAGCGGTTCCTCCTTCGACGGCGAACCATCCGACGAGGACCTCGCAGCGGCGTTCGATTCCATCGGCGAAGAAGAAGCGGACGACGATGTCGACGCAGATGACGACGCTGTCGACGCCGATGACGATGCCGAAGTGGTCGAAGACGGAGACGAAGCGACCACAGACGAAGACGTAGAAGACGAAGAGACAGAAGACGAACAGGCGGTTGCACTCGGTGCTGCCGAAGAAGACGACGACCACCATTCGACCGGTGCGGAGATTCTCACCGACGACGACGACGGCGTGACCGACGAGGCAGAAGACGCTGACGCTGCTGAAGCGGATGAGAACGCCACCCCACGCGAGGTGGATGCCGAGACAACCGCTGCAGTCTCCGTTCACGAAGACGACGACGTGGTCGACGATGACAACGCGGACGTGGTCGACGATGACAACGCGGACGTGGTCGACGAAGACGCCGAATCCGAATCAGACGACGTCGCTGTCGACGAAGACATCGACTCCGAAGACACGTCTTCGGTCGATGTAGCGGGTGAGACCGACGAGTCGGACGCCGAGGAATCTGTCGCTGTCGCATCCGACGACGACACCGATGGTGACACGCACACCACCGTCGCCGTCGAGGCGGAGGGTGGACTCGTCGCTGCGCTCGCCACCGAGATTCGCGAGGGTGACGCAGACGACGATGACCTCGCTGTGGTTCGAGAGGCCGTCGAAGTCGAGGCCCGCCGGAGCACCGACGTTCGCATCCAACGCCTCCAGTCACAAGTCGAAGACCTCTCGGCGTACTCCGATGCGCTCGCAGCGTTCATCGACGAAGAAGGGACGGGTCAAGAACTCGTCGAGGAGTTCCGCGACGAGATGGCTGCCTTCCGTGACGATATCGAAGCGCTCGACACGATGGTCGACGACGCAGTCGAGTCGGCAGACGATACCGCATCGCGCCTCGACGCTGCCGAAGAGACGCTCGCCGCTGTCGACGACCGAAGCACGACGGTCGAATCGAGAGTCGAAACCGTCGAGGGCAGGGTGGACGAGTACGATGGACGGCTGGGAGACCACGATAGTCGTCTGGACGCCCACGACGGCCGCCTCGACGACCACGAGGACAAAATCGACACGGCCACGCGAAACATCGATGCGGGGTCGAATCGCCTCGATTCGGTCGAAGAGACGCTCGAAGAACGGGCGAACGAACTCGGTTCGATTCACGAGACCCTCGACCAACTCACGGGCCGACTCGACGAGACGGCCGGCCGTCTCGACAGCGTCGAACACGACACCACCGAGACGAAGGAGATGGCTTCGAACCTCGACGCCGAAATCGGCGAGATTCGAGAAGATATCGCGTCACTCGACGCAGACATCGTCGACGCGCAAGATGAACTCGACTCGCGACTGTCTACCGTCCAGGACCGCGTGGATGTCCTCGCAGACGTGGAAGACGACGTTGCGGCCATCCAAGACGACATCGACGAACTGAACGAAGCGGTCGACGAAGTCGAAGAGTTCCGTGAGCGACTCGCGGGCGCGTTCGGAAGCGGATTCGGTGGCGGTGCCGGCGACGCTGGCGACGGAACCGACGAGTAATCACTCGACACGCGTCCATTCGTCTCTCGGACGCTCGTCTCGTATTCTCTCGCAGGGACGTTTTCCCGAAGCGCAACCTGTTTAGCGGGCCATCCCGACCATCCGATGATGACAGAGACGGTGCGCGTCGCCGTTCCGCGGAAGGGTCGCCCCCTCGAAGCGGTGCTCGAACGGTTTGCCACGACCGAGAACATCGCCGAGGTGGCGGATGAAATCACCTCGACCCTCAGGTTCGAGAAAGCCGTTACGAAAGGCCATCGCCAGCCGGAACGAGACGTGTACGAACGACTCGCAGCGTACAGCGACCTCGCTGACGACACCTCTCCGGAGTTCACGCTGTTGCGTGACGACCGGGATGGGATGCCGCGACGAATCGTCTTCGACAGTGTGGTCTTCGAATACGACACTGTGGACATTCATCTCGTCGGGCGCGAAGAGCCGTTCCGTGCCCTCCGAACGCACGAGTTCGGCCTCGGATTCGACAGCGCAGACCTCGTGCTCGAAGAGGTCGTCACCCTCGAACGCGATGGACTCGGGAGCATCGCCGACATCAACGCTCGGATCGACCCGATGGACACCGACGTTCGGGTCGTCTCCGGCCTCGGCGATACGGTCTATCACACGCTCATGGCCGACCCCGAGATTCTGCCGCCGAAGTCGAGTCTCGACCGTGATTTCGTCGCCGACTACACCGGTGA
This sequence comes from Haloferax sp. DFSO52, assembly GCF_048158745.1. Lineage (NCBI taxonomy): Archaea > Methanobacteriati > Methanobacteriota > Halobacteria > Halobacteriales > Haloferacaceae > Haloferax > Haloferax sp. DFSO52. The sequence goes on along the minus strand of NZ_JBLOPB010000001.1, from coordinate 1,749,793 downwards.
CCTCTGTATCTCACCCCGGTACGAACGCCTCGTCGAAGCAGTGCTCGGAACTCGCTGCCTCGACGACGTTTCGTTCGTCTACCCCGACGAAGGCCCCGAAGAAGAAGCGTCAATCGCCGAAACTGGCCTCGGCGTCTATCTCACGATGACCGGGTCGACCGCACGAGACTACGGTCTCGTCCTCGGTGAGAACCTCTTCCCCAGCGAGACTGTGCTGATGGAGAACGTCGCCGAGGCGACTGAGGCCGCCGAAGCAGTCAAAGAAATCGTCGCCGGGGCTGAGGTAGAGACCGAACTCCGGGTCTGAGAGACCCCACTGTCGCGTGGTTTCGTCAGTACCCGCCTCTCTTCTGTTCTCCATGGCAAACTATTAAATACTGATTTTCTGTCGGTTGTATATGGTTTCTCGCCGCCAGGTTCTCGGAACGATGGGGTGTGTGCTCACCCATGGGTTGGCAGGGTGTACGCTGTTCAAAGAGGCCGTCATCGAAGCCCCGTTCGCGAAGAGCGTCGTCCACTGTGCGAACGTCGAGAGTGGAGATTCGAACATTGACGAAATCTCGCAGTCTGACTACGACGTCATGTTGCGAGTTGACGTTCCCGGAGCCGTGAAGAACGTAGACGTCGCAAAAATCACCGACGTAGACGCGGACGGAACCGCTCACGCTGACCTGTCTTTCACATACGCATCTGCGGCGTGTGGTGAGGGTCGCTATGACCGGTCGGACGTACTTTTGGGACTCGATATCGTGAGCGACGACGTTGAGTCGATTCTCCTTCGACGAAACAGACAGGACAGTTCATGGGAGAAACTACCTGAACACCCACTATAGACGGTAAGTTCGCATCTCGTCACGCGAATCCATACAACAGTTGACGCAACCTGAGTTTCGCAAGGAGTCGGAACATCCCCAATCGATTGGATATAGCGACATACAATTCATGTGTCGCACATCAGACACTCTATTCACAATTCATAGAAGTGAATAAATATTCGATTCGTACGTTTCACGCACTCTATCCCCCCAATTGTGCGTGTAGGTGTCGATGATGTCGCCGGCGACGTCCCCTCGGAGATACTTGACGATGCCACGGTCACCGGTTCGGTCACGGAGATGTGTGGTAAAGAAGTGCCTGAAGTAGTGGGGTGTAACGTTCTCTTCGCGGTCGCCACCCCTGCGGTACCACCCGGAATCAGCGGCATGCGAGGTGACGATGTGGTGGACTGCGTCGGGCGACAACCGGGTTCCCCATCCCGACGCCGTCCCGACGAAGAGCGGTTCAGCGGGTGATTCTGAATCCGGCCGAATCGCAAGCCAGCGAAGGAGTACAGTCTCTAACTCTTCGTCGACAGGGACGACAGTCGAGCGTTTTCGTTTGTTCGACGCCGTTCGTTCTTCCCCATTCGAAACCGTTCCGACACTCGGATCCGATGCAACGTATATCGAGGGCCCGCGGCCATCGAGGGCAGCGCGAGTCGAGACGCCGTCTACCGGTGGTTCCACAGAGAGCGAAACGTCCCGTACGTCGAGATTACAGAGTTCACCGACACGCATCCCCGTCTTGAGGAGTGTCACGACGAGTGCATGGTCCAGCGGATGGCGTATCTCGCGGACGAACCCCCGCATCTGTGGGACCGAAACCTCCCTCCGCGCCGGACTCGTATCGATTTTTTCGTCCATCTCCTCCATCACGAGGCTCATCGGATTCGACTCGAAGACGCCGACTTGTGCCATGTACGCGTAAAATCGGTGGAGGTAGGAGGCGTACGTGGCGATGGTACTGGATGCGACGGCACGGTTTCTGAGCGTGTGAATCCACGCCATACAGTCGCGATGACTCGCGTCGTCGATCGATATCGCAGCACCCGTCGGATTTCGAGAGGGGTCACCGAGGAACGCTTCGAACGCACGGAGCACTCGCTCGTAGGCCGTTCGCGTTCGGTCGGTCTTTCCGTGATAGGTCATATCCTGGAGGAAGTACCCGACTGGGTCGTCGACGTCGGTCGGTTGTTCAGCGGCCATCGTCCTCCGCGACAGTGTAGCCGCCATGGCGTCCACTGTACACGACTCGTCCCGCTGACTGGAGGTCCTGAAGCGCAGATTCGAGACGGTCCTCGATGTCGTCAGTTAGTGCGGATACAAGCTCGTCCCACGAAAGGTGAGAATCGGCCTCGAGCGCATCGAAAATTTGGCTGACGAGTTCGTCGTTATTTTCACCTTCTTCACCCCGATTTGAACCCTCGGTCTGGAGCCCTGTTTTCCCCCCGCCAACCCCGGGGGTTGTAGCCGTCTCATCGCCCCTCTCAGGAACGTCGAAATTGGTCCGACCAGCCTGTACCATCGTTCTGACAAATTCACTCTGGCTCATATCGAGACGGTCGGCGTGGTCCTTCCAGATCTGCTTTTGGTGGGCCGGAACGTAGGTGAGAACTGTCGCCCGGTCGCCCTCGTCGCTCATGGACGGTTCGACTCGGGGGGTGATATTCAATCTACCGGCACTATCTGGAATAAGGTATCTTATTTGAACTTGTGAAGGTGGATTTTAGACGAATATTTTGGCTTATGTGGAAATATGCTATCTTGAAATCGGCTATTTGCTATCAGTATTCAGGATATGTATTTTCTCTCCTACTGGTCGATTTCGTGCGTCTCACGCCGATCTATGACGGACCCAAAATTCTGTCCTGTTCTATCCGACTAAATTCTGCCAGAGGAATACCAAATATGGGACACTCTCCAATTATTAGATGGTAGTTCTTTATGCTTCAACCCTTGGAGTTGAGGGTGGAAGACGCTCGTCCACGGGGTTCGTTATTCCGGAGACAAAATTTCTGAATTATTATATAATTAGATTCATTCTCTCCCCTTTACTGCCTTTCGTCAGTTAGGATCAACACTGGAACCATCCATCTTTATTTTATAATAAAGTTTGGTACGACTAACATCAAATAGTAGACGAAATTAACTTGCGTCTACTCACACTATTTTCCTAATAATCCACTTCGAAATATATGTGGATTATTACAGGTGAATGGTATCTAAACAAACATCGAAACGAACTGATGATTTCAAAAGTGTATCCCGGTAATTTAAGTGAGTCTTTGGGCGTCGTACACGACGTTTGAATTGTCTTAATTGTGCACGACCAGACGCCCGATTCGATGTATACCCGACCGTCAAAACTACGCGAATTTTGCAAATAGACGATGGTTCAGATACTAACGAGAAGGCGGGACAGAGAGTGCTCTCAGCCGGTTTCACTGCTGTCTCCTGGGTCGACACATATTCTACTCAGATGACGCTCACTTGCGCTCAGAGGCATCTCTCCGTGGAATCTGCCCCCTCCGTCGAATGTGCTGCACTATGCATCTCAACGGCGGGAATCAGCATACGCAGCAACCACCAATTACGCTCTCATGTCGATGTAATACTGCACGGCGGTCCTCTGTGGTAGAGTCTGCCGTCTCACTTCTCGGTTCACTCGATCTCCGTCTAACTCCACTCACCGTCGAGAGATGGACGTTGCTTCCCAACTCAGTTCGAATACATCCCTGCCTCGGTAGCGAGGAGTGGTGGGGAATGGCCCCGGTGAGAGTAGATGAAACTCTTTAGCCGACCCTCGGTTCACCGACTAATGCCGCTGAAGTGTGCTATTTCAGGGGTAGCGCCTGTGTGTGCTGTGGTTAGGATAGTTCGAGCGACAACTCATATATTGCATGTCGCTATACCCAATCACCCAACTCATTTCCCCTGAATCTCTGAGAATCGAGTGGTCGGAGAATCGCTGTCCACAAGGTCGTACCCGTGAAAATTTATCAGTTAGGTTGATTGGTATTTCGTATCGATGAGCGACGGTGACGTTGGTGAGTACCGGGGAATCGGGGCGTCGGTAGGACGAGCGTTGAGTGCAATCGGTGCAATCGGGGGCGTTGGTGCACTCGCAGCCAGTCACCTCGGGGTGATATCTTTCAGTGCGATACACCTGGTCTTCGCGCAACAGGCCGAAGGACATGCCACGGCAGACGCTGCGGTGTTCCACTTCACCCTCATTTTGGGTGGCCTGTTCGTGGCACTCGTTTCGGCCGGCATGCTGACGTTCGGACTTTGGCTAGTACGACGATATTCGACGACGACGAATCTCGATCGTGAATCTGTGCGGAGCAAGTGGGTGGAACTCGGAGGGACCGTATTCTTCTTCGGACCGTCAGTGGTCGGCGTGACGGGCGTCGCTGTCTTCGGTGGCGATGCGTTCGGGCCAAGCCTGGCAGTGGCTGCTGGCGTGTTCTGTACGGGGCTTGGGTTGGTAGCGTGGGCGACCTGGCCTGCGATTCGCTGAACGAGTACGACGGAAGAGTCGTCTGTTCCGAAGCGGATTCTCTTCTCGAACTCCGCTTAGCTTTTTACGGGTTCGACGAGGTCCGGCCCGTCGTTCGCTGGGCTATTCACCCGCCTCGATACCGGATACGCGGTCAACCCCTCGTCGGGATACGGGTCGAGGAGCGATTTCACTTCACTCGGTTCGCCGTGGAGCCACAGCTCTTCTTCGTCGGGGGCGAGGACGACTGCCATTCGGTTGTGTAACTCGGAGATGAGGTCGTTCGGCTCGGTCGTGATGATGGTAAAGGTCTCCAGTGGTTCCTGCTCGCGGGAGGGGCCGCGACTCCCGAAGTCACCGAGTCCGGTCTGTTTCGTCGAGGGCATCCATCGCTCCCAGAGGCCGGCCATCGCGAACGGTCGGTCGTCTTCGAAGGCCACGCGATACGGTTGTTTCGACCCGCTGGCTGTCTTCGTCCACTCGTAAAACCCGTCGGCTGGAACGAGACACCGCCGTACTTCGTAGGCGTCTGCGAAACTGCGCTTTTGGTCGACTGTCTCCGCGCGCGCGTTGATACGGTCGTTTCCGACCTTCGGGTCGTCGGCCCACGAGGGAACGAGGCCCCACTTCAGGAACCGAAACTCGTCAGGCGCTTCGTTCGTGACGACCGGTAGTTCCTGTCCGGGCGCACAGTTGTACCGAGCTTCGAGTGGCCGTGTCGGCTCGGCGCCGAATCGCTCCCGAAGGTCCTCAGAGGGTGTGAACAGGCTATAGCGACCACACATAGTGCAGCATACGTTCGGTGTGGCTAAAACGCCCCCGGCGACCCGACGACGACGCTTTTAGGGTGACACCACTCCCCCGATATGGTATATGCGAATCGAGAACAGTTTCATCCCCGTCCGAGGCGTGGGTGAGCGAACGGAGCGAAACCTCTGGAAAGCGGGGGTCACACACTGGGACGAGTTCGACGCGTCGCTCGTCGGCGGGAAGACTGCAGACCGAATCGAGTCGTACATCGCCGAGGCGACAGCACACCTCGACGACGGGAATTCGTACTTCTTCGACGACTCGTTCCCATCGAGTGAGCGCTGGCGACTCTACGAAAACTTCCGCGACGACACGTGCTTTTTCGATATCGAGACCACGGGGCTTTCTGCCGAGCGCGACGACGTTACGACTGTCTCCTTCTATCGAGACGGCGAGACGACGACGCTCGTTCAGGGTGACACGCTCACTGTCGACGCGCTCTCCGAGCAGTTCGCCGATGCGAAACTCATCGCCACGTTCAACGGCGCGCGATTCGACGTGCCGTTCCTCGAAACCTCGTTCGACATCGACATCGACGTTCCGCACGTCGACCTGATGTATCCCTGCAAGACACTCGATTTGACGGGCGGGCTGAAACAGATAGAAAAGGACGTCGGCATCGACCGAGACCGACCAGACATCTCCGGCCGTGACGCGGTCCGTCTCTGGCGTGAGTACGAACGCGGCGACGACGATGCGCTCGAGACGCTCGTCTCGTACAATCGTGAAGACACGGTCAATCTCGAACGACTGATGGAAACCATCACTGGCCGTCTGCACGACCGAGCGTGCGCTGGTCTCGACACGACGTTCGTCTGAGACGTCTCTGACTCGCTGGTCCTTTCACGCAACTGGGACACGAGCGAAACACCGCCTTTTTGCTCTCCGGGTGTTTCCCGCCGCACATGACTGAGGACCCCGACGCCGAGGAAGCCGGCGAGACGACCGATGTCGAAGACGGTACCGAACCGGCTGATGGCGAAGACGGTGCCACCGGCGAGGGCGAACGTGCTGCGGATGGCGGAACGAACGAGGAGTTTGATAACGGCGACGAAACGGTCCCGCACGTCGAACTCGGCCTCTACGAACTGTCTGTCCGTGTCAGCGGGCAATCGGACGACGAACTCGAAGATGTCGAAGACGCTGCAACCCGTCTCATGGAGTTCCTCATCGACGAGGCGAAGCAACTCGAAGACCAGCCGGACACGCGCGGACTGAGCTGAACGTCGCTGTTTTTGGCAAACCTAAAAATTCAAGTCGGGGAAGAGGTAATCTCGCCCAATGAGTGCCTACACGTTCGACGACGTCGCCGTGGTGATGGGGACGTACAACGAAGAACAGGCGATTGGGTCTGTGTTGGCCGACATCGACCGCATCACCGACGGGCGCGCAGAAGTCATCTGCGTCGATGGGTCTGACGACCGAACGCCAGCGATTGCCCGGAAGATGGGCGCACGCGTCATCGAACAAGAACCACAGGGATACGGCGTCGCCGTCGAGGCAGCAGTGCTCGCTCCCGACCGCCCCGTCATCGTCACGACAGACTGTGACGACACCTATCCGATGGAGTATCTCCCGAAGTTTCTCGACCTCATCAACGACGGGTACGACGTCGTCTCGGGTGACCGAATCTCGACGGGTGCCGAGACGATGCCGCGACTCAACCGCCTCGGAAACGTCGCGTTCGCTCGCATCGCCAGTTTCCTCATGGGAGTGACGGTTCACGACACCACGACTGGAATGCGAGCGTACCGACGCTCCGTGCTCCACGACATCGACTGGACCGAAAACACGGGTCTCTCGGCAGAACTCCTCATTCGACCCACGATGCGCGGGTACAAAATCGCTGAAGTGCCGATTCCGTACCGCGAGCGGGCAGGCGAGACCAAACTCGACCCCTTCGCGGGTGGTGCGGCCATCGCGAAATCCATCGTGAAGGTGACGCTCGAAGAGCGACTTCGATTCTGACCTCGCGCCGGTTCGTCGCACACCGGTTAGGCGGTCGTGCAAACCGACACCATACCGCACGCTGTTCATACCCCGGTCGAACGAACAACCCGTATGAACCGTCGTCGTTTCCTCGCCGGACTCGGAGTCACGTCTGCAGTTGCGGGGTGTCTCGGGAGCGACCCGCCAGTTGCAGGCGACGCCAACTCGTCTGGTTTAGATGGCACTGCTTCCGAATCCGCAGACGAGTCTGAGACGACCGGTGGCGGCGCGTTCGACCTGCCGATTCCAGAGGAGGAACTCAGGCGAGGTGCACCGAAAGACGCCATTCCGGCTATCACTGCCCCAGTCTTCTCGGACGATTGGTCTGGATTCGACGAGGTGAACGTCGAACTCGATGACTCCTTCGAGGTCGTTGGCGTCGAACTCGACGGCATCGCACGAGCATATCCATTAGCAATCCTGAACTGGCACGAAATCGTCAACGACACCTTCGACGGTCGGCCCGTGGTGGTCACCTACTGCCCGCTCTGTGGCAGTGCCGTCGTCGCAGACCGACTCGTCCGGGGCGAACCGACTTACTTCGGCGTCTCTGGACTCCTCTGGATGTCCGACCTCGTGATGTACGACGACCGGACCAACTCCCTATGGAGTCAGGTTCTCGCCACTGCGATTCGAGGCGAACTGACCGGCGACACCCTGTCGCTCCTCCCGGCCACCATCTCGACGTGGGGTGAGTGGAAGGCGTCGCATCCAGACACCGAAGCGCTCGTCCCACCCCCGGTTTCAGGAACGATTCGTGGACGACAGACCCGACAGTACGCGGTGAATCCCTACACGAGTTACCAGCAGTCTCGGTCGATTGGTATCGGATTCAACGACGAAGTCGACGAACGGATGCACCCCAAAACATCGGTCATCGGCATCACTGCCGATGGGGTCGCACGCGCGTATCCATACGACACGGTGTCGAACGCGGGTGTCGTCAACGACGACGTCGGGACGCTCCCGGTCGTCGTCGCGGCGACGACGGACGGAACGCTCGTCGCCTACGAGCGCCGTGTCGATGGGTCGGTGGTCGAATTCGAACGTGGCGACGGCGTACTCGTCGCTGCCGGGTCGCGCTGGGATATCGTCACTGGACGTGCACTCGACGGGCCGCACGAAGGGACGGTGCTCATTCGGGCAAACGACCGCTCACCGATGTTCTGGTTCGCGTGGGCAGACTTCAACCCAGAGACGGAGATTTACGGGGAGTAGACACGCGCACGTGACCCAACTGAGAGGTGTGGAAACGTGTGACAAGAGACTTATACTCTCGCTCGGCACCTCAGTTCCACAATGTCTCCCCGAACACGTCTTTTCGTGCTCGTCCTCCTCGTCGTCGGCACACTCGGAACCGCCGCTTCCTACGGGTGGGCCTACGACTCGCACCTCGGCCAACACGCTGTCAGCGTCGCATTCGAACCAGTCGAGAGCGGAACGGCCGACGAATCTGAACTCACCACGCTCGAAGAGCTTCCACCGGAAGCGGCCGAAGCCGTCCGAACTGGCGTCGAAGACGGTTACGTGACCATCTATCGGAACGATAGAGACGACGTAACCGACGCACTCGAATCGCTCTCTCGATACGTTCGTGTCGATGGCGAGGTGTACGAAGTGCTGCAGGTAGCGGACGAAAATATGACTCTGCTCGGTCCGCTGCCGCAACTCACTGCCCTGTTCGTCTCTATGGGCATCCTTGGATTCGGTGTGGCTTCGCTCAGAACCGGCGCAGTCAGGCCGCTTTCAGTCGCCGCGTCGTTGTCGATTCCGGGTGTCGCACTCGCAATCGACGTTCTCGTCACCGTCGCCGACTCGGTGGTGACGTTCTCCGGCGGTGCCGACGTACCGGTGGTCCCTGCAGCGACTGGTCTTGTGGTCGTCGGCGTCGCGGCCCGAAAGCGCGACTGGCGACTCGCGTTCGGTGGGTTCGTCGTCGTGATGGTCGTCGCCGCATTTGCCCCGCTGCTCGGTGGAACGTCGCTCGGGCCACTCGGCACTCTCGTCCCCGGAAGTGTGCTGTTCGTCCTTGGGTACGTCGCCGGTGGAGGAGCGACGACGCTCGACGAGCAGTGAGAGTCGTGAACAGATGCGGTTCGACGAAGAAAACTGCGGCGAACAGCGTTACGAAGAGTTGAGGATGTCGCGGACGCGACGCGGTTCGCCAGTGAGCGCGGGGTGCTTTTCGACGATTTTCAGCACCTCGTGGTCGGTCACGTCGGGGTAGGACTTGCCGATAGCCTCTTCGATGAGTTCCTTTTCGAGACGGAACTCTGTACCCTCGTAAACCACGTCGACACCATGGTCGTCGAAAGAGAGAATCGTCATATCCGTCCATCTTCCCCGCACGTATTTAAACGCACGTTGTCAGCGGCGAAACCCGGAGACCGCAGTACGTCAGACGTGTGTCTTGCGGGCCGTTTAATATGGCCGGCGTGTTGGGTCCGGGTGTGTCACTGGGTACGGACCCGCTCGAAGCGCTCGAAATACCGGACGAGACGACCGTCGAGGAACACGACCTCGTCACCGACGGCGACGTCGTCGTCGGTGGGCAAAGCACCATCGAGTTCGGCGTTCGCGGCCGGAACGTCTTGGCCGGCGAACGCGTCACGTTCGGCGGCGATATCGAGGCGGAAGGCGACTGCCGACTGGACCTGTTGAACGACGTCGCTGGAAACGTCCTCGTCGGTGAAGACGCCTATCTGGGCGAACGCGTTCACATCGCCGGCCGTCTCATGGTCTCTGGCGACCTCGACATCGGTGACGACGTCGATATCGAAGAAGGATTCGAGGCCAACGGCTGGATCGTCATCCGAAATCCGGTTCCGACGCTCGTCTTCTACTTTATCGTCCTCTCGCAACTGCTGCGGCTGGGCGAAGACGAAGCGGCAGGAGAACTGGCGGAGACGCTCCAGGGAGAGTCACCGACCGACCCACTCATCATCCCGCGAAACTCCACGGTGTCTGACGACGCGTGGCGCGTCTCGACGCCGGCAGAAATCGGGTCGTCGTGTCGCATTCACGGGAACATCCGCGCCCGGTCTATCGACCTCGGCGAAGACAACAACGTCTTCGGGAGTCTCCGCGCCCGCAACGATATCGTCGTCGGGTCCGGAACTCGAATCCACGGCGACGTGACGACTCGAAACGGCGAAGTCGTCATCGAAGAAGGCGCTCGCGTCCTCGGTGACGTCTCCTGTAAGGACCTCCTGCTCGAACAGGGTGCGCTCGTCGACGGGACGATGCGTGCCCGCGGCGAGATGCGTATCCACCGCGATAACCTCGCACGAGACGCCGAGTGAATTCGGTGCGTGCGATAAGAACAGTCACTGTTTGAGTCTACCAAATGTTTACACCGTCTGCTAGAGACTGACGTGTATGGACAATCGACTGAAACTTCTCCTGGTCGCCCTTCTCGTTGTTCTCGCTGGATGTACTGGCGGGGCAGACATGGGCGGCGGTGGTGCTGACGGCGGCGAGAGTGTCAGCATGTCTGCTGACGTGACGGCCGGTGAAGAAGTCGAGCAGGCTGGCAGCGGTGGCGACGAATTACCGCAAGTTCAACAGCGCGCCGTCATCAAAAACGGCCGTCTCGTCCTCACTGTCGAGCAGTTCAACACCTCGCGCGACGAGGCCGAAGCGATGGCCGAGTCCTACGGTGGGTACGTGAGTGACTCGAACGAGCGTGTCGTTCGACAAAGCGGCGGGACCTACCGCGCTGGCGACCTCGTCGTTCGCGTCCCCTCCGAGAACTTCTCGGCGTTCATGTCCGACGCGAAGACGCTCGGAGAAGTCGAACACGTCGATACGAGTTCCGAAGACGTGACCGACCAGTTGGTCGATATCGAGGCTCGATTGAGCAATCTCCGTGCTCAGCGTGACCGCCTCCGCGAGCTCTACGAAGACGCGAATACGACTCAGGACGTGCTCGCCGTCGAACGCCGGCTCACCGAGGTGCAGACCGAAATCGAGCGGCTCGAAGCCAGACAGGAATCACTCGAAAACCGTGCTGCGCTCTCGACAGTGCGTATCTCGCTGTCTGAGCGCCCACCCGGACCGGCACAGTGGTACGATACGCCCGTCCTCGAGGCGTTCTCCGAGTCGGTCAACGGCGTCTTCGTCACGCTTCGAGCGATGGTCGTCGGGTTCGCGTACGTTGCACCGTACATCATCGTCTTCGGCGGGTTGATCGCGCTGCTCGGTGGCGGGGTGTTCGTCGCAGGCCGTGCGGCGCTCAAGCGGATGTCGTAGCGACTCTCTGTCTCCGCGTTTCGGCACGTTTCACGGCGAGCGTTTTTCCGCCTCCACGACGTTCGTCCACGCATGCTCTCACTTGCGCTCGCCGGCAAACCGAACGCCGGCAAGTCGACGTTCTACACTGCCTCGACGCTCGCGGATGTCGATGTCGCGAACTATCCCTTTACGACCATCGACGCGAATCGTGGGGTCACCCACGCGCGGACTCGCTGTCCCTGTCTCGACCGCGAGGAACGCTGTGGACACTGTGAAGACGGCATTCGGTACGTTTCTGTCGAACTCGTCGACGTTGCTGGTCTCGTCCCCGGTGCCCACGAGGGCCGTGGCCTCGGCAACCAGTTCCTCGACGAACTCACGAACGCGGACGTCATCGTCAACGTCGTCGACGCGTCCGGTGGCACCAACGCGGAGGGCGAACCCGTCGAAATCGGGACGTTCGACCCGGTCGAAGAGGTCGACTTCATCGAAGAAGAACTCGAACAGTGGTTGGCAGGTATCGTCGAACGAAACTGGGAAACCGTCGTCAGAAAATCCCGGTCACCCGATTTCGACCTCGACGACGCCCTCGCCGACCTCCTCACCGGCGTCGGTGCGAGCGAGTACGATATCGCTGCCGTCCTCAGAGACCTCGAATACCCGCCGAACCCACGCGAGTGGACCGACGAGGACCGAATCGTCCTCGCACGGGCGATTCGCCAGCGGACGAAACCCATCATCCTCGTCGCCAACAAGGTCGATATCGCACCCGGGGAGAATATCGAACGCCTCGCTGAGACGGGAAAACCCGTGATTGCGGCCACCGCAGATGGCGAACTCGCCCTCCGTCGGGCCCGAGAGGCGGGACTCATCGACTACCACCCCGGCGACGACGACTTCGAACTCGTCGGTGACGTGAGTGGTGCCCAACAGAAGGGCCTCGAACGCATTCGCGACCTGATGGCAGAACACGAGGGAACAGGAATTCAGACTGCCATCGATACCGCCGTCTACGATGTCCTCGACCACATCACTGTCTACCCCGTCCAGAACGAGTCGAAGTGGACCGACGGAACCGGGAACGTCCTCCCAGATGCGTTCTTGCTCCCACGAGGCTCGACACCCCGTGACCTCGCCTACGCCGTCCACTCTGACATCGGCGATGGCTACCTCCACGCCGTCGATGCGAAGTCGAAACGCCGCATCGCAGATGACCACGAACTCAATGAAGGCGACGTCATCAAAATCGTCTCGACGGCCAAATAACTGGCAGATGATTGTCTAATTTCTGAGTTTCGTGTGGTGTGTTATCACGCAATGGTGCGTCTGTTCTACTACACATATACTTTATTTTGCTATACAGAATCGACTTTACGAGCGCCACATTTCAGTAACCCAATTTCGCCACGTTGGGCGGTGTCCAACACACTGACGCCAGTTGCACCTCCCGGTGCAATCGTTTCAGAATCTGTGACAAGGATTGACACTACTCGCGCGCGTTCTCTCAGCTATGGTGGCGCTCACGTTCCAAGAGAGGTGGATGGGGAATGCCTGAGACGGTCACGTTCGGCTTCACTGGCGACGTGATGCTCGGCCGGCTGGTGAATCAACGGCAGGAACATCGTCCGCCCCACGCGGTGTGGGGGTCGATGCGAGAGACGCTCTCGGACCTCGATGGCCTCTTCATCAACCTCGAATGCTGTCTCTCGACGCGAGGACGCCCGTGGAGTGTCACTCACCACCCGTTCCACTTCCGTGCCGACCCGGCGTGGGCAGTTCCGGCACTGCAAGACGTGGACGTGACGTGGGCGACGCTCGCCAACAATCACGTCCTCGACTTCGGCGAAGACGCACTCGAAGAGACGTTCTCTGCGCTCGAATCAGCGGAAATTCCGTACGCCGGTGCCGGTCGGACCGAGGCAGATGCGTGGCGACCAAGTCGCGTTCACGTCGCCGGACTCGACGTTGCACTCGTCGCGTTCACCGACAACACGCCGGAGTTCGCCGCGGATTCGGACGAATCGGGAACCGCGTACGTCGATATCGACCCCACCGACGAAGCGTGTCTCGACCGCGTCAGTGAGACGCTCGAACGCGCACTCGAGGAGAATCCAGACCTACTCGTCGCCTCGATACACTGGGGTCCGAACATGCGCGAGAACCCTCCACCGCCGTTCCAGCAGTTCGCACACTGGATGGTCCAGCAGGGCGTCGATATCGTCCACGGCCACAGCGCACACGTCTTCCAGGGCGTCGAGGTGTACGACGGTTCACTCATTCTCTACGACACCGGCGACTTCGTCGACGATTACGTAGTGGATTCGGTGTTACGAAACGACCGGAGTTTCCTCTTCGAAGTCGACCTGACCGAATCCGGAGACATCCAACGACTCCGTTTGCTGCCGACCGAAATCGCAGAGTCTGCCGTTCACGAGGCGTTTTCGGGGGTCGCAGCGTGGTGTCGTGAGAAGATGCGAGAACGGTCCTCCACGTTCGACACAGTGTTCGACGTCGAAGCCGGGGCGCTGGTGGTCAATCTCCCGCAGTAACGTGCGCCGAGCGAATCTGGATTTTAAGCGAGAACGCTGATGCCTCTCGTCAGCGTACTACTGTGTATGGCAACTACTTCACAGGTCTCCGTGAGGTCTCGGCTCTCTACCTCCGAGACACGTGTTCTTCTCGGAATCGGCCTCGCAATCGCGCTCATTGCAGGTCTGGTCTTCCGCATCGTCGGTCATCTGGTGTTGGACCCGTCGAATCCGCTCGTCGTTGCGGCCATCTTCGTTTTGGCGATTCCCGTGATGTGGGGCCTCGCAGTCGGCGTGTTTCGCTGGCGTGGCCTCGATGTCGTGGAACGACGTGAAGGCGCTGTTCTGCTCGTCGTCCCCGGGATGCTCGTCGACGCAGTCTCGACGGCGCTGTTCTCTGTCGTCTATCCGAATATGAATCTCGGTGCCGCTGGACTCTTCGGTGGACTCTTGTTGTTGTCCTACGCGACGGTGTTAGTCGCGGGATTCCTCTCTCGGTGACGGGCGAAACCGGCGACGACGACACTTCCGACTGGTTGGTCCCGTCAGTACCCGGTGTTGAATAGAAGGCCGCCGACCCGTTGTGGGTCGGGCGATTAGTCGTCAGACGACGTTCCGAACGCCGTCGGAACCGTCGTGTCTGCGTGTTCTGAGAGGTAGTGTGCGGCGACGAAGAGGACGACGACGCCTGCCGCGAGGAGCGGAATCGCACCGACGCCGTAACCACTGGCGAGGAACAGACCCGTCGCGATGGTTCCGGCCAGAACGGCGTACGGAATCTGCGTGTTCACGTGGTCGACGTGGTCGGACCCGGCGAACATCGACGACAGGACCGTCGTGTCGCTGATGGGCGAACAGTGGTCGCCAAAGAGCGACCCCGTGAGGATAGCCCCGATAGCACCCGGAAGCGGTGCACCGAGACTGTATGCGAGCGGAACGGCGACGGGGAACATGATTCCCATCGTCCCCCACGAAGTCCCGATGGAAAAGGAGATGATTGCTGCGGCGAGGAAGACGATGGCCGGGAGGAGTTCCGGCGTGATGATGCCTTCTGCGACACTGACGACGAAGGGACCGACGCCGAGTGCTTCACTGACCGACCCGATAGTCCACGCCAGCGAGAGGACGGCGACGGGGAAGATGACCATCTTGAACCCCTCGAAGATGGAGTCACTGATGTCTTCGAGTGCGACGCGGGCGTGCCCAACGAGGATGGCGAGCAGCAGCGCACACGCCGAGAAGACGCCCCAGAGGATGGAGTCTGCCGTCGCGGCACCTTTGAGGGCTTCGACGGGTGCTTTCGTGGGCCACCCGCCGGAGTAGAGCAGACCGAATCCAGTCACGAAGACGAGCGCGACGATTGGCGCGGCGAAGTACCACCAGCGCGAATCGACGTGGTCCGGCGTGACGATATCCTCTTCGCGCGTCTCGATGAGCGGGTCGGCGTCGTCTCCGAGAACTTTCCCTTCCTCTTTGGCGCGACGCTCCGCACGCTTCATCGGCCCGAAGTTCCACCCCATCCCGACGAGGATGAACACGAGCACTACTGCCAGCAAACTGTAGAAGCGGAACGGAATGCTCTGGAGGAACACGACGAACGCGCTCTGGTCGATGCCGAGCGCCGTGAACTGCTCTTTGATGAGGCCGACTTCGAATCCGACCCACGTGGAAACGACGGCGACACTCACCACGGGCGACGTGGTTGAGTCGAGGATGTACGCGAGTTTCTCCCGACTGATGTCGAACTTGTCGGTAATCGGCCGCATCACCGACCCCGTAATCATCGTGCTCGCGTAGGAGTCGACGAAGATGAGCATCCCGAGGACGCTCGTCCCGAGTTCCGCTTGTTTACGGGTCTTGATGCGGGCGATGATGCGCTGTGCCAGCGCGTTCATCCCACCCGAGAGGAAAATCATCCCCAGCATCGCTCCCGAGAGGAACGTAAACAAGAGGAGTTTGCTGTTGAACGACGCCGTGACGTTGTCGATGACCAACTGGAGTGAGTGTGCAACCCCACCGACCGGGTTCCACCCAACCAAGATGGTCGCACCTATCCAAATTCCAGTGAAAAGTGACAAGAGAACCTGCCGACTCACCAGCGTCAACACGATGGCGAAGAGCGCTGGGAGCAGACTGATCACTCCGTACGTCTCTGCGGGCATGACAAACGTTTGGTCACGGAGTCAGGAGTTTAACGGTTTTCACTCAGCTCCATACAAATAAGACGGATGAAATGTGGTGGGTTGTCGTCATCCGAGATTCGAATCGGTAGACGACGGGTGGTATCGTCTTAGATGACTGCGTCGTACGCTTCGCCCATGATTTCGATTGCTTCACGGAGTGATTCGGTGTCCGTCGCGTACGAGAGTCGAGCGTAGCCAGCGCCGTTCTCACCGAACGCACCTCCGGGAACGATGATGACGCCGCGTTCGATACATTCTTCGACGAATCCTTCGGGCACTTCGGGCATCGCGTAGAACGCACCTTTCGGTGTGGGAACGTGGAGGCCGATAGCTTCGAGGCCGTCGACGACGATGTCACGACGTTCACGGAACGTCTCGGTCATCTCGCCGATACGGTCTTGTGGGCCACTCAGTGCTGCTTCGGCAGCGAACTGGGCCGGTGCAGAGGCGCAGGCCTGGACGTACTGGTGGACGCGGACCATCCGCTCGACTCGCCGGGACGACCCATAGACCCATCCGAGTCGCCACCCGGTCATCGAGAAGAGTTTCGACGCCGAGTTGACGACGACGACGTTGTCCGTCTCGGCGAACTCGATTGGCGACCTGTGTTCGCCGTCGAAGACTGTGTACTCGTACACCTCGTCAGAGATACAGAGCACGTCGTGTTCGTCGGCGATGCGGGCGAACTCCTCGATGTCTTCCGGCGGGGAGACGGCCCCAGTCGGGTTTCCGGGGCTGTTCACGACGAACGCTGCCGTGTCGTCCGTGATGGCTTCTTCGACGGCAGCAGGGTCGAGCGTCAGGTCGTCACGGAGCGGGATGGGGACGGAGTCGCCGCCTGCGAGTTTCGTCAGTGCATCGTAGGAGACGAATCCGGGGTCGGGGATGATGACTTCGTCACCCTGGTTCACGTGGGCTTCGAGGGCGATGTGGAGTGCTTCACTCCCGCCGGCGGTCGCGATGATGTCGTCCGGAGAGAGGTCGATGCCCTGGTCGCGCTGGTGTTTCGCTGCGATTGCCTCGCGGAGACTCAGGAGGCCCTTGTTCTCGGTGTAGCCATCTGCTGCGCCCGATTCGATGGCGTCGATAGCCGCCTGTCGGGCGTGGTCAGGTGCTGGGAAGTCTGGTTGCCCCAGTCCGAGGTTGATGGCATCTTCGCCTGCCGCTTCGAACACCTTGCGGATACCGCTGATGGAGATGTTCTCCACCCGGTCGGAGAAGTGTGTCATATCCTATCCGCCGTCGGCATTCGGGATAGTTCTTCCCACGCACGATTTGTCGCGTGGTTTCACGAAGACGACAGATTTCGGACCAGTATCCCGCAACATCATCCGGTACCTATGAGCGGTCCAATCGTCGAATTCTCTCGCTACGCGCTGTCGAAGTCGGTATTGTGGCATCTTCGGCCGCGCTCTCGGCAACTCACGCCGCGTCCATCATTACCGCGTGCGTCGGCCGAATAAGGGTGTAGGTAGTACAGTGGTGTAATGACTGAGGCACCACGACCAACTTCGACGACACGTAGAAGATTCCTGCAGACCGCCGGACTCGCAGCGACCGCTGGGTTTGCAGGCTGTCTCGGTGGGTCGGGTGGGGGGAGCCTCGACGAACTCAACGTCGCCTACATGCCCATCTATCCCGACATGCAGTACTTCGTGATGCAAGAAGAGGGCATGTTCGACGAACTCTCTGTTCCAGTGTCGGGCAAGAAGTTCTCCGACGGCCCGAGCATCGTGCAGGCGTCCGCAAAAGGCGACTTCGACGTGATGATGTTCGGTATCGTCCCGGCGATGATCGTCGTCGACAAGGGGATTCCCGCGAAGATTACGGCGGCGAACATCCAGAACGCGATGAATATTCTCGCGAACGACGAGTTCGCCGCGATGTTCGACGAACACGGGAAAGACGCGTTCTCGAAGTTCGAAGAAGAAAAGGGCCGCAAGTTCACCTTCGGCACCTTCCCACCGGGGTCGGTTCCGGATATCTTGCTTCGCTACTGGGTGCAGAACACGCTCGGCCTCGACCCAGAAGAAGACGTGAACATCAAGGGTCTCGGCGGTGCCGCAGCGGTCCAGCAGGCGCTGTTGTCGAACAAAATCGATGGGACGAGCATCATGGAACCCGTCCCGACGGTGGTCGGTGCGAACGACGCTCCGTTCCAGTCTATCGCGTGGGCCGGCGACTTCATGCCCGGCCAACCTGCCGCAGTGACGCTCATGCACGACCGACTCCGTGAAGAGAACCGTGCGGTTGCGTCCGAGTTCGTCCGCCTCCACCAGGAAGCGACGCAGTTCGTCGCCGACAACCCGCAGAAAGCGGCCCAGCACGCGAGCACGGTCATCGGTGAGAGCGCACTGCCCGTCGAGACGGCCCGGAAAGCGCTCGACTCGCGCGCGTCAGACTTCATCACGAACCCCCACGATATCGAAGGTGGCGCGAAGATTTTCGCCGACTACGCGCAGACGCTCGGCAAGACCGAGGCACAGTTGACCGTCGACGAACTGTTCGACTACGGCATCTACGACGACCTATGAGCAACGACGAAGTCAACGCGAACGTCGGCCTCGCAGAAACCGACGAGCGCCTGCTGGACCGACTCGCTGCGTTCTCCTCGGAGCAGACCGGTCTCGCCATCGCAGGGTTCGCTGGCTTCCTCACCCTCTGGTACGTCGCCGCACTGTTCCAACCGATGTACCTCCTTCCGTCACCGGTGGAGGTATTCGCGGCGTTCCTCACGGAACTCACCGCCCCAGCGACGCTGGGGATACCTTTCACCGGTATCGAACTCCCGGCCACGCGCCTCCTCGCCAAACTCGTCCAGAGTCTCTACCACTACGTTCCGGGCCTCCTCATCGGGACGACACTCGGAATCATCGCCGGAATCGCCCTGGGGTGGAACGACCGCGTCGATAGCGTCTTTACGCCCATCACGCGCATTCTTCGACCGATTCCACCGCTGGCGTGGATTGGCTTCGCGGTCATCTGGCTTGGCGTCAATCACAGGGGTGCGACGTTCATCGTCGCCATCGGGTCGTTCTGGATAAACTTCTACAGCGCCTACGGCGGCGTCGAAGGCGTCTCGACCGATATCAAAGAAGTCGCGGCGACGCTCGGCGTCGACGACGACCTGACCATGATTCGGAAGGTGGTCGTCCCCGCTGCCAGTCCCTCGATACTGACGGGGATTCGAACGAGTATCGGGCAGTGTTGGATGATCGTCGTCGCTGCCGAACTCATCGTTGGGGTCGGCGTCGGCTACGAGATTCTCAACACGGCGCGGAACCTCGCGATGGACGTGTCCGTCGCCTACATGCTCGTCATCAGTATCGTCTTCCTCGTGAGTGACGGCCTCTTCCGACGGGTCGAACGACAGGTTCTGGAGTGGAGAGCATGAGCGACCAGCTGCACCCTGAAGCGAACACCGAGACGACGGTCGCCGTCGAATCGCTCGACAAAGTGTACGAGTCCGACCGGCGAACGGTCAGAGCACTCTCCGACGTGAACTTCACCGTCGACGAAGGCGAGTTCGTCTGTATCGTCGGCCCGTCGGGATGTGGAAAGACGACGCTGTTCCGCGTCATCGCCGGCCTCGAAGACGCGAGTGAAGGCGGCGTCTTCCTCGACGGCGAACCCGTCACTGGACCGGGAACCGACCGCGGGATGGTGTTCCAGGAGTACGGCCTGTTCCCGTGGCGAACCGTGTCTGAGAACGTCGCCTTCGGCCTCGAAGAACAGGGCGTCGAAGAACCCACTCGCTCGGCCCGCGTGGACGAGATGCTCAGACTCGTCGGCCTCGACGGGTTCGCCGACGCCTACCCGAAGGAACTCTCCGGCGGGATGAAACAGCGGGTCGGCATCGCCCGTGCGCTCGCCGTGGACCCCGAACTCCTCCTCATGGACGAACCCTTCGGAGCAGTCGACGCCCAGACCCGCGACATGCTCCACGGCGAACTCCTCGACATCTGGGCGGAGACGGACAAGACTGTCCTCTTCGTCACCCACGACGTGGAAGAGGCGGTCACGCTCGCAGACCGCGTGGTCGTCATGGCCGCGAACCCCGGTCGCGTCCGCGAAATCGTGAGCGTCGATATCGACCGTCCGCGCGAGCGAACCGACCCGGTGTTCGCAGAGTACGTCGAGCAGATTCGAGAACTGATTGGGGAGTAACGTTCCCTACTCGGGGACTTACTCCCGCGCCTCTCTCAGCTCTTCGACGTGTGAATCGATGACCGACAGCGTCGCGTCGGCGTCGACGTACCCTTTCTCGTACTCAGACATCGCACTGTTGTAGTCGCTGAGGAACTGCGCCACGGCGTCGTCCAGTTCGTCGCTCATACACGTCCGTTGCCCCGTCATCTGATTTGAACCTTCGGCACTCGGAACGGCAGGCGGGAACGGACGCCGTCGGCGACGCGGACCGTCGATTTATCACCTCGCCTCGCCAACGCGGCAGTAGTGACCACCCTCCGCTTCGAGGACGGAACTGTCCACGTCCGGACCGACGACCCACGCGCCGAGGACGCCCTCGCCACGCTCTCGAGCGTCGAATCCGACCCAAGAAGCGGCGGCTACAGAGCGCCTGCGATGCAGTACGCAGAAATCCGAGACGCCCTCGGAGCGGCCGGACTCGACTTCGACGACCGCGTCGCGGTCACGGAAGAACTCTCGCTTTCGACCACCTACGACCTCCGCGACTACCAGCAAGCGGCACTCGATGCGTGGCTCGACGCCGACAGTCGCGGCGTCGTCGAACTTCCGACTGGTGCAGGAAAGACTGTGCTTGCTGTGGGTGCGATGGTCGCTCACTCGGTGCCGACGCTCGTCGTCGTCCCGACCATCGACTTACAGGACCAGTGGATACGCGAACTCGAAACCGAATTCGACGTGCCAGTCGGTCGATTCGGCGGCGGCGAACAGCGACAGGAGCCAATCACGGTTTCGACGTACGACTCGGCGTATCTCCGCGCCGACGACGTGGGTGGCGACTTCGGACTCGTCGTCTTCGACGAAGTCCACCACCTCGGGGGACAGGGCTATCAGGACATCCCGCGATTCCTCACGGCACCGGCTCGACTCGGGTTGACGGCGACGTTCGAACGACCGGATGGCGCGCACGAGCAGGTTGCCGAACTCGTCGGCCCGCGTGTGTACCACCTCGACGTAGACGATTTAGCGGGCGAGCATCTCGCCGACTACGAAGTCCGACGCATCGAAGTCGAACTCACGTCCGACGAACGCGAGACGTACGACGAGGCGCAATCGACGTTCGTGAACTACCTGAAACGTTCGGGGCTGTCGATGCAGTCGGGCAGCGATTACCAGAAACTCGTGATGCGCTCGGGGAACGACCCACGGGCGCGAGAGGCCCTGCTCGCCAAGCAACGCGCCCGCGACGTGATGATGAACTCCGACGCGAAAGTAGACAAACTCGCCCGTCTCCTCGCTCGCCACCGCGACGACCGAGTCATTATCTTCACCGCATCGACAGACCTCGTCTACCGCATCGCACGTCGGTTCCTCGTCCCGCCAATCACCAACGAGACGGGGACGAAAGAACGCAGAGAGATTCTCGAACGATTCCGCGACGGCACCTACGACACTGTCGTTGCGGCGAACGTCCTCGACGAAGGCGTCGACGTTCCTGACGCGAACGTCGGTATCCTCCTCTCTGGGTCCGGGTCAGAACGAGAGTTCACACAGCGACTCGGCCGCATCCTTCGACCAAAAGCCGACGACTCGACGGCACTGCTCTACGAACTCGTGAGCGTCGAGACGGCAGAAGAACGTGTGGCCGAGCGGCGACGGTAGCGCTGGTTCAGAGTATCGTCACGTCGATTTCACCGCCGCTGGCGAACGCGTCGTACTCGGTGTCGAATTCGACGCTGAACGACGCTGTCTCGCCGGATGCAACCCTCACACCGGTGTCTCGTATCGACTCGGTTTCGCCGACTTTCACTCGGACTCTGACCGTCACGAGACGCTCGGACCCGGCGTCGTTGACGACCTCTCCGAAGACGCGAAGATGGCCGTCGTCGGTCGACTCGAAGTCGAACGTCGCGATTCGAACCGGCGGCACCTCCGGTGTCTCCCGTGGTTCCCCCGCGGGTGCCTCGGGTGGATTCCGCGGCCCAGTCGCGTTGGGAAGTCCGCCGAGACAGCCCGACGAGAGGCCGACGGCGACCAGTCCAAGGAGGCGTCGTCGCTCCATACGTTGCGGTCCGACGCGGGGGCCATGAACCTTACCGTCCGCCGTGGCCGAACTGGGGGCCGGTAGATTACGTCTCCTCC
The DNA here is from genome assembly GCF_048158745.1 of Haloferax sp. DFSO52. Taxonomy (NCBI): domain Archaea; kingdom Methanobacteriati; phylum Methanobacteriota; class Halobacteria; order Halobacteriales; family Haloferacaceae; genus Haloferax; species Haloferax sp. DFSO52. The sequence goes on along the minus strand of NZ_JBLOPB010000001.1, from coordinate 1,727,445 downwards.
CCCGAGGTGCTTTTGTGCCGTCCACTCCTCGTGCCGATAGTGCTGACGAAGAATCTCCGTCGGGTGTCGCGGGCAGGCGGCGGGTACCACCCGAAGTTTGCCGGCCGCCAAGACCGCCCGCTCGCGGCGAAGACGCTCGGCGTCTTCCAGCGACACGTCGGTTCGTCTCGCGAGGCGCTCGACGATGCGCTCGCGGCGCTCGAATCCGAGGCCGACGACTTCAAGCTCGTCAGAGGGTTCTCGTCGCTCATCGACCGCGAAGCAGTGTTCGAAACGCAGGCGGCGGTGCCGCCGGTTCGTGCCCGTCGGGCGGCGTTCGAGGCGGCGATGGCAGTTGGTGGGGTTGCGACGCCTGCCGAGCGTGAGGAAGCACTCGAACGTGCGGCGTCGTCGCTCGGCGTGACACCAGATGCAGTCGATAGGTCGCTGACGGCCGACCGAGACGTCGAACAGGTCGTGACCGAGTTCGACCCTCGATGGACGCCTGACGAGTTACTGACGCAGTATAACCTCTCGCTGGCCCAGACCTGCCTGTTCGACGCCACGGAAGTCCGTGTTCGGAGTTCAGACCCGAAGGCGCTCGTCTCGGCAGTCAAGCGATTGCGACTGATGTACGAGATTCGAAAGACCGACGAGGGGCGCGAAGTCGTCGTCACCGGACCAGACGCACTGTTTCAGGGGACACGACGATACGGAACCGCATTCGCGCGTCTCTTGCGCTCGGTCGCCACTGCTGACGACTGGCGACTGACAGCGACGATCGACGACAGGGGACGAACGCGTGAGATGCATCTGACGAGCGACGACGTGTCGGTTCCGGGTGTCGAACCGATGGCCGAACCCGGATTCGACAGCGACGTGGAAGCCGACTTCGCCGCCCGATTCCGTGGGCTCGACTTCGACTGGGAGTTGGTCCGAGAACCCGAACCACTGGAGACGGGAACCAGCGTCATGATTCCCGACTTCGCCTTCGACTACAAGTACGGTGAGTTTCGGGTGTTCTTCGAGATTATGGGCTTCTGGACGCCCGAATACGTCGCAAAGAAGCTGGGCCAACTCGACGACGTAGAGGACGTAGAGATACTCGTCGCCGTGGACGAGTCACTCGGCGTCAGCGAGGACATCGAGGCACGTGACCACCGAGCGATTCCGTACACGGGGTCCGTGCGCGTGAAAGACGTTGTGGACGTGCTTCGGGAGTACGAATCGAACCTCGTCGCAGACGCCACGTCGTCCCTGCCGGATGAACTCGTCCCAGACGAGGACGTGGTTTCAGTTGCGGACCTCGCATCAGCCTACGGCGTTTCTATCGACGCCCTCGACGGCGTCTCCTATCCGGAACACCACCTCGTCGGCCGGATGCTCGTCCGGCAACGAGTTCTCGATTCGCTCGCCGACAGCATCGAGACTGGGATGTCGCTCTCGGACGTGGAATCTATCCTCGAAACGCGGGGTTTCAGCGACGCGAGTGCCATCCTCTCCCGCCTCGGCTATCGAGTTGAATGGGATGGATTGACCGGGGGAACGATTCGGAAGAAAGACGAGACGTAGATTCAGTCGAGTTTGACGAGGTCTTCTTGCCGGCCCTTGGGGACCGTCGAGCGAAGTTCCCCGTGGAGATACAGCCCGACACCGAGCGGTTCGCGCTCACCGGCAATCTCGTGTGCGGCGACGAGATAGCCCCAGTCGCCGTCCCACCAGTCGAGTTGCTGGTCGTGGCCATCGACGAACGCCTTCGCTTCGCCCGGACTGAGTTCGATGACGTTTGTCGTGGCGTCACGGCAGAACCGCTGGACAGCGTTTGTCGAGGGCTTCCAGTGACGCTGTCGGGTGCGGAGAATACGCATTCCGAGTCCTTCGACCTGAATCGGGTCGACCATCTCTGCTGGGAACGCCCAAATCTTCCCTGCGCCTTTCTCCCAGAACGTGTAGGTGTCGAACGTCTCGGGGTCGAGCCCGAAGCGCGCTGTCCACCAGTCGACGACTTCTTCGCGAGACGGGCGGCCGTCGACGACTCTCTCGTCCGCCGTCTCCGGCAGCCGGTCGAACTGCTGGCCCCAGTTTTCGTCTTCGGCGGTGTCGTCTCTCATGCCGTCACCTCCAGTTTCGCGGTGAAGAAGCCGCCAGTGTCGTTCTGGTGCGGGTAGACGCGGCGAGCCTTGGTGACCGAGGGGTCGTACGTTTCGTCTTCCCACTCGGTGACGCCGGGCGACGTTTCGAATCCGCTGGGCACGTCCCACTCGACGACTTCGCAGTCTTCTCGTTCGAGGACGAAATCGAGGACTGCTTCGTTCTCTTCGGGCGCGAACGTACACGTGGAGTAGACGACGGTTCCGCCGGGTTTCGTCACCTGCACGGCACGCCGGAGGATGCCTTTCTGAATACCGGCGATGCTCTGGACGTGGTTCATCGTCCACTCGTCGAGGACGTCGGGGTTCTTCCGGCAGGTTCCTTCACAGGAACACGGAGCATCGACGAGGACACGGTCGAACTGCTCGAAGGCACCGGGTTCGTCAGGCGTTTGTTCGCCGAACGGTTTCATCGAGAAGTTTCGCGCGTCCTGGTTCGTCACGACGAGGTTCGTCACACCGAGTCGCTCGGCGTTGTGGCGAAGCGCAGAGAGACGGCCGAGGTTGTTGTCGTTGCCGACGAGGACGCCCTTGTCGTTCATCATCGCCGCAATCTGACTCGTCTTCGACCCCGGTGCAGCACAGGTGTCCCAGACCCGTTCGCCCGGTTGTGGGTCGAGTGCGATTGCAGGGAGTGCAGAGACTTCTTCCTGGCCGTGAAGCCATCCGTGGAAATACGGCCAGTTCGTTCCGGGTGTGCTCTCTTCGAGTTTCAGGATTCCGGGGTGCCAGTCGGTCGGTTCGTAGGCGACGCCCTCTTCGTCGAGCGCGTCGCAGGCACGCTCCACCGTCGTCTTGATGGTGTTGACGCGGACGACAGACGGGAGTGGCCGCTCGCAGGCCTCGAAAAATGCCTCCTCGTCGTCCACGAGTGGCGCGTACCGCTCGAGCGGGTTCATACCACTCGATTCTGCGTGGGCGCGTTTGTCGGTTTCGGAGTGAGCGGGCGAGTCGTGTTGGCTATGTTAAGCGTGTGTTAGGGCTGTGTTAGCCATCCAACTGAACACTGACCGATTGTCGCTACCACGTCCACCTTCATTCGGTCGATTTTCGTGACGCACACCCCCGTCGGTTTTACCCCGCGCGGGCGCACACGTTGACATATGGCACAAATACGCATCCTCGCGGACGAACTCACCGAGCAACTGGACTCGCCCACGCTCATCGAGGGGTTACCTGGCGTCGGACTCGTCGGAAAGATTGCGGCCGACCACCTCGTCGACGAGTTCGAGATGACACACTACGGTGACGTGTACTGTGGCGGGGTTCCACGCGTCGCGGTGTACATGGAAGGCGAGGCGGCGCTCCACCCACCCATTCGACTCTATGCTGACGCCGAACACGACTTGCTCGTCCTCCAGAGTGATATCCCGATTCATCCCAAATCGGCGACTGAACTCGCGACGTGTCTGGACTCGTGGTTTGCCGAACTCGACGTAACGCCGATATATCTCTCTGGAATCGCTCGGCAGAAATCTAACAAGGTGCCAGCGCTCTACGGTGTCGCGAGCGACGGTGTCATCTCCCAGTTAGTTGACGCAGGCATCGACCAACCAACCGAGACGGGCCTCATTTCGGGACCGACTGGGGCGATGCTCAGTCACTCCATCGAGGTTGGAACGCCAGCGTTCGGACTCGTCGTCGAGTCGGACCCACAGTTCCCTGACCCCGAGGCCGCTCGAATCATCATCAAACACGGCATCGAACCGCTGACGGGTATCGACGTTCCCGTCGACGAACTGGTCGACAGTGCCGAAGAAATCCGGCAAGCGAAAGAGAACTTCGCGAAGCAGATGCAAGAGGCTGAAGAAGAAAGTTCACAGGCGCGACCCCTCGGAATGTATCAGTAACACACGGCGGGCGGTCCGGCCGTGAACCGACGACTTTGCCAGACCGAGAGACCCCCCACCAGTGAGAACCTTTCGGCCGAGCCGCAGTCTACACTCTTAAGCCATATCGGACACTTTTCCCGCCCATGAGCGACGACCCTGCCGAGTCGGTCACGGAACCAACTGCAGAAGACGACTCCGAAACGGCCACTAAGGTCGAGACGTCGGGGTTTGAAAACGCAGAGGTAGTCGATGTCGAGTCCGAATCGGACGAGCCGACGACCGACGCATCGGAAGAACTCGCTGACGAGGAGTCGGCCTCGACTGACGAGGAATCGGTCACGGTGTCCGACCGTGTGGCCGAGTACGACGACGAACTCGCGGCGGACGTTGCGGCACTCGAAGCACGCGTCGCAGACCTCGAAGCCGAACGCGACGAAGCCGCAGAGACCGCGTCAGAACTCGAAACACGCCTCAAGCGGACGCAGGCCGACTTCCAGAACTACAAGAAACGAGCGAAGAAGCGTCAAGACCAGATCAAAGACCGAGCGACCGAAGACTTCGTCGAGCGCGTCGTCACGGTCCGCGACAACCTCGTTCGCGCCCTCGACCAGGACGAGGACGCTGACATTCGCGACGGTCTCGAATCGACGCTCAAGGAGTTCGACCGCATCCTCCAGGACGAGAACGTCGAAATCATCGACCCCGAACCGGGGACCGACGTCGACCCGACGCGCCACGAAGTGATGATGCGCGTCGATAGCGACCAACCAGCCAACACGATTGCAACCGTGTTCCAACCCGGCTACGAGATGGCCGACAAGGTCATCCGCGCCGCACAGGTCACCGTCAGTAAAGACGAGTAACGGCCCTGTTTTTCCGATGGGGTGGCCTCGAACCCATCCAATTTCCGGGGAGGACTTTTCTTCTCACCCGTCGTCAGGTCGTACATGCGACTTCGCCCCGGTCGACGCCGTCCAACAGTCAGGGTCACCCAACACGGCGACCCGCTCGACGACGGCCTGCTATTCGTCCTCGGATGGGGTAACAAACCAACGCACCGAAGCGTCGAATGGCTCATCGACCGACTCACGTACGATGGCTATCGCGTCCACGCCGTCGAACTCCCGACCAACGGGTGGGAGTTCGAACAGCAGTACGTCGCGCCGGTGAGAGCCTACGCCGTCGACAGAGGCCTCGACCTCGTCCTCAGCCACAGCACGGGTGGTCTCGTCGCGTCGCACCTCGATTTAGCCATCCGAAACGTCTTCTTGAGTCCGTGGTGGGGGATGGCGCTCGATGGCTTCGACCGGTTCGTCTACCAACTCGTCACGCGCGTGCCGACGACGCGGCCGTTCGTTCCATCTGGAATCGAACGAACTGACCTCGGTGAACTAAAACTGGCCGAAGAGATGCGAGACGCGCCAGACACCGTCTCCCCGGCGTTCCTTCGTGCGATTCGGGGTGCGCAGGAGACGCTCCCACCGTTCCGGAAGACGGACGTGGTCTTCTTCACACCCACCGACCGCGTCGTCGACGTTCGCACGATTGGTGAACGGACGCCTGCGGACAATCTCGTCCCGTACGACGGTGGGCACGAATTCTTCGCCAGTGAAGGACGCGAACGAACGTTTACGAAAGTCCGGACCGCCCTCGAGGACGGCCCGGATTCGTTTCTCCCGACGGATGTCACACCGATGACGATGACTGACCAGTCGTAGTCTGGTCGAATGCCGCTTCTATCGACCGTCATCGAGTGACGACGACGGGGTGGAAAATGGGTGAGAAACACACAGTGAGCGGTTCTACATAAATCATCCGGCCTGTTTCGGTGGGAAAAATGGTAATCGCAAGACGACGGCGACTTGTTGAGGGAGTGTGTGTCACAGTATCTAGTAACCTTTAACCACCAAAGGACGGTATTTGCGTGCAAGATGGCGAGCAATAAGATTCTGGGTATCGACCTCGGTACCACGAACAGCGCGTTCGCGGTGATGGAGGGCGGCGACCCGGAGATTATCGTGAACGCAGAAGGCGACCGAACGACTCCCTCCGTCGTCGCGTTCACCGACGATGGTGAGCGCCTCGTGGGGAAGCCGGCGAAGAACCAGGCTATCCAGAACCCTGAGCGCACCATTCGTTCTATCAAGCGCCACATGGGTGAAGATGGCTACACCGTGGATATCGAGGGTGAGGAGTACACGCCAGAGCAGATTTCGGCGATGATTCTCCAGAAGATCAAACGCGACGCCGAAGATTACCTCGGCGACGACCTCCAGAAAGCCGTCATCACGGTCCCTGCATACTTCAACGACAAACAGCGGCAGGCGACGAAAGACGCCGGCGAGATTGCCGGCCTCGACGTCGAACGCATCGTCAACGAGCCGACCGCCGCGTCGATGGCGTACGGCCTCGACGACGAGTCGAACCAGACGGTTCTCGTCTACGACCTCGGTGGCGGGACGTTCGACGTTTCCGTCCTCGACCTCGGTGGCGGCGTCTACGAAGTCGTCGCGACGAACGGGGACAACGACCTCGGTGGGGACGACTGGGACGAAGCCATCATCGACTGGCTCGCGACCGAGTTCAAGAACGACCACAACATCGACCTTCGCGAAGACCGACAGGCGCTCCAGCGCCTGAAAGATGCGGCCGAAGAGGCCAAGATCGAACTCTCCTCGCGAAAGGAGACGACCATCAACCTCCCGTTCATCACGGCGACGGACTCCGGCCCGGTCCACCTCGAATACGACCTCACCCGAGCGAAGTTCGAGTCGCTCACGAAGGACCTCATCGACCGCACGGTCGAACCGACGAAACAGGCGCTCGAAGACGCCGGCTACGGCAAAGACGACATCGACGAGGTCATCCTCGTCGGTGGGTCGACTCGCATGCCGCAGGTCGTCGAAAAAGTCGACGAAATCCTCGGCGAAGAGCCCAAGAAGTCCGTCAACCCGGACGAAGCAGTCGCACTCGGTGCGGCGATTCAGGGTGGCGTCCTCGGCGGCGAAGTCGACGACATCGTCCTCCTCGACGTGACGCCGCTGTCGCTCGGTATCGAAGTCAAGGGCGGCCTGTTCGAACGCCTCATCGAGAAGAACACGACCATCCCGACCGAAGAGTCGAAAATCTTCACCACCGCTGCCGACAACCAGACGACGGTGCAGGTCCGCGTCTTCCAGGGTGAGCGCGAGATGGCGGCCGACAACGAACTCCTCGGCGAGTTCACGCTCTCGGGAATCCCACCGGCACCGGCCGGAACGCCGCAGATCGAAGTCAGCTTCAACATCGACGAAAACGGTATCGTCAACGTCTCTGCAGAGGACAAAGGCTCCGGGAACGCCGAGTCCATCACCATCGAAGGCGGTGCTGGTCTCTCCGACGACGAAATCGACCGCATGCAGCGCGAAGCAGAACAGCACGCCGAAGAGGACAAAGAACGCCGTCGCGCCGTCGAGGCTCGCAACGAGGCCGAAGGCGCAGTCCAGCGTGCCGAGACGCTGCTCGAAGAGAACGAAGAGAACGTCGACGACGAACTCCGCGCCGACATCGAGGCGGCAATCGAGGACGTCGAGGCGACGCTCGAAGACCCCGAGGCGTCCACCGAGGAACTCGAAGACGTTACCGAACACCTCTCGAAGGAACTACAGGAAATCGGCAAGCGCATGTACCAGCAGCAGGCACAGGCGCAGGCTGGTGGCCCCGGCGGTGCCGCAGGTGCCGAGGACGTCGACCCCGAAGACTTCGTCGACGCCGACGCCGACTTCGACGACGACGACGAGTAAACGCAGTCACTAACCGTCACTCGTCGGGACTTCCCGACGGTGTCGGGCAATTATGTTCACGACACTCCCGAATCGCTGTTCGAGAACCCGCTCGGCCGAGAGGCGCACTTTTCAAATACCTTCACCGGTTAGGGGTGAGTAACCGATGAGCGAGGACTTCTACGACGTGCTCGGGGTCTCGCGGGACGCCTCGAAAGACGAGATCAAGAACGCGTACCGCAAGAAGGCCGCGAAATACCACCCTGACGTTTCCGACGAGGACGACGCCCAAGAGAAGTTCAAGAAGATTCAGAAGGCCAAAGAGGTCCTCACGGACGACGAGAAGCGCCAGATGTACGACCAGGTCGGTCACGAGCGCTTCAAACAGGCACAGAAACACGGTGCCGGTGGCGGCGGTGGCGGCCGCGGCAACCCATTCGGCGGTGGCGGAAATCCGTTCGGCGGGATGGGTGGCGGCGGTGGCTTCGAGGACCTCTTCAACAACCTGTTCAACGGTGGCCGAGGCCAACAGCGGAACCGACCGCAGCAAGGGCGTGACGTCGCCCAGCGCATCAGTATCGACCTCGAAGACGCATTCAACGGCGTCGAACGCGACGTGACGATTCGTCGCCGCGAAGTCTGTCCCGAGTGTGACGGTGCGGGCCACCCCGACGACGCCGACGTGAACACCTGTTCCGAATGTGGTGGTTCTGGGCAGCAAACGACCGTTCAGCAGACGCCGTTCGGACGCGTCCAGCAGACGACGACCTGCCGCGCCTGTGGTGGCGAAGGCGAGACCTACAGCGAAGACTGTTCGGAGTGTCGCGGAAGCGGGCGCGTCCGTCGCACTCGCGACGTGACCATCACTATCCCCGCCGGATTCCGTGATGGGCAGCGACTCCGCTACCGTGGTGAGGGCGAACCCGGTGAGAACGGTGGGCCGAACGGCGACCTGTTCGTCGAAGTCTCGGTTCGCGACCACGACGAGTTCGAACGCGAGGGCGACGACCTCTACTACACGCATCCCATCTCCTTCCCGCAGGCCGTCTTCGGTGCGACTGTCGACGTCCCGACGCTCGACGGCGACGAAGAACTGAAGATTCCCGCGGGCACGCAAAGCGGGTCGTCGTTCAAAGTTTCCGGTGCGGGCATGCCCCACCTCGATGGCCGCGGGTCGGGCGACCTGCACGTCGAAATCCACGTCGTCACCCCCGAAGACCTCAACAAAGAACAGCGTGAGGCACTCAAGCAGTTCGCAGAAGCAGGTGGTGAAGAGGTCAAAGAAGGCCTCTTCCAGAAACTGAAGAACTCGCTGTAACGACGGTTGGGTCCGAACGCCGAACCTGACGACCACCTCGGCGGCTTTTTTCGCTCTGACTCCATACGCCATCGTATGGACGTTATCGGCGACCTCATGGCCCGCGACCGGCGAAGCGATAGCCTCGCCTTGCAGGTAGACGGCCCGGGCCGAACCTACACGTACTACGACTTCATCACCACGTCGTACAAGGCGGGGAACGTCCTCCGCTATCTCGGCGTTCGGAAGGGTGCGCGTGTCGCCGTCGAACCGGTTGCACTCCCCGAACCAATCCTGACGTTCGTGGGTGCTGCGCAGCTCGGCGCACAGACCGTCTTCGACCCGACTGCCGACGCACGGGCCGTCCTCGTCGACGTGGCCCGTGAGAGTGAGTTCGACCTTCCACCCGGACGCAAACTTGCGGTCTACAACGGCCCACCGGATTCTCCATCGACGACGCACTGGGAGAAAGAAGTGTGGAGCGAGAACCCTGCGGTGCACCCCGAAATCGTCGAACCCGGTGACGTTGCACTCGTCGCAGACGGCCACGAATACACGCACGGCGACCTGTTGACCGCGGCACAACAGGTCGTCTCGGAGTATGGCCTCGACGCCGACGACACCGTGGTGATTCGGTCCTCACTGTCGCATCCGGGGACGGTCGTCGCCGGAATCCTCGCCCCACTGCTCGCAGGCGGAACCATTCGTGTTCCCGACGGCGACGCACCGATAGACGATGCAGTTGCTGTCGGTGACTCTGTGCCGGAAGCGCGTTCGATTTCGCCCGACGACGCCGTGCGAGCCGATGAGTGAGAAAGTACTTACCGACCTCGCGACTGTCGAGAGACATGACTGACACGACTGTCGTCTCCGGCGACCGAGTCTCACTCCGTCCCGTCGAACGAGACGATGCGGGACTCCTCCAACGCTCGACGACAGACCCCCAGATTCGCGTCCCACTCGGTGCGCCCACCCCACAGAATCACCACGAAGCGACGACGTTCATCGAGACGACTGTCGAAGAGAGCGACAACATCGCATTCATCGTCGAGGTGGACGGCGAGTCAGTCGGATTCGTCATGGTCGAAATCCGCGAGTACGGTCGTCCGGAACTCGTCTACTGGCTGCTCCCCGACTACCACGGACAGGGGTATGGAACGGATGCAGTTGGATGCCTCGTCGACTACGTCTTCCGAACCGTCGACTGTCACGGCCTGCAAGCAGTCACGTTCGATTTCAACGACGCCTCGCGTGGCGTCCTCGAACACCTCGGATTCACCGAAGAAGGTCGATTACGTGAAGCGGCATTCGTCGACGGGTCGTACGTAGACGTCCTTCGATTTGGATTGCTCCGCCCAGAGTGGGAAGCCACTCAGTCGGACTGACCGAACTGGCTGGACTACCCCAACTGGCTGAACTAATCCAACTGGCTGGACTGACCTAACTGGCTGAACCAATCCAACTGACCGAACTGGTCGCTGTGTGCCGACCAATCCACGACTATTTGTGTTCCTTCACCGATTCGAAACGTATGTCCGACACGACAATCGTCGACGGTGAGCGTGTCTCGCTTCGTCCCACCGAACGCGACGATGTCGACATCCTCCAGCGGTCGATGACAGACCCACGAATCCGAATTCCACTCGGCTCTGAGCCACGAAACGAACACGAGACGACCGAATTCATCGAAGAGTACGTCGAAGGCGACGGGAATCTCTCGTTCGTGGTCGAAGCAGCGGACGAACGCATCGGCATCGTCGCCGTAAAGAGTCTCGAACCTGCCCGTCCCGAACTCGTCTACTGGTTCCTTCCCGAGTATCACGGACAGGGATACGGAACAGAAGCAGTGGGCTGTCTCGTCGACTACGTCTTCAAGACTGTCGATTGTCACGGCCTCACGGCAGTCGCGTTCGAGTTCAATCAGGGGTCCCACGGCGTTCTCAAGCGACTTGGTTTCCGCGAAGAAGGCCGGCTGAGAGAACACAGATTCGTCGATGGGTCGTACGTGGACGTGGTCCAGTTCGGTCTGTTGCGAAGCGAGTGGGACGAGAGTCGGTCGGCGTAACGCGAGTTCTCCCAGCTACAGATCCGAGAGCACTTCGTCGGCGTCGTCGAGGTACTGTGTTCGGTCGTCGTCAGTGTGTGCGAACGACAGGTGGTGTCGTTTGAACGGATTCGGCGTGAAGAAGTGATTCCGTTCGCGCATCCCTTTCGCGTACGCACGGAACTTCTCCTGGTCGAGGCCGACGATGTCCGTGTACTGGCGCGGTTCTCCGGTGACGCCGAACTGGACGCTGAAGATGCTTCTGTGGCCGACGACGCGCCCTTCGTGGCCGTGGTCTTCGAGGAGGTCACTGAGTCCAGCACGGTAGGATTCCCCGAGGTCGGTGACGTGGTCCTGGACACCGTCGTCTTCGATGATACGGAGCGTCTCTCGTGCGGCAGCGAGGCCGAGGAAATTCCCCGAGTAGGTCCCGCTGATGATGACGCCCGAGGTGTTGTCGCCGCCTGCTTGCGACATGAGCTTTTTCTTGCCACCGACGGCGGCGACGGGATAGCCGTTGCCGAGTGCCTTGGCGACACAGGTGAGGTCCGGGTCGACGTCGAACTCGCCCTGTGCACCGTGCGGAGAGTGTCGGAATCCGGTGATGACTTCGTCGAAGATGAGCGGGACGTCGTGGGCGTCGGTCTCCGCTTCGAGCGCGTCGAGGAACGCTTCGGTCGGGAGTAGACTCCCGACTGAGTGGGGGACGGGTTCGAGGATGACGCCTGCAAGGTCGTCGCCGTGTTCGACCATCACCTCGCGGAGTGCGTCCGGGTCGTTGAACGGGACAACGAGCGTATTGTCGACAGCGGCTTCGAGCATGCCATCAGACTCTGGATATCGTTCCCCGACGTGTTCTTCCGGGGGATAGACGCTGATATCGACGTAGTCGTGCCAGCCGTGATAACAGCCTTCGAACTTCAGAATCTTCTCGTTCCCTGTGTAGGCACGTGCGAGACGGATTGCGTGGTACGTCGCCTCGGACCCGCTGTTACAGAAGTTTACCTGCTCGACCGACGGGAGAAGTTCGACGATTCGCTCGGCAACTTCGACTTCGAGCGGGGATGTTGCCGCTCCGAAGAGGACGCCATCGTCGATGGCGGCCCGGGCGGCGGCATCGACAGCCTCGTGGCGGTGGCCGAGGATTATCGGCCCGAATCCCAGATGGTAATCGGTGTACTGCTCCCCATCGACGGAGGTGAGCGTGGCATCCTTCGCGGATTCGAACGCGATTTCTGTTGGATAGAATGCCTGTGCTCGCAACCCGGTCTGTGCGCCACCCGGGATGACGGTTCGGGACCGTTCGACGAGGGCGCGGCTTCGTGCTGTGCGACGTGGAGTGTTCTGGTCAGTCATCGGTTGTGAGGGCTGTGATGATGGGTCCGGACAGACCGGATGGCTGTTGGCGATACCACTGAGCGTGTGCCATTACTCGGCGTCTCCTCCTTCGGACTCTGCACCGACGTACTGGGTGACGTTCCCCATGTTCATCGCGACTGCGAGGACAACCGCGATGACGAAGACGATAAACGACGAGATTGCGTTCATCTTCGGCGCGCTGCCGTACTTGATCATCGAGAACATGGACGTGGTGAGCACGTCGGTCGTCCCGCGGACGAAGAACGCCCGAATGAAGTCTTCGAACGACCGAATCCAGGCGAAGAGGAATCCTGCCCCAATCGCGGGTGCGATGACGGGGAAGGTGATGTCACGGAACGTCGTAATCGGATCTGCACCAAGGTCGCGTGCAGCCTCTTCGAGTGACGTGTCGAACGTGTAGAGTCTCGACGTCACGATGAGGAGGACGAAGGGGAACCCGTAGACGCTGTGGGTCAAGACGATCGTCAGGAATCCCGGTGTGACGTTGAGGAGTGTCCGGAAGTAGATGAGCAGTGCGATGCCCGTCACGACGCCGGGGATGACCATCGGCAGGATACCGAAGGTCCGAAACACTTCCTTGTACGGGAAGTCGTATCGAGCGAGTGCGAAACTCGCCAGGACACCGATGACAGTCGCGATAATCGCTGCGAGTGTCGCGATGACGACGCTGTTCCCCAGCGACGCCATGAGTCCGGCGTCGGTGAACGTCGCTGCGTAATTGCCGAGCGTAAACCCGCGGAACGGGAAGAACGTACTCGTGTTCACGGTGAACGAGAGGATGAGCATCACCGCGAGGGGAATCCAGAGGAACAACAACAGAAGGCCTGCGGTCCCGTAGAGTCCGTAGCGGAGTAGTTTTGTCACCGTCTCGTTATCGAGTAGTTGCGACGATTCGTTGGAATCGCCGGTCTGTGTTGCCATGTTAGACACCTCCGATGTCTTCGATAGTCACGTAGCGGAACGCCACTGCGAACGCGATGACGATGGAGACGACGATGAACATCGACGCCGCACTCCCGTAGTCGATGGCGTACAGCGAGTTGATTCGCTCTTCGATGAACTGGCCAATCATCAGCACCTTCCCCTGGCCGAGGAACTGTGGCGTGATGAACGCCCCGAGTGAGGGAACGAAGACGAACAGACTGCCACTGATGATGCCGGGGAGGGCGAGTGGAACGATGACGTCTTTGAGTGTCTCGACCCGACTCGCACCGAGGTCACGCGCGGCCTCGACGAGCGAGAAGTCGAGGCCATCGAGACTCGCATACAGCGAGAGTAACATGTACGGGAAGTACGCGTGTGTGAGCCCAACGATGATGGGCATCGTCCCGTAGTTGAAGAACTCGAGTGGGCCGCTGGTGAGACCGATGTTCATGAGGGTACTGTTGATGACGCCGTTCGGGCCGAACATCAACAACCACGAGTACGCTCGCACGAGGTACATCGTGAAGAACGGCAACAGGACGAGGAAGATGACGATTTTGAACGTCCTGCCGTCACGACGTGCCAACAGATATGCGAGTGGGAACGCCAGCACCAGACAGAGCACCGTCGTCACGAAGGCGATACTGTACGACAGGACGAGCGACTTGAAGAAGGGCGCTTGCCAGAACGGACCATCGTACTCGAACAAGAGCCCGTAGTTCGAGAGCGTCGGTTGCCAAACGATTTGGTAGGCTTCGTTGACCTGCATGAAGCTCACGGAGATCATGAACGTGAGCGGAGCGACGAGGAGCAGGCCAAGCCAGATCAGACTCGGACCGAGTGTGATGCCGAGCGTCTCCCGCCTCCCACTGAGGCTTTTGAGGAGTCGTTCTCTTCGTGTCGAATCTTGTGTGGACATGTGGTGTGATAAGTAAGTTCAGAAGGGGGTCGCCGGGTTAGGCCGTCTTGACTTCTTCCCAGGCTTTGATCCACGCTTCTTCGTTTTCGACTGCTTTGAACGGGATGAAGCCGTCGAGGCGCGATGGTTCGATTTTTCCGTAGAGGCTGTTCTGCTCGTCGTTGAGGTTCTCCGTCGTGTTCGGGTTACAGCTCGGTGAGTAGCCTGCTTTGGCCAGTTCCGCACCGATGTCCGCGGAGATGTACTCGTTGATGACCTTCCACGCCATCGTCTTGTTGTCAGACTTTGCGGAGACGGCTGCACCTTCGAACCACGCGAGCGAGCCTTCCTTGGGAACGTACAGTTCGGTCGTCTCGTCGCCGTTAGACCACATCTCGACGATTTCGTTACGACCGGAGAGACCGATCGTATGGTTCCCTTGCTGCATCGACTTGATGTAGGTCGGGTCGGCGGCGATGTATCCCTGCAACAGCTTCTTCTGTTCGATGAGTTTCTCTTTGACCTTCTGAATCTGGTCTTCAGAGAGCGACACCTTGCTTCCCTCGAACGCGTCGGTGTACCCGAGATAGAGTGCCGCCGCACTCATCGATTTGAAGTGGTTGTCGTACATGATGATGTTCCCGCTGTGCTCTTCGTTCCAGAGTTCGGAGTAGCTCTTTTCGGGGTCTGGAATCTCTTCGGAGTTGTAGGACACACCGTACCAGCCGAACCGAATCGGTACGCCGTAGATATCACTGCCGTCAGAGAACTGGGAGTTCGCGAACTCTTTGAACTTACCGTACATCGAATCGAAGTTCGAGACGGCGTCTTTCTGGAGCGGTGCGACGAGGCCCGCTTCACGAAGCTTCGGGATGTAGTTGTTGTTCGGAATGACGATGTCGTACTGCTCGTCTTGTCCGGAGTTGAACGCCGAGAACATCTTTGCCGAGGACGTCCCCTTCGTGATGTTCAGTTTCACGTCGAGGTTGCTCTCGATCTGCTCTTTGAATTCGGCGTACTCTTCCCAGGTGTAGATGTTGATGGTCGCCGTGCCACCTCCAGTGAGACCGGTACACCCTGCGAGCCCGGTTATCCCAGCGGCCCCAGCTGCTTTCAATACCGACCGACGAGACGGCCGTTTCTTCGAACCTGACGTGCTACCACTGCCACTGTCATCGTGTGACATGGCAGCAAAGTGTTAACCAATGGGTATTAAATCTATTCAAATATTTCAGCAGTAAGTTGTTCTCGTTTCTATGGATACTGCTACAAACAAGAATAATTGTGAATTAGAACCCGCACCTTTATATTAACCAATTTTCCACTTAGTCCCATGGTGTCAGATGACACGTTGGTCGAACTGGCGGACGTCCGGAAGGAGTTCGGCGATGTGACTGCCGTAAAAGGAATCGACCTCTCGATTCGCCGCGGTGAGTTCTTTTCGCTCGTGGGGCCATCTGGCTGCGGGAAGACGACAACGCTCCGGATGATTAGCGGGTTCGAGACGCCGACGGCCGGTTCGGTCCACATCGAAGAACGGGACATGACTGGGTTCCCACCGGAGAAGCGAGACACGAATCTGGTGTTTCAGCACCTCTCGTTGTTCCCACACATGAGCGTCGCTGAGAACGTCGGATACGGGTTGAAAAAGAACGGTGTCGGTCCCGAAGAACGAGAAGAGAGCGTCAGAACCTACCTGGACCTCGTCGACCTCGACGGGTACGACGACCGCTCTCCAGCAGAGCTGTCCGGTGGCCAACAACAGCGGGTCGCACTGGCCCGCGCGCTCGTCAACGAACCGAGCGTCCTCCTCCTCGACGAACCGCTTTCGAGCCTCGACCGCAAACTCAGAAAACAGATGCGAGTCGAACTGCGGAAGATACACGAGAAGACCGAGGGTGCGTTCTTCTACGTCACACACGACCAGGAGGTCGCGATGACGCTCTCTGACCGCGTCGCCGTGATGAACGAAGGGGAGATCGAGCAGGTTGGAACGCCCGAAGAGATCTATCGGAATCCAGCGACACCGTTCGTCGCAGATTTCATCGGCGACACCAACCTCCTCTCCGGTCGTGCACAGGCGAACGGTGACAGCACACACGTGACCGTCGGTGGAGCACTCGAATTCGACACCGACGAAGACGTGTCCGGCGACGTCACCGTCTCGGTCCGTCCAGAAGGCTTCTCACTCGCGACGAACGGAGACGGTGTCGAGGGAACGGTTCGAGAACGATACTTCCAAGGCGACCAGACCCGTTATGTACTCGATATGGACGCGGAACTTCCGAATCTCCAAATCGTGATGCAAGGTCGCAAAAGCCCGGTCGAAACCGGGGAGACAGTCGCTGTGACAGTCGACGATGACGCACCGGTCGTGTTCGATACAACCGCATCGTAGATGAGTGGATTTTCACTCGACGACACGGACCTCGAAATCCTGCAATCGCTAGACCGACGGGGCGAACTCGACGCTGAAGGGCTTGCAGAGAAACTCGGCGTGAGTCCGTCGACGATATACTACCGGGTCGAACAGTACCGCGAGCATGGATTTCTCCGGGGTCCGGTCTTCGCACTCGATGCGAACGAACTCGGATTCGAACTCACGGCAATCACAGAGGTAAAGTGTAGCTACGGCCCGGAGTACGACGAGATTGCCGAACGTCTCAAGGAGATTTCGGGCGTCCAGACGGTCTACCACATGCTCGGTGACATGTCGTTTCTGCTCATCTCGAAAGTGTCCAATCGCGAACACCTCGAGCGAGTCGTCGGCGCGGTCATCTCGATGGAGGGCGTCGAAGATTCGTCGACGCACATCGCACTCAAAGAACTCGACGACGATAGCGTTCTCACCAGCTACAATCAGGCGGACCTCGAACACATCCTGGACGAGTAACGCGCGGGGACGGCCCCGTTAGGACGCGTTTTCTATCTTCTCCAGCGCCTCTGGATTCTCGATACTACTCATGTCGCCGAGTTCCTCGCCGGCGTAGATTGCGGAGATGGCACGGCGGATAATCTTCCCCGACTGCGTCTTCGGGAACTCGTCGACGAAGAGAACCTCGCGAGGACGGAACGGCTTGCCCAGTTCGTCGCCGACGACGCCGCGGAGTTCCTCGCGCAGGTCGTCGCTCGCGTCGACATCGTCTTCGAGAACGACGTACGCGACCACGGCAGTCCCCGTAGTGTCGTCGGGGACGCCGACGGCGGCGGCCTGGTTGACGGCGGCGTGTTCGATGAGTGCACCTTCGACTTCTGCGGGACCGACCTTTCGGCCAGCCACGTTGAGAGCGTCGTCTGCACGGCCATGGAGGAACCAGAACCCGTCTTCGTCTTTCTGTGCCCAGTCGCCGTGGTCCCACAGGTCGTCCCACGACGACCAGTAGGTGTCGAGATAGCGTTCGTCGCCGTCCCAGAGACTCTTGGTCATCGACGGACAGGAGTCGCGAGCGACGAGGAAACCACGTTCGTGGGTGTCGGCGATGGACTCACCGGCGGAATCGACGATGTCGATGTCCATCCCGAGCCCCGGCCCACCGAGTGAACACGGCTTGAGCGGTTGGGTCGGCATCGGCATGAGGAAGCACCCGCAGATTTCGGTGCCGCCGGAGATGTTGATGATGGGTGCGGTGCCGCCGCCGACGTTCTCGTAGAACCACATCCACGACTCGGGGTCCCACGGTTCGCCGGTCGACCCGAGCAAGCGCAGACTCGACAGGTCGTGTTTCTCCACCGGTTCGTCGCCGTACTTTCTGAGCGCGCGAATTGCCGTTGGAGAGATGCCAAAGGTGGTCAGCCGGTGGCGCTCTATCATATCCCAGAACCGGTCGGGTTCGGGGTAGTCGGGTGCGCCTTCGTACATGAAGATGGTGCCGGAGAACGTGTGGTTCCCGATGAGCGTCCACGGACCCATCATCCACCCGATGTCCGACACCCAGAAGAAGCGGTCGCTCGGCTTTTGGTCGAACCCGAAGTGAATCTCTTTGGCCGTCTGCATCAACACGCCCGCGTGCGTGTGGACGATTCCTTTCGGCTTGCCCGTCGTCCCCGACGAGTACAGGAGCATGGACTCGGTGTCCGACGGGAGGTGTTTCGTCTCGTACTCGCTTTCGGCCTCGTCGACGGTGTCGGCCCACCACTCGTCGCGCTCGTCGTTCCACGGGACGCCGTTGGCGTCCGCTTCCTCTTCGTCACTATCGTCGAATCGTTGATAGACGACGGTGTGTTCGACACAGCCTGCTTCCTCGATAGCCTCGTCGGCGGTCGGCTTTAGATGGATTTCAGACCCGCGGCGGTAGAAGCCATCGGCGGTAAACAGGACAGAACACGCTGGGTCTTCGAGCCGGGTCGCCGTGGCATCCACGCCGAACCCCGAGAAGATAGGGACGGCGATTGCGCCGACTTTGAAACAGCCATAGAGAATCGAGATAACCTCGGGGACCATCGGCATGTAGAGGCCGACAGTGTCGCCGGTTTCGACGCCGTACGATTCGAGGACGTTGGCGACGCGATTCGCTTCCTGATACAGGTCGTGGTAGGTTCGCTGGACGACCTCGCCGTCTTCACCCTCCCAGATACAGGCGACGCGGTTCCGGTCCGGTGAATCGACCGCAGCGTGACGGTCCAGGACGTTGTGTGCGATGTTGAGTTCGCCGCCCGGATACCAGTTGGAGAACTGGGGGCCGTCGGTGTCGTCTCGAACCTCGTCGTAGTCTTCGTAGAAGTCGATATCGAGGTAGTCGACGAGTTCGTCCCAGAACCACTCGACGCCCGATTCGCCGATTCCCGGTATCTCCGTCGTGGTTCGTTCGATGAGTTCGTCGTAATCATCGATATCGTACTCTCGCATGAAGCGAGTGACGTTGGCGTCCGCGACGAACGCCGGATCCGGTTCGTGTACTACCGTATCGGTGTCGGGCACGTCCATGCGTCGTCGTACCGAGACCGAGACCATGAATCTTTACCGTTCGATGATGTTGATATCTGCGCTCGCTTCGAATCGACCCACCGGGCCGGGGTGTTTTTATCGACACGAGAGGTATACTGTGGTATGTACGTCCGGGATGCCAAGAACAGAGACGAGGCTTGGTTGCTCGACGCGCTCGAAGACGTCGGACTCGACGATGCCGCGTTCCGCTCCCGCGACTACGTCATCGCGCTGGATGAGGAGTCGAACGAGAAGGCTGGCTTCGGCAGATTTCGCGTCCACAAGGGTGACGAGTCGTTCTGCGAGATTACCTGCGTTGGGGTCCTCGAACACTGGCGTGGACAGGGCGTCGGTGCACACGTCATCGAACGAGTCGTCGACCGAGCGGTTGCCGAAGGGTACGACACCGTCTACAGCTTTTCGTCCGCCTACAGATACTGTGTTCAGTTCGGGTTCGACGCCATCGACGCGTCCGCCCTCCCAGACACCGTTCGCAGCCGATTCGAGCAAGTCAAATCGAAGGACGCTGATGCGATAGCAGTCAGACTCGACGCCGAGGAGTTCACCATGCCGGAGAGACTTCGAGACCGCTTCAAGGTGGCTTCGCCGAAATCTGGCGACGAGGAAGCAGAACCAGAACTCACGGCAGAAGATTTCGGCTTCGACGAGGAGACACCGACGAAGTACTCGACGAATCTGCGACGCTGAGTATCTCGCCTCAGGTCCGGCCTTCGAGAAAGTCCGTGCTGAAGACGATCCACGTCAGCACGCTACAGAAGAGAATCGGCGGGAGGATAGCGAATCCCCAGAGCGGTTCGAGTCCCTGCATCAAGATGAGGACCACGTCGGCGAGTCCGAGGGCGAGAAACGGAGCAGTCGCCAACGCAGCGCGTTTTCGATTTTTCGACCCCTCTTCTTCCGGAAGCGGTCCGGGCGTAGGCTCACCGGCCGAAGACTCACTGGCCGAAGACGACGTGGATGTCGACGAGGGCGCGTCCATGGTCATCTCTCCGCCCCCGACGAGCAAAAACGGTCCGCCTTTCGCTCGACACTCGCTCAGGCGTCTTCGAGGCGAGACGCGAACTCCACGAGGCCGAACAACACTGCGAGGACGACTGCAGAGACGACCATACCGTAGATACTGAATGCGACGGGCGATGTCGGCACCGAGAGGACGCCGAACAGCGTTACTTCGGCAGCGACCTGGCCGCCGTTTTCTCCGATGAATACGCCGAGAATTCCCGAGATAATCACCACGCTCGCGCCGACGAGCAAGAGGATGTCTCGGCCGCCAAACCGTTCGTTCACGCCGCCCGCTTAGGACTGGATGGTATAGTCGTTTGCGGCGCGCGCCGAGCAACTGCCAGCCTCGCCGACTCGACTCCTGACGGGTGCTCGAGAGACGAACGAACTAAGCAATCTCGCACGAACGTTCGCCACACGATGCCCCAACCGCTCGTCGAGCGCGCCCGCGAAGTGCTCGAAAACGCCTACGTGCCGTACTCTGAGTACACCGTCGGTGCTGCCCTCAGAACGGCCGATGGCACAGTCTACGTCGGATGCAACATCGAGAACGCCAACTACTCGAACAGCCTCCACGCCGAAGAAGTCGCCATCGCGGAGGCGGTCAAGAACGGACACACCGAGTTCGACCGAGTCGTCGTCACGTCGGGTGCTCGCGACGGTGTCACGCCGTGCGGGATGTGCCGACAGACGCTCGCGGAGTTTGCAGACGAGGACCTCGAAATCGTGTGTGACCTCGGTGGCGACGACGTGGCTGAATACACCCTCGGTGAACTCTTGCCGAACACCATCTCGCTGGACACGCTCGAAGCGGCAGCAGAAAAACGCGCCCGCGACGAGTAACGTGCCGTCGTCTGCCGACACGCGTCGCTGTTCACTGGCGCTCGCAGTACTGGTCGTTCTCTCTGGATGTGCTGGGTTCTCTCCCGCACCACCGATTGCGGAGAGCGCCGCCCTCGATTCGTCGGCCGACGTCGTCCGCGGTCACACCACGTCGAACGTCTCTGCAGTCTCTCCTCCATCGTCGGATATCGAGTCACGCCCCGCACGCAACCCGTGGAATCACACGCCAATCGTCGTCGCAATCGACGCACCTGATGATAATCGAACGTACGGACCACTCGTCACGTCGGCACTCGAGCACTGGCGTTCGAACGCTTCAGGACGGGGTGAGAACGCGAATTCTCCCGCGTACGACCCGGCGTTCGTCGTCGTTCCTAACGCGTCCGATCCGGACGTTCGCGTCTCGGTTGTCGATTCTATCGAGTCGTGTGGCGCGTACGACGGCCCCGATGCTGTCGGGTGCGCACCCGTCTTGGATGCGACGAGTATCGTCGACGCCCCCGTCCCAGTCGTCGTCGCCGCTGGATACGACAACGCGACGACTGTCGCTGTACTCACCCACGAGTTTGGCCATCTCCTCGGATACACCCACGACGATGTCGTGTCGCATCCTGCGATGACGACACGTCTCGACACGACTCGCCTGCCCGTCGCGAATGCGTCTACGCGGTCGGTTCCGTTCCGTGACGAGACGCTCTCCGTCTACGTGGACCTCTCGAACGTCTCCGACGCCGAGCGTGAGGCATACGACGCCGAACTCGACCACGCGTTTCGGTACTACGAGTCGGGCGCAGACGGGTCCGTCCCCGAAGCTATCGAACTCACTCGCGTGTCGAATCGGTCTCGTGCTCAGGTGGTCGTCCGTGTCGTCACCTTCGATGAGGGGCCGTCAGGCGTCCGCTGGCGGAGAACTGGCGAGTCGGTGGACGACGACCCGGCGTACGAGTGGTACACTGGCGGGACCATCCTCGTCGATACTCGACTCGGCCCGTCGCTGGTCGATTGGTACGTCGGTGCCGGAGTCGGGTATCTTCTCGGCGCTAACGAGCGCGCCGAGTTACCACCGCCCTTCCGCGATAACGACCTCACCGACGAGCCATCGTGGCGGGGCGTGGCGAACGGGACGGTCTGAACTAACGACTACAGTTTCGAAGAACGCAAGAATTTCCACTGTCCCCCGGGGAGTAGATGTATGAACGATAGTGAGGACCCGAACGCGGAGGTCCAGTATCATCTCGAAGTCGCGCCCGAGGACCTCGCAGATGCGGTGTTGCTCCCCGGGAACCCCGAGCGCGTCGATAAAATAACCGCGCTCTGGGACGACCACGAAGAGAAAGCGTACCACCGCGAGTACCGCACCGCCACGGGAACGTACGACGAGACGCCGATTTCTGTCACTTCGACGGGTATCGGCAGTCCATCGGCGGCAATCGCCGTCGAAGAACTCGCCCGGGTCGGCGTCGAGACGTTCATCCGCGTCGGGTCGTGTGGTGCCATCCAACCCGAGATGGACGTCGGTGACCTCGTCATCACGTCGGGTGCGGTCCGTCAGGAAGGGACGTCCAAAGAGTACGTCCGCGAAGATTACCCCGCAGTTGCAGACCAGGAAGTCGTCTCAGCACTCGTCGCCGCTGCCGAGCGACTCGGCTACGACTATCACGTCGGCCTCACGATGAGTGCAGACTCGTTTTACGCTGGACAGGGTCGCCCCGGATTCGACGAGTTCCACGCAGCAGGCGCCGACTCACTCGTCGAAGAACTCCAGAACGTGAACGTCAAGAACATCGAGATGGAGGCGTCAGCGCTGCTGACGATTGCGAATATCTACGGCTTGCGCGCTGGCGCAGTCTGTTCTGTGTACGCGAATCGCGTCACCGGCGAGTTCCGCACCGAAGGTGAATCTCGTGCGGCCGAAGTTGCGAGTCTGGCAGTCCACCTCCTCGCGAAGATGGACGAAGTCAAACAGAAGGCTGGCGTCGACCACTGGCACGCCGGCCTGCGTATCGAATAATCCGACAACCGTCGAACCCGAATTTCGACGCGTTGGCACGTATAGCCCCACGATAGACAGGTTTCGGGAGACGGTTTCAAAGCCCCTTTATCCAATGACTGCAGAGACGACGACATGAGCACGCAGGTCGTCGTCCTTGGTTCGGGTTACGCCGGGGCCGGCGCAGTAAAACGCCTCGAAACGGAACTCGGCTACGACGCAGAACTGACGTGGGTTGCAGAGAACGATTACCACCTCGTCCTCCACGAGGTCCACCGATGTATCCGCGACCCGAGTGTCGAATCGAGCATCGCGATTCCCATCGACGACGTCAAATCTTCTTCGACGAACTTCGTCAAGGGTCGCGCGACGAATGTCAACGTCGACGAGCGCGTCGTCGAACTCGAAGGCGGCGACACGGTCGACTACGACTACCTCCTCGTTGCCATCGGCTCTTCGACGGCATTCTTCGGTATCGACGGACTCGAAGAGTTCGCACACCAACTGAAAGGACTCGACGATGCGCGCGAGATTCACCAGGACATCAAACAGGCCGCCACGGACGCCTCCCGTGACGAGCCTGCACAGGTCGTCATCGGTGGTGCCGGCCTCTCCGGTATCCAGTCGGCCGCCGAAGTCGCAGAGTACCGCGACCTGAACCGCGCGCCTATCGACATCAAACTCGTCGAAGGGATGGACGAAATCTTCCCCGGCAACGACCCAGAGCTGCAGGGTGCGCTCCGTCGCCGTCTCGAAGACCTCGATATCGACATCCTGACTGGCGAGTTCATCTCGAAAGTCGACGAAGAGACGGTCTACGTCGGCGGTGGCGAAGACGAAGACCCCGAAGAAGTCGCCTACGACGTGCTGGTCTGGACCGGCGGTATCACTGGCCAGCCAGAAGCGCAGGAACTCGAACTCGAACAGGACGAACGCTCCCACCGGTTCTTCGCCGAAGACGACTTCCAGACGAGTGACGAGCGCGTCTTCGCTGTCGGTGACTGTGCACTCGTCGAACAGGGGCCAGACAACGTCGCCCCGCCGACGGCACAGGCCGCATGGGACGCTGCTGACGTCGCCGGTGGAAACGTCGCACGCGCAATCGAAGGCCGACCCCTCGAACGCTGGTCGTTCACTGACAAAGGGACGGTCATCTCTATCGGTGAAGATGCAGTCGCTCACGGCGTCAAGTTCCCCGTCGTCGGCGAGTTCCCAATCAACGTCTTTGGCGGGCCGCTCGCCAAGGCGCTGAAGAAAGGCATCGCCGCCAACTGGATTGCCGACGTGACCGGCGTCAGTCGCGCATACAACGCCTGGAGCGACCTGTAGACGAATCGAAGGCGACTCAAAAAGTCGCTCGCAGGCCATCAAAAACCACCGCTCGATTCTCTCTATTCTCGCCTTCTATCGAGACACCTCCACGTGCGTGTTTTGGCACGGCGCTGACTGCAGGTCGAGAAGCCAGTCAACAGAGAAAAGAAAAGGCCAGTGACGAACTCAGTGCGACGGTTCGCCGACAGGAGCTTCCATATCGTCGATACGGAGGATGAGGATGTTGCTCGTGTCGTCTTTCCCGTCGAGCGTCCCGTCGATAACGAGTCGGGAAAGCGGCGTCGGACCGACGCGAATCTTGTCGCCTTCGTGGAAGTTGCGAACCGACCCCTGGACATGAATCTCGGCACGACAGAGTTCAGGGTGGTGGACGCTCGAAAGGTCGATCTCGTCCACGTTGACGCCCTCGACTCGCTCGTCGTTGTGGAACAGCGGCACGGTCGCCGGTTCGTCCATCTTCTCGACGTCGAGTGCCTCGTAGGCGTTCGCAGTCGGCTTGTAGCCACCTTTTGGCCCAGGTACACCTTCGACGAGTTGGAGCGCCTTCAGGCTCTGCATCTGGTTGCGAATGGTTCCGGGGTTCCGGTTTACTTCCTCTGCGATATCTTCACCTTTGACCGCATCTTCGGATTCTCGGTAAAGATTGATGAGTGCAGTAAGGATTGTTTTCTGACTCGAAGTCAGCTCGATTGATGACATGGAGAGTGGTTCGCCACATACGTCCTTAAATCCGATGGATGACTGGCCGAATATTCCATTCGTCAACTTTGGAACGAACACCTATCCGAGAACGGACCCAGAAATCAACCGGGACATCCGAAGGCGATAGCACTTTAGGCCGTTCGACAGTTCGTTCGAATATGAACGGAAAACGAGTCCTCGTCACTGGCGGTGCTGGATTCATCGGTTCCAACCTCGCCAACTCGCTGGCCGAAGACAACGATGTCGTCGCGATTGACGACCTGTATCTGGGGACGCCCGAGAACCTCGACGCCTCGGTCGAGTTCCACGATGTGAGCGTCCTCGACGACGACCTACCGACCGCCGGGGTTGATGTCGTCTTCCATCTCGCAGCCCTCTCGTCGTACACGATGCACGAAGAGAACCCGGCCCGCGGTGCGCGAGTCAACGTCGAAGGGTTCGTCAACACCGTCGAACAGGCACGAAACGATGGGTGCGACACCGTCGTCTACGCCTCTACGTCGTCGATTTACGGGTCTCGAACCGAACCATCGCCGGAGGATATGCCCGTCGAGGCGAGAACCGGATACGAAGCGTCGAAACTGGCCCGAGAACGCTACGCCGAATACTTCCACCACCACTACGATATGACGCTCGCAGGGCTGCGATTCTTCTCTGTCTATCAGGGGTTCGGTGGCGCAGAAGAGCACAAAGGCGAATACGCGAACACGGTCGCACAGTTCGCCGACAAAATCGCCAACGGCGAACGTCCCGAACTCTTCGGTGATGGCTCGCAAACCCGTGACTTCACCCACGTCGACGACATCGTCCGCGGTCTCGAACTCGCTGCGGACCACCGACTGCAAGGAATCTACAACCTCGGAACGGGGGAGAGCTACTCGTTCAACGAGATGGTCTCGATGATAAACGAGACGCTCGGAACCGAACTGGAACCGAAGTACATCGAGAACCCACTCGACGTGTACGTCCACGACACGATGGCTGACTCGACGAAAATTCGAGACGCGACCGGCTGGGAACCAGAAATTTCGTTCGAAGAGGGCGTCCGTCGCGTCTGCGAACCGTATCTCTCCGACTAGTTTCACAGACTAGCGGGCCGTCTACAGCGACGTCTCCGCTTCCGTTCTCGGTGACTCCGACCGACTTCGTTCTTCGAAATCGACGTTCACCGTGACGGATTCGTCAGTTTCGTCCCGAATCGCCGACCGGAGTCGGGATGCTAGTTCTGGATACCGCTGGTCGACCGGGTGCTGCACAGCAACTGTCACCTCGCGTGGCGTTTCAGCGAGCCCAGCAGTGCTGAAATCGACGCGAACCGACACGAGTTCGAGTGAGTCGTACGTCGGGTCTTCGAGAACTGTCTCGACAGCACCAGTCGTTTGGTTTTCGAAGACGATGTGCGCGGCCAGAAGCGACCCAGGTCCGAGGATTGTGAGGCCCAGAACCACGATGCTGAGCACCATCGTTCGACTTCCCAAGAGCGTTCGCAACCGCGTTCTCGTCGTCGATGTCGAGTCCCAGTCCGATGGCCGATATCCGAGAACCCACAGCGAGAGCGCGCCAGAGAAGACGATTCCTGCCACGTTGACCGCGAGCAGGACGAATGCCCCAACTGTCACTGTCGGAATCCCCCACGCGAGGCCGATACCGACTGCGGCAGCGGCGGGAACAGTCGCCGCGGCGACGGCGACGCCGACGATAGAGACGGGGAGTTCCGTCGCAAGTCCAATACCTCCAGCAGCACCCGCACAGAGTGCGACGAGCACCGTCAGCAGTCCCGGCGAGGTCCGACTCGCTATCTGCTGGACCGTCGTGACGTTCAACGCCGATGGAACGAACTGTGCGGACTTGAGTCCCCAGCCGAGGGCTGCAGCAGCGACGATTGCGAGTGTCAGTCCGAGGACTGTCGAGCGAAGGCCATCGGTGAACATCGTCCGATTATCGAGGACTGCGCCGACGCTCCCAGTCAATGCCGCACCGACTTGCGGAGCGATGACCATCGACCCGACGACGAGCGCGGGCGAGTCGAGTAACAGCCCTGCAGTGGCGACGAGTGCGCTGAGTATCGTCATCGTGTAGTACGTGGCTGGTTGGGGATTGAGCCCGTGCGCTTTCGTCTGAATCTCCTCGTTCGAGACGCGTTCAGCCTCTGCGCCCCCTTCGACGAATCGCTCGACGAGCACGTCGTAGTGCGGTGTGTTCGCTGATTCGGCGTTTCCGATGACGAGATGTTCTTCTTCGAAGCCAGTCTCAGACAGCATCTCTCTGACTCGATCGACGGCCTCAGTTGGAATCGGAAAGGCAACGAGATACGCCCGGTCATCGGGGTCGTGACTCCCATCTGAGCTAGAACTAGGGTCCGAGGTGTCGTCGTGAACCGGGAGGACCACCGGGTCGATGTCCTCGGCCCGAAGGACATCGAGAACCGCATCGAGGTTGCGCTGCTCGACGCGTACCTGGAGATAGCGCATAGGATGTGATACGACGCCCGCTCGCAAAAATCGCGGTGGCGACGAAGTCGGTACAGCCGGCGTCACTCCACTGTCGAACTCGCCGCAGAGAGTCATTTTCCGATGCCACTAAACGCCCCCACTGAGTTGTGCTACTATGGAACGAAACGTGAGAATTCTCGGCGCACCGACTGACTACGGTGCGAATCGGCGTGGCGTGGACATGGGCCCGTCTGCCATCCGATACGGTGGACTCACAGCCCAACTCGAAGCTGCTGGTGCGACGGTAACGGATGCAGGAGACCTGACTGTCCCGCACCACGCGACGCGTGACGCCGACGCCGGTGCGGATAACGCGAAGCACATCCAGGAGGTCGAAGAAGTCTGCACCTCGCTCGCCAACGCCGTTGCGGATGCACTCGCTGAGGGGACGACACCGCTCGCCCTCGGCGGTGACCACTCTATCGCTATCGGGTCGATGGTCGGAAGCGCCCGCGACGCCGACATCGGCGTCATCTGGTTCGACGCTCACGGCGACTTCAACACGCCCAGCACCTCCCCGTCTGGAAACGTTCACGGAATGCCGCTCGCCGCAGCACTCGGCGTCGGCGACTTCGAGGGTGTCGAGTGGGCGAACGCCGACGGCCTGAGCGAAGAAAACGTCGCTATCGTCGGCCTCCGCGACGTCGACGACAACGAGACGGCCGCGATTCACGACAGCGACGTCACCGCGTACACGATGTCTGAGATCGACGAATACGGTATCACCGAGATCACGAAGGACGCACTCGACGTGGTAACGAGCGGAACCGACGGCTTCCACGTCAGCCTCGACCTCGACTGGTTGGACCCCCGAGAAGCACCCGGTGTCGGGACGCCCGTCCGTGGCGGGGCGACGTATCGTGAAGCACACGCAGCGATGGAACTTGTCGCAGCCTCTGGTGAGATGCGCTCGATGGAACTCGTCGAGGTCAATCCTGTCCTCGACGAGCACAACGAGACGGCAGCGCTCGCAACTGAACTCGCCGCAAGCGCATTCGGGAAGCGGATCCTCTGATGGCAGTTCCCAGAGACGCCCCCGCACCGCACGACCTGGCCGCCGGAGTCGTCGTGCTCCGCGACGAGTCGATTCTCGCGGTGTACGAGAAAGGCCGGTGGGGACTCCCGAAAGGCGGGTCTGAACCCGGGGAGTTCTTCTTCGAGACTGCCGCCCGCGAGGCTGGCGAGGAGACTGGCCTCAACGTCGAGATTCAGTCGCTCGCGTTCACGACGGAGATTCGCGCTCCTGATGGTCGGATCTACCTCCAGCGATTCTACCACGGAACTGCGAACGATGGCGTCGAACCCCATCCGCTCGACCCAAACGACGAGATAGAAGAAGCCACGTTCCTCCCACTTTCAGAACTCGGGACGACGCTCACGTACCGTCCCCGAGTCGAACCCCTCCGCGAGTGGCTGCGTGACCGCAAACCGCGACACTACACGTACGACCTGACCAACGAACCGTCACACGTCGACGAATAACGTCGAAAACGGCGTCTTTCTCTCTCAGTGTCGGAGTCGGTGCCACGCGAGTTTGGGGAGCGCACGCACGAAATCGGCGGCGCTCCCGTCACCGGCACGACCGAATGCACGCCGTGCTCCTCGGAGGACCGCTGGCGAGGGCAAAAAGAAGTTGTTCGTCACGTCTTCGTGTTCGGTTGCCGCACCGTCCCCACCGGCGTCGAGCAGTGCGTCGATAGCGTCGTCGAGTGCACCGGCGTGGAGCCAATCTGCACGATAGGCGACGATGCCGTCTGTTCCGACGAGGTGGACCGAGTTCGGCATCGCGTCGAACGCGCGGTGGACGCTCCCCTGAACGTCGTCGACGAGTACCGTTCGGTTCTCGAGGTGGGGTGCGACGTCGTTCGCCAGTTCACGCTTGTCAGTTATCGAGTTGTGAGGCCCAACCCGAGCACCCGGATGGGCTTCACGAACGTAGACGAGACAGAAATTAACCGACTCACCGTATTTCGCTGCGAGTCGATTCACCCGGTCGATGTTCGCCTGAAACAGTGGACAGGAGACACTTCCGAACTCGATGACTGCCGGCGAGTCGCTCCAGCAGTCGTCGAGTTTCACGGTGTCGCCGTCGAGCGTCTCGACGAAGTGCGTCGAGACGGAGTCTCCCGCCCTAACCCCGGGGGTTCGTGTCCCGTCGAAGTAGTGCTCCACCCGAAAGTGTCGGTAGTTGTATGGCTCTTTGGAGCGCATCGGCCAAAACTACGAGAGTGGGAACGGTTAGCTGTTCGCCCGAGTAGTGACAAAAATCAGTTATAAAGAAGACGGAACAGTGACGGAGTGGGCGTTATTCGTCTGCTTCGTCTGCTTCGTCAGAGTCGTCTACGTCCACGACTTCGCCATCGTCGAGTGCGCCCGATTCGTCAGCGTCAGATACCGCTTCGTCGTCCAACTCTTCGTCTTCGGTGGTCATCGCCGGCGGAATCACGTCGACAGAGGCGACGGAGTCACCAGCGTCGAGGTCCATGACGATGACGCCCATCGTGTTGCGGCCGACCGTCGAGATGTCTTCGACGGGTGTCCGAACGATTTGGCCGTCGTCGGACATGACGACGAGGTGGTCGCCCTCGCCGACGGTGTTGATGGCACAGACTGGGCCGTTTCGCTCGTTCGTCTTGATGTCGATGAGACCCTTTCCGTTACGCGACTGTGGGCGGTACTTGTCGAGGTCGGTCCGCTTGCCGTAGCCGTTGTCGGTGACGGTCAGAATCCAGCTGTGGTGGTCTTCGTCGATGGCGGCGACACCGGCGACGAGGTCGTCGCCAGTGAGTTTGATGCCGCGGACACCACGGGCCGAGCGACCCATCGCCCGGACCTCGTCTTCGTCGAAGCGGATGGACATCCCCTGTTCGGTGCCGATGACCAGGTCGTGTGCACCGTGGGTGACTTCCACGTCCACGAGTTGGTCGCCGTCGTCGAGTTTGGTGGCGATGATACCCGTCGAGAGGATGTTCTGGAAGCGGTCCATGCTGGTGCGTTTGATGTACCCCTTCTGGGTCACCATCGTCAGGTAGCCTTCGACTTCCTCTAAGTCGTCGCAGTTGACGACGGCGGTAATCTCTTCGCCCTCGTCGAAGTCGAGGAGGTTGACTGCGGACTTCCCGCGGGCCGTCCGCGACATCTCCGGCACCTGGTAGGTCTTGAGCTGATAGACCTGTCCGTGGTTGGTGAAACACAACAGGTCGTCGTGGGTGTTGGCGACGAACACCGACGACACCCTGTCGCCTTCTTTCAGGTCCGTGCCGATGATGCCTTTCCCACCGCGGTGCTGGGCGCGGAAGCGGGAGACGGGCATGCGCTTGATGTAGTCGTCTTCGCTGACGACGACGACCACGTCCTCTTCGGGGATGAGGTCTGCACGCGTGACTTCGCCGGTGTTGGCGACGAACGACGTCCGCCGTTCGTCGGCGTACTCCTCTTTGATGTCGAGCAGTTCGGACTCGATGACTGCGTCGAGTTCGTCGGCGTCTCCGAGGATGGTTTCGAGGCGCTCGATGGTCGCTTGCACGTCCTCGTACTCGTCTTCGATTTCGGCCGCTTCCATCGAGGTGAGCGAACCGAGTTGCATCGAGACGATGTGGTTGGCCTGGTCTTCGGAGAAGTCGAACGCCTGGAGCGGTTCGCCGTCGACTTCGACGACAACCTCGCCGCGGAGGGCGGCCTTCGCGTCGTCTCGACTCTCGGAGTTCCGGATGGTCTCGACCACGTCGTCGATGTTGTCGAGTGCTTTCAGACGGCCTTCGAGGATGTGTGCTCGGTCTTCGGCCTCGGAGAGTTCGTACTCGGAGCGCCGTCGAACCACGTCGCGGCGGTGGTCGAGATAGTGCTGGAGCGTCTCCTTGAGGGTGAGAACCCGGGGTTGACCGTCCACGAGGGCGAGGTTGATGACGCCGAACGTGGATTCGAGGTGGTTGTCGAGCAGCTGGTTCTTGACGACTTCGGCAATCGCACCGCGCTTGAGTTCGATGACGACGCGGATGCCGTCTCGGTCGGACTCGTCGCGAATGTCGCGGATACCCTCGATTTTCCCGGCGTTGACGTCGTCGGCGATGCGCTCGATGAGGCGGGCCTTGTTCTCCTGATACGGGAGTTCGTTGATGATGATGCGGCCTTCTTCCTCTTCGACGGTGTAGTCGGCGCGGACACGAACGCGTCCGCGACCCGTCTTGTACGCCTTGTGGACCGCGTTGCGGCCGACGATGTTGGCACCAGTCGGGAAGTCGGGACCCTTGACGTGTTCCATCAGGTCGGCGACGGTGGCGTCGGGGTCTTCGATGAGTTCGACGGTCGCGTCGATGACCTCACCGAGATTGTGTGGCGGGATGTTCGTCGACATCCCGACGGCGATCCCGGACGACCCGTTGACGAGCAGGTTCGGGAACGACGATGGGAGGACAATCGGTTCCTGTTTGCGGTCGTCGTAGTTCGACTGGAAGTCGACGGTGTCTTTGTCGATATCGGCGAGGAGTTCCTCGGCGATGGGGGACATCCGCGCTTCCGTGTATCGCATCGCTGCCGGTGGGTCGCCGTCGACAGACCCGAAGTTCCCCTGTCCGTCGACGAGGGGATAACGCATGGAGAAGTCCTGCGCCATCCGTGCGAGCGTGTCGTAAATGGCGGAGTCACCGTGTGGGTGGTAGTCACCCATCGTCTCACCGACGATGGACGAAGACTTCCGGTGTGAGGAGTTGGAGGTGACGCCCGCCTGGTGCATCGCATAGAGGATGCGTCGGTGGACGGGTTTCAGGCCGTCGCGGACGTCTGGGAGCGCACGACCCGCGATGACCGACATCGCGTAGTCGATGTACGACTGTTCCATCTCGTCTTCGATGCGAGCGTTTCTAATCTCCGCCGCGATGCCCGCGCCGGGTTCGAAGGAATCAGGTGCGTCAGAACTCATATTAGATGTCTACCCACTCGGCTTCAGTCGCGTGTTCTTTGATGAACTGCTTTCGCGGTTCCACGGCGTCGCCCATGAGGATGTTGAACATCCGGTCTGCCGCGGCGGCGTCCTCGATGGTGATGCGCTTGAGAACGCGGTTTTCGGGTTTCATCGTCGTCTCCCACAACTGGTCAGGGTTCATCTCACCGAGACCCTTGAACCGCTGGACCTGCGTGGGGTTCCCGTTACATTTCTCTTCGATGATGCGGTCACGCTCTGTTTCGTTCATCGCGTCGTAGGTGTTGCCACGGTAGCGGACGCGGTAGAGCGGCGGTTGCGCCGCGTAGACGTAGCCTGCTTCGACGAGCGGCCGCATGTGCCGGTAGAGCAGGGTGAGGAGCAGCGTCCGAATGTGTGCCCCGTCGACGTCGGCGTCAGTCATCAGGATGATGCGGTTGTATCGCGCGTCTTCGATGTCGAACTCGTCGCCGATGCCGGCACCGATAGCGGTGATGAGCGCGCGAACTTCGTTGTTCTGGAGGATACGGTCGAGGCGGTGTTTCTCGACGTTCAGAATCTTCCCGCGCAGTGGGAGAATCGCCTGGAACTTGCGGTCACGGCCCTGTTTGGCCGACCCGCCTGCGGAGTCACCCTCGACGACGAACAACTCGGATTCCGCCGGGTCGCGCGTCTGGCAGTCTGCGAGTTTGCCCGGGAGCGCCGTGGATTCGAGCGCAGATTTGCGTCGGGTGAGTTCTTCGGCCTGCTTCGCTGCCTTTCGGGCGCGTGCGGCCTCGACAGCCTTCGAGATGATGGCCTGTGCCACGTCCGGGTTCTCTTCGAAGTAGGTTCCGAGTTTTTCGTGGGTGATGCTCTCGACGATACCCCGGACTTCGGAGTTCCCGAGTTTGGTCTTCGTCTGCCCCTCGAACTGCGGGTCGGGGTGCTTGATGGAGATGACGGCGGTGAGCCCTTCGCGAACGTCTTCGCCGCGGAGGTTCTCGCCGTCGAGGTCCGAGAGCATGCCCTCGGAGTTGGCGTAGTCGTTGACGACACGGGTCAGCGCCGTCTTGAACCCGGTGAGGTGCGTCCCGCCTTCGCGTGTGTTGATGTTGTTGGCGAACGCGTGGACAGACCCTTGTAGTTCGTCCGTCGCTTGCATGGCGATCTCGACGGCGATGCCGTCGGTCTCGTCTTCGTAGTAGATGACGTCGCGGTGAAGCGCGGTCTTCGTCTCGTCCAGATACTCGACGAACTCGCGGATACCACCCTCGAAGAGGAAGGTACTCGACTGCTCGGTGCGCTCGTCGGTGAGCGAGATTTCGACACCGGAGTTGAGGAAGGCGAGTTCGCGCAGACGGTTTTCGAGCGTCTTGAACTCGAACTCGTCTGTCTCGAAGATATCGTCGTCGGGCCAGAAACGGATGACCGTACCCGTGTTTTCGTCGGGTTCGAGGTCACGAACGCGTTCGAACGCGTCGGGGAGCGGTTCCCCGAGTTCGAAGCGGTGACGCCAGAGCGCGCCGTCGCGTTTGACTTCGACTTCCAGTTCCTTCGAGAGCGCGTTGACGACGGAGACACCGACGCCGTGGAGGCCCCCGGAGACCTGGTAGGATTTGTTGTCGAACTTCCCGCCGGCGTGGAGGATTGTCATGATGACCTCCAGGGCAGGTCGGTCGTACTGTTCGTGTGTATCCACCGGGATTCCACGGCCGTTGTCCGAGACGCTCACTGACCCGTCTTCGTGAAGGGTCACTTCGATAGCGTCGCAATACCCCGCGAGTGCTTCGTCGATAGAGTTATCGACGACTTCGTAGACGAGGTGATGGAGTCCGCGAGAATCGGTGGACCCGATGTACATCGCCGGACGCTTCCGAACGGCTTCAAGCCCTTCGAGGACCTGAATTTGTCCGGCCCCGTACTCGTTTTCCTGAGACATCTGAAGTGGCCTAGGATAGCCCATCCCTTAAAGCCTCGCACGCGCGAGCGCGTACTACATACGGTAAAGCCGCTTTGAACGCCAGTGACCGGTCAAATCGTGCAATTTCGAGCGTCGGGGGTGGTCTAGTCGAAGCGTCAGGTGTAGCCACGTCGAGGTGTGTCCAGACGCTCGCGTTCACTTTCACTTCGTTGCCGGAGAGTACTTAACGCGGGAATTGGTAGATGCGGCACAGGAAATGACGTCGTTCCAGTCGACGCTCGGCGAAGACGAGGGGATTGCAGAGGAGTTGGCGAAAGGCCAGCGAGAGATCTCCATCGCCGAGTTCTTCGAAAAGAACAAGCACATGCTGGGCTTCGACAGCGGAGCCCGTGGGTTGGTCACTGCCGTCAAAGAGGCAGTGGACAACGCACTCGACGCAACGGAAGAAGCGGGTATCCAACCCGACATCTACGTTGAAATTAGCGAGGTGCGCGATTACTATCGCCTCGTCATCGAAGACAACGGGCCGGGCATCACCAAAGAACAGGTGCCCAAAGTGTTCGGGAAACTCCTCTACGGCTCTCGGTTCCACGCACGCGAACAGTCCCGTGGTCAGCAGGGTATCGGTATCTCTGCCGCAGTTCTGTACTCTCAGTTGACGAGCGGGAAACCCGCGAAGATTACGAGTCGAACCCAGGGCTCTGCTGACGCCGAGTACTTCGAACTCGTCATCGACACAGACAAGAACGAACCCGAGATTCGAACCTCGAAGACTACGTCGTGGGACCGCCCTCACGGCACCCGCATCGAGTTGGAGATGGAAGCGAACATGCGCGCCCGCCAGCAACTCCACGACTACATCCTTCACACGGCAGTCGTGAACCCGCACGCGCGGTTCGAACTCCGGGAACCCGGCCTCGACGAACCGATGAAGTTCGAGCGGGCGACCGACCAACTACCCGAGCAGACGAGCGAGATTCGCCCGCACCCCCACGGTGTGGAACTCGGGACGCTGTTGAAGATGCTCAGCGCGACGGAGTCGTACTCCGTCTCTGGGTTCCTCCAGGAGGAGTTCACCCGCGTCGGCGCGAAAACCTCCTCGAAGATTATCGACTCCTTCCGCGACCGCCACTTCGGCCGCGAGATGACGTGGAAGACGCCGGCGTCCCACGAGTCGGCCGAACTCGTCGCCGTCGTCGAAGACGCAATCTCCAACAAAGGGAAGGGACCGACCGCCGCGTTCGCGGCGGAACTCGTCGATATCGTCACGGGAAAGGACCGAATCGCCCACAGCGAACTGGTCACTATCGTCGGCAACGTCGCCGAATCCGTCGGTGCAGAGACGGACACCTCCTTCGGTGACACGGTTCAGGAGAACGTCGTCGAAGCAGCCTGGCCCGTTCTCACGGACGACCGCGAGAGCGACATCTACGCCATCGTCGACGACGTGACGACGACGAAGAAGAGCGACGCCGGCAAAGTCTCTATCTCCCGGTCTATCGCGACGCAGTTCGCGGAGACGACGGGGCCGAAAGACCGTGCCTCCCACGGCGACGTGGCCGAATTCGTCGTATGGGCGGCCGAACGAACCAAAGAACGCCAGGACGAGACGTACGGCGAGACGGCACAGGAGAAGATTATCGACGCCATCTGGTCGCGGATGCGGACCGTCCCCGACGACGTTCCCAAAGTCCGTGACATCGCGGGTGACCGCGATATCGCGCGCGACCTCCTCGAAGGCATGCGCGAAGCCGACATCCTCGCACCACCGACCGACTGTCTGTCGCCAATCACGGCAGCCCTCGTCGAAGAAGGACTGAAAAAGGAGTTCGACGCAGACTTCTACGCGGCGGCAACTCGTGACGCCGAAGTCCACGGTGGCGACCCGTTCATCGTCGAAGCGGGCATCGCGTACGGCGGCGAACTCAAATCCGAAGGGAGCATCGACCTCCTGCGGTTCGCGAACCGTGTTCCGCTCGTCTACCAACAGGGCGCGTGTGCGATCACCCACGTCGTCAAGGACATTGGCTGGCGGAACTACGGCCTCGACCAACCGGGCGGAAGCGGGATGCCGAACGGCCCCGCCGTCCTCATGGTCCACGTCGCCTCCACGAACGTCCCCTTCACGAGCGAGTCGAAAGACGCGCTCGCGGACGTTCCGGCGATTCAAGACGAAGTCGAACTCGCGATTCGCGAGGCAGCACGCGAACTCAAATCCTACCTCTCGAAGCGTCGGTCGCTCCAGAAGCGTCGCAAGAAACAGGACGTACTCGGCCGCATCCTCCCGCAGATGGCGACCAAACTCTCGGAGGTCACCGGCCGCGACGAACCCAACATCGAAGGGGCGCTCGCTCGCATCATGAACAACGTGAGCGTCGACCGCGACGTCGAAGACGACACGGTGACGCTGACGGTAAAGAACTACTCTAGCACCATCGAGTCGCCAGATATCACGGAAATCGTGACGGCCGAACCGAGCGGCCTCAACGGTGACGCCACGGTGGTCGACCTAGACGGCGAGTGGTTCGTCAAGTGGAACCCCGAGCTGTCGCCCGGCGACACAGCGACGCTCACGTACACGATTGCAGAGGACGCGTCGTTCGACATCAACGTCGACGGCGTCGAAGCAGAGAAACTCACGGTGAACGCATAATGGCATCCGAATCCAAGACAGCCGAGGAGATCGCCCGCGAACGGCTTATCGACCTCGCAGCGGAGTTCTACGACCAGTTCGACCGGGGAGAGATTCCCGAGATGAAGCTTCCCACGCGGACGAAGAGCAACATCAAATACGACGAAGACTCGCACGTCTGGGTCTACGGCGACCGAACCTCGACACGGTCGGCAAACAGCGTCCGCGGCGCGCGGAAGCTGCTGAAAGCCACGTACACCATCGAATTCCTCGCCCGACAACTGGACGAAGACCGTTCGTCCACCCTTCGTGAACTCTACTACCTCTCTGAGTCGTGGGACGCCCAGGAAGCCCACTTCTCGGACCAGGACGAGTCGAACCAACTCGTCGAAGACCTCGAAATCGTCTCGAACGTCACTCGCGAGGACCTCCACATGCGCCCCGAGGAGTCGGGTGCGACGCTCATGGGTCCGCTGAAGATTCGCGAACAGACGCGCCGTGGCGAACGCGAGATTCACTGCCAGGGTGACGTTGGCGAAGGTGGCTACCAGATTCCGAACAATCCGGACACCATCGACTTCCTCGAACACGACATCGACTTCGTGATGTGTGTCGAGACCGGTGGGATGCGTGACCGCCTCATCGAAAACGGATTCGACGAGGACTACAACGCGCTCATCGTCCACCTGAAGGGCCAACCCGCCCGTGCGACCCGTCGCATCACCAAGCGACTTCACGACGAACTCGACCTGCCCGTCGTGGTCTTTACAGACGGCGACCCGTGGTCGTACCGCATCTTTGGTTCTGTCGCGTACGGGTCTATCAAGTCGGCCCACCTCTCGGAGTATCTCGCGACGCCGGAAGCCCGGTTCGTGGGGATTCAACCGCAGGACATCGTCGATTACGACCTGCCGACCGACCCACTCGCTGACTCGGACATCAACGCACTCCAGTCGGAACTCGAAGACCCGCGCTTCATGACCGACTACTGGGAAGAACAGATCGAACTCCAACTCGACATCGGCAAGAAGGCAGAACAGCAGGCACTCGCGGCCCGTGGTCTGGACTTCGTGACCGACGAGTACCTCCCGACGCGCCTCGACGAGATGGGCGTCATCTAACTGGGAACTCCCTTCTTTCGCTTACGGGTAGAGTCCGTCTCCACGGAACCCGTCGAAATAACGCCTGACGATTCCGTTGAGCGTTCTCGTCTCTGTCGTCGTCAGGTCGTGGCCGACGCCGCTGAACAGCGCCAGCGTCGAGTCGTCGATGCCGTCTTTGAGTTCGCGGAGTCGAGGCTCGGGGAAGAGTTGGTCCGACCCACCTGCGGCGACGAGCGTCGGTGCCGAGATGTCACCGAGAACGTCACGGGCGTCGTGTTGGAGGCACGCAGTACACGAGACGACGACATCTGCGGGGACTGCCGGTCGGAAATCAGTGAACCGCCCGGCGAGTTCGACGAGCAGCGGAGTAACCCGTTGTCCGGACCCCGTATTCGTCTGTCGGAGCGTGTCGGCGAGGACGTCCGTCCACTTTCCTTTTCCTGCCCAGTTTCGCCATTTTGTGACGACGTTCTCGCCGTGGCCTCCAAGGCGAGAGCCTGCTGAAACGAGCACCACGGAGTCGACGTAGTCAGCGTAGTCGGCGGCGAGATACTGCGCGATGAGGCCGCCCATCGACACTCCGATAACGTCGGCGGGCCACAGGTCCTGTTCGTCGATAACCGTGGCGTACGCGGCGGCCATGTCGCGGGTCGAAGAGCCAACGGGGATGTGACGGCGACGGCCGACCACCCACACGTCTCGGTCGGCGAACTCGCGGTAGAGATCCGTGAGCAACAGTGCTGTACTTCGTTTCGGGGCACCGCGTTGGAAGGCGTCGGAGAGGCCGGGGATGACCAGCAGTGGGTCACCGTCGGTGTCGCCGAACCGGTAGTATGGCCGGTGGTCACCGAGCATCCCATAATCGAGGTCCATGCGTCGAAAGACGGGCCGGTGTGGGAAAATCGTTCTGTCAGATTACACCTTCGGAGAGGTCGAGGAGGATAGTTTGTGGACTCGTCTCAGACCTGTTCTGGGTCGTCGAGGACGACAGGGATGCCGCGCCGCGCGACGTCCACGACGAATGCGTCTTCGTCTGCTTCGAGAATCGGAATCGTATTGTAGTGAATCGGCAACACGAGGTCAGGGTCGAGCGTCTCGGCAAGGTCGGCGGCTTCGTGTCGGTCCATCACGACGGTTCCGCCGATGTTGGCGAGGAACAGCGATACTTCGAGGTGTTCGAATCCTTCGAGCGCGTCCGAGTCACCCGGCCAGAAGACGGTTCGGTCACCGATGGAGATGTGGTAGGCACACCCCAGTCCACGAGGGTGCTGCGGTTCGCCGTTCGCTCGAACGTGTGGGCCGTCAGGTTCATTGAACGCGGGGAGCGTCCACACGTCGACCGAACCGACCGTCAGGAAGTCTTCTTCGCCGACGCGAATCGTCTCGTACGGCAGGTCTTCGACCGGTTTCACGTCGCGGTCGATGTTCGCGGCATCGACGCCCTCGAAGGCGACGACGGTGGCGTCTTGGTCGGCAACCCGTTCGATTGCATCCGAGTCGTAGTGGTGGTCGTGAGTGACCAAAATCAAATCGCCGTCGCGGGCGTAGTAGTCGTCGAGGACGCCGTATCGACCGGGGTCGAAGTAGACGACGAAGCCATCGGGCGATTCGATTCGAACTGTCGCGTACCCAAGCCACGAAACTGAGAGACCGTCGTGTTTGATGCTCATGGTCGTCAGGTGGGTCCGCCGGGTGAAAAACGCGACTACTGCGAACCAAAATTGCTCGTTCTGCCCGGTGGTGGAGGACTCGTCTGCCTACTGCGACTCGGCCAATCGCTCCACGCGTTCGAGCGTATCGGCCGTCTCGGCGGTCTTGTCCTCGCGGACCGTGACGAATCGCGGGAACCGAAGTGCGTAACCTGAGGAGTACGTCGGCGACTCCTGAATCTCCTCGTAGCCGACTTCGAAGACGACAGACGGGCGAATGTCGACTTCTTTCCCGGATTCACGCTCGATTTCGGGTTCGAGCAGGTCTGTGAGTTCGACGAGTTGTTCGTCCGTGATTCCCGTTGCGACTTTGCCGATGGTTTCGAACGCACCGGTTTCACCCGACTCATCTTCGATGCGGGCCGAAAGCAGGAATGTTCCGAGGAACTTCGCCCGGCGACCTTCACCCCACTCTGCCCCGGTGACGACGAGGTCTAGCGTCTCCACGTCGGGTTTCCGCTTCAACCAGTTCTTTCCACGGTCACCCGGCGAGTACGGGGCGTCGGGATTTTTGAGCATAATGCCTTCGTGGCCAGCATCGAGCGCGTCCGCTTCGTACGCGGCGATTTCGTCGGCATCGTCGGAGCAAAGTAAGTCAGAGACGGCGTCCGAGTCCGGTCCCAGAACCGACGCCAGACGCTCGTGTCGAACCGTGAGCGGTTCGTTCAACAGGTCGTCGCCGCCGGCGTGGAGGCAGTCGAACGCCCGCAACTCGACGCGAACCTCTTCGCGCATTCGTCCCACGTCGTGTTTTCGTCTGAACCGTCTGAGAATTTCCTGGAACGGGAGTGGGTCGCCTTCGTCGTCCATCGCCACGACTTCGCCGTCCAGAATGACGGGGTCGTCGACCGTTGCTTCGACGAACTCGACGACTTCAGGGAGGGCGTCGGTTACGTCCTCCATGTTGCGCGAGAAGAGCGACACGTCGCCCGATTCGCCGTGGTGAACCTGGACGCGAGCGCCGTCGAACTTCGTCTCGACTGCGACGGTTCCCCACTCGGCGAGCGCGTCGGCAGCGGTGCCGGCCTGTGCGAGCATCGCCTGAACCGGTCGGCCGACTTCGAGACGGACCTCAGCGAGACCCGACTCACCCTCGTCACGGGTGATTTCCGCGACCATCCCGTAGTCGTTCGAGACCTGGAGCGCGCGCGAGACACTCGCAATAGCGTCATCGCGGCGTTCACGTGCGGCCGATTCGGTTTCGGCGTCCACGTCGTCATCGCGGATTGCGGCCGCATCGTCTGGGTCGACGAGGAACGCTTCGGCGATTGCGTCGCGGACGCTCCCTTCGCCGACACCGATGCGCATCTCCGAGAGGACGAGTCGCGCGAGGAATTTGGCTTCCTCCGGGTCGGTCCGGTTGAACAGCCCGTAGAGTACCTTGAGTTTCGTATCTTCGCTTCCCGACCCAGAGGCGGCGGCGAGTGAGCGAAGTTCGGAATCGACTTCTGCGACGGTCAGACCGTCTTGGCCACCGCCCCCGAAGGCGGCGAGCCCACGTTGTCCGCCGAAATCGTAACTCGCGGCCACGGCCCCGATTTCACCGAGTTCTGCGAGTCGGTCTTCGACGTCGTCTGCGGAGACGTTCGGGCCCGCCGCACGAGAAATCGCTTCGTGGCAGAGA
Organism: Haloferax sp. DFSO52; assembly: GCF_048158745.1. Classification (NCBI taxonomy): domain Archaea; kingdom Methanobacteriati; phylum Methanobacteriota; class Halobacteria; order Halobacteriales; family Haloferacaceae; genus Haloferax; species Haloferax sp. DFSO52. The sequence goes on along the minus strand of NZ_JBLOPB010000001.1, from coordinate 1,685,985 downwards.
CGCGGGCCGATATCGAGCGTGGTCGAGTCCCACGCCGGGAAGACGCGCCCCTGGACGAATCGAGCGACCGTCGAGAGGTCGTCACCCGAGTCACGAAACAGGGTAGCGAGGAGCGAGACGACGGCGAGGTCGGCGCTCTCTTCTTCGATCTCGGCGGCGCGGGCGGCGAACTCGGCGAACTGCATCGAGCGTGGATATCCTCGCCCGGGCCAAAAGCGATTCGACAGTCGTCGGTGATGTGATTCGCTGTCGAACGGAGCGAGTGCCGGGACGTTCAAGGGTCTCGACAACCGAACGACGAGTATGAGCGACGACCTCGCAGAGCGCGTCGAAGGCGTGCTCGCGGTCGACGCGGCCGAGTTCGACGCACAGGCGAACGCCGACGCGGAGGTTCTCAAACGCGAACTGCGCGAAGGAACCTTCGACAATCATCAGTCCATCGTCGGACTGGAGTACGAGTTCTACGCCGTCTCAGATGGTCGGTGGTCTGCGAGCGAAGACGACGTCCACGCACTCATGCGAGTCCCACGTCGGATGCTCGGGCTGATGGGCTTCGAGAAGGAACTCGGGTTGCACAACGCCGAGATGACGACGAGCCCGCAACCGCTGAACCCACACGGTCTCCGGGCACAGGAATCAGAAGTTCGCGCGCGTCTCGACGCCGCACTCGACTGCACCGCCGCTGAGGGAATCCGACTCGTTTCGGACGGGATGTGGACGATTCCGCCTGCGGGTGAGACGGCTAGCGAGTACCTCAGTGACTCCATCAGAGACGGGGGCGTCCGCCTCGCGACCAACATGAGCAACTCGGTTCGGTACCACGCGATGGCGAACGGCCCGACTGCGCCGCCGTCGTTCTCGCTGGAGGCACCGCACGTCTCGCTCGAAGCGGACACGGTGATGCCCGAAGCGCTCATCACCTCCATCCAACCGCACTATCAGGTCCCACGCGCGGTCGACCTCCCGCACTTTTTCAACTACGCCCTCCGCGTCGCCGGCCCGCTTCTGGCGCTCGGCGTCAACTCGCCGTTCTTCCCGGCGGACCTCTACGACGACGACGCGACTGCCGAGGAGATACTCGAAGACGGATGGGACGAAAACCGAATCGCCGTCTTCGAGACGGTACTCAACTCAGGCGACCACGAGAAGGTCACGTTCCCCACCGACCTCGACACGGTCGAAGACGCCGTCGAGCGCGTCGTCACGGACTCGACGATGGTTCCGATGTCAGTCGAGACAGGCGACCGATTCGACGACCAGTTCGCCACGCTGCGCCGGAAACACGGTACCTACTGGCGGTGGGTTCGCCCGGTCTTCGACGGCGCGACCCGGTCGTCTGCGAACGCACGAATCGAGTTCCGCCCAATCGCTGGCCAACCGACCGTCCGCGAATCCATCGCGTTTCAGGCGGCCTTCGCAGGGTTGATGGAACGACTCCCACGACAGGACCACCCGGTCATCGACCTCGACTGGTCTGTCGCGGAGGAGAACTTCTACACGGCGATGCGCGAGGGGCCACACGGCGACTTACAGTGGGTCGATATCGACGGCAACGAGGTTACGGGGGCGGAACTCTACGAAGACTTGCTCGTTCACGCCCGCGACGGCCTCAGACTCGCTGGGTGTACCGAAGAAGAGGCGAACTACTACCTCGAACCCCTTCGAAAGCGCGTCGAAACTGGTGTGACGCCCGCCGACTGGAAACGCAACCGAGTTCGGGAGGCGCTCGACGACGGCGCTGACTTCGAGACGGCACTCCACCAGATGCAGCGTGAGTACGTCGAAAAGCAGTCAGAGACACTCCTCGAAGGCGCGTTTGCGGATTGGTTCTGAGACTGCTGGGCCTTCTGGAGTGTATCTACACCGAACGTAACTTCGCACGAACGTACACGGGGAACTCGTGTGAGACAGCCCGCTCGCCCGACGATATGACGGCGGTCACTGTCTTTGGGGCCGACGATTCGAAGTGAGAATACAACACAGAGGGCCACGCGACGTTGTCTACCGGAGGTATCAGTGTCAGTGTCGTCGTGATGAGAAAGCGAGATTGTGCTTCTTCCCACTGAATGTTCCACTGCACAGGTTCATCTGGGTACTCTTCAGCAAGTTCGATTACCTCGTTCCGGAGTGCATCTCCTGCGACCCGGACACTCTGGGAAGACGCCCACGAAGAAAGTGATTCCACGCTTCCCTCGGTCCCGTTGGTTACTGACCCATTCTCGAGCACAGTGCCACCCAGTGACGAAACGCGGTGGGTGATGGTGACAGGTTCTCCTCGCGCTTGCACGGGGTCTGTTTCTCGGGGCTCTATCTCGGCAGACTCGCTGGACGGTGAATCAGCACTCCGACCACTAACACACCCAGCGAGAGAGAATAGGGACACGGCCCCCAGTTGCTGGACGACGTTCCGACGAGGGACCAAATCGTGCATACACTTCCGCTATCGTGTCAGCGAGTAGTATTTATCGGTGGGTTTCGACGGCGGTGCGTTCACTCTCATCGGCGAATCCGAACACACCGACAGGTACGCACCTCACAGAAAGCGGAGAGAAACCGAGAACGCCCTTATTCGAGGCCTTCGAAGTTCTGGTGGCGCTGGATGTCGACGCCGTCTTCGGTGACGACGGCGATGTTGATGCCGTTACCCGACGCGAGGTCACGCTCGACTGCGGCGCGGATGGCGTTCGTCGCGACTTGCTTCGCTTCGTCGACAGTCAGGCCGTCTTTGTACTCGCGCTCGAGGACACCGAGGGCGTACTGGCTACCGGAGCCAGTGACCGTGTATTCTTCTTCGAGGACGGAGCCTGCTGGGTCGATGCTGTAGATGTGGCCGCCTTCTTCGTCGACGCCGCCGAGGATGGGCTGGACGATGTAGAACCCGCCCGAGCGGAGGAAGTTGCCCACGAGCGTCGAGAGGGCCTTCATGCTCATGTCCTCGCCACGGCGGGCCTCGTAGAGGCGAACCTCCGCGCGGAGGGAACTGATGAGCGACTGGGCCGCCGAGACGGACCCGGCGATGGTCAGTGCACCCGTCGGGTGAATCTCTTCGACCTTCTGGACGTCCTTCGAGGAGACCATGTAACCCATGCTCGCGCGCATGTCGGTCGCGAGGACGACGCCCTCATCCGTTTTGATACCGACGGTCGTGGTTCCGGTCTTCGTCTCTTTGTCACCGAGTGATTCAGCGCGTCGCTCGGCGTGTGGGAACTCGCCAAGCTCTGGGCCGAACACGTTCGAGTGGTCGCCAGTGAGCGAGTCGAGACGGCCAGAGAACTCGTCGTGAGTCGGGGTACGCATTATCTGCGATTGCACTTCGGCGCTGATAAATGCAACCCTTCACCTGTCCATTGCCGGTGTCGCGGTGTCTGACGCCCGCCATCGGCGTCGTCGCTCTCGGGGAGGTGAGTCCATCAAAATACGGCGTCTGGCCCGTTTTAACGGGTCGCAGCGCGTTCGTATGCGTTTCCAGCCGTCTCGATGAGACGGTGAATTGGGAGGGTCACGCCCATCCGGCGGGCAGCGAGTGCAATCGGCAACAGAGCGATGCCGGTTGCCACTGACAGCTGGTAGGCGGCTAGCAGGACGTTCATCTTCAAGCGGTGGATCATTACCGGTGTCCTCAGTTGGGGCTCGTGCGACGCCTGGTTATAAGCTTTACCACCTCGGGAAAATACAACCTCGACGCTGTCTGCCGATTCAATTGAACTTGTACAATATCCAACGGATACGACTATTCCTCGTGGGTAGTCCGTGACGAGTCGAGGGCATTCTCATAAGTTATCGCAATGATATCGGTTGCATGCGCAGGAGGTGCGCGCTCTCGTCCGAATTCGAGACTATCTCACTCGCCCGGAATTCGGGGGGTTCGACCACTGAGACTCGTTCGAACGTGGGCCACGAGTGTAACTCTCTATCATCCGTCCGCGCGAACCACAAGACACGAAACCCCACCGGCGCGTAACGTGTGTATGAGCAACTATCTCGTCGCAATGGAGGCGGCCTGGTTAGTACGGGACGTCGAGGATATCGACGACGCCATCGGCGTCGCCGTCAGCGAGGCCGGAAAGCGTCTCAACCAGAAAGACAAAGAGTACGTCGAAGTCGAAGTGGGCGCGACGCCGTGTCCGGCCTGTGGCGAACCGTTCGACTCCGCGTTCATCGCGGCCAACACAGCACTCGTCGGTCTGCTCCTCGAAATCAAGGTTTTCAACGCAGACGGTGAGAAACACGCCTCTCGCATCGCAAAGAGCGAAGTCGGCGGCGCACTCCGTGACGTCCCACTCGACGTTATCGACATCATGGAGTTCGAGACGGACGACGACGCCTAACCGACCAGAACTTTTTTCATAACCGTGGGTTATTCCTCGGCATGGAACTCCCCACGCCGCAGGACCTACGGGAACGACGGAAATCTCTGGAGTTGACCCAGAGCAAACTCGCCGACATGGCGGGTGTCTCGCAGCCACTCATCGCACGTATCGAAGGCGGCGATGTCGACCCGCGTCTCTCCACGCTCCGGCGTATCGTCGAAGCGTTAGACGAAGCAGAGGGACGAATCGTCCGCGCAGCGGACATCATGAACACGAACGTACGGAGCGTCGCCCCCGACAACTCCGTCCTCGAAGCGCGTGACATGATGCTCGATGCAGGGTTCTCGCAACTGCCGGTCATCGAAAACGGTCGGCCACTCGGCATCATCTCGAACGCGGACATCCGTCACGTCCAAGAAGACAACGTCGCCGAGCGCCCCGTCAACGAAGTGATGTCCGAGAGCATCACGACAGTCGAACCCGACACGACGCTCGACGAAATCGGCGTCTACCTCGACCACAACTCTGCCATCCTCGTCGTCGAAGGTGGCGAGACGGTCGGTATCATCACGGAAGCGGACATCGCCGCACACATCTAATCCCAGCGAGCGTCGAGGGGAGAGAGAGAACGGTCGTCTCGTTACAGTTCGATGCCACGAATCGAGACGCCCGCACCTGCTTCGACGTGGCCGATCATTCTGCCGTCGGTGTCTTCGACGAGAGCCTCCGCGTTTTCCTCTGGGACGGCGGCGACGAAACCGGTCCCCATGTTGAACGTCTTGTGCATCTCCTCGTCGGAGACGCCGCCTCTCTCCTGAATGAACTCGAACACGGCGTGTGGGTCGAACGCGTCGTCGACGACGTAGCGGTAGTCGCCCATTCGTTCGAGATTGGTCCATCCGCCACCCGTCACGTGGGCCGCAGCGTTGGTCTCTGCCGAGCGCAGGTCGTCGAGGAGGTACGTGTAGAGACGCGTCGGTTCGAGAAGGGCCTGCCCGACTGTCTCGTACTCGTCGCCGTCCCACTCGTCGTCGTAGTCGCCATCCGCCGTGGCCGCCTTTCGCGCGAGTGTCAGGCCGTTCGAGTGGATACCCGACGACTCGAATCCGACGAGTACGTCGCCCGGTTCGGCCTCACCGGGGAAGATGGCGTCCTTCTTCGCGAGTCCGGCGCAGGTGCCTGCAAGGTCGAGGCCGTTGATGACTTCGGGCATGACGGCCGTCTCGCCGCCGACGAGTTCGATGGCCGCTTCCTCGGCACCTGCGGCGAGTCCCTGTCCGACCTGTTCAGCGAAGGTTTCGTCTGGCGCGTCGACTGCGAGGTAGTCCACGAACGCCACGGGGCGAACCCCCGCCGCGACGAGGTCGTTCGCGTTCATCGCGATACAGTCGATACCCACCGTCGAATAGTCGGAAAGCGCCTCTGCGACGAGGAGTTTCGTCCCGACACCGTCCGTCGCGAGTCCGAGATACCGGTCACCGATATCGAGAAGTCCGGCGTAATCACCCGACCCGCCGCCCACCTGTGCGACGAGCGCTGCGGTTGCTGCCTCGCTCGCGTCGATATCGACACCCGCGTCGGCGTAGGTCATCCCCTCGGAGTCGTCGTTCGTCATGTTCGTGTACGAGATAGGCCGAAATATAAAATCACAGGGTCTGTTTGATGCACATTCTCGCATACCTGTATCTCTCGACCATTGTTCGAAGATTACCGAATCGCGCGTTCGTCGCGCGGGAGTTGCCCGTCACCACAGCCACAGCTTCAGTGGGGCGATAGCTTCGAAGAATTCGCACTCATTCCGACTGCTGCATCATAATGGACAATTTTCTGATACTAATGGCGAAAACGTCTAAAAAAGGTCTATGAATGGTCTACTGTGTTTTGAGGCAGTAATAAAAGGAATCAAAAACGTCCTAACCCGTATTATCCGGTGGATAAACAAAGAAAAAAGCAAGCGAATTCACCGTAACGCTCGTCCCCTTATATGATGGTTCCAGTCGTATGGAAGGATGACGATGTCCGGAATACCCTCCACCCCCGATTCGATTGCGTTCGACTTCGCGTCAGCAGTCGGTCGAGTCGCCTTCCAACCCCTCGAAACCGTGGCCTTCTGGGCTGCAGTTGCACTCCCCATCGCGTACCTGCCAATGCTTGCACACGGCCTGACGTCCGCTAATTTACCCCTGTTCGTCGGATTACTGGCCCTGCACGCGGCGGCCCTCGTGCTCGGACGTGGCCACAGACAAAACTGATACCGACCGCTTCGTCCCGTACCTGCCCCACGTACTACCCCGGATTCGTCGCGGTCCCTTCACAGTCCCACAGTGAGCCGGTTCGTTTCTGTCCTGTCACGACGTGCGTCTATCGTGATTGCTCGCACCAGTTCTTCGTTCGAGACGCTCGACTCCTCTCGTCTGTAGAGACAGTTCCAAAATAAGGGCGCGGACGGCGAGCAGTGCTCAGAACCCGACGAAGAGGAGTAATCCCGCCGTCAGGAGGATCGACAGCGCGAGGACGACTGCGAAGACCGGTGTGCTCCACGCTTTGACGGTTCTGCCGTCGAGCGACGCGAACGGTAGCATGTTGAACGCCGCGAGGAACGCGTTGATGACGAGGCCACGCGAGCCGATGAGTGCGAGGATGTCTGACTGGAGGATGATGCCCGCGACGAACAGTGGGGCGAAGGCGACGAGGAGAAGCAGGTTCGTCACCGGTCCAGCGAGTGCGATGAGGCCGTGTTCTCGTTTCGTGAGCATTCCTCGGTGGTAGACTGCACCCGGAGCAGCGAAGATGAACCCGACGAGGGCGCTCATGATGGCGATACCGAGCATCCCGAAGTCGGCACGGAACTCCGCGACCTGGCCGAACCGAACGGCGACGACTTTGTGTGCGACTTCGTGGAGGAGAAAGCCCACGCCAGCAGTGAGAAGGCTTACGACGAGTGCGAGGCCGAACGTTCCACTCGTGAGCGCCGCGATGGCACGCTGGCCACCGCCGGCGAAGAAGATGGCGAATGCGACACCCAGTGCAAGCCACGCGACGGCGAGGTCACGAAGCTCTCGCGACGAGAACGAGATATTCACGTGAGCGTCCTCCAGATGAGGTCAGCACTGTTCGTCGCCCCTTCGAGCATCAGGTTCGTCACGCCGGTGATGCCGCCGAGGTCGGCCGCGATGACCGGCAGGACGTACGTGACGAAGAGGAAACTCGCGATGATGCTCCCGATATTGGTCATCGCGACGACCATGATGAGTTTGAACAGCGGGACGTCGAACATCTGGCCGACGAGTTCGGCGATTGGCGTCTCTTCGTCCGAGAGGATCTTGTTGAGTTTGCCGATGTCCCCGACGTTGACTGGCGTGTGTCGGAGTTCGACGTAGCCGGTGAACCACCCCGGCGCGAGAAGCGGGTTGATAGAGGTCAACCACGCGACTGCACCGCCGACGAGGGCAGAGGTCCAGCGTGCACCGGCGAGTTTGGCGAATCCACCGGCGAAGACGCCGTTGATGAGGAACCACGTCGCGAAGATAGTCAGCAGTCGTTCGTTGCCGACGCCTGCCATCGCCAGGAGGACGAAGAAGGCGACGAACACGACGGTGATGCCGAATCCGACGAGTTTCCCCCACGGGAAGCCGTCTTTCTCGGCGACGCCGACGAGTGACTCCATCGGAGGAAGCCGTTCAGGGTGTTCGAGGTAGTTCTCGATACCGGCTTTGTGACCCGCGCCGACGACGGCGACGACAGAGTGTCCGGCCGCTTTAAGGGCGACGAGTTGGTGAGCGATGTACGCGTCGCGTTCGTCGATGAGTGCCTCTGCACCACCGGGGCTGAACCGGCGGAACTCTTCCATCATCGCAGTCACGACGTCTCCATCGGTCAGGTCGGCCATGTCGAACTCTTCGACGTCGGTTCCTTCTGCGGGCCTGAACAGTCCGGCTGCGTTCAGAACTGTACCGACGAGGACGCCGACGGCGACGCCGGCAACGACGCCGACGACGAGACTGCCGACGATTGTTGTCCCCAATCCGCCGAGGACCGAGGTGACGATGCCTGTGCCGTATCCGAGGCCGAACCCGCCGATGAGGCCGACTGCTGCGCCACCGCCCAGACCGGCGATGAGCGCGTCGTCACCGTCGAGAGAGAGCGACGCAATCGTATACAGCAGATAGGCGGCGGCAGCGCCGACGATTGCACCGGTCGCAGCACGAGTCAAAAAGAGGTCAGAGATACCGACCACGTCGCCGTAGAGACCGACGAGTGGACCGAGGAAGACACCGACTGCGATACCTGCGATGGCACCGACGCCGCGCGCGTCGGCGACGCCGAACACGAGGTCGCCAGCCATCCGTAACTTTTCGAGTGTCCCCATCCGACGCCAGAAGCGCTGGATGGTCGTCTGAATATCACGGTCGACCAGCGCAACGTCGAGGCCCTCTTCTTCGGCAGTCTCGACTGCGGCGAGCATGTCCGCGCCGGGTTTGACGTCGAACTTGTCACCCATCCGTGACTGCACGTACGAGAGCATCCAGTAGGCGATAAACTGGAAGACGGTGTTCCCGCGAAGCAGGTCGCGCGCTTCGATGTCGTCGGGGGTGCCGCCTTTCAGTTGTCGGTATCGACCCTCGTCGAGTTCGACCGCGACAACGTCTGGGTGCTCTGATTTGACGGTCTCTTCGACCTCTCTGACGCTGTCGGCCGAGACGTGGGCCGTCCCGACGACGTGGACGTGACCCTCGTCGGGCGACGAATCGTTCATCGCCGGGTTTACCGGCCCACGGTTTTTATCCGTGTCGGCATCACCCACGAACTATGCAGGATTTCGATGCGAACACACCCACGTCTGCCCACGAACTGGCGGTAGACTGTCTCCGCACCGGCGTCGAGGCAGTACTGCCCGAGCGCGTCGTTCGCGAGTCCGTCTCGCTCGACGGCAACGTGTTCGCCGTTGCGGATACGAGGTACGACCTCTCCGCATACGACCGAATCCTCGTCGTCGGTGGCGGAAAAGCAAGTGACGGCGTCGCGGACGCCCTCGAAGAGATTCTGGGAGACCGAATCGACGCAGGCGTCGTGGTCACGCCGAATCCGGGCGATGGCAACAGAATCGAGCGTCTTCCCGGTGACCATCCAGTTCCGTCGGAACGCGGAGTCGAGAGCACGCGACGCCTAGTCGAACTTCTCTCCGGCCTCGACGAACGGACGCTCGTTCTCGCCGCTATCACCGGCGGTGCGAGCGCACTCCTTCCCGCCCCGGCCGACGGTATCTCGCTTTCTGACCTCCGGACGACCACCGACGAGTTGCTCGAAAGCGGCGCGGAGATTCACGAACTCAACGCGGTCAGGAAACATCTCTCGACGCTCAAAGGTGGCAGTCTCGTCCGACTCGCGTCACCGGCGACTGTCGTCGGACTGGTCCTCTCTGACGTCGTTGGAAACGACCTTGGAGTCATCGCCTCTGGACCGACCGCACCTGACGAAACGTATTACGACGACGCACTCGACGTCGTGGACCGATTCGAACTCGACGTGCCGAAGTCGGTCAGAACACGCCTCGCGCGCGGGTCAGCTGGTGAAATTCCCGAGACGCCAAAGCCCGGAGACCCCATCTTCGAGCGCGTGGACAACCACATCCTCGCGGATACGTTCACCGCCCTCGATGCTGCCCGTGAGGTGGCCGAAGCGCGAGGCTACGACCCGCTCATTCTCTCGTCGCGCGTTCGCGGTGAGGCACGCGAAGCGGCGAAAACACACGTCGCCGTCGCAGCGGAGGCCCTGGCGACAGGAAACCCGCTCGACGCTCCTGCAGTGGTTCTCTCGGGCGGTGAGTGTACTGTGACCGTCAGGGGCGACGGGTCGGGCGGGCCGAATCTCGAATTCTGTCTGGCAGCGAGTCCGGAACTCCCCGACGGTGTCGTCCTCGCCAGCATCGACAGTGACGGATTCGACGGCGGAACAGACGTCGCAGGTGCCATCGTCGATTCGGCGTCGGTCACCCACCGTGACGCAAACAAAGCGTTGGCGACGAACGACGCACTTCCTGCCCTCGCAGCGGCGGACGCGGTCATCGAAACTGGCCCAACAGGCACCAACGTCAACGACATTCGTGTGTTGGTAGTCGACCCCAGCGCCTGAAGCCGGTCGCTCGCGTGTCACGTGACAGCGGCGACAACAAGTTTGTATCCTTCCGTGTAGTATCGCTCAGATATGGCAGGATTGCTGCCCTCCGCCCCCGACACCTCCGCTGTAGACGACTCCTCGCCTCGGGTCATCGGCCTCGGTGACGACGAGGCATCCGACCTCCTTGCGGCGCTCTCGTCTACGACCGCCCGTCTCGTCCTCGCGGAACTCCACGAGCGACCGACGAACGCGGCAGAACTGGCCGACCGTGTCGAGACCTCACTCCAGAACGTCCAGTACCACCTCCGAAAACTCGAAGACGCTGGCCTCGTCGAAGTTATCGACACCGTCTACTCGGAGAAAGGACGCGAGATGAAAGTCTACGCGCCGTCCGACAGACCACTCGTCGTCGTCGCGGCCACCGAAGAGACACGGTCGGGCGTCGCGAGCATACTGAGTAGCCTCCTCGGTGGTGTCGCCGTCCTGGGCCTGCTCGCAGCGTTCGTCCAGTGGCTTGCAACACGCGGACTCGGCGGTGTCGCGACCGTCGCAGAGTCTGGCGCGGCAGACGGTGACGCCGTGGCTGTTGCCGCCGAGACAGCACCGATGGTTACACAGGCGATTCCACCCGGTGTGGCCTTTTTCGCTGGCGGGCTCGTCATCATCCTCGCCATCGCACTGCTTCAGTTGTCCCGCCGGTGACGGAGAAATCGTCTCGTCACTGGGCTTGTTTCGACTCGTCTGTGGGGTAACTATTCGTACTCCGCGAAACTACAGAGTAGCATGAAACACCGTGCCGTGGTCCGTGGTATCGGGGTCGGTGTCGGTGAGGACGGGTCGAACGTCCCCGCAGTCATCCTCGAAGCACGCGACGAGCTCCTCCCGATAGTCATCACCTCGGATCAGGCCCAGGCGATACAACTCGGTCTCTCTGGCGAAAAGTTCGAGCGTCCGCTGACTCACGATTTACTCGTCGAGATGGTCACCGAGTTCGGCGGCGCGATCGACAGCGTCCGTATCGACGATATCTCCAACGGAACGTTCTACGCGAAAGTCGACTCTGAACGGTACACCGATGGCGAGGCGCAGACGTTCGTCTTCGACGCTCGACCGAGCGACGCCATCTCGCTGGCGATTCGCGTCGATTGTCCGATTCTCGTCTCGGACAGCGTCCTCGACGCGGCGGGCCAACCACCCGAAGCGTTCGACGTGGACGCCGACGAATAGGTTCCGGAAGGCGGTCCCTACGTTTTCAAGCACCCTCGGTACGACGACTGCCGCATGAGCGAATCTACCGCTACCCTCGCGGAGTCGCGTACCGAGATGACCGAAATCCTGCTTCCCAACGACACCAACAACCTTGGTCGCGCCCTCGGTGGGGTCGTCCTCCACTGGATGGACATCTGTGGGGCAATCGCTGCGATGCGATTTTCGAACCGACAGTGTGTCACCGCGTCGATGGACCACGTCGACTTCATCAGCCCGATCGACCTGGGTGAGGTCGCCGTCCTTGAGGCGTACGTCTTCAACGTCGGTCGAACCAGCATCGACGTCAAAGTCGATGTCCACGCCGAGAACCCAAAGACGGACGAGTTCCGCAAGACCACCACGTCGTTCTTGACGTTCGTCGCCCTCGACGATGACGGGACGCCGACGCCAGTCCCACGTCTCGAATGTCCCACGCCGGAAGAAGAAGCACTTCGCGCGGAGGCAGTCGAGGCCCGTGCCGACCAGTTGGAGACTGTCATCGAGCGGATGGAACAGCAAGACTGAGCACGCGAACGGTCTGTCCGTCGGCTAAGCCTTAAACAGGAAGGCGACGCACCCTCTCGTATGCTCGACGTCTCTGTCCCCGACCCACCGTCGCTTCCGAAAGTCGACCCGAATCAGTACGAAGATGCGCAGGTGGCGGTCGATGCCGACTTCAAACGAACCGAACTCGAGGAGTTCCTCGAAGAGGGTGCGTGGGAGGACGCGTTCGAGGCGTGGGCCGCGGAGACGCCCGTCACCGAAGACCAGTGGCAGGTCGTCCTCGAACTCGACTTGCTGACGTACTTCGATTTCTTCTGGGACGACTTCGCAGACAGAGTTGGCTACCACGCACCGGGCATCCCCGAAGACTGGAAAGAGCGGCAGTTACACCCGAAACTGACCTCGTGGGGGCAGGTGTCGTCGATAAATGCTGGCCTCACTGAACTCGGTCAGCAGGTGTGTGACGTGCTCAAAGACGACTACATCGACTGGGAGTCGTCGTACGAAGCACCGGACGACTTACCAGAGTTCGACTGAGGGTGTCGCGTCCTGTGGTCGGTCACAGACCCAAGAGACAGTGGTCAGTCACCGACCACGAGAAATCTGCCAGTGCGCGATGCCTAATTTCACCCCCGCTGTCGCGGACGAAACGGTTCTCTATGGTGTCTGTCTGGCAACACTTGGGGCACATCCGGTACCACCGGGGTGAGATTTGGGAAAACCCTCAAATACGCACTGACGAACACCCTGCTCGTCGATATGACGAATATAAGACGGCGGCAAGTACTCCGCGGAATCGGTGGTGTCGCCATCATCGGCGGATTAGCAGGTTGCACAGGCGGGGACTCGACCGGTGGCGGCGGTTCCGGAAACGAAACCGGGACAGAGACGGACATGAACACGTCCACGACGACGTCGACGCCGACTCCGGAATCTGGAAACGCGATGGTCCGTGTGGCCCACCTCTCACCCGACGCGCCCAACGTCGACGTGTACGTCGATGGGACTGCCGCACTCACCGACGTGCCGTTCGGTGCAGTGAGTGACTACCTCTCGGTTCCAGTCGGCCCTCACACGGTGAAGATTACCGCTGCAGGTGACGAATCGACTGTCGCGTTCGAAGGCGACGTCGAAGTCGCTGAGGCGACCTACACCGTCGCTGCCGTCGGTGAACTCGGCGAAGGGACGTTCCAACCGCTCGTCCTCGAAGACGACGTGTCGATTCCCGACGCCGACACGGCACGGGTCCGTGTCGTCCACGCCTCGCCCGACGCGCCCGCCGTGGACATCACCGCAGGCGACCAGACGCTCTTCGATGGCGTCGAATTCACCCAGTCCGGAACCGTCGAGGTGCCGGCCGACACCTACACGCTGCAGGTCAGAGGTGACACCGAGACGAACGATGGCGACGCAGTCGCCGAGTTCGACCTCCAACTCGCCGGAGAGACGGTGTACACCGTCTTCGCCGCAGGATATCTCTCACCCCCCGAAGACGCCATGGACAAGGCGTTCCGCCCAATCGCCACCGTCGACGCCGGAGAGGGCGGCGGTGGTCTCCTGGACGTCTTCGTGCGCGCAGCGCACCTCTCGCCCGACGCGCCCAACGTCGATGTCCTCGTCGACGGGTCGGCCGTTCTCACGGACGTTCCGTTCGGCGCTGTGAGCGACTACCTCCAGTTAGTCGCAGGAACCTATCAGGTGACGATACAGGCCACCGGAGACCCGGACACCGTCGTCTACGACGAAGAACTCGACCTCATGTCGGGTGCGTACACCATCGCTGCAATCGGCGAACTCGAATCCGGCGCGGAGAACCCCTTCTCCGTCGTGATTCTCGAAGACAACCGGTCGGCACCCGCCGACGACATGGCTCGTATCCGCGTCTTCCACGCCTCGCCCGACGCACCAGCAGTCGACGTGACGGTCAAATCGACTGGCGACGTCCTCGTCGACGGTGCGGCCTTCGGCGACACGGCGACGGTGGACGTTCCCGCAGGCGAGTACACCCTCGAAATCCGCGGTGCGACCGAGATGAACGACGGTGCTGTCGTCGCCGAGTTCGACGTGGCACCCGAAGGTGGCAGTGCGTACACTGCCATCGCGCAGGGCTACCTGACTCCGGACGACGAACCCACCGACAACGGGTTCGACCTCCAAATCGTCGCAGACAACTAAGTCCGAGTCTGCCGATTTTCGTCTGAACTATCAGGAAACGTTTCAACTCGGCGATGTGCTTAGGTCAGTCTCTGACGTAATACTGTGGATGGAGGGCATCCTTTGGTACGTGCTGACCGGCACACGCGGTGGTGCAAACCGTATCAGAATCCTCCGTGAACTGTCGGACCGTCCGCGAAACGCGAACCGACTCGCAGAAGAGTTACGACTCGACTACAAGACGGTCCGACACCACCTCGACGTTCTCGTCCAGAACGGGATGGTCGAACACAGCGGAACGGGGTACGGGTCGGTGTACCTCCCCTCCGGGCAGACCAGACAACACTGGGACACCATCGAACAAATAATCGCACACGTAAACGAATGATTCGACAGACAGTAAGTGGCGCACTGGACCAGACGGAGCGACGGCTATGAGCATCTGGGTCGACATCGCCCGTCTCTCAGTGGGACTCAGCGCCGTCTTCCTCGTCGTCCTCCTTGGTATCTGGGGACGGAACCTCGCCACGTTCCGGTCGAAGCACGCACTCGGATTGGTCGTCTTCGGCTTCTTCCTCTTGGCCCAGAGCCTCTTCGCGCTCTACTACTACCTCGTCGACCCGACGCTCTCAGTCTGGTTCGCCACCGAGATGCCCGACATCGCGTGGCAGGTGTTGATGGGTATTCACGTCCTCCAGTCGGTGGCGCTCGGCGTCTTGCTGTGGGTGACGTGGGATTGATTTATCTGTCAGCTTCCCAATGGTTGATTCATGCGCCGTCGTGCCCTCCTCTCTAGCACTGCATCTTTCGCGATCGTCGCCACTGCCGGGTGTCTCGCTGACACTCGTCGAGGCGTGAGCGGTCGAATCGTCGGTGACCACGGTTCGTCGTCACTGCACCCTGCCGACGAACAGTACGTCCACGGGGGGTTTCCAGACGGGACCGACCTTCGAGGCTGGATTTTCTCTGAGCCACCTGCAGACCAGCGCGAGGTGTTCACCGACAGAGCGATGCAGGGTCAGTACTCGAACGACCTACTGTGGGCCGAAGGCGACTCGTTCGTTCTCCTGTACGAGGTGCGCATGCCACCCGAAGATGCAGCGTTCTACAACGTCGGCCTGTCGCCAGAGTGGACCGGATGGAACAGCGCAGAGATACCGATTCGTCGCTCACGGACCGACCCAGACCGCTACGCCGACGCTACCGAACTCGTCTGTACGAGTATCTACAAATTCGACGTAGTGCGCGGTGGCGCACCGAAACAGGTCACAGTTACCGTCTCCGACGAGGAATCTGGGGAGGCAAACGGGACGTACACACTCCGTCGATGGACGCCAGAACGGGTGGAACCGTAGAGAAAGGCACGCGTAGAGCAAGCGTTATTGCCGATGCGACACTGTTTTGGACTACGATGCGACGCCACGTGACGAATGCGGCCACGCCATTCGAGGCCCGACAGTCGCGACCCTCCGTCGCCCACTCGTCGATTATTGCGGGGCGCTAGCCTCGCACCTACTCTTACCTTGACTTCCGCCCGAATCGCCGCTAAGCGCCCGCAGTACATCGTATGAACAGACACACATCACACACCCGACAGGCGTATCGAACGCAGACACCGCTGTCTCGACAGTGGCGGGTCCACCACACTCCGAAACGGAGGGTAAACCATGCCGAAAAGTGACACGGACGAACCACCGAAAGGCGCGGACGAGACCCGCCGTTTTGATATATATCCACGAGAAGGACGGAGTATGGAAGACATCGCAGACCAGTACACGCCGTCGGACGTCGAGTCCGTCGTCAGCGAGTACTGGGACGAGAACGACGCGTACGAGGCGACGAAGGAGGCACACGCCGACGACCCGTCGTTCTTCTTCGTCGACGGCCCGCCGTACACGTCCGGGCAGATGCATCTCGGAACGGCGTGGAACAAGACGTTGAAGGACGCCGTCATCCGGCACAAGCGCATGACGGGCCACCACGTCACCGACCGTCCCGGCTACGACATGCACGGCCTCCCTATCGAGGTCAAAGTCGAAGAGGAACTCGGCTTCACCTCGAAGCGCGACATCGAGGAGTTCGGCATGGAGGAGTTCATCCAGAAATGCAAGGAGTTCGCCGTCCGCAACCGCGTGGCCATGGACGAGGACTTCCAGTCTATCGGCACGTGGATGGACTGGGACAACCCCTACGAGACGCTGTCTCCCGAGTACATGGAGGCCGCGTGGTGGGCGTTCTCGAACGTCGCTGACAACGGACTGGTCGAACAGGGCAAACGCAGTGTCAACTACTGTCCGCGTTGTCAGACAGCCATCGCGGCCAACGAAGTCGAGTACGACGAAATCACGTCGCCATCTATCTACGTCAAGTTCCCACTGACGGGCCGCGAGGGCAACCTCGTCATCTGGACGACGACGCCGTGGACCATCCCGGCGAACACCTTCGTCGCCGTCTCGGGCGAGATGACCTATCAGGCCGTCCGCGCCGAGAAAGACGGCGAGAGCGAAGTGCTCTACATCGCCGAACCCTGCGTCGAGGGCGTCCTGAAGAAGGGCCGCTACGAGGACTACGAAGTCCTCGACGAACTCACCGGCGAAGAGATGGTTGGCTGGACGTACGACCACCCACTCGCGGACGTGCTCGGTGAGTACGCCGACTTCGAAGGCGCTGGAGAGGTCTACACCGCCGACTACGTCGAAGCGGACCGCACGGGCCTCGTCCACTCCGCACCCGGTCACGGGCAAGAAGACTTCGCCCGCGGCCAAGAACTCGGCCTCGACGTGTTCGTCCCCGTCGACGACAAAGGCGAGTTCACCGAACAGGGCGGCGACTACGCGGGCACGTTCGTCCGCGACGCCAACCCGATGGTCATCGAAGACCTCGACGAACGCGGCTATCTGCTCCACGCCGGCGAACACGACCACCGATACGGTCACTGTTGGCGCTGTGACACGGACATCATCTTCCTCGCCACCGACCAGTGGTTCATCACGGTCACCGACGTCAAAGAGCAACTCCTCGACAACATCGAAGAGTCCGAGTGGCATCCGCAGTGGGCCCGCGACAACCGATTCCGCGACTTCGTGAGCGACGCCCCAGACTGGAACATCTCTCGCCAGCGCTACTGGGGTATCCCGCTCCCAATCTGGGTCCCGCAAGACCCCGACGCCGAGGGCGCAGAAGAGATGATTGTCATCGGCACGCGCGAGGAACTCGCAGCGCGCGTCGACCAAGATATCGACGCCGAGACGGTGGACCTCCACCGGCCGTCTGTCGACCCCCTCACCATCACCGAAGACGGCGTGACCTACGAGCGCGTCCCCGACGTGTTCGACGTGTGGATCGACTCCTCCGTCGCGACGTGGGGCACGCTCGACTTCCCGAGTCAGACGGAAGACTACGAGGAACTGTGGCCTGCAGACCTCATCATCGAAGCGCACGACCAGACCCGTGGCTGGTTCTGGTCGCAACTCGGCATGGGCACCGCCGCAACAGGTGAATCTCCGTACAAGGAGGTCATCATGCACGGGTTCGCCAACGACAAAGACGGCCGCAAGATGTCGAAGTCCGTCGGGAACATCGTCACGCCCGAAGAGGCGATCGACCGTGCCGGCCGCGACCCGCTTCGTGCGTATCTCCTCTCGCACGACCAGCAGGGCGTCGACCTCTCGTTCGAATGGGAGGGCCTCGCCGACACGCAGTCGACGCTCAACATCTTCTGGAACGTCTTCCGGTTCCCGCTGCCGTATATGGACCTCGATGGCTACGACCCCGCCGAGGCCGACCTCTCGGAGGGTGAACTCACCGTCGTCGACGAGTGGGTGCTCTCTCGACTGCAGACCGTCAAAGCCGAGATGCACGAAGCGTGGGACGACTACCAGGTCCACACCGCGCTCAACACGCTGCTCGACTTCATCACGCAGGACGTCTCGCGCTTCTACGTGAAGGCAATCCGCGAGCGCATGTGGGACGAAGAGGAGTCCGACTCCAAACTCGGCGCGTACGCGACACTCTCGACGGTGCTCGCAGAGTCCATCCGTCTCATTGCACCCTACACGCCGTACATGGCAGAGCAGATGTACCAGCGTCTCGACGGCCGCGAGACGACGGTCCACATGCTCTCGTACCCCGAAGTCGACGAGGACCTCCGCGACGAGACGCTCGAAACCAACATGGCGGTTCTCCGCGACGTCGAAGAGGCCGCGGCCCACGCCCGCCAACTGGGTGGCCGAAAACTCCGTTGGCCCGTCTCGCGAATCGTCGTCGAGTCCGACGACGAGAACGTCGCCGAGGCAGTCAACGCGCTCTCCGGCCTCCTCTCGGAGCGTGTCAACACCCGCTCGGTGCAGGTCGTCGAGGTGTTCGACGAACTCGTCGAGACGGCAGAACCCCAGATGAGCGTCATCGGGCCGGAGTTCGGCGCTGAGGCGCAGAAAATCATGGGTGCCGTCGAAGGACTCACCCGCGCCGAAGTCGAAGCAGGCGTCGATGTCGACGGCGAGACGTACGAACTCACCGACGAGATGGTCTCGTACGTCAAAGAGCCGCCGGAGAACGTCGTCGGTGCCGAGTTCGAAGGCGGCACCGTCTACGTCGACACCGCCCTCACCGACGACATCGAGTCCGAGGGCTACGCCCGCGACGTCATCCGCCGCATCCAGGAGATGCGCAAGCAACTCGACCTCGACGTGGAAGAAGAAATCGACGTTGGCGTCGTCGTCGAAGACGACAGAGTCGCCGGGTTCGTCGACGAGAACACCGACCTCATCGCATCCGAGGTCCGCGCTCGCGAGTTCGAACTCGGCAGCGCCGAGGGCGACACCGTCGAAGAGTGGAACGTCGAAGACGTGTCCGTGACCATCGCGGTTACGCGACTCAACTAGGGCGAGTGCCCGGCGAAACGCTCGATATTTTTTTGGCGTCGTCAGTCGTCGTCGCGCGCCCAGTTGAGGGACCGCTCGACTGCGTCTTTCCAGCGCTCGTAGCGATGGCCGACGTTCCCCGGGTTCGATGGGGTGAACTCGCGGTCTACCTGCCAGTTCGCACGGAGTTCGTCGAGGGTCTCCCAGTAGCCAACAGCGAGGCCGGCGGCGTACGCAGCACCGAGTGCAGTCGTCTCGTCGACTTCTGGGCGGACGATTTCGGTGTCGAGAATGTTCGCCTGGAGTTGGCAGAGGAAGTTGTTCTTCACCGCACCGCCGTCGACGCGGAGGTTCGACAGGTCGATATCGCTGTCTTCGACCATCGCTTCGGCGACGTCGCGCGTCTGGAACGCGATTGCTTCGAGCGTCGCGCGGACGATGTGCTCGCGTCGGGTTCCACGGGTCATGCCGACGATGGTCCCCCGGGCGCGCTGGTCCCAGTGTGGGGCACCGAGACCGGCAAATGCCGGAACGAAGTAGACGCCATCTGTCGAATCGACGGAGCGAGCGAGTGTTTCGGACTCTGCAGCGTCCTCGATGAGCGTCATGTCTTCGAGCCACTCGATTGCGGCACCCGTGATGAAGATCGAGCCTTCGAGTGCGTACTGGACGGGTTCGCCGGAGCGCTGGAAACCGACGGTGGTGAGGAGGCCGTGGTCGGACATGACTGCCTCGTCGCCGGTGTTCATCAGCATGAACGACCCGGTTCCGTAGGTGTTCTTCGCGTCACCTGCGTCAAAACAGGTCTGTCCGAACAGGGCGGCTTGCTGGTCACCGAGCGCCCCAGAAACGGGAATTTCGGTGCCCATGAACCCGTCTGCGTCGGTCGTTCCGTAGGAGTCGTCGTCGGACGAGGGGCGGACCGCTGGAACCATCTCGCGGGGAACGTTGAACTCGTCTAAGAGTTCGTCGTCCCACGCCATGTCGTGGATGTTGAACAACATGGTCCGTGAGGCGTTCGTGACGTCCGTGATGTGGTTGCCCGTCAGTTTGTAGATGAGCCACGTGTCGATGGTCCCGAAGGCAAGTTCACCGGCTTCGGCGCGTTCGCGCACGTCAGCTGGTCGAGCGCGCTGGAGTTTGATGGGATCGGCGTTGTCGAGTATCCACTCCGCTTTCGTCGCAGAGAAGTATGCGTCTGGTTCGAGACCCGTCTTCTGCTGGATGTCGTCTTTCTTCCCCGCTGCGTCGAGCGCCTCGATGCGGTCGGTCGTCCGCCGGTCTTGCCAGACGATTGCGTTGTGAATCGGCGCGCCAGTCTCACGGTCCCAGACGACTGTCGTCTCGCGCTGGTTCGTGATCCCGATTGCATCGAGTTGCTCCGGGTCGAGGTCCGCGTTGTCGAGTGCCTCGTCGATTACCGTCTTCGTGTTCTCCCAGATTTCGGTGGGGTCGTGTTCGACCCACCCCGGTTCCGGATATCTCTGTTCGTGCTTTTCGTAGGCGTTGGTGACCACTCGCCCGTCGTGGTCGAACACCATGAATCGCGTTCCTGTGGTGCCCTGGTCGATTGCACCGACGTACGTGTCTCCTGACATTGTTACCCTCGATTCGAACTCGCTGCCTGTAAGTTCGGCCGGTTCGAACGTGTACGATTATTTTGATAAAATTTTCTCTACTCCGATATCGCTTCACACCAGCGCTTCTTCGAGCAGTTGCAGCGGGTGTTTGATGTCGTAGCCAGACCCGTGTTCCATCTGCATCGAACAGGTGGGACATTCGGTCATCCCGACGTCGCCCTTTGCGTGGTCCATGTGGTCGAACATGTCCGCGCCGATCTGCATCGACTTGTCGTACTTCTCTTCTTTCCACCCGTAGGTGCCGGAGATGCCGGAACACGAATCGCCCACGTCCTCGATTGTGACGCCATCGAGTTCGCGGAAGAGTTCGACTGCCTGCCGGTCGAGTCCCTGATTTCGGGCGTGACACGGGGCGTGGTAGGCGAACGACTGGTCGGAGACTGACGCCTCTCGAATTTCACTCTCGAGGTCTTCGTGGATACGGAGATATTCGAGCGCTTCGTAGGTGTGTTCCGAGAGGTCTTCGATCCCGTCGATGTCGAACAGTTCGGGGTACTCCTGTCGGAGCGACATCGAACAGGAGGTACACGACGCGATGATGTCGTAGCCCTCCGGAATGAGTCCCGAGAAGTTCTCGACGTTGATGCCGGCAGCGCGCTTCGCGTCGTCTAGCATGCCGTTGGCGAACATCGGCGTGCCCGAACAGCGCTGTTTTGGGGCGACGACTTCGTAGCCGAACGACTCGAAGACACGGACCATCGCCTTGCCGACTTCGGGCGTGTTGTAGTTGGAGTAACACCCGTGGAAGTAGGCGACGCGTTTGTCTTCGGAGCGAACCTGCGGGCCACCGCGCTCTGCTCGCGCCTCCTGCGCTCGTTTCTTCGAGGTAGCTGCGCCACCTCGCTCGTTCCACCACTCACGGAACGTCTGCGTGGCGAACTCGGGGAAGTCGCGTTCGGCGGTGATACCGAGGACTCGTTCGTTGACGTTCTGGACGAGTGAGTTCCCCATGACGGCGTTCGTCAGGCGGGGGAACATACTACCCAGTTGGGCGAGCGTGCCGTAGTTTGCGAGGATACGGTTGCGGATGTACTCACGCGAGAGTTTGTCCATCTCCTCGTCGACGTACTCACCACGCGCCGTGTTGTGCATCTGACTGAGCGGGACACTCGACGGGCAGGCGTCGTCACAGCGCATGCAGTTCGAACACGACATGATGGAGTCGTCGACTGCGGCGTCTTCCTTGCGCTTGAGACGCCACTGCTCCGGACCCTGGAACTTCGGACCGGGGAACTCGTCGTCGACTTCTGCGACTGGACACGAGACGTCACAGGCGGTGCATTTGTAACAGTTGTCCGCACCGGGTCGAAGGTCCATGTCGGTGCTCTCGGCGAACACGTCGACTGCTTCGAAGTCGTCCATCTGTGCGTCCGGAGTGAGTGGTGGATTCGTCGTGGATTCTGCGTCGCTCATTGGGATGCCTCCTCGCCAGCGAGTCTGCCGGCGACTGCGCCCGTCGCCAGCGAGACGCCGCTCGCGGATTTTTCACGTGCGACGTCGGCACCGCCGACGACACCGCCCGCCGCACGCAGGTTTTCGAAGTGTGGGTTACCGCCTTCGGCCGTCGGTCGCAGTTCGTCGTCGGGGACGACACCGAATCGGGCGAACGCGTGGTTGCCAAACGCCTCGGGGGCGGACCACTCGTAGCGGTCGGCTGGATGTGGGACGTGGCACCCGAACACCGGCTCGGTGACGTGTTCGCGGTCCGAATCGAGTCCCTTGCCGACGAGCCCACCCGTCGCGAGGACGATCTGGTCAGCTTGGTAGGGCGTCATTCGACTCTTCTGGTCGACGAGAACCGTCTCGATACGCCCGTCGCTCGCTTCGAAGTCGACTGCTGGGTTTCCAGACGAGATACGGACGCCTGCTTCGTCGAGGGCGTCGAACAGCATGTCTTCGAGTTTAAGTCCGAGAAGGCTCGGTGGTCCGGTCGGGACTTCGAAGACCGGAACACCGAGTCGGTCTGTGAGTTCGTCGCGGACCTCCTCGTCGTGGTCGTCGCCGAGCATCGCCGGGAACCCGACGCGTGCCTCGTCGTCTAATTCGTCACCGACGGTGTCAGCCAGAACAGACCGCACGGTTCCACCCGTCACCTCCTCATCCCGGTCGAGCGCCTTCGCGAACCTCGTGACTTTCGCGTCCGACCGGAACGACCGGGGGAACGAGACAGTGATTCCACGGACGCCGAAGGGAACGCCCCCGGCTTCGATATGGTCGGCAGCGACAGGTGCGTCGAAGTCGGTGAGTCCTTCGAATCCAACGAGGAGCATGTCTCCAGTGGCACTCGCGAGGCCGGGTGCGACTGATTTGGGGTATCGAGCGGTCGGTTTCACCGCCCCACCGTGTGTCGCGACCAGCGCATTCGAATCAGTGTGTCCGCCCTGATAGGCGTCACCGACTGCGTCGTCGAAGATACGAAGGCCTTCGCAGATGCCGTCTTCGCCGACCACGCGATACGGGTGGTCACCCGGGAGGGAGTTGATGCCAGCGTACGGGTCGGAGAACGGCCCTTCGCCGCTGGCGTATCCGAGCACGTCTACGAGGCCGCTTGCCTGTCTGAGCGTACTCTTCTTGTGCGCGAGGAGGCGAACCCGTGCACCAGTCTCTGCGGCCGACAGCGCGGCAGTGCAGGCGGCGATACCACCGCCGACGACGAGAACGTCGTCAGTTATCGCCATCGGAGCCTCCTGTGAATCCGCCGTCAGCGACGGCCCCGTCGTCGAACGCGGTGAAGTCGATATCACCGTCTGCCGCCGCCGGGTCTTCGTCGCGGTTCATCGTCGTCGCGTGGAGCATGTATTTGAGTGCACTCTGCGAGAGCTGGGTACCCCACATGGCGTGACGCTCTCCCTTCCAGCGCTCTTGATAGAGGTCGTCGAGCGAGGCACGAACGGTGGCTTCGTCGTACTCGGGGGCGAGTTCGTTCGCCATCCGGTGACAACATATCGCACCCTGACAGTTCCCCATCGAGGCACGCGTCTGGATGCGGACCGAGTTGAGGTCCGTCCCCGCCGAGTCCAGTGCGTCGTGAATCTCGGCGCGAGTGACGGCTTCACACTCGCAGACGACTGGGTTCGGGTCCATGCTGTTCAGCACCTCGTCGGCACGAGAGCCAAGTCGCTGGACTGACCGTCTGCCGATTGGTGAGCGGAGACCGAAGTCGTCCATGTAGTCACGGAGGACGGAGAAATCCTCACTGCCCGGAAGTGGTTCGTCTGCGGTACGGCACTCGGCGTCGACGTCGAGTTTCTCGCAGACGTGGTCCGATATCTTCTCGGCCATCATCCGATAGGTAGTGAGTTTCCCGCCGACGATGCTCGTCATACCGGGCAAGTCGTCGCGCGAGTCGTGGTCGAGGAGGAAGAACTCCCGCGTGATGTCAGTCGGGTCTTCTGTCCCCGTCCCCGGCGGTTCGTAGAGTGGTCGGACGCCCCAGAACGAGCGAATCGTCCGCGCGTCTTTCAGCATCGGAACGAGTTCCGAGAGCGTGTCTATCATCATGTCGACTTCCCACCCCGCCTCGGGGTAGTCTTCTGGGTCTTCGACTTCTTCGTCTGTCGTGCCGAGGATACACGTCGTCTCGTGTGGGACGATGATGTCGGCGTCGCCTTTCGGCCGACAGCGGTTGACGACGGTATCGACCTGCCGAGTGTTCATGATGGTCATGACGCCCTTCGACGGGCGAACTTCCACGTCGACACCAGCGAAGTCACCGATCTGGCCCGCCCACGCGCCTGTCGCGTTGACCACGTAGTCGGCGCGGATCTCTTCGACTTCGCCCGGGTTTCCGTGGACGTACGGACCGGCACCTGATTTGTGCGTGACTTCGACACCGACGACTTCGCCGTCTTCGACGAGAACGTCGGTGACTTCCGAGTGTGTCTCGATGCGCGCTCCGTGTTCGATAGCGCTTGCAGCGTTCGCAACACAGAGGCGGAATGGGTCTATCGCACCGTCCGGAACCTTGATCGCGCGTTTGATGTCTTTCGCGAGGTAGGGTTCTACTTCACGGGCTTCTTTCGCTGAGAGTACTTCGGCGGGGATGCCACACTCTCGGCACCCTTCCAGTTTCTGTTCGAAGTACTCGTCGGAGTCTTCCGGTCGTTGGACGAACAGTCCGCCCGTCATCTCGACGCAGTGTCCCGCGATTCGTCGGAGGACGCGGTTTTCGACGATGCACTCTTTCGCAGATGGTTGGTCAGAAACCGCGTACCGACCACCGCTGTGGAGCAGACCGTGCATTCGGCCCGTCGTTCCGTGTGTGAGATTCCCCTTCTCGACGAGGGTCACGTCTAGCCCACGCATCGCAAGGTCCCGAGCGATGCCTGTTCCAGTGGACCCTCCGCCAATGACGAGGACACTCGGCGATGTAGTCATCCGTCTCTCGTGAAGTAGGATTGCCTGCACTTTATTGTATCTTCACAGTATCCGTTTTCGAGGCACCCGCGTGAGTTGATTTTTTACGAGAACATGCCGACCAGCACGGCCTCGCTTACTACTCGTTCACTCGCCGGCGCCGACCGCTGACTCTTTCCCCCCGGTGTTCGTAGCGCCGATATGGTTCCGCCGCTGGTTCTCGATATCGACGGCACGCTCACCGACGCACAGGGTCGACTCGACCCACGGGTCTTCGATGTACTTCCATCGTGGGATGCTCCAGTCGTGTTGGCGACCGGGAAGGCCTTTCCGTACCCGGTTTCGCTGTGTCACTACATCGGACTCCCGGAGACGGTCGTCGCGGAAAATGGCGGTGTCGTCCTCGCCGATGGCGAGGTATCGTACGCCGGTGACAGAGATGCTGCACAGGCCGCCGCAGACGAGTTCGTCGCACGGGGCGGTGACCTCGGATGGGACGCTGCCGATACGGTCAACCGCTGGCGCGAGACGGAAATCGCCGTCAACCTCGATGCCGACGAAGCGTTACTCAGAGAGGTTGCTGCGGCGTACGACCTCGAAGTCATCGATACTGGATTTGCGTACCACGTCAAGTCTCCCGGTGTCGAGAAAGGTGCCGGCCTCGAACTCGTCTGTGAGACGTTGGCACACGACCCAGCAGACTTCGTCGCAATCGGCGACAGTGAGAACGACGCATCGACGTTCCGCGTCGTCGGTTCGTCGTACGCCGTCGCCAATGCGGACGATGTTGCAAGAGAGACGGCAGACGAAGTCCTCTCTGCGTCGTACTTCGACGGGACGCTGTCTGTTCTGACGTCGCTCTCAGAGTCGTAAGTTGACTACACTCTCACTACACCGTCGCCACAGAAGACACGTTGTCTCGATGCGTTAGGCCGGTTCTTTGAAGGGGGCGAATCGTCCGTTGATGTCCCACTCGTGGATACAGAACGGTTTTCCGACCTGTTTTTCGCCGTCCTCCGTCGCGACTCGCCACGTTGCCACGTCGTCGTCCCAGCGTTCTACTCGACCACAGAGCTCACAAGAGCGGTGCGTTGGCCGTCGAAGTTGGGGTCCCATATGTGTGTGAGAGAATGTCTGGATGCAAAAGCCCATCGCAGCCGGCAGCTTCGCCACCGACCGACGCTGGTGTGTCACTGCCACGTTGAACCGGTTTTGGAGTCTACACTGGACCAACTGTCCGGATATGAAATTCCACACCTTCGACATCGACTCCGAAGCGAAACTCGGCCGTCTGAAAGGCCTGCTTTCGGAGTTCACTGGATAGCTATCAGTTCCCCCTCACGAGGTTCAGGGCAGACGTGGAGTAGTATGCAATTGTCCTAGAAAATACACAGTCAGTGGTAAAATCCCAAAATATTGTGGGGTTCTGGGCTACTTTGGCAAAAACTAGGAAACGCTTATCTCCACAAGTGTGGTAACAAGCAACATGGCTATGTACAATTCGCTAACCGGTGGGTGGACTGTTTCAGGGGGCTATTTCGAATGTCGTTCCTGCGGAACGCGGACTGTCAGCGAGAGGTTCCTGGCGGTGTGTCCCAACTGCGGTGGGTCAGTCCGAAATATCGCAGTCGCTCGTGAATAATCAGTCCTTCTGAGAGAACAGTCTAGGTCGGTTCCGTTACGATTCGATGACTGCCGTGTATCGGTCGACCAGTAACACGAGCACTGCACCAGCGATGGCCGCGACCGCGAAGAAAACCAGGAGTTCGGCGGTCCACGATTGCCCTGCCTCGGCAAGTTTCTCACTCGTCTTTACGATGGGTGCCCGGAGTGCTCCGACGATGAGGCTCACGAGGAACGCGAGTGTCGGACGCCGGTAATGTTCGAGTGCCCATCGGACGATGTGAGCGATGGTAAACAGGCCGACGAGTGCACCCGTGATGAACGCCACGACGACCGTTCCCGGGTCGACGAGCGCAGAGACTGACCCGCCAGTGACGATGTCGATGAGTGTGTCGACGAATTCGCTGAGCGTCGACGTCATATACTCGTACTGGCCGAGAAGCAACAACAGGAGTGACCCGGAGATTCCGGGAAGAATCATCGCGCTCACCGCGATTGCACCTGCGAGGACAGTCACCGAGAGCGAGTTTCCAAGTGCGGTTCCGACGGTTCCCGACGCGACAAACGCGACGGTGAACCCCGCGACTGCGGCGGCGATTTGGCGTGGTGTGTCGAGCGACACTTGCGCGTACAGGACGACGGCAGAGGCCGCGATGAGGCCAAAGAAGAACCCGAACGTCGGAACAGGATAGGAGTCGATTGCGACGGTGAGGACGCGAGTAATGGAGACGACGGCAGTGACGATCCCGGCACCGAGGACCAGAAGGAACCCGACGTCGATTTCGCGTAACGCGGCCACCGCATCGGTTCTACGGTTCGGGAAGACACCGCTGAGTATCCGCTGGATTCGCTCGGGGCTGATTGCAGTGACTGCACTGATGAGCCGTTCGTAGATTCCGGTGACGAGTGCGATTGTCCCACCTGATACGCCGGGGACGGCATCTGCGGCACCCATACAGATGCCTTTCAGATAGAGTACGAGCCATGCGTAGCGGGGAGACGACTCGTCCGTTTGAATCGACATTTGGTTGTGCGAATCTTCTTTCGGACCCATATCAGTCCACCGTTCCGCGAAGCGAACCCTGTCTCGTCCGACCCGTCAGATGAAGACTCGGAAAGAATCAAATCACCGGGTACTCACAATACACCTAATGAAACTCAGCATCGTCGGCAGTGGGTACGTCGGGACGACCATCGCTGCGTGCTTTGCTGACCTCGGTCACGACGTCGTGAACGTTGATATCGACGAAGATATCGTCGATTCGATCAATGCAGGAGTCGCGCCGATCCACGAACCCGGCCTCGACGAACTCGTCGAGCAGTACGCGGGCAACCGACTCCGCGCGACGACCGATTACGACGAGATTCTCGACACTGACGCGACCTTCCTCGCCCTGCCGACGCCATCGAACGAAGACGGCAGTATCGGTCTTGGGGCGATGAACGCTGCCGCAGAATCGCTCGGAGAGACGCTCTCGAAGAAAGATGGCTATCATCTCGTGGTCACGAAGAGTACGGTCATCCCGACGACCACCGAGGAGGTAATCGCTCCGCGAATCGAAGCCGCGTCCGGCAAGACTGTCGGCGAAGAGTTCGATATCGGGATGAACCCCGAGTTCCTCCGCGAAGGAACTGCAGTCGAGGACTTTCTCGACCCCGACAAAATCGTTCTCGGCGCAAACACCGACCGAGCACACGAGACGCTCGACGCGATTTTCGACCCGCTCGTCCAGCGAGCAGACGACCCAGCCGTCATCAAGACCGGCATCCGTGAGGCCGAGATGATAAAGTACGCCAACAACGCATTCCTCGCGTCGAAAATCAGCCTCGCGAACGACCTCGCGAACATCTGCAAAGAGTTCGGCGTCGATTCGTACGAAGTCCTCGAAGCAATCGGCCTCGATTCACGAATCGGGTCTGCATTCCTCGCTGCGGGTCTCGGGTGGGGTGGTTCGTGCTTCCCGAAAGATACGGCCGCCATCATCGCCGCCGCTCGCTCTCGTGGATACGAACCGCGTCTCCTGCAGGCGGCAGTCGACGTGAACGACCAACAACCACACCGGATGCTGGAACTCCTCGGAGACAGATTCGACCCTCGCGGCAAGCGAGTGGCAGTTCTCGGTCTGTCGTTCAAGCCCGGGACCGACGACATCCGCGAGTCGCGTGCAATCCCACTCATCGATGCACTTCTCGACGCCGGCGCTGATGTCGTCGGCTACGACCCAGTCGCCGTCGAGAGTATGCGCGAGAAGTTCCCCAGCATCGAGTACACCACCACCGCCGCAGATGCACTCGCCGGTGCCGACGCCGCACTCGTCGCGACCGACTGGGACGAGTTCGCTGCACTCGACGACGAGTTCGACGAGATGCGAGAACCCATCGTCATCGACGGCCGTCGTATCGTGACTCGTCGCGACGGCATCGACTACGAATCGCTCGTCTGAGTTTCGCCCTGTTCAGGTCGAATTTTATCTGGTCAAATCGAACTTCATCTGTTCACGCGGAACCGTTCTTCCACCGCTGTTCGACGCCACCGACTGCTCCGTTTCGGTAGCATCGGCTCTTCTCAGTTGCGCCTCCATTGGAGACAGAGCGTGCCCACTCCGCCGTGAACAACCGAAAGAAAGGACCGTGAACCGACGGGTCTGCCTTACGCGGCGACCGCAGTCGACACCGCGCTGGAGTCGATGTAGTTCGAATCGTTCGACGACTCTTCGGACGACCCATCACTTAAGGTCAGTTCCTGCTCTTCGAGCGTCACTTCGACGGTGCCGTCTTCAGCACCGTTCACGAGACCCTCGTCGACGCTGACGTTCTGTGCTTGGTAGACGACGAGTGAGTTGTTCTCACCGACCGTCGTCGGACCGGTGAACGTGTAGTCGCCCGTCGCACGGACGCTCACGTTCGTGTAGCCGTTTTCTGGGCCGTAGTCGTCGTATCCAGTCGTCGAGTACGGCAGCGTCATCGTGAACTCGCCGTCTTCGTTCGTCTGGACGTGCTGGACGTAGGTGAACGTCGTGTTCGTCGTCATGTCACGCATCTCGACGCGTGCCGTCACGTTCGAGTTAGCAGGCGCACCGCTTCCTTCGACAGTCGCACCGGGGACGCGCTCGAACGTCTTGATCCACGCTGGGTTGTTGCCGAGGAGGACCTGCGGTTGGATACCGAAGGTGTTGCCGGCGCGGATGAGCGAGTTCTGGTAGGAACCAGAGCGGAGCGCCGAACTATTCGACGACTTCACGAGGCGGTAGTGGTCGAGCGCTTCGACACGCTCTTCGGGGAACGTTCCGACGCCACCAATCTGGGAACTGCCGTCGTTTTCGACGTACGCCCTGGCAGCACTCATGTTGTCGAACGTCTTGATCGGCTGGCCGTCAGCAGGCGTCACCTTGAACGTCACCTCGCCGTTGGTGGACGTGCGCTCGTCCCAGTCGACGACGACCGGCGATGGGTCACGGGCACTCCCGTGGAACTTGTAGAGACGCACCATCAGGCTCTCGTAGTAGCGCTGGTCTTTGACGTTCGTCGCGGAGACGACTCTCGTCTGTCCGTTCTGTTCTTGAAGTCGGTACAGTCGGTCGTAGAAGTCCGACGTGGAGACGTTGGATTCGTCGTACCAGACCGTCGGCGCACCGAACTTCGACTCGGTCGAGACCATCTGCCAGTCGACCATGACGTACCGGGTGTTGTCGCCTTCGCCGTCGTCGGCCATCGTTACGAGAACCTCTTCGGCTTGCTGTTCGTCAGGTGCGAGGAGGAAGTTCGCTGCTTCCGTGGCACCACCCTGGAACGGGTTGGCGTTCGGGATGCGCTCGCCGAGTACCGTAATCCAGTGACCGTAGTCCCACCACGACATCACGCCGTAGGAACCGTCTGGATAGTCGAAGTCGTCTGCGTACTTGTACGTCCCGTAGTACTCCATCCGGTTCGACGCGCCGCCGAACTCACCTTCTTCGGGAGTGTTGGTCTGCATCCATCCGAGTGTTTCGTCCCACTGGGTGACGGTGCCCGGCCCAGTTTGAGACGCCTGCATGGCCGTCTGCGACGTGCCACCGTTTCCGAGTTGGATCGGAACGATGAGGACAGGAGTGAGGATGAGGAGCACGGCGAACGCGACTGCGGCGACCTGGCCGTACGATACATCTTCGAGACGGTCGACGTTGGCGAGGCCGATGAAGTCGATACCGAGTGCCTCGCGGAGGAGGTACGCGTTCATCACCGCGACGACCACTGCGAGGTAGTAGTTGAACCGGACCTGCGTGAAGGCGGCCGACGTCATGATGGCCGCCCAGACGAGAATGAACAGGTGTTCACTCTCGTAGTCTGCTTGCATCACCGCACCGACGATGAGTGCTGTGACGATCGCGAGACTGACGAGCGACGATTCGATACCGAGTAGACCACCGATACCGTCCGGAATCGCAGGAATCAAGTAGAGGACACCGATAGCGACGATGCTCCCGGCGACGTATCCGAGCTTTCGGGTCTCGCCGTCGCGGACGAGTGGTTTGGCGACGAGCCAAATTGCTGCCGCAACACCCGTGAAGAACGTGAATCCGTACTCGGACATGATACGGTCGACTGCCGTCAGACCGCTCGCTTGGAGGATGTTCGCTGCGAGGAACGGTTGCGCTTCACCGATCGTACGGGTCGCTGCACCGGCACTGAACCCGACCGTTCGGAGGAAGTTGCGTGCAATCGAGTTGAAGACGCTCGGGAGGACGAGTGAGAACAGCACCAGCCCGACGAGCATGATTCCGCCGACTACTGCGGGATAGTATTGGTCGTCGATATCGTTCGACTCCCACCAGCGGGCGAGCGCGGCGAGGAACACTGCACCGAAGCCCACACCGAGTGAGAACAGCGGTTGGAGGAACCCGAAGTCAGTCACACTGAACGTCATTTCCTCGATTACGACGAACATCAGCACACTCGTGACTGCCATAGAGACAGCACCGACGAATGCGGTGTGTTCGGGCGAACGACCACGAGCGTAGTCGGAGACCATCTTCAGGACCAAGAAGAGGCCGAAGATACCGACGAGGAGGATACCCGGCGGCCACGACCACATGTAGATGGCCGTCGCGACACCGGCGAGTGCGGACCACTTCAGCGGTTCGCGGAGGGCATCGAAATCACGAGCGTCGACGAGTTCCCAGACGGGTTTCTCTCGGTCGGCGACCGTGAGGGCGATCATTATCGCGACCACGGCAAAGCCCATGAAGAACGGCTCAGCGATGTTGTGGTCAGCGAATCCGACGAGACCACGACGGAGGAACGTTCCGGGGAGGAGCATCAAGATGAGTGCCCCGAAGAGGCCACCGAGGCGACCGCCCAGACGCTTCCCGATGAGGTACGTCGGGATGACGATTAGTGCGCCAAAGACTGCGGGGGCAACCAAGAGCGTTTTTGCGACGAGCGCAGACGACGGGCTACCGAGCCCAGCGATGAGTGCTGCGGTCGCAACGATTTGGTCGTAAATCGTCCCGAACTGACCTGCTGTCCGACCGAAGGGGAATTCGGTCCACGGGTCGAACGGCATCGTTGCCGGCCAGTTGCGGACGGTGTATTCCACCTGGCGAAGATGATACCAGGCGTCGTTTCCTGAGAAGAATACCGACCCCTCTCGAATGAACGCGTCGTAACTGCGGAGCCGAATCCACAGCATGACGAGGACGATCGTCGAGAGGACCGGTATGTGATACCAGTCGCGAGCGAGATCCGCTACGGAGGGCGAATGCTCTGGTTGCTCGTCGCTCATTGTGACCAACAACCGTCAAGCCGTTCATAAGCCTTGTGATAGGCTGTGTCGACGGAAATTGTTGGTTCGGTTCTGAAAGACAATGCTTATTCGACACACCTCGGTAAAATCGACCAATGAAAGTCTCCGTCGTGGTCTGTACGTACTCGATGGAACGGTACGAGTCGTTCTCTGAGACCGTCGAGAGCGCCCTCGAACAGACCTACGAACCCCTCGAAATCGTCATCGTCGTCGACGGAAACGAGGAGGTGTTCGCTCGCGTCGAAGACGACTTTGGCGACATCGACAACGTCGTACTCCACATCAACGACGAGAACCGAGGTATTTCGTACAGCCGAACGAAAGGTGCGGAGCTCGCATCCGGCGATATCGTCGCGATGATCGACGACGACGCGACGGCCGAACCTGACTGGATAGAGAAACTCGTCCAGACCTACGAAGAAAACCCTGAAGCCGTCGCGGTCGGCGGTCACGTCGTCCCCGACTGGGTCGCCCGCAAACCTGACTTCTTCCCCGAGGAATTCTACTGGCTCGTCGGCTGTGACGAACGCGGGTTCGGTGAGCACATGGAGGAGGTCCGGAACACCTACGGCTCGAACATCTCCTTCAAGCGCGACGTCTTCCTCGAAGCCGGTGGCTACGACACGAATACCGGTCGAAAAGGCGACAAGCACGTTCAAGCCCACGAAGCACCGGTCTGTATCCGAATCTACAACAACACCGGAAAGCGCGTCATCTACAACAAAGAAGCGCGCGTGAATCACAAGCTCTTCCAGTACCGGACGGAGTTCAACTGGCTCGTCTTCCGATCGTTCTGGCAAGGCTACTCGAAGCGTGTGATGGACCTCCTGTACCCTGAGGCGTCGGGTGACAAGAACGAGTATCTGCGAGACCTGATGCTCGTCTACGTCGTCGACCGACTGAAAAACCTCGTCAAGGAGCCGTCGCTGGCGAAGGTCCAGCAGTTGATTGCGATTTTTGTGTTTACTGCGGCGGTTGGATTTGGCTACGTCTATGGGTTGTTGACGCCGAATCTGGTCGAGAAGACGAACGCGTAGGTTCGAAACGGCCTTCAGACCGACCGTGGCTCCGCTTTTGAGTTGGTT
The DNA here is from genome assembly GCF_048158745.1 of Haloferax sp. DFSO52. Lineage (NCBI taxonomy): Archaea > Methanobacteriati > Methanobacteriota > Halobacteria > Halobacteriales > Haloferacaceae > Haloferax > Haloferax sp. DFSO52. The sequence continues at coordinate 1,652,304 of NZ_JBLOPB010000001.1, read as the reverse complement.
TTAGGCTGATTAAACCGTCTGCCGACCCCGGTAGACGGTCTCGAAATGTTCTGCGATATCGGCCCAGTCGTGCTGAGTCATTGCCGCATTCCGATTCCGTTCTCGGAGTTGGGCACGCTCTGCAGGCGAAATCTCCCGCGCATCTTTGAATCCGTCTTCGAGTCTGTCGTAGACGATGTTCCCCTTTGGGACGATGGACGGAATACACCCTGCGTCTGGTACGATGACTGGGCATCCAAACGTGAGGCTCAGCACGACCGACCCTGAACTGAAGATATCTCGGTAGGGGAACACACCGAAATCACACGCTGCAAAGTACGTTGGAACCTCTTCGTTCGGGATGTACCGGAGGTCGGTGATGACATTGGATTGATTCTCTGCAAGTGCCCGAATTTTGGGTGTTTCACTCGACGACATCGGATTGCCGGCGACGACGAGACATTCGTCGTCGTCGCTCACGCGACGAAACGTCTCCAAGAGTTTTGGTATCTGCTTGTACGGGCGAATCATACCGAAAAACAGATAGACACGTTCGTACCCTTCGATACCTAGTTTCTCACGGGCCTCTGCTGTCGACACGGAGCGATTGTCCTCGTACACTGGATCGTAGTTCCCATGTGGAATCGCGACCGCATTGTCGATGTCGGTGTCGAGGTACGATTCGAGTTCGTCACGGGTTCGGTCGTCCCACACCTGGACCGTGTCTGCAATTCGAACGAGTCGTTCGCTGACTGCACGGTCCAATGAGAGAAACTTCTTCTCGTGGTTGTGTTTGTTGTGGACGGTCCAGACGACTCGCTCACAGAGATACGACGCGAGTTTCACTTGTACGATGAACCATACTGCGGCGAGCATGGCAACGATGCGACTTCCTGGGACTCGGTAGGCCCACTCGACGCTCCCGAAGAGGAAGTACGGATGGGTCCAATGGAGATGGAGAACGTCCACGTCGTCGAGGAGGACAGAGAGAATAAACGGGGTGAACGGAATCGGTTCTTCGTCCACAGTCACCTCGATTCCGCGGTCTGATAGGTGCTGTATCAGGAGATCCTGATACGGATTGCCCGAATAATACGGGGCCATGAGAACGTTCATGAAGTACCTGTCTAGCCGTATTTCTAAGTGGTTCCGCTTTTCGAGTGTCCAAACTCGGAGTGAAACTTCGGTTCAGTCTTCAGTTTTCTCACTGAGCCGGCGCTCTGCTTCGTCGCGGTCTTCGGGATACCCGATATCCATCCGCCAGCCATCGAGTCGGATCGCGTCGATAGTTCGCCCAGAACGGATGAGCAGGTCGATTGCCTCACTGATCTCGAACTCACCACGGTTCGATGGCTGGACGAGGTGGCACGCGTGGAAGATAGCCGGCGTGAACGTGTAGAATCCAGTCATCACGAGATTCGACGGTGGTTCTTCGGGTTTCTCGATGACCTCTGTGATTTCGCCGTAGTCGTTTGTCACACAGACACCGTAGCGAGAGGCCTCGTCCCACTCGACTTCTTCAACGAGGAATGCCGCGTCTGCGCGGTCCTCTCGTTGTCGTTTGACCACGTCACTGAGGTTTGCGTTGAAGATGTTGTCGCCAAGCATGAGCATGAAGTCTTCGTCGATGTGGTCTTCGACGGTGAGGAGTGCGTGAGCGAGTCCTTTCTGCTCTCGCTGGTGAGCGTACGTGATGGGGACGCCACGGTACTCGTCGTCGTAGTGGCTGATGATGACTTCCTTCTTGTACCCGACGACCACGACGAGTTTCTCTGCGCCGAGGTTGACGAGTTGGTCGAAACAATGCGTGAGGATTGGCTTGCCATCGACTTCGACCATCCCCTTGGGTTTGTCCTCGGTGAGAGGCCGAAGGCGCGTTCCTTTGCCAGCGGCGAGAACGACAGCTTGCATGTTTATGAGTTCTAAACTCCGTTTATATATAGTCTGGTACAGGCTGTTTTCTCAGAGGTAGCCAAGTGATTCGAGATTCTCTTCGACAGTTCGTTGTTGTTGTGTGCGTTTCTCGGTCTGGTGAGTCCCTGAATCAGTCGCGGTCGTTTCGACCCACGGCACTCTCCGAAGTTGGGGCATGAGCGACCCACTATCATGTCCGTACATCTTCCACTCACCGAACAACTCACCGTGGTCGGCAGTGATGACTGCCTTCTCTGCATCGAAGTTCTCGAGCAACCGTTCGACGTGGTCCAGTCCGTACCGGAGTTCTGTGAGGTAATTATTCCACACGACCTCCAGACCACCGCCATCGCGGAGGTAATGCCACGGTTTCTGTTCACTTTGGTTGAGCTCTTTGGCACCACGAGCTTTTGCAGCGGCCGCGAACGGATAATGTGGTTCGATGACGTGTGCGATGACTCGGTCGTACTTACCTTCGCGACCTACGTCTATTGCAAAGTCGACGACTGTGTTGGCATCTGCTTGTGGCTGGTCGGAATAGCCTGCACGGCCCTCACCGTATTGCCATGCTGGAATATGTTTGCCTAACGTCCCACTCGGGACGGTCTTCCAGTCGGTCATCGCCAACCACGAGTTGAAACGGTCCTCGGGCCGGAAACCTTCCTCTATGATTCTGTGAGGCCATCCGTTTGCAGATATTAACGCTGTGGACTCAATTTTGTTCCTGTGTTCCTCGACGAACGTGTTGGATGTCCATTCGAGTGTGGACCCACCGACTGACCAGATGTCGTCGATGTCGGATTCGTTCAGAAAAGAATATTCTGGAGCAACTTCACGGAGTACGTCTGGACGGCACGTGTCCAAGACTATCAGTAATTCCCAGTCCTCAGTGAAGATATTTTTTCCTAATGGATATCTCGAAGAGAGGGTCAGTAAAACCGACTTTCTGATTGGGTTAGTTACGTAGGACACTCCACGTAGAGGGTCCTTCAGTCCAGCGCGGATGAGTTCTGTTAGTGGTCTGTCGTCCATAGTGACACCAATCTTTTTTATATACTCCAAATCAGCGATGTAAAGGGTATCTTACTAGTCTCTGCGCAGTATCTTATTTAAACGTACGGTCTCTCCCACAGCGTCACTGATGGACGTAGATGAGAGCAATCTAACCGGGTCTTATATATGTACACACTTGAGTCATTCCGAAAAGGATGTACTCGCTAGACCAGGTTCGAAATGGCTTCTCCACACCGTCCTTGATTTTGCGTGAACTCAACCGACTTTATTATACAAAATTAGACACACAAACATTCAATCCGAAGGGAGTCGATCTTATGGCGGAAGATTGGGACGTTCTGCAGATTCTCGATGCCTGTCGCTACGATATGTTTGCAGAACAATCGCCACTTCCCGGTGACCTCCAGTCACGAATTTCGCGCGGGTCGAACACGATGGAGTTCCTCCACGCGAACTTCGAGGGACGAACGATGCACGACACGGTGTACGTCACTGCGAACCCACAGTTCAGACGGCACGAGGACGAACTCGATGCGGAGTTCCACGCCGTCGTCGACGTCTGGTTAGACGAAGGATGGGACGAGACGTACAACACCGTCATGCCCGAAACGACCGCGAAATACGCGCTTCAGGCTGCCGATGAGTATCCAAACAAGCGGATTCTCGTCCACTACATCCAGCCACACTACCCGTTCATCGACTCCGAAACGACGTTCGATAAACAGCACCTCCACGAAGGTGGCGACGAGACGATCGACTTCTGGCACGAGATTATGTTCGGGAACTTAGATGTCAGTGCCGATGAAGTCTGGCGACTCTACCGGAAGACCCTCGACGAAGCGTTCCCCCACGTCGAGTCTGTGATGGAGTCTGTCGAAGGCAGACACGTCGTCACCGCAGATCACGGAAATATGGTTGGAGAACGAGCACATCCGATTCCAGTCCGTGAGTGGGGTCACCCACAGAGTATATACACAGACGAGTTGGTCAACGTCCCGTGGTTGATCTTCGACAACGGTGAGCGCCGGAACGTCGTCTCAGCGGAACCGGGAGCGGATCGAGACAGCGTAGACGACGGTGTCGTCGAATCACGACTCCGCCACCTCGGCTACACTGAATAACGAACGTTGCCGTATTGGGCTTCGACGCTGTTACGTTCGATACTCGACCACAGCGTCACGAAACTGGCTGTACACCGCTGTTGCGATGGTGCGGTGCGATTCGGAGAGTAGTACAAGGACGGCTCCGTACGTGACGCCACCCAGTGCGAGGAAGGCGGTGAGGTCGACCCACGACCGAACCAGGACCATACGGTTGGCGCCTTCGACGACGACGAACATCAGGCCCCCCGCGACTATCTGTTCACCAACGGCACGGGGGAACAAGACGAGGTCCGAGACGAGTCCACGGACGACTACGACGCCGCCGATTAGACGGAGTGTCTCCGCAATCACCGACGCGTAGATGACGCCGACTGGTCCGACGATGGTTAGTAACCCGACTCCGAGGCCAATGTTCAGTGCGAGCGTACCGATATCGACGAACAGTGTCGCGTCGGGACGGTCAAGTCCGTGGACGGCACTCAATAGTTGGTCTGCTTGTTTACGTAAGAGTTGGTAGAGGATAATCCAGGCCAAGAACTCCGCTGCGTCCTTGTATCCGGGACCGTACACAGTGACTGCGAGTTCGCCCTTCAGGGCGAGGGCACCGAAGAACATCGGAATTGCGAGCATTCCGGTGACCGAGATTGCGTTTTTCAAGTCGATTCTAATTCGTTCGGTGTTCTCCTTACTGTGGAGGTTACTCACTCGCGCCATCAACCCGTTACCGACGACGACCCCGATGAGCGCCGCAGGGACGCTCAATTTCCATGCAACTTCGTAGTGCCCGGCGATAGCAGGTGTGAAAAACAGCCCCAGGAGAACCATATCTGTTCGTGCGAGGATCTTCGATGCGAGTCTCGAGACTGCGCTGAACCGCCCGAACTGCCATATCGATTCGATAGTTGGGCTCGAAGGTAACCGGGGGGTGATTCCGAGGACGGCGATACCAACGAGTCCGGTTATCATCGACGACGTAGCGAGACCGTACGCCATACCACTCGCACCGAATCCGAGAAGAACCAATCCCAGTTGGAACGGGAACGTGAGGAGTGACCCGAGTAGATCGACGAGGTTCGAGACACTCATCCGCCCCGTTCCTTCGATGATAGTCATGACCGACTCGACGAACGAGACAGTGACGAGAAGCATCGAGAAGAGAAGCGCTGCCTCTTCGATGCCCGAGTAGTTGACGATCGATTGCTCGAACGTGAACGCGACGAGCGAACCAAATGCACCGAGAAGCGCGATAGCGATGAGTTGCGCCGCGAGAATTTCCTGTCGCGACCCATCGGTTTCCGAGAAGCGTTTTTTTGCCGCCGTGGCGAACCCCTGGATAGGTTCAACTGTAATCAAGATGAGACTCAACAACAGGTAGTACCCACCGAATATGGACGGATTCAGAAGCCTCGCAAAGATGATCGTCCCAACAAAACCGACCCCAGACATGATGAGTCGGATAACGAACCCGGAGCTGACCTCAAGTCCAAATCGGACATCGCTCGCTTCCGGACCACTCATACGGGAATCCACGAACGGGGTGATAAATATCCCTCGTGATTTACTTCGGACGCTCTCAACAACGATGAAGTGGAAACTTTTTCTACAGTCTGAAATCTTCTGAGGAACAATGCCCGACCCCAACTCCGTCTGCATCCTCGTTCCAACCTACGACGAGGCTGCGACAATCGCCGACGTCGTTTCTGACTACCGAGACGAAGGATACACCAACATCCTCGTCATCGACGGTGGGTCCACAGATGGGACGCGCGAACTCGCCGAAGACGCCGGCGCGCGCGTCGTCGTCCAGTCTGGGTCTGGGAAAGGTCAGGCAGTCAGAGAAGCCGTCGAGGAGTACGTCGAAGCTGAGTACGTCCTGATGCTCGACGGCGACGGAACGTACGAACCAACAGACGCCAAGAAATTACTCGCACCACTCGACGAGGGGTACGAACACGTCATCGGAGACCGATTCGCAGACATGCGAGATGGGGCGATGACGTCACTCAACAAAATCGGGAACCGAATCATCAATCGGGCGTTCGCACTCATTCACGGACAAGATTTCAAAGATATCCTCAGTGGCTACCGCGCGTTCACGCGTGAGTCATTTCTCGAGATGACGCTCACCTCCGACGGGTTCGGCATCGAGACGGAGATGGCAGTCGAATGTGCGAAACACGGTATCAACACGACCGTCGTCCCGACGTCGTACTACCCGCGTCCAGACGGGTCCGATACGAACCTCCACCCGATCCGAGACGGCGGTATCATCTTTCTCGAACTGTACCGACGGGCGAAGACGAACAATCCGTTGTTCTACTTCGGGAGTGTCGGCCTCGCATCGACGGCGACTGGGATTGGACTCGCCATCTACGTCGCCTACGAGTGGGTCGTCCGGTCGATTTCGCACGAGGTCATTGCCGTCGTCTCCGCGGCAGGCATCCTCTTCGGTGTCCAACTGTTGATGTTCGGCGTCCTCTCGGACCTCATCCTTTCACTGCACCGCGACCAGATGAAACGCATTCAGGAACTAGAGTAAGCAACGAAGACCTGGAGTAAGGGTCGTGTCGCCCGGCGCCGCCCGGCGCGTATCGACGGCACCGAGGTCACCGACGGCACACGACCGTCACCACCGTCAGAACGGAACGAGCGACCGGAGTCGAGCAAAGAAACTTTTCGAGGCATTCGCACGGTACTCTTCGAGGACGGGGTGGAGTGCTTCGAGGAGGTCACGACGTGATTCGAACTGGTCCTGTGGGGTTGCGTCGAGCGCTTCGTCTATCGTGACCGTGTTCCCCGCAGCATCGATGGGAACGTCGACGTGGTCGAGCGCTTGCGCAATCGTCCGCGCGTCTGCCGGAAAGTCGATGTCGGCGTTGTCGACATCGTCAGACAGCGCGGCGATACCGAACTCGATAGCGTCCGGCTCCGACGTATCGTTTTGCGGCGGTCTCGCAGCCATCAAATAGCAGTTGAGTGGTGGGAAGTGAAAAACCCCCGTCTATTCAGTGCGGACCACAGCGACTGCGTTCTGCGCCGTCACCAATGTGAGCTCGACGAGGCACCGTTGGGGTTAACCGCCACGAGTGCCAGATGCCAGCCATGACGGAGTACACGACGGTTTCCATCCCGAAGGAACTGGCAGCGCGTGTGGAAGAGACGATCGAGGGAACCACGTTCTCCAGTACGAGCGACCTGGTTCGGTTCCTCCTCCGAAGTATCGTCATCCAACACCAGCGGTCTGGTGGCGAACTCTCGGATGCAGAGTTTCAAGAGATCGCAGACAACCTGCGTGACCTCGGCTATCTAAAATAACGTCTGAACCGGGCAACGGCCAAAACCCGGTATCGACCGAACTCCGTTTACGACTAAAACCCAGTAACGACCGAACTGCGGTAGCGACTGAAACCCAGAAGCGACCGAGACGTGTGTCTCGTCGGTCGGCTAGCCGTTTTCAAAGTTCTTCTTCGGGCGGTTCGGCCTCGACGACGACGAGGTCGAGCTTTCTCCCCGCGCGGTCGAACGCCCCGAGCGTCTGTTCTTCCCACGGTGGGACTGCGAGAAGAACGACTGCGGCCAAGTCGTCGCGCTCGGTGAGTTCGAATGGCCCCTGCGGATGGGTGAGGAATCGCGCTCGGCCTCGACCCGCTGGTGTGCCGAGGTCGATACCGAAGACGGCGCTGACCGAACTGCCTGCTTCGGCCATGTAGAAGTGAGTGAGAACTGGAGTCTCCGGGTCGATACCGAGGTCATCGTCGAACTCACCTGCTGGAGTGGGTGCGAGAACGAGATTCATCGCCTGCGGTTCGGCGTCTTCGGCCATGTCGAGAAGCACGTCGACGAGGCCACGAGTCACGTGGATGTGTCGGCGTTCGTCGAGGGAACCGGTTTCCGTGGTGGTTGAGTGCTGGCTTCCGTCTTCGTCGGTCACGTTACCACCGTCTCCGAGCGGTCGTCTCTCGTCAGACATCAGTCGGAGACCATCGACTTGAACGCCGAGACGTACGCACTCGGGAGGTTCTTTCGGGCGTTCGCCAGTGACCGTCGGAGTTCCACACCAGCGTTCTCCGTGATACCTGCTCCGTGTCCGACGAGCAGACGGTCTGGCTCGAACTTCGAGAGGACACGGCGCGGTGGGAACGGACGGAGCATCGGGTGGACGCCGAGGCGTTCGTCGTTTGCACAGTAGTAGTCCACCGTTCCGACTGCTTCGGGGAGGAGCAGTGTCTTCGTCTCTTCGTGGTAGAAGCCGACTTCTTGCCACGGCGGGACGGTTCGGTCGACGACACGGAACGTCTCGATGCCAGTATCCGCGAGTTGGGTCCCGAATCGTTCGACAGGGGAGTCGAGTTTGTTCACGACGCCAGTCATCCACGAGGCGACGTAGACTGGCACGTCGTGCCGAGATGCGACTGCATCTGCATCGCGGAGGTGTCTGTCGAGGCCGATGACCACGCCGGCCACGGTCCCAAGGTCGTCGAGCAAGTCGTCGACTCCCTCGGCGTCGACTGGGTCGAACACCCACACGTCGCCGTCGATCTCGACGGCGTGACTGGCTCGTTGCATCTCTTCGTCGGGATAGGCCAACCATCCAACACCGTGGTCCCACCGGTCGATTTCTTGGAGAGAAGCGCGGCCGCTACCTTTCATTGGCATGATAGTAGCGTAGGGCGGACCGTGCATAAGCCCTCTCCCGGCGGTCGATACACTCGCGTTTCGTGATGGGAGCCGAGAACAGATGGTGGCCAGATGTGGAGAACAACAGAAGAAGGAGATAGGTGAACAGATGGAGAGAGATGAGCGCCCCCGACGTGTTGTGGGGAGTCGCGTCGTCGCGGCAGTCTCAGAGGTTTTCTGTGTTGATATCCACGCCCGGTGGCGTGACCACGAGGAACTTGCGGAAGTGCATCAGTTGCCCACCAATCTCCTTCACGTCGCGTGCGAACCCGGACGCGAGTTTGTTGAGGTCACCGTCGATCGCGAGCATCAGGGTGTTTCCGCGAGCGACGGATTGCACCCACTCTTCCGGTGGGGTCGACCCGTCGAGGACACCGAGAACGACGTCGCCTTCCGGTTCGTCCTCGTCCAGATGTTCTTCGGCAGTCTGCAGGTTGAGGTTGAAATCGCCCATACCCGGTCCGTTGTCGAGCGACGAGAAAAGGGTTCGGTCACCTCGTGTGCGAACACCCTCTCTTGTCGAGACTCGAATGGCTGAAACAGGGGGTCCACACCACCTGTCGCTCCGACACGATGTTGCACGTGGTGTCTCGTTTCTCACACCACATTCGTCCAATTGCGGGTGCGCGAGGAGAATCCAAATTATTGTTTCTAAATTTGATGGGAGAAATTAATTACCTCTGTGTTCAGACCCTGTTCCCACATATCAAGCCATCTAATGGCATGATATCATATTAGGTCGTTTAAGTCGTGCGATTTCCGTTGATGTCGGAAAAATCGTCGTCGCTCGTAAACGACCGTGATACTGTCTGTGAGAAACTTTTATATATAAGTTCGAACACGACACTGACACGATGTCTCACAATGACACGGAGGATTCGTCGGGTTCCCCGGCGGGTCGAGTTCTTCCAGGGCACATTAGCCCAACAATCTGAAATCGAAGACGTACGAATCTTCGACACGACACTCCGCGACGGCGAACAGTCTCCGCGAACCTCGTTCAGTTACGAGGAAAAGCGCGACATAGCCGCCACCCTCGACGCCATGGGCACCCATGTCATCGAGGCAGGGTTCCCGGTGAACTCTGACGCGGAGTTCGAGGCAGTTTCCGATATCGCTGCTTCGGCGAGTAATTCGACGACGTGTGGGTTGGCCCGCGTCGTGGACAAGGATATCGAAGCCGCGCTCGATTCTGGCGTGGACATGGTGCACACGTTCGTCAGCACCAGCGACGTCCAGCTGGCAGACTCGATGCACGCCTCGCGCGAAGAGGCAGTCGAGCGCGCGGTCAGAAGTGTCGAACGCGTCCGCGATGCGGGCGTCGAAGTAATGTTCTCTCCGATGGACGCCACTCGAACCGACGAGGCGTTCCTGGTCGAAGTCGTCGAAGCGGTCTCTGAGGCCGGCGTCGACTGGATCAACCTCCCCGACACGTGTGGTGTTGCGACGCCGACTCGCTTCGCCCGCATGGTCCGGATGGTCCGCGAACACACCGACGCTCGAATCGACGTGCACGCGCACGACGACTTCGGTCTGGCGTCGGCGAACGCGATGGCCGGATTCGAAGCCGGTGCCGCACAGGCACAGGTGTCGGTCAACGGCATCGGAGAGCGCGCCGGCAACGCCGCCTACGAGGAGGTCGTCATGGCCGCTGAATCCATCTACGGCGTCGATACCGGCATCGACACGACTCGAATCACCGAGCTGGCCCGCATCGTCGAGCAGGCGTCCGACATCCCGATTCCGGCGAACAAGCCGGTCGTCGGACGGAACGCCTTCTCCCACGAGAGCGGAATCCACGCTGCCGGTGTCATCGAGAACGCCGATACGTTCGAACCGGGCGTCATGACCCCCGAGATGGTCGGGGCAACCCGGGAGTTCGTACTCGGCAAACACACGGGGACGCACTCAGTTCGCAAGCGCCTCACCGACATCGGGTTCGAACCAACGGACGCCGAGGTCCGTGAAGTCACCCGACGCGTCAAAGACCACGGCGCAGAAAAAGAACGTGTCACCAACACGACGCTCGAGGCGTTCGCCCGCGACGTGGGCGTAACCCACGAAGACGAACGAGAGGAGGAGGTCCGCGCCTGATGGCGCTGGGCCGTGGCCCTACTGGGCGACTGCCCGGCACCTGTTCTCGGTCGGCGAGCAATCGTTGCCCGCCGCGTAACAGTTATTACCTGCCGGGAGCACGTGTCCCATACGATGAAACAGCATGGCGCACACCAGGCACGCGCGTCACCGCACGCAGCGGTGAGCGATGCCGTTGTCGCCGCTGTTCGGTCGCTCATTATTGTAGGGGCATAGCCCCCTCACACTCCATCTCCCAGTCTTCGGGTTCGAACCGCTTTCAGACACTTGAGCAGTCCCCAATCATGGAGCACCATTTCCACACAACCGACCGACAGCAGGCGCATCGACAGCAACCGACAACACATCCGCACAGAGGCCAAACATGAGTGAACGCACCGCGAAATCGACCGAACCGGACACCTCGACGGCCGAAGACGAATCGACGCCGACCGAAGTGACCTCGGGTGCGACGGCAGTTATTCGCGCACTCGAAAACGCCGGTGTCGAAACGGCATTCGGCGTGCAGGGTGGGGCAATCATGCCGATCTACGACGCCCTGTACCACTCGGACATCCGGCACGTGACGATGGCACACGAACAGGGCGCAGCACACGCCGCAGACGCCTATGGCGTCGTTCGCGGCGACCCTGGCGTCTGTCTCGCCACGTCCGGCCCCGGTGCAACGAATCTCGTGACGGGTATCGCAGACGCCAACATGGACTCCGACGCGATGCTCGCACTCACCGGTCAGGTCCCATCAGACATGGTCGGCTCGGACGCGTTCCAGGAGACGGACACGACGGGCGTCACCGCCCCGATTACGAAGCACAACTACTTCGCATCGTCTCCGGACACCGTCGGCGACACCGTCGGCGAAGCGTTCGCGCTCGCTGGCACGGGTCGACCCGGCCCGACGCTTGTCGACCTGCCGAAGGACACGTCGCTGGGTGAGACCGACCGTGAACCCGGTGAGGCACGCCCACCGGAGACGTGTCGCCCACGTCTCACCCCCGACACTGCGGACGTGGAGGCGGCCGCACGCGCAATCGAGCGCGCGGAGAAACCACTCCTCCTGTTCGGCGGTGGGGTCGTCAAAGCAAACGCGACCGACGTCGCCCGGCAGTTCGCGACCGAACACCAGATTCCGGTCGTCACGACCATGCCCGGAATCGGCACGATGCCGGAAGACGACGAACTCTGCCTCTCGTGGGCAGGGATGCACGGCACCGGCTACGCCAACATGGCTATCACGCACACCGACTGCCTCATCGCAGTCGGGACGCGCTTTGACGACCGCCTCACCGGTGGCATCGACACGTTCGCGCCCGAAGCAGAGGTTGTTCACATCGACATCGACCCGGCGGAAATCTCGAAGAACATCCACGCTGACTACCCTGTCGTCGGTGACGCTGGCCGTGCCGTCGAGGACATCGACGCCGCGATGGAACACAGTCCAGACGCTCGCGAGTGGCGCGAGCAGTGTCTGACGTGGAAAGACGAATACCCGATGGATTACGCGGCACCCGACAACGAACCGCTGAAACCGCAGTTCGTCGTCGAGGCGCTGGACGAAGCGACGCCCGACGAGACCATCGTCACGAGCGGCGTCGGCCAACACCAGATGTGGGCCGCCCAGTACTGGACGTTCCGCGAACCACGACGGTGGGTCTCTTCACACGGACTCGGCACGATGGGCTACGGCTTGCCTGCCGCCATCGGCGCACGCCTCGCTGCGGACGACGACGAGACTGTCGTCTGTGTCGACGGTGACGCCTCGTTCTTGATGACGATTCAGGAACTGTCGGTCGCCGTCCGCGAGGACCTCGATATCACCATCGCCATCCTGAACAACGAGTACATCGGGATGGTCCGTCAGTGGCAGGACGCCTTCTTCGAAGGGCGTCGGATGGCCGCTGGCTACGAGTGGTGTCCACAGTTCGACAAACTCGCCGAAGCGTTCGGTGCTCGCGGGTGGACCGTCGATTCTTACGACGAGGTTCCGAGTGCCATCGAAGAAGCACTGGCCTACGACGGCCCGTCGGTCATCGACTTCCACGTCGACCCGGCAGAGAACGTCTACCCGATGGTCTCGTCTGGCGCACCGAATGGCAAATTCGCACTCTCGGAGGACCAACTATGAGTGAGAACCGAACGGGACTGCAAGGACCGGCCCCCGACGAACGGCCCCACCCAGCGGGGCGACGCAACTCGCAAGGAATCCGAATCGACCCCGAAGCGGAGTCAGAACCCGAGCGGCGACGCACGGTGTTTTCGGCAATCGTGGAGGACGAACCCGGTGTCCTCTCGCGAATCGCTGGCCTCGCTGCACGACGACAGTTCAACATCGAGAGCCTCACGGTCGGCCCGACCACCGTCGACGGCCACTCGCGTATCACGATGGTCGTCGAGGAACCGGACCCCGGTATCGACCAGATTGAAAAGCAGATTGCCAAACTGAAGCCCGTCATCTCCATCGGCGAACTCGACGACGACGCTATTCGCACTGAACTCGTCTTGTTGAAAGTCGGTGGTGAAGAACCCGACAAGGTTCACGCCATCACGGATATGTACGACGGCAAGACCCTCGACGCCGGGCCTGAGACCATCACGGTCCAACTCACCGGCGACGAGCGCAAGATAGACGACGCCGTGGACGCGTTCCGGCGCTTCGGCATCATCGAAATCGCCCGAACTGGACAGACCGCGCTCGCACACGGCGCGAAGAAGACTGTCCCCGGAGAGGAACCCGGAACGTCCGGCGAACCAACGAAACCAACTCCAAACTCCCAATGACTGAACTCAACACGACTGTATACTACGACGACGACGCAGACCGCTCCCAAATCGACGACAAGACCGTCGCCATCCTTGGCTACGGTAGTCAGGGCCACGCCCACGCGCAGAACCTCGCAGACAGCGGGGTCGACGTGGTCGTCGGCCTCCGCGCCGGGTCCTCGTCGCGCGCAGCAGCACGCGAAGACGGACTTCGCGTCGCGACGCCGGCCGAGGCCGCCGCAGAAGGTGACATCGTCTCTATCCTCGTCCCCGACACGGTCCAACCGGCCGTCTTCGAGGAGATTCGTGACGAACTCGAACCCGGTGACACCCTGCAGTTCGCCCACGGCTTCAACATCCACTACAACCAGATTCGACCCCCGGAAGACGTCGACGTGACGCTCGTCGCGCCGAAGTCACCTGGCCACCTCGTCCGCCGCAACTTCGAGAGCGGACAGGGAACGCCCGGCCTCATCGCCGTCTATCAGGACACGACCGGAACCGCCAAAGAAGAGGCACTGGCCTACGCCCACGGTATCGGCTGTACTCGCGCGGGTGTCATCCAGACCTCGTTCCGCGAAGAGACCGAGACCGACCTGTTCGGCGAACAGGCCGTCCTCTGCGGCGGCGTCACCTCGCTCGTCAAGCAGGGCTACGAGACGCTCGTCGATGCGGGCTACTCTCCGGAGATGGCGTACTTCGAGTGCCTGAACGAACTGAAGCTCATCGTCGACCTGATGTACGAAGGTGGACTGAGCGAGATGTGGGACTCGGTCTCCGACACCGCCGAATTCGGCGGTCTCACCCGTGGTGACCGCATCGTCGACGAACACGCTCGCGAGAACATGGAGCAGATTCTCGAAGAGGTCCAAGACGGCACCTTCGCCCGCGAGTGGATCCTGGAGAATCAGGCGGGTCGCCCGTCGTACTCCCAGCTCAAAGAAGCCGAAGAGAATCACGGCATCGAGGAAGTCGGCGCGCCGCTCCGCGACCTGTTCGCGTGGGCCGACGACGACGCAGACGACGCAGACGACACAGAGAAAGCCGAAGCACCGGCAGACGACTGACCACAACAGCACCAATGACAGGAAACGAAACACGGAACGAGAAACGAGACACAGAATCGATGCGAGACATCAGCCACACGAACCCGAACACGGGCGAGACGTTCACGACGGTCTACGAACGCGGCCCGGCCGTCGCAGACGGCAGTGGCGAATCTGCGGAGTCACCAGAGATGACGGGTGGGTCCGAAACGATGGACGATGTCGACCACACTCCCCGAAACGGAACCGGGGCAAACGAGGTCTGGAAACGCGGCAAAGACGGGAAACCAACCGCTGGTGACGTAGATGAGTGAGGGAACCCTCTACGACAAAGTCTGGGAGGAACACACCGTCTCCGAACTCCCGACTGGACAGACGCAGTTGTTCTGTGGTCTCCACCTCATCCACGAAGTGACGAGTCCGCAGGCGTTCGGGATGCTGCAAGAACGTGACCTCGAAGTCGCGTATCCCGAGCGAACCCACGCAACCGTCGACCACATCATCCCCACGTCGAATCAGGCACGCCCCTTCGCCGACGACGCTGCTGAGGAGATGATGGCCGAACTCGAACAGAACGTCCGCAACTCGGGCATCAACTTCTCTGACCCCACCTCTGGCGACCAGGGGATCGTCCACGTCATCGGGCCAGAGCAGGGCCTCACCCAACCCGGCATGACCATCGTCTGTGGAGACAGCCACACCTCGACCCACGGCGCATTCGGTGCGCTGGCGTTCGGTATCGGGACGAGCCAGATTCGCGACGTGCTGGCGACCCAGACCATCGCGATGGAGAAGAAGAAGGTTCGCAAAATCGAGGTCACGGGCGAACTCGGCCCGGCCGTCGAAGCGAAAGACGTCATCCTCGAAATCATTCGCCGTCTCGGAACCGAAGGCGGTGTCGGCTACGTCTACGAGTACGCAGGCGAGGCCATCGAGAACCTCGACATGGAAGGCCGGATGAGCATCTGCAACATGTCCATCGAGGGCGGCGCTCGTGCAGGGTACATCAACCCCGACGAGACTACCTACGAATGGCTGAAGCAGACCGATTACTTCCAGGAGAACCCAGCGAAGTTCGACGAACTCAAACCGTACTGGGAGTCGATTCGGTCGGACGATACCGCAGAGTACGACGACGTCGTCACCATCGACGGGTCGGAACTCGAACCGGTCGTCACGTGGGGAACCACGCCCGGCCAGGGCGTCGGCATCACCCAACCCATCCCAGCACCGGAAGACCTGCCCGCAGACAAGCAGGACACCGCCCGGATGGCTCAGGAACACATGGGTGTCACACCCGGCGAGACGATGGAAGGCTACAAAATCGACGTCGCCTTCCTCGGGTCGTGTACAAACGCCCGGATGCCCGACCTGCGCCGCGCCGCAGAAGTCGTCAAAGGACGGCAAGTCGCCGACAGCGTCCGCGCGATGGTCGTCCCCGGCAGTCAGCGCGTCAAGGCCGCTGCGGAAGCAGAAGGCCTCGACCAGATATTCAAAGACGCAGGCTTCGAGTGGCGAGAAGCAGGCTGTTCGATGTGTCTCGGCATGAACGAAGACCAACTGCAGGGCGACGAAGCCTCTGCGTCTTCGTCGAACCGCAACTTCATCGGTCGGCAGGGTTCGAAAGATGGCCGCACCGTCCTGATGAACCCCCGGATGGTGGCCGCGGCGGCCATCGCCGGGGAAGTGACTGATGTGCGCGAACTGAAGGAGGTGACCACGGCATGACCGACGAGATTCCAGAGATAGATTCGGCCTCCGGGTCGGGCGTTCCCATCCGCGGCAACGACATCGACACGGACCAGATTATCCCGGCGCGATTCATGAAAGTCGTCACGTTCGACGGCCTCGGTGAGTTCGCGTTCTTCGACCAGCGATACGACGAAGACGACAACACCAAAGACCATCCGATGAACGAGGCGCACTTCCAAGACGCCTCCATCATGGTCGTCAACGCCAACTTCGGATGTGGATCTTCGCGCGAGCACGCGCCGCAGGCGCTCATGCGCTGGGGTATCGATGCCATCATCGGTGAGTCGTTCGCCGAGATTTTCGCTGGCAACTGTCTCGCACTGGGTATCCCGACGGTCACGGCTGACCACGAGACCATCGTCGAACTTCAGGCGTGGGTCGACGAGAACCCGGACGCCGACATCGACGTCGACGTGGAGAACGAGACGGTCACCTACGGAGACACCACCATCGACGTCACCGTCGACGACGCACAGCGAAAGGCGCTCACCGAAGGCGTCTGGGACACCACGGCGCTCATGAAGTCGAACGCCGACGCTGTCGCCGAAAAAGCCGCCTCCCTGCCATACATCGATGACTGAGAAAGTCGTCGTCATCCCCGGCGATGGCATCGGGAGCGAAGTGATTCCGGCAGCGGTCGACGTTCTCGACGCGGTCGGTGACTTCGAGTTCGTGGAAGCCGACGCCGGCGACCACGTGAAGGAATCGACGGGCGAGGCGCTCCCACAGGAGACCTACGACCTCGTCGCCGAGTCGGACGCGACCCTCTTTGGGGCCGCTGGCGAGACTGCCGCCGACGTCATCCTCCCGCTCCGAACGGCCGTCGACTCGTTCGTCAACGTCCGCCCGGCGAAAGCCTACCCCGGCGTGGACGCGCTTCGCCCCGAGACGGACCTCGTCTTCCTTCGGGAGAACACCGAGGGCGTCTACTCGGGCCACGAAGACCGCCTCTCCGACGACCTCTCGACGCTCACGCGCGTCGTGACAACGTCGGCATCGGAACGACTCGCGGAGTACGCCTGTGACTTCGTCGGCGGCGAAGGCGGCCACTTCCAAGTCGCCCACAAGGCGAACGTGATGCGCGAGACTGACGGCCGCTTCCGCGACGCTGTCGTTTCTGTCGCTGCGGAACGTGGCGTCGAAACCGAAGAGGTCCTCATGGACGCCTTCGCGACACGCGTCTGTCTCGACCCGACGCAGTTCGACACCATCGTCTGTCCGAACCTCGCGGGCGACGTGCTCTCGGACCTCGCTGCGGGTCTCGTGGGTGGACTTGGACTGCTCCCCTCGGCGAACATCGGTCCGGAGACTGCCCTCTTCGAACCGGTTCACGGGTCTGCTCCCGACATCGCCGGTGAGGGCATCGCCAACCCGGCGGCGACCATCCTCTCGGCCGCGATGATGCTCGACTACCTCGACTACGATGACGAGGCCGAACAGGTCCGGTCGGCAGTCGAAGGTGTCCTCGAAGATGGTCCGCGCACGCCTGACCTCGGTGGCGACGCTTCCACTGAGGACGTGACTGCGGCCATCCTCGACCGCCTCTAACGACCACTTCTTCACCGTTTTCTTGGAGTACAGCGACAACGAGCTTCGCGACTCTGATTTTCATTCCTGAACGGTTGGCTCCAATTTCGAACAGAGACGAACGGAATCCAACATAAACAATTAACATCGCCTGTCACCCACCTTCCAGACAACGAGGACGTAACTGATGTTACCAGCAGAGCGAAAACGTCGTATCGTCGAACTCGTCTCTGAGTCCGATGGCCGGTCGGTCGAAGCCCTCTCCGAAGACCTCGGCTATTCGAAGGCGACGATACGTCGGGATTTGCGCGAACTCGAAGACCGTGGGCTGGTCGAACGGTCTCACGGTGGGGCAGTCCCCGTCACGTCTGTCGGTCGTGAGCAGACGTACGGCGAAAAGGAAGTCCAGAATCTCGACGCGAAGCGAGGAATCGCCGCCCGTGCAATCGAGGAGCTCGGAGAAGAGCAGGTCGTCTTCTTCGACGCGGGGACGACGACCATGGAAGTCGCCCGGAAAGTTCCGAACGATGGCTCGATTCTTGGTGTCACCAACTCACCTCGCCTCGCCATCGAACTCAACGATGAGGATAACGAAGTCAAACTCACCGGTGGGACCCTTCGCCGACGGACGAGAGCACTCGTCGGGCCAACTGCCGAGTCGTTCATGCAACGGACGAACTTCGACCTGCTCTTTTTGGGGACGAACGCCCTCGATGCAGACGCTGGGCTCTCGACGCCAAACGAAGACGAAGCACGGATGAAGGAACTGATGGTCGAGAAGTCTGAACGGGTCGTTCTCGTCGCCGACTCGTCGAAACTCGGTCGGCGAAGTTTCGTCCAATTCGCGTCGCTCGAAGCGATCGACCTGTTCATCACCGACGCTACACTCGACGCGACGATGCGCGATGCACTGGAAAGTGCGGACGTCGACGTCGTCGAGGGAGTTACACAATGATTCTCACAGTCACACCAAACCCCGCAGTAGACCACACGATTCACTTCGACGAACCGTTGGAACCCGGTGTCGTCCTCCGAACAGACGAGGCAGTGTTCACCGCCGGTGGCAAGGGTATCAACGTCGCCAAGTACGTCTCGGCGCTCGATGTCGATGCAACCGCGTCCGGATTCCTCGGCGGTCACTTTGGCCAGTTCATCCGTGACCGTCTCGAATCGGACGAGGTTGAAAGCGACTTCGTGAACATCTACGACACCACGCGCCTGAACACGACGGTTCTCGCGTCGGACGGCGAGTACAAACTCAACCACAACGGCCCGACCATCACCGACGACGACGTGGACGAACTCGTCGAGACAGTCGAAGCGAACGAACCCGACATGGCCCTCGTCGGGGGAAGTCTCCCACCGGGAATGTCGCTGTCGGCAGTCGACCGACTCGCTCGCGCGGGAGAGTGGCAAACCGCCGTCGACATGGGGGGGTCTGCCCTCGCAGAACTCGAGGCCGACTACTTCGCCTGTAAGCCGAACCGTCCGGAACTCGCGGAAGCGACGGGGCGGACCGTCGAATCGAACGAAGATGCGATTGCGGCCGCAGAGGAACTCCACGGCCGCGGATTCGAGTACGTCCTCGCGTCGCTCGGCGGCGACGGTGCGGTCCTCGTGACCGACGACGAAGTGTTGTCTGCCCCCGCACTCGACGTCGAAGTCGTCGATACCGTCGGCGCTGGCGACGCAATCTTCTCTGGGTTCCTCGCCGCATTAGACCACGGAAAGAGCGACGTAGACGCACTTCGATGGGGCATCCTCACGGCAGCACGTGTCGTCGGCGTCGCGGGAACGAGAGTCCCACACCTCGACGACGTGCTCACGAGTGAGACGGACGTCGACGTGACGACTATTCGAACACGGTGATTCCGCCTTAATGATTGTTAAGTTCTATAACAATCAGAAACAATCGTATTCGAAAGTATTTTTGAACACATACGCGTAAAAATGCGAATAGGGAGGCAACACTATGGCAAATGACGCAGAAGACGCAATCCGGTCCTACCTCACGTCGGTGAAGGAGGACCTCATGACGGGGGTTTCGTTCATGATTCCGTTCGTGACTATCGGCGGAATCTTCCTCGCTCTTGGCTACGCCGTCGCATCGCTTTCAAACAACGTACAGGGCGTGTTCAGTAGCACGGGTTCGGCAGGGTGGTTCCTCGCGCAAATTGGTGTCGCGGGACTCACTCTTATGGTTCCGGTTCTCGGGGCGTACATTGCGTACGCCATCGCAGACCGGCCGGGGCTCGCACCGGGGTTCATTCTCTCGTACATCATCCAACAGGGGAACGTCCTCCAGGCGGCGGGGGACGTCATCGGCCTCCAGGGAGGCGCAGCAGGTGCTGGCTACCTCGGCGCTATCGTCGCCGGGTTCCTCGCGGGTATCGTCGCCCGGTGGTTCAAGAACCTCGACGTCCCGGAGTTCATCGCACCGATGATGCCGGTGCTCCTCATTCCGGTGTTGACAACCGCAGTGTTGACGCCGATTATGCTGTTCGTGCTCGGCGTCCCAATCTCCATCGCGAATGCAGGACTCACCGAATTCCTGAGCAGTATGCAAGGTGGCAGTCAAGCCATCCTCTTCGGCGCAATCGTCGGTGCGATGATGGCTGCTGACATGGGTGGACCCATCAACAAGGTCGCCTACGTGTTCTCGGTCGGCCTCATCTCTGAGGGCGTCACCGCACCGATGGCCGCCGTGATGATTGCCGGAATGGTCCCGCCAATCGGTCTCGCCCTGTCGAACTTCATCGCACCGCAGAAGTACACAGAAGAGATGTACGAGAACGCCAAGAGTGGCATTCTCCTCGGCTTTTCGTTCATCACTGAAGGAGCGATTCCCTACGCCGCAGCAGACCCCGCCCGCATCATCCCCAGCATCATCGCCGGGAGCGCAGTCGCGGGCGCGGCGTCGATGGCACTCAACGTGACGATGCCCGCACCACACGGTGGCATCTTCGTCGTTCCGCTGTCGAATCAGCCGTTCATGTTCATCGGCTGTATCCTTCTGGGCTCTCTCGTGACCGCAGCAATCGCGACGGGCATCAAGCCCGACTTCGAGGTCACAGCGGGTTCGTCCCAGAGTGCCGACGACTGACCACGACAACCAACCACATCTTTCCACTACTCGAACGAAGCACCATGGACGTCCAAGACATAAGCACCATCACACCGCTCGAACTGATTTCACTCGAAGAGCCACCGGCGACGAAGGAAGGAGCCATCGAGTTTCTCCTTGACCTGGCGGTCGACGCCGGCCGTGTCGAGGACCGCGAGGCGGCCCTCGAAGCACTCCTCGAACGCGAAAAAGAGGCGACGACCGGCGTCGGGTTCGGTATCGGCATCCCGCACGCAAAGACCGACACAGTCACGAAACCGACGGTCGCCTTTGCCCGTTCCACGGATGGCATCGACTTCGACGCGATGGACGACAAGCCCGCACGACTGTTGTTCATGATTCTCGTCCCCGCCGAGGGTGGCGAAGACCACTTGCAGATTCTGAGCGCTCTCTCGCGCTCGCTCATGCACGAAGAGGTGCGGACAGACCTCCTCGAAGCCGAGAAGAAAGAGACCGTCCAGGACATCCTCAGTGAGGTGGTCGCCTGATGGAACGAATCGTTACTGTCGTCCCCGAAGACGGTCTGCACGCGCGTCCCGCCACGAAATTCGTCGAGACGGTCAACGAGTTCGACGCCGACGTGCAAGTCGGTCGTGCGGACTCTGACGACCTCGCCCCCGCTGCGAGTATGCTCGCCGTGACCGGACTCGGCGTTGCTGCCGGTGACGACGTACGCCTCGTCGCATCGGGCGACGACGCAGAGGCAGTCCTCGACGCGCTCGAAGACATCCTTTCGACGCCTGAATCCGAATCCTGACCATGGCCGAACGCACCCTCTCCGGAATCGGCGTGACACCACTCTCCGGGACCGGGACCGTCGTCTGGTACCGTCCGGACGCGGCCCTCCCGGAGCCACCTGCACCCGAGGAGGTAGACGCCGAGGCCGAACTGACTCGCTTCGACGACGCCCGGTCGGCCGCCGAAGACGAACTCGAGACAGAGCGTGCGCGGACCGCCGAAAGAGTCGGTGAAGCGGAGGCAGAAGTGTTCGACGCTCACGTGCAGTTTCTCAACGACCCGCAGATAACCGACGGAGTCACAGACGCCATCGAAGACGGACTTCCGGCCGAACACGCCGTCGAACAGACGTTCTCGGGGTTCGTCGAACAGTTCGAGAGCATGGGCGGCCGCATGGGCGAGCGCGCGGACGACCTGCGAGACATCCGTGATCGACTCGTTCGCATCCTCTCCGACGGCGAACGAGTCGACCTCTCGGCGCTTCCGAAAGGGAGCGTCGTCGTCGCAGAGCGACTCACGCCGAGTGATACGGCGCAGTTAGACCCCGAGCGAGTTGCCGGATTCGTCACGGTGACCGGTGGGCGAACCTCCCACGCGGCCATCTTCGCCCGCTCGCTCGCGATTCCAGCAATCGTCGGCGTCGGTGACGAACTCGAATCCATCGACGACGGAGCGGACGTCGTCGTCGACGGCGATGCCGGAACGCTCGTCGTCGACCCCGACGAAGAGACGAAAGCGGCCGCCGCCACGGATACCGACGTACGTATCCGGAGCGGTGACGTCGAAACGGCCGACGGCGTCGGCATCGAAGTAGCGGCCAACGTCGGGACGCTCGCGGACCTCGAACCGGCAGTCGACCGTGGGGCCGACGGCGTCGGCCTGTTCCGGACCGAGTTCCTCTTTCTCGACCGAGAGTCGCCACCGGACGAAGACGAACAGTTCGAGGCGTACGTCGATGCACTGGAATCGTTCGACCACCACAGGGTCGTCGTCCGAACGCTCGACATCGGTGGCGACAAACCAGTTCCGTATCTCGACCTGCCAGAAGAGGAGAACCCGTTCCTCGGTGAACGCGGTATTCGTCGGTCGCTCGACCCCGATGCAGACCTCTTCGAGACGCAGATTCGGGCGCTCTTGCGTGCCGCCGGAAGCACTGACGGGACGCGACTGTCAGTCATGCTTCCGCTCGTGACGACGCTCGACGAACTCCACACCGCGCGAGAGCAGTTCGAGTCTGTCGCCAGCGACCTCGCCGCTGAAGACATCGACCACGAGATGCCCGAGTTCGGCATCATGATAGAGACACCCGCCGCGGCGTTCATGGCCGAACGGTTCGCCCCGTACGTCGATTTCTTCAGCATCGGCACGAACGACCTCGCCCAGTACGTGATGGCCGCCGAGCGAGGAAACGAACGCGTCTCCGACCTCGGAGACTATCACCAACCGGCGGTTCTCCACGCTATCGACGCGACGGTCTCGGCCGCCGAGGGCCACGACTGCTGGGTCGGAATGTGCGGTGAGATGGCGGGGGACCCGGAACTCACCGAACTCCTCGTCGGCCTCGGGCTCGACGAGTTGAGTATGAGTGCCGTCACGGTTCCGCACGTGAAAGCGGCCGTCACTGAGATAGACACCGCAGCGGCTGAAGCGCTCGCTGAGCGTGCCCTCACAGCTGACACCAAAAATGAAGTCATCAAATCCCTAAACACAGACCAATGAAATTAGTCGCAATCACATCCTGTCCGACAGGTATCGCACACAGTCAGATGGCAGCAGAGAACCTCCTGCAGGCCGGTGAGCGCCTCGGACACGACATCGATGTCGAGGTCCAGGGTGCCATGGGGACGCAGGACGAACTCACTTCGGATGCAATCGCCGAGGCCGACGCGGTCATCATCGCCTCGGACACGTCGGTCAGTCGTGACCGATTCGGGGGGAAACTGGTCGTCAAAGGCACCGTCAAAGACGGTGTCAACAAGGCCGAGGAGATTATCGAGCGAGCAGTCGAACTCGCCGAAGCGGGGAAGACCGGGTCGGTCACGTTCGGGAGCAGTGCTGCGGTCGACGACGCTGAAGATGGTTCCACAGAAGAGACCACCTCGGGAACTGAGGCTGACGAACCCGCCCGCGTCGGCGGTAATCCCGAAAAGGGACTCTTCGCCCGTCTAAAAAAGCTATTCTCCTGAACCCCGAATTCCGGTTTTTTCACCCTCGCACGAGCGGTGGGACTCCCGCACGAGAAATTAACTCGGTAACGAACGAAAGAAAACGTGCAGATTCGAAAACCACTTCCCATAGATTATTAATCTCCCGTTCGTTGGCGAACACGAGGTGAACGAATAATGCCGTTTTACGGCGGGGAAGAACTCGCCACTGTGTACGACGAGGCGCTCGACGAAGGATTCGGTCTCATCGCGAGTAACATCGCGGAGCCGAACGTCATGATGGGGTTGATGGAGGGTGCAGACCGGATGAATTCCGACCTGCTCCTCCAACTCAGCGGCGGTGCCTGCAAGTTCGCCGGTGACGGCGACCCAGTTGCGGGACTCAAAGCGATGGGTAACTACATCGAGGTCATCGCCGAGCGATACGACATCGGCGTCTTCCTCAACATGGACCACCAGACGGACCTCGAGTTCATCGAGACGCAGATCGAACTCGACATCCCGTCGTCTATCATGATCGACGCCTCGCACGAACCGTTCGACGAGAACGTCGCGACGAGTCGTGAAGTGGTCGAGATGGTCGACGCGGCCGACTCCGACATCCTCATCGAGGCCGAACTCGGCCAGATCAAGGGTGTCGAAGACGAAATCGAAGCCGAAGAAGCGTTCTACACGAACCCGGAACAGGCCGTCGAGTTCGTCGACAAGACAGGTGCAGACCTGCTCGCTATCTCCGTCGGGACGCAACACGGTGTCGCCAAAGGCAAGGACCTCGAACTTCGCCCGGACCTCGCTCACGACATCCGGCAAGCGCTCAGAGACCACGGCCTCGACACCCCACTCGTCCTCCACGGGTCGTCCGGCGTGCAACCAGACCAGTTACAGGAGATGCTCAAACACGGCATCTGTAAGGTCAACAAGGACACCCGATACCAGTACGAGTTCACTCGGACGGCGTACGACCTCTACCGCGAGAACCCCGACGCAATCGTCCCACCCGAGGGCGTCGAGGACGCTCGCGACACGTTCTTCAACGAGACCGAGTGGTCGCCGGACAAGTCCGTCTTCGACCCGCGCGTCGTCGGACGCGACATCCGTGCACGTATCGCCGACGTTCACGCCGGCCTGACGGAAGTCTCTGGCAGCGCGAACCAGACCCTGTTCAAGTAACCGTCACGTCGTCCCAATCAGTGGCTCGCGGCCACGACAACCCGCATGTTTCGTGGTGATTGCACTGTGGCAGTCTGTCGATTCCCCGGTTTCCCCAGTCGCTTAAGGTATCAGACAGCGTGTACGTACATATGCCACAGGTGCACCTCGACGATTCGACCATCGAACGACTCGACAACCTCCGCGAAGAAGACGAAGAGTACGACGAACTCATCAACGAACTCATCAACATCTACGAGGCCAGTGAGCGGACGATGTTCCACGCTGGTGACGAATACTGACGTTTCGTCCCAGCCGACCGATGGGCCGTCCGGTCCGACACTGAGTCAGTTCCTTCGGCGGGTGGCTACTCCTGGTACGCGACTCTGACCTGTTCCCACTTGCCCTTCTCTTCGAGGTGCTTCTGCAGTGTATCAGCGTAGGCCTGCGTGAGTCGCTCTGCGTCTTCGAGTTTCTCCTGTTGTCCCTGTTTTCCACCCTCACCGAGACCGAGTGCGCCTTTGATGGAATCGACGATGCCGCCACCCGACGACGACGAGTCTCCGCCGCCGCCCATCGAACCCATCTGTTTTCGAATGTTGTCGAGTTCGGGGATAATCTGTGGAACCTTCTCCGTGTTGGCGACGATGCGGGCCGAGTCGGCATCGTCCGCGTTCTCGATTTCGAACTCGGTCGCCGTCATAATGAGCCCCCACTCTTGACTCGAAAATCGGGAGTTCATCACGTGGTCGTTGAATTCGCGGTCTACAGTCATGCGGTCCCCGACGATGCTGTCGGTCCAGTGTGCCATGTGCACATGTCGTCGTCCACGTGGTATCAGAGTTGCGGGATTTTTCGCCACTCACTCCTCGCCCGTGCCCCGAAACCCAGCGCACTGGTTTAATACAGGTGCGTATCCTCCCAGTTGTATGGAGCGGTACGACCTCCTGTACCGATTGTACGGGAACTTCGACGCAGAATCGATCCGTGAAGCGCAAGAGTTCGTCGACCTCTTGCCTCCGCTCGACTCCGCAGTCGCGCTCTCGCAGTGGCAGGAGGTCAACGACGAGTTGACCGACCACAAAAACCGCATTCAACGCGGGTTCCCGAACGGCGAGCGATACGCCGAACTCGCCGCCCACGCGACGAGAGACCAGGCGTTCACCGGTCTCGACCTGTACACGAAGTACGGCCGGCGCGTCAACGCACTCGTTCTCGACGTCGACGAGACGCTCAGATCCGCAGGCCGGACCGATAACGAGATTCCTCGCGACGTCCTCCACCTGCTCACCGAGTTCCACGAGACGGGTGTCCCCATCGTCATCTGTACCGGCCAGACACTGGAGAACGTGAAGGGGTTCGCAATCCAGGGGCTGGGGAACGAACTCGTCCACTCGGGCGACGTGAGCATCGTCTACGAGGCGGGAACGGGCGTGTTCACCCCGGGCCATGGGTCGAACACCAAGCGCCTCCTCTACGAGACGCTCGACGACTCGGTCCAGTCGGTGTTCGAATCGGTTCGAAGTCGGGTGATTCGTGACCTCCCAGATGGCCTCCGTGGGTGTGTCCACCTCCAGGGCAACGAGTTCAACGTCACGCTCAAACCGAACTTCGAAACCGGGAGCGACGACGCCGAGTCGGTCATCGACGACTCGCTCATCTACCTCTTGGACTTGCTCGGGGCGGCGGTGACAGACGACTCTGACGGGGCGAGTTGGACACGTGCGTACTATGCCGAACGCGACCCAGAAATCGAAGCGGTCCTCACCCAACGTGGAGAACGCCCAGCCCCGGAGACGACCATTCCCGAAGATGTCGCCGAGACGTTGGCCCGCGTCAACGTCGCGTACTACCATGCCGATGCCGCAGAACTCTCCGCTGTTGATTTGAACAAGGCCGCAGGCGTGGAGGCCGCGTTAGATGTCCTCGGTGTCATTGACCCGTTCATCTTGGTGATGGGTGATTCCAAGTCTGACCTCGACGTGATGGAATGGGCCGCCGAGAACGACAGCGGAATCGCCGCTGCGCCGGACCATTCGTCGCCCGATGTCCTCGAACACGTCCGTGGGACCGACGACCTGGTCTTCGACCGGGGTGACGCCGCGTCGGTGCTTCGGGCGATCTACGCGCTCAATCTCCTCGTCGATTGAGCGCCGTCTTCTTCAGCGCGCACCGGTCACACGGTGCAGGTCTTTTCTGACCCGCCGGTGCTCGAACTGGAATCGTCACTGTTCGAGTCGTCGGTGTCGGGTGTCGGCGTCGAATCAGTGTCTGATGACGATGCATCGGTATCGGGCGTCGAGGTACTGGAGTCTTTGTCTGCGGACGACGCGGAGCTATCGGACGACGTGCTTCCTGACGACTTCCGACTCGTCTTCGACGACGACGAAGCAGAGGTGGAGGTGTCACTCTCCGAGACTTCCTCGATTGTTCCGTCTGTCTCGTCGGTTTCAGTGCTGTCCGACGTGGGTCCATCGGATGTTGACGAGTCGTCACCCTCGTCACGGACGACCGGTGCCTGTTCGTCAGTCGCGTCAGACGCTTGCGTTCCGTCTGTCGAATCGGTGTTGTCTGCATCGAGTGACGCATCCACGTCGTCAACCGGAGACGGTCCCGGAGCGTTCAGCCCTCCCGAGAGAAGTGCGAACACGACGACGAAGGCGATGACGAGTCCCACGCCGAGGTGTTTCGTATTCATCGGTCTGCTCCGTACGTTCCAGCGTGCGATCTGTTGCTGTTGCGGCCAGACCCCTGACTCTGTGACGTGACGACGCTCAGGTGAGGCTCACCACTGCGGGCAGTGCAGCGTGACAATGCATCCGCGTAAGTCGAAGACATGTTCGAGTACTCTATTTGCGTTCGAGTGCTTTCGTTACGAATTATCTACCAATACCAGACAGTCACGAATCAACACGATTCGATTTGATATGATGTCCAACAGTCAATTCCGTGCGACCACCGGGCCGTACTGTGAAAATAGCGTCCCTAACTGGTGTTAATCCGTGAATATTTGGCACGTCTGAGTGTCTGTGACTCCACAACATTCTTGATTACCTGACTGTCTTTCAGTCGTTGATTTTCTTCAGATACTGGCAGAAAATCTACTGAAATCGTTGCCGTCGATTCGACAGTGTTTGAACCGAACTGCTGGCAACACCACTGAGAGTTCGAACCCCGACTCCTGTGGCAGTTATTTGACTATTTTGTGTAGGGTGACCGACGTTCGTTTATCGTCACCGCGAGCGTATCTCTCTCGTGACAACTGAAATCGACCGCCTCGTCTCACACGTCGAGTCGTGGCCCGGCGTCGAAACTGCGCCACATCGGTTCGGTGGAACAGAGTTCCTCGTTGCCGACAAAGAGATTGGTCACGTCCACGACGTTGGCATCCTCGATCTGGCCATCACCAAGCGAGTCCGGGACTCGCTTCTCGCCGAGGGCCTCGCCGCCCCACACCACGTCCTCCCGGAGTCTGCGTGGGTTACCTATCGCGTGGGCAGTGAAGCAGACGAACCGAATGCCAGACGCCTCCTCAGACTCGCCTACCTCTGGCGGGTACTCGCGCTTCGTCGACGCGGCATCGAAATCGACCGAACGTTCGACCCGGTGAGTGAACTGGCCGAACTCGAACTCCCGACAGCCCTCGAAACGCTCGTCAGGACGACGTTTTCGGACTCGATGGACCACCCGACATCTGCCTGAACGAGCGGTAATCACGCCGCTTCGAATCGATGGGATGACACGACGAGATGCCTGGTCCGGAAAAACTTTACTGGCGTCCGAGTAAACACCCACGTATGGGAAAGAATTACGCGGACCTTCACGACCCCAACGCGGAGTATACGATGCGAGAACTCTCCGCAGAGACTATGGGCGTGACCGCAACGCGCGGTGGTGGCCGAGACGTGGAGATTACGGACGTGCAGACGACGATGGTCGACGGAAACTTCCCGTGGACACTCGTTCGAATATACACGGATGCTGGCGTCGTCGGCACCGGTGAGGCCTACTGGGGCGCAGGCGTCCCCGAACTCATCGAGCGCATGAAGCCGTTCATCATCGGCGAGAACCCCCTCGACATCGACCGTCTGTACGAACACCTCGTCCAGAAGATGTCTGGTGAGGGCTCCGTCGAGGGTGTCACCGTCACCGCCATCTCCGGCATCGAAATCGCGCTCCACGACCTTGCGGGCAAGATTCTCGACGTTCCTGCGTACCAGTTGCTCGGTGGCAAGTACCGCGACAAGGTGCGCGTCTACTGTGACTGCCACACCGAAGAAGAGGCCGACCCACAGGCCTGCGCCGACGAAGCAGAGCGCGTCGTCGAAGAACTCGGTTACGACGCCCTGAAGTTCGACCTCGACGTCCCGTCTGGCTTCGAGAAGGACCGCGCGAACCGACACCTTCGCCCCGGTGAGATTCGCCACAAGGCCGAAATCGTCGAAGCGGTCACCGAGCGCGTCAAAGACCGCGCCGACGTCGCGTTCGACTGTCACTGGACCTTCTCTGGTGGGAGCGCCAAGCGTCTCGCTGCTGCCATCGAAGAGTACGACGTGTGGTGGCTCGAAGACCCCGTCCCGCCGGAGAACCTCGAAGTGCAGGAGGAAGTCACGAAGTCGACGCTCACCCCCATCACGGTCGGTGAGAACCGCTACCGCGTGACCGAACTCCGCCGCCTCATCCAGAATCAGGCAGTGGACATCGTCGCGCCCGACATGCCGAAGGTCGGCGGCATGCGTGAGACGCGGAAGATTGCAGACGTCGCCAACCAGTACTACATCCCGGTCGCCATGCACAACGTCTCGTCGCCCATCGCGACGATGGCTTCCGCACACGTCGGTGCGGCCATCCCGAACTCGCTGGCCGTCGAATACCACTCCTACGAACTCGGCTGGTGGGAGGACCTGGTCGAAGAGTCCGTCATCGAAGACGGCTACATCGAGATTCCAGAAAAGCCGGGTCTCGGTCTGACGCTCGACATGGACGCCGTCGAGGAGCACATGGTCGACGGTGAGACTCTCTTCGACGAGGCGTAAGCGAACTCCCCCCGAATCGACGTTTTCTCTTTGCAGTCATGACCGGCCTAGCTAGTTTTTGTCACTTCAGCACGTCATTTGCTAGCGCATGTCAGCAGACTACACAGTCGACTACGAACTGAGCGACGACGACGAGAACATCCACAACAAGTGGGACAACTCACTGGACCCACTCGTGACTGTCCAGTCCGGCGACGTCGTCAGATTCGAATGTCGCGATGCGCTCGACAGGCAGATCACACCGGATTCGACCGCCGAAGACCTCGCAAACGCGAGTTTCGACCCGGTCCACCCGCTCACAGGCCCCGTCGCCGTCGAGGGTGCCGAACCGGGCGACGTACTCGCTGTGGAGTTCCTCGACTTCGAGCACAAAGGGTGGGGGTACACGGGATACATGCCCGGTGAGATGGAACTCGGACTCCTGCCCGAGGATTTCGAAGCGGCTGGTCTCCACATCTGGGAGTTAGACGACGACGTGGCTCACTTCGTCAATGGCATCGAAGTCCCGCTGGACATGTTCCCCGGCATCGCCGGTGTCGCCCCTGCCGCCCCCGGCGCACACAACACGCTCCCGCCGCGAGATACCGGCGGCAACTTCGACATCAAGCACCTGACGAAAGGCTCTACGCTGTACCTCCCTATCGAAGTCGAAGGGGCGTTATTTTCGACCGCCGACTGCCACGCTGCACAGGGAGACGGTGAGGTGTGCGTGACAGGCATCGAATCACCGATGTTCGTCACTGCGCGGTTCGAGTTGCTGAAAGACAAGACCATCGAGCAACCCGAATTCGAGACATCGGGACCGTTCACACCGACCGGGTCAGACGAACGGATGTACGGAACGACCGGCATCGCAGACGACCTGATGGTGGCGACCAAAAAGGCCGTCCGCCACATGATTTCGCACCTCGAAACAGAACACGGCCTGACGGCAGGCGAAGCCTACATCCTCTGTTCGGCCGCAGTAGACCTCAAGATAAACGAAGTCGTCGACGCGCCCAACTGGACCGTGACTGCCTACCTCCCGCAGAGCATCTTCCCCAAGTGAGACGGCACGGCCTCACCGGGGTGAAACGACTCGAACGCCTTCGCTCGGTCGACACGTGAACACCTGCGCGTTTTTCCCAACTCGGTCGGCGACCACGGAACGAATCGACTGTTCTGCACGTTCGAGTGCGTCACCAGCGACGAGCGCAACCACGCTCCCGCCGAATCCGCCGCCAGTCATTCGAGCCCCGTAGACTCCGTCAGTCTCTGCGGCGAGTTCGACGGCAGCATCGAGTTCCGGGCAACTCACCTCGTAGTCGTCTCGAAGACTCTCGTGACTGGCGAGCATCGCCGCTCCAACACGGTCGAAATCACCGTTTTCGAGTGCATCGCGGGCAGCCACGACCCGTTCGTTTTCGGTCACGACGTGTCTCGCTCGTCTGTACAGCACGTCGTCGAGTTCGTCGCCGTGAGTTTCGAGCAGGTCCTCATCCACATCTCTGAGGGACTGGATATCCGACCCTGCTGCGTTCTGAAGGGTACTCACTGCCGCCTCACATTCGCGCACTCTGTCGTTGTACCCCGAATCCGTCAGTTCGTGCGAGACGCCCGTATCGACGACGAGTATCCCCACATCACCGGCGATGGGAACGTGTTCGAACACTCGCGTTCGGCAGTCCAAGAACAGCGCTGCGTTGGGTTCACAGAGGCCGACGGCGAACTGGTCGAGGATACCACACTCGACGCCAACACCGTCTCGTTCGGCCCGCCAGCACGCGAGTGCGAGGTCTGTCGGGGACAGCTCCTGCCCGGCGACTTCGAGCATCGCACGCCCGACGGCGAGTTCGATGGCCGCAGACGACGAGAGGCCTGCACCAGTTGGGACGCTCGAGGCGATGGCGAGACTCGCACCCGGAAGGTTCCGGTCCTCTCGGAGGACGCTCGCGACGGCGGCGACGTACGCGACCCAGCCCGTCGGGTCGTCGTCAGGGGCGAACGTGGCTCTCTCGTCGAAATCTGTCGAATACACACGAATCTGTTCGTCGTCCCGTGCTTCGGCGGCCACTGCGACGTGACGGTCGATGGCGACTGGGAGACAGAACCCATCGTTGTAGTCCGTGTGTCCACCGACGAGGTTCACCCGCCCCGGTGCGCGTGCGACCTCCAGATTGCCGCTTCCGTTTGTCTCTCCGAACTCGTCTCGAAAGCCGACCTGTGCCCGCTCTACTGGGTCGTCTGACTCCTGTCCTGTTTCGCTCATTCGTGTTCGTCACCTGCCTCTGTGCCCGTCCCGCCAAGACGAGCGGCTATCTGTCGCCCCATCTCCCGTGGATTCACTTCGGTCACACGAAGTGCGTCGCCGACGCGAACGTCACCGGGAGCGATAACCTGTGCACAGATTCCACCGCGTCGCTCGCGGAGCGCTTCGACGACAGCCTCGTCGTCGACGAGCTGGCCGAGATACGCACAGGGTGGTCTGAGTTTCGTCCCGCGAAGCGTCGCGGTGCCGAGTTCGAACGTCGCGTCCAGCAGCCCCGTCGGGTCGATGCCGCGGACGACGACGTTCCGTCTGTGCTGTCCCGCCGAGAGGTCGATTCCGAACTCGCGACGTGCTGCTTCCAGAACGGCAGTATCGACGAGCGTCACCTGACACCCGTCGGTCGCCGAATAGTATCCCGTCCCTCGGAAGTAGCGGTCACCATCGATACCGCCGTCGCTGACCGAAACTGCTTCGTGAGCGACCATCGGTTCACCTTTCGACGGTGCGGTGTAGAGCGCCGTCACCCGTCCGTCACCCACTGTCGTCATGGTGAGGAGTAGCACCGGGGAGAACGAATATGTTGGGACCGATTTCGAAGAACGTGAGTCGCCCGCTAGTCCAACAGGCCGAACTCAACAAAGCGGTCTGGGGTCGACGCCGAGTTCTGCAAGCCCATCGGCGTAGTCGTCGTATGCGACCTGAATGACGTACTCAGCGACCATCTGGGCACGTTCCCAATCGTCGTCGTCCTCGCACAGGTCGTCGAGGAGTTCGAGGCCAGTCGTGAGCGTCGCTTCGGTCTCGGCTTTCAACTCGCGGAAGAGGCGTGTGTTCGCGACGTCCGCTTCGTTGACGAAGAACCCAATCACCTGTGTGTGGGTCCGAACCGAGACGAGTCCGCGTCCGACCATGCCGGCCGCGACGCGTTCGATGGTGTCGTCACGACCACGCAGATACGCGTGCATCACCCCCGGGCCATCTGGACTGTCGATGTCGGCGTCGGCAGCATCGAGGACGCGCTGAAGATGTTCGGCTTCCTGTCGTGCCGTCTCCTCGAACACTCCTCTCACACGGTCGTTCGTCTCGTCGTCGGCCCACAGCTGAAACGTCTCACGTGCCACGGATTCGGAGTGTGCGGCGGCACGGAAGACTGCCGATTCGGAGAGTTCTGCATTCGTCAGTGCGAGAAGGAGTTTCGAAGAACCGAGACGGTCGAGTTGTGTCTGTTTCGCTGTCTCGACAGCGTCGCGAAACGATGCAGCGTCCATATCGGTCTGTTCGTGGCCCGTGTTCCTGAACGTTGTCACTGCGTACCTGTGTTGGCGCGCAGCGCTTGCCATGGAAGACGAACAGCGGGCGCGCAGACCTGACTTGCGCAGTGCTCTTGCGCTGTGAGTCCTAACTGTACGGGTATGACTCCCGACGAACTCGCGGCACGCCTCAGACAGGGTGACCCGACGACGATACTCGACGTGCGCAACCGCGACGAGTTCGACCAGTGGCACATCGACGGGAGCGCTGTCGCTGCGACGCAAATCCCCGCGATTCGGTTCACGCAGGCCGAAGTCCTCGGAACCGTTTCCGACCTCGCAGCCCAGTTCCGCGAGCGTCCAGAACCGGTCGTGACAGTGTGCGCCGAAGGGCGGGCGAGTGACCACATTGCGGACCTGCTCACTGACGCCGGCGTCGTCGCCGAGAATCTCGAATTCGGGATGGAGGGGTGGGCACGCGTCTATCGAGCGACGAGTATCGACCACTCGGACGCGACGGTCATCCAGTACGACCGACCATCCAGCGGCTGTCTCGGGTACATGGTCGTCTCGGGGTCGGAAGCCGTCGTCATCGACCCACTTCGGGCGTTTGCAGACCGCTACGTCGACGACGCGAAGGACTACGGCGCAACGATCGTCGCCGCGCTCGACACGCACGTCCACGCAGACCACGTCAGCGGCGTTCGTGCCGTTGCCGACCGAACGGGGGCGACAGTGATTCTCCCCGCCGGGGCGACAGACCGCGGCCTCTCGTTCGACGCCAGACTCGTCGAAGACGGAGCGTCTATCGCTGTGGGAGCGACCGAACTCAGGGCGGTCCACGCTCCCGGGCACACGTCGGAGATGACCGCGTACCGCCTCGGTGACTTGCTGTTCGTCGGGGATAGCCTCTTTCTCGAGAGCGTCGCACGCCCGGACCTCGAAGAAGGCGACACGGGCGCGCCTGCCGCGGCACGGAGATTATACGAGACAGTAATCGACGGAGACACCGCGTTCGACCGAGACGCCGCGTTCGACGGAGACGTGCGCATCGCTCCGGGACACTACAGCGACCCGATGAGCGCCGATGCCGATGGTGCTTTCGTGGATACGCTGGAACACATCCGCACCCGTCTCGATGCGTTTTCGATGACCATCGACGAGTTCGTCGAGTTCGTCCTCGCCGACATGCCACCACAACCGACGAACTACGAGCGAATCATCGCGACCAACCTCGGCATCGAGCAGCTCGACGATGCCGAAGCGTTCGAGGTGGAGTTAGGCCCGAACAACTGTGCAGCGACGAAATCCAGCGCGTAACGCAGTTGCTCTTTTCAGGTAACGCAGTTGCCCTCTTCAGGTAACGAAGTTACTCGCCACTTGTGAGAGAGAATACGAGGTGACGCGGGAGGTCCGCGTCAGACTCCTCCGTCGTTAGTCGTCGTCTGCGGCGGGAGCGGCGGCAGCGACGTCGTCTTCGATGCTCGGTGGGTAGATACCGCGTTCGAGTTTGAGGTCGCTCTGCGGGCGCGCCATGCAGGTCAGCGCGTAGTTTTCGGCTTCTTCTTCGGTCAGTCCACGGGCGGCCGGTTGGGTAACTTCGCCTTCGAGAATCTCCGCAGAACAGGCGAGACACATGCCGACGCGGCAGGAGTACTCCTGTGCGATACCTTCCTCGATGCAGGCTTTGAGAATCGTCTGTTTGTCGGAAACCGTGATGGTCTCACCCGTACCGACGAACTCGACGGTGTAGTCAGTCATACCGCGGGGTATGAGCGACCACACCAAAACTGTTTATCAAACAGTCGCACCCACCGGACTTTTGTCGCCTTCCTGTGGACGGATTACGCAGATTCGTTGGCGTCGCCCGTCGATGCTGCATCGTCCGACGAGGCCGCCGATTCTGCTTCCTCGTCACTCATGCGGACCGTCAGTACCGGAACCGGGCAGGTTCGAACGACGCGTTCGGTCACGCTCCCGAGCAGATAGTGGCTCAGTCCCGTCCGTCCGTGGGTACCCATGACGACGAGGTCGATGTCGTGGGAGTCGATGTAGTCGTGAATCGAGCGATACGCCGTTCCTGTGACGACTTCAGATACGACTTCGACGCCCGCTTCCTCGGCAGCCGCTCGGACGTGCTTGGTCGCCACGTCACCCTCGCGTTCGAGGGCGTCGATGACGACGTCCGCGCCAGCGTCGAGTGAGGTGTAGATACTCGTGTCGACGACGTACAGCGCGTGAACCCGTGCACCGTAGGTTTTGGCGATATCGAGGGCGTGGTCGATAGCCCGTTCGGCGGCTTTACTCCCGTCGGTGGGAACGAGGATTTCGCTGTACATGACGAATTATACGTAGTGCGGAACGGAGTTAATTCTAGGCTTCGTTCTCGGAATCTTGGAAGGACAGAACCGCCGCCTCGCACGCCTGAAGCCCCTCTATCCGGGGAAGTTCGTCCGAGAGTTCGACCGTCTCGACGAGGGACCAGCCTGACGCCTCGTCGTAGGCGACTCCCTTGACCCACGCCGCTGTCGCAACGAGGACGCCGCGAGCTGGGCCGTCGCTCTCGACGGCGACGACGAGTTCGAACGCGTCCGAACGATTCAGCGACGTGAGCTCCTGCGGTTCGAGTGGTCGTGGTGGGAGCGAGTCGATGAGCGTCATATTCCAGTGCTACCGGTCGGCGCGCATGACGCTTTCGAAGCCACCGTACTCGACTCGTCGTCTGGACTGCGAGTCGTAACCTTTCTTTCGTACGGCGCGTCACGTCACCTCATGATACCCTCTCGCGCCGAGGTGCGCTTCGACCGGGTGGCCCTCGCCGTGGGTGCACTCGCGCTCGTCGCACTCGCCGTCCGCCTCGTTGGTCTTGGCGCTCGTCCCGTCCACTGGGACGAGGCCCGCGTCGGGTACTGGAGCCTTCGCTATCTCGAAACGGGCTACCTGACCTACCGACCGGTTGCCGGCGGGCCACTCGTCTATATCCTCACACGGACCTCGCTCTCGCTCTTTGGACCGTCTGATTTCGCCCTTCGGGTTCCTGTCGCACTCGTCGGTGCCGGCCTTCCGCTCGTCGCGCTTCTCTTTCGGTCTCGCCTCGACGACGACGAAACTGTCGCCTTCGCCGCCATCCTCGCGCTGAACCCGCTTCTCGTCTACTACGGGCGATTCGCCCGAGGTGACATCTTCGCCATCGCGTTCACGCTCGCTGCCTTCGGATTCGCCCTCAGATTACTCGACGGTGGCAGTCGGCGAAACGCCTACGGCCTCGCCGCCGCAGTGGCACTCGCAGTCGCCTCGTCTGGCCTCAGTGTCGTCGCACTCGGCTGCCTCGCGCTCGCTGGTCTTCTCGTGTTCGACCACGCTGCACTCGTCCGGTCGTCCCGTCCCGCGACGACGCGACTCCGTGAGTTTGCGACGCGACTCCGTGGAACATCGACACCCGCGGCACGGGCCCTTCTCGTCTTCGTCGGCCTCTACGTCTTCTTGTTCGCACCCCGGGCGGGTGTGACCGACAACGTCGGCATCTACACGCCAGGGAAGATTCTCGGCGCGCTCAACGTCGCGCTGTTCTGGTCGGTCCGCAAGTTCATCGGTGTCCGCGTCACGAACCGCTATCCGGATGGGACACACGAATATCTCCCCTACCTCGCGGACTTCGGCGAGACACTCGTGCTCGCCGCCTTGCCGGTGACACTCCTCGCAGTCGCCGCCTTCGTCGTCGACCGTTACACCGCTGGTGGGCCGAGGACCGTGGTCGCTGCCGCGACGTACTGGGCTGGAGCGTCCGTGATATTTGTCCCGATGTTCACGGAAGTTTCGGCGACGTGGCTTGGCGTCTACGCTGTGGTCCCCCTCGCAATTCCTGCGGCCGTCGGCCTCGCGGCACTCTTCCGGTGGGGGCGACGCGCACTCGACGCCGGTGACGCCCCCCGTGTTGCAGCGGTCGCACTCGTTCTTCTCGCGCTCGTCGCACAGACTGGCGCTGTCGCGACGGGAGAAGTCTACGCGCCGAGTGACCGGGATTCAGAACTCGCCCATTACGCACAACCATCTCACGAGTTCACCGGGTTCCGCGACAACCTCTCGACTTGGGTCGGTCCAACTGGCGACGAGAGCCCAGACGTCCTCTACTACGGAAGTTCGATGTACATCGCCGACGGTGAAGCAGACTTCCCACCGGTTCCAGAGAAGTGGGGAGAACGACTGCCGATGGACTGGTACGTCCACCGAACCGGTGCAGAGACCACGGGTGCGACGACGCCGGCAGAACTCAGAGAGCGAACGAACGTGGCACCCGTCGTTATCGCACCTGCTGAAGAACGGTCGGCACTCGCACCAGTTCTCGATGGCTACGTCGCCCACGAGTACGATACCGCCCTCTGGGGGCGGCCAATCGTCGTGTTCGTGAAAAGCTAAGCGGGATTTCTGGACTTAGCGGAAGCCCATCGCTTCGATCTGTTCTTGGTAGCGGTTCCGGATGGTGACTTCGGTCACCTGTGCGACGTCTGCAACTTCGCGCTGCGTCTTCTTCTCGTTACAGAGCAGTGATGCAGCGTAGATTGCTGCGGCAGCGAATCCTGTGGGCGACTTGCCCGAAAGGAGGCCCTGCTCGGCGGAGACGTCGATGATTTCCGTCGCTTTCGCCTGTACTTCTTCGGAGAGGTCGAGCGCGGACGCGAACCGAGGAACGAACTGTTTGGGGTCGACGGGCTTGAGTTCGAGTCCGAGTTCCTGCGAGATGTAGCGGTACGTCCGACCGATTTCCTTTTGCGGGACGCGAGAAACTTCAGCAACTTCGTCGAGCGAGCGTGGGATACCTTCCTGCCGGCAGGCGGCATAGAGGGCAGATGTGGCGACGCCCTCGATAGAGCGCCCACGAATCAGGTCTTCGTTGAGTGCGCGACGATAGATGACGGAGGCGACTTCGCGGACGGACCGTGGGACACCGAGTGCGGACGCCATGCGGTCGATTTCACTCAGTGCGAACTGGAGGTTGCGCTCGCCGGCGTCTTTCGTTCGAATACGCTCTTGCCACTTGCGAAGGCGGTGCATCTGTGACCGTTTCTCTGACGAGAGCGACCGACCGTAGGCGTCTTTGTCCTTCCAGTCGATGGTCGTCGTCAGACCTCGGTCGTGCATCGTTTCTGTGATAGGTGCACCGACGCGCGACTTCGACTGGCGTTCCGAGTGGTTGAACGCACGCCACTCTGGCCCTCGGTCGATCTGTCGCTCGTCCAGGACGAGACCACAGTCGTCACAGACCAACTCCCCCTGGTCTGCGTCTGTGACGATCTGGTCGGACCCACACTCCGGGCAGTTGAGTCGCTCGTCCTCTTGTGCCGTTGCCTCCTCTCGTTGACGCTGCCGGCTCGGACGTTCCATTAAAAGGTTTCTGGTGGAGAGTGAATTTAAACCTTTTTGTCAAAGTTATGATAGAGACTGCAGTCTATCGATTTTGGTTCCTCGAAAACCGATGTATCCGACTCTCCTACTTATAGGGTTCCCTGACTAACGGTTAATCGAATGGTCAGAGGTGGTACCACGACACTCGTCATCGTATTTCTCGCCGTCTGTGCGGGGTGTCTCGGGAGCGGTGACGTGGTGTCAGACTCGACACTCTCGCCTCCCGATTCTCCGACTATCACACCGGCGACAGCTCCCGCAGGAAACTCGTCCGGGGACGTCACGGTCGAGGTCGTCGAGGTCGTCGATGGCGATACGGTGAAAGTCGTCATGCCCGATGGCGCGCGCGAGACAGTTCGACTCCTCGGTGTCGATACTCCCGAAGTCTACGGTGAGAACACGCCAGACGAATTCGAAGGCGTCCCCGACACCGAAGCGGGACGGCTGTGTCTCCGCGAAGCGGGGGACGACGCGAGCGAGTTTGCGAAGACGAGACTCACCGGAAAGACGGTCGAACTTCGATTCGACGAGAAGGCGGGTGAACGAGGCTACTATGGCCGGCTGCTCGCGTACGTCGTCGTCGACGGAGCCGAGTTCAACTACGAACTGCTCACCGAAGGACACGCCCGGTTCTACGACAGTCCACTCGAAGAGCGAGAGCGCTACGAACGCGCAGAGCGAGACGCACGCGAGCGTGGGGTGGGCCTGTGGTCGTGTGCGACAGAAGGAGGTGCAGTTGGTGGGTCGGACGCCACAGCCGATGGGCTCTCTGTCTCTGTCGTCGCCGACGCACCGGGCAACGACAACGACAACCTCGACGAAGAGTACGTGACGCTCCGAAACGACGGTGACGAGCAACTCGACCTGTCGGGATGGACGATTGCTGATGCGGCCGGAGCGACGTACACCTTCGCCGACGGAACCGAACTCCCTGCCGGCGGGACGCTCACACTCTACACTGGAACGGGAACGGATTCGGCCAACGAACGCTACTGGGGCCGTTCGTCCGCCGTCTGGAACAACGGTGGCGACACGGTGACGGTACGGAACGCGACGGGTGATGTCGTCCTGTCGTACACGTACGACTAGGTGGTTCGGCGAGAAAACGAATTTTCGCGGCGGACAAATCGGAACCGACGCCGCTGAGCGTCTGCGACTCCACCTCACTGTCAGGGGGAGGGGGCTAAAGCGTGTGACCCCCACACACAGTTGGACATC
This sequence comes from Haloferax sp. DFSO52, assembly GCF_048158745.1. Taxonomy (NCBI): domain Archaea; kingdom Methanobacteriati; phylum Methanobacteriota; class Halobacteria; order Halobacteriales; family Haloferacaceae; genus Haloferax; species Haloferax sp. DFSO52. The sequence goes on along the minus strand of NZ_JBLOPB010000001.1, from coordinate 1,612,110 downwards.
GGCCGTAATTAGTCTCTAGGCCGGTTGAAACTACTGAATGTGGCGTTTTCGAGATATTCTCACACACTGATGTATTACTTCTACGCATTTACAAAGTTATATGTATAACCAAAGGAAATGTATGGGCATCATGAGCACACTCGAATCCACGCCCGTCGAAACCGCCCTCGATGCGTGTCGGACGGCCGACCTGACCCCTATCGTCCTCGACGCGTCGAGTTTACACTCGACCGCCCCCAGCCACCTGCGCGAGCTAAAGAGTGGACTCGCAGACGAGGGCTACCTGCCCGCAGAACTCGCCGTCGAAGCAGATTTCTGTGAAGACGACCCGCTGGCCGTCCAGTCGGAGTCCGACCGTCTCCGTGAGTACGTCCGCGCCGCGTCGTTCCTCGGTGTTGGCCGAATCGCCATCGACGTCGTCGAGTGCTGTCGACCGGCCGACGTCGAATCGTCACTCGCGGCCCTCGAAGAGCGCGCCCACCGCGAGGGTGTCGCTTTTGAGGCCCGCGGTCACATCGACGCCTGATGGCTACCAAAGCCGCACTGGAGACACAGTTGGCGGTGGTCGCTGGCTTCGAGAATCCGAAGGTTAGCCTCGAACAGTACCCGACCCCGCCGGGCCTCGCTGCGCACATCGTCCATCTCGCGGACCTCCGTGGCGATATCGAGGACAGGACGGTCGTCGACCTTGGCACTGGAACCGGGATGCTCGCCCTCGGTGCTGCGCTCAGGTCGCCGGCGCAGGTCGTCGGCGTCGAACTCGACGCTGCCGCGTTACAGACTGCTGCTGACAACGCAAAACGCGTCGGCGCGAGCGCTCCCATCCACTGGGTTCGAGGTGACGCCACTCGGCTTCCACTGTGTCTCTCTGGCGACCACTCTGTGACGGTCCTCATGAACCCCCCATTCGGTGCGCAGCGGGGGAACGAACACGCAGACCGTGCCTTCCTCGAATCGGTCGCTACCATTGCGGACGTGTCGTACTCCGTCCACAACGAAGGAAGCAAGGAGTTCGTCGAAGCGTTCGTCGCCGACGAGGGGGGAGCCCTGACCGACGCCTTCAGAGCGACGTTCGACCTCGAACGCCAGTTCGACTTCCACGATGCGGACAGAAAAGAACTGGACGCCGAAGTGTTCCGAATCGAGTGGTAGACACCGGACTCGAACGGCCGCCTCGTATCCTCGATTGCCTTACTCGTACATCTCTTCTCGGGCGACTCGAACGCGTGTGTTCTCGTACTCAGCGTAGACGAATTCGTCTTGCCTGACGAACCGAACGCCGTCGAGCGTGGTGCTTACGTTCTGTGTCGGCATCGGCCCTCTGACGGTCCTGTTCTCCGACGTGACGGCGAGGTCGTACCCCGCCGCTGTCGGAACCACAGAGATGTTACGCCCGGCGACGACCGGTTCGGCCTGAATCGGGTCAGTCGTGAACGCGAGCGACGCCGTCCCGTTGGACACGAGGAAGACGCGATACGCGGATTCTCCGGCTCCAGCGACGACGAACCCGTCGCGGACCGCGGTGACCTCTTCTTGCCAGCCGATTCCTCCGACTCGGACCGAGGATTCGCCGTCGAACGCTAACCGACCGGTGGAGATAGCAGTCGTCCATATCCCACGCTGTGTGCTCTTGACGATGACACCCGAGGTGTTCGTCGTCGTCGACTCACCGAACAGTTCGATGTCGAACGCCGCTGTGAGGCCGTTCGGAACGTCTTCGGCGTAGGTCACATCGTAATCTCTGACCGTGACAGGTTCGCCGGGGAGGTCGTCGTCAGCGACGGTAAACAGATTGTACGGAATCGCCGGCCCAGTCAACGCGGCAGTTGCGACGAGCAGGACGGCTACACCGACCTGCCATCGTCGTGCCGAAAAGAGCGACCCTGTCGGCGCGTGTTCGCGAAGCGGTTTATTCGAGGCGGAGACGGTGAGCGCGACGACGAGCGCGAGTCCGACGACGAGCGCAAATCCGACGGCCTGAAAGAGGACGAACGTCTCTCCCCCACGGAACCAGTAGACTGCCCACAGCGACTCGCTGATGGCAAAGAGGAGGACACCGGCGAACGACCGGAGCGCACTGGGGCGTTCGCTCTCTCGGTGGTGGACGACCCACACGCCGAGGATGACACCGAAGAGAAGCCCGATCGCGTGTCCCTGAATCGCGATTTGCGCCCACCACGGCGTCGAGTAGACGGGTCGAGCGGTGGCGACGATTTCTGGACTCTGGAGCGCGTTGTAGACGAGGCTGAGAACGCGACCGGAGACGAACGCGAGCACCGTCGTCAGGGGGCGCGTTACGAGGGCGAACCCTGCGAACGCGAAGACGACACCCGAGAAGCCGATGACGGGCCCGAGTGCGAAGAACGACGAGAGCAAGCCGACACCCAAGACGCCCGCCGGGAAGATGACGAGCGCGCGGGCGTACGGATTCTCCCAGAACGACCCGAACGACGTGGACCCACGGCGCGTCGGATAGTGGCCCCACGCGTACTCAGCTATCGGTGCTAACGTGAGCGTCCCGACGAGGTTGCCGACGAGATGGCCCGCGCTGGAGTGGGCGAACGCCGCAGTGACCATCCCGAGCGGATAGAAGTACGACCACGCTCGGAACGGGATGACGAGTGGGCGGTACCACGACGAAATCCCACCCTGGACGAAGAGATAGACGACGAGGACGCTCGCGACGCTGACGAACGTCCCGAGCGGGAGGCCGAAGAGAAACCGTCGTCGAAGCGAAGCCATGAGTCGGCTCGGTCGGTCGGCGAGAGAGAGTGTGACGAGGGCGACCAGAATCGCGACGACGACGGCGAGCCGGTGGAAGGGAATCCAGCCGGGAATCTCTAGCATTGGCTACCTGTGTCGTGCGAACGGGTGATAAAGAAACCCGTGGAGAACTGCGTGGGGAGTGGTATCGTGCAACACTTCGTGTGGTGAGCCGAGCGCTCACGTCGTCGGACGTGCGAGCACAGCCCGCGGTTAAATTTTGCCTTCTGCGTCTTCTGCCAGTTCTTCCATCCGCTTGCCGACGCGGCCGGCACTGGAGAACTCGTCTTCGCTCATCGCGGTAGCGAGGGCGTTGCCGAGGACGAAGACTGCGTGCTTGTGTTCGCTCTTGGATTTGTGGACGTGAGACGGGTCGACGCCGAGTTCTTCGTACGGCTCGAAGAGCCCGGAGTCGACGTGTTCACGAGCGGAAAAGTGGTCTTTGATGATGACCATCTGTTCGTGCAGTTCCAGCAGTTCATCCTTGTGCATGAGAGTGCGTTAGGTGCGAGGATGTTTTAAGAGTTATTGGGTGATTCTGTCAATCTGGCTCAGAAGACGTACTCGTCTTCGTGGCCCATCATCCCGTCGTCTTCGAATGCACGGTCCTCGTCGGAGATTGGACCGCTCGTCTTGTACGCGCGGATCCCTGTCGAAAGCAGGTCTTCAATTGCCTCGTCGCGGTTGACAAACTCTCCTTGTTCGACGAGCTGGATGATCTGCATCTCCAGGTGTTCTGGGACAGTAATCTCTACTTTTGGCATCTGAACGTCCGACGCTTTGGAAGGGCCGTATATAACTCTACCGGGGTACCAATCGTAAATATCGAAATTCACCTTAGGATATGTGAACATCAGTTTGTTATCCGAAGGAGGTTGTTGTCGAAACTGGTATTATGTGGTTCCGAAGTCGGTACAGATAGGTGCGTCCGGGCAAAGAATCGACTATGACGAAGGACGTGACACACCTCTACGAGGAGTTCGGTGGCGAACGGTTGCCACCGGGACAGCGCGAGACGCAGCGATTTCCGGTCCTTTCGAAGAGTGGCACGCCGTCGTGGGACCCCGAGACGTGGTCGTTCGAGGCGTGGGGTGCCGTCGAGAACCCACTCGACCTCTCGTTCGACGAGTTTCGATCCCTCCCGTCCGAGATACAGCGACAGGACTTCCACTGTGTCACTGGATGGAGCAAGTTCGACTGCGAGTTCGAAGGCGTCACGTTCCCGACGCTCGCCGAGGAAGCGGGCGTCACCGACGACGCAGTCCACGTGATGTTTCACTCACTGGACGGATACACGACGAACCTCCCTCTCGACGCGTGCATGCGGGAGGAAGTGATGTTCGTCTGGGGCTACGGTGGAAACGACTTACCGGCAGACCATGGCGGCCCCCTCCGCGTCGTCACCCCCCACAAATACGCGTACAAAGGTGCGAAGTGGGTCACCGGCGTCGAGTTCCTGACGGAACCCGAACGCGGGTACTGGGAGAAACGCGGCTATTCGAACACGGCGAATCCGTGGAACGAAGAGCGGTACAGTTAGAGTGGGATATCGGTAGACTGAGGTGGGCTAGTGGTGTTTTTGGTCCAGATTTTTGCGAGTCGAACGGAGTGAGACTCGCAAAAAGGTGGGAACCGAAGAGCGGTACAGTTAGAGAACGTCGCTGCTTGTTATCGCACTCTCACGCGTCTTCGAGCAGCTCTCTCGTTTTCGGGTCCGGTTCGTCGCTGTAGTATCGTTCGAGGGCCGTTCTGAACGGCGTCGGGTCGGCAGAGACTGCATCGAAGAGCGTCATTGACGAACGAAACTTCAGGTCGTCAGGCGAGCCGAATATGTCGTTCGCAGAGCGCCCCTCAACGGAGTTCACGAGTGCCGTACACTCTCGCAGTCGCGGGCCGAGTACCGGGTGCGCCAGATAGGCTTCGGCCTCATCTCGCGACGAGATCGCGTAGCGCTGCGCCATCTGACTGCGACCGAGTCCCTCCATCTGTGGAAACACGTACCACATCCAGTGGGTGCGCTTGCGACCCGCCCGCAGTTCTCGCTTGACGGTTTCTATGACAGGGTCCTGTGCCTCGACGAACCGTCGCAGGTTGTATGGGTCAGCAGCGTGTGTCATCTGTTCACTTGGGTAGGGCTACCGAGAGTTCGTTGTTAAAGCTGTTTGACCACCCACTCTGTGGCGGTGGTTCCCAGTTTCGAATCCATCGAATCTGTCGAACGATGTATAACATCGTCGCCAGTAGTCGGTTTTCTGTCACAATGAATACGAGAACAGAAGGGAGAGTTTCAAGCGTCCCCGGTCCTGACCGTCCATCGATGGAACCGTTGCGGACAGACGAGGTCGCCACACACCTCGTCAGTAGGTCGGTCCGACTCTCTTCGCCGCCGGTCACGGCGTCTCTCGCGGCGGTACGCCGCCCGCGAACGCTCTGGACCGCACCCGACGAACCAACTGTCGTTGGAGGAGGTTCGGCCGTCACCGTCGAGGCTGACGGACCTGACCGGTTGAGCACGGTCCGCAAATCGGCGTCAGCAATCCTCGAGAGTGCAGACTTCGAAGGCCCGACCGTCGCGCGGCCGAGATTCTATGGCGGGATTGCCTTTCACGAGGAGGCGACCGGTCGCGACCCGTGGGCCGACTTCCCAGCGGCGCGCTTCGTCGTTCCCGAAGTGCAACTCGTCTTCGACGACGACGAAGCGTGGGTGACTGTTACCGCAGCAAACACCAGCACCGAAACCGTCGAAGCGCGACTCACTGCCGTCGAGCAGATGCTCGTCGACCTCGAGGAAAAGCCACCCGAAGGGCCACCGGGCGTCTCGAAACGGCACCGGACCACCTCGATGGATTCGTGGCGCGAGAGCGTCGAGACGGCGGTCTCACGGATTCGGTCGGGTGAGTTGCGGAAAGTCGTCCTCGCACAGGCGTTGGAAGTCGAACTCGACCACCAGGTGTCGGTGCCGGACTTGCTCGCTCGACTCGGGGAGACGTATCCCGACTGCCACCGCTTCCTCGTCGAACCAGAGATGGGGGCGAGTTTCCTCGGTGCGACGCCGGAGCGCCTCGTCTCGCTTCGCGGGAGAGAAGTCTCGACCGGCGCGCTCGCCGGAACCACCGGTCGTGGCGACACGACCGACGAAGACGAGTGGTTGGCAGACGAACTCCTCGCGAGTGAGAAAGACAACCACGAACACGAACTCGTCGCGGAGACGATTCGCGAGCAACTCGACCCGCTTTCGGCCGAGATTCGGGTCGGTGACCGTGGCATCCGAAAACTCGCCACCGTCCAGCACCTCTGGACGCCGATCCACGCGACGCTCGAACACGACGAACACGTCCTCTCGCTCGTGGACGCGTTACACCCCACACCCGCAGTCGGTGGCCTGCCGCCGAAATCTGCGCTCGACGTTATTCGCGACACCGAACCGTTCGACCGAGGGTGGTACGCCGCACCAGTCGGATGGTTCGACGCCGATGGCGACGGCAGTTTTGCAGTGGCGATACGCTCTGCAACCGTCGAAGGAACGATGGCGACGCTCTTTGCGGGCGTCGGACTCGTCGCCGACTCCGACCCCGACGCGGAGTGGGACGAAGTGCAACTGAAGTACCGACCAATCCTCGACGAACTCGAACGCGACGACTGACCACCTGTTTGGCCACGACTCCCGCGTCCGAGATTCGACACTCACGACGACCTGAGACGATCCGAGATGACACACCCGAATCGCAACACCCTCTGGGCACGAACCTTCGTTGACGAACTGGCACGCACCGACATCAACGCGGTGTGCATCGCACCCGGCAGTCGCTCGACGCCACTGACTGAGGCGTTCGACTGCCACGACGACATCGAGACGTTCTCGCATCTCGACGAACGGTCGATGGCGTACTTCGCGCTCGGGCGTGCTCGTCGGACAGGGACTGTGACGCCAATCGTCTGCACGTCGGGGACTGCAGCGGCGAATTTCCACCCCGCGGTCATCGAAGCATCACAGGGACGCGTTCCGATGCTCGTTCTCACCGCCGACCGCCCGCCGGAGATTCGAGACAGCGGTGCCAACCAGACTATCGACCAGGAGAAACTCTACGGCGACGCCGTCCGTTGGTACAAAGACATGCCCGAACCGGAGGCGACAGACCGAAAACTCCGGAGTCTCCGGACCACTGCAGCACGCGCCGTCTCTGAAGCGACGGGCGTCGACGCGGGGCCAGTCCACCTCAACTTCCCCTTCCGCAAACCGCTCGAACCGACGCACGTCGAGGGCGACGTGCCTGCCGACCTCGACGCTGTCGCACGTGATGGGCGCGAGGGGAGCACCCCGTACGTCCGCACTACTGACGGCGTCCCTGAACCGTCCGAAGACCACCTCCACAAACTCGCAGACGAACTCAGCGTCGACCGCGGTCTCATCGTCGCGGGACCCGCCGACCCACCGGGACTCAACACTGAAGCAGTCGCCGCCTTCGCGCACGCGACTGGCTTTCCAATCGTCGCCGACCCACTTTCGGGCCTTCGATTCGGGGGTCACACTCGGACGACGACTGTCCTCGGTGGCTACGACGGCTATCTCGACGAACGCGTCACCGAACACTGGCCGGACCCGGACGTGGTCGTCCGCATCGGTGCCGCGCCCACCTCCAAACCGCTTCGAAAATATCTCGCGCGAACCGACGCCAGTCAGTATCTCGTCGACCCAACTGGACAGTGGCGCGAAGCAGAGTTCACCGCGACAAACCTCGTCGAGGCCGAACCATCAGTGCTCGCGTGGCGTCTCTCGCAACTCATTCGTAACCGGCCCGACACCGAGTGGAACCAGCTGTGGACGGACGCAGAGGAGACTCACTGGAACGCTGTCGACGCAGAGACTGACGCGTTCGAGGGCCGACTCGCTGCCGACGTCGCCGAACTCGCACCCGAGCCGTCGACGCTCTTCGTCTCGAACTCGATGCCAGTCCGCGAACTCGACCGATTCGGCCGGCCATCGACCAGAGCGCGCACCGTCCTCGGAAACCGGGGCGCATCAGGAATCGACGGCATCGTCTCGTCGGCGCTCGGTGCCGGATCCGCATCGACCGAGCACCTGACGCTCCTGACTGGTGACCTCGCGTACTACCACGACATGAACGGCCTCCTCGCACTCGGTCGATTCGGAGTGGATGCGACCATCGTCCTCGTCAACAACGACGGCGGCGGCATCTTCCACATGCTCCCAATCGAGGAGTTCGAACCGCCGTTCACGGCGCAGTTCAAGACGCCCCACGGCCTCGACTTCGCCGCCACCGAAGCGCTCTACGACCTCTCGTTTTCGTCCGTCGAGATGAGCGAATTCCGCGACGTGTACGCCGACTCGATTGCGTCCGACGGCACAGACGTCATCGAAGTCCGCACCGATGCCGAGTCCTCGCACCGCGTCCGCGACGACATTCGAGAGCGTGTCGTCGAACAGTTAATCGACTGACTTTTTTGGATTGCTCTGTTGGTGGGAGTATGCTCTCCAAATTACGGTTCTACTACGGGTTGAACTCCTCCTTCGTCGCCGCATTCGCAGGCCTCGCGGTGTTCGCCTACGGAGTTGTCGTCGCGCTCGAACCGATGACCGGTATCTTCGGCGGCGCGACTGTCGCACTCGGCGTGCTTGTCCTCTCGGATCTCGTCGAACGTGGCTACCCTCCAGTTCTCGGGCGTCGAGGTACACTCGGACTCGTCGTCGGCGTCGTCGTATTTGCTGGTCTGTGGTTCGCCACTCGGCGACCGCTACTCGTCTTTGGACTCGCACCACTTCTCGCAGTCGCCGTGTGGGGAATCGCTCGCTTCCGCGTGAACGGCTACCCAGAGTCGATGGGTCGTCGTCGAACGCTCACAACCGCATTCGTCGCCGCTGGTCTCGTCACGTACGGGTCTGTCGTCGGTTCGACGGCCTTTCTCGTCGGTATCTGCGCCGCGATTCTCGTCGCCATCGCGTCGTGGGTGACGAGTCCTGCTGGCCCTGTGGTGGCCACTGCCAGAAGCGAGTGAACGTGGCTGGAGGTGGCGAGAACGCGCTTACTACTCTCCGGGGTACGTTGGCCTGCGTGACACGAAGTACATCGACACTCGGTAGAGGAGCACGTCGATGAGCACGAACACGATCCCAACGAGACCTCCAACGACCGCAGCAACCCCCCCACCTATGATGACGATGAGCAGGAAGGGGAGAATCTGTAGCCCCGGAAGCGACACCGGTTCGAGGACGAACCGAACGAGCGACCCTGCGAGCAACACCCCTATCAGAAAGCCTGCCCCGATGAGTCCCCCCGCGAGTGCGCCACGAACGACCAGTGAGGATAGTTCCCCCTCTAGGATTCGCTCGAGACCACCCGCTGAAAACGCCCACCGGGTTGCACCGAGCGTGAGGGCAGTCAGATAGGCGAATAGCAACACGCCTTCGAGCGTGCTGAGTCCGCGAAGCAACCCGGCCATCTGCCCAGTCGCGTGCCCCGCGATGACGCCGGCTAATCCGAACACGACGACGTTGAACACCGACACTGCCCACACTTCGAGTGTCTTCACGCTAGCCATGTGCGAGCACCTCCGCGAGTGCGACGATGAGACCGACGAGAACCCAGGTCACCAAATAGAACTGACTCAGTCTGGTCTCGTCGATGGCGCTCGCACCTCGCCGCCGCGTCGTGTAGATGACTAGCGTTCGGACGAACGACACGACGACGAATATCGCCACGACAGCGAGTTTCACCGTCAGCACAGACCCCCACCGGGTCGTCGGTCCCGGTGCGCCGAGTTCTCCCATGTTCCCGACGCCGGTGACGAGCATCACTGCCATCGTCCCCCAGAAGACCCACTCGTAGTGGGTCGCAAACCGAATGCTGTCGTAGCCAACACCGCCGGTTCGGAAGGCGTTCCACACGAAGAGTGCGCCACCGAGGAGTATCGCCATTCCGCCGACGTGGGCGAACCGAACGAGGAGAGCCGAAACCGAGGACATCTCGTAGAACTATCGCCGTCTTCGTTAGTATACGTTGGGTCGGGAACGCCAGCGCAATTCGGTAAGAAGAACGAGAACAGGGAACCGTTCCCCAGCGACGACGCAAGCGAATCTTTTTGCGCCGCCCGCGCCGCCTCTGGGTATGGTCTCGGAGATTTTCGACCCCGACCGCTGGGAACCGGTCGAGGGGTCCGACGAGTTCGACGATATCACCTACCACCGCGCCGTCGACGTGCCGGCAGTGCGCATCGCCTTCGACCGTCCGGAGGTTCGAAACGCCTTCCGGCCGGGAACGGTCGACGAACTGTACGCGGCACTCGACCACGCCCGAAAACGAGCGGACATCGGGTGTGTCCTCCTGACTGGCAACGGCCCGTCTGAGAAAGACGGTGGGTGGGCGTTCTGTTCCGGCGGCGACCAGTCCGTTCGCGGTGGTTCAGGCTACGAGTACCGCGACGACGACAGGGCAGACGTCTCTGACGACCCGCTGGTCCGCGAGGCAAAAGCCGGCCGACTGCACATCCTCGAAGTCCAGCGACTCATCCGTTTCATGCCCAAACCAGTCGTCGCCGTCGTCCCCGGATGGGCCGTCGGCGGTGGGCACTCCCTCCACGTCGTCTGCGACATGACGCTCGCCTCCGAGGAACACGCGAAGTTCCTCCAGACCGACCCCGACGTGGCCTCCTTCGACGGCGGTTTTGGGTCGGCGTATCTCGCCAAACAGGTCGGCCAAAAGAAGGCCCGTGAGGTGTTCTTCATGGGCAAGACCTACTCTGCCGAGGAAGCGGTGGACATGGGCATGGCGAACGAGGCAATCCCGCACGACGAGTTAGAAGACGTCGCTCTGGAGTGGGCCGACGAGATGACGAAGAAGTCGCCGACGGCGATGCGGATGCTCAAGTACGCCTTCAACATGACCGACGACGGCATGGTCGGCCAGCAGGTCTTTGCAGGTGAGGCCACCCGACTCGCGTACATGACCGAAGAAGCGCAGGAGGGCCGTGACGCGTTCTTGGAGAAGCGGCAACCGGCGTTCAGAGACTACCCCTGGCACTACTAGCCCACCTTTTTCGAGGGGTCCTCGCGCCGCGTTGCGGCGCTCGAACCCCTCCAAAAACCTGGAGGGAAAAAGCCGCACCTCGCTCACTGTGTTCGCTCGGTGCGGTACAGAGTCGGAGACCTTTGAGGTAATCTGGACGTTCGCTGCGTCCGTTCGAGAGCACACCCTTCTTTCCGTTCGCCCGCAACTTGTGACCATGACCGAGACGATTCATGGCGACGTCCTGCACGTCATTCCACCCGACGAACTGGACGAACACGAACTTGACCCTGAACTCCAGGCGTTAGCCGAGTCGCACTACGTACTCGTACTCCGGAAGGGTGGTCACCCTTCTATCGTGGACCTCATCTGGGCGTTTATCCGTCGAAATCCAATCGAGGCAGTAACTGTCGTGACTGACCAGCCTGCCAAGGAGGACGACGAAGTGACCCTGACTGTCGAGGAGACGGATATCGTCGGCGTCTACGTCACAGCGGACGCTGACGGAGACACGTAAGGTACTGTCCGCAATGGACCAGTTTGGACCATTTGTGTGGTTGTACGTCGGTTGTACTCCGCACTCACTCGAAACGTTTCACTGGGTGAAGATTTCGACGGCGGTTCTCACTCCGACCGAAACGTCTCCACGCCCACGAACCGCGGGACTTGCTGTTTGTACCGCTGATACTCTTCTCCATATTCGTCCTGTAACCATGGCTCCTCCGCGAACGGAAGCAAGGCGACCCACGCGACGTGCAACAGTGCAAGAATCGTCACCGAGAGTGAGTTGACGACAACGGCGAAACCGACGACACCGACAATCATGCCGACGTACTGTGGATTCCGCGAGCGAGCGTAGAGTCCAGACGTGTGCAAGTCGCCGGCGAGTCCCATCGTCTCGTGCCGGTCGAACGACCGTTCACTGGTGGCGAAAATCGCAATCCCAACGACGGCGAGAACGCCGCCAACGACGAAACTCGATGGGCGCGGGAGAGTCCACGTCCCCCACTCGAAGACAGCAGTCCCGATGAGAGAGATATTGAACAAGCCGACGCAAATCCAGTGAAGGTGGTACTTCCACGTCTTCTCTCCCGGCGGCCAGAACCGCCACGACGAACCGAGGATGGTGACGAGAAGCGTCCCCAAAATAATCGACGCCGATGCGACACCGAGCGCGAACGTGACTGATTCGAGGAGGGCCATAGTTGATATTCAATTGTCAATTTAATAGATGTTCGCCTCTGGAGGGCCCCATCAAACCACGCCGTGGAATGCAAAATTTGACCCTCCCCGGCCCCTGAGTAAAATGCAATGAGTACGCAGGACATCTCTCGCAGGCAGGCGTGGGTGATGGCGTCGCGGCCACAGACGCTCCCGGCCGCCGCCGCACCAGTCTTCGTCGGAACCGCGCTTGCGGTCCACGAAGGCGTCTTCGCCCCGCTTCCCGCACTCGCGGCACTCATCGGGGCGTTCTTGATTCAGATTGGGACCAACTTCGCGAACGACTACTACGACGGAGTCCAGGGTGCAGATACGGATGCCCGCGAAGGATTCACGCGTGTCACTGCGGGTGGTCTCATCCCGCCAGCAGCAGTGAAGCGAGCGATGTACCTCACGTTCGCCATCGCAATCGTCCTCGGAACCTATCTCGTCTACGTCGGCGGCGTGCCCATCCTCGTCATCGGTCTGCTCTCTGTCGCCTCGGGCATCGCCTACACGGGCGGGCCGTATCCACTCGGCTACCACGGACTCGGTGACCTGTTCGTCTTCGTCTTCTTCGGCCTCGTCGCGGTCACCGGAACGTACTACGTCCAGGCAGCGAGCATCCTCGCGGAACCGCTCTCGATGGGTGTCCCACCGGGAACGGTCCCCTTCGTCGCGATTCTCGCCAGTCTCCCAATCGCGGCCATCTCGACGAACATCCTCGTCGTGAACAACGTCCGCGACAAAGAAGAGGACGCGACGACGGGGAAGCGAACGCTCGCGGTACGATTCGGCTACGGATTCGCTCGTAGTGAGTACGTCGCCATGCTGGCGTTGGCCTACGTGGTTCCAGTCGTCCTGTGGATGCAGTTCGACTTCGAGTGGTTCGTCCTCTTGCCGGTGTTGTCGATGCCAATCGCAGCACGCATCGCCCGAACTGTCGTGACCGAGACGAAAGGCGAGAAACTCAACCCGGCGCTGGAAGCCACCGGGAAGTTGCTCGCGCTGTTCGCCGTCCTCTTTTCGGTCGGACTGGTTCTCGCGTGATGCGCCTTCGCGAGTTCACCGTCGGACTACGACGACCGCTCGGGACTGCCAGGGGAGACATTCGCCAGCGTGATGGAATTCTCGTCGCCGTCGAAGTCGATGGTGTGACTGGATTCGGAGAGGCCACACCCCTTCCGGGGTGGACTGAATCGCTCACCGCGTGCCGCACCGCTCTCGAATCGGTTTCGGATCCGGTAGCCGCCCTCGACGATGGCAGCCTCGACGACACACCTGCGGCCAGACACGCCGTCTCGCTCGCAGTTGCCGACGCTCGCGCCCGCAGTGAAGACCGGTCGCTTGCAACCTCCCTAGCCACCGAGTCACACACCTCGCTTCCGGTGAACGCGACAGTCGGTGACGCGGACGTCGAATCGACCGTCGAGGCCGCAGTAGACGCCGTCGCTTCCGGATTCGACTGTCTGAAAGTGAAGGTCGGTGCGCAGGATGCAGCGACTGACGCAACGCGTATGCTGGCGGTCCGCGACGCCGTCGGTCCGGACGTCTCGCTGCGTGCCGATGCGAACGGTGCGTGGAATCGCTGGACCGCCGACCAGTTCCTCGACGCCGTCGAATCGGTCGAACTCGAATACCTCGAACAACCGCTCCCGGCAGACGAACTCGACGGCCACGCAGTGCTTCGACGACTCCACGACACCCCGATTGCACTCGACGAGTCGCTCGCTGCTGTGGCACCCAGCAGGGCACTCGCGTCGAACGCGGCGGACGTTCTCGTCTGCAAACCGATGGCACTCGGTGGTCCCGACAGCGTGCTCTCGGTCGCGAGACGCGCACGCGACGCCGATGTTGGTGTCGTGGTCACGACCACCATCGACGCCGTCGTCGCCCGCCTCGGTGCACTGCACGTCGCCGCCGCGCTCCCCGAAGAACGCGCACACGGACTCGCGACCGCATCCTTGCTCGATACCGACCTCGCGGCCGACCCAGCACCGGTCCGAGACGGTGTGATGTCCGTTCCGAGTGGACCCGGTCTCGGTATCGACGTCTCCGACCGCTTCGACTGAAACTGGGCTACTGCGAGTCGTTCAACTCTCCACGGACCAAACGTTTTTCACGGTTCTGCACGTCTGCGTCGAAAATGGCCGAGGTCGAACTCGACTCCGATTCTGTACAACTCGATATCGACGCGGGCGTCGCGACCGTCACGCTCGACGCTCCCAAGGTTCGAAACGCGCTGACGATGGACGTGACCGCCGGCGTCCGAGAAGCGCTCGCTTCGCTCCCCGACGAGACGCGCTGTGTCGTCTTCCGTGGCAACGACGGCGCATTCTGTGCTGGTGGCGACGTGAACGCGATGTTGGAGTTACAGGCCGGTGCGTTGTCGCTTCCGGACGCGGTAGACCACGTCGTCCACGATACCGCAGACTGCATTCGCCGCGTCTACGAGTGTGACCTGCCGACGATTGCGGCTATCGACGGTGCAGCAGTCGGTGCGGGGGGCGCACTCGCCATCGCCTGTGACCTCCAACTGCTTCACGAAGAGGCCTACATCGGCTTTGGATTCCGTCGCGTTGGCCTCGCCGTCGACTCGGGACTCTCGTATCTCCTCCCACAACTCGTCGGCCGCAACGTGGCGATGGAACTCGTCTACACTGGCGAACACCTCGGTCCAGAACGAGCACTCGAACTGGGTGTCGTGAACCGCGTCGCGGACGACGACGACTTTGAAGACGAACTCGCGTCGCTGACCGACCGAATCGCTGGCGGCCCGACGAAAGCCCTCACTGCATCGAAGCGACTCCTCCGTCGCCCCGCCGGTTCCATCGAGGGAGCAATCGAACACGAGGCGGCGGCACAGGCCGTCATCTTCGAGACTGACGACCACACCGAAGGCGTCGAGTCGTTCATGGAACGTCGAGAACCCGACTTCGAAGGAAAGTAGCGGCGCGTTTTGTGTCGTCTGGTGTCTTCCCGTCTCGTCCCGTCTCGTCTCGTTTCGTGTCGCGGTCGGTGCATACTTGATGCCACCCACTGACAGCGACGTATGGTCACCGTCACCGTCTGGAACGAGTACAGACACGAACGCGAGAGCGAAGCAGTCGCCGCAGTCTACCCGGATGGCATCCACACTGTCATCGCCGACGCGCTCGGTGAACGAGGCCACGACGTGGGTACTGCAACGCTGGACGAACCCGAACACGGCCTCACCGAATCCGTCCTCGACGAGACGGACGTGCTCGTCTGGTGGGGACACAAGGCTCACGACGAGGTTGCCGACGACGTGGTCGAACGAGTCGTCGACGCAGTCCACGAGGGCATGGGCCTCCTCGTCCTCCATTCGGGTCACTACTCCAAGCCATTCAAACGTCTGATGGGGACCTCGTGTTCACTCAAGTGGCGCGAAGTCGGCGAGAAAGAACGTCTCTGGACGGTCGAACCAGGTCATCCAATCACCGACGGACTCCCAGAGTCGTTCGAGGTTCCCCACGCCGAGATGTACGGTGAGCGATTCGACATCCCTGCACCGGACGAACTCGTCTTTCTGTCGTGGTTCGAAGGCGGCGAAGTGTTCCGAAGTGGCTGTTGTTACACGCGTGGAAAAGGACGTATCTTCTACTTCCGACCGGGCCACGAGACGTATCCCATCTACGAGCAACCGGAGGTTCAGACCGTCCTCGACAACGCCGTCGAATGGGCCGCCCCCGGCGACGGACCGACACCGACCTTCGGCAACACGGACCCGATAGAAGAACTCGAGTGAACGAGGAGAGTCACCGAATTAGTTGGCGTTGCAGAGCGTCTTCGATTCCTGAAAAGCGATTATTTCTCTGTGCGACGAATTGACATGGGCGACACCGACTGCTCGTGCGTCGAGAGTTGGGTCGCGGAGACTTCATGAACGGAATTGACGGAAAAGTCGCCCTCGTTACGGGCGCTTCATCGGGTATTGGACGGTCGACTGCACTCCGCTTTGCAGACGAAGGAGCGAAAGTCGTCGTCTCAGACGTACAGGTAGACGCTGGGAGACAAGTCGTCAGCGAGATCGAACAGAACGGTGGTGAAGCAGTGTTCATCGAGGCGGACGTCTCGAAAGAATCTGACGTGGCACGTCTCGTCGACGAGACGGTGACGGCGTTCGGCGGCCTCGATTTCGCACACAACAACGCCGGCATCGAAGGCAAAGTCGGTTCCATCGCGGAGATGGACCTCGAAGACTTCCAGCGAGTCATCGACATCAACCTCACTGGCGTGTTCCTCAGTATGAAATACGAGATTCCACGCCTCATGAACCGTGGTGGCGGCGCAATCGTCAACACGGCATCGGTCGCTGCCATGACTGGGGGACCGAACCTCTCGCACTACTACGCGGCGAAACACGGCGTCGTCGGCCTCACTCGGTCCGCCGCCCTCGAAGTCGCAACCGAAAACATCCGGGTCAACGCGGTGCTCCCCGGTGTTATCGAGACGCCGATGATAGAGCGCTTCACCGGTGGTGACGAGGAGGCCAGGTCGGCGCTCCTCGAAGACGAACCGATCGGGCGACTCGGAAAACCCGAGGAGATCGCGAGCGCAGTCGTCTATCTCTGTTCGGACGACGCGTCGTACGTCACCGGCCACCCGATGGTCGTCGACGGTGGGTACGTCGTTCCATAGGAACACCTCGCGGTCTCTTTTCTCAGTGCTCCCTGCCGACTACGATAAGTACCCGCAGAACTGCTATGTTGACATGGGACAATCGACGAGTGGACAACGACGACTCATGTTCGGGTTGTTTGCGGTCGCGACGCTGATATTCTTCCTCGGCATCGTCGTTATCGCGTATCTCTCTGGCGCGATATAAACAGGTAAAGGCCGCTCAGCGAGTCGCGTCTTCCGGTCTGAAGGTCTTTCCCTGTTTGCCGTCGGCGGTCATCCGCCGGAGCGTCGCGGCGGCGTTGCTCGCGTCGTAGCCGAACAACACGTCTTTCGCGTATTCGTCGGCAACTTCGATTGCGTGGATGAGGGCGTCTACCTCCACGTCGACAGCGTACAGTTCGATAGAGAATTCCACGTCGTACGGTTCGAGGAGTGAGACGAACCCTCTCGCGATGGTTTCGAGCCAGTAGGTCGTCCCGTAGTCGAGGTCGTAGAGGGGGACGACGAACTCGTCGACGTACTCCGAGAGCGCTTCGATATCGAGACCAGCACGCCGATAGAGATGTCCGGGATACGGGTCGGGATAGAGCGTGAGGTAGACGCGTCCCGGGATTCGGTCTGCGGCGTCGGCGACGAAGTCGGAGATGACCTCGGCGCGCCACTCGAACCACGCGTCGTCGTCCGCCGTGTCTCTCCCATTGTCGTCTGCCCACTCTTCGAAGAGTCGTGTACAGCGGTCACAGTGACAGTACTCGTCGCGTGGGAACCCCACGTCGTCGAGTCGAACGTCGCCGTTCGCTGCGGCGGCATCTTCGACGATTTCGAGGAGCCCGTCCCTGTACTTCTCGTTCGTCGGGCAGATGTACGCCCAGTCGAAGTACGTCCGGTCGCGGGTGGCGAGGTTGCCCTCGGCATCGACGGGGACGAGTTCGGGACTCTCGTTCGCGGCGGCGTTGTCGCCGAAACAGGATATCATGTTGACGGCGTTCGACAGCGGTTCGGCCGCCCGACCGGTCACGTCTTTGACTTCGTAGAACCCGCGGTCGAACTCGGGCCAGTCGATTTCGTCTTGGTTGCGTGTGACGACCCCGTACATGCCTCTCCGTTCGAGTGGGCCTCGGGTAAGTCGTTCGCTCCCGGACGCTGGCGCGGTCGCTAGTCTCGAAACTGGTCGGCGAGACTCGGCCGAGTGGGCCGAAAAAAGTGAGGAGTGTTACTCTTCGATTTCGACTTCTATCGACTCACCGTCACCGGACATGACGGTGTAGAGGAGTGCAACGACAGCCAGAACGACGACGAGTTTCGCTTTCTTGGACATACGAACCAGTACGTGTGGAGCGCACAAAGTGATTACGACATGAACGGTCGACACGGTGAAAATTTGTACTCGTTCGGGCGGTCGGACAGGCCCTTCCAAAGCGAAGTTAGTTCACGTCGAGGTTTTCGGCGACTTCGTCTTCGCGGAGGATGGTGTCACAGAAATCACACCTGACACCGTCTGAGAGGACGGTAAAACGTGCGTCGATCGGCTCGTCGGCGTTGGTGATACAGTTCGTGTTCGGACACGAGATGATGCCGGAGACGACGTCCGGGCGGACGACGCGGTTCTTCTCGACGACTTCGTAGTCGCGGACGATGTTGATGCTCGCCGCCGGCGCGATGAGCGAGAGCACGTCCACTTCAGATTGGCTCAGTTCGCGTCCTTCGACCTTGACGATGTCTTTGCGGCCGAGACGGTCCGAAGGGACGTTTATCCCGACAGACACCGTCTCACCGTTCGTGCCGTCGATGCCGAGGAGGGCGAGCACGTTGAGTGCCTGCCCACCGGCGACGTGGTCGATGACGGTACCGTTTTGAATCTTCGAGACGCGGAGTTCGTGGTCGTCTGTCATCGGTCTTGTGAGAGGAGGGAGTCCAACAGCGCCATTCGGACCGGAATGCCGTTGTGTGCCTGTTCGAAGTACTTCGCGTGGTCGGTGTCGTCGATATCGGGTGAGATTTCGTCGACACGCGGGAGTGGGTGCATGATGGTGAGGTCGTCTGACGCGGATTCGAGCGTCTCGGTGTCGATCTGGTACTCACCGGCCACCTTGCGGTACTCGTTCTCGTCTGGGAAGCGTTCGCGCTGAATGCGCGTCACGTAGAGCACGTCGAGTTTGGGGAGAACTTCGTCCAGTTCGGTGTGTTCTTTCACCTGCGACCCAGAGGCGTGGAGGTCGTATCGGACGTTTCGTGGCAAGCGGAGACTCTCGGGGCTGATGAAGTGCTGACGGGCGTCGAAGTTGGTGAGCGCTTCGGCCAGCGAGTGGACGGTTCGCCCGTACTTCAGGTCGCCCATGATACCGATCGTGAGGTCGTCGAGGCCGGCGTTCTCCCGAATCGTGTAAAGGTCGAGGAGGGTCTGGCTCGGGTGTTGGCCCGCGCCGTCACCGGCGTTGATGAGGGGAACGTCGACGAACTCCGAGGCCATCTGGGCAGCACCCTCGCTCGGGTGTCGGAGGACGAGGCTATCGGCGTAGCCTTCGACCACGCGCACCGTGTCGGCGAGCGTCTCGCCTTTCTTGACCGACGACGACTCGACCGGTCCCATATCGACCGTCTGGCCGCCGAGGCGTTTCATCGCGGTGTCGAAGCTCATCCGTGTCCGTGTGCTCGGTTCGAAGAAACAGAGCCCAAGAACCTTTCCAGCGTGTTGTTGCCGGAACGCCGCCGGATTCGCATCGATTTCAGCCGCGCGGTCGAGCACCGCCTCGATGTCCTCCCGCGAGAGGTCTGTCGCGGAGATGAGGTGGTCCTGACGCATCGGTGAAGTGAGAGACCTACACCGACTTGAATCTCCCGGCATCGGTCGGCGTACGTGATACTCACACCCGTGTACAACCGTCGCAACCGAGCCAAAATATCAAGGGTATCACGAGGCGTGTCGGGGCCGCGAAACGACTACAGAACCGAATCTATGGCCAGTTCCCGCTGGAGGTGTAGGCGTTGACGACGCGCTGGATGGCGACGACGTACGCGGCAGTTCTGAAGTTCGGCGCGCCGTGGCTCTCGTAGGCGTCGACGAGGGTGTCGAAGGCGTCGACGATAACCCGTTCGAGTTCGTCGTTGACCCGTTCTTCGGTCCAGTAGAAGCGCTGTCGGTTCTGGACCCACTCGAAGTACGAGACAGTGACACCGCCGGCGTTGGCGAGGATGTCGGGGAAGACGTGGACGCCGCGTTCGGTGAGGACGTCGTCGGCCCGTGGCGTGAGCGGCCCGTTTGCGGCCTCGACGATGATGTCGGCCCGCACGTCTCGCGCGAGGTCACCATCGATGGCGTTTTCGAGCGCTGCGGGGACGAGGAGGTCCACGTCGAGCGTCAGAAGCTCTTCGTTCGTCAGAGACTCCGTGTCTTCGTATCCCGAGACAGACCCGGTCTCGTTCTTGAAGTCCTTGACTGCGCGGGTATCGAGACCTTCTGGGTTGTAGATGCCACCGGAGGAGTCGGAAACGGCGACGACGTTCGCGCCGAGGTCTTCGATGAGTTTGGCAGCAATCCATCCGGCGTTCCCGTAGCCCTGGACGGCGACAGTTGCGCCTTCGATGTCGCGGTCGAGATATTTGAACGCCTCGCGCGCGGTGAGCATCGTCGAGCGACCGGTCGCTTCGACGCGGCCTTCACTCCCACCGTTGGGCAGTGCCTTCCCGGTGATGACGCCGGGTGCCGTCGTGTTTTCGAGGGTCTCGTAGGTGTCTTTGATCCAGTTCATCTCGCGCTGCCCGGTGTTCACGTCGGGTGCGGGGATGTCGCGATCGACACCGATGAAGGGGCGAAGTTCCTTCGCGAACGACCGAGAGACGCGTTCGAGTTCGCCTTCGCTGTACTCTTTGGGGTCGATGACGATGCCACCTTTGCCACCGCCGTACGGGATGTCCACGACGGCGCACTTGTAGACCATCCACCCAGACAGCGCCTTTACTTCGTCACGGGTGACGCCCGGGTGGTACCGGATACCGCCTTTGTACGGCCCCCGGTCACCGTTGAACTGGGAGCGGTACGCTCGGAACAGTTCGATACTGCCGTCGTCCATCTCGACGGACAGATTCGTTTCGAGGACACGTTCGGGATTTTTCAGACGCTCGATGACGTCGTCACGCACGTCGAGGTACGCCGCTGCGTCGTCTATTTGTTCCTGTAAGCTTTCGAACGGGTTAGCCTCTTGTGCCATATCCTAGTACCTATGCGGAGTCCGTTTAAGCGTAGCGAATTTTTACCATATTATAATGATGGTATGCACACCCAATGATAATAGGTGACAATATATGGATTGTTCGTTATTGATATTGTTGAATCGAACTGGCGAGCGGAAAATTAGTACGAATCGCCCGCTCGGTCCAGGATGTTTTCGGCCTGTTTGACCAGTGGCGCGTCTATCATCTCGCCGTCGACGCCGAAGACGCCACGGCCGTCGGCATCCGCTTCGTCTCGGGCGCGGAGCACCTTCTTCGCCCACTCGACATCCTCGGGGTCCGGCGAGAACGCATCGTTGATAATGGGAACCTGTGTGGGATGGATAGCCAGTTTTCCATCGTACCCGAGTTGGCGACTGAATCGAGCGTCCTCTCGGAGCCCGTCGGCGTCTGAATAGTCCACGTGGAGGGTGTCGATTGCGTCGACATCGGCGGCAGCGGCAGCGACGACGACTCGTTCGCGAGCGTAGAGGACTTCCGTCCCGTCGGCTGTGCGCGTCGCACCAACGTCGGCGGCGAAATCTTCTGCACCGAAGATGAGCGCCGTCGTATCCTCCGCCGATGCAACGTCCGGTGAGGCGAGGACTCCTGCAGCGCTCTCGATGATGGCGATGACAGGACAGTCGGCCCCGACCGCACGTGCCGCGTCTGCGACGCGTGTCACCTCGGCGGCGCTTTTCGCCTTCGGCACGACGAGTGCATCGGGCGGGTGGGCTCCGCAGATTGCGTGGACGTCGTCGATGCCGCCGTCGCCAGGATTCACGCGAACCGAGACTTCTGCATCGGGGTCGAACTCGGGGTCAGAGAGCACGTCGACGACGGCGTCTCGGGCCTCTGGCTTCCGCTCGGGTGCGACGGCGTCTTCGAGGTCGAAGACGAGCACGTCGGCACCTGCACCGGGGGCCTTTCGCATCAACGAGGGTCTATCACCGGGTGAAAACAGGACGCTTCGTCGTGGCATAACTGCGTGTGTGGTCGACTGGAGCTGTGAAGAAACTGCTGTCCCGTCGGTCAGTACTCTGCTGTCGTGTACGGGGGGAGTCTGCTGTCGCGTCGGAACAGAAAATCGGTGTGCGACGATGGCGGCCCGGTTCGCGATTAGGGCCAGAGTCCGCGGTGTTCGTGAGCAGCGGCGACGCGTTCGAGTGCGACCATGTACGCCGCATCACGCCACGTCACGTCGTGGGTTTCGACCTGTTCGCGGACGGCCTCCCACGCACGGAGCATCTCGGTCTCCAGTTCGTCGTGGACGCGTTCGAGCGACCACGAGCGGTGGTTCAGGTCCTGCAACCATTCGAAGTACGAGACGGTGACACCGCCAGCGTTGGCGAGGATGTCTGGGATGACCTGAATGTCGCGCTCTTCGAAGACCGCAGATGCTGCAGAAGTTGTCGGGCCGTTCGCACCCTCGACGATGAGGTTTGCCTGCACGTCGTCGGCGTTGTCGGCGGTCAGCACGTTGCCGATGGCCGCCGGGATGAGTACGTCGACGTCGAGTTCGAGAAGTTCCTCGTTGGAAATCTTCTGTGGGGCGTCGTATTTCATCACTGCTTCTGGTTCCTCTTCGTGGGTCGGCACGTCGTGCGTGTCGAGGCCGTCGGGGTCGTAGATAGCGCCGTTCACGTCGGAGACGGCGACGACAGTCGCGCCGTAGTCGTCGAGCAGACGCGCCGCAGGGGCACCGACAGAACCGAATCCCTGGACCGCGATGGTCGTGTCCTCGATGTCCCATCCGAGGTAGTCGATTGCCTCGCGTGCGATGATTGCCACCGACCGACCGGGGGCCGTGTCACGACCCTTGCTTCCGCCGACGACGGGTGGCTTTCCGGTGACGACACCGGCTTGCGTCTCGCCTTCTTGCATCGAGTACGCGTCCATGAACCATGCCATCGTCTGGGCGTCGGTTCCCATATCCGGTGCTGGAATGTCTTTGGTGGGGCCGATGAATGGGCGAAGTTCTTCTGCGAACCGGCGGGTGAGTCGCTCTTTCTCGTCGAGCGAGAGGTCTTTCGGGTTGACCACGATGCCGCCTTTGCCGCCACCGAACGGGAGGTCCATCACGGCGCACTTCCACGTCATCCACATGGCGAGGCCGATACACTCCTCTTCGGTCACGTCAGGGTGGAACCGGAGTCCGCCTTTGTAGGGGCCGCGAACGCTGTCGTGTTGAGCACGGTAGCCAGTGTAGACTTCGGTGGTTCCGTCGTCACGTTCGAGCGGAACCGAGACGCGGTGGACCTGATTGGGGTGATTGAGTCGTTCGATGACTCCGGGGTCGACGTCCAGATGTGCCGCCGCACGCGTGAGTTGCCGTCGCGCAGTCTCGAGTGCAGTCTCTTCTGTCGGTTCGTCGTCTTTCGCGCTGGATGATGCTGCGGATGCCATGGTGCATTCATGCCGGCGTTTCACCGGCGTTGCCGGTCGGCCCGGTCGTGTCGCACACGGCCACTGGTCGCCGACAATCGACGGCCAGCGGGTGTATTCGCGATTTTCGACGGTGGATAATTATAACGGTTGTTATCTGCTTTCGCTCGGGGCAATAGTTGTCACACCGCGCGACCACCGACGACCGGCACGATTTTATCATGGTCTTACACACCCACGACTATGACCGGTCTCTACTACGAGGAGTTCGAAGTCGGCCAGACTATCGAACACGAAAAACGGCGGACAGTCTCCGAAGCGGACAATCAGCAGTTCTGTGACATGACGATGAATCAGCAACCGCTCCACCTCGATGCGGAGTTCGCTGCGGAGACGCAGTTCGGCGAGCGGTTGGTCAACGGCCTCTACACGATGAGTCTCGCCGTCGGTATCTCAGTCCCCGACACGACAGACGGGACGATCGTCGCCAACCTCAGTTACGACGAGGTGTCGCACCCAAAGCCGGTGTTCCACGGCGACACGCTTTCTGTCCGGAGCACTGTCCTCGACAAACGCGAGACATCGGACGGCCAACGCGGTATCGTGACGATGAAAGTCGACGTGTTCAATCAGGACGACGAGTTGGTCTGTGAGTTCGAACGGACGACGCTCTCACTGAAGAAAGAACACGTGGACGCGGAGTAAGCCGCAGCGACCGAATCTCCGTTTCGGCCCATCTGCACCGCTTTGTGGTCCTCGTCGAGTCGCTCCGCCACACTATCCGAACAGCGTGATGAGGATGAGTTGCGTGTTCATGAGACCGGCGACACCCCACGGTACGGCGACGCCGATTGGTATCGCTGCCCGGTACTTGTTCGGGAGGACCGTCCACGCGACGAGCGCGATACAGAGGACGAGTACTTTCAGAAAGAGCAGGGCACCAACGGGGCCGAAACTCGGGATGAGCGCGAGGACGACGGGGTTCAGTTCGGCCAATCCTCGGCCGAGTCCGTAGAGTGTGGTCATCACGTCGAGAACCAACGCGAGCATCGTCACGCCCCACAGGACGTGGTCGTCGCTGACGACGTGAGCGAGTACCGTTCTCGGTGTCTCGACCGGTGGAGGGCCATGGCTCATTATCGACGCAGCAACGAGCGTCAGTTATCAATTGGCGGCTACCCTCCTCAGTATCGACTGCTTAGGTCAGTTATCGAGACGTTACTCGTTGGAAAAACAGAAGATTAACTCACAGAATCGTCCCGTGTTTCTTGTCGGGTAACGACTTCTCGACAGAAGCGTAGAACTCGAAGCGATTGACGAGTTCGTCACGGAGGGTCGACGGCGGCACGATTTCGTCGATGACGACTTCGCTCGCCATTCGGTGAACGTCGATATCCTCGCGGTATGCTTCGCGGAGTTCGTCTTCACGCTGTTTCCGTTCGTCCGCGTCGTCGATTGCGGCGAGTTTGTTGGCGTAGACTGCGTTGATTGCTGCCTCAGGGCCCATGATGCCGATTTCGCCAGATGGGAGTGCGATGACGCTGTCGGGGTCGTACGCAGGGCCACCCATCGCGTAGATGCCTGCACCGTAGGCTTTGCGGACGATGACCGTCTGTTTGGGCACCGTCGCCGACGACGTGGCGTAGATGAACTTCTTGCCCTTCTCCAAGATGGCGTCTTTCTCGACTTGCGACCCGGCCATGAACCCCGGCGTGTCACAGAGGTAGAGTAACGGAATCTCGTAGGCGTCACAGGTCCAGATGAACTCGGCGGCCTTCTCTGCTGCGTCGGGGAAGATTGCACCCGAGCGCTCCGTGGGTTGGTTGGCGACGATACCGACCGGCCGGCCGTCGATTTTGGCGAACGAGGTGACGATTTCCTTCCCGTAGTCGGGTTTGAGTTCGAACATCGACTCGGCGTCGACGATGCGCTCTATCAGGTCGTGAACGTCGTACGGGCGGTTCGGTGACTCGGGGATGAGTTCGTCGATGCCGTCGGGCGAAAATTTCGGTGGTTTCGGTTCCGACCGTGGCGGTTTCTCGCCCGCCTTGTTCGGGAGATAGGTGATGAGTTTCGCGACGAGTTCGCGAGCGTGTGCTTCGTCGCGGGCGACCAGGTCGGCACTGCCGGATTCTTCGGCGTGCATCTGCGCGCCGCCGAGGTCCTGCATCGAAATCTCTTCGCCAGTGACCATCTTCACCATGCGCGGTGAGGCGATTGCCATCGCGGACATCCCTTCGACCATGATGGTGAAGTCGGCGAAGACAGGCGTGTAGGCCGCGCCCGCGATACACGGCCCGTAGAGGACGCAGATTTGCGGGACGTATCCCGAGAGCATCGAGTGGTTGTAGTAGTACTTCCCGATTCCTTCCCGATTCGCGAAGAAGCCAGACTGTTGGTCGATACGTCCACCCGAAGAGTCCATCAGATACAACACCGGCTTGCCGGTCTTGAGCGCCCGTTGTTGCATGCGGAGGAACTTCTCGACCCCGCGACGGGCCATCGAACCCGCCTTGACCGTGAAGTCGTTGGCCATGAAGTGGAGGTCACGTCCCTCGAACTCCACAGCACCAGTGAGGAGGCCGTCACCGGGGAGACGCGTGTTCGGGTCCGATTCGTCTACCTCGGGCGAGTTCTCGTGCCACGAGTCGAAGTTGGCGAACTTGCCATCTTCGAATTTCAGCCCATTGGGGAACCAGAGGTCGAGCCGGTCTCGGACGAACAGTTTCCCCGATTCCGGAAGTCGGTCTTTGTACTTCTCCGGTCCACCACCGAGGATGTCGGCGATCTCCTCGCGGAGTTTCTCCTCACGCTCGGTGGGTTCCAGGTCGTCGTCGAGCGGGAAGGTGTCCGCAGGTGGTTCGGCGTTCGCGATGGCCTCCTCGCCGTCTCCGACGAATACGTCCACATCGGTTGCGAGATGCCGCGCCAGCGCACTTGCGATGGCTTCGGCCTCTTCGCCAGTCGCGCCGTCACCGATTCTGACCTTCATACTCAGGCATGCGACACCGTATTCAAAATGGTTTTCCATGCACGATTTGCCAGCTGTCCGAAACAGCGATGTGTAAACTGGCCAGTCGAAGACGAGTCCAGCGAAAACGAGTCCAGCGAAAACGAGTTCGGCCGTTAGTCCAGCGCCGATTCGAGTTTTGAGATGAGGCTCGCGTTCCCGATGTGGAGCGGCGTTCGCGCGTGCAGGTCCGGTTTGTCCACGTCGAGAAGCGACTTCGTCCCGTCAGAGGACGCACCGCCGGCCGTTTCGAGGACGTAGCCGATTGGGTAGCCTTCGAACTGGACGCGGAGTTTGCCTTCTGGGGCCGATTCGAGGGCGGGATAGCTGAAGATGCCGCCGTAGGTGAGAATCTGGTTCACGTCGCCAATCATCGACCCGCCGTAGCGGAGTTTTCGGGACGGGTCAGACTCGATGTCGCGGGCGAACGCTTCGAACTCCTCGGTCCAGTTGGGGACGCGTCCACCGAATCCGTAGACGCTGGCGTCGTCGGGCAACGTGATATCCTCGCGGACGAGTTCGTAACTCGCGTCGTCGTAGATGACGAACTCGTCGACGGTTCCGCCGCGGGCGATAATCATCGTCATCACCGGGCCGTACAGGACGTAGCCAGCGGCGATGATGTCATGGCCGCGCGCTGGGAGTGGCGCGTCGTAGACGGCGAAGATGGTGCCCATCGTGTTGTTCGGTTTCAGGTTCGACGACCCATCGAGTGGGTCGACAGCGACTGACAGCGACCCCGTGCCGACGTCTATCGATTCGGGGCGCTCCTCGCTCGCGTACTCGCCGACACCATCGAGTGCGCCGAGTCGGTCACAGAGTAACTCGTCGGCGAAGACGTCGGCGGCCATCTGCGTCTCTCCACTCGGATTCTCTGCTTCCGAGGCGACACGTCGCCCGGGGAGTCCAGTTCGAATCTCCGGCGCGGAGGTCGCGATAACGTCGACGATTTGGTCGATAGTTCTCGTTTCGAACGCTGAATCCGCGGTGTTGATGTCTTTCGTCGCCATCACAGACACCTCTCTGAGGACTGACGTGGGAGGCGCGCCGTGGTCCAACCGAGTCGAGACACGGCGGATTTCGTGGACGAGGGGACCGTCTGCGAACGGACGGCGATAGTGTCGGCACCGGACATAATCTGGTTCAAAATGGTGTAACAAGATATATAAAGACTGTGTATGAGGGCTGTTTCGGTCGAATGCCGAATTTGGCAGTTAGCAGGGCGCTAACGAAATATTGCGAAAAGAAATGTGAAGAATATATATTACTACTCAGATAGTAAATGTTCTGCTGGTGCCGGCGGGGGCGACAGATTACTCGACAGCGTCGAGAGCCTGCTGTTTCCACTCACGAATCGTCTCCACGTCAGCTTTCAACGCGTCGGCGACGTGCTCGGGGTCCGACGTCGCGAGGCGGCGAACCGAGCGGACGCCCGCCTCGGCGAGGAGTTCAGCGTCGTCTTCGTCGATCCCGTCGAGTGTCGTGAGCGGTGTCGGTTTCGACCGTTCGCGCCACGCTGCTTCTGCAGCGATGGCGTCGCCCGAGCCGTCGGCCGTCGTGCCGCTCTCACCGCGTGGCGTCCAGTCACCGTCTCGAGTCGGTCCATCGTCCGTCGTGTTACTCGAAGTCGATTTGCCCGTCGGTGACCAATCACCAGACGCGCTGTCGTCTTCGTCTGTCTTCCACGTCCCGGAACTCGCAGCGACCCACGCGCGTTCGTCGTCGCCGAGGCCACGTACCTGTGTGGACCGCCGGTTCAGGTCGTCCCCCGAGTTGAACGACCACGCCAGCGAGTGCCACCGTCGAATCTTGGCCGCGACGCCCGCGTTTACCCCTGCCTGGACGAGGTCGCGATAGCTAATCTCACCATCAGCGATGGACGTGACGTCGATATCTTCCGATTCCAGCAGTTCCTCCGTCGCCGGTCCGATGAACTTCAGGTCCTGAAGCTCCTCGGGGACGGGGTCGGTGTCGGACTCCGAATGCGGTTTGAGAATGTGCTCAATCGCTTCGTTTGTGTCCGATGGGTGCGTTCCGGTCGCCTCGTCAGTGTCCGTTAGGTGTATCTCTTCTCCGTCCGTATCATGTGTGCCCGTGTCGTTCTCGCCAGTCACCGTTGATTGACACCATTCTGGGACGTAACTTGACTGTTTCCGTGAAAGTCACGAATCTGTCATTATTTTGGATGGGTCGGCAACTTTTACCTTACCACCTTACGGAGTCCAGCGTATGCGCGGTATGAACGAAATTGAGACGGTTGGTGTCGTCGGTGCAGGGACGATGGGGAACGGAATCGCACAGGTGGCCGCGATGTCCGGATACGACGTCGTCATGCGCGACTTGGAATCCGAGTACGTCGAACGCGGCCTGTCGGCCATCGACGACAGTCTCTCCCGGTTCGTCTCGAAAGAGCGACTGAGCGAATCCGAAGCAGAGGCGGCCAAAAAACGAATCACGGGTACCACCGAGTTCGACGACCTCGCAGCGTGTGACATCGTGGTCGAAGCGGCCGTCGAGAAAATGGACATCAAGCAGTCTATCTTCGCCGACCTCGACGATATCCTCCCCGACGACGTGGTTCTCGCGACGAACACGAGTACGCTCTCGATTACGACCATCGCATCGGTCACCGACCGGCCCGAGCAGGTCGTCGGTCTCCACTTCATGAACCCGGTTCCTATCATGAAGGGCGTCGAAGTCGTCCGTGGCGAGAAGACCGACCCAGCAGTCGTCGAACTCGCACACGAACTCTCCGAGGACCTCGGCAAGGAGACGTGGGAGTCCGACGACAAACCCGGATTCGTCACCAACCGTATTCTGATTCCATGGATCAACGAAGGTGTTCGTGCCTTCGACGAAGGCGTCGCCTCGAAGGAGGATATCGACCGTGGCCTGACGCTCGGCACGAACGTTCCGATGGGTCCGCTCACCCTTGCCGACCACATCGGCCTCGACATCTGTCTGGACGCCTCAGAGACGCTCTTCGAAGAACTCGGCGACCGCTACAAACCGGCCTACCTGCTCAAGCGCAAAGTCGCCGCCGGTGACCTCGGCAAGAAGACGGGCAAAGGCTTCTACGAGTACGACTGAAGTGGCGAGATGGGTTCTCGCCGTCAGAACCCACATCCGGCCGTCGTCGAGATAGACGACTGGGCTATCTCTTCGTCGGTCACGACGAGGCTGTACGCTTTGTCGTTGCAGTCGAAATCCGACTCTGGTATCTGCTTTTCAGCCTCGTGGTCTGGCGTCGAGAGCCGAATCCGGTAGGTCGCCGGATTACGAAGGATGAAGTCGATTCTGGTGGGTGCTGCGAGTCCGTGTCGCCCGTCGTACAGCGAGGTCCACGAGAACAGGTCGCGTCGCTCGATAGAGATGGTCACCTCAGTGGACGAATTGGCCCCGTTGGCGACGACGACACCGATTGGCTCGCCCGCGAGTACGTCGTCCAGACCACGGTGACCGACGACGTGGGTCGTCACCGTGTGGGCGTCTTCGGGCACGTTCACAATCGACGGGACTGATGGCCACTCCGCGTCTGTTTCGTCGGCCGGAACGACCCGTTCGCGTCCGAGACACCCGGCGGTCGAACCGAGTGCCGAGGCACCGAGGACCGTGAGAAACGCACGTCTTCCAAGGACCATACAAAGTTCTGACAACAACTGGGTGAGTATCTTCCGGTCACGCCTTCTCGCGCAGTTTCATCAATCCCGCTCCTGCAACGCCGACGACCAGAAACAGTACACCGATACCCGCCAGCGCCAGCGCCAACCCCGTCACGACTGCTACACCGCCGCTGGCGACGTACGCCAGAATCGCGCCGGCGAAGAAGATTGCCGCGACGAATCCCCCGACGAAGAGGACGAACGTGGGTGTGAGGTAGTCGTCAGCGGGCATATCCCTCCATTCGCAACCGGAGGACGAAACTGTTGTCCCACCGAGAGGAACGCTCTCAGATTTGAAAGCCCGCGCGAACCCTTTTATCCCATCCCGCGTGAACGTCTGCCAATGATAACGGTCGAGAACCTGCGAAAGACCTACGGCGACTTCCCCGCCGTCGTGGGCAGTGATTTCTCGGTCGAGTCTGGCGAGGTGTTCGGTATCGTCGGCCCCAACGGCGCGGGCAAGACGACGACGCTGAAGATGCTCGCCGGACTCGTCGAACCAACCTCCGGCACCGCGGAGGTCCTCGGATTCGACCCTGAAGACCCCGCGATGCGCCGAAAACTCGGCTTTCTCCCCGAGGAGTCACCGCTCTACGAGGATATGACGCCCCGGTCGTATCTCCGATTCTTCGCAGACCTCTACGACGTCCCCCGCGACGTCGCCGACGAGCGAACCAACGAAGTCCTCGACAGACTGGACCTCGAATACCGCGACAGACGCCTCGGCGACATGTCGAAGGGGATGAAACGCAAGGTGGCAATCGCTCGCTCGCTCGTCAACGACCCTGATTTGCTCATCTACGACGAACCCGCCAGCGGGCTCGACCCGCTGACGACCAACGTCGTCTTAGAGTTCGTTCGTGAACTCCGCGACGACGGAAAGACCGTCGTCTTCAGCGCCCACAACCTGTTTCACGTCGAATCGGTCTGTGACCGCGTCGTCATCCTCAATCGTGGCGAGATAATCGCCCGCGGCACGGTCCCCGAGATTCGCGCGGAACACGGCGAGACGACCTATCAGGTGTATACGACTGTCGAACTCCCGGCGACCGACCACCATCCCGCGACGGAACCCGATGGCGACCGGTTCGTCGTCGAAGTAGACGACATGGGTGCGGTCGAAGGCGTTCGCGAGGCAGCAGAGGACGCTGGTGGACGAGTGGTTGATATCCGGACCGACGAGGCGTCGCTCGAAGATATCTTCCTCCGACTCGCACGAGAGTCGCCGACGACGAGCGCCGCCGAAGGGGGTCGCGGGCGGTCGTGACCGACCGCAATTCGGAGCGTTCGGATTCGACACCTGACCGAGGAGGCGACGTTCGAACGGGAGGCGACGTTCGAACACGTCTCGTAGCGCACCTGCGCGCGGTTGCTCGTATCGCTCGATGGGAAGTCTCGCGCTCTGCTGGGACGGTGGACCGCAAAACGATTGCCCTCGGGTTGGTCGCAGCGCTCGTCGCCGCCGGTATCGCAGCAGGCGCAGTTGGAAGCGGCGTCGCCATCGACCAGGACCTCTACCGTGTGGGGGTCGCCGCCGACAGTCCCTACTACGACGCTATCGACCAGTCGTCGGTTCTCGAACCACGGCCCATCTCCGACCCGAACGTCGAAATCGTCGTGAGTGCGACGCACGTCTCGGTGAGAGACACGCCGACCAGTCGAGCGGCGTATGGCGCGTTCCGCGACGCGGTTCGGTCGTACAACGAACGCCAGATGCGCCTCGAACCAAACCAGTCTGCGGCGTTTCCGGTCGTCGTCACCTTGCAGTATCGAGAACGCGGGGCGCTGGTCCCACCCGGAAGTAGAATCGACGATGGGTCAGGTGGCGAGTCTGTCTCTGGAGGTGACGCGAGCGACTCCGCTGGCACGACTGGCACTGACGGAAGCGACTCGGCTTCCAGTACAGGCGACGGAGATAGCTCGGCAGGGTCAGACTTCGACTCATCCGATGCTGCTGCCGCCGACGATAGCAGTATCGACGCCCCATCGCTCGGCGGCATGGCGGGTATCTTCGGCGGCGACACCAGCGGGTCGCCAGCGAGTATCAGTCCGCCGTTCCCCTTCGCGTCGCTCGTCCTCGCCTTTGCCTTCCTCGTTCCGATGAATTTCGTGATTCAGGCGTACGGGTCGAGCATCCTCAACGAACGGGTGAACCGCCGCGGCGAACTGCTGCTCGTTGCACCCATCGCACCGGGCGACATCGTCGCCGGAAAGACGCTTCCGTATCTCGCGGGAATCGTCGGCATCACCATCGCCATCGCGGCGGCCATCGGCGGTGGCCCCGTCTCGGTCGCAGCAGTCATCCCAATCGGGCTGTTGTTCCTCTCGTCGACGTTCGTCGGCGCGATGTTCGCACGCTCGTTCAAGGAACTCACGTTCGTGACGGTCACCGTCTCCGTCTTCTTGACGACCTACACGTTCGTCCCGGCTATCTTCACCAACGTGACACCAATCGCACTCATCTCGCCGCTGACGCTGGTGGTTCGCGACCTGGGCGGCGACGCAGTCTCACTCGGCGACTTTGCCTTTTCGGTCGGTCCGATTCTCCTCGCCGCACTCGTCTTGTTCCTCCTCGGAACCGGCGTCTACCGCGAAGAGGACATGTTCACCCAGCGGTCGGTCCCACTCAAATTCCTCGACGCGCTCGACAGTCGAATCTCGCGCCCACGGTCGATTGCGACGCTCTCTGCGCTGTCGATTCCGTTCGTCTTCATCGCAGAACTGCTCGCTATCGCCGTCCTCTTCGTGCTTCCTGTGGACGTGACGGTTCCACTCGTCCTCGTCGCCGTCGCGGTCATCGAAGAACTCGCAAAGAGTATGCACATCTACGCCGCGTTCGAGAAAGCACGCTTCGCTCGGACGGTCCGCGCCTCGCTCCTCCTCGGTGGCCTCTCCGGACTTGGCTTCTTCGTCGGCGAGAAGTTCACGGCTATCGTGCAACTCGTCGGTCTTCCGTCGCTGACGCTGGGCCAGGCAGCGTTTGCGCCGTCGGGAATCGGTCTCGCAACTGCCGCAGGGTTGCTCGTCGCACCACTCGTCCTCCACGCCGTGACGGCTAGCGTGACGGCGCTCGGTGCGAGGAAGGGGAAATCAGCGTACGCCCTCGCGCTCGTGGGTGCCATCGGCATTCACGTCGTCTACAACATGCAGGTGGTGAACGCCCTTGGGTAGCCCACGACTCGCCATCGCGCGGCGCGAACTCGGGAGTCTCCGAAAGGAAAAGACCATCGTGCTGGCGTTGGCCATCCAGTTGTTCGTCGCGGCCTTCTCGTCGTTCCTCGTCGTTGGCCTCGTCTCGCTGTACGACCCAAGTGCGGCGAACTATCAGGTCGACGTTGCGGTCACCGGCGGTGACGAAGCAGTCTCCGACCTCCTCGACGCAATCAACGACGAGTCCGGGCTTGCCGGGCGAACGTATCCCTCGACGGACGCCGCGATGACGGCGTTCGAGGAGCGCCAGGTAGACGCGGTCGTCGAGGCATCGACCGACTCCGACGGTCGAATACAGCTCATAGCGATTGCTCCGGACTCCGGTGTGGAGACGACGGCAGTGGTCGTTCGTCTTCGCGATGCACTGCGGGCGCTGGAGCGAAGCGAACGCGCCGAGCGAAGTGAGTCGTTGACGACGAATCCGCTTCCGCTCCCGCCAGCGACCGAATCGAGTCCGTATTTCAGTTTCACCTACACGGTGCTCGTTCCGCTCTTGTTGTTCCTTCCCGTCTTCATCGCCGGGTCACTCGTCGTGGACTCACTGACAGAGGAAGTCGCTCGCGGGACGCTCGAACTCCTCCGTGTCGCACCCGTGAGTTTCGCTGCCGTCGTCGATGGCAAGGTGCTCGCAGCAGGTGGACTCGCTCCGATTCAGGCCATCGCGTGGATGTATCTCCTCAGACTCAACGGCACCGGCATCGAGAACGTCGCGTGGTTGTTCGGCATGGTCGCTGGACTCGCAGCAGTCGTCGTCTCACTCGGTGCGACGGTGGCAGTCACCGCACCAGACCGCCGTATCGCACAGTTGCTCTACTCGATTGGCGTCCTCCTCGTCTTCGCTGGCACGTCGTTGCTTCCGCTCAATCCCGCGAACACGGCCGCGAGATTGGCACTCGGAACCGCCGGACTCGACGCGTATCTCGCAGTTGGCGGCCTCGTCGTCGTCGGCCTCGTGTCGCTGGTCGGCTTACGACTCGTCGTCGACGCTGTCGACCCGAACGAACTCGGATGACACCCAACTGCGCCACCGCAAGGCGTACAAGCCCTGAGTTCGACGGGCGACACATGGGAATTGGAGGCACTGCGAAGAAGCTTCAGAAAGTCGCAGAGATGGCCGAAGACGTCTACAAGCGGATGAACGAACTCCGAGAGCAAATCGTCGAAGTCCGTGAGACGGTCGGTGAGACCAAAGAACGCGTCGACCGTCTCGAAGCCGAAAACGCAGAACAGCGCGCGATTCTCGAAGCGCTCGCCGAAGAACAGGGTGTCGATATCGACGCAGCAATCGCGAACGTCCACATCGCAGAAGCGGAAGCAGAAGCGATTGCGGAGTCCGAAGCGGCGGAATCAGCCACTGCTTCTTCTGACGCCGGCGACGCCGACGAGACGGCCGAGAAATAACGGGCTTCTTTCCTTGCCGCCCGCGGCAGGATGATAACGTTCAGGAACCGCCGCAACATTTGCCTGTGTATGACCACGCACCGCGAACCCCTCGACTCGGTGGTCGATACCGTGGGCGAAACGCCACTCGTCCGGATTCACGCGTCCCCCGCCGAGGTTCCGGTCTACGCCAAACTGGAGTCGTTCAATCCCGGCGCGAGCGTCAAAGACCGCATCGGGAAGTACATGCTCGAACAGATGCTGGCGTCGGGCGAACTCCCCGAGGGTGGGACAGTCGTCGAACCGACCGCCGGCAACACCGGCATCGGGTTCGCCGTCGCCGCCAACCAACTCGGTATCCGCGCGGTGTTCGTCGTTCCCGAGCGATTCAGCGTCGAGAAACAGACGCTCATGCGTGCGCTCGGTGCCGACGTCGTAAACACGCCTACAGAAGACGGCATGGGCGGCGCAATCGACAAGGCACACCAACTGGCGGCCGAACTCGACGATGCTGTCGTCCCCCAGCAGTTCTCGAACCCGCTCAATCCCGACGCGCACTACGAGACGACGGCCCCCGAGGTGTACGATGCGCTCGACGACGAAGTCGGCGCGCTCGTTGCCGGTTGTGGGACTGCTGGAACGCTCATGGGGTTGGCTCGATACGGCCGTGAGAAGCATCCCGAGACGTTCGTGACGGCCGTCGAACCCGTCGGGTCGCTCTACTCACAACTCCACGGCCGCGACGTGGAAGAAGCGGACTACAAGACGGAAGGTATCGGTACCCACGACCCTGCGACGAACGAGTTGTTCGACCCCGACGTGGTCGACGAAATCGTCCAAATCGACGACCGGGAGACGCACGCCGAGATGCAACGACTCGCCGCAGAGGAGGGCCATCTGGTTGCCTCCAGTTCCGCAGCGAACGCGCTTGCAGCGCTCGACGTCGCCGAACGTGCTGCAGCGGGCGACCTCGACTTACCATACGACTCGGTCGTCACCATCTTCCCCGACTCCTCGGAGCGGTATCTCTCGAAAGGCGTCTACGGCGACTTCGAGTCGTGGGAAGGATAGAACAGACAGATCATCTCCCGGCTCACGCGCTCTCGCTCAGACTCTTCTTCAGACGACGAGTCTGGCGTGTACGACCTTGTAACAGCTATCTTGGACGTATTCGAGACCTGCCGCTTCGGCCCGTTTTGCAGCCTCGTCGTCGCGGATTCCGAGTTGGAGCCAAACGGCTTTGACGTCGCCTCGCTCGGCCGCGCGGTCGATTGCAGCATCGACGACGGCACCGGCCTCTGCCGACGGGCGAAACACGTTGACGAGGTCGATGTCCTCTTCCACGTCTGCGAGTGAGTCGTACGCTGTCTCTCCGAGTATCTCGTCTCGGTACGGGTTGACTGGAATGACTCGATAGCCGTGGCGTTGCATGTACGCCGGAATCTCGTGGGCGGCCTTCCCCGGCATGGCCGAACACCCCACGACGGCGATAGTTTTGTAGTCGAGCATCGCTCGCAATCCGTCTTGACTCGTGATGGGCATAGCTACACGAACGTAGTTCGGTGGTAAAAGTCTCGGCCGACCGTGCGTCAGTGGCGCAGTCGAAGTTCGCCACTTCCGTTCGTCAGTCGTTGGCGAGTCTGACGCTCGGTGCGTCGTCTTCGGAGGTGGTGATGATGCCGTCGAACAGTTGTTTGATGGTGTTCATCGTCCGGTCGTCGTGGGCATCCGCGTCGATCGTGAACAGACCCAGTCCTCCGACGCTCTGGATGCGCCCGGTGAAGACGTGGAGGAATCGGAACACCGTCTGGAGGTCTGCGTACATCAGGAGTGTCGAAAGCGAGTGGAGGACGATGCGGTTTTGCGATAGCTCTCGTTCCTGGTAGTACTCCTGGAGCACCTCCGAGAGTTTGATTCCGATACCGGTCATGTCCACTGGCGACGAGGTGTACTTGATTCGGTCGTCGTCTCGAACCTCGCCGACACCTTGCTGTCGGGTGACGCAGTCGACGACCGATATCGGGTGGCCTTCGATGTCGACGCGTTTGTCGAAGTCCTTGAGGATACGGTCTGCGCCATCTTTCGTCGTGACGATGATGGCACCCTCTCCGCGTTCGGTTCCCGCGGCGAGAATATCGAGCGCCAGCGACCGTTTCCCGGTCAGGGGTGGCCCGCTGATAAGCAGATTTGTGCCCGGTTCGACCTCGGTGTCGAGGCCAGCGCCAAGGTCATACATACGAGTACCCCGGTTCACTGGTATCGACTCCGAGGGGTACTACAATATGACGCTTCCGCTCGCCGGGGGTCATCAGATAGTACGACCATACGGTGTCCCGGTAATATTCTTTTTGATTGGGTTGTGGACCGTTCGAGCCGTCATCGTGCCCGCCCAGCTCATCAGACGAGGCCGGTGAGTGAGGTGGCACGACCGACGATGAACGCGAACGCGGCTAAGAACATCCCTTGCTTGAGTCGTTTCTGTGCGAGTCCGGGATTGTCGAAGGATTTCGCCGATGCCACGAGCATCACACCGTCTGCGGGGACGACAAATCCGAGATACGCGAGGCCGAACTCCCCACTCATGAACGGCACGACACTCGCGGCGACGGCGACGACGAGGACGACGACGCCAAGCCACAGCGACGGGCGTTCGCCGACGACGATTGGAAGGGTCCGAAGTCCCTCTTCTCTGTCGCCGGCGATGTCTTCGACGTCTTTGACGATTTCGCGGGTGAGCGTCGCCAGCGCGGCGAGGATACACAACACGAGCGCGCCGAGTGGGTTGCCGATGGCCGCGCCACCGAAGAGGAACGTCGACCCTGTCAGGGCGGCGACCACCACGTTGCCGACGCCAGGCAGTCCTTTGAAGAACTCCGTGTACGCGAGGAGTGCGATGAGGTTGACCACGGCGATTGCGATTGCGACGAGTGGGAGCGCGAGTGCCGACACCACCGCGCCGCCGAAGAGCGCGACGCTGAACCACTTCGCTTCAGTCGCGGTGACCGCACCGCTCGGAATCGGTCGGTCCGGGCGATTGATGCGGTCGATTTCGCGGTCGAAGTAGTCGTTGATGGCGTTGCCCGCACCCGT
The DNA here is from genome assembly GCF_048158745.1 of Haloferax sp. DFSO52. Lineage (NCBI taxonomy): Archaea > Methanobacteriati > Methanobacteriota > Halobacteria > Halobacteriales > Haloferacaceae > Haloferax > Haloferax sp. DFSO52. Next base: position 1,574,536 of record NZ_JBLOPB010000001.1, on the reverse strand, counting down.
TGCGAAGACTGTCGCGAGCACCGCCGCGACGACGGCGATTGCGTCGCCGAACGTCGCGCCAGCGACGAACGCACCCGTGAACGTGAGGACGCCGGCTGCAATCGCATTCCCCGGTCTGGTGAGTCCGACGAATCCGCGCGCCCGCACTCCGAGAGCCATACCGGGTAGTGTTCGGACACTCGGTATAAATCGCGCGGAGTCACCCGACGCGAATCAATTCATTTAAACATGACCACGGCGCACGAAGGAATGTAGGGCGCTTAGCTCAGTCTGGACAGAGTGCTTGGCTTCGGACCAAGTTGCCACGGGTTCAAATCCTGTAGCGCCCATCTTTCTGCGACGAACGAATGTGAGGAGCGAAAGATGTCCCGCGAAGGATTTGAACTAGACGGCGGCGAGCGAACGCGAGCCGACGGCGTAGTTCACAATCCTGTAGCGCCCTTCGAAATCCGATTCTTTAGCAGCTGAGACATCCCCGAGAATCACAAGTTCGATGCGCGGTTGCCGTCGCCACTGACTCAGGTGTCTGAAACCAAAATCACCCCAAATATCCACACAGTCCGGTAAATCGCCAGTATCTATTTCGACCTAACGCCACCACTCTCGGTATCGTCGGCCCCCTCCCGTGAGAGGTCACGACACCGTTTCTCAAATGACCACCCACTCGGCGTACGACAGAACACGACTGGTCAGTCTCGTCGCACTGTTCGTGTTCGGAACGCTGGTAGCGACGCTCTCCGCTGGGGCCGTCGCTACCCAGCACACCGTCGAAGCGGGGTCGACGATATCCACCGCAGGAACGTACCAACTCGCTGCGAACGCGTCCAACACGACGGCGTCGAAGGGCCTGACTGTGACCGGGTCACCCGTCGAAATCGACGGTCACGGGGAGCGGTTGGACGGACCGGGAACCCGCGGTTCTATCGGGATATACGCCCCTGGCGGTTCCAACGCGTCGTCGCTCGTCGTCCGGAATCTCACGCTTTCCGGGTGGGGGACAGGGATTCGAACGAGCAACGTCTCGACGGTGACGATTCGCAACACCGTCGTTCGCTCGAACCACACCGGTGTTCGAATCGACGGTGCGAACACGGTCCGCATCGAGAACTCCACGTTAGTCGTCGACGACGGGACAGTCTTCGAGGACGTGGACCGAGTGATACTCGAAAACACGTCGATTCGGACCATCGATAGCGAGAGCATCATCGCGACAAACACGACGGTGTACGTCGGGAGAAACGTCAGACTGTCCGGTGGCCTTCGGGTCCGTCGCGGCGTCGTGGAGTTCGACGATACGAAAACACCCACAGTAGGGCCAGAATCGGGAGACTCCACCGCTGATGCCGAGATGTCGCCGGGGAGTGAGACCGAAATCATCACGGGGGTACCTCAGGCGACGCAACCGACGACGGCACCACCCAGAGGAGTCGAATCGGGTCTCGGTGGTGGATACGGGGATGGCAGTAGCGGAGGCGGAGGGGGAAGTGGTGGAACCGGGGGTGGCAGTGGTGGTGGGTCAGCGGCCGTGAGCGCACCGCAGGACGACACGACCACACCGACGGTGAGTATCACGAACCCCGCGGACGAAACAGTGGGAGCGTCGAATACGACCATGTCGACGGTGGCCGACGGCTCTGAATCGACGCGAGACCAGACGGAAACTACGGAGGACCGGCAAGAGCAGGGTCAAGAAGGGGAAACCTCACGTGATTCATCACTGACGACATCCCCCGCTTCCACAGTCGCCACGACGCAAGCAGACGACTTTGACGAATCGACAACTGTTCAGAACCCGGGGTTCGGTGTCATCGTCGCTGTCTCGGCACTCGGTGTGTGGTCGATTCGTCGCGTCCATTCCGACTGACCTGAAGGCCCTACGCTCGGACTTCGGACTCCGTTTTCTCGGACGAATCGTACAACTCGACCATCCGGTCGAAGAACACGAACATGAACGCCATCGACAGAATCATCCCAACAATCGTTCGCACCCGATGTTGGTTCACGGCCGCTCGAATCGTGTAGAGGTTGACCAGCCCACCGACTGCCGTGAGACCGAGGGTTCCTTTCTCGGAGAACACCCCACGGTCGAGCCACACCTGCTCGCCGAGGACGACCCGAGTTGCCCACGCGTCGTCGCTCTCTGGAGGTGTGACACTCACGAGATTCAGCACGATCGAGAGGGCCGTCGCCGCAGCGAGCGGCGTGCTTCGGCGGTAAATCGCCGCGATAAGGATGGGATACGTCGCGACGAACGCCCAGACACTCCGAGGATTCGCGTGCGGACGCCAGAACACGTCGTCGACCAACTCACCAACAGTCTCATTGTGTTGGATTTCACTCTCGGCCGTCATCGTGGGAGAAGTAGGTGTGGAAAGCGAATAAAGACGACTGAGAACCGTCTTCAGCGGTGTCCGCCCGGCCTCCATCCAACCTCACTCCACCGAATAGTCCATCTTCGACAGAATTGCGTCGAACCGGTCACGATGTGCCTCGAAGTCGTCCGTGAGGAAGTACAGCGTCCCGTACGACTCCTCGCCTCGCTCGACGATGTCGTTGTCGACGAGGATGTCGAGGTGGTAGCGAATGGTGTTGTAATCGACGTCGAATGCGTCGGACAGTTGGTTTGCGTTTCGAGGCTGTTCTGCGAGTGCCCGAACGAGTTTGGCCCGGAGTTCGCCGCCGCTCGACCCGCCAAACACGTACCAGAGTCGCTTCTCCATCCGGGTTCGGCACCACGTTCCGAGTGGAGTCGTATAAACGTAGTCGTCGTTATCGCACGCTTCTGGTCACCCATCCCGACGGACCGCTCGGGAACGGCGATGCTTTCTCACGGGATTGGAGTGCGCCGGTCCCATCGGTCGCCCGGACCACGACGTCGTGTTGGCTCGATGGTGCGGTGTACGTGTAGTGCCACTGCCGCCAGACGTCGATTCCGGGGAGGGGTTCCGAAAGTGTCGCATCGGCCCACGTCTCACCCCCGTCGATCGAAACCTCGACTCGGTCGATGCCGCGAACGCCGGCGTAGGCGTGCCCGGCGACTTCTCGGCGACCATCCCCCAGGTCGTTGATTACGTGGAGTTTGGCGACGGTGTTCACCGGGCCGGTACCGTGCCAGCCGCGTTGCTCCCAGTAGCCGTCTTCTTCCTGTTCGAGAAATTCGATTTCGGTGAGCCACTTCACGTTGATTTCGCCCCAGTGACCGGGGATGAGCGCTCGTGCCGGGAAGCCGTGGCCTCGCGGGAGCGGTTCGCCGTTCATCCCAATCGCGAGGAAACCATCCTGGAGAGCCGAAAGCGGGAACTCTTCGTAGAAGCCATCGGCCGCACGGAACATCACACAGCAGTTCTCGGCAGGGTTCGCTGGGGCGACGAGGTCCATAATCGAGACACCGGTCCACAGCGCGTTGTCCATCTTCCGTCCGTTGAGCGAATCACCCACACATCGCAACGAGACGAACTGGTGGTCGACATCCATCGATATGATGTCTTCGTACGTGTAGGTGAGTTCGCGTTCGACGTTTCCGGTGACAGTCAGCGTCCACCTGTCGGCATCGAGTGCCGGGTCCGTCGAGTTGATATCGACCTCGTAGAACTCCTCGCTCACGAGGGATTCGAGCCCCGAAACAGCGAGCGATTTGTCTGCCGCCTCTGCGAGAAGGGCGTCGACATCGGGCGATACCCACGGTTCGGGACCGACTGACGACTGGTCGGTGGTCTCCGCGGAAGTGCGTGAGCCGAGTGCGTAGCCACCGAGGACGAGCGGTATCGAACTCACAATCGCCGCGAGGAGCCGTCGGCGTTCTGGAGATGAGTCGACAGTGCGAGTCGTGAAGTCGTCGAGTGACCCACGAGTGACGACGTCCGCGACGAGGACGACAACTCCCGTCGCCACGCCTGCCGCAAGCGACGGGGCTGGCGCTGCGGTGATGCTGTACGCAATCGCCCCGGCCGTCGCTGCCGCGACGAAACCGGCGACAGGGAATCTCGTTCGCTTACCTACTGCCAACCCGAGCAGTGCCGCCACGGCGAAGAGCAGCGTCGAAATCCCCAGTGCGAGGAGGACGTTCAGTTGTTCACCCAGGTCTCCGAGGACGAGAATGCTGAAGGTGATAATTTCGCCCGGGAGCGTTCGAGCCATGAATCCGGCGATGGGCCCGGCGACGAACGTCGGAGTGAACCCAGCGAGAGCGTACGAACCCGCGACGCCTGCGGCACCTGCGAGAAGCGCGACGAAGAGCACTCCCCAGTAACGCCAGCGACTGAACCGTGACCACGATAGTTGTGACATTGGTGTTGAACGTATCGAGTCGAGGTGGTGACGCTCAGTCGGCACCGCATCGCACGAGACTGTCTACTCGATAGCAGGACAGTCTCGAAAGCGCAGTCGCTTCGCCCCCGTCGCACCTCGACTCGTTACGATTACTTAGAGGCTGTGTCAGGGGTTATTGGTTTTTCAAAGTCACGCCCACGTCGATTCCAACTCTCTCTAGAATTCGTTACACATTTTTATCAATCGGGGGACAGTTCTGCGCCTGTTGTTCGTAGAACTGTCAGGCTCCGGGCTGCCTCTTACTCACGCCGCTGCGCCCACGTCGATGGAATATCACTCCCGCCTTCGACCGACACCCGACCTTCGAATCTGGCAAACGTCGGATTCTGCACGAATCGACCACCCAACACCGTCTCCCCGAGACCGAACTTGCTCGATTCCGAGAGGAGGTTCGCGGGCACGTGCGAGAAGATATCGGCGAGGTGAGACAGGTCGGAACTGGAGTTCATCCGCATCAACAGGAGATTTTCACACTGCGACAGGACGTTCTCGTGAATTTTCGCCGGCCGTTGGGTGGACAACAGCAAGTAGAGTCCGAACTTTCGACCCTCCGCCGCGATTCGGACAGCAGTCTCGGTCGAAATCGCCTGTAAGTCGTCGCCAGGGTGCTGGGGACAGATGTTGTGCGCCTCGTCGATGACGACGAGTGTCGGGCGGCGACGACTCCGTTCTCGCCACAGGTGTGTCAAGATGGCGTTGGTCACCACCATCTGTTCGGCGGCTGAGTCTACGGTGCCGATATCGACGACGAGACAGCGCCAATCGGTGTTCGCCACCGTGTCGATGAGTGAGGACTCACCGGGAGAACACCACACCTCCCAGTCGGCCAATCCAAGGTTTTCGATTCGCAGACCGAGTTTCCGAGCCTCGTCGGTGAAGTTGTGCGCTACTGCTTCCCGTACTTCTTCCCACGAGTAGTCGTCTTGGCCGAGTTCGTCGAGAATGTGCCAGAACGTGTTGAACTCCGCCGAATCTTCGAGTGGGTCGAGTCGAAGCACCGTCGCCTGTTCGGCCCGACTGAGGTCACCGAATCGAACGCGGAGGATGTCGTCGTCAGCGGTGGCAACCATCTTCGGGCGGAAGACGTGCAATCCTGCAGTCGCGTCTGCATAGCGCTCGGCCAACTGTTCGTACGCCGTCGCTGAGAGTTCGTCAGACCGAAGCTGGTTCACCTCGTCAATCGGGCGGATGGTGTCGAGACTGACGAAATCCGAGTTCGGGTCGATGACGATGATTCGGAGGTCGGTTTCCAGCAGCAACTGTTCGAGGACGATACCGAGTGAGAACGTCTTTCCAGAGCCGGATTGCCCACAGAGGAACGTATGGCGATTGAAGCCACCAGCATCGAGTCTAACTGTTGCATCGCCGTCGACGTACGACGCCTGTCCAATCGGCAACGTCGCTCGTCGGCCCGACCCGGCGAGATAGCGACTCACGAGGTCGGCGTCGGCACGGGTGAAACTCGCGTTTTGAAACGTATCGGTATCCGACGGTGCGAGTATCGTGTCTCCAGTCACGTTGCTGAGAACGACACCACTGCCTTCCAAGGCGGGAACTTTCAGACGGTCTTTGATGCCGGAGATACCGATGCCTTCTGGGAAGAGGTCATCTTGTTCGATATCGAGTTCGAAGCCTAGCTCTGCACCTTCGCGCTCTGTGACCTCTTTCGTGATGACTTGGCCGAGATACGCTTCACCAGTGTTCGTCTCAATCTGAACGTAACACCCGACCGGCAAGGAGAGCGACAGTGGTGCCTGGTAGGAGAAGGTTCGGCCGTCGATGGAGAATGCATCCTGCGGGACGTTCCGCTCTGCTTGTTCTCGCAGGTACTCGTGAAGCGCCCGCAGGTCACCACGAAGCGCTGCAATCTTCTGTTCGTTCAGTCGGGACGTGTCGTCGTGTTGGTGTCTATCCATTTCCCTCCGTCTCCTCCACAGACAGCCGACTGGTGTCGATATCGCCGTGGGACACCATTTCGAGGGGCGGAGCGGCCTTTGTTAGAGCGGTCCAAACAAGGCAATAGCATCATTCACGAGACTGTAATCCGAGCGCACCGAGACTCAGCGCGACCCGCGATGTGGAGCCCCGATGAGCGGTCGACAGGCAGCGACCGGTGACGCGACAGAGTGGTCACAGAGATATCCAGAGTAGGTTTCAGTTTCGGCGAGAGCAAGGCTCATATAGCTCCCAGTTAAGCCGAGAGTAGACTATGAAGCGTTGTTCGCATCCCGGTTGCTCGTGGCAATCGATTGCCCCTTCGGGGGATGCTGCTCTGGAACAGTTTGCTGAACATCTCGTCGAATCTCACTCGAAGACAGTCGATGTCGATATCCCAGAGGGAATGGTCCAAATACGACTCCACGAGGATGACGAGTGGGTGACCACCACGTTCGAAGAAGCTCAAAAACTCCACGACTGGTCCCAGGACGAGTAAGCAAACGCCGTCGATTCCCGGTCTGTTGGCTCTCTATCGGTTCCAAGAACGTCCCACCGAACAGACTGACTCGGTTAAGATGAAATTTAGCTGGACCTCTCAGTTTGCGACCGTTCGAATCGCGTCTCTAACTAATAGTTGGGCGTCTGTCCTACTGGATGGAGGTCCAACAACGATGGTAAAACAAATCGTCTGCCGAGATGCAGGCTACGACTGTGACTTCGAGATTCGATCCGAGAGCGAAGACGAGATGATTCGGTTCGTCAGAGAACACGTGCAAAACGTACACGGTGTCGGCATGTCGAGCGACGAAATTCGCGGCGCGATGAAAACTGTATAGGTATTCGCCGACCACGAGCGTTCGACCTGTGTAAAGACAGGTATAGAACCAACCGACTTTTTGACTCACACATCGGTCACGACTGGCGTATATCGGCACCTCCGGTACCAGCGGCTGATTCGGGAGTACAACTGAGAACTCGAGACGCATCGAATCGGTGAGAGCGCGTCGTCGTCGCGTCACCGATTCGTCACCGGTTCAGCACCGGTTCAGCACCGATTCGTCACCGGGTCGTTACCGAGTTGTCGTTACTCCTCTCGGTGTTCGATGCCTTGTTTCGAGACGTTCGAACGAGTGACTTGGTCGCCCATCCACTCTGGATCGTCGTCGTCTTTCTCCTCTATCCACGCCCATCCTTCGTAGACGTGAATCTTGTCGGTCCCGCGCTCACGGAGTTTGAGCGTCGCGTGGCCATCGACTTCGTCTCGACTCGGCGCGGGGTGAAGTCGCCGGGCCGCCTTCAACGCCGCCTGGCGGGGGTACGTCCCACTGAAAACGCTCGTCTCTTCACCGTCGTCCTCCACGAGGACGAAATTTCGCTTACCATCTTCTCGAACCATGGCCTCCTGTTGGACACGCTACAAATTAGTTGTTCGTGTCGTCACACATCTTTTCGATGGGGTGTGCACGCCGACTATGGGGCAGTCCATCTAGTTGAATGACAAATTGGCAAGGGTGGTCTCGAGCCGTTGCTGATGGAAGGAAACTGCACGAGAACCAGTTCGCTCTGGGTATCCCGGCCGAGTCACTTCACCGTTCGAATCGACCGCAGACCGCAGTACTGCGGCAACTCGGTACAGTGGTTCGACCGAAGGGTACGGGCGGACTGACTCGTAGCCGTCGCGGAACGAACGCCGAAGCGACGTTCCGCCGGAGACGTACCAGTCCGCGACGAGGTGTTCCGTTTTTGCGACGGCGAGGCCAGGTGCAGCAGCGAGTGGGCCTCCCCAGTCGAGAACGGCAGCGATACCCTCGTCGTCGACGAGTGCGTTCCCCGGTCGCAGGTCCCACGGGTAGAGACACGACGGTGGATTCGCCGAGAGTTCCGTGCGGTCGAGGGCAGCAGTAAGTTCGTCTCGAAGTGGGTCGAAAACTGGTGGGAGCGCGTCGACCCCATCACTGTAGTACGCCGAAAACCACTGGTTCCAGTCGGTTGCTTCCCCGGACTGGAACTCGAAGCCACTCCCGTTCGGGTCAGCAGTGACTGCACCGTACCCGTCGAGCGCGAAGGCGTCGTGGAGTTCTGCAAGTCCACGGCCGAACGAGGCAGCGATATCTCGTTGCGCCCCCAGTTCGAGTTCGACGAACTCCTCGTGGAGTTCGCGTCCACGGATGTGTTCGACGACAGCGTACCCGCAGTCTGCAACCGTCCCCGTAGAGAGCACACTCGGAACTGGAATCGACGTGCGGCTGGCGACGGCTCGTGCGAGTGCTGTTTCGAGGTGAAGGCTGGCGGTGTCGGTCGAGAGTTGGACGACGACGGTGCCGCCATCGGAAAACGCGACGATTGCCGTGTGTTTGTGATTCCCCTGTTGGACTGGTGTCACAGACGTGACGCCTCGGTGGGAAAATTCGCGAGTTAACACGGCCGCAACGTCGGTCATCTCACCCAAGTACGCACGTGAACGACAAAGGTACACCGGACCTGTGCACGGGCCGAGACAACACGATTCACAACCGATCGAGAACGTCGGCGAGTTCGTCGAGCGACGAGAGGACGTACTCTGGTGCGTACTGCGCAGTCTCGAAGTCGTACTCTGGGTCACCCGGACACCACGCCGCGTCGAGACCGGCGCGCTGTGCACCGACAACGTCGAACTCGAGCGAATTTCCGACGTGAATCCCACTGTCAGCGTCGACGCCGAGGCGGGTGAGCGCCCGTTTGAACGGGTCTGGATGCGGTTTCCGATTCGGCATGTCACCCGCGAAGACGAGCACGTCGAACGCGTCCTCGATACCGAGGGCATCGAGTTTGATGCGCTGGCGACGCGCTGGGCCATTGGTGACGAGGCCGACCTGTGCGTGTGTTCGCGCCGTTTTCAGGGCCGCCTTTGCTCCGGGGAGAAACGAGACTGCCGTGTAGTCGACCGTCTCCATGAATCCACGAGCGAGTGCCAGTGTGTCTACGTCTCGGCCGTACTGGGATGCAACACGGTCGAACCCGGACACGAGTTGTGCTTCGGGGTCGTCGGGGTCAGGCGGGCCATCGAGTGCGCTCCAGAGGTCAGATGGCTCTCCGAATGGGTCGATAGCTGTGGCGGCAAATGCCCCCGCGTAGATGTCCTCACCAGTCTGGTCGTTCCTGATGAGCGTCCCGTCGAGGTCGAATAGAATCGCATCGAACGTTGCCACACCTCTAGTAGGGTAGACAGCGGTAAAACGTTCGTCCTGTGTTCTCGGTCCAGCCTGTCGTCACCACACTGGACGAGTCAGCCTCACCACGCCGAACCAGCCTGTCGTCACCACGCCGAACCAGTCAGTTCTCGACTCTCACGGGGTGATGTCACCGTCTACCTCCCGATACTCCCAGACGTGGTCTTTCAGTTCTTCTTCGGTGTCGAAGTGGTCGCCGCACAGGTCACACGTGAACTCAGATGCGTCGCTCTTTCGAGTACTCATGTGAACTAATTGACGCACTTCCAGTATAACAGTACGTCCTCGAACTGCCTGGGGAGGGGCGTTAGAAGCCCTTTCCGAGCAGTTCGCGGGCGATGATTGTCTTTTGAATCTCCGTCGTTCCCTCGTAGATTTGCGTAATCTTCGAGTCACGGTAGAGACGCTCCACGTCGTGGTCGTTGACGAATCCAGCACCGCCGTGAATCTGGACTGCTTCGTCGGCGACGTCGGTGGCGACGTCGGAGGCGAACTCTTTGGCCATCGAGGCGAGCGCGGTCAACTGGCCTTCGTCGTTGTCCACACTCCACGCTGATTTGTAGGTCAGTTGGCGGGCGGCTTCGGTCCTAGTGTGCATCTCAGCGAGTTTGTGCTGGATGGCCTGGAAGTCGCTGATGGAGCGACCGAACTGCTCGCGTTCTTTCGCGTATTCGAGCGCTTGCTCGCTCGCACCTTTGGCGATACCGACCCCCTGCGCGGCGACGGCGGTTCGCGTCTCGTCGAAGAACTGCATGAGCTGGAGGAAGCCCATCCCGCGGGTGCCGACGAGGTTCTCTTCGGGCACGCGAACGTCGTCTAAGATGAGTTCGGCCGTGTCGCTGGCGCGGATACCCATCTTGCCCGTAATCTTGTCTGCTTCGAAGCCGTCTCGGTCGGATTCGACGATAATCTGGGAGAACCCGGAGTATCGGTCCTCGACTTCGGGGTCCGTCTGGCACATGACGACGAAGTAGTCGCCGACGCTCCCGTTGGTAATCCACATCTTGTTTCCATTGAGGACCCACTCGTCACCGTCTTTCTCGGCGCGCGTCTTCACAGAGGTCACGTCGGACCCTGCCTGCGGTTCACTGATGGCCGCACCCATGACGGACTCGCCTTCAACGATTGGCGGGAGGTAGCGCTCTTTCTGTTCTTCGGTCCCGAAGTTGATGATGGCCTCTGCGCCAAATCCGGCACTCGTGATACACAGCCCGATACCGGGGTCGACAGCGAACAGTTCTTCGGTGACGATGGCGTTTTCGAGCGACGAGTAGCCGACCCCACCGTATTCGACCGGGAAGTGAGCGCCGGTCAACCCCATGTCGGCCGCTTTCTGGACGATTTCGTAGGGGTACTTCTCTTCGACGTCGTACTCGCTGGCGACGGGGGCGATCTCGTTCTCTGCGAAGCGGCGAACCTCGTCTCGAATGGCTCGCTGTTCGTCGGAGAGTTTGAAGTCCATGATTGATAGAGACAAACGCGGCCAATAATGTTTGTCACACTCCTAACAACGGAGAACTAGTTAAAACTAAACACAGTTTGTAAGTGTATAGTTCGCTCGGTCTCCTCTACCTCGAAATCGACACTTTACGCGAGAGACGGAATTGTTACAGCGCGAGTTCAAGACTGGGGTTCAGCGTTGTCATCGTCGTCACCACCGTCATCATCCGAGACGAGTTCGATGACGTTCTCACGACCCAATCGAAGTTTTCCAATCGTTCCATCGTCTTCCATCCGAGAGAGGACGCGCGACACTTTCGATTTCGACCAGCCGAGTTCATTCACCACGTCTTTTTGTCGAACTCGGCCACCAGTCTCTCGGAGGAGGTCCTGTACTCGGTCCTCGTCGGTTACGATTGTCCCTGTACTGACTGTCGTGTTCTCGTCATCAGTCTCGGTCTCTTCGTGTGGTTGACCGCTGTCGTCGGGGGTATCTGCTCTCTGTGTCTCGTCCGCCGCTGACAGCTCGGAATCGGTCTTACCTACTCCGTCATCGGACAGTCGGCCGCCGAACGATTCCTCCTTCTCAGGGGTATTGTTCGACTGTTTCCACCATGCTCCAGCGGCTACGAGTGCGACGAGAAACACGGCACCCAGTGGACCAGCGACGGACTCACTCCCCGAGTCGTTCGACGACGGCGTCGTCATCACACTCGGCTCTTCGGTTGGCGTGGGTTCGAAGGACACACGTGGTTCCCCGTCAGCGAACGATTCGGGGCCGTCCCACGTGAGGACGTTCCCGGTTTGCTCGACTGTGCTGGGGGACACAGCGGCGACTCGGTAGCCTGCCGGTGCGACGAGTTCGAGCGAGTCGTTCTCCGCGATGAACAGTCCGCTCTCGAAGACGTCGCCTACGACGAGATATCCGTCTCGTTCGACTGCGAAGTTAGTCCAGCGGAACCGGTAGGTAACGACGCCCCACTGTCGTGGAACCGACTGAAGACTCGTCGAAGCCTCGAACCCTGTCGCGTTCATCTCACGACCAGTTGCGTGACTTGCCGCGTCGACAGTTCCGTTGATACGTTCGGAAAACGGCCCAAGATATGCGGCCGTGTCGTTTTCGAACTGTCGTTGAAACGCCCGAAATTCGGCCTTGTCGTCGCTCGTTCGCAAGCGGGTTCGGATCTGCAACTCCCACGTCGCAGAGGTGTTTTCGTGGAGGCCGATTCGGAGGACAGTCGTATCGACGTCTGGTTGCGTCTGCGCTCGAACTGGCTCTGTGAGTGCCAGACTCCCACCAACGAGGCTCAGAACCAAGATGAGGGCGACCACAAACTGCGCGTACGACTGGGCCATCTCGCTGCGTTCGGGTACTGCCGACACCTAGATAAATGACGTGGACCGTTTCTCGGTTCTGAGAGTTCCGCCCCACAGACCGGTCGGAAGTGCTGACTGTCCGGGAGATTCGATGTATCCACGAAAACCAGCGACTGCAACGGTTTGCAACGGTCTGAAACGGCCCGGAACACGCTGAGAAACACCGCCACGGTTCTCCCGGTTTATGACAGTTCCGTCGAGAGTATCGGGCAACGATGCTACGAAAACTCCTCTCGGTGCTGCTCGTCGGTGCCCTGGTTGTCGGTGTTGTCGCACCGTCTGCCGCGGCAGCGAGTACACCTCACGATACGAGCGTCGAACCCGCCGCGTTCGGAGCGGACGCCGGTTGGTTCGCAGCCAACAACACGACGACGAACACCACGACGAACACCACGTCGAACGAGTCCACGTCGAATACGACGACCAACGACTCGGAGGCGTCGAACGGCACAGTCGCGGTGACGGTCGGTCAGCAACTGACGACGATCGTCTCGCAGACGGACAGCGAAGTCCGGACGGAAGTCGAAGAAAGCGCGTTCGAAGTACGGTTCGAAGCCAGCGGAGACGACGACCGGGCCGAAGCGATAAGCGAGCGTGCAGAAGAACTCGCAGAGCGTGCCGAAGAGATTCGAGAGGAGTACGAAGAAGCGACCGAAGCGTACGAATCCGGAGAGATTAGCCGGTCGACGTTCGCCCAGCGAATTGCGACGCTCAACGCGCGTAGCGAACACCTCCTGGAGTCCATCGACCGCCTCGATGCACGCGCCGGCAACGTTTCTAACACGAGTCTCCAGACTGCTGGATTCAACGAATCCGAACTCGAGACGATAAACGACTCACTGGAATCCGTCACGGGAACCGGTGCGAAAGCCCTGCTCCAGCGGTTTACTGGTCTCAGCGAGGGTGAAATCGAAATCGAATCGGAGGATGGCCTTTCCATCAAAGTCGAGAGCGAAGACGGCGAGGAGTCGCGTGAAATCGAACGCGAGCGCGACGACGACCACAACTTCACCGTCGACCAATCGACCGCACTCGACACGGCCCGTGACGAACTCGGAACACCGTCGGTCGGGTCCTGGTCTCTCGTCGAGAGCGACAAACACACCGACTCGGGATACTACGAGTTCGAGTTCGAACTCACCGGGACGAACTCAACCGGTGACGCAGAAGTGCGCGTCGATGGTTCGTCCGGGACGGTCTTCCGTCTCGAATCCGAGATAGAATCACCAGACGAGGAGGATGACGAAGACGAACGGGACGAAGAAGACGAAGAAGACGAAGAAGACGAAGAGGAGGAAGACGAAGACGAGATAGACGACGAGGAAGAGGATGATGAGAATGAAGAGGACGAAGAGGACGAGACCGACGAGGAGGAGGATGACGAAGACGACGAAGACGAAATAGACGACGAGGAAGAAGATGAGACTGACGACGAGGAGGAAGAAGAAGAGACGGAGGACGAGATCGACGAACCTGACGAAGAAGATGACGACGTCGAAACCGACGAACCTGAAGAAGAAGAAACGGACACACCTGAAAGTGAGTGAACGAACCGAACCGCTCGTCTCCAGCGGACGAGGTGACGGCGAGTGAAAGCAGGCGAACGTCGAACACGGCTTGCCAGCGCGGCAATCACCGCATTGGTCGTCGTTGCTGCACTGACTGGGCCGGTTAGCGCCGAATCAGGTCTCTCCGAGGGGAGCACGCCAACGTCGGTCGATTCGCCACTCGGACAGTCGAAATCGACAATCGGAAACGAGACACCGGCGTTCGTCGTCGCCCTCTCGTCCGATGGGTCTGCTCGCGTCACGCTTCGACTTACGTACAACCTGTCGGAGGAGGCAGACCAAACTGGGTTCGAGCGTCTGGAAGCGAACGCCTCTACGTTTGCTCAGTCGTACGCGAACCGACTCGAACCGCTCGCCGCACGCGCTTCGAACGAGACGGGTCGAGAGATGGTCATCCGCGACCCGACTGCACAGTTCGTCGAGACGGGAACCACCGGTATCGTCGAACTGTCGGCGACGTGGACGAACGTCGCCACACACCGGGACGGACGAGTCGTCCTTGCGGAGCCGTTTAGCAACGGATTCGACCCAGAACGGCCGTTCGTCGTCCGCGCCCCTACCGGGTACGAACTCGAATCCGCCACACCGAATCCCGACGTGAAGACGGAGACGGTGGCGGCGTGGAACACCAGCGAATCGCTCGACGGTCTCTCCGTTGCGTTCGAATCGAGCGACTCGGCGGGCGACCAAATCGCCGACACGACCACGTCATCGACCGAGTTGCCGGTCGGTCCTGCACCGGTCCTCGCACTCTTCGGCATTGTCGGCGCACTCGCCGTACTCGGACGGCGACGAGACTGAACGCCCGGGTTCGGTTCCGACGGCACTGTTTCGGTCTTTCACTGCCGAACTCGTCTTATTGTTCGCTGACGTATCCCGTGCATGAAGCGCCGTACGAAACTCGCCATCGCCGGTGTCGGCATTGCCCTCGCTGCCACGGCGTTGTCTCGGGCGTCACGTTCGACGGAGACAGGGACAGAGAGGGTTCCGTACACAGTCGTCGATGAACTCGACGGTGTCGAGATTCGCCAGTATCCGACGACAGTGACTGTCGAGACGACCGCGCAGAACACCGGCGTGGCGTTTCGGCGACTCTTCGAGTACATCTCGGGTGCGAATCAGTCTCGCCAGACGGTTTCGATGACCGCTCCAGTGGCAACCGAATCGGTCGGCGAGTCGATTCCGATGACTGCACCCGTCGCGACTGACCGCACCGACAACAGGGTACAGATGTCGTTTTTCCTCCCGTCGTCGTACGACTACGACACTGCACCGGGTCCGACCAATCCCGACGTGGAACTCGTCGAACACCCTGCGCAAACGTTGGCAGTCCGGCAGTTTTCGTGGTACGCGACTGGCCGCCGAACCCGACGAGAGACCGATTCGCTCCTTCGAACCCTCGCTGACAACGATGTCTCGGTCGTCGGCGATGCCTTCCTCATGCAGTACGACCCGCCGTCGACCCTGCCGTTCTTCCGGACGAACGAAGTCGCGGTCGAGGTTCAGCGACGAGAACGCGGACTCGACTCGACGTAAGCACCGGTCTGGAGAGGTGCCAAACACGACAGAGCCGAGTCACAAATTTATCAATTGAGCGACCGAACAGCCGAGTGATGAGTATCGTACCCGCCGTCCGACGAGGCGATTGGCACGCCGTCTTTGGGTACGCATTCTTCGTCGCACTTCTCACCGGCGGGTACTACTACAACGTCACGTTCGTCCAACTCGGGTTGTTGGACCTCGGAACGCGCTTGGTCGGAATGTCCGAGACAGCAGTCTCCGGATGGATGGCTACGCTCGCACTCGTGACGCTCGCCACTGCCATCGTCTTCGGCATCACGATGGACCGGCGTGAGTGGTCGTCGTCGTTGGACGCCAAACTCCGGATTCTCTTCGGTGTCGTCGTCGTGCAGGTTCTCTTGACCGCGATGGCACCGTTCGTCCGAACCGTTCCGCAGTTTGGGGCGTGGATTATCCTCGCATCAGTATCGATGGGCGTCGGGTTCCCTGCGACGTTCGCCCTCACCATCGACTTCGTCGCGGTCCGTGACCGCGGAGCAGTCGCGGCGGTGGCGACGGCCTCAACGTACTTCTTGGCAAACGTCTACCCACTCGATTGGACCATCGAATCGTTCAGTCGGGTGGTCGTCGTCGCGATGGTTCCGGGCGTCGTGCTCCTCGGAGTGCTCGTTTTCAGACCACCAGCGTTCCTCGACCGACTCGCACGGCAACACGAACAGTTCGGTGTTGGTCGATTCTGTCGCGATGGCGGGGTTTCGATTCGTGACCGGGCGTTTCTCGTTCCACTCGTCTTGATGTTCGGTGTGTTCTTCATCGACAGTCTGGGCTTCCTCAGAATTCTCGATACACCGTCACTCGTGCTCGCGTCGTGGCAATCGCCCGAATTCTCGATGCACCTGACCTTGGCCGTCGTCCACGTCGTCGGCGCGGTGATGGCCGGAGTCCTCTACACGACGTTCGACCGTCGAGTGCTCTTCCTCGCGACGTTCGGCCTGTTCTCGTTCACGCATCTGTTGTACACGTTCGACATCCGCATCGCGATGTGGTTTCCAACGCTTTCGACAGGTCCGAGTTCGCCGCTGAATCCTGCGTTTTACGCACTCGCCGTCAGTTTCTATACCACGCTCAACTTCGCGCTCTGGCCCGACCTCTCGACGCCAGAGACGATTGGGACGCACTCGGCAATCGGCATCGGTCTGGCAGGGTTCCTCTCGACGTTCCTGAGCACCGCACTCGCGCTCTACTTCCAGAGTACGTCGGTTTCGCTGCTCGATCATCTGAACCTCGTGAACGCGCTCGCACTCTTGTTGTTCGTCGGACTTGCCTGTGGACTGTACATCGGCCGAATGCACGCACTCTGGGAGGGACGGCATGGCAAACCCAATTGAACTGATTCCACTGCTCGTCGTCGTGTTCCTTCTCGTCGGCGTCCAAGGAGGAACAGTCGAATCGATGGAGATTATCACCGACGGCACGCACACAGTGTCTGAGATTCCAGACGTCTACGTCGTCGGCGGGGGCGACGCGACCATCCCCTCGGACGCGTCAGTCTCAGGGTCCGTGTACGTCATCGGCGGCACTGCCACCATCCACGGGACAGTCGACGGCGACGTGACGCAACTCAGTGGCAACCTCACACTCGGGTCGTCTGCTGCCGTCACCGGAGACACGCAGTACTTCGCTGGGTCACTCGATGTCGCCGACGGTGCAACACTCGAATCGTTCACGACTGCCGGGACGCTGGCAGCAGAATCGTCGTCGCCTGTGAGAGGGCCAGTGTTCGTGGTTCTCCAGACACTCTTCCTCGCTTCCCTCGCGGCGCTTCTCGTTCGCCGCTTCGAGTTCGCGTTCGAAACGGTTGGAGAGGCGGTCACCAGCCATCCGGTGGTGAGCGGTGTCGTTGGACTCCTCGTCACCGCGACGACGTTGGCACTCGTCGTGTTCATGGCGATGACGATTATCCTCATCCCGGTCAGTCTCCTCGGAATTGGCGTGGGCGCGCTGACGTTCGCCTACGGCTATCTCGTCTACGGCTATCTCGTCGGGCGACGATTGCCAATCGACCGTCCCGATGTCGCCTCGGCGGTGGGCGTGGTCATCTTCGCCATCGCGCTCGAACTCGTCGGTGTGCTCCCACTCGTCGGGAGTGTCATCCAACTCGGCCTCCTCGTCGTGAGTCTCGGTGCGGTGCTCGTGACGTACTTCGGCCTTCGCCCGTTCGAACCAGTGTCGTTGCCGACGTGAAAAAGCGTCTGGAGATGGCGACAGGCGTCGTCAGCTGTTCAGCTCTTCTTCGACGAGCGTCACTGCTCGTGAGACGGCCCCGACTGACGTGAGGTGGCCAGCGCCGACTGTTGCTTTCATCGCTTTTGCGGCGCTCCCACGGAAGATGCTCGGGCCGACCTGTGCGACGGCCCCGTTTCCGACCGAGACGATCCATCCCGGAACTTCGAACCGATATGGTTTCGGACGCGGCGGGAAGTCGCCGGGGTCGCCAGTCTGTTCGTAGACGACCTGTGCGGCGATGTTGTGTGCGACGACCGGTGCCTCGCGGAGCGCGGCAGACGCACTATCTGGGACGGGTGCTCCGTCGGCGTCGACGGCCTGCGCAGCGTCGCCAAGAACGAACGTTCGCTCGTCGAGTCGCAGGTCTGCTCTGACGTTCGGGCGTTCGTCTGCCATCGCGTCGCTTCCGGTGATGCCACCGGTCCAGACGAGTAGGTCGTAGTCGATATCACCGGTGTCCGTCTCGACACTCGTTTCGGTGACCGACTCGACTGTCGTCTCGGTTCGAACGTCGACACCGCAGTCGAGTAACTCGTCTCGGACTGCTCGCTGGAAGTGTTCGGCGAACGTCGGGGCGACAGTCTCCATCTGCTCGACGAGGACGATGTCGGTGTGCGCACCCTCTTCGTCGCGGAGTGCGGCGAGTTCGCCGGCGACCTGAATCCCCGAGAGGCCGGCCCCACCGACGACGACAGACCCACCGTCGGTGCAGTCTGCGAAGAATCGCTCCCGGATGGCTGTGGCGTCCTCGAGACGTTTGAGCGGAATCGAATGGGCTTCCAGCCCGGGGATATCGTAGTAGTCAGTCTCGGCACCGATGCAGACCGCACAGTAATCGTATTCGAGGGTCGTCCCCTCCGCGAGGTGGACACGGTGAGCCTCCGTATCGACGTTCGTCACCCGGTCGACGATAATCTCGGCGCGGGTCAACGCCTCGTCGAGCGGGACCTGAATGGGGTCTGCGACAGATGGTCGCCGAATCACGCGGTGGACTTCGTGCTGGACGAGGTGGTACGGTGAGTCGTTCACCACGGTCAGGTCGGCGTCGGCGGGGAGGCGGCGTTCGAGTTCACGGGCGAGTGTGAGGCCCGCGTACCCGGCACCGAGTACCAGGACACGCATATCTCTCATGTCGGGCGCGAGAGAAATGAGGGTGACGGCGTCGGAAAGACGAGACACCACAGTTCGGTGCCGACGCGCGTGTGTACTCGTCGGTTAGAACAGCGCTTCAGACTCGTCGAGAACCTCGGCTGGGCCGCCGACGGTCCAGACGTCGGTTTCGACGTTGCAGTCGGCGACGACTGCTTCGACACGGTCGACGTGTTCGGCCGTCGTGTTGACGTAGACGCTCGCACCGGTGTCCGTCGAGAAGTAGACTGGGATGTCTTCTTCTTTGCGGAGTTTGCGGACAGCGTTGAAGACGGCGATGGTGCGCGGTTGCCAGTAGACCCAGCCGGCCGGCCCAGTCATTGTGGTGGCCGCAAGCGACAGCGAATCGTGTTCGGCGAGTTCGAAGGCAGCGTCGAAGTCAGCGTCGTACAGTGCATCACGCATGTCGTCGATCTGGGCGTGGATGTGTGCCATCCGCGCCTGGAACATGTGGCTGTCCTCGGCCTCGGCGTGCGCCTGTTCGGTCTCTTTGTACGCCGGAACGTGTGCAGCAACGATTCGCAGGTCGTCTTCGAGGTCGGTCTCGATGCGCTGCGAGCGGCAGTCGGTGTCGTTCATCCCCGAGTAGAGAATCGAGACAGCACCCGTGACGGCGCGGGCGGCGGAGGCCGACCCGAGGCGGGCAACGGTCGAGATTTCGGGGTGTGTCAGGTCCAGGCCGGCCGCTTCGGAGAGTGCCGTCGCCGCGGCGGCGAACCCTGACGCTGACGACCCGAATCCGATGTTCGACGGGAAGGAGTTCACACTCTCCAATCGAACCCGGTGGTCGAAGCCGGCGAGTTCACGAACCTTGTCGACGACGGCCTGGATGCGCTCTGCGCCGCGTCCGTCGACTTCCTCGCCGCCGATGACGTACACGTCCTCGTCGGCGTCGGGGAGGAATTCGACCGTCGTCTTCGTGTGACTCGGTGCAGTGCAGACGCTGATGCTGTCGTGGTACGGCATCCTGCGTTCCGTGTCTCGCATCCCGTGGTACTTCACGAGGCCCTGAATCGGGTGGGCTTTGGCGGTGGCCTTCATGTTCGAAAGGCCGTCAGACTGGGGGTTAAACGTCCCGATAGGTATCGGGCACGACCGACTGAGGTCTCAACGTGGGTCGTCGGCCAGCATTCGTCCGAACAGGGACAGAAACAGTGAAAAACGGTGGCAGATAGACCGAAAGACGGGTTGCCCCAACCGGGGCGGTGACGTTCGAAGGACGTGCCAATCAGTGATTATTCTTCGTCTGCCTCCAGCTCGTTTCCTCGTTCCCAGACGTTCGTCACACTCTCTCCCATCGGGGGTGTGTGGCTGATATCTCGCATTGTCGGTTTCAATCGAGTTGCTTTCTGCTTCATTTGCCTTGCTACTCCCTACCACGGTCCGACTAAAAGGCTTTCGCCAATATTATATTACGACTTATTAGCATACTAGGTTCATGAAACACATTGGCCGAGCGACACGAACGCGTGTCGAGCAGACGCCCGATGGCAGGCGACTCGTCGTCTCTCGCGCCATTTCAGTCCCGACGCACGTCGCCTGGGACGTGCTGGTATCCATCGACGACTGGCCCGTGTGGGGGCCGAGTGTCTCGGCCGTCCGCGGCATCGATGGTCGCATCGAAGCGGGGAGTCAGGGCGACGTTCGCGTCGCGGGAGTGTGGGTTCCCTTTACTGTCGAGACGTGTGCCGACCACCGATGGACGTGGCGCGTCGCTGGAATTCCCGCGACCGGTCACCGCGTCACGGCGACCGGTGTCGACCAATGTTCGGTCGCGTTCGAGATTCCGCTCGTTGCCAGTCCCTACGCGGTGGTCTGTGCGGCGGCACTCCGCAGAATCGAACGACTCGCGACGAGCGAACGACCTCACTCAAAACGGGCCGAACAGCACGAACCCGGCGGCGAGAACGACGAGGATAACGAGAATGGCGACGAGGCCAAAGCCGCCAGACGATGACTCCTGTGTGGCCGACGCTGTCGCCGATCCTTCGGCGTCGACCTCGTCGAGCACGTCTTCGAACGTGGGTTGATGAGGTTCGTGGTACTCGTCGATGACTGCCTCGGTGAGGCCGGCCGACTCGATTTTCGCTTCGAGGTCGGCGACCGTCTCCAGTGTGATGGGAACGTCGACTTCGGCTGGGTCGACGAGTAGCCGTGGGTCTGCCTCGTCTTCTTCGGGCTCCTCGAGTTGGTCTTCGGTTGCAAACGCCATCGCCACCGTCTCTGCGGCCTGGTCTTCGTCACCGGTCGTCAGCAGCGTCCCGGTGACTCCCTGTGACTCACAGCGCTCAGCGAAGACGTCGACAGTTCGCTCGTCGAACTCGGCTTCGACGTCGACCCAGACGACCTCGGACGGCTGGTCTTCGCCCTGTTCGGCGACGAACAGGAAGGTTCGCCCGTCTCGCTCGCTCCGTTTCGTTCGGCCGCCCTGTTCGGCATGAGCCGTGCGGAAAACAGTCGCAACCTCGGCAGCATCGAGAAACGAAAGCACGCTCGACAACGACACGTCGCTCATTGGTTGAACAGACAGAACACCTCGAAATAAATCTTCGCGCTACTCGGGACGAATCAGTTCGAACCGGTCGTCGGTTCTCGTATACTCGCTTCCGGCGAGACGCCCGATTGCGTCGAGTTTTGTGGTGTCGAGTTTGCCGTCGGTCAACACGTCGTCGTCGACGTGGGCGTAGACGACTTCTCCGAGGACGAGTGTCGACGAGCCGACTTCCATGCTGTCGTAGAGTGTACACTCGAACGCGACTTTCGCGTCGGCAACACGTGGTGCATCGACGCGGATGGCTTCTGTCTTCTCGATGCCTGCGTGGTCGAACTCATCTACGTCTGGCGGGACCGTCGCTGCCGTTTGATTCATCGCTTCGACGACGTTCTCCGTGACCACGTTGACGACGAACTCGCCGTGTTCTATCGCGTTTCTGGGTGTGTCTTTCAGCGACGGGCCGTGTCCGACTGGTGCGAAGACGAGTATCGGCGGGTCGATACTGGCGACGGTGAAGAAACTGTACGGGGCGAGGTTGTCGGCAACCTCGCCTCGGGAACTCACCCACGCGATTGGCCGCGGAATCACTGCACCCGAGAGCAGTCGGTACGCCGACCCGAACGCAGTCGGTTCACCATCCATCAGTGCGTCTCCCAGATGGTGACTGGGTGGCAGTGTTCGTTCGTCGTCGCCTGGCGTCGGTCGAGAGGTGTCTGCTCAGTCATGACCTAACTGGGTGCGTGAGAGTGGATTAATCTGTGGTCGGGTTCGAGTCGAGTTCTCCCGTGGAGTTTACGGTTAGAACAGTGACACTCCGACGGCGTACGGCCACGAGACGGAACTGAGTGCGAGGAAGACGAGTGCCCCGCCGAACATGACCGTGTTCTTGAGGAAGTTCGTCATCTCGGACTGCTGTTGGTCTTCGGGGACGGCCCAGAAGTCGTGGAACAGTGGCGTTCCGACGAGGAGGAACACCGCGATCGCACCAGCGGCGAGCGCCGGGAACACACCCGCGGCGATACCGAGTCCACCGAAGACGAGCATCCCACCGGAGAAGACGACACCGAAGCGCGGTGCTGGCAGTCCTTTCATCTCGGCGTATCCGGTCATCTGGTCGACGTTCATGAAGTGATTGAGTCCCATGAACGCGACGACTGCACCGAAGAGGACACGAGCGACGAGGAACGCGATATCCGATCCTGGGGCAGCGAACTGGAGAGAGACGGTCATCTCGATCCCTCCATCACAGCCTTCGTCTCTGCGTTCGTCACGTTCGATTCATTCTCGGTGGGTTCTCCGTTCATTACGATTGGGTGTACGAGACCGAACGGAAATATATGTTTGCTGACATTCATGTTACCGGGTGGCAGCGAAGGTACTCGGTTACGTCAGTACCACCATTATGAAAGAATGATTACTGTATTGGGTCAGTAGGTGTGTAATACTTGAAGAGACCACTCCATCCAGACTGAACAAAAGATTTTCTCGATATCTGAAATTATGGTATAGAGGTGGTAAAACATCATGTTGCCGCGAAAGATATACCCCGTTGGAGATTGATATACAACTGGGACGTGTCAGCAATGATGAAAAAAAAAACTCTGTTGGAACTGTGAGCCATGACTGATACATGGGACTCAGCAGGCTACATAGCGAGCTCTCGGTATCGACTCACTGTGTGTGAATATCTGTCAGCTAACGGTTCCGGTCTCCCGTCACGTATCGCCGTCGAAACGGACCTCGCGCAACCCCACGTATCCCGGGCTCTCTCTGAGTTACGGGAACAAGGTATCGTCGAACTGTTGGTCCCCGATTCACAACAGAAAGGTCGATTGTACGGTCTGACCGACCTCGGCGAACTCGCCTACGAACGAGTTGCGTTAGACCAGCGTGTCGAACTTTCCGTCGTCGATGCGAGCGACTTCCCGGCAAACGATTTACTCGAAGAACTCGAAGCCGTGCACGGTGATTCGCTCCGCGCCATCGCGTGGTGTGAACCTGGCGAAGCGTGGGTTCATTTCTTCTCGCCGACTCTCGAAGGAGAGTACGACGAAGACACACTGAAGACCGTCGTCTCGACGCTCGCGAACCATGAGTCGATGTCCGAATCACTCGACGAATTGCCAGCAGGTGGTCCCGAATACATCGTCATCGGCCTGGAGAAAGCGCTCGTCGTTCGCATTCCACTTGACGACAGCGTAAACCTCCTCGTCTCTGTCGACAAATCGTTCGGAACGAAACTCGATGCCCTCACGAAGACGTGTTTACAGGCGACTGACCTACAGGTCCTCGACGCCGACGACTAATTCTTTGGGCATCTACCCGTAGGAGTACGCTGTGCCGACCCCAGAGCACGCCGTCGGTATCGATGGCTGTCGCGCAGGATGGGTCTGTGCGCGCTACTCTAGCGACAGGCTCACGATTCGTGTCGCCGCTGATTTCGACTCCGTCTGGACCGAGGTTGTCGAACCATCAGCGACGTGTGCGCTGGTCGATATCCCGATTGGACTGCCGTCGTCGTCACGACGAGCGTGTGATTCTGAAGCGCGTCGTGAACTCGGTGAGCGCGCCTCGACAGTGTTCTTTGCCCCGGTCAGGGGGGTACTCGATGCGACGACGCACGAAGAAGCGAGTGACATCAACCGAGCAAAGACAGGATATGGGCTCTCGATTCAGGCGTGGAACCTCGTTCCCAAGATTCGAGCAGTCGATTCACTCCTCGGAGAGACACCGGCCGCGCGGCGCGTGATACACGAATCACACCCCGAACTCGCCTTTGCCTCCCTCGCCGGTCGCCCACTTCGGGAATCGAAATCGACACCTGCAGGTTGCAACAAGCGTCTCGACGTACTCAGCAGGGTGTTCCCCGACGCCGACCCGGAAGCGATCTACCAAGAGACGGTGGCCCGGACACGCCGATGCGACGTCGCTCGCGACGATATCTTGGATGCGCTCGTCCTTGCTGCGGCAGCCCAGTATCCACTCGACACGCTCCCCGAACACCCCCCGAATGACTCGACAGGACTCCAGATGGCGATTCACGTTCCGCGTGTCCCGGGTGGGGGCAAAAGAAATATTGGTAAATAAGTACAATTTCCGAAGATAAGCGTTGACTGATTCACCGAACTGCGCCAATTCCGTGTTGTTTTCAATTACACGAAGACTTTTATGGGCAGACAACCAGTTATGAGATGGCGTGACCGAGGTGCCGATAACACAACGCCCTGCCCTACCGATTGCGTCGTTCTGTGCCAACTCAGTCGGTCGCGCCTCCCGCTGTCAACTGGGTTCGACGCCAGTGCCCACGGCGTCGTCCCCGTGCCTCTCTCACCGAGTCGCAACCTCCGCCGCTGATCTGCAGAGAACGCTGACTGTTCGGAGAAGACTACATACCGCTATTTCTCCCTCCAGAACGTATCAGGCCCTAGTTGGGTTTCCCAGCGATACCCTCCACGGAGACCCGCGGTCCCAGAACGCGGCCCGTTTCCATCTGGGAGAGAACAATGAAGAGTCACCTCGCAATCTTGCTCGCTGTACTGCTCGTCTTCGCTTCGGTCCCCGTGGCCGTGGGTCAAGAAGACCGAGAGCCGAACAAAGTCCCGGTCTTTCGCGCGTACGTAGTGAACCCTGTCGTCGAACCCGGTGTCGAGACGGCCATTCGCGTCGTCATCACGAACGACCCCGTCAAACCAGAAGACGTGTCGAAGACAGCCGAAAACGTCCGTGTCAAACTCACGCCCCGAAATACGCCGTTCGTCGTCAGGACCGGAGACGTGTTCGTCGGGACGATGAACGACAGCGACACTCGCGAGGCGGAGTTCCTGGTCGAAGCCCCCGAGAACATCGCTGCCGGCGAGTACGACCTGCGACTCAGAGTCACCTACGAGTTCGACAACTCCCATCGCCGAACCTACGACCTCGACGTCCCAGTTCTCGTCGAAGAGCGGGTTCGATTTGCCGTCGTCGGGTCGGATTCGACGGTCCCAGTCGGCGGACAGGGTGCAGTTGCGCTGACCATTCAGAACGTCGGCGAACTGGAGGCGCGAAACACCGTCGTCGCCGTGACATCGCAGTCTCCAGAAGTCACCTTCGACGGGACGCAGACGGCGACGCAGTTCGCACGCGACTGGCCCGTCGGTGAGAACCGAACCTTCGTCTACGACACCACGCTCGACGCGAACGGCTCGACTCGCGGATACGTCCTCGCCGTCGATATCGTCTACGAAAACCCGTCTGGCCAGCGACTCCAGTACTCGCCGCTCGCGGCGGGGTTCCTCCCGGTCGCAGAACAGTCCTTTTCGCTTCAGAACGTCGAGAGTACCCTCCGGGTCGGTGACGACGGCACCATCGTCGGCGACGTCGTCAACGACGGCGGCGCACTCGCTCGAAACGTGGTCGTTCAATTGTCGCTCCCCGAAGGGAGCGCGACGGCAACCGAGACAGAGTACGCCGTGGGTGACCTCGAATCCGGCGCGAGCGCACCGTTTTCGTTCGACGTTCAAGTGTCGGATAATGCCGACGCAGGCCCGCGCCAGTACACTGCGACGGTCTCCTACCGAGACGCCGACGGTGAGCGCCGAACGAGCGACGACATCGACCTTCGAGTGAACGTCGCGCCGTCGTCGCCAGAGTTCAGCATCACCGTCGACGAAGGGACGCTCGAACCCGGTGAAACCGGTCAACTCCGTCTCACCATCGTCAACGACCGAGACGAGACGCTCAGCGATATCTCGGCCAAGATATATCTCGAAGACCCGCTGTCGTCGAGCGATTCGGAAGCGTTCGTCGACCAACTCGGCCCCGGTGAGTCTGCAGAACTCGTCTTCGACGTGTCGGCAGGGCGGACCGCCCTAGAGAAGTCGTACCCAGTCGAACTCGACTTCCGGTACGAGAACGACGCCGGTGAGACGACGATCTCGGACGCGTACCGTGTCCCCGTTCGCGTCGAATCCGTCGAAGACGGCGGCTCGCTCCCCTTCGGTCTGTCGCTTCCCCTCGTCGGCGCAGTCGTGCTCATCGCTGCAGTCGGTGGTGCCGGCGTCCTCGTCGCCCGTCGACGCGGGCGGCGCTGAGTCGTGGCCCGATTCGACCCCCAGTGGTTCATCGACTGGGCAGACGACAAAATCGTCAATCACTCGCGACGGGTCATCCTCGTCTTTCTCGTCCTCACCGCCGTCTTCGGCGCGGGACTGAGCGCTGTCTCGACGGAGTCGGGAACCGAACAGTTCGCCGAAGAAGTCCCCGCAGAAGAGGCGTTCACACGTATCTCAGAGGAGTTCACGCCGCGATTCCAGGAGGGAACGGGGAGTACACAACTCATCCAGCGGGCGCCGAACGTCCTGACGAAAGGCGAACTCCTGCGGATGCTCGAAGCCCAGAAGCGACTCGCTGACCGCGAGGACTTACGAGTCGTTCAGACTGCGAGCGCTGCGACCATCGTCGCACAGACGGTCGACCCGGATGCAGAGACGCTGGACGAGCAGATACGCGCACTCGAACAGGCGACTGACGGCGAAGTCGCGGCGGCGGTTCGCGAGAACGCCGACAACCCCCGGTTCGTCGGCCTTCTCGCAGACGACTTCAACCCGACTACACCGAGTGCCACCGCGACGATTGGCGTCGTCACACACTCGATTCCGCTCGCCGACGACGCCGGTGCCGGACAGGGCGGCGACAGTCCGCTGAGTCCAATCCAGCAGAAAGCCGTTCGTATCGTGGACACTGTCGGCGGCGACATCTCTGTCTTCGGGTCTGGCGTCATCGCGGACGAGTTCGGTACGGTCATCACCGACTCACTGCTCATCGTCGTTCCTGCTGCCGTCCTGTTCATCGTGCTGTTCCTCGTCGTCGCCTACCGCGACCTCGTAGACCTGCTCCTAGGCACCGCAGCACTCGGCATGGCGCTGGTGTGGACGTTCGGGTTCCTCGGACTCGCGAACATCCCGTTCAACCAGGTGATGATTGCAGTCCCGCCGCTGTTACTCGCGGTGGGTATCGACTTCGGTATTCACGCCGTCAATCGCTATCGCGAGGACCGCGCAGATGGCCACGATGTCGACGAGGCGATGCGGAAAGCGACCGACCAACTCCTCGTCGCGTTCTTTATCGTCACCGGGACGACTGTCATCGGATTCCTCTCGAACCTCGTGAGCAACCTCACGCCGATTCGGGATTTCGGTGTCGTCGCCGCCATCGGTATCGTCTTTACCTTCTTCGTCTTCGGTGTCTTCCTCCCCGCCGCGAAAGTCGAAATCGATAGACTCCGCGAGCGCTACCCAATCCCGACGTTCAGTCAGTCACCCCTCGGCAGCGAGGGGAGTTCGCTCGGGACTCTCCTTCGAATCGGCGTCGTTCCAGCACTCCGTGCCCCAGCAGTCGTCCTCGTCATCGCACTCGTCCTCTCCGGAAGCGCGATGTGGTACGCGACGGGGGTCGATACGGAGTTCGGACAAGAAGACTTCTTGCCGCCGGCCGAAGCACCGGCGTATCTGAAAGCACTCCCTGAACCGTTCGCACCGGGTGAGTACAGCGTCGTCGCCGATATCGAGTTCCTCGAAGAACGGTTCTCGTCGTCACAAAGTGGGGTGGTCACAGTGTATCTGGAGGGACGAGCGACAGACGACGCCTTCCTCGAAGAACTCGACCGAGTCGCACAGGACCCACCGGAGACGTTCATCTCGGTGGACCGCCGTGCCGACTCGACGAGTATCCTCACCGTGATTCGAGACGAGGCGAGTGAAAACGAGGAGTTCGCGAGGGTCGTCGCACGACACGACAGGGATGGCGATGGAACACCGGACCGTAATCTGGTCGAAGTGTACGACGCGCTCATGCTGACCGAGTCTGCCGAGCGCGGACTCCAGTACATCTCTGCCGATTACGAAACTGCACGTGTGGATTACCGTGTGAAAGCAGACGCCGACGACGACGCCGTCGTCGCCGACACGCAAGCGATGGCAGACCGCTTCCGGACCGAAGGCACCGCGACCGGTGCAATCGTCGTCTTCGACGCCATCTCCGACCTCATCCTCGACTCGGCGGTGCAGAGTCTCATCCTCTCGATGCTCGGAACAGGGGTGTTCCTCACCTTCGTCTACTGGTGGGTCGAAGGACGCCCCTCGCTGGCGCTCGCGAATCTCGTTCCCATCCTCGTCGCGGTCACGTTCGTCGCCGGGACGATGCGCATCTCCGGCATCTCGTTCAACGCGTTTACCGCGACTGTCCTCGCGTTGACCATCGGGCTGGGTGTCGACTACTCAGTCCACATCGTCCACCGATTCATCGACGAACGCGCAGACCACGACCTGGAGACGGCACTCGACCGAACGGTCCGGGGGACGGGCGGCGCACTCGCAGGCAGTATGCTCACAACCGTCTTCGGGTTGGGCGTCCTCGTCCTCGCCGTGCTCTCTATCCTCGGGCAGTTCGGTCTCCTCACCGCGGCGAGTATCGTCTACTCGTTCCTCGCCTCGATTCTCGTCTTACCGTCGGCGCTCGTCCTCTGGGACAGATTCAGCGGCAACGACCCAGTTGTTCCACTCGGCGGCACCGAGCCAGAGCCAGGGGCCGCCGCAACTGCCGACTAACGACTTCCTGTGGTCGTGTGGAGATTTATATACGAAACCGAGCCCACCCATTCTCGTGTTGCAATCGAGACCACCCATCCCCGTGTTGCAATCGATGTCAGGGCCCCGGTCACCTCGTTTACGCACCCGTTCCAACGCCGAACAGTCGCGTCGTCCCCCACGAGACGACGATGATACCCACGATAAACACTGCCAGCGCACCCATCATCGGAAACGGGGCGAGTGTCGGCCCACCGAGAAACGGACCGCGCACGATGAGGAACGACGTCCCCATCGCGAGGCCGAGACCGACACCCGTGACGATGGTAAAGAAGAGTTTCGCCACGCCAATTCCGCGCGTGTCGTTCCGGAAGCTCATGTGTCCACGTCCGGCCGTTCGGCCCTTGAACGATTTGGCCGTCTTTCTGACGTAACTATCGTTCGATATAGAACCCGGACTCGCCGCTCGGGTCTTCGTACGTCACCTCGACGTCCTGAACGCTGGCCATCGGACTCCCGTCGTGACACCACTCGACCATCGACTCCACGTCGTCTCGTGGGCCTTCGAAGACCGCTTCGACGCGACCATCTGCGAGATTCTTCACCCAGCCGTCGACGCCGATGTCACGCGCGGTATCTCGGGTCGTCGCTCGGTAGTACACGCCCTGGACCTGTCCAGTTATGTAGACGTGTGCGCGTGTTCTCGGAGGTTCGCTCTCGGTCATAGGAGGCGATACGGTGTCCGGTGTCAAAGGCGTGCTGTCTCTCGGTCTGGTCTGCTGAAGCACTTGCTGTGGGTGCCGCGCTGTCGAGAGTGCCGCGCTGTCGAGAGACAGCCCTATCGTGCGTCCACGTGGCACGCACCGTTTGAATCGTCAGCATCTAAGTGCGCCCCCCACGACGCTCGACTATGGAACTCTTCGGCACCGCCGGTATCCGCGGCAGTGTGACCGAGCGCGTCACGCCGGAACTCGCGCTTCGCGTCGGCCGCGCCGCCGGTCTCGCCGCACTCGAATCGGGCGCTTCGGCCGAATTCGTCGTCGGCCGAGACGGGCGAACGAGCGGCCCGGGTCTCGCCGCCGCGATGGAAGCAGGACTGCTGTCTTCGGGTGCAAAAGTCACTCGCATCGGCGTCGTTCCCACCCCGGCGTTGGCGTTCGCTTCGCAGGGTCGTCGCGGCGTCATGCTCACAGCATCGCACAACCCGCCGACGGACAACGGTATCAAGATGTTCGTCGATGGGCAGGAGTACGACCGACCACTCGAACAGGATATCGAAGCACGCGTCGAGGCAGATTCACCGCCCGTCGCGTGGGACCACTGGGGCCACTCGGGAACAGAGGGCGTCCTCGCCGACTACCGCGCTGCTATCGTCGAGTTCGCGCAGGGGCACGGGTCTTCCCTCGACGGCCTCCGCGTCGCCGTCGATTGCGGAAACGGCATGTCTGCGCTCGGCACACCACAGGTGCTCCGTGACCTCGGTGGCCACGTCGTCACCCTGAACGCCCAGATCGATGGCCACTTCCCCGGGCGTGAGTCGAAACCGACCCCAGAGTCGCTGAAAGACCTCCGAGCGTTCGTCGCCGACGGCGACTTCGACTTCGGTATCGGCCACGACGGCGACTCCGACCGAATCGTCATCGTCGACGCCGAGGGCGACATCGTCCACGAAGACACGGTCATCGCCATCATCGGTGAACATTACGTCCGAACGAGTGACGTGGCCGACCCTGTCGTCGTCACGACGCCGAACGCCTCTGGCCGAATCGACGAGCGCGTTACCGAGGCTGGCGGACGAGTCGAACGCGTTCGGCTCGGTGCCCTCCACGAGGGAATCGCCAGCGCCCGCGACGCCGGCGGCGACGTGGTCTTCGCGGCAGAACCGTGGAAGCACATTCACCCATCGCTCGGTGGGTGGATAGACGGTGTCGCATCCGCCGCGCTCATCTCGCGTCTGGTCGCCGAATCCGGTCTCGGCGGCCTCCGCGACCCGGTGATGGAGCGGCCGTACCGCAAAGTCAGCGTCTCGTGTCCCGACGAGAAGAAGGCAGCTGCGATGGCCGCGCTCGCGACGTCGCTTCCCGAAGCGATGGCCCCCGAATCGGTCGATACCGAGTACGGCGTTCGTCTCGAGTTCGCGGACGCTTCGTGGACGCTCGTTCGTCCGTCGGGCACCGAACCCTACATTCGCGTCTACGCGGAGGCTGACGACGTCGACGCACTCGTCGAACAGGTCACGAGCGTCGTCGAAGCCGAGATTTCTCGCGCCTAATCGATAGGTCAGATACAGAAACTATTCTCCCGTTTCTGTGGATTTACCGGGATTTCTGGGCGTAGACTGCGAAACGACAGCTTTAACCAATTTTCGCCTCCCTTCTCTCAGTAGGTGTTCATAGACATGGACAGACGTTCTTTTGTCAAGGTGACCGGACTCGCAGGACTCACAGGACTCGCCGGCTGTACCGGCGGCCCAGGTGAGAGCGAAGAGACAACGACGACCACCGAAGCCTCGGGCGGGGACGGTGGCGAAGAGACGACCACCGAAGCCGAAGAGACGACGGAGATGTCCGAGGACACGACCAACGTCGGGATGGTCTACGCGACTGGTGGCCTCGGTGACGGGTCGTTCAACGACCAGGCACAGCAGGGTGCCATCAAGGCCGAAGAGGACCTCGGCATCTCGTTCGACGAATCGCAGCCTGACGAAGTCTCGCAGTTCAAGACGTTCCAGCAGCAGTTCGCCCAGTCCACCAACCCGGACTACGACCTCATCTGCTGTATCGGCTTCCTGCAGACCGACGCACTGACCGAATCGTCGGAGTCGTACCCCGACCAGAACTTCATGCTCGTCGACAGCGTCGTCGACGCGCCGAACGTCGCCAACTACGTGTTCGCAGAACACGAGGGTTCGTACCTCGTCGGCCAGATGGCTGGCCTGCTGACGACGCAGGACTTCTCGGCCGGCGCTGGCTCTACCTCGCCCGACTCCGCCACTCTCGGATTCGTCGGGGGTGTCGAGTCCGACCTCATCAAGAAGTTCGAAGCCGGGTTCAAGGCTGGTGCGAAAGAGGCCAACGGAGACGTCGAGGTTCTCACGAACTACACTGGCAGCTTCAACGACCCCGCCGCAGGGAAGGAAGCAGCACTCGCGATGTACAACAACGGTGCCGACATCGTCTACCACGCCTCGGGTAACACCGGGACGGGCGTCTTCCAGGCAGCACAGGAGCAGGGCAAGTTCGCCATCGGTGTCGACCGCGACCAGTCGGTGACGAAGTCCTCGTACGCCGACGTCATCCTCGCCAGCATGGTCAAGCGCGTCAACACGGCCGTCTACAACTCCATCAAGTCTGTCGTCGACGACGACTTCCAGGGTGGCAGCATCGTCGCACTCGGTCTCGAACAGAACGGTGTCGACATCGTCTACGGTGACAGCCTCGGTTCCGAGATTCCGAGCTCCGTCACGGACGAAGTCGCTGCCTCGCGCGAAGCAATCGTCGCAGGCGACGTCACCGTTCCGACGGACCCGTCTGACGTCTAAGACTGCGCCCCCGTCGAACGGAGGACAGAACTCCGTCACCCGTCTCCGACGGGAAACCAGTCAAACGTCTGAGAACCGGCGTAAAGCCGAACCTATCCGCTTATCAACGAACCACAGGAATTCACACATATGGCCACAGCCGTCCATCTCGACGGGATAACCAAACGGTTCCCCGGCGTCATCGCGAATGACGACGTGGACCTCTCCGTCGAGCGCGGGACTGTACACGCACTTCTCGGTGAGAATGGGGCCGGAAAGACGACGTTGATGAACGTCCTCTATGGCCTCTATCGTCCGACCGAGGGTCGTGTCGTGATCGACGACGAGGAACGCACGTTCGAATCGCCGCGTGATGCAATCGACGCGGGCGTCGGGATGATTCACCAGCACTTCATGCTGGTCGACCCGATGACCGTCACGGAGAACATCACGCTCGGTAACGAACCGACAAAATGGGGCAACCTCGCCGTCGACAGAGGCGCTGCCCGCGACGCTGTCGTCGAACTCTCGGAGAAGTATGGGTTCGACGTCGACCCGGATGCACGGGTCGAGGATATCTCTGTGGGCGAACAACAGCGAGTCGAGATTTTGAAGGCACTCTACAGAGGTGCCGAGATACTCATCCTCGACGAACCGACGGCCGTCTTGACGCCGCAGGAAGTCGAGGAACTCTTCGAAGTGCTCGAAGAACTCACCGAACAGGGCAAGACGATTATTTTCATCTCGCACAAACTCGGTGAAGCGATGCGTGCGGCCGACGAGATTACCGTCCTCCGAGACGGGAAGAACGTCGGAACCGTCGAGGCGAACGACACGACGCGCGAGGACCTCGCCAACCTGATGGTCGGGCGTGAAGTCCTCCTCGACATCGAAAAGCCACCGGCCGAGGCGGGCGACACCGTCCTGTCGGTGTCGAATCTCGCCGTCGACGACGACAGAGGCGTCCGCGCCGTCAACGACGTGTCGTTCGACGTGAAAGCCGGCGAAGTGTTTGGACTCGCCGGTGTCGATGGCAACGGACAGTCACAACTCATCGAAGCGGTCACCGGCCTCCGCAAACTGAAACGCGGCAGCATCGTCTTCGACGGCGAAGACGTGACGAAGCGCCCACGCCGCGAGCGCATCGACAGCGGGATGGCGTACATTCCCGAAGACCGCCAGGAACGCGGTCTGGTCATGGATTTCAACCTCGTCGAGAACGCCATCCTCGGGAGTCAACACAGCCCCGAATTCGAATCGAACGGCCGAATCGACTGGCAGTCCACACGCGGACACGCCGACGACATCATCGAGAAGTACGACGTTCGACCGCCGAACGCGGAGGCGATTTCAGAGTCGCTCTCGGGCGGGAACCAACAGAAGTTCATCGTCGGCCGTGAGTTCGAACGCGACCCGTCGTTGGTCGTCGCCGCACACCCGACCCGTGGTGTCGACGTTGGGTCTATCGAGTTCATTCACGAGCAACTTCTCGAACTCCGCAGTCGCGGTGTGGCGATTCTCCTCATCTCCTCGAAACTCGACGAGGTGCAGGGGCTCTCGGACCGACTCGGCGTCATGTACGAAGGAGACATCATCGACGTGGTAGACCCGACAGACACGACAGAAGAAGAACTCGGCCTGTTGATGGCCGGCGAACACCCCGACGAGAAGGAAGACGACGTTTCAGCAGCGGACGTCAATGGCGTTGCCACGGGCGGTGAGAGCCTGTGAGCGCCGGTGACCGTGCCCGCGACGTACTCTCTCGGCTCGTCGATGCATCGGCAACCGAACGCATCTTTATCAGCCTCGCGTCGCTCGTCCTCGCAATCGCCGTGGGGACGGTCCTCATCCTCATCGCAGGCCGGATGACGACGTGTACTGCCCAATCTGCGGTCTACTACCTCAACGTCGGTTTCTGTTACGACCCGGTGTTGGTGTTCGACCGCCTGTTCTTGGGCGCACTCGGTGACCCGTTCCGTGGTGGCTGGTCACCCGACGGGCAGTTCTCCATCGCGATGCGCGAGACGACGCTCCTGATTTTCACGGGGCTCTCGGTGGCTATCGCCTTCCGTGCAGGTATCTTCAACATCGGGACGCAGGGGCAGATGATCGTCGGTGGACTCGCCACCGCGCTCGTGACCCTCTGGGTGTCGCCGTTCTTCTCGGGCACCCTTGGACTCCTCGTGTTGGTTCCGTTCGGTCTCTTCGTGGGCGCGCTCTTCGGTGGGCTTTACGGAGTGATTCCGGGACTGCTGAAAGCGTACGCGGAGGCGAACGAGGTCATCACGACCATCATGCTCAACTTCATCGCTGGCGGGGTGACGCTGTACCTCGTCAGCGACGTGTTCAAAGACCCCAACAGTCCTGCGAACCAGACCATCCCGCTGCCGGATTACGCACAGTTCCCGGCCGTGTTGTTCGGGAGTCGGCAGGACTTCTCGCTGTACGCGCTCCTGTTCGGCGTCGCCATGCTGTTCGTGTTGTACTACGTGCTCGAACACACGTCGTTCGGGTACGACGTTCGGACGAGTGGGCTTCAACCCGAAGCGGCCGAGTACGGTGGCGTCAATGCCGCGAAAACCATCGTGTCGAGTTTCGGTCTCTCCGGTGCCCTCGGCGGTATCGCAGGCGCACTCTACGTGACGATGGTCATCGGCAAGTTCCAGTCCGGTGTCCCAGCGTACGGATTCGACGGTATCACCGTCTCCATCCTCGCCGGCAACAACCCGCTCGGTGTCGGATTCGCCGCACTCCTGTTCGGCGTTCTCAAGAGCGGAACGACCGTGGTCCAGTTCGCGACCGACGTGCCGCCGCAACTCGTCGGCGTCCTGCGTGGACTCATCATCCTCTTCGTGGCGATGCCGGAGTTCTTCCGTCTCATCGGTCGGCGATTCCTGCCGGAGGAGGACAACTCCCGGGCCGTTGCGACGGATGGGGGTCTCACCGGAGGTGACGACGAATGAGTGAAGAAAACACCACAACAGTATTCGGAAGAGACCTCGGCGGATTCTCCTCGCGAGCACCCGCTATCGCCGTCGCAGTCGGTGGCCTCCTCGCCATCTTCCTGTTCGGCCTCCTCTTCCCCGACTCGATTGCAGGAACGCTCACAGACATTCTGACGAGCGAAGGGACGCTCTCGGCCGCGCTCCGTCTGTCGGTCCCAATCGCTCTCGCGGCACTCGGCGGTATCTTCGCCGAGAAATCCGGGGTCATCAACATCGGCCTCGAAGGGCTGCTCATCATCTCGGCGTTCACCGCCATCTACGTCACCGACATCACCGGTGGCGTCTGGGTTGGATTCGTCGGCGGCGTCGTGGCGAGCGTGCTTCTCGCACTGCTGTTCGCTGTCGTCGTCATCGAGTTCCGCGCCGACCAGATTATCGCTGGCCTCGCGGTGTGGCTTATCGCCCTCGGTCTCGCGCCGTTCGCCTCGCAGGTCATCTACGGGCGGCCGAACTCCCCGAGTGTCGACACGCCCGGCACCATCGCCATCCCGGTGCTCTCGGACATCCCGTTCTTCGGGGCGTTGTTCGACGCGTCGCCGACGGTGTACCTGATGTTCATCGCCGTCGCGCTGTCGTGGTACGTCCTCAATCGGACGACGTTCGGTCGGTGGGTCCGCGCCAGCGGTGAGAATCCGAAGGCGCTCGACACCGCCGGCATCAACGTGTCTCGCATCCGCTATGCGGCCGTGCTCCTGTCGGGCGTTCTCGCAGGAATGGGCGGCGCCGCACTGTCGCTCGACCTTGGCCAGTTCACCGGGAACGGCCCGACGATGGTCAACGGGAAAGGATTCATCGCCATCGTGGCGTATCTCTTCGGCAACTACAACCCGGTCGGGGCGTTCTTCTCGACGCTCCTGTTCGCGGGTCTCGACGCGATGCAGACCGTCTTACAACTGCAGGGAATCGGACTCCCACGGCAACTCATCCGTATCATCCCGTTCGTGATGGTCATCGTCGTCCTCGCGTTCGTCGGTCGCACCCGCATCCCGGCGGCGGCAGGCGAGTACTACGACACCGGCGACGACAACCGCTAACCCGTTTTCTCCGATTTTCGCTCGAATCGAATACCCGGAATGAACCCCTGTTTTGAAGCCGAATTCGGACGTTCCACTCGAATCCCATGGACCACAGCTGTCTGTAAGTTGATAGACGCACAACCGATGCGGGAGTAAAGAGTTTTCAGCCCACGATATGCAGGTGATACCATGAGCGAAGACGAGTACGATACCGCCGAGTCGAACTCGGCAGCCCCACGGACTGAGTCCGTGGACGTGGTGGTGGTCGGCGCGGGCACTTCCGGGTGCTACGCCGCCGCGACGATTGCACGAGGCGGCTACGACGTCGCCATCGTCGAGCGGAAGACCGAGGACGAAGCAGGCCACATCGCCTGCGGTGACGCACTGAAAGGCGCGAACGACTTCCCCGAGGCGATTCCGAAATCGAAGATTGAACCGGCGTTCACGAACACCGAAGTCGACCACGGTCGGTTCGAGATTCCGCAAGAAGACACCGTCCTCGACATCCCCGTCCCCGGTGAACTCGCCGTCATCGACCGCTGGGAGTACGGCAAACTCATCATCGAAGGCGCGGACGAAGCGGGCGCGGAGTTCTACTACGACACCGTCGTGCAGGACGTGCTGCAGGACGACGACGGCACCGTCACGGGCATCCGTGGCAAGCACAAGGGTGAAGCCGTCCAGTTCGACGCCGACATCGTCATCGACGGCGCAGGCTCGTTGTCGCTCCTCCAGGACAAAGTCGATTTCTCCGGGTCGACGTTCGATACGAACGTCTCGTACTCGCATTTCTCCTCTGCGTACCGCGAAGTCGTCGAGGTGCAGGAACCGGTCGAGTGGTCCGACGCGCTCGTGTTCAAGCCGGCCGATATCGCAGCAGGCTACGTCTGGTACTTCCCCCGGACGGAGACCATCATCAACGCCGGCCTCGGGTTCCAGATGACCGAAGAGCCGATGAAACTCGTCGACGACCTGAAGAAAGACCTGCGAAACCGCGAGGAGTTCGAGGGCGCTGAAGTCATCGACAAACTCGGTGCTGCGCTCCCGACGCGCCGCCCGTACGACTCCGCGACGGCACCGGGCTACATGGCCGTCGGCGACGCTGCGGCCCACGTCAACCCGACGACTGGTGGCGGCATCGCTGGCGCGGCCTACGCCGGGTCCTACGCGGGCGAACAGGCACTCATCGCGCTCGAAGAAGGCGACGTGAGCGAAGAGATGCTCTGGCGATACAACCAGCGCGTCATGGACCACTTCGGTGGCCGCTACGCCAGTCTCGACGTGTACAACATCCTCTCGACTGCCGTCGACGTAGACGACCTGATGGGTCTCATCGCGTCGCTTCCGGGTGAGAAACTCGCAGAAGCGCTCTACTCCGGGACGACCTCGTTCGGCCCACTTCTCCTCCTCCAGACTGCCGCTTCGAGTTTCGGTCACTGGCGACAGATTCTGAACTTCTACCGCGTGAAGCAACTCGCCGACGAGTTGCTGACGCACTACGAGCGCTACCCGAGTCGGCCGAGTGCGCTCTCCGGATGGCAGGACGAGCGTGACCGCATCATGGACGACATCTACGAACTCACTGGCGCGGATCCGAAGTACTAACGTCGTCTTCGGAGACGACATCTCGGAACTCGAACCGTGCGCCTCCCGACGTTCCGTTCGTCACAGAGACCGACCAGCCGTGCGCGTCGACGACGCCGGAGACGATTGCGAGGCCGAGACCAGTTCCGTCGGGGTCGGTCGTGTACCCGGACTCGAAGATACGCTCCTGTTCTTCCGGCGGAATCCCGGGACCGTTGTCTTCGACGAAGAAGCCGTCGTCGAGCGGGCCGACTCGAACGTGTACGTCCGAGTTGGAGCGTTCGGACTCGTCACTGGCGGATGGGTACTCGTCCATCGACCCGCCGCCATCAGCCTGTGTTGGGCTTGGACTCCCGTTTGGGGGCGTCTGGTCCACGGGGGGTGCGGGCGACGCCTGCCCCCGTGTGAAGTCCGGTTTTACCAGGTCGTCAGGTAGTTCCTGACTGCCCGTGGAGCCGTACTTGACAGCGTCGTCAGGTGAAACCTGACTGCCCGTGGAACCGTGTTCCACCGAGTTACGAAAGAGGTTCTCGAAGACGGCCGTGAGTCGTTCGCGGTCGGCGACGAGTGTCATGTCTGATTCGACGGTCAGGCCAGCAGCGTCGAGGTCTGTGTTGGCGACGGCGTCCGCAGCGACGCTCGCGAGGCCAACCGGTTCTGTCTCGCCGACTGTGTCTCCGGCCCGGGCGAGTGCCAGCACGTCTTGAATGAGCGCCTCCATCCTGTCGTGGGCGTCGGCGACTGTCGAGAGATGTTCGATACCGTGGCCTTCGCGTGCGAGTTCGAGACGCATCTGTGCGACGTTCAGGGGGTTTCGCAGGTCGTGGCTCACCACGGAGGCGAACTGGTCGAGTTGTTCGTTTCGTCGCTGGAGTTTCGCCTCGTGGGCGTCGCGCTGGGCCTTCCACGTGACGGCACCGAACCCGAGGGCGAGCATCCCGACCAGCAGTGCCCCACCTTCGAAGACGAGGACGAAGAGTTCGGATTGGACGAAAATCTCGCCGAAAGCGTCAGTCGCAGCGGAGATACTGACGAGGACCGTCCCGGCGTAGAGCGGTCGCCACACGCGCTGGTGGTCGCGGAGTCCGGCGAGTGCGACAGTTCCGCCGAGTGGAATCGCGACGACGAGCAGTTCCACGACGAATCGTATCCACGGGACATCCGAAGCACTGGGGAAGACGAGGAACTGGATACCGGCGACTCCGACGACGACCACGAGTGCAACGAGGGCCGGTCGGAGGCCATCGTCCTCTGTCGATTCACTTCGGAGTGGCCCCATCGCTGGCGGCTATGCACGGGGGGGACAAATAAGCGCTGGCGGTTTCTCACTGCAACGAACAGCCTGCCACCAGGTGTGAAACTCGTAAAACGGGCTTCTCAGGGCTGTTCAGACGAAATCTGGGCGATACTGCCCGAGATAACGTCGATGGCGATTCGGATGGTCGCTTCGTCGACGTCGAACGTTCGGGTGTGGTGACCACCGGGATGGTCGGTGCCGACGCCGACGTAGGCGGCGAGGCCGCCCCGGTCCTGAACGTACTGCATGAGGTACGTGGCGTCTTCGCTCCCGCCGAGGTCGTCGCTGTCGAGGATGGATTCGACACCGTCGACACCCTCGCTGACGGCCCCGACGATGGTTTTGAGGGCGTCGTCGCTGCGGGCGCTCGGGGCTTTGCCTTCGACGGAAATCTCGACTTCGCAGTCGTGCATCGCGGCCGCCGAGTCGATGACGGTGTAGGCGCGTTGTTCCATGTACTCCATGAGTTCGGTCGTCGCCCCGCGAACTTCGCCTTCGATGTACGACTCTTCGGCGACGATGTTCGTCGCGGTGCCACCACCCATCAGACCGACGTTGACGCGGGTCGCGCCATCCGAGTGCCGAGAGATACCGTAGAGGTTCTGGATGGCCGTCGCGGCAGCCAGGTTCGCGTTGTTGCCTTCTTCTGGTTTCGCGCCGGCGTGTGCCGGTGCGCCCGTGAAGTCCGCGCGGAAGTGCGAGACAGCGAGGAATCCATCGACCCCGCAGACGACTTCGCCGGTCGGGTGGTCGAGGCCGACATGGAGGGCGAGGAGGTAGTCGACGTCGTCGAGGTGGCCGCCTTCTGCGACGGCCTTCCCCCCGGCGACGCGCTCTTCGCTCGGCTGGAAGAACACCTTGAACGTCCCCTGAAACTCACTGGCCGCAACGGCGTCGAGCACGCCGAGACCGATGGTCGCGTGGGCATCGTGGCCGCAGGCGTGCATGAACCCCTCGTGCTCGGAGCGGAATCCTTCGGCCGTCGGTAGATGGTCGTCTGCGTCGGACTCAGTGATGGGCAGCGCGTCGATATCGACGCGCAGGCCGATGGTTGGCCCGTCGCCCCGTTCGAGGACGGCAACCGCGCCCGTGAATCCCCCGGCGAGTCGTTCGAGGATGTCTTCGCGTGCGCCTTCAGCGCGTGCTTGTTCGAACCACTCGTCGAGTTCGTCGTCGTCCGGGACGGCCATTCGCTGGTCGGCGTCGAGTATCTCTGGGCCGACGTAGAGCGCGTCGAGGTCACGCGTCTCCAGTTCGTCGACGATGCGGGCGGTGGTGTAGAACTCACGCCACGCGGGTTCTGGGTGGCGGTGGAGGTCGCGTCGAAGTGAGATGAGGTCCTCGAAATTCGCCTGTTGGCTCATGGCTCAGATTTCTCCTCCGCCGATGATAAACGCTCGTGACAACGAGAGAATACACTCAATTTATCGAAGCATACTTGGAGGGAATTCGTGCATCTTATATCTTCGACCGAATGTGTGCCAAACGATGCCAGAAGAACCGGACATAGGGCTCAATTTCCGCGGGGGGAGACTCGTCAGTGCGCTCCCGATCGCTCTGTTCATCGCATGGGCGATTTTCCAGAGCGGTATCCTCGGTATCGGCGATACGACCGGCCTCGTTGCGGCGATGCTGACAGGACTCATCGTGGGAATGCTGTTCGTCCGGGGAGACTGGAAGGACTATGCGGACGTTATCTTCGCTGGCATGACCCGGCGAGTCGCTGCGACGGCAGTCGTCGCGTGGCTCTGGGCGGGCATGTTCGCAGAAACCATCCAAGTCGGTGGGTTCGTCGATGGCCTCGTCTGGGCCGCGACCATTCTGAACGTCGGTCCCGGTCTGTTCCCGGCCGTGACGTTCCTCTTGGCCGCGCTCCTCGCGACGGGCATCGGCACGGGTTACGGCACCGCAATCGCCTTCACCAGCCTCGTGTTCCCTGCGGGGCTCCTCCTCGGTGCGAATCCTGTACTGTTATTCGGCGCAATCCTCTCGGGGGCTGTCTTCGGAGACAACCTCGCACCCGTGAGTGACACGACAATCGTCTCTGCGGTGACGCAAGACGCCGACATCGGTGGCGTCGTCGCGTCCCGTGTGAAGTACGCCGTCGTCGCGGCGGCGCTCGCAATCGCAGCCTATCTCGTCGCCGGATTCGGTATCCCCGGCGTCTGGGGTGGGATGCCGCACGCGAGCGTCTCCGGACAGGTCGACGCCAGCGTCTCCGCGTGGGGACTCGTCCACCTGCTCGACATCGCGTTGGTCATCGTGCTCGCGATTCGTGGCCGCCACATCATCGAAGCAATCTCGTGGGGGCTGTTCGCCGCGGCGCTGTTCAACGTCGTTCTTGGCGCAGCGGGCCTCGTCGATGTCTCGGTTGGGAGCATGCTCCTGTTCAGCGCGCCACAGAACGGCCTGACGCAGGCAGTCGCATCTCTGCCGGTCGTCGGCGCGTTCGTCGAGACGGTTCCTGTCGCGCAAGTCGGCGTCGGCGGGAGCATCTACTCCGGTGCAGCAGGCTTCTTCCCGCTCATCGTGCTGACGCTCCTGCTCGTCGCTGGCGCTGAGATTATGCGCGCCGGTGGCGGATTCGACGCCATTCAGGAGCTCCTCATCGACCGCATCGCGACGACGGTTCGCCGCGCAGAGACCACGATGGTCCTCGGCACGGCGCTCGTCAACGCGACAGTCACCATCAACACGGCCGCAGAAATCGCAATCGCACCCTACATCGCCACGCTCGGCAAGCGCTTCAACATCAACGGCTACCGCCGCGCCAACATCCTCGACGCCAACACCTCGGCGCTCGGGTACATCTTCCCGTGGGGCGGTGGCTTGCTGGCTGGCCTCGGTGCCATGCAAGGGCTCGTCGGCGGCGAGGCGACGCCGTGGTTCACCCAGCAGATGGTCGTCAACCCGGCGTCGGTCTGGCCGTACGTCTTCCACGGCTGGTTCCTCGTGGGCGTATTCCTCTTCGCCGCGTGGACTGGCTACGGCCGCGAATACGTCTCTGACCGGACCAGTGAGGAGGTGAGTCGCGTATGAGCCGACTCGACAAACTCCTCGCCGGGTGGACGTTCCGAACCGCGACGCCCGCCTTCGACGTGGGTGACGAAATCACGGCGTACGTGACTCACCGCGACGACGACGGCTACTCGGTCCGCATCGGTGATTCGGTCCTCCGAATCGACGACGTGGACGGACTCGAAATCGAGACGAAAGTGCTGCTGAGGGTCACGTCGTTCGACGCCGACGCTTCGAAGGGAACCGGTGAGGTTCTCGAGGTCCTCGGACCAGACGTCTAGTCGGCAGCGACGCTGCGACTCGTTTCCTATTTGAACTGCAAAACCGAGAGCGACGGCGTCGGCGTGTCAGCGCCTCCGTCGGGGACGCACGTGCGTCGAAAATATCGTCTGAGACGAGAGAACTGTGGCGTTAGCTTCGGCGGTGGCCGAGCGGTTTCTTCTGTTCGACTTCTATCTCGATGTGGACGCTGTCGGGGAAATCTTTGTGTCCGACTTCGCGGGCGATGTGGTCTGCACCGTGGATTTCGAGGCGACGCGTGTAGACGGTGTAGTTCCACGACGGGAACTCGTCGCCGGGCTGGAGCGTTCGGTACTGGGGGACACTCGTTCGCTTCGGTTGGTCGGCGTGGGGGCCGCGACATTCGGCACCTTTCCGCTCGACGAACTGCTTGAGGTTCCCGACGACTCTATCGAGAACTGCCTTGTCACCGCTTTGAAAGGTGAGTTTTGTGACGAAGGTCATAGCTGGGTACTACCCCAACGTGGTTGCTCCGACGGTAAAAGCGCATCTACACAGCGTCGGTGCCACAGGCGACAACACGGTGAGATGCATCGGCACAACAGGTGAGGTGTGCCAGCACAACATGGCGAGTGGCTCAGCACAACAGGTGAGATGTGCCAGCAGCCGACTCACTGGGACGGGCGGGACACCGACCGCCCTCGACCGACTATGTCAACCGAGTACATCCTCCGATACCCTCTTAAAGGGTGGAACATTTATTTCGGGTAATGGCAGTCGAAGCGGTCAGCGCTGGCGCCATCCTCTTCCGCGACACCCGCGGCCGGAGGGAGTATTTACTCCTGAAGAGCCGTCCTGGGGACTGGGAGTTCCCAAAAGGCGGGGTCGAAGGGGACGAGGAGCTCCAGCAAACGGCAATCAGGGAAGTCAAAGAGGAGGCGG
Organism: Haloferax sp. DFSO52; assembly: GCF_048158745.1. NCBI lineage: Archaea > Methanobacteriati > Methanobacteriota > Halobacteria > Halobacteriales > Haloferacaceae > Haloferax > Haloferax sp. DFSO52. The sequence continues at coordinate 1,531,038 of NZ_JBLOPB010000001.1, read as the reverse complement.
GAATCCAAGATTTCCGTCTCATCGACGGCTTTCGCGAAGATTACAGCTACGTCTTCGAAGCGAACGGCACGACAATTCACAAGACAGTTCACCTGTTCATCGCCCGGTCGTTCGAGGCGTCCGCAGAACTCTCGACGGAACACCGCGACCTGCAGTGGCGCGACTACGAACAGGCCATCAACACCATCACACAAGATGGTCCGCGCGAAATCTTCGAGCGCGCACACGAGTTCCTCGACGAACTCGCCGCGAAGAACGAAGGTCAGCACAAGTACCTGAAGTAACGACAGTCGCACACCGCGACCCGTTCGTTCGGGACACTCGCCAGCGACGTCTCTCGAGTCCGGCATCTTCGCCATCGTGGCGCGGGAGACGATTCTCCGGGACCGAAACGACTTCACTTCCCCACGCTGACTCCCTCTCGTGAGCGACACCGCCGACCGCGACCCGGAGTTTGCGTTCGAGCTTCGCGTCTGCCGCTGGGCAGAGCGCGCGTGGCATCCGGACGGCCCGCGCCCCGCAATCGTCGCTCGACAACTGGGGACGCGCGACCGCCGGTGGGACACCGTCGTCGTCGAAGTCGACCCAGACGCGTTCGCCGCGCGTCACGCACTCTCGACCGACGGCTTCGACTCGGACCTCTTGCGCGTCGTCCGTCACGCACCCACTGACTACCAGTGGTACCGCGACGCGATTCCGGAACCTGACTTCCCGTGGCGACACGTCGTGCCGGTAGTCCATCGCGCGGCGGGCCGAGGATTGGTCGAAAAACGCCGCGGCTCTCGCAACCGCGTCGAGTACAAGCAGGTCGCACCGTATCCCGACTGGGTCGAACGAATCGTCGCCATCGAGAACAAACCGAATCTCGACGCCAGCGCCGCCCGCGCACTCGCCGACCAGTTAGAACACGACGTGTCGCGGGCGCTCGCGGACGAAGTGTGGGTGGCCACGGAAGCAACGGGTGACCGCGTCGAACCCGCGTTGCTCGAAGACATGCCGATGGAAGTCGGCATCCTCGCCGTCGACGGCGACGCTGCTGACGTGCTATGGCATCCGAGCAAACTCACACCGGACCCTGCTGATGCCCGGCGACGGCTCGTCCTCGCGGAACGCGCGTACGACCGAGGGTGGCGAACGTATCTCGACACGATGCGCCCGGACTGCCGGCACTTCGAACTGCGTCGAAGAGGGATGGCGCTCGTTCCACGGTGTGCCGCCAAAGCGTGTTACCAGAGTCAGCGCGAGTGTGCCCACTCGTGTTCGGAGTTCGAACCCGAACCGCCGGCGTGGCGAACGAAGGGATGGCCTATCGAAGGTGGACCGGGGAAGGGACTGCGACGAATCCTCGAATCGCGACGGGAGCGTGCCCGTCGCCGAGTGTACGAGTGAGAGGTGCGAGTGAGAGACGAGTCCCGAGTGAACGCGTCGTGGCGACGGCCTACGCGGTCGGCTCGGGCGCGCGCAGCGCCAGGAGGACGCCAACGAAGGCGACGCCGCCGGCGACGAGGAACGCCGACGCATAGCCTGCCCGGTCGATGATGCTTCCGGCAGCGATGGGCGCGATAAACGCGCCGAGCAAGCCAACGCTCGTCAGCAGCGAGACGGCAGTGGTCCGGACCGCCGGCGGGACGAGTTCGGCGATGTACGAAAAGAGCAGTCCGGTGGCGAGTTGGATGGCGAATCCGACGACGACCACCGCCCCACCGACGAGCCCGATGTGTGAGACGAACGCGAAGGAGACGACGGCGGGGGTGGCGACGGCGAACGACGAGAGGATAACGGGCCGACGTTTTCCGCCGAAAACCCGGTCAGAGACCACTCCGCTACTCGACCGCGCGACCGCTCCAATAGCCGGGAACAGCGCCGTCAGCAGGCCGCTCGCCGCGAGCGAGATGCCGAACTGGTCGACGAGGAAGCTCGGGAGCCACGTGTTGACGAAGAGATACAGCGAGTAGGCGAGAAAGCAGAGCACACAGACGACCCAGACCGCCCGACTGACGAACAACGCGCGTAGTGCCGTCCGGTCAGGTGCGGCCGTCTCGACGCCGGGGACGTGGCGACGAGTCGCGAACAAGAAGACAGCGGAACCGACGAGGCCCAAGATGGCATACAACGGAAGGATTGCGGGCCACCCGGCGACGGCTGCGACGAGGGGACTGCCGAACTGGCCGAGTGCGAACCCGACCGGTGCGCTCGCGGTGAAGATACCGACTGCGGTGGCCCGATATCCACGTGGTGCTGCGCTGCCGACGACGTTCGCACCCGCGTTCCAGAAGATGACGTACGCGACACCGCCGAGCACGCGGGAGGCGAGCAACCAGAGATACAGGCCGTCGGTGGCCGCGAACCACCCCCAGACACCTGCGACGACGAGCGCGACGGTGCCGGAGAGGACCACCCACCGAACCGAAAAACGGTCGAGGACGATGCCGATGGGAATGCTGGTGACGACGGCAGTCGCGTACATGATACTGACGAGCCAGCCCGCCGTACTCGCCTCGAGGCTGAGCGACTCCTGAATCAGCGGGAGGACGCTCGCCGGGCCGATTTCGTAGGCTGCGGCCGCCGTCGAAAGCAAGAAAAATCCGACGAGCAGACCGAGGGCTTCACCTCGTGACTCGTCGGTTTGTGGTCTGTCGCTCACGGTCTCTGTTCCCGATTCTGGGGACTTTCTCAAACCACTTGTTGTTTGGTTTCGAAGACAGAAGCTCGACGAGTCAGTCCGGACCGAAACGTATCACAACGCTCATCGGGGAAGATGGGGTCGTGACACCGCCGCAGTTGACCAGTCAGAAGAAGCCGTTCGTGTCTGGCAGAGAATGGCGTTCGTCTGCGTCGGCGGGAAACATCGAAAGAGAGAGTTGCCCAGTTCTGTCACAGTTCCGCGACGGTTCACGGCGTCGGTACAGCGAGATTCAGACGATTTCCACGTCGACTTCGTCGCGTTCGACGGCGAGTTTGAACGTCGGCACGGTTCGGTAGACGACTTCGACGACGCCTTTTCGACGAAGGCTCTGGAGTGCGCGGCGAACGTCGTCCACGTCCGGGTCGATGTCGAACGAGTCGCGGAGTTTGTTGAGCACGCTCACGACGCTCTCAGAGCGGTCGTCGGGGCCGGCGACGATTTCGAAGACGCGGGCTTCGAGCGTGGGGACGCGGATGACACTTGGGATCGACTCCTCTTCGCCGTCGCTTTCGACGCCGGGTTCGACACCGACGAGTTCCGCGGCTTCGGCCGTCGCGCGAATGAGGCTGTTGTCGTCGCGGTAGTAGTAGTCTTTCAGTTCAGTTTCGAGATACTGGTGAACTTCGCTGCCGCTTTCGAGTTCCCAGCGGTTTTGCAACTCTTTGTTCTTCGTCGGTTGGAGACGGACGATGTCGGCGAGTCGTTCTTTCGCCTCGTCGGAGAGTGTCATACTCGGGTGATTCGACGGAGGACGTATAACGTTGTTCTGGAATCTCCAGCACACACGGGGAACGTTAATTATTATCCGTCCACCTCTCGTCGGATTTGTCATGAGCTGGGACACCATCCGACTCGATTGGGACGACGACGTCGCAACCATCACTATCGACCGACCGGACCGAATGAACTCTCTGAACACGGACACCCTCGACGCCATCGAAGACGCACTCGACGAGGCGGAAGCACAGGGTGCGCGCGTCCTCGTCCTCACCGGTGCGGGTGACAAATCGTTCATCGCTGGTGCGGACATCAGTTACATGAAAGACATCGGGACCCTCGAGGCACAGGCGTATGCCGAACAGGGCCACCGAATCGCCTCACGTCTCGAAGAGTTCCCGGCCCCGACAATCGCGGCGATCAACGGCTACGCGTTCGGTGGTGGGATGGAGTTCGCACTGGCGTGTGACCTTCGGGTCGCGTCCGAGCGGGCGCTGCTCGGCCAGACAGAAATCGACCTCGGAATCATGCCCGGATGGGGTGGCAGCATCCGACTCCCGGCGCTCGTCGGTGACGAACTCGCGCGACGTCTCATCTTCTTCGGCGAACGTGTCGATGCGACCGACGCCCACGAGTATGGCATCGTCGGTGAAGTCGTCGCACACGACCAACTCGACGCCCACGTCGAAGAACTGGCAGCGGACCTCGCCGCGAAACCGCGCCACGCCCTCGCCGCAGCGAAAGCCGCAATCAACATGTCCCACGACGCGCCCCGAGACGCAGCCCTCGACTTCGAAGCGCGCGTCTGGAGTGGCCTGTTCGGAACCCACGACCAGCGAGAAGGAATGGACGCGTTCCTCGACAAGCGAGACCCCGAGTTCGAGTAAGCGCTGCCACCGACCCTCGATACTTCTTCCACTTCGCCGGATACTGTTTTTCGCGAGAATCTGTCTCGTGTTAGCACTCATCCTACAATCGCTAAGTAGCTGTATGTATAATGAATAATCATGCAGGATTCAATCAAGTTGAGTCGTGTCGAACCCATCCTCCAACACATCACGTACCCGGCGAGTCGACGAGACGCCGCCGACTCGTTCGACGGCGTGACACTCCTGCTCGCAGACGGTGACGTCGACCTCGGTGAGGTCATTCGTTCGTGTTTCACCGACACGTTTGCCGACTCCGGGGAACTGTTCAACGAACTGAACAATGCACTCCCGATCGAGGCGCTCGGAGAACCGGGGCAATCCGACGGCGACGCCTGAATATCGCCCCCTCACAGAGCAACGCTTCTTTTTTTTTGAAACGACGCAATCCAGATGTTTAAGTGTCTCAAGCGGTAGGACGTACTATCATGGAGTTCTGCGACGAATGCGGGTCCCTCATGACACCGCAGGACGGCGTCTGGGTCTGTTCAAACGGTCACGAGAAAGCCCGCGACAGCGAGAAAGAAAAGGCGATGGTAACCACCGAAGGCCAGGAGACGAGCGAAGTCGTCGACATGTCGGACGTGGACGCCGGTGAGATCGGGCCGACGACGAAGGCCATCTGTCCGAGTTGTGGCCACGACGTGGCGCGGTACGAGATGAAGCAGATTCGCTCTGCTGACGAGTCCGAGACGCGCTTTTTCACCTGTGTCGAGTGCGACCACAAGTGGCGCGAAGACGACCACTGAGCAGTTCGCCTTTTTCACTTTTCCGTCCGTATGACGGGGTATGGCCGACGTTCCGCCCCCACCGACACTCCCCGCTCTCGACGGGTGGGTCCGCGTCGACGAATCTGTCGACCACCCGTTCAAACTCGGATTCATTCACGTCGTCGCGCGGACGGTGGTCTACGAAGACGCAACCATCCGAGAGCGCGTCCCGTCCGATGCGGACGGTCCGTGGCGGTTTCTCTTCGCAACCCGTCTCGAAGTCAGACCACGAACCCCGCCATCGAAGTCGCTCACCCGCCTCGTCGTCAACGGCGCTGCTTCGGGGTTCAAAGAACAACTCGCCGAACGCGGCTTCTCCGATATCCACGAAAACTGGCGTCGCTCGCTCGCAGTCCCTGATGGTGAAGCAGAAGTCGTCCACTACGATACGAAGGTCACCTTCGCTGGCGTTCGGCTCGCCGCAGACGCCTATCTCTCTGTCACACCGCACGACGGTGAGTATCTCCTCCTGGGCGGCGCGTATCCCAAAGAAATCCTCGACGGAGAGGGTGAGACGGCCGACGCCCTCCACGACGCACTCGACCCAGAACGGTTCAGAGAAGAGCTGTTTCGCGTGATTCGACGGCTGGAGTGAGGTAGCCACCGTCTCCGCGGCGTACCGACCACCGAACGTCACACTGCCGTCGATTACTCGTTGCGGGCGAAGACGAGATAACCCGTGTGCCCGACGCCTGCCGTCGAGGGTCGCGACCCGCGCTCACCGAAGTCCATGTGGCGCTGAATCGTCTCGAACGTCTGCACGTCCGAGAGACCTGCGTCACGTGCGGCTTCGACTGTCGCGCGCGTCCCTTCGACGAAGGGCGAGTAGACCGCGACGTAGCCACCGGTCACGAGGAGGTCCGGTGCCTCGCGGACGACTTCCGGCGCGTTCTCCGTGTCGAGCGTGAGCACGTCGAATTCGCCCTCTCGGAGGTCGTCGAGTTCGTCTGTGATGTCGCCGGTTCGAACGTCGACGTAGTCTTCGACACCGGCGAGACGCATGTTCTCGCGAGCGACCTCGGCGAACGCTTCGTTTCGCTCGAACGTCGTCACGTCGACATCGAGTCGGCCCAGATACGCGGAGAGGACGCCCGTTCCGGTTCCGGCGTCGAGGACGCGCTCCCCCGCCGCGATGCCGGTGTGGCCGACGATGAGGCCGATATCGCGCGGCATCATCGGTGCGCCGGTTCGCTCGAAGTGGTTGAAGAGGTCCGGCCCGCGCGGTTCGCGCACGAGGAACGCCTCACCGATGTGGGTTTCGAGCGTCTGGCCCGGTTCGACGTCTTCTGGGACCGTCAGCATCCCGAGGTCCGTGTGTAACTCTTCACCAGGCGCTCGGAGATACTCCCGGTCGCCGTGAACGAGGAGTATCACTCCAGTCGTGCGATGGCCGCGGCGAGGTCACCGTCTTCGGCCTCCAGCGCTTCACGGGCCTCGTCTTTCGAGACACCGGCGCGCTGTGCGACGATTTCGATGTCGGATTCTGGAATGCCGCCCTCGTCGGCGCTTTCTTCTGCCTCGTCGTCACCGGCACCGAGCGCGCGCGTCTCGGGTTCGCCGACGATTTGGTAGGTTTCCTGGCCCTGCGCGTCCATGCGCGTGACCTGTGCGTCCGAGAAGACGAGTTCCTCGTCGGCCGTCTTGATGACGACTTCCTCGGCGTCGATCTCGGTGACGTCGATACCCATCTGCTTCATCATCTGCTTCATCTTTCGCGGGTTCATCCCGCCGCCTCCAAACATACCTGAAGGGTCGGGGTGGGTTCTCAAAAGCGTGGCGAACGTCGCTCGGGACGTGTCTCCCGAACCGACCCTCCCGATGGCGTGAGTCTCCCCCGTCACGTTCCCACGTACCGACACTCACCACCTTACCCACACTCTCCTACTCATCTGCTCACTCGACGCGTGAGCTGACGGCGATTCCGTTCCCGATGGGGAGCACGATAGTCTGATACCGTGGGTCGGCGCGTACAGCGTCGAGATACGCCGCGATACCGCGTGTATCTGCATTTGCTCCGTCGAGCGCCTCCGGCGTCTCTTCGCTCCAGTCGACGAGTGCTCCGAAGTCGAGTGGGCCGCGCATCACGTTGTCCGCGACGACGATACCACCGACTTCGACGCGGTCCCTAACTACGTCGAACGCCTCGGCGTACCGGTACTTCTGGTGGTCGAGCAACACGAGGTCGAACTCGCCCTCGACCGATTCGACGAGTTCGACCGCATCGCCTTCGAGGAACGTCGTCCGGTCGGCCAGTCCCGCGCGTTCGAGGAACTCACGCGCCATGTCGAGTTCGTCGGGGTCGTGTTCGGTCAAGAACAGCTCGCCGTCGTCGGCCATCCCTTTCGCGAACCACGTCGCGGAGTACCCGAATCCGGAGCCAAATTCGAAGAGTCGCTTCGACCCGGCCACGGTCGCGAGAAACCGAAGGACACCGCCGGCTTCCGGGCCGATGATTGGAAAGCCATTTTCGGCGGCGTACGACGCCATCTCGGACTGAATCTCGTCGTGGTCGGGGGCCGTTGCAGCGAGGAATCGCTGTGTCTCTTCGGTGAGAATGTCCATACGAGACAAAGGGAGCGCATGGGCGATAAAAACCAGCCACGTGCCATTTCGGATGGTGGACGGGTCAGGTCACATGTAATCTGCCTACGCTTAAGGTGAATCATCTCTCATCGTTTACCATGTTTGACCCCGAGGAACTCGACCAGATTCGAGCGTCGAAAGCCGAGTGGGAGGAAGAGACACTCTCACCGACACTCGAACGGTTCGGGGAGCGAGCGGACGAATTCACGACTGACACGGGAGGCACAGTCGTCGAGCGCCTGTACACACCGGCCGACGTCGACATCGACTATCGGGAGGATGTCGGGTTCCCCGGCGAGAAACCGTACACGCGCGGTGTCTACCCGACGATGCACCGTGGGCGACTCTGGACGATGCGACAGTACGCCGGATTCGGAACCGCCGCCGAGACGAACGAACGCTTCCGCTACCTCATCGACAACGGGTCGTCTGGTCTCTCACTCGCATTCGACTTGCCGACGCAGATGGGGTACGACTCGGACGCCATGATGGCCGCTGGCGAAGTCGGCAAGTCGGGTGTCGCTATCGATAGCCTCCACGACATGGAGACGGTCTTCGACGGAATCGACCTCGGCGAGGTCTCGACGTCGATGACCATCAACGCGCCTGCGTCGGTGTTGCTCGCGATGTACGTCGCACTCGGTGACAAGCAGGGTGTTCCCCGAGAACAACTTCGTGGAACGATTCAAAACGATATTCTGAAAGAGTACGTCGCGCGCAACCTCTACATCTACCCACCAGAGCCGTCGATGCGACTCATCACGGACATCTTCGAGTTCTGCGCACAGGAGACGCCGAAGTTCAACACCATCTCCATCTCTGGCTACCACATCCGCGAAGCAGGTTCGACCGCAGCACAGGAGATTGCGTTCACGCTCGGTGACGGGATCCAGTACGTGCAGGCCGCGGTCGATGCCGGCCTCGACGTCGACGAATTCGCACCCCAGCTGTCGTTCTTCTTCAACGCCCACAACAACATCCTCGAAGAGGTGGCAAAGTTCCGTGCCGCCCGTCGCATGTGGGCGAAGATTATGGAAGACCGCTTCGGAGCGGAGAACCCCAAGTCGATGCAACTGAAGTTCCACACGCAGACAGGTGGGTCGACACTGACGGCCCAGCAGGTCGAGAACAACGTCGTCCGTGTGGCGTATCAGGCGCTGGCAGCAGTCCTCGGCGGGACGCAGTCGCTGCACACCAACGGGAAGGACGAGGCGCTGTCGCTTCCGACAGAGAAGTCGGTCCGGACGGCGCTCCGGACCCAGCAGATCCTCGCCCACGAGTCAGGTGCTGCAGACACCATCGACCCACTCGCCGGCAGTTACTACGTCGAAGCCCTGACCGACGAAATCGAAGACGAAGCGTTCGACATCTTGGACGACGTGGACGAACGCGGCGGGATGCTCGACGCCATCAAAAACCAGTGGGTCCAGCGCGAGATTCAGGATGTCGCCTACGAACGCCAGCGCGAGGTCGAAGCCCACGAGCGAATCATCGTCGGCGTCAACGAGTATCAGGTCGACGAGGAACCGACCGTCGAAGTCCAGGAAGTTACCGAAGAAGAAGAGCAAACGCAGGTCGAATCGCTCGAAGCAGTAAAAGAAGAACGCGACACCGGGGCAGTCGAGAACGCGCTCGAAGACGTTCGGGCGGCCGCAAACTCCGACGAAAACCTCATGCCGCCCATCGTCGAGGCGGTCAAAGCGTACGCGACAGTCGGGGAAATCTGTGGTGTGCTCCGCGAAGAGTTCGGAGAACACGACCCCGGAATGGCGTGAGGAGAGTTCACACGGAGCATGAGAACAAGTAACTAATTTAATACTTACGCTCGGCCAATAAGATTTAATACCGCACCTCCTGTTGGCGATTACGAGGATTACCGATGCGTAATACTGGATTCTAATCCCCCGTTTACACGCCCGGTTGCCGTCTCATTCGGTGCAGTTTTCGCACCGACACGACAGACAGCAGTGCAACCGGTGCGTCGTGGGGTATCTCACAGTTCGAGAGCCCCCGGTATCGCCTCCGATTGTTCCCACCAAGAAAGACACATGTCACGAAGACAGTTCCGAGACCCTCGTACCGCCTCCGACTACCCGCCCGCCCACCATCTGTCACCGCGTTCGTTCACGGTGCAGGTTGCCATGGTGGCGCTCATGGTCAGCCCCATCGTGGTCGCCAGCTATCCCGTGCTCTCGCTCGTCGCGGTGAGTGTGTCCGTCGGCTTAGTCGCCGCCGTCCGATTCGCTGTCGCCCGCATCGAGCGAGAAACAGTAGCTGTCAACCTCCCCGTCCTGCCAGTTCGTGTGACGTTCGCCCGAACTGCAGGCGAGTGAGGTCATCCCAGTCACCGTTCGAATTCGGCGTTTCGACCGTCGAACCCGCTGACGCAATCACCTCCCACGACTCGCACTTCGGCCCTCCAAACATGCCAATCCGGCCCTCCGCATTCGCACTTCGGCTCTCCGCATTCGCACTTCGGCCCTCCCCACCCGTCAATTTGGCCACGTCCCGAATCGAGTTGTCACACAACTCCCGCTGACGCGACGGCTCCTCCCCGGTGCTGTCGAGCCGGAATCGGCGACTTACTCGGACGAATCACCGGCCTCTCCGACGACGTGATTCTGTCGCCACCAGCGAATGACTGCGCCGACGAGCATCGCTTCTAGATACATCGCGACTGCGAGTGCCGGGTAGAATACCGAATTCTCTCGGATGCCAAACTCGTTGAACGCGAGCGTATCCAGGAAGAATGCAAGCGCGAGCGCTGGGAAGTCGATAACCCACACCTCGATGGGAAGGATTCCAGCGAACCCTGCGCCCCACGCAAGGACGAACAGGGCGAACGCCGCAACTGTTTCAGGAGCGGTTGCCACCCGGCGAAGGGTGAAACCGACTCGCTGTACTGTGTCGCTCACGGTCCGCAACGCTTCACGCGACGTCCGTGTTCGACCCAGACTCCGCAGCGAGTTTGACCGCGGTTCCGTAGGCGAGAATTTCGGCCGCACCCTGTGCAACCTCGGCAGTGACGTACCGAACACTGACGATGGCATCTGCACCCATCGATTCGGCATCGTCTACCATCCGGTCTGTCGCTTCGTCGCGGGAGTCGGCCAAGAGGCCGGTGTAGGACTTGAGTTCGCCACCGACGACGTTTCGGAGACCCTGCGTGATGTCCCGGCCCACGTTCCGCGCGCGAACCGTATTACCACGGACCGTTCCGAGTGTTTCTGTTATCTCACGACCTGCGACAGTCTCAGTTGTAGTTACTATCATGACAGGACACTCGAACCGTCTGGGTTTATCCGTTATGCCCAGAGAGGTGATGACATGCACTTCGACCACATCGGAATCGCCACGCCGGACGCTGCCGGATTGGCCGCGTTGTTCGTGGAGGTGTTCGACGCACCGGTGGCCCACGAGGAGACGTTCGACGGGATGACCGTCGTGTTCCTCGAACTCGAAGACGGCTACTTCGAACTACTCGAACCGCACGAAGGGGGAGCCATCGGGAAATACCTCGAAAAGAACGGCCCGGGCATTCACCACATCGCACTCGAACCCGACGATATCGACGATGCGCTGGAGACGGCCCGCAACGCGGGTGTCGAACTCATCGACGAGGAACCGCGCCCTGGTGCGTGGGGACACGACGTTGCCTTTCTTCACCCGAAATCGACAGGTGGCGTACTCGTGGAGTTTGTCTCCCATTAGCGTCGGTCGCCGCCCTCCACTGACTCCACACGCCCACTCGACTCTCGTCCCCGCGTCTGCAGTCTCTGCGACACACGGTGGTATCCGATGACTGAACAATCGACAGACGACGACGGTGACGCCCCACTTGTGAACGACAGCGACGTCCTCGTCGAAGACGACAGCAACGTTTCCGGTGAAGACGACAGCAACGACTCGACTGAAGACGACAGCAACGACTCGACTGAAGACGACAGCAACGACTCGACTGAAGACGACAGCAACGACTCGACTGAAGACGACAGCAACGACTCGACTGAAGACGACACCCACGTCGCTACCGAGAACGAGACCACCTCTCAGGCCACGAACGCCCTGTCGGGGACGATGCGAGATTGGCTCTCGCACCGCGTGGCAACAACGCCCGACCAGCGGGCACTCATCCACGCACCCACTGGTGACTCCCTGACGTTCGAAGAACTCGATACACTCGTCTCGGAGACGGCCGGGCAACTTGCGGCACTCGGCCTTCGCCCGGGCGACCATCTCGGCGTCGTCCTCGAACCGAGCATCGAGTACGTCAAACTCATTCACGCCGCTAGTCGTCTCGGGGTGACACTCGTCCCGTGTAGCGAACGACTCACACCGGACGAACTCACCCGCAATCTCGAGATTGCGGACGTGACTGCACTCGTCTGTGGTGAATCCACCGAAGCGACTGCCGTCGAAGCCACGTCTGACGTTCCGGTCGTCTCCGTGGACGAACCTCACTGGGAAGGGGTCATCAACCTCCCGTCCATTGCGCCGAAGGCAATCACACCCGTCACGTGGGACCTTTCGGATACGATGTTGCTTCTGTTCACGTCGGGGACCACTGGGAGACCGAAAGCCGTCCGACTCACCATGGGGAACGTCTTGGCGAACGCCGTCGCCTCGTCGTTTAGACTCGGACTCTCACAGGGTGACCGATGGCTCGTCACCCTCTCGTTACACCACATGGGTGGTATCGGCCCGATTCTCCGCAGTCCGCTGTACGGCTCGACCATCGTCCTTCGCGAAGGGTTCGATGCCGGCGCCGCGGCCGACGACATCGGAAAGTACGACGTGACCGGTGCCTCGCTCGTTCCGACGATGCTCAAACAAATGCTCGACAGTCGAGGGACGCTCTCGGACTCGCTTCGCGTCGTCCTCCTCGGCGGCGCACCAGCGTCTGAAGAGCTCATCGAACGCTGCCGGAACTACTCGGTCCCGGTCTATCCAACCTACGGGATGACCGAGACGGCCTCACAAATCGCCACGGCGACGCCTCGCGAGGCGTTTTCGTCTATCGGGACTGTCGGCCGGCCACTCTTCTTCGTCGACATGGACATCGTGGACGAAGACGGACGACCCGTCGAACCGGGAACGCCCGGAGAAATCGTCGTCTCTGGATTGACCGTCTCCCCGGGGTACTACAACAACGCTGCGGCCACGGCTGAATCGTTCACTGACGCTGGTCTTCGAACCGGAGATATTGGCTATCGGGATGAAGATGGCCTCCTGTACGTACTCAATCGAAAAGACGACCGTATCATCACTGGCGGCGAGAACGTCGACCCGGGTGAAGTGGTGGACGTACTCCGCCAGTATCCCGCCATCGAAGACGCGGTGGTGCTTGGCGTACCCGACCGAGAGTGGGGTGAGCGCGTGAGCGCACTCGTCGTCCCCAGTGACCCGGACCTTAGACTCGACCGCGCGTCGCTCGATGCGTTCTGCCGTGAACGACTTGCGGGGTTCAAAGTCCCACGACTCGTCGAAACGACCGACGAACTTCCCCGAACGGTGTCGGGAACGATCGACCGGGATACGGTCCGTGAGCGCCTGCAAGCGGCCAAGCCGGGTCCGAAAGCAGAGCTAGAACCGCCAACCGACGACGGTGACAGTCCTGATTCGGTCGGCGACGACTCGGTAGCCGACGACTCAGTCGTCGAAGACGATGCCGGCGGCGACGACGAATCGGATGAGTCTCCATCAGAAGACGTGAACGACGAAGATGGCCCACACACTGTGGAGCCGGACGAAGTCGATGGTGAAGGCCAAGACGTTGAGGACGACAGCCGAGACGAAGATGTCGGTGAAGAGAGCCAAGATGCAAACATCGAGGAAGATAGTGAGGAAGGTGTCGTCGACGAGGACGCCGCAGAGAGCACCACCGACGACGAACCGGAGACGCAAGCTGACGACGAACCGGAGACGCAAGCTGACGGCAAACCAGAGACGCAGCCCGACGACGAAGACGACGCCGACGACATCGCCGAATTCGAGTTTGGCGACGAGTCGGTTGTAGAACACGACGAAGACGACGACACGCAGTCGCCCAGTTCAGACGACGCGTGAACCTGCCGTGGTGTTTTCCGAAAATCAGTAGCCCGCGTCTTTCTCGTTCTCGTCCAAACAATCATTACGTTTTACCTCTGAGTGGTTGTTATGGTAGGTGCTACCAACCAAACACTTCGACCGTTTTTGTGGCGTGCTGGCAAACTCTATCCGGACCGCGAAATCGTCTCTCGAACGGCGGAGGGCATCAAACGGTACTCCTACGCCGAGTACGAAGGCCGCGTCGCACAACTCGCGGGGGCACTCGAAGACGCCGGAATCGGGGACGGCGACCGAGTCGCGACGTTCTGTTGGAACCACGGCCGACACTTCGAGACGTACTTCGGTATCCCCTCGATGGGTGCGCAACTGCACACGATCAACCCGCTTCTCCCGGACCACCACATCCAGTATATCGTCGAAAACGCGGAAGACCGCATCATCTTCGTCGACCCGTCTCTCGCACCCAAACTCGCGGGCGCGTACGACGAAGCGGCGTTCTCGTCTGTCGACCAGTTCGTCGTGATGGCACCGGAGGTTCCAGACACGACACTGGAACCAGTCACAGATTACGAGTCGTTCATCGCGGACTATCCCGAGGAGTACGACTGGCCTGACCTCCCCGAGGACCAACCGGCGGGCATGTGTTACACCTCGGGAACCACCGGTGAACCGAAAGGCGTCGAGTACTCCCAGCAGATGCTCTGGGCGCACACGATGGCGACGCTCCCACAGTCCGCGCTCGATATCGGCGCAGACGACGTCGTCATGCCCGTCGTCCCGATGTTCCACGTCAACGCGTGGGGACTGCCGTATTCGATGACTGCCGCCGGTGCGAAACACGTCTATCCCGGTCCGTCTCCGACGCCGGAAGACCTCGCAAAACTCATCGAAAACGAGGGCGTGACCATCACCGCAGGGGTGCCGACGGTCTGGCTCGGCCTCCTCGAATATCTCGAAGAGAACGACACCGACATCTCGTCACTCGACCGAATCGTCATCGGCGGGGCAGCAGCACCGAAATCCGTCATCCGCCGATTCGACGAGGAGTACGACGTGGAAGTCCTTCACGCGTGGGGGATGACCGAGATGTCGCCGGTCGGCACCGTCGCACATCTCAAACCCGGGATGGACGGCCTCTCGAAGGACGAGAAGTACGAAAAACAGGGGATGCAGGGGCTGCTCGTCCCCGGGCTGGAGATGCGCGTCGTCGACGACGACGGCAACGAAGTGCCGTGGAACGGCGAGGACTTCGGCGAACTGTGGGTCCGCGGGCCGTGGGTCACGACGGAGTACTTCCAGCGCCCCGACGCGAACGAAGAAGACTTCGAGGGCAACTGGTTGAAGACAGGAGACGTCGTGACCGTCGACGAAGATGGATACGTCAAAATCGTCGACCGGGCGAAGGACGTCATCAAGTCCGGCGGTGAGTGGATCTCTTCGGTCGAACTCGAAAACACCATCATGGCACACGACGGCGTCGCGGAAGCGACAGTCGTCGGTGTCCCGCACGAACGATGGCAAGAGCGCCCTGTCGCGTTCATCGTCCCGAAAAAGGGTGCTGACAAAGCCGAACTCAAGACCGAAGTCGTTGACCTCGTTCGCTCGGAGTTCCCCAAGTGGTGGACGCCGGACGAAGTCGTCTTCATCGAGTCGGTTCCGAAGACAGCAACAGGCAAGTTCGACAAGAAGGTCCTTCGTGAGGAGTACGACGACTCGTCGCTCATCGAGGGGAAAACTCCCGACGAAGACGCACCGTCTCAGAACTGACGCCACCGTCTCCGCCGACTTTTCGCTTGGTACGACACGTTCGAACAGCCCAGTCCAAACCTAAAACAAAAAACCAATTCTAAGTTTCACCAAGTTCCCACATTATTTTGGGTGTTCGAGCCTACCACGAAGTATGGAACTTCTCGACGAATCAATCGTGCCCGAGCACGCCCGTGAGGTCAAACAGGAGGCACGCGAATTCGCAGAAGAATACATCGCGCCCGTT
This sequence comes from Haloferax sp. DFSO52, assembly GCF_048158745.1. NCBI lineage: Archaea > Methanobacteriati > Methanobacteriota > Halobacteria > Halobacteriales > Haloferacaceae > Haloferax > Haloferax sp. DFSO52. Next base: position 1,515,315 of record NZ_JBLOPB010000001.1, on the reverse strand, counting down.
GCCGAGGACTACTACGAGTCCGGCGAGTATCCGCGAGACGTACTCGAAGCGGGGATGGATGCTGGATTGGTCGCACAGGATATCAGCGAAGCGTACGGCGGCAGAGGCTTCGACCTCCAACAGATTCTGGCACTCTCTGAAGAGTTATACCGCGTCGACGCCGGCATCGCACTGACGCTCCAGCTCGCGTCGTTCGGGTGCGAGATATTGCAGCACTACGGCTCCGAAGACCAGAAAGAAAACTGGCTCCGCCCTGTCGCCGAAAACGACATGATTTCGGGACTCGCCGTCTCGGAACCCCAGACCGGGTCGGACCTGGCGGGCATGAAGACGACTGCCGAACAGACCGAGGACGGATACGTCCTCAACGGCGAGAAATACTGGGTCGGCAACGCCGTCGAAGCAGATTGGCTCACCGTCTACGCGAAGACTGGTGACACGGGTGACCGCTACTCCAACTACTCGATGTTCATCGTCCCGACAGACACGCCCGGATACGACGCAGAACACATCCCCGAGAAGATGGGTATGCGAGCGTCGAAGCAGGGACACATCGTCTTCGACGACTGCGAAGTTCCCGACGAGAACCTCATCGGCACGGAAGGAGGCGGGTTCTACATGCTCGCAGACTTCTTCAACCACGGCCGAATCATCGTCGGTGGCCACGGCATCGGCCTCGCTGCCGCCGCTATCGAGGAAGCCTGGACGTTCGTCCACGACCGAAACGCGTTCGGTCGGACCGTCTCAGAGTTCCAGGCAGTCCAGCACATCCTCGCGGACATGCGCATGGAGTTCGAAGCGGCGCGCGCGCTCAACTGGCGTGCCGCAGAGAAAGTCGAGAACAACGAAGACGCGGGGTTCTGGGCCGCGTCGGCGAAGACGAAATCGACCGAGATGGCCGTCGATGTGGCAGAACGCGGCATGCAACTCCACGGTGGGCGTTCCGTGCTCAACGAGTACAAGATTTCGCGCATCTACCGCGACGTTCGTATTCCGGTCATCTACGAGGGGGCAAACGAGATTCAGCGCAACCTCATCTACCGGCAGGGCAGTCTCTGAGTTCTTCACCGACCCATTCCAGAGATACTCGCTTCGAATCGGCCGACTTCGGTTACTTGTTTCCTATTTTATTGCCGCTCCCGTTGCCAGGTCTCGCATTGCTTGACTAAAACGCAGCTACTATCTGGGTGTTCGACCATGACTCTGCATCTAATGGTTCGCGCGAGCGTCATCGGTTGCGGAAACATGGGCAGTGCACTCATCACGGGTCTCTGGAAAGCCGGAGGTCACACGATTATCGCGTGCGACCTCGACCCGAACGCCCTCTCCGCAGTCGCCGACTACTGTGAAGAGACGACAGACGACGTCACACGAGCAGCGACGGCCGACGTCGTGTTTGTTGCCGTCAAACCCGACATCGTCGAGGCCGTACTGACGGAACTCGACCTCTCGGCCGAACAGACGTTGGTCACGATTGCTGCCGGGGTTCCGACCACGTTCGTCGAGGCCCGGACCGACGCACAGGTCGTCCGGATAATGCCGAATCTCGCCGCCGAAACTCGGGATATGGCTGCGGCGGCGACCGGCGCGTTGACCGACGAGGTGCGGGAACTCCTCGGCGACGTGGGAGAGTTCGTCGAAGTCGACGAGAGCAAGATGGATATTGCCACGGCGGTCAACGGGAGCGGTCCTGCATTCGTCTTCTATCTCATCGAAGCGATGAAGCAAGCCGGCATCGAGGGTGGTCTCTCTGAAGCGGACGCCGAGATACTGGCCGCACAGACGTTCAAAGGCGCGGCCGAAACCGTGGTTCAAGACGACCGCACCGCCGACGAACTCATCGACGCTGTCTGTTCGCCCAACGGAACCACGATCGAGGGGATGGAAGTTCTCTGGGACAGCAACGCCGACCAGGCCGTCACCGACGCCGTCGTCGCGGCCGAGCGACGGTCGAAAGAGTTAGCAGAGGAGTTCGATGACGCCTGAAACAGTCGATACTGACGCCGTCGCCGCGGCCCGTCGGATGGCAGCCGAGGCCAATCGCGTCGTGGTCAAGGCCGGAACCAACTCGCTGACCGACGACGACTCCAACCTCGACGACGACAAACTCGATAAACTCGTCGACGACATCGAGTCGCTCCTCTCGCGCGGCAAAGACGTACTGCTCGTCTCCTCCGGCGCGGTGGGTGCCGGCATCGGACACCTCGACCAGTCGAAAGACAGCGTCGAGGCATCGCAGGCGCTTTCGACTGTCGGTCAGAGTCTGCTGATGCACCGTTACACCGAGAGTTTCGAGCGGTACGACCGGAAAGTCGCCCAGATACTCATCACGCAAAACGATCTGGAGAACCCCGAACGGTTCACGAACTTCCGAAACACCATCGAGACGCTTCTGGAGTGGGGCGTCGTGCCCATCATCAACGAAAACGACGCCGTCGCCATCGAGGAGCTTCAAATCGGTGACAACGACATGATATCGTCGAGCATCGCAATCGGTGTCGACGTCGACTTGCTCGTAACGCTCACCGACGTCGGCGGCGTCTACACCGGAAATCCAAAGGAGAACCCCGACGCCGAGCGTATCGAGGTCGTCGGTACCAACTACAGCGACGTCGAGGAAATCGTCACCCAGAGTTCGACTGGTGGCTTTGGCGGTATCCAGACGAAAGTTCGCGGCGCGCGCGACGCGGCCGAACACGGGATTCCGGCAATCATCGCGCGCTCGACCGAGCCCGACGTGCTGACGAAGATAGCCGAGGGAGAATCCGTGGGAACAATGTTCCTGCCGGTCGACGGAGGAATCGATGACTGAGCGAGACACGACCAGACAGGTCGAGCAGGCACAGACCGCGGCACTGCGCCTCGCCAACGTCGAGGAGTCCGACCGAAACGCCGCGCTGGGGGCCATCGCCGACGCCATCCGCGATAACAGCGACGCGATTCTCGCGGCGAACCGCGAGGACGTCGCGGAGGCCGAGACACTGCTCGCCGACGGCGAGTACACGCAGGCGCTCGTCGACCGACTCAAACTCGACGAGGCAAAACTCGACGACATCGCCGGAATGGTCGAGTCCGTCGCGGCGCAAGACGACCCGCTCGGGAAGACCTTAGACGCGAGAGAACTGGACGCCGCCCTCGAACTGTACAAACTCTCGGTTCCGATCGGCGTCGTCGCGACCATCTTCGAATCGCGCCCCGACGCGCTCGTCCAGATTGCCGCGCTGGCGCTCAAATCGGGCAACGCGGTCATCCTCAAAGGCGGCAGCGAAGCCCTCGAATCCAACCGAATCCTCTACGAGACGATTCTGTCGGCGACGGCGGACCTCCCCGACGGATGGGCGACGCTCATCGAAGCCCACGAGGAAGTCGATAGACTGCTCGAACTGGACGACATGGTCGACCTCGTGATGCCGCGTGGGTCGTCGGAGTTCGTCAGCTACATCGAGAGCAACACGCAGATTCCCGTCCTCGGCCACACAGAGGGAATCTGTCACGTCTACGTCGACGAGGCGGCTGACCTCGAGATGGCCGAAGACATCGCCCTCGACGCGAAGGTGCAGTACCCAGCAGTGTGTAACGCCGTCGAGACGCTCCTCGTGGACCGGTCCGTGGCCGAAGCGTTCCTCCCGTCGGTCGTCGAACGCTATCGTGCCGAGGGAGTGGAACTCCGCGGCGACGAGGCCACGCAGGAGTACGTCGACATCGACCCCGCAACCGAGGACGACTGGTCGACGGAGTACGGCGACCTCGAACTCTCGATAAAGGTGGTCGACGGCCTGTACGCGGCTATCGACCACATCAACACGTACGGTTCGAAACACACCGAGGCAATCGTCACCGACGACGCGGCCACCGCCGAGACGTTCATGACCGGCGTCGACGCCGCCAGCGTCTTCCACAACGCCTCGACTCGGTTCGCAGACGGCTACCGCTACGGGTTGGGTGCCGAAGTCGGAATCTCGACCGGGAAGATACACGCTCGCGGCCCTGTCGGCCTCGAAGGGTTGACGACTTACAAGTACTATCTGGAAGGCGACGGCCAGTTGGTCGCCACCTACGCCGGTGAGGACGCCGTTCCCTTCACGCACGAGTCGTTCGACGGCGAATGGAACCCCGGCCACAGAACCCGAGAGTAACACCCCGCCGCGACATTCGAGCGGTGTCTGCACGTCGGACCCGTCAGAATCGAACCCCGTCTCCCGATTCGTGTCTCGTCATCTGACGGCAAATAGAATTATGTGGGAGACTGCCACCTGTGCACGTAGAGTCGTTTCTCACGGCTTCGTGACTATCATGCAACTCGAAGAATTCGTCAACTCGTACGCACCGAAAGACGGTGGCAAGACGTTCGAACTGGAGAACTCGAAACTCCTCGATATCACACTCGACGGAAGCATCATGGCCAAAGCCGGAACGATGGTCAGCTATACGGGCGATGTCTCGTTCGAGCGGAAGTCTGCCGGCGGTCTGAAAGGAATGCTGAAGAAGAAGGCCACGGGCGAAGGCCAGGTGATGATGCAGGCGTCCGGGTCGGGCCATCTCTATCTCGCCGACCAGGGCAAGGAAGTCCAGATTCTCGAACTCGATGCTGGCGAGGAGATTAGCGTCAACGGAAACGACGTCCTCGCGTTCGAAGACAGCGTCCAGTGGGATATCAAGATGCTCAAGAGCATCGCCGGCGCGTCCACCGGCGGGTTGTTCAACGTATTCCTCGAAGGACCGGGCCACGTCGCAATCACGACGCACGGAAAACCCCTCGTCCTGGAGACGCCCGTGAACACGGACCCGAACGCCACAGTCGCCTGGAGCGGGAACGTCTCGCCGTCGTCGAAACGCGACATCAACATCAAGAGCCTGCTCGGACGGTCTTCGGGCGAGACGTACCAACTCGAATTCTCCGGCAACGACGGATTCGTCATCGTTCAGCCGTACGAGGAAGCCCAGCCGAACCAGTAACCAACGTCTCACGGGGTTCGGAGGTGGCGCTGCCTGACAACGACCTGTGCTAACACGTTGTTTGCCTGAAGTGTTATCTTCGTCCCATCCCAACTGTGGGTATGAGTGACATTGGTGTCCACCTCGTCGACCGAGGCCGCGTCCACGCAGATATGGGCTACGTCATCGACGGCTATTCGATGGGAAGCGCGTCAAATCCGAATCCGGCCCACGAGATGGCCGAATTCGTCGTCTGGAACGCAGTCATCGACGGCCCGAATCAGACACTCCTCTGGGACACCGGTTCGAACCCAGACGCAGGAAACGGGTACTGGCCTGCACCACTGTACGAGGCTTTCTCACACGTCGACGCCGCAGACCACACGCTGGAGGCCGACCTCGACGCAGTTGGGTATTCGATGGCAGACATCGACGGCGTGGTGATGAGCCACCTCCATCTCGACCACGCCGGGGGACTCGCGGAGTTCGCCGGCACCGACGTCCCAATCTACGTCCACGAGGAGGAACTGAAGTTCGCGTACTACTCCGCGAAGACGACCGAGGGGTCGATTGCATACCTCGCGTCGGATTTCGACCACGACCTGAACTGGAATATCGTCCACGGCGACGAGCACACGTTGTTCGATGGAGTCCGTCTCGTTCACCTTCCGGGCCACACACCCGGCGTGATGGGCGCGCACATCGAGACGCCCGATGGCGACGTACTCATCGCCGGTGACGAGTGTTACGTCGAGGGCAACTACGACGACGAGATTCCACTCGGGCCGGGGCTCCTCTGGAGTGAACGAGACTGGTTCGACAGTCTACAAAAGATAAAGGAACTGGAACGGCGGACCGGTGCGGATGTCCTGTTTGGACACGATTTAGCCCGATTCCGTTCCTTTGGCGGTGGGTGGCACGTCTGAGCGGAGGCAGGAAACGCGCCCGCTCGTCAACGACGTCAGAAGGGAGTGGTGGTGGTGGTTGGTAGTGGGAGGGTTGATGCGTGGGGCTGAGCGTCGTTGAGCGCGGTGGTGGTGGGGAGGTTTGGATTGACTGGCAGGTCAGATCATGAGTTGGACGTCGGCATCTCCCATGTGCTGGAGTGCCGTCGCCGCGCCCACGCCGGTGGTGACACCGTCGTAGAACTCGTCTTCGTCGTACCCCATCAGTTCGATGGTCATCTGACAGGCCTGCAGGTCGACGCCCATGTCGAGAGACGTCTCGATGAGTTCCTCGATGGTCGCAGTCCCGTTTTCTTCGATTTTCTTTTCCATCATGCTCGTCGCGACGCTGTCCATGAAGGGGAGTGCGGCGACGGCGTTCGGCATCGGCATGCTGGGGTTGCCTACGGCACTGAGTTTGAGGTTCTTCGACTTCTCTTCGTGGAGGATGTCGAGCCCCCAGAACGTGTGGAAGACCACGACGTCCCAGCCGAAGGCGGCCGCCGTGCTCGCGAGGATGAGCGGCGGGTACGCCATGTCGAGCGTGCCTTTCGTCGCGATGATGGTCATCGACTTCTGCCCGTCGTCGTCGGTCGCCTCTCGGAGGTCAGAGACCTCTTCTTCCAGGGCCTGAATCTGGGCCTGAAGGTCTTCGACGGAGGCGGTCGCCGTATCGACGGGCGCGTCAGCGTCTGAGTTCATTCCTTCTGGATGTAGTGGAGGAAGAGCGCCTGGCCGTCTTCCTCGGACTCGTCTTGGTCGAGCATATCGACACCGTCGGTGCTGTCGGCCCAGCCTTTCAGGTCGCTCATACTGCCGGAGTCCGTAGAGATGACTTCGAGAATCTCTCCGGACGAGAGGTCGTCGACCGCACTGCGGGTCTTGACGACGGGCATTGGGCAGGACAGTCCTTTCACGTCGAGGGTTTCGTTTGGTTCGTACTCACTCATTTTTGGAGTTCACCTGTGTTGGGTGTAACCCACAATATCAGGGTGTTTCGTAAAAGTGTGTCGGTTCTTGGGCAGACTGCGCAATATCCGAATCGTTGCACTCTGACACTGCCATATGCCTCGGTGTCGCGCAGTGTAGAGTCATACGACGCACTCGCTCGTGCGTAATCGAACTACTCAACGGCCTCTTCTTGCCATTTAGTATTGCAGAAACTTCAAAAGACTATGCAAACCCTTAAGTTGGGCCATCTAATAGTGGGGGATGCATACATGACTGAACCAGACCTTCCCGAACTGGATGTCGAAGTTCCCCTCATCGAACCCGAGACGCTCAAAGAGCGTATCGACGCCGGTGAATCGCTGACCATTCTCGACAACCGTATGTCCTCAGAGTTCGAGGAGTGGCGCATCGAAGGAGAGAACGTCTCGCACGTCAACATCCCGTACTTCGAGTTCCTCGACGAAGACCTGAACGACGACGTCTTCGCGGACCTCCCCGAAGACGAGGAGTTCGTCGTCCTCTGTGCGAAGGGTTCTTCCTCCGAATACGTCGCCGGCATCCTCATCGAGGAGGGCTACGACGCAATCGCCCTCGAAGAGGGAATGAACGGCTGGGCCAGCATCTACGAGTACACCGAACTGGATACCGAGGGAGACGCCGTCGTGGCGCAGTACCAGCGTCCCTCCAGCGGATGTCTCGGCTACCTCATCGTCGACGGCGACGAGGCGGCCGTCATCGACCCGCTTCGGTACTTCTCGGACGTGTACGTGCAGGACGCGAAGGCGATGGGTGCCGAACTGAAGTACGCCATCGACACGCACATTCACGCCGACCACATCAGCGGCGTTCGCACGCTGGTCGAAGACCACGGCGTCACAGGTATCATCCCTGAGGCCGCCGAAGACCGCGGCGTCGACTACGACGTCGCCTACGACACCATCGCCGACGGCGAGACGCTCACTATCGGCACCACCGAACTCGAAGCCATCCACACGCCCGGCCACACCACCGGCATGACGACGTACAACGTCGACAACGTGCTCTTTACGGGTGACGGCCTGTTCATCGAGTCGGTCGCTCGTCCCGACCTCGAAGACGGTGACGAAGGCGCACCGGACGCCGCTGCCATGCTCTACGACTCACTGCAGGAGCGCGTCCTCAACCACGACGACCACTTCATCGTGGCCTCTGCGCACTTCAGTGATGCGGCAAACCCCGCCGAAGACGGCACATACACGGCCACGCTCGGGGAACTCAAGGACACCATGGGTGCTCTCTCAATGCCCAAAGACGAGTTCGTCGAGTTCATCCTCTCGGACATGCCGCCTCGCCCGGCCAACTACATCGACATCATCGAGACCAACCTCGGTGTGCAAGAGTCGGACGATGACCGCGCGTTCGAACTCGAACTTGGCCCGAACAACTGCGCGGCCAGCAACGAAGCCCTGACGAACTAAATGTCTGGACTGACGCCGCTCCTCGTCGATAGCCTCTTCCCGAACGGGATTGCGCACTACGCGCTCGGTGGCCTCCTCATCGGTCTCGGAACCGCCATCATCTATCTCGGAACGGGTATCATCGCGGGCGCGAGTACGTTCCTCGAATCGACGCTCTCGTACGTCTCCGACCTCCCGCGATTCAACAAAGCGAAGTACGTCGCGTCGCGCAACTGGCGCGTCGTCTTCACGCTGAGTATCATCGCCGGTGCTGCCATCTACACCCTCACACTCGGTGGGGGCGAATGGTGGGTCTCCGAAGTACAACCGTGGCGCTTTGCGCTCGGTGGCGTCCTCGTCGGCATCGGGACTCGCATCGGGAAAGGATGTACGTCCGGGCACGGGGTTTGCGGCGTCGGCTCTCGCTCGCGAACCTCGTTCGTCAACGTCGCCACCTTCATGGTCGTCGCCATCGGCGTCGCCCAACTCCTGCAAGCGCTGGGGGTGTCGCCATGACGATGAGTGATAGCCAACGTGACCTCGGGTTCCTGCTGACCATCATCGTGGGCGGCCTGATATTCGGGTTCGGCCTCGGACTGAGTAACATGGCTCGACCGGAAGTCGTCATCGACTTCCTCCAGTTCGACGACTTCGGCCTCGTCTTCGTCATGGGCGGTGCCGCAGTGGTCACCGGAATCGTCTTCGCACTCGCGGAGACGTTCGGTGACCGCGCACCACTCACCGGAACGAACTACGGTCGTCGCCTGAAGTCGTTCGACAAGAACGTCGTCACGGGTGGCGTCATCTTCGGTGCCGGGTGGGGTATCTCGGGCATCTGCCCCGGGGCGGCGTACGCCAGCCTCGGTGTCGGTAACTATCCCATCCTCATCGCGATCGGTGGGATGTTCCTCGGCGCATATCTCCAGGGCCTGTGGCGCGCTCGCCGAACCGAGAGTGCCGCGGTCGGAACCTCTGCGGATTAACCCGACGGCGATTCGACGGCGACTCGGTTTTCTCCACTCTGTTTTCTCCACTCGGTTTTCTCCACTCGGTTTTCTCCACTCGATTTTCTTCACTCGGCTTTCTCCGTACGGTTTTTTGACAGCCTTCCAGCGACGAGACGCTCTCTCGCCGACTGTCAGGCGCTGTTCACGGTCCGGTCTTGTCGGCACAAACCGACTCGAAGCGCATCGTTCTGCGGCTGTCTTCACCCTGTGTCTGCCTCGAGAGTAGCCCTGTGAACTTCTGCTCCGAATACTGTGCGTTCCCGCTCAGTCCCGCTGTGACGACGCCTAAGCCGCGTTACAGTATTGCACACATCATAGAATATTAGCTCGTCATAGATAGCGGCCAAATATGATTGTAACTCTCCATGGTACAAATCTAGCCACAGTTTGACGGTATTTCTGTGTCCAATTCATAACTTATACGTATCTCATTCCGATATGGTATTGTACGCTGTTCCCAAAAGCGTTATATCCTCTCTCCGGTTAGCCAGCACTGTACAGGAAAGTATGATTCGTACAATATCAGCTACATACCCTCCGAGGTATCGGTAAGATGCTTGGAATCGAAACGCTCAGTGGTAACTCGTATGCGGCGGCCCTCGTCGGTATCGTGCTCGTTGAGGCGATGGTGCTGTACGTCGGATACGGCGCACTAGAGAGCGCTCTCGGGCCGTCCGTGATGAAATACGTCGGTGGTGAATAGCATGTTCGAACTCTTCGGAATCTCGGCCGCATTGCTGGCAATGTTCGTCGGATTCGGCCTCCTCATCGGGGTCCTCTTCGGCTTCTTCGGGATGGGCGGGTCGTTCCTCGTCACGCCCGCGCTGCTGGTCATGGGCTACCCATCGCGCGTCGCTGTCGGGTCCGGTCTCGCGTTCGTCTTCGGGACGTCTGTCATCGCGACGCTCAAGCACCGTGACCTCGGGCAAGTCGACTACAAACTCGGTGTCTCGATGATTATCGGGACGACGATCGGTCTCGAAGTCGGGAAAGAAATCGTCCTTCACCTCGAAGAGTTGGGTCTCGCCGGGAACATCATCAGCATCACGTACGTGCTGCTCCTCGGCGGAATCGGGCTCTTCGTCACCTACGAGGCACTCAAAGGTGGCAGTGGCGGCGGCGTGAGCCACGACGTGGACGAAGATGCCGAAATCGACGCCGACGATATCCCAGAAATCGCGAAGAAGATTCAGAGCTACTCGCTTCCACCGATGATTACCCTCCGTGGTGGCATTCAGGTGTCGCTCTGGATGGTGCTCCTCGTCGCGTTCGTGACGGGCCTCCTCTCGGGCTTCCTCGGCGTGGGCGGCGGATTCATCCGCATGCCAGCGCTGTTCTACCTGATTGGCGTTCCCGTGCCCATCGCTGTCGGAACTGACCTCTTCGAGATTATGTTCTCGGGTGGTATCGGGTCGTTCCTCTACGCCCAATCCGGCGGCGTCGACCTCTCCATCGTCGCTCCGCTCCTCGCTGGCTCCGCACTCGGTGCCCGTGTTGGCTCTGCGGCGACCTCCATCGTCAACGAAGACGAAATCAAGATTTACTTCGGACTGATGCTCCTGCTCGGTGCGCTCGCCGTTGCAGTCCGTCAGGCCGGAAACTACCTCGGTATCGGGATGCTCGACTACGTCAGCCTCGCCCTCATCCTCGGGTCTGCACTCATGGTCGCCGGTGCCGTCGTCTACAGCGCCCTCAAGTCGGTGCGTGCAGGTTCGACTGGCACGACATCGACCGCCGACTAACCGTCGCATCACCCGCTGACCACCCCTTCGAAGGCTTCGACAACACAGCCGGTGTTGTGCGAAGCATACAAAACCTTTTGAGTGCTGAATACGTACCCTGATTCGATAATGGCAACCTCGATGGTCGAATATCTGCAATCTGACATGCAGTGTGAGGGGCTCCTTGAGTGCCTCCACGGACTCAAACAACTCGACCGACGGTGCTTCGAAGTTCTCGTCGAAACCGAGGACCCGCTAACCGTCGACGAAGTTGCTGAGGCTGTCGAACGCGAACGCTCGACTGCGTATCGCTCCATCCAGCGACTGCTTCAGGCAGGACTCATCCAGAAAGAACAGGTCAACTACGAACACGGAGGCTACTACCACGTCTACCTCCCAACTGACCCCAACGAAATTGCAGACGACATGCAGCGGATGCTCAACGATTGGTACGCCCAGATGGGGACGCTCATCCAGGAGTTCCGCGACAAGTACGACGAGAAAATCCTCGCTGCAGAGTGAATCTCGTCTCCTCCCAACGCCCCGTCGTCTGGCACATCTCTTCTGCGACCCAAATCAATTAGGCTCCCTGTTGAACCCCGACCAGTTCCTACCTTCTTCTGCGACCCCCTATGTCGAAGAGTAAAAGCAGTCCCCGTTACAACGAGTTCGCTGAAGAGTGTCCAACGTGCGAGTCACGCACCCCACATCAGGTATCTATCGAGATAAAGACCGAGAGCAGGAAACGCGAGAACCGCCAGTTCTCGCGCGAACCATACCGGGTCACACAGTGTACTCGCTGCGGCGAAGAGCGGGCACAACGTATGAACGACGCGTGAACACTCCCCCCACGACAGTCGAATCCACGCTCGCGACCGGCCGGGCGTCGACTCGTCTGCCCTCCACCAGATTTGAGAGATGACACACGACCACGTATCCGACACGCCGACCGTCCTCCTCGTCGACGACGAAGTCGAACTCGCCGATAGCCTCGCGCTGTGGCTCGAACGCCGCTGTCAGGTCCGAGTCGCATACTCCGGACGAGAGGCACTCCAGTTGTTCGACGAGGATGTCGATGTCGTCTTTCTCGACCGAAACTTACCCGGCCTCCCGGGAGAGACTGTTCTCCAGGAGTTACGACATAGATCCGACGCCGACAGCCCTGCAGTCGTCATGTTGAGCGCGACGCCGAGCGACGAACTGTCGGACCTCCCCGCTGACGATGTCCTCACCAAACCCGTAACGAAAACAGATATCTTCGATGCAGTCGCACGCTTCGCAGATGACACTCGTGGCGTAACAGCCGAATAAGCCGGTCTCTAATCGCTCGCCGGAGTCGTTTCTAGTTCGTCGAAGTAGGTCTCGATGAGTTTCCGTTCCGCTGCGCGGAGATGCTCGTGGAGCGTCGGCGGCGAGATACCGAGCGAATCTGCCACCTCTTCGGCCGTACTTCCTCGCGGCCAGTCGAAATACCCCGACACGAGCGACGTCTCTAAGACGGCTTTCTGCCGGTCGGTCAGCTTCTCGTCGAGTTCGGTCCGGAACGACTCGGTCGACTGTGTCGACTGTTCGACCTCTCGTTTGGCGACGACGGAGACGTTCGGTGCCGCCCCCGTGACCGCCTCGACGAGCGCCCCGTGGTCGGCGTCGGCCGCGACGTGGATGGCGAGACTCCCACTGCCGTTCGAGAGTTCGAGTGCCTCGACACTGGCTCCGTGGTCGATGGCTGTGAGGAGCGGCGAGTCGGCGTCGATTCGCACCTCTATCACTGACTCGTCGGCACCGTCGGTGACGATTCGAACGTTCGAGATGGCGTCGTACTCGACGGCCGATTCGACGACGTCGCTTCCTGCGGCACCCGTGACGGTGACGAAACACGTGACTCCGTCGTTTACCTGCGCGACGCCGTTGAGCGAGAGAGCACACCCAACGTCTGTCGTGAGCGTCGCGAGCACGTCGGAGTCGGCACCGAGACTGAATTCGAGTTCGACGACGCTGTCGCCGTTGAGGAGGCGCTTGCTCTCGGCGGCGTTGATGCCGTTTCCGACTGTCGCACCGAGGTCCGTAAACAGGGCCATGGACTCGTCGTCGAAGGCGGCCGTCCCGTCGTAGACGGTGAGCGCTCCGTACACTGTCCCCTGATAGGTAATCGGGACACAGAGGCCAGAGACAGTGCCGAGGTCGGCCGCCCGTCCGTTGAACACTGCCGAGCGGTGCGTGGCGGTGATGTCGTCGAAGCGGTACACGTCGTCGGGGTCGTTTGGGTCGAACACGTCGTCGACGAAGCTGTGGTCGACGTCGGACGGGTCACAGCCAAGCCCCGACTGCGCAGTACACCGAAGGACGCCGGCGGCGGTCCTGCGAAGGATGAACGCTGCTTCGTGGGCATCTGCGACGGCGTCACAGACTGTCTGTTCGATTTCGTCACGTGTTCGGGCGTCGATGAGTGCCCGGTCGACATCGCGGATGAGTCCGTTGACGCGGGTCAACCGGTCGAGTTGCTCTTCGCGGTACTGAATCGCCGCCTCGTGTTCGCTTCTGACCGCGTCGAGTCGGCTGCGAAGTTCGTCCAGCGCTTCCGGTTCACGGAGTTCGTCGAGCTCACGACTGCCCAGTGCCTGTTCTGTCGATTCGAGCGCGAAGTACTCGCGGATTTCGTCGTCGAACCCCGACCGAAAGAGCAGTTCCTCGACGGTCTCTTTGACGTCGGATTCGGAGACCGGTTTGACGAGGTACGTATCGAACGGCATGTCGACGATATCCGTGTCCGGTTCGACGGCGGTCATCATCGCGACGCGGCAGTCGATGCCGCGGGCTCGAATCTCTTCGAGGACGTCGTCACCGGAGATGCTCGGCATTCGCCGGTCGAGCAGCACCACGTCGACGCTGTCGTCGATGCGGTTGAGGGCTGCGCGGCCACCGTAGGCTGTCTCGACAGTGTATCGCTCCCCACTGAGCCAATATTTACATGTATCTGCGAGGTCCTCGTCGTCGTCGACCACGAGGACAGTCTGCTCGGCAACCCGATCTGGGTGCCCGTCTGCCGAGCCATTCGTGACCATCGTATCGAACACACTGTATCATCGGACAGATATATATCTGCCCATCGGGGAAGGTGGAATTTACTCGGCTCCGAACGTCGTGAAAGACACTCTGTCGAGCGTGACAAACAGGCAGTAGAACTCTTCGGCCGGGTAGTTTCTCACTCCCGTGGAAGGGAGACGACGAACCTCGCTCCAGACGGGTCGGCGTCTTCGATGCGAATCTCGCCCCCGTAGCCGTCGACGATTTCGCGGACGAGAAACAGGCCGAATCCGTTTCCGGGGTCAGAGAGGTCCTCGATTCGTTGTTCGAGGAGCGACTGTTTCTCTTCGTCAGGGATACCAGGCCCGTTGTCGGAGACGCTGAGTTCGACAGCGTCGTCACCCGCGGTGACATCGACGCGGACCGCTGGGTTGGGGTTGTCGTTGTGCTGGATGGCGTTCTTCAGGAGATGCGTGACCACTTCGTCGAGCAGCTCGTCTGCCACGACAGTGAGTTGCGGCACGGTGCCAACGGAGATGTCAACGGTCGTCCCCGCCGGTTCGATGCTGCGCAGTCCGCTGTCGATGGCATTGCGAATCGACCGCTCGTAGAGTTCGTGTGAGTCCCGTTCGACGATGACCTTCATGAACGTCCGCATCGTGCCGACGAGTTCGGTCATCTCGTCGACGCGACTCCGAACCGTCTCCAGATGCGCTTGCCCATCGGGTTCGACGAACTCCGCGGCGATATCGGCCCGCGCACCGACGACGTTGAGACCGTTCAAGAGATTGTGCCTGATGACCCGGTTGACGAACTCCAGTCGCTCTCGCTCGCGCCGAAGTTGCCGTTCGTGTTCCTTCCGGTCGGTGATGTCGTGTCCTTCGGGGACGACCAAGACGACGTCGTCGCCGTCGAAGACGGGTGTGAGCGAGAAGTCGATGACTGCATTCGGATGGTCCGCCCTCCCATCGACTTCGACTTCGTACTGGACGAACTCACCGGCGGCGGCACGCGAAAATGCTGCTTTCAGGTCTGAAACGCGTTCGTCGTCGCCACACCACCACAGCGTCTCCCAGAGTTGTTTCCCGACGACATCGTCGCGGTCGAGTCCTGCGAACGCGACCGCCGCGTCGTTCACCCGGAGAACCGTCCCGTCGGGGTCGAGGAGACCCATGTACTGAAACGTGCTGTTGAAGACGGCGTCCAGTTGTCGCTCTCGGCGTTTCCGTTCCGTCATGTCGCGCGTCACTTTCGCGAACCCGACCACGTCGCCGTCGTCGTTGGACAGGGCGGTGATGACCACTGACGCCCAGAACTGCGACCCATCGGCCCGTACGCGCCACCCTTCGTCTTCGACGCGCCCGTCTCGCCGGGCAGTGTCGAGGAGGTGCTCTGGCACCCCGCGTGCCCGGTCGTCGTCGGTGTAGAAGGTCCGGACGTGCTCGCCGAGAATGTCAGCAGTCGAGTATCCCTTGATGGCTTCTGCGCCTCGGTTCCAACTTTCGACGTGACCGTCTGCGTCTAACCGGAAGATGGCGTACTCTTCGATATCTTCGACGATTCGCGAGAACGTCGCGTCACGCCGTTCGAGTTCGCGTTCGCGCTGTCGTCTGACGTGTGAGTCGATACCCTGTGCGACAGTGTGACCGAGCGTTCGAATGGGTTCGACCAACTCGTCGGTGAACGCGCCGTCGTGTCCGGCGTACATCGTGAGAACGCCGAACCGTTCGTCACCAACCTCCAGTGGGACCGACGCTGCAGAGTGGTAGCCTCTGTCGAGTGCTGCGTCTCGGGTCGGGCCGAACTCCGACGCCGGTTCGGTGGCGATGCTGTGCGTCGTCTGGACCGACCCTGACTCGAGGGCTCGTCCGACTAGACCAGTGTTCTCGGAGTCACTCTCTGCAAGTGAGACGGTCAGTTCGTCGATGTATCCGTCTGCAGAACCCGCGTACGCAGTCGGACGCACTGTGGCGGAGTTGTCGTCTACCGTCCCAATCCACACGAAGCGGAGTGTGTCGGTCTGAACGAGGCGCTCACAGACGTGCTGTTCGATATCTTCGCGTCTCGTCGCAGTGACGATGGCGTCACTGACATCGGCGAGTACCTCGTTGAACGTGGCGAGTATCGCGAGGCGCTCTTCGAGTTCTCGGTTGGGTGCCGACGACTCGTTAGTCGGCGTCTGAGCGTCACCAGTCATCCGTGACACCGTCCCAACCGATGCGCCGATGTGCGTGCATATCCCCGAGTGGTATCCGCATCGACTTGTGCGTTTCCCGGTGAATCGACACAGTCCCTAACTGAATAGGGTCGTGAATTAGTACAGACGATATCCATTGGATATGTGGCCACAGTGACCCACCCAGGTCACTTGTCGTGCCCGCACGCTCCCCACACAGCGGAACCGAACCCGACCCCCCCCTCTCCGCTCTGGGGAACGTGTCCCTGCCCAAACCCAACTCCCTTTGACGAACCTGACCGACGAGCCACAGCAGTCGTTGGACACGTTGACTACCAGTGTTTCGTTCATGTCCATCCAACATACATTCATTTCTAGTAGAGGCAGATATAAGACCGAAATCACTATTTACCGCTTATTTTACGGCAGATAAACACATATGTGCAATATATGAGAAAGAACGAACTCATTCACCTGCACACACTCCTCGTCGAGATTGCGGGAGATTTCCTCGAGAGGGGCATCGCGACACGCGACGACCTCGAACCGTATCACCGACTCAACATCGGCCCGATGGCGCTTCGGTCTTGTCGTGACGACCACGAACTCGCGGTCAGGACGCTGTCGACGGCGCTCGCGGTCTGTGCCGCCCGTGACCTCGGCCGTGAGACCAGTACGATTCCGGGCCAACACCTCCTCGGGTTGGTAACCGAAGTCGAACCGACCGACAGCGACCCACTCCGTTCTCACTGAGTTTTTCACGTTCGGTCCGACTGCTTCGTGAGCGGTGCCACCGAGTGACGAGAGGACATAAGACGGCCCAGTGAGACGCCCCGGTATGCGACTCGAAGATTACTGGGGGGTCGGACCGAAGACGTCGGCCCGACTCGAATCGGCACTCGGCAGGGAGGGCGCGGTTGCCGCCATCGAGTCGGCCGACGTGCGGGCACTCGTCGACACGGGCGTCACACGAGGACGTGCAGTTCGTATCCTTCGGCGGGCCGACGGCAACAGCGGTATCGACACGCTCGCGACACGAGATGCCCGCGACGTGTACGACGACTTGCTCACGCTCGCGAGCGACTGCGCCCTGACGGAACACGCTGCGGACCGAATTCGTGTGTTGACACCGCTTCCGACCGTGGACAGACGCCGTGAACGACTCGAACGCGTGCTCGCCGCCAGCGACGCGTGGGCAACGCTCTCTGACGACGCACGCGACGCAATCGAAGCTGCCTTCCAAGCGTACGACGAGGCTGGTGAGACGGAACGCGCGGCAGTCCGCGCTGCTCTCGAACTTCGTGACGCTGGACTTCGTGGCGAGACGTTCGACGCACTCGAAGAGGCGGACCCCGATGCGCTCCGCGATGCGCTCGGCGCGCTCGGCTACGTCTCCCCAGACGGGTCGGTCGAACCCGGTGCCGACGAACGACTCGACCGAATGCGAACGCGCCTCGAGACCATCGAAGCACTCGAATCGAACGCGTTCGACGTGCTCGAAACGATTCAGCAACGAGGCGTCCGCTCGCTGGACGACTTCCGCGCCGCGTTCGTCGAGTACGTCGCGCACGAATCTGACCTCACACGCGGTGAAGTCGAATCTGCTGCCGCAGACGATGCACGCGACGCAACCGACTTCGTGAGCACGTCGCTCCGGTCGCTCGTCACCGAACTCGAAGCGGACGTCGAAGAACGAGAGGCGGAGGTTGCAGACGAACTCCGTGACCGTATCTGGGCCGCACGC
This sequence comes from Haloferax sp. DFSO52, assembly GCF_048158745.1. Classification (NCBI taxonomy): domain Archaea; kingdom Methanobacteriati; phylum Methanobacteriota; class Halobacteria; order Halobacteriales; family Haloferacaceae; genus Haloferax; species Haloferax sp. DFSO52. Next base: position 1,497,377 of record NZ_JBLOPB010000001.1, on the reverse strand, counting down.
GACGACGTCGATATCGCCGTGGAAGCCGTGGACGAAGTCGCATTGTCGCTGTCTCTCGCTCGGTTCGCTGTCGAATACGACCTCACGAAACCGGCCGTCACCGAGACTGGACTCGCGGTCTGTGGCGCGCGGAATCTCTTCCTCGACGACCCACAACCCGTCTCGTACGCCGTCGGCGACCACGAACTCTCGTGTTCGACCGGTCCAGAACCTCCCACCGGCGACCGAGTTTCCGTCCTGACTGGGGCGAACAGTGGTGGGAAAACCACCCTTCTGGAGACGCTCTCACAGGTCGCCATCCTCGCATCGATGGGGCTCCCGGTTCCCGCCGAGTCCGCGCTCGTCGGGCGCTTCGACTCGCTCGTCTTCCACCGCCGGCACGCGAGTTTCAACGCCGGCGTCCTCGAATCGACGCTCAAGTCTATCGTTCCGCCACTCTCCGACGAAGGGCGAACGCTCATGCTCGTCGACGAGTTCGAGGCAATCACGGAACCGGGACGTGCGGCAGACCTGCTCAACGGCCTCGTGAACCTCACCGTCGAGCGCGACGCGTTCGGTGTCTACGTGACGCACCTCGCCGACGAACTGAGTCCGTTGCCGCCGGAAGCACGTATCGACGGCATCTTCGCCGAGGGGCTGACCGACGAGCTAGACCTGCGCGTCGATTACCAACCGCGGTTCGGCACCGTCGGCAAGTCGACGCCCGAGTTCATCGTCTCGCGGTTGGTGGCCAACGCTCGGGACAGGGCCGAACGCCAAGGGTTCGAAGCACTGGCCGCGGCAGTCGGTGAAGAAGCGGTACAAAAGACACTCTCCGACGCTGAGTTCGCCGGATGAGCGGGCACGAGTTGGAGTGTGAGCTAACCGTCGGTGTCGACTATCGCATCTCGTCCAACTGGACGAACGCGTCGATGTTGGCGGTCAACCACGCATCCATCTGGTCGCAGCAACTGTTGCGCCGCGGATAGACGGTGACCTGGTCGGAACTTCCTCGATATGTTATGACGACGCTATGAAGCAAACAGTCACCAGTCGAATCCGTACCGGGGCGGTCAACAAACCCTGCAACCGAATCCTGAGACGCGGGCACTTCGGACATTCGCCGTCACGTATACAGAGGAGACGGTGATTACATAACCTTCACTAAGTGTGGTAAGTATTGGCACAGTCGACTGTCGGCCGCGACACGTGCGGTCGAATCGGTGGCTACCGTCGGCCATCACTGGGCGACTTCTGCCGACGCAGCGGGGTTGAAGTGTCTTCCCGCCGCACCTGTGTGTCGATGGTTAACCCTACGTCCGACCTCGGAGAGAACGTAGACCCCGACGACGCGCCAGAGTGTGCGACGTGTGGCGACCCAATCGCGAACGTGCCGACACACCGTGTCGTCACGTGGATCGACAGCGAGGGTGCGGTTCAGTACCGACATTTCTGTGACGACGACTGCCACGCCGAATGGGACGACGAACGATAACTCGCCTGGAGAAGCATCGTCTGCCGACTCGGGTTCACTCCACTGCCGACCAGAACTGGTCGAGGCCGAATCCGAGCATGTCGGGACTGACCGGCCGGAACTCCTCGCGTTCCTGTTCGGGGAAGTACTCGCGGACGCCGTTCCACGAATCGCGCGCGTAGCGGGCGTCCACGAAGACGCGAACGCCGACTTCGTCGGTGCCGCGGATGACGCGCCCGATTGCCTGCCGCGCTTTGCGGACCGCGGGCACCGTTAGTGCGGTCTCGAATCCGTCTCCGAACTCCCTGTCGTACGCCGTCTTCAGGGCGCGCGTCCGCGGCGACGACGTGTTGATGAGCGGCACGCCACAGACCACGGCAGCAGCGAGTTTGTCACCGCTGTAATCGACTCCCTCGGTGAGTGTGCCGCGAAGACTCGTGACGAGAACTTTCCCCGTTCCGCCGAAGAAGTCTCGTTTGAGGTCTTCTGTCGCGCCGTCGCCGGACGATTCGTCGAGGAGGACGGGTTTGTCCACGCGGTCTTCGAGGACGCTCGCCATCCACTCCGCTTCGGCGTAGTTCGGCATCCCGACGAGGACGTTTCCGGGCGAGCGATTGCACACTTCGGCGGCGGCGTCGGTGTACGCGAGACGCGTCTCGTTCTCCTCGCCCGGCGGGCCGCGATTGCTGTGTGTGAACTTCGGCACGTCGACGGCGAAACTCGCACGATTCGACTCGGGAAAGCCGAGGCCGAAGGTTCGTTCGGCAATCGGTCGGCCGTCATCGGCGAGTGCGTCGAGTCCGGTGACGCGTCGGAACACGTCGATTGGTTCGAGCGTCGCACTCATCAGGACACCCCCGCCGAAGTCACCGAGCCGTTCGGCGATGGCCTCGCCGGGAACGCAGTTGTGGACCGAGAGCCGAGCGTTGTAGGCACGCCGCCACGACTCTGGCGGTTCCATCTCGTCCCACGTCCGTTCGAGGTCGATTTCGCGGAAGTGTTTCTCGTGGTCAGCGTACGCCCACGTCGCGAGCGCGCGTCCTGCCGCGGGTGCGGCCCGGCGCTTGTCGTCGTCTTCGACCGAGTTGAGGATGCGTGCGACGGCCGACCCGATTGCTTCGGCGCGAACCCACGCTCCCTCGTCGTATCCGGCCGACTCGGCCCACTCGGTGAGTTCGTCGACGGCCGGTTCTTCCGGGTCGCGAAGCGGTATCTCTTCGTCGTTCAGTTCGGTCAGGTCTGCGCGCCACCCGACGTATTCGGCGTCGAGATGTGCCGTCACGCGTCGGTCGAGTTCTTCGCGGAGGTCACGGATGAAGTCGCGTGTCTCTTTTAGTTCGCGGAGGGTCACGTCCGCTTCCTGTAACTCCCCGCGGACGAGGTCGGCGTCCTCGGTGGTCTTGCCGGCGTCGTCGAACTCGACGGGTTGGATGACGCGCGTGAGTTCGCTCTCGGCGTCGCGGAGCGTTCGGTCGCCGACGCCGACGGAGACGAGGTCACGGACGCGTGGTTCGAGCATGTGCGCTTCGTCGCAGATGACGAACGTCGAGTCGTCGACGAGCGCGCCGGTGAACGTCCCGACCGTCGTGGGGTCGAACGCGTGGTAGTAGTTGCCGACGACGACTTCGATGTGAGGCAACAGCGCGCCCATCACGGAGTGCGGACACGACCCTGCGCCCGCCGAGAGCGAGACGAGTCGTTCCGGGGTGATGAGCCCCTCGTCGGAGAAGTCGAACGGAACTGCCTCGATTGGGTCGCCGTCGTCCGGCAGGTCCGCGAGGAAGTTCGCGTAGAAAGGACAGTACTCCACGTCTTCGTACTCAGGCATCGACTTCGAGTAGGGCGTCGGTTCGCCCGCCGTTTCGAGATACGATGGGCCAGCAGTAGTCGAACCGGTGTCGAGGAGGCCTGTTTGTTGCTCGCGGGCGTCTTTCGCCAGCGCTTCGGCACTCGTCCGCCCACCGTCGCCGACGAGGCCACGGGTTCGGTCTCGAAGGCCTTCACAGCGGTCGTAGACGGTCGATTCGTCGATGCCGCCGCATCGTTCTCTGCTGTACGGACAGACGTCTGCTTTCCCGACGAGGGTGAGCGCAGAGATTGGGTTCCATTCGTCCGGGAGATTCTCGTTGATGGTTCGGAGGTCGGCTTCGAACTGCCTGAGTTGCTGTTTGACGCTCGTCAGCACGAACACGCGTTCGAAGTCGGAGTCGGGGTCGCGGACGAGTTCGATGCCGGCGGTGAGCGCGAGCATCGTCTTGCCAGTCCCGCACGCACCTTCGACGACGGCGAATCCGTCGTCGCGTGCGGTTGCTATCGCAGTCTCGATTCCATCGGCTTGCTCCGGATACGCCTCCGGGTGGCCGAACACCTCCTGCCAGGTCACGCTCTGTGTTCCACTTGCGACGGCCATAGGGGTGTCGGTGAGTGGTCGCGTGTTGGTATTTGAACGTTCGCAGAAAGATGAGTGTCGGCGAAGAGTGTCGTCGAAGTTCGATTCGTCTGCGACGCGATTACCGAATCCCTGGCGTCGTCGGCCGTGCGGTGCCCTCGAAGGCGGGTGGGCGCTGCTGTCCGGTGTCTTCGTGGAGGAACACGAGGCCCCCACCGATGTCGCTCGCGACAGTAAATCCGCGTGCCGCCTGGGCACCCCAGAACGACGACCCATCGGCGTGGTAGCCGGAGAGCGTCTCCGGGTTCGCCGGGTCGCTCACGTCGTGGACGGTCACGCCGCCGTCGTACCACGATGCGTGGAGACGGTTGGCCGTCACGTCGAAGTTGTGCGAGGTGCGGAACGCATCGACGTTCGGTGGGTCGATACGCGCAAGTTCCATCGGGGACGCGGGGTTCGACACGTCGAACACCCGGATGCCGCCGTAGTCGTCGTTGTCGGGATTCGAGACGAACCCATCTGGGAACGTCTCCGCGCCGACGTAGACGAGCGACCCGTCCGGCGATGGCTGGACGTAATGGGCGTTCCCCGGTGCGGTGAGGTACCGCTCGGTCGGGAAGGAATCGCCCACCGGTGTGTCGGCCATCGGTGCTGCACCGAACTGGGTTATCGTCTGTGGGTCAGTCGGGTCGCTCACGTCCGCGACGACGACACCCGCGTCCCAGAATGCCTGATAGAGCACGTCGTCTTGGACGTAGATGTCGTGGCACGGATTCACGCCACCGGCGGCGTAGCCCGGGAAGTCGTCTTTGAGTCGGTACGCACCGACAGTCGTCGGTGCTGTCGGGTCGCTCACGTCGACGATGGTGGTCCGTGCTTCACTGAACGGACCCGAACCGGACTCGTTGACCGTCAGATAGGCGTACCCCTCGTGGAGGAACACGTTGTGGATGTGATGACCGACGTCGACGAATCCGTACTCCGTCGGTGTCGTCGGGTCGCTCACGTCGACGAGCGTGATGCCGGGACCGCCGTTACTCGCGAGGGCGGCGAGGTCGCCGTCCACTTTCGCGTCGAGGATGCCTCCTGCGGGGGCGGACGCGGTCATGGTCCCGACGACGTTGGGACGACCCGGTGTCGTCCAATCGACGACGCTCAGGCCATCTCCAGTCGCCACGTAGGCGTAGTTGCCTTGCGTCGAGACTTCGAGCGCCCCCGAGACGGCTACGTCTCCGAAGAGACGGAGCGATTCGGCCTGGTCGGTGCCGCGGGCACTCGTCACGCCAGCGAAGCCAGCGAGACCGGCCGTTCCAGAGAGCTTCAGGAACTGTCGGCGGGGAAGCTTCATCTTCAGGACCCTCCGTCCGATGGCGCGAGTTTGAACACGTAGATGCCGGTGTACATGTCGCTCACGACGGTCAAGTCTCGCTGTTCGTTGTAGTTCGCGCCCCACGCCATGGGGGCGTCACCAAGCCACGTCGGTCCGTCGGCCACGTCGGCCATGTCGTCGGTTTCGTACTGGTCGGTGTAGACCGGGTCGGTCGGATCGCTGATGTCCCAGACGACGGTCCCTTCGTGGTACGCGCCGTCGACGAGCATCGTGTTTGCGCCCTTCGAGATGACGTCGTGGTTGTGCGTCGTCCAGTCGTACAGTTCCGTGGGTTCGTCCATCACCTGCGCGTTCGGTGACGGGGTGTAGCCAATGGGTTGTGGGTCGGCGACCGACCCATCTCCCCATCCGATGTCGAAGATGTGTTTTCCACCGGGGTTGCCGAAGCCGATCTCGTCGCCCACCACGGCAATTCCACGTCCAGGGTCGTAGTTGGCGTAGTGGCAGTTCTGGAATCCCTCTTCGCCGAGGGGAACGTCTTCGTACGTCGGGAGACCCTCGTAACTGAAGCGCCCTGCTTCGGTCGGGTTCGCGGGGTCGCTCACGTCCATGATGACGTAGCCATCGAACCCGCCACCGATGAACGCGAGATGTGCGAGTTCTCGCTCCGGGTCGACGACCACGTCGTGGAGGTCTGCTTCCGGACCGAACGTCCCCACGTACGAGGTGTTCGTCGGGTCGCTCACGTCGAAGACGCCCATCCCGTGGTGTTCGGTCGTGTAGACGTACGGTTCGGTCGGGTGCGGGAACACGTTGTGCGTCGGCCCGGCGTCCAGCGTTCCGATGATGGTCGGATTCTCTGGGGTGCCACTGTCGTATCCGTAATCGACGATTTCGACGCCATCGACGACCGCGTCTTCGGTGTTCGGTTCCTGGGTTCGGTAGTAGAGTCCGTCTCGCGGGTCGAACTTCACGTCCGCGTTGCGGACGTTCTCTGCGGAGGGCAACCGGTGGGTCTGTGTCGGGTTCGTCGGATTGCTGATGTCGACGAGGAAACTCCCACCGGTTCCGTAGAAACTCCCCGTGAGTGCGTAGTGCCCGTCTTCACGGACCGCTCCTTCGGTGTACCCACCCGGTGGGTCTTCGAGGAGGGAGTGACCCACCTTCTTGAGCCCACCTTTCGAATTGTTCTCGTTCGCGCTTGCGATGCCACTACTGCTAGAGACGACCGCTGACGCGCCCAACAGTTTGAGCGCTCGACGGCGTGTGATACGTGTCAACTTTCACCACCAACACGGTATTGACAACCATTTCACAATTATCTTGTGGCAGATACTGTCACTACCAAAAGAACATACCAATGGATGATACGTCTCGGTGGGTGCTGACGAAACCGACAGGTTCGGGGAGTATCGAACAGTGTCAATTGAGGAGTTGACCGGTGGAAGTCGAAACGTCGGTAGTCCGCCGCGCTCGGACCCCTATTCGAGGAACGACGATATCGCGTCGGTGACGCCCTCTCGGTCGCGCTCGTCGCCGCCAACGCAGACGACGAATGGTCCGTCCACCGGGGCGTACACTTTCATCTCGCGCCCCTTCTCTGAGTATCGCGTGCCGGCGATTCGAACTAACTCCGCCTCGGTGAGGTTGCCGAGATGGTGTCGTGTGTTCTGAATCGACGTCTCGACTTCGGTTGCGAGTTCTGCCGCCGTCGCTGGCGCGTCGTGGAGACTCGAAAGAATCTTGCGAGCGGTATCACAGGCGAGCGTGCCGATGAGGTGCTCCGTCTCGTCGTCTTCCAACCAGTGAACGCGGGGAGACGGCTCACCACCCGTCTCGACGTTCCCTTCGGAGGGGAGCAACCCTGACATGATTCGGACAATCAGTCGAAGTAAGTAAACCGTTTCGGACAGTCAGACAGCACGTTCTTCGTGGCGTGAGAGGCCCGGAAGTCGGTTCACGGCGTAAAGAACTGCGAGGATGGCGACGACGACGAGCAACCCGACAGCGAGCGCCCGAAAGACGAGGTCGAATCCGTAGTTCGCTTCGGTCAGGATTCCGACAGCACCGCTTCCGTTCGCTTCCAACAGGAGTGCAGCACCGCTGAACACGGCGTAGGAACTTCCGCGTGCATCGCTCGGGAGCGACGACAGCATGAACGTATCCAGCGCGGGGAACAGACTGTGGATGAGATAGCCCAGGACGGCGATGACGACGGCGACCGCGAGGAATCCCTGAGCGAACGTCAACGCGAACAGCGCCACCGTAAACGAGACGAGCAACCCGAGGATGTAGGGGACGTGCGGGAGTTTGTCCGCAAGCCTCCCAGACAGCGAAAACGCGGGGACGCCAGCGGCGAAGATGATGGTGAGCATCGTACTCGCCACCGTCGGCGAGAAGCTCTTGGCTTGCGTCATGTACGAGACGAGGAAGTTGAACAGGCCCTGCCAGATGAATCCCGCGGGGGCGACGAGGAGAATACCCGTGAGGATGAGTTTCCAGTGGCCGAGCGCAGCGGCGAAATTCCGGTCTGTTCCGGTTCCAGTCTCGGTGCTGCCGTCTCGGGAGACGACGTACAGGACCACGGTGATGACGGCACCAACAATCGAGAGCGCCCAGAACGTCTCGCGCCACGAAGCCGTCGCGAGGATGACGACGACGACGGGCGCAGCGACGACGGCTGCGACCTGACTCGCAGCGCCGTGGATGCCGACCATCCGGCCGACGCGTTCGGGAAAGAGTTCGCCCACGAGTGGAACCGCCGAGACGAAGTACGCGCCCGACGCGAGGCCGAGCCCGAATGCACCGATCTGGAGCGTCAGAATCGACGTTGCGCTCGCGGTGAACGCCGCGGCGACGACGAGCAACGTTCCCGCGCCGAGGACGACCCGGTCTCTCGGGACACGCGTGAGAAGATAGCCGACGGGGATACGAGGGAGCGCGGTTCCCAGCCAGACGAGACTCGTCACTACGCCAATCGTCGCGGGGCCGACACCGAACTGTACCTGGAGCGTCTCGACGAGCGGCGGAAACGCGACGCGGCCGAAGTTGACGAGGAAGACGAGCCCGCAGAGGGTCCCAAAGAGGCGGCGAGTCACTGTCTCCAGTTTTTGCGTGCCGAGGGTCAAGCGTTGCGAAAGCGACCGGGAATGTCAGGCGGGTTGGTCACGACCCCATACGTTAACGCGGGGGCGGGCGAACGACTCCACATGATTACGAGTCGACGGATGGCCGCGGTGGACCTAAATGCCGAGTCACTCGGTGTCCCGCGGAAGCAACTCATGGAGTCTTCCGGCAACGCCGTCGCCCGGGTCTGCCGTGACCTCGGAGCCCCCGGTTCGTCGGTCGCAATCGTCGCCGGTCGAGGGAACAACGGCGGTGACGCACTCGTTGCCGCGCGATTCCTGAAGGAGTACGACGTGACCGTTCACCTCCTCGGTCGCCCGGAGACCATCTCGACCGACATCGCTCGCGAGAACTGGGACGCACTCGTCACGAGCGACATCCCGCATCGAACGGTCACCGATTCGGCGAGTTTCGACCTCGGCGACCCAGACATCGTCGTCGACGCGATGCTCGGAACCGGCGTGACTGGTGCGCTCCGCGAACCAGAGGCGACTGCGGCCCGCGAAATCAACGATTCGTCAGCGACGGTCCTTGCCGTCGACGTTCCATCGGGCGTCGATGCCGACACCGGCGAGGCGGCAGGCGTCGCCGTCGACGCAGACCACGTCGTCACCTTCCACGACGACAAACCCGGCCTCGACTCGCTCGGCGTGCCGGTCACCGTCGCCGACATCGGCATCCCAGCAGCGGCCGAGTTGTTCACCGGCCCCGGCGACTTACTCGCACTTCACCGCGACTCACAGAGCCACAAAGGAGACCACGGCGACGTTCTCGTCATCGGCGGTGGGCCGTACACCGGCGCACCCGCGTTGGCGGCGCAGGCTGCCCTCCGCGCCGGTGCGGACCTCGCACGTGTCGCCTGCCCTGCACACGTCGCCCGCGAAGTGCAGGGCTACTCAGAAAATCTCATCGTCAGCGAATTCGACGGCGACCACCTCGAACCCGGCCACGTTCCGGACCTGCTCGAACTCGCCGCCGACCGCGACGTGGTCGTCTTCGGCCCCGGTCTGGGCGACGCCACCGAATCTCTGGACGCTGTCCGCGAGTTCCTCGAAGCCTACGACGGAACCGCCGTCGTCGATGCCGACGCGCTGCAGGTCGTCCCCGACGTGGACACCGAGGCGACGCTGATTTGTACGCCGCACCAAGGAGAGGTAGTGAAGATGGGTGGACAGACGGACACCGACTGGGAGACACGGCGCGAACTCGTCCGCGAATTCGCCGCCGAACTCGGCCACGTCCTCCTCGTGAAAGGTGCATACGACGTGATTTCGGACGGTGACGAGGTCCGTGTCAACCGAACTGGGAACCCCGGCATGACCGTCGGCGGTACCGGCGACGTCCTCGCGGGCGCAACCGGCGCGCTGGCGTGCGTCCGTCCCCCTCTCGATGCAGCGGCAGTCGCCGCGTACGCAAACGGGCGGGCAGGTGACTTCGCGGCCGACGAGTTCGGAACCGGCCTCGTCGCGACTGACCTGCTCGAACGACTGCCTGTGGCCCTCCAGAGTGATATTCATGACTGACGACACACCACGAGACGAGACTAATTCCGAATCGAACAGCGGTGACGAACGCGAACTGACGCACGTCGACGAACACGGGAACGTCCAGATGGTCGATGTCGGGGCGAAACCCGACACTCGGCGTCGCGCCGTCGCGCGCGGGACCATCCACCTAAGTAACTCGACCATCCGGGCCATTCGCGACGACCAAATTGGGAAGGGAGACGTGTTGGCGACTGCTCGAATCGGCGCGATTCAGGCGGTCAAACACACGTGGGAGACGATTCCGATGTGCCACCAGATTCCCATCACCAACGTCGACACCGAGTTCGACGTGGCCGACGACACTGTCACGCTTTCCGTCACCGTCGGCACTACCGGAAAGACCGGCTGTGAGATGGAAGCGCTGGAGGGCGTAACGACAGGCCTCAACGTCGTCTGGGATATGGTGAAAGCCGCAGAGAAAGACGAGGACGGCCAGTATCCGGGCACGAAGATTACCGACGTGGAAGTGGTGACGAAGGAAAAAGAGACAGTCGAATAATCCGCAGACTGGAGTGTCGCGTCCGACCGTCTCAGGTCGAATCAGGCGACACCGACAACGCTGCCGCCTTCGCCCGCGCTTTCTCGACGATTTCTGGGCGGGCCTCGAACTCGACGTGAACCTGTTCGCCCTCGTACTCCTCGGTTTCGACGTGGGCGTGGTCGTAGAGCCACGAGACGAGACTCATCGTGTCGTCGGCCATCGGGAGCAAGAGTCGCTCGCGTTCCCACGCGGGGAGTTCTTGCTCGACGCGTTCGGTCAACTCGGAGATGTTCTCGCCCGTGAGTCCCGACACGGCGACGGGGTTGGGTGCGAGTGCCGAGAGTGCAGCACGCTTCTCAGCGAGTTCCTCGGCGTCTACCTTGTCCACTTTGTTGAACACGGTGACGATGGGCGCTTCGTTGCGCTCGTAGAGGGTGTCGTGACTCGTGATGAGTTTCTCGCGCATCTCCTCCATCGGTTCGGAGGCGTCGACGACGAGCAAGACGAGGTCGGCACGATAGACGGAATCGAGCGTGGACTTGAACGACTCGACCAACCAGTGTGGAAGGTCGGAGATGAATCCGACGGTGTCGGTGAGAAGCACGTCGTGTTTGCCCGTCTCGGCCCGGCGAGTCGTCGTTCCGAGGGTCGTGAACAGCTTGTCCTGCGACTCGGCAGTCGGGTCGAGGTCCGGGTGTAAGTCGTCGTTCTGGCCGACTTCGAGGTCTGCGGCGAGTCGCTGCATCAACGTGGACTTTCCGGCGTTCGTATAGCCGGCGAGTGCCACGAGGTCGAACCCAGATTCGCGACGCTGTTCGCGGCGCGTCTCTTCTTTGTCGGCAATCGAGTCGAGTTCGTTCTTGATGCGCGAAATCTGGGCTTTGATGTCCCGTTCGCGGCTCTCGTCGTACTCACCGAGACCCATGAACCCGGGGCGTTCGTCACGTTTCGCCAGCGATGCTTTCGCCTCGGCACGTGGGAGTTCGTAGCGTAACTCGGCGAGTTCGACCTGTAACTGCGCTTTGCGGGTGTTCGCCCGCTGTCCGAATATCTCGAGGATGAGCGTGAAGCGGTCGATGACTTCGACGTCGGCTGGGAGTTTCTGGGCGATGTTGTACGTCTGGTACGGGCCCAGTCGGTTGTCGAAGATGACGGCCTGGGCGTCTTCGCGGGCCACGAGCGCCGCTAACTCGCCGACTTTCCCTTCACCAAAGTGGTAGGCTGCGTCCTCTTCGCGGGTCTGCGAGATGCTCCCGACGACGTCGTATCCCGCCGCGCGGGCGAGGTCCGTTATCTCAGTGAGTTCTGCGTCTCCGCGGTCGACACGCTTCGCGACGATGACGCGAGTCATCGTCCCACCTCGATTGTGTAGTACGTTGCCTGCACTGTGTCACTCCATACTACCCGCCGGAGACACTTAAGCCCCGCTCGGTGTGGCTCACGCGACGAGATGGTCACCAGTCACCTCTGTATCCATGCTAGACTAGTGCACAGTCGTGGTCTTGTAGATTACCACGGGTGGACAACACGGGGGTGAAACATCCCTCGGTCGGTGACTGTTCCCCACAAATGACTTATACGAACGCGCAGGATGTTCGGCGTATGGATCCCTTACAACTCAGTCTCGACCCACAACAACTCGGCCTCGAATTCGGCAGCGGGGCCCTCATCGGTGGTGTCATCGGATTCGCTGCCAAGAAGGTGGCCAAAATCATCGCCGTCATCGTCGGCCTCGAACTCGCCGTCTTCAAATTCCTCGAATCGCGTGGAATCCTCTCGGTCGATTGGGAACGCCTCTCGGGTGGCCTCGTCAAAGTGACGCAGGACGCGGCGACGGGCGCGCCACCGGACTGGATTTCGTCGATTCTCTCGACGCTCTCTATCTCCGCCGGATTCTCCGGTGGGTTCCTCGTCGGATTCAAGAAAGGATAGTCGCGGCCACGACGTGATTGACCGCACACGTACGCAAACCCAACTCTAGCGTTCCACAACAGAACTAGCGTTCCACAACAGAAAACGAGCGTTGCGGCCGAATTCAGTGGCCGTCGCCGCTGGTTAGAGGTCGTCTTCGTCTTTGACGATTCGCGTCTCGGCCGTCCCGCTCGTGATGTTGTTCACCTTGTCGTAGAAGTCGTTTTGCATCCCTGCGGGGAAGGTGATGACTCCGACCCACGACCCGTCGTTTTGCCACTCTTCGCGTTCGAGGTCGCCGTAACTCCGAATCTGGGCTTGTCCACTGCCGGCGTACTCGGCGGGTAACTGGACGGCGATGGTGACTTCCGCGAACTTGATGGGCAACACCGGTCGGAGTGCTTCGAGCGCGTCGTCGACCTGTGATTCGACGGGTTCCATCGGGTCGATTTTGAATCCGGCCTCTTCGAGCGCGCGCTCGATACGCTCCGGCGGGTGCGGCGAGTCGTTCATCTGCGGGTTGACCGCGTTGCGAGCGATGCGGTTGATGAGCGACTTGCGCTTTTGTTCTTGCATCTCGCGGCGCTGCTCCGCCGTAATCTGAATCTCCCCTTTCTTGACGACTTCGGGGATAATCTGCATCGGGTCGGTCGTGCCGAACACCTTTTCGAGGTCGGATTCGGCCGGCCGGTCACCACGAGACGCGTCTTCGAACACGTCTTCGGCGGCGATAACGTCCTCCAGGTCACCGTCGAACTCGCCTCGTTTCATCGCAAGCGCCGCGTCGGGGTCGATGAGTACCTCGAAACGCGCGCCGTGAGATTCGAGACGGGCAGTGACTGCTTCGTCGAGTGAAATCATAGGTTCCGATACTCTCTCCGTGGTAAAAAGCCCTCGCCGCCGACCATCTCGAACTTTCGTCTGTCGAAATCGGCCGGTTCACACACCGAAGAAACCGTTATGCTGGCCCAACCCCCACGTCAGAGTATGAGTTCGCAAGCATCGGAGAAGTCACTCGAAGAACGCCTCGAGCTGTTCATGCATCGGAACTTCCCGCAGATTCAGATGCACGGCGGGAGCGCCGGCATCGAGGCCATCGACAAAGAGACGGGCGAAGTCTGGATTTCGCTCGCCGGCGCGTGTTCCGGATGCGGCATCTCCCCGATGACCATTCAGGCGCTCAAGTCGCGGATGGTCATGGAGTTCGACGAAATCGACGCCGTCCACGCCACGACCGGCGGGTTCTACGACGACGAACCGGGAGCAGGGTTCGAACCTGACGTTTCGGACGCGCCGTTCTGAGCGCTCGTTCAGACTCTCGATTCTCCGCTGTTCTATCTTCCACTGTCCTGTCAGTTCTTTTGATATCGACTGGCGGTATTCATTCTTTCAGGTCGTTGCTGAATAGTGCACGCGAGTAGGTCACGGCCTGCTCGTTGACTCCCGAAGTACTGAGTCCGAGTCGAAGGGAGCCATTCATCACCATCGTCGATAGCCGATACGACGGACTCCTTCTACTGACGGCTCTAAAATCACGTTTTTCCGGTCTGGCACAAGCAGACTGTGTGGCGAACTCGACGGCTAGAACTCACTGGTAGTCGTGAATGGTTACAAGAGTTGCCCTTGACCGGAACTTCTCGAACGTCAAGGCCGCCCAGTCCACGACCGCTCCGTTTTCACTCACAACGTACGCTTGCGGCGCTCCGGTGCCGTCGACTAATCCAATGCCGACTCGTTCGTTATCGAACAACCCGTAGTGGTGTGGAACAGCATCGTGTTCGTAGACACACCCACCGGCCTCCAAGATCTCGACGAGCAATCTCGACATCAACGGGTCGGAGCGGATAATGCCCATCACCTCTGTCGAAAACACGACTTCGAACGACTGCTCCTCGCCAACCACACAGTCACGGTTCACCTGTAGAGGTCCGGGGGCGATTCCGCCTGAGACCCCCCGGATTACACTCGCCTCACGCATACATTCCATTGCGCGTCTGATCGGTGCTATCGAATCAGCCTGAGTGGGGACGGTGATGCTAGCGTCAGAGAGATGTTCGAGGCTCACGCCACTCACGGAGGAGAACCATGGGGCGATAGATGCGAGTCGCTGGGACTTGGCAACAGTCTCGTGGAAATCGACGAACGCTGCGAGTACCTCGTCGCCCAGAGGCGTCGTCTGGTAGCGTCCATCGATCGATTCCACCCATGCTCGCTCTTCCAATCCTGCGAGGATGCGAACTACCGTGGCTCTGGAGATGCCCAGACTACGCTCCAATTCATAGCGATTATGAGCTGTACCGGCTACTGCATCGAGTATCCGAAGCCGGTTCTCGGAACCGGCGAGGAATGTGATATCGGATAGATAGTCAAACACGTCTTGTATAATCGCGTGGACGGAGCAAAAAATGATACATATTCAACATAATCTGTATGTACTTTCCATCGTCTTCAGCAGGGGTCAGTCGAATCCATTGCGTGCGTTAGTTCTGTTCCTTACGTGAGGATACCACCCTCGTCATCAGACTTGATTGGGCCGGTCCCGTCGTTGTTTACCTCGTTGCCGTCACTTGGACCGTCGTTGTCGGTGTGTGGATCGTTTGGATTCGTTCCATGGGTGTTCACACCGTGAGAACTGCTCACGGGGCGTAATTAGGTGATTTGGACACGTACCATATTCATGTCCATTCGCCGTGACCTATTGCCAAAGGAATCGCTTCCGATCCTCTCGGGACGCCGTGGAACACGCGGGACTCGATGGACAGGCAGTGCGGTGCGACGAAAGGCACTCGCCACGTTGATAGCGATTGTCGTGGTCACCGGTTCTCTTGTCATTGGGGTTGGCGGAGTCGTCGCCGCGACCGATTCAAATGGAGATGGACTCACTGACGACGACGAGATAAACATCTATGGGACAGATCCGACTAACCGTGACACCGATGGCGATGGACTATCTGATGGCCAAGAAGTCAACGGCTACCAGAACACCGGGTACACTAGCGACCCACTCGTTGTCGACACCGACGGCGACGGATTGTCCGACCGCGATGAAGTCGAGCCGTTCTTCGGACCCCGCATTATCTCTGACCCGCAAAATCCCGACACGGATGGCGGTGGCATCAACGACGGCCAGGAATTCACCGATGGAACGGACCCGACTGACCCCAGTGACGACGACACCTCCGGCCTCGACTCCGACGGCGATGGATTGACCGACAGTGAGGAAGCCAACCTCGGAACAAATCCAAACAACCCGGACAGTGATAATGACGGTCTCAGTGACGGAGACGAGGTCAACGTCTACGGGTCGGACCCAAACAACCCAGACACCGACGGCGACGGTCCAAGTGACGGTAACGAGGTGAACAGAGACGGGACCGACCCAACGAACCCAGACACCGACGGTGATGGACGGACTGACGGTGAGGAGTTCATTCGTGGGACGGACCCACTCGACTCCGATACTGACGATGACGGACTGACTGACGGCGAGGAGTTCGACGCTGGAACCGACCCCACCAACCCCGATACCGATGGCGACGGACTGTTGGACGCGGAAGACCCTGCACCACTCGACAACCTGGATGACGACAGAGACGGATTGACGAACGCCGAGGAGGCGGAATTAGGGACGGACCCAAACAACCCAGACACCGACGGCGACGGTCCAAGTGACGGTAACGAAGTGAACAGAGACGGGACAGACCCGAACAACCCAGACACCGACGGCGATGGATTGACTGACGGTGAGGAGTTCGTCGGCGGCAGTGACCCACTCGACCCGAACGACCCGACGCCGCAGGATTCAGATGGAGACGGTCTCACCGACTCTGAAGAAGCCGATTTCGGGACAAATCCGAACGACCCGGACACTGACGGCGACGGACTCAGTGACGGTGACGAAGTGAACGACTTTGGGAGCGACCCACTCGACGCTGACACCGATGGGGATGGAATATCCGACGGGAACGAAGTGGCTGGCTTCCCCCGCGGTGGAGTCGTTTACACGACCGACCCGACGCTCGCTGATACGGATGGTGACGGACTCGACGACCTAGAAGAGGTGTTCACGGGAGCTGATGGACGTGTCACCGACCCACGGAACCCAGATACTGACGACGACGGGCTGACTGATGGCGAGGAGCTCGTTGCCGGAACCGACCCCACCAACCCGGACACCGATGGTGACGGTGTGCTCGATGGAGAGGACGAATCTCCGTTTGACAATCTGGACGACGACGGTGATGGGCTGACCAACGGAGAGGAGGAACTACTTGGCACTGATCCAGAAGATACCGACACCGACGACGACGGAATTGGCGATGGTGCTGAAGTAAACGGTGTCTCTCGGTCCATTGGGACACTGACCAGTGACCCACTCAACCCCGACACGGACGGTGATGGGCTCCTCGATGGTGAAGAGTACTTCACGAACGAAGATGGACGTGTCACCGACCCACGGAATCCAGATACTGACGGCGGTGGAATCAGTGACGGCCAGGAATTCGTCGACGGAACGGACCCAACCGACCCCAGTGACGACGACACCTCTGGACTCGACTCGGACGGCGATGGACTCACTGATGGTGAAGAAGCAGACCTCGGGACTGACCCGAACAATCCCGACACTGACGGCGATGGACTCACCGATGCAGAGGAAATACTGACATACGGAACGAACCCGAACGCGAGTGATTCCGATGGCGATGGGATAGATGACGCCACCGAAATTGACCAAGCAACCGACCCCAACGACCCCAACGACCCTGCACCAGACTCTGATGGCGATGGAGTAACTGATAGCGAGGAACAGGCTCTCGGCACGGATCCAAACGACCCTGACTCCGATGACGATGGACTCGACGATGGTGCGGAACTCCAAGAAGGAACGGACCCGAACGACCCGGATTCAGACGACGACGGTCTTAGTGACGGAGCGGAAGTCCAAGACGGTACCGACCCAACGGTAGCAGATATCATCACGGTGGTAATTGACGTTAAACCAGACGCCGAGGGTGAGAATCAGGATAGTCCAATTAATCTCAAGAGCAAGGGCACCGTACCGGTCGCAATCTTCAGTACGGCAGATTTCGACGCTACTACCGTCGATGTCAGCACGGTTCAGTTCGGACCCGCTGCTGCTTCGAGTAGTAAGTCGAGTCTCGAAGATGTGAACGGAGATGGATATACTGACCTGGTAGTGTTCTTCAATCAAGAGGCGACTGGGTTCAGCGGCGGGGACGTGACAGCAGAACTAACCGGTGAAACCGAAACTGGACGTCCGATTTTGGGGACCGACCAGATAACCGTCGTCGGGTGATTACAGGTGGTCCTTGGCCAGTGATAAGATGACAAACAGTTGATAATATTCGGTCCATCGGGGTGGAACCGTACTTCAGAAACGTATCTTTCATACGTTTGTTACAGTGAGGTTCTCTCTCCCACACACCTATCCACGGCACGCGACGAGCGTACCGCTCACGCGGTTGTCGACCCAAAAAATCGAAGTGAAGATTACGCGAGTTGTTCGATGACGTCCACAAGGTCATCTTTGCTCTGGACGCCGATGACCTGATGGGCTTTCTCGCCGTGAGCGAAGAACTGGAGCGTTGGGACGCTCCGAATCTGCTTGTCGCGGGCGAGTTCCTGCAGTTCGTCGATATCGACTTTCGCGACGACTGCGTCTGTCTCCTTGGCAATCTCCTCGACGGTTGGTTCGAGCATCTTACACGGGCCACACCACTCGGCGTGGTAGTCGACGAGGACGATATCGTTCGCTGCGATGAGTTCGTCGAGGTGGTCGGCACTCTCGACGTGGATGGGTGCATTGGTCGCTTCGGGTGTGCTCATGCACTCTCCTATCGGCGCTAACCCCTTACCCATTGCGCCCAGTTGCGTGCGGGTGCACGACCGCGAAAAGAGGGGACGAAGGCCACGAATCCCCCGTCTCAGCAGTCGTACGTCAGGAGAACCCCGTCGTCGACGCGTTCGACGCCCTGCAGCGAGAGTCGAGGGAAGTCCTCGACGAACCCGTCGCCGTCGGCAAGGGTCGGCGCATCACGGCCACCGATGATCATCGACCCGACGTAGAGTGTCAGTTCGTCCACGAGGTCGGCGTCGAACAGCGAGAAGATGAGTTCGCCGCCACCCTCGACCATCACTCGGTCGATGCCGTGCGATTCGAGAGCGTCGAACGCTGCAGACAGGGAGACCCGCTCGTCGCCGGCGACGTCGCCAAGCTGTGCTTGGCGGGCAGCCGGAACGCTGTCCGTTCCGGCGATGACCACTTCCGCCCCGATATTTTCGAGGGCGGTTCGGCGGTCTTTCGGTGCTGCTTCCGAGACGAGAACGTACGTCGTCGCCGCGTCGTCGAGGATTCGGGCGTCCGTCGGCGTTCTGGCCCGCGAGTCGGCGACGACTCGTGCTGGATGCGGTGAGTCGCCCTGGGATTCACGCTCCGAGATGAGCGCAGCGTCGTCGAGCGTGAGGTGTGGGTCGTCCGCGAGAACTGTCCCGACGCCGACGAGGACGGCGTCCGAGGCGGCACGAATCTCGTCCACGCGGGCGAAGTCGTCGTCGCCGCTAATCTTCACCTGCTCGCGGCGACGTGAGGAGAGTTTTCCGTCGACACTCGTGGCGGCGTTGACGTGGACGTGCATACTCGTCGGTCGGAGGGGGTGCGAAAACGCCTTTCGGTGACGTGTCACCACGATGTCTATCGGACAGGAATTAAATAGGGTTGTGTGGTAGGTTGTGGCATCAATGACTCCAAAAGTCCTCATGCTGGGTTGGGGGTTCCCGCCGAACGTCAGCGGTGGACTCGACACACACGTCGGTGAGATGTTCGAGCGACTCGAAGACCGAGACGACGTCGAAATCGAACTCGTCCTCCCCGCCGAGTACGCCCCGGACCGTGAGGGCATCACCGGTGTTCCCACGGGCGAGGGCGACATCATCACGCGAATCGGCCGACTGGGGACGAAGTTCGCTGAACGGGCGGCGGACGCCGACATCGTCCACACACACGACTGGTTCGGCTACGGACCCGGGTCGCGTGCGAAGTCGAACAACGAAGACGTCGAGTGGGTGACGACGTTCCACTCCCTCTCTTCTGACCGCAACATCGACCCACCACAACGAGAGGTCGAAACCGAACGCCGCATCGCAGAGCGCTGTGACAACTTGATCGCGGTGAGCAACCTCCTCGCAGGAAAGGTCAAAGAGGAGTACGGCGGCGACTGTCACGTCATCTACAACGGTTTTACCGAAGTCGAGACGACGGGGCGCGACCTGAAAGACGAGTTCGACATCGACGGAAAGATGCTGTTTTTCGTCGGCCGACACACCGACCAGAAAGGCATCTCGCACCTCGTCTACGCGCTGGAGAAACTCGACCGCGACGACGTGACGCTCGTCATGGGCGGGTCCGGCCACCTCACCGACCAACTCAAACGGTTCGCGGAACTCCTCGGTGTCGAAGACCGAATCAAGTGGGCTGGCTACATCCCTGAAGAAGAACTGGGCGACTACTACGCGTCTGCGGACCTCTTCGTCTCACCGTCGCTGTCTGAGCCGTTTGGGATTACCATCGTCGAGGCGCTCTCGGTGGGCACTCGCGTCGTCGCCACCGAAAGCGGTGCCGCAGAGGTGCTCCCCGACGACTGCGTCATCGAAGTCGAACCTGACTCGCGGTCGATTGCGGACGGTATCGAGTACGGGCTTTCGCTCGAAGGCGAGCCCGAATACGAACCGTACACGTGGGACCGCGTGGTCGACGAGACGGTCGAATACTACCATCAGGTTCTCGACGGAAACACGGACGAAACAGACGAATAGGCTGACTGAGCGAACTTAACGGAGCAGACGGAGGTCGGTCACCGGTTCGGGATGTCGAATCCGGTAGCCATCTCTCGTCGGAACCATCCCTTCGCGCGGCATCGTCCCGCGTGCGGACTGATACGGCGAGTCGTCGGTCTGAATCGACTGGTACGGCGAGTCGTACGACGACTGATACGGACTATCTGACCGCTGGTACGGACTGTCGTTCTGGGCGGCGTCGAATCCTTCCGGCGGAAGGTAGATTCGCTCGCCTGACGCCGACTGGACGACGACGGCAGTGTCCTTGTCGCCTTCCATCAGAATCGTCGTCCACCCGTCTTCGATCGTCAGAGAGAAGGAAACGTCCTCGTCTGTCTCGGCAGTCTCGTCGTTCGTCATACGCGTTCAACTGACACGCGACCACTTAGTGATTCTCCCACGGAAGCTGGCCGACTGACGCGTCCCGTCCCGCACGCCAGCAACCCTTTTTATCCGAAGGGGCCGAATGGCTCATCGATGGATATCGAACCACATGCCGAGGAGCTTGCCTCCGCTCTCGGTGTTGACAAAGAGGAGGTCAAATCCGACCTGCAGAACCTCTTGCAGTACAGCGTCCCACTGGACGAAGCCAAACAGAGCGTCCGCCGAAAACACGGTGGCGGTTCGTCCGGAAGCGACGGGCCGCCGTCGTCGAAGCGCATCGCCGACATCGGGCCGAACGACGGCAACGTCTCCGTGACTGTCCGCGTCCTCACCGTCGGCACGCGGTCGATCGTCTACCAGGGCGACGAACAGACCATCCGCGAAGGCGAACTCGCAGACGAATCCGGCACGATATCGTACACTGCGTGGCAGGACTTCGGCTTCGAACCCGGTGACTCGGTCACCATCGGAAACGCCGGCGTCCGCGAGTGGGACGGCAAACCCGAACTCAACATCGGCGCATCCTCGACTGTCGGCGTCGAATCGGAGACGGTCGAGACGCCGTACGACGACCGAATCGGCGGCGAAGCGAGCCTCATCGACCTCCAGGCCGGTGACCGTGGCCGAACCGTCGACGCTCGCGTTCTCGAAGTCGAGTCACGAACGATTAGCGGTCGAAACGGTGAGACGACGATTCTCTCGGGTGTCCTCGCCGACGAGACGGGACGGTTGCCGTTCACCGACTGGCAACCGCGCCCAGATATCGAAGAGGATGCGAGCGTTCGCCTCTCCGACGTGTACGTCCGCGAATTCCGCGGCGTCCCACAGGTGAACCTCTCCGAGTTCACGACGCTCGACGTGCTCGACGAGCCAGTTTCTGTCACCGACTCCGCGCCTCGCCTCAAGATTGGCGAGGCAGTCGATGCCGGTGGCATGTTCGACGTCGAAGTGCTCGGAAACGTCCTCGAAGTCCGCGACGGGTCGGGGCTCATCGAACGCTGTCCCGACTGTGGTCGCGTCATCCAGAACGGCCAGTGCCGCCAACACGGCGAGGTGGAGGGCGAAGACGACATGCGCGTGAAAGCGATTCTCGACGACGGCACCGGCACGCTGACGGCCATCCTCGACCACGACCTGACGACCGACGTCTACGGCGGGACGATGGAAGATGCGATGGCCGCCGCCCGCGACGCGATGGACAAGGAAGTCGTCGCGGACGAAATCGCGTCGAAACTCGTCGGTCGCGAGTACCGCGTTCGCGGTAACCTCTCGGTGGACGAGTACGGTGCGAACCTCGAAGCAGACGAGTTCGAAGAGTCCGACGACGACCCGGCCGACCGTGCGAAGGCCGTCCTCACGGAGGTGGGCGCATGAGTTCCTCACCGGTCGTCGGCACGCGCGAAGTCGCCTACCGCGTCTTCGCCGCCGAGTTCGACGACGCGTCGCTGTCGTACTCCGAGAGCGACGAAGAGCGCGCACCGAACTACGTCGTGACGCCGACGGGCGCGCGACTCAACCGAACCTTCGTCGCAGGCGCGCTCACGGAAGTCGAGCACGTGAACGACGAAGTGCTTCGCGGGCGAATCGCCGACCCGACGGGCGCGTTCATCACCTACGCCGGGCAGTACCAACCCGACCCGATGGCGTTCTTGGAGCAGGCGACGCCGCCGGCGTTCGTCGCACTGGCAGGCAAAGCCCGGACGTACGAACCGGACGACGCCGACGTGGTGTACACGTCGATTCGACCCGAGAGTATCAACACCATCGACGCCGACGTGCGTGACCGGTGGCTGGTCACCGCCGCCGAAGCGACGCTCAACCGTATCGCCGTCTTCGACGAAGCGCTCTCGATGCCGCAACGCGGCGACGAACTGCGCCGCCATCTCGAAGCCCGCGGCGTCGAATCGACACTCGCGGCGGGCATCCCACGCGCCATCGACCACTACGGCACCACGCGTGCCTACCTCGAAGCAGTGCGAACGCTCGCCATCGAGGCGCTCGAACTCGTCGCTGGCGAACGCGACCAGGTGGAGAATCTCACGGTGTCGCCGGGTGACGAAGGCGACGTGACGCTCGGCGCGCTGCCGGAACTCGACCTCCTTCCGGCCGACAACGTCGATGTGGAGCCGGCTGAATCTGACACGGCAGAGGCAGACGATGTCGTCGCAGACGCAGACGATGTCGTCGCAGACGACGACGGTGAAGGAGAGACTGACGAAGCAGAACCGGAGCCGGAACCGACCGAGTCGGAACCGGAATCAGAGCAAGAACCCGAAGTCGAATCGGAGCCAGACACAGTCTCGGCTGAGTCGGCACCAGAGTCTGAACCCAAATCAGAACCAGAACCCGACCCAGAGCCTGAACCAGAACCAGTCGAATCGACGACAGAGTCGCTCGGCGACTTCGACGACGAGAGTGCAGACGAATCCTCGTCGCTGGACGAACCCGACCTCGACGAACTGGGTGACTTCGACGACGACCTCCCGGACATCGAAGACGAAGCTGACTCCGAGGCGGCAGCCGATGTCGCCGCCGACGCCGAGACCACGACTGCCGATTCGGAGGCAGACGCGGTCGACCCGTCTGGCATGTACGAGATGGACGACGAGGAACGCGCCGAAATCGAATCCGAGTTCGGAACCGAGTTCACGAGCGGGTCTGAGGTGGACCCGGCCGGAGAGGCAGATATCGACGTGCCCGACGTGGACGAAATCTCCGAACAGATGGACGAAGAAGTGGCCGAATCGGACGATTCGATGGACGCAACCGAGACGGACACAACTGAGGCAGCCGAAACCGACGAACCCGAAGCCGAAGCGGCAGCAGACGCGGAAGAAGCCGACGACGACACCGATGCCGCCGACACCGACTCATCGGCAGACGACACGCCCGCCGAGGATATCGACCTCGAATCGGTCGTCGTCGACGTGATGGAAGACCTCGACGACGGGGACGGTGCCGACCACGACGACGTGGTCGCGGCCGTCGTCGACGAGTACGGTGCCGACGTTGGCGCAGTCGAAGACGCCATTCAGGACGCGCTCCTCGGTGGTCGCTGTTACGAACCACAAGACGACGTGCTGAAGGCTATCTGAGGCCGTGACCGGCCCGCTCGTCGAACCGGTTCCCGGTGAACCCGCCGCCGTGGCACGGACCACGCGTCGTGGGTTCCCGGAGCGCTCGCTCGTTCTCGCCGACTACCACGCCGGCATCGAGGCTGGACTGCGGTACGAACGCGGGGTCGAACTCCCCTCGAACGCTGCGGTCCGCCGCGAGCGATTGCTCTCGCTTCTCGACCGAACCGACGTAGACCGAATCGTCGTCCTCGGAGATCTGGGTCATCGTATCGGCGACCCAAGAGGCGAAGAAGCCGAAGAGTTGACTGACCTCGTCGACGCAGTCACCGACCGGGCAGAGATGACGCTCGTTCCCGGCAACCACGACGGCGGCCTCGCCGATTTCTTCGGGGACTCCGTGGAGGTGACCGGTCGCGACGGCGTCCGACTCGGTGACGTTGGCTTCTGTCACGGGCACACGTGGCCCTCGCGAGATGTCCTCGCCGCCGACGTGGTCTGTTCGGCACACGAACACCCGGCTGTCAGACTCGAAGACGAAGTCGGTGGCGCACGAAAAGAGCGGGCGTGGCTTCGCGGGTCGCTCGTTCCGGACGTGTTCGCCGACCACTTCGACGTGGCTGTCTCCGAACTGGAGTGGCACGACCCGGAGCTCGTGCTGTTTCCGGCGTTCAACAACACCTCCGGCGGGACGTGGATCAACGTCCCCGGACAGGGATTTCTCTCGCCGTTCTTGCCAGACGGACTCGTAGACGCCGAGGCGTATCTGTTAGACGGGACGCGGTTGGGCGACTATCAGAACGTGTGACCGGGTGGTCCCCACTCTGTTGGGACGTTCACCCGTTCGGGATGTCGGAGTGCAGTCGTCGATGCATAGCCGATGACGAGGATGCCAAAGAGGGCGGCGACGGTTCCGATACCGACGATTCCTCTCATGATGTCGAGACCGACGGACACCGTCGCGGCGAGTCCAAAGACTGCGAAGGAGAGCCAAAAGACACGATTCGGGGACATCGAACCAAAGTTGACTATGGGTCGACATGAAGTGTACGGCCGTGACCACCCCGAGCGGTGTGCTTAATCAGTTCGAACCATAACCACGGGACAGATGCCAGACGGCGAGGCCGCCGGAATGGACGCGTTCACGACGCTCTCGTCGCCCGTCCGCACGGCGCTGTCGGAGCGTGGATTTTCGACACCGACAGAGCCACAGCGTCGAGCGATCCCGCCGCTGGCCGCCGGAAAGAACGGCCTCATCATCGCACCCACTGGGACCGGAAAGACGGAGACGGCGATGTTGCCGGTCTTTTCGGCCATCAGCGACGCCGAGGACAGGTTCGGAATCTCGGCGCTCTACATCACGCCCCTTCGGGCGCTGAACCGCGACATGCGCCAGCGTCTCGACTGGTGGGGCGAGGTGCTCGATATCGACATCGACGTTCGCCACGGCGACACCACGCAGTATCAGCGCCAGAAGCAGGCGAACGACCCGCCGGACGTGTTGGTGACGACGCCCGAGACGTTGCAGGCGATGCTCACGGGCAAGAAGTTGCGGAAAGCCCTCTCGGACGTTCACCACGTCGTCGTCGACGAGGTGCACGAACTCGCGTCGGCCAAGCGCGGAGCGCAGTTGACTATCGGACTGGAGCGTCTCCAGGAGTTGGCTGGCCCGTTCCAGCGAATCGGTCTCTCGGCGACTGTCGGGTCGCCCACAGAGGTCGGCAAGTTTCTGACGGGTGACCGTGAGTTCGAAATCATCGAGGTGGACGTGGACAATCGCGTCGAGTTCGAGGTGGTCCGCCCCGAGGTGACGAACGAAGACGAGCGACTGGCCGGCAGACTCGCCACCGACCCCGAAATCGCGAGTCACGTTCGGACCATCCGCGACATCGTCCGCACACACGAGTCGGTGCTCGTCTTCGTCAACACCCGCCAGACCGCCGAAGCACTTGGCTCTCGGTTCAAAAAACTGGGCGACTCCATCGAAGTCCACCACGGGTCACTGTCGAAAGATGTCCGCATCGACGTGGAAGACCGGTTCAAATCCGGCGAATTGGACGCCCTCATCTGTACGTCGTCGATGGAACTCGGCATCGACGTGGGCCGTGTCGACCACGTCGTCCAGTACAACAGTCCGCGCGAAGTCTCCCGACTCCTGCAGCGAGTCGGGCGTGCAGGTCACAGATTGGGCGTCGTCTCGCGAGGGACCATCGTCACCGACCACCCCGACGACACGCTGGAAGCACTCGCAATCGCCCGCCGGGCCGAATCGGGCGAAGTCGAACCCGCTCGCGTCCACCACGGGAGTCTCGACACCGTCGCGAACCAAATCGTCGGGATCGTCATGGATTACGGCGACGTCTCTGCCCGACGCGCCTACGAAATCGTCACCCGGGCGTACCCCTTCCGCGACCTGTCGGAAGACGATTTTCGTGCCGTCGTCCGCGAACTTTCGCAAAACCGCCTGCTCTGGGTCGACGAGGACAAAGACCTCCTCGAAAAGTCCAGTGGGACGTGGCAGTACTTCTACGCCAATCTCTCGATGATTCCCGACGAGGAGACGTACGACGTCCACGACATGTCTTCGCGTCGGCAAATCGGGACGCTGGACGAGAAGTTCGTCCTCAACTTCGCGTCTCCGGGTGCGACGTTCATCCAGCGCGGCGAGATGTGGCGCGTCAACGACGTCGACGACGAAGAGGCACGGGTGAACGTCTCGCCAATCGAAGACCCCGGTGGCGAAGTGCCATCGTGGGTCGGGTCCGAGATTCCAGTCCCTGCTCCCGTCGCTGGCGAAGTCGGAGAACTCCGAGACGTGGCGGCACCGCAGTTCGAGTCGGGCGCGGACCGTGAGAGCGTTGCCCGCGACATCGCCATGCGCTATCCGACCGACGCGAATACGGTCTCGACTGCACTCGGCCCCATCGAACGACAGGTCGAGACGGGTGCGCCGATTCCGACAGCCGACCGTCTCGTCCTCGAAGGGTCGCCCCGAAAGGTGACGCTAAACTCCTGTTACGGTCACCGAGTGAACGAGACGCTCGGACGACTGCTGTCGGCGCTCATCGGCCAGCGAACCGGGTCGTCTGTCGGGATGGAAGTCGACCCGTATCGCGTCGAGTTCGACGTACCCGGGAAGGTGTCGCCGACGACGTTCGCCGAGGTGCTCCGTGAGACCGACCCCGACCACGTCGAAGCGCTCCTCGAACTCGCACTCAAACGCTCCGACTCGCTGAAGTTCACGCTCGCACAGGTCGCCGCGAAGTTCGGGGCGCTCAAACGCTGGCAGGGTCGGGGTCGGTTCGGCGGCGACAGACTCCTCGCAGCGCTCGAAGACACGCCAGTCTACGACGAGGCAGTCAGAGAAGTGTTCCACACGGACCTCGAAGTCGAAGCGACAGTCGAACTGCTTCGCCGCCTCCACTCGGGGGAGGTAGAACTCGTCGTCGCGCGCGAACCAACGCCAATCGGGACTGGTGGACGCGGGTCCGGTACCGACCTCCTCGTCCCCGAAAACGCCGACGCGAGCGTCATCGAGACGATTCGTGACCGGATTCAAAACGACCGCCTGCTGCTGTTCTGCCTGCACTGCAAGGAGTGGACGCGGAAGACCAAAGTCAAGCGCGTCCGCGACCCGCAGGAGTGTCCACAGTGCGGGGCGACGCGAATCGCCGCGCTCAACCCGTGGGACGAAGAGACGGTCAAAGCAGTCCGAGCGAGAGAAAAAGACGAGGAACAAGAGCGACTGACCAAGCGAGCGTATCGCTCCGCGAGTCTCGTTCAGGCACACGGCAAGAAGGCGGTTATCGCGCTCGCCGCCCGTGGCGTCGGCCCACACAACGCGGCGCGAATCATCAACAAACTTCGCGAAGACGAAGACGACTTCTACCGCGACATTCTCGAGCGGGAACGCGAGTACGCGCGAACGCAGTCGTTTTGGGACTGATTCTGGGCTCGATTACTCTGCGATTGCCCACTCCTCGAGAATCGAGGTGACGGCCGTTCTGAGCGCCTCGAAGTCCTGCATCGTGATGCCGTCTGTCGTGACGAACACGCCGATATCTTCGAGGGTAATTCGGACGAGATAGCCGTTTTCGAACACCCGAATCGTGTACTGATAGTCACCGAGTTCCGACCCGCGGTAGGCGTCCTGCGTCATCTTGAAGTCGTGCCACTCGTTGCCGATAAAGGAGTTCAGGTCGGCCTCCTGTTCGAGGTCGCCACGGAGGTAGACCTGCAGGTAGTCGAATCGGTTGAAGTACGTCAGTGACCGGAGACTGTCGCCCGCGGCGGTTCGACACGTCGAAATCAGTTTCTCTTGTGCTTCCTCTGGCAGGAGATTTGACATCGGTGTCTGGTGTGTGACCTACTACCAAATAGGCGGCGCATCCGGCAGGTGACGCGACGAAGCTATCCGAGGCGAACTATCTTACTCCGACGTGTACGCGTCGCGGTAGTCGTGTTCACGCCGAATGAGTTCCTCGACGCCGTATTCGAGGATATCTGCGCCGAGCGACGTGGCGCGGTAGTAGGCGAACAACCCATCGCCGTCGGCCCGGGTTCGTTTTCGTTTCTCGACCAGCCCGGTGTCGACCAGCTTTCGGAGGTGGTAGTGGAGATTGTTCGCCCGGATGTCGAGTGCGTCCTCCAGTTCTTTCGGGCTCCGTTCGCCGAAGTGGACCAACCGGTACAACAGGGTGAACCGAGTTCGGTCACCGATGGCCGCCTGCATGTCGAGATACTCGTCCAGCGTGAGGACGCTCGTCGGCGGCAGCAACTCGGCCGGGTCTTCGGGCAGTCCCTTCGCGTCGGCCGGAGAGTTCGTCGCCATCTCAGCTAGAGAGATGTCGTACACCGACTTAACAATTCTTGAGTCGAACTTCACTGAAAAGGCCGTTTTTTATATATGTGTTCGGTCAGTACGACGGAGTATGCGCGACTCCATCAGCCGCGACGAGATTCGAAACGCCCTCGGCCGGACGACCTACGACCGTTTTCTCGTCTACGTGATGGGCCCGTACAAGTCGTTCAACCTGAACTACGTCCTCTCGGAACAGGAACTCCAGGACATCGACATCGAGGAGCTCCCCGGGCCGATTCGCCGCTTGTTCTCCAACCGAGACGATATCGACGACGCACTCGCGCTCCTCCGCCGTGTCCAAGGGTCGTTACGTGCAGACCCCGGTGTCAACGCCTTCCTCGCCGTCGACATCGATATCGACACCGACGACGTCGATGCTGCGACCCAGAGTCTGGCTTTCGCGGAAGCGAGCAACGTCACCGTGTTCGTCCTCCCGTTTCTCGGGCACAACTTCGGCGTCGGCGAAGAGGCAGGGTCGATTCTCGAACGACTCTCGGAGACCCACGGCGACAGAATCGTCTTCGTCCACGAATCGACGGTCACGAGCGAGATGATTCGCGCAGCGCGGACGCGCTGGGACCTCAGAGTCGAAACCTACGACACCGAAGAAGAACTGCACAAGCGTATCCGACTCTTCGTTGCGGACGTGATGAACCGCGAACTTCACGGCGACTTAGCCCTGCTCGATTGATGTCTATTGTTACCAACCAGCACAGATAAGAATTTTGTCAGTTCAGGGCGAAGAGAGACGTGTCATGCCCGACGACGCGCTCGGACTGGCGATGCAGGACCAGACCACTGTTGCACGTGAACACGGCACGTAATCAGTGCCGGAAAATAAGACTCTCCGTCGTCAGGAGAGCGTCGGGCTCACTGACTGGAGTGCGGCGTTGAAGTGGTCGCGAGTGATTCGAATCTCGTCTGCGTGTTCGTTCGCGGCCGTACCCTCGTAGGCGTTGGCCACGTCCTGAATCGCTCGAAGTGCTGCTTCGCGGCAGACTGCGGCGATGTCTGCACCTGTGTACCCATCCATGTGCGCGGCCACGTCGTTCAGGTCGATATCGGGACTGAGCGGTTTGTGTCGGACGTGAACGTCGAGGATGGCGCGACGGGCCCCGATGTCGGGTGCGGGCACTTCGACGTGCGTCTCCAGACGGCCGGGGCGAAGGAGCGCTGGGTCGAGTGCATCGCGGCGGTTCGTTGCCGCGAGGACGACGAGGTTCGGGTTGTCGGCGGCGTTGTCCATCTCGGTCAGGAGTTGCGAGACGACGCGTTCTGTCACGCCGGAGTCCGACCCGAGGCTGTCGCGGTTGGTCGCGAGTGCGTCGATTTCGTCGAAAAACAGGATGCTCGGTGCGGCCTGTCGCGCCCGGTCGAACACCTCGCGGACGGACTTTTCGGACTCGCCCACGTATCTGTCGAGGAGTTCCGGGCCGGCGACGTGGATGAAGTTGACCTCGCTTTCGGCCGCGATAGCACGCGCGAGGAGCGTCTTCCCGGTACCCGGCGGTCCGTAGAGGAGAAGCCCGGTCGGTGGGTCTGTCGACGCCGCCTCGAAGAGCGGTGCGTAGGTCAACGGCCACGTGACGGCGCGTTCGAGCGTCCGTTTCACGTCGTCGAGGCCGCCGACTGCTTCGAACCCCTTGGTCGGTTGTTCGGCGACGTACTCCCGCATCGCAGACGGTTCGACCGCCGCCATCGCCGCCTCAAAGTCGGCACGGGTCACCGTCAGTTCGTTGATTGGAACTCCATCGCCGGTTCGTCGAGAGCGCCGAAGTGCAGTCATAGCTGCTTCCTTCGCGAGCGATTCGAGGTCTGCGCCGACGAACCCGTGAGTCCGCGAGGCGAGTTTGTCGATGTCCACGTCGTCCGCGAGTGGCATCTGCCGGGTGTGAACGTCGAGAATCTCGTGTCGGCCACCGACGTTCGGGACGCCAATCTCGATTTCACGGTCGAATCGACCGCCGCGACGAAGTGCCGGGTCGAGGCTATCCACGCGGTTCGTCGCCCCGATGACGACCACGTCGCCGCGAGCGTCGAGGCCGTCCATGAGCGAGAGGAGTTGGCCGACGATTCGACTCTCGACATCGCCGCCGTCGTCGCGTTTGGCCGCGATCGAGTCGATTTCGTCGAAGAAGATGATGCTCGGCGAGCGCTCGCGCGCTTCCTTGAACACCTCACGGAGTTTCTCTTCTGACTCGCCTTTGTACTTCGAGAGGACTTCCGGCCCCGAAATCGTGATGAACGTCGCATCGACTTCGTTGGCGACGGCTTTCGCGATGAGGGTCTTTCCCGTTCCCGGCGGACCGTGCAGAAGCACGCCTTTCGGCGGTTCGATACCGAGGTGGGCGAACACTTCGGGTTCCGACAACGGGAGTTCGATCATCTCGCGAACCAGGTCGAGTTCGTCGTCGAGGCCCCCGATGTCTTCGTATGTGACGCCAGTGGCACGTCCTCGCGTTCCGACTCCGTCGTCACCACCGGTCATGCTCTTGACCGCATCTCGGACAGTCTCGCTCGCGCCTTTCGACGCTGCTGCGGTCACGGTGATGTTCGTCGCGTCAGTGATGCGAACGACGCCGCCCGGCCGGGTCTCGCTCACGACGAGAAGGGCACCGCCGAGTCGCTCGATTCGAACGCGGTCACCCGCCTGCAGTGGGCGATTCCGAATCTCGGATTTGACCACGTCTTCTATCGTCTCCCGACTCACGCTGGTTCGTTCGAACGCACTGGGGCCGTCGAGCGTCACCGACTTCGCGTCGTCGACATCTATCTTCTGGACGCGAACGGTGTCGCCGATTTTGACGCCGGCGTTCGCTCGCGTGTCGGCATCGACGAGAATCTCGCCGGCGTCAGCGCCGGGCCGCGCCGGCCACATCTTGGCGACCGTCTCGCGATTCCCCTCGATGACCACTGTCTCGCCACTCAATACACTGAGTTCGCGACGTGCCGCTTCGGGGAGGCGGGCGATCCCGCGTCCCGCGTCGCGTTTTTCAGCGGCACGGACCACGAGTGTCACCCCGTCTTCGCTCATGGCTGACGATTCGGTGTCACGAGGCTTGAGCGTTCGCCCGGGGGAACCGTTTTGCCGGCTCGTGTGATATCCCTAGACATGGTGACCACGACACAGAAGGATGGCGAGACGTGGTTCCAGTGTGAAGAGTGTGGCCTGCTGTTCGACGTCGAAGACGACGCGGAGGCACACGAAGGAAACTGCGACACTGATAGCCCGTCGTACCTCCAGTAGGCGCAGCACGCGCGAACTCGTTCGCCAGACGGCAGGCGAACCTTATTCGGGGTCGTGTTCTGCGGCGATTCGCTCGGCGTGTTCGAGCGACGTCGCTCGTTCCCAGCGGACGCGCTCCGCGTCGCCGTAGGCGAGTACTTCTTTCAGTTCGTCGCGGAGGACGCCCACGCCGCGTCCGACGAGGTTCCCATCGGCGTCGCCGAGTTCGAAATAGCCGTAGGCTTCCGGTGCCTTCCCAATCGTCCGCTTCTCCAGCGGTTCCCAGCGTTTTCGGAGCATCAATCGGAGACGAATTCGTACGATTGCTCGCTCCAGTCGTCTTCGACGAAGACGAACACGCGCCCGCGGGCCACGTCTGGGTTGGCCTCGATCTCGAATCGGTGGCCTGCGAGGCGGCGAGCGACGACACCCGGGAACAGTTCTTCTTCGTCGCCTTCGGCGAGGATGACCCGGCCGACGCCGCTCGATTCGAGCACGTCGTCGTGCGTCTTCAGGTCGTTGACGTACATCATCACGCCCTCCGTCTCCGTCGGGTCGGTGACGAGGACGTGGACTTCCTTGCCGGGACTCGTCTGCAGCGTGCCCGTCGTCGCCTCGGGGACGCCTCGGTAGACTGTCGTCCGGTTGTCGATGTACTCCACTTCGACGCCGTAGTCGTGGAGTTCGATGCCGAGGGTACTCGGGGCGATATCGTTTCGGGCGCTCATAGCCGACGATACCGCCGGAGTGGTGAAAAACGACGCGATACGGCGTATCGAATCCGAGGGTAATCGACAGCGGATGATATGGCATCGACCGCTACTTCTTTCTCTCCGCTCGTGTCGGTAGACGTATGCACGGCCGAGCCGCCGCCCTCGGAGCAGGGACTATCCTGAACGCTCTCGCGACGGGTACTGGCTCCGCGTTCGCGATCGACGCAGAGACCACCGCGACTGTCGAGTTAGACGACTCGAGTGAGGTTCGCGGGACCATCGCGGAGGCACCCGACGCCGACACGCGACTCATCGAGCGCTGTGTCGAACTCGTCGTCGAGGCGTACGGCGACGGCGAGGGCGGTACCGTCGAAACCGACAGCGACGTGCCGATGGCCGCCGGTCTGAAGAGTTCGAGCGCCGCCGCGAACGCGTCAGTCCTCGCCGCGCTCGACGCAGTTGGTGCGTCAGTCGGTCCCGCACCAGACGACGACATCTCTCGCATCGACGCCTGTCGCCTCGGCGTTCGAGCGGCCAGAGAGGTTGGCGTCACCGTCACGGGGGCGTTCGACGATGCATCGGCATCTATGCTCGGTGGCGTCGTCGTCACCGACAACACCGCAGACGAACTCGTCGTCCGTGACGAACCCGAGTGGGACGTCCTCGTGTGGACGCCGCCGGAGCAAGCCTTCAGTGCCGATGCCGACGTATCTCGCTGTGAAGACGTCGCTTCGATGGCTAATCTCGTCGCGGAGCTCGCACTCGAAGGCCGGTACGCAGAGGCGATGACGGTCAACGGCCTCGCGTTCTCGGCCGCGCTGGACTTCCCGACCGACCCGGCCGTCGAAGCGATGCCTCTCGCAGACGGTGTCTCCCTCTCTGGAACCGGCCCGAGCGTCGTTGCAGTCGGTGACCGCGACGACCTCGAACAGGTCCAGACGCTGTGGGACGCCCGCGACGGCGAGACACGACTGACCACGACCCGAACTGACGGAGCACGAATCCTATGACAGACGACAGCGACACACCCAACGCATCGGTCCAAGATATGACGCTCGACGAACTTCGCGCAGAAATCGAAGACATCGACCGTGAAATCGTCGAACTCATCGCTCGCAGAACCTACGTCGCCGACACCGTCGCGCAGGTCAAAGCCGAACTCGACCTGCCGACGACCGACGAATCGCAAGAAGAACGCGTGATGGAACGCGCCGGCCAGAACGCCGACCACTTCGAAGTCGATTCGAACCTCGTGAAGGCGATTTTCCGGCTGCTCATCGAGATAAACAAGGCTGAGCAGCGACAGAATCGGTGATTCTGCCGAAGTTGTTATTACACTGTCACGATATCGTTCGACAGAGATGACCGACTCGGAGACGAGAGACCAATCTGATATTTTTCGCACCCTCCAACAGTTGGGTATCATCGTCGGTATCCCTGTGTGGGCCTTCCTCTGGTTCTGGCCGATGATTGGGCAGAACTTCACGTCGTACAGCGGGATCGACTACCTGCTGCACGCTGAAGGTGCCGTGGCGAGTTTCTTCTTCACGGGCCTGTTCGCCGGACTCGTGGTCGCGGTGTTGTTGTACAATCTGATGCGGTAGGCAGGGGAGTGAGGCCGAAGGCCGAACGAACTCGATAGAAGTTACCCGCTACCCCGAACCAACGTCTCTCTTCCCCAGTACGCGACGACGGCAATCGTACTCACCGCGAGAAGTGCCACGAACGCGAGACTTGCGGGGTCGGAGTCGAGAACAGGAAACATCGCCTGCGACCAGTTGAACGACGCGTGAAACAACAGTGCAGGGAGGAGACTCCGGTTCGTATTGTTGTACACCCACGTCAGGAGCACCGAAAAGAGTGTAATCGAGACGACGAACCCGAGGAACGGATTTCGGTAGTAAATCGTCTCACTCGGGATGTAGAACAGCGGGAAGTGCCACACGGCCCAGACGAGTCCGACGAGCACGCCGCTTCCGACGGCACCGAATCTGGCCTGGAGTGCGTCGAGAAGGTAGCCTCGCCAGCCAAACTCCTCCTGAATCGGCCCGCCAAGAAGCAAGATGACCACGAACGCGATGGGGAGTACGAGCGGGTTCCCTGCCCACGGAAACGACGGTGTCGTGTCGGTGACGACGGCGACGGCGAGTGCGACGAGAACGACGACTGGTGCGAACAGGAGTGCGACACCGAGCCATCGTCGCGGGTAGTCGAGTTGGACAGCGCGCCTGGCGAGTCGAACCGCACCCTGTAACCCACCGGTGTAAGCGACGAGAACGAACGCAGCAACCGTCGGTCCGAACGCACCGAGTTCTGGAAGGACCGGGAAACTCTCGAGGTAGCCTTCGGAAACGAGTGCCCGTGGTACCCAGAACGCCCACGACCACCCGAACGTCAGCAGCAAAAACGCAGCGATGCCTCGTGACTCGACTGGCCGACTCCGAGAAGAGGACATGATAGTCGATACGTCGACAGTTCAGATAACCCTTCGCGGCAGTAAGTTGGGCAAGGTGGTGCTCAGTCCACTGTCACGTCTCGCCGGTATTTCCTTACTGGTGGAACCCGATGCTACGTGTGGAATGCCCATTAGACAAGCCGAAACGACGTGGCAAGGTGGAAAGGATGGAAGCGGTGACTTCACGACTGAGAGCGGACTAATCGAAGGGACGCTCACGTTCCCGACTCGCTTCGAAGAGGAACCCGGGACGAACCCAGAAGAACTCATCGGCGCGGCACACTCTGGCTGTTTCTGCATGCAACTGACAGCGCTCCTCGAAGGAGAAGGCTACACAGCGACGCAACTCCACACCGAGGCAGACGTTCACCTTCGGCCTGCCGACGGTGGTGGATTCGAAATCCCCAAAATCGAACTGACGCTGGAAGCCGACATCCCCGACATCGACGCAGAAACCTTCGAGGAGATCGCCCAACAGGCCAAAGAAACCTGTCCGGTCTCGATGGCGCTTGCAGGTCCCGAAATCACGCTTGACGCGACGCTGATGAGCTAACACCGGCAGCAGACTCCCACCGATTTTTTCGACAGTTCCCCGAGAGAGGCAAGCGACGTGTCTACAGAACGGTTTTACCGCGTTGGTCCCTCGGGAATGCAACGAGGTGACTCGTATTAACCACGACAACCACCATCCTGTTGCAGGGTATCGCCCTCGGTGTCTCGATTGCGGCCCCCGTCGGCCCAATTGGCATCCTCTGTATTCAGCGGACGCTCGCTAGGGGGAGACGCGCTGGATTCGTCAGCGGCCTCGGAGCGGCGTCCGCGGACGCTGTCTACGCCGCAATCGCCGGGTTTGGTCTCACGGCGTTGTCGTCGATTCTCCTGGACCACCAGACAGGGATTCGTCTCGTCGGTGGGCTGTTCTTGGTGTATCTCGGTCTGCAATCGTTCCGTGCCGAACCCACCACGGGTGGCGAATCGACGGGCACACAGACAGACCGAACGACGGCCGAACACCAGACGCTGGCACGCGACTACGCGTCGACGTTTCTGTTGACGCTCACGAACCCAGTGACGATTCTGGCGTTCGTTGGAATCTTCGCTGGGTTAGGTGTCGGTCTCTCCGGTACGTACGTCGACGCCGCTGTTCTCGTCGTTGGCGTGACGACAGGGTCTGCGCTCTGGTGGTTCCTCCTGAGTACCGGGGTGAGTCTCTTTCGGACGCGATTCACCCGACCGGTACTGCGGCGAGTAAACCAACTCGCTGGCGTCGTCATCGGCGGGTTCGGAGTCTTCGTGCTGGTGGGGCTGCTGTAGTTCCCAGCAATTGCGGACGGGGAAGATGTTGAACCGCGGACGGGGAAGACGTCGAACTGCGACCTCAGCGATGTTCTTCGAACCAGTCCACTGCAAAGTCGACCAGTTCGACCTGACTCGCATGCTTGGCAGTCGCCGCCCCGACTGGCCCCTCGGTGAGTCCGACTTCGGATTCGAAATCGGCACCGACTGCGTCGAAGTCATCACTGTCAATCTCGATATCGTCGAACTCGACGACGACTCGCTCGCCGTCACGAAGGAGTGGTGCGGACGAGTGGTCGAGTTCCGTCTCGAAGTCTGCTCGATATTCGGCGAGGTGAAGCGACGTGTTCCGGTCGTGGCCGACGCCGAGTAGCAACACGTCTCCGTCTCTGTCGTAGACGCGGGCGAGCGGCGACCCCTCGCCGAGTCCGTACTCGAGGTCGTGCCCGTCGACGACCGCGTCGGCATCTGCTCCCCACGCAGCAAACGAGAATAGTGGGTGGTCGCTTCGGACGACACCTGGATAGGTACGGAAGCATTCGGGGATTGCACCCATCCCGCGCGTTGGGGTCACGTCGGGGCGGTACGGCGGCATCTGGTCACGAATCAGCTGAATCCATTCGTCAGGGACTGGTGGATTCTCCCACCCTTCTGGGTCCGAGTACTGCGTACTGTGGGTTGGCATGACGAGTGTTCCTTCCGGGGTGAGCACGTCCTGAAGCGCATCGACCACGGCCTGTGGGCCGCCAGCGACCCACCCCAGCGAGCTCAACGAGGAGTGGACGAGGAGAGTGTCGCCAGCGCCAATCCCGAGGGAACGGAACGCCGCTGCGAGCGAAGAGACGGTTCCGGGTTCGTCAACCGCCTCGATGGCGTCTGCTTCTGTCATGTCCTTGCTGTCGGCAGAAGTACCCATCAACGTTAGCTTCGTCTATCGCCGTCCGAGATTCGTGGCTGGCCACCATTTCTCGATCAAAAAACCCAGACGCGACCACCGGGTCGTGGCCGCGACTCTCTCCTGTCTCGGCTTACGCTTCGAGCACACTGAGCATCGCTGCGGTGTCTGTGTTGTTGATGCACTTCGTCATCTTGCCGTCTTTCATGTCACAGACGTGTGCGAACGAAACGTCGAACTGCTTGCCTGACTCTCTGTGCGTGCCGCGGAACCGCCCGACTCCCACGACAGTGTCGCCACCGTCGATAATCCGGTCAGGCTCCACCGAGAGGTCTTCGAACGTCGCCATCGTCTCCATGAAGATGTCGTTCAAGATTGCATCTGGGCCGATGTGTGTGCCGGGACTCGGCGCGCCTTCGGGTTCGACCCACTCGATATCGTCCGCGAACACCGACAGTACGGTGTCGAGGTCACCCTTGTTGTACGCGTCGTAGGCACTCTGGAGTAGCTCTACGTTCGTTTCTTTGCCAATTGCTGCCATTTCTTTGCCCCAAAGTAGGGTACGAGCGCAGCGTGCATAGCATTACCACGATATATGATAGCATTTGACCGTTCATGGGGTATCGACACGGTTCACCAAATCCGGCCTCGTCCTCAGGTGACTTTCGGGAAACCGGAACACAAATATGACACTGACGTATCACGAACTCTATGAGTGACCTTTCCGCTCGCGAGGCCCTCCGCTATGCCACCGAAGATAGCATGCTCGCGCTCTACGCCGTCGTCTTCGGTGGGTGGATTCTCTTGACAGTCGTTGGGTTCGGACTCACTCGCGGTGGCGTCCTCCTCGTCGTCCGCCTCCTCGCAGTCGTGTTCGGTGTCTTTGCGATACTCACGGGTGTGGTCGCTATCGCGTATAAACTCTTGGCCGACAGTCGAACGAACTGAGCGTTCGGCGCCGTTCAGAGATACGTCTCGGCGAGTGCGTCGAGCGCCTGGTGGTGGTGCGTCGTGTGCGGCGCGGTGAGCGGTGAGACAGAGACCTTCCCGTCGACGATAGCGCGACGGTCCGTCCCTTCGGGGTCGGGGATATCGCCGGACGACATCCGCTCCCAGATACGGTCGTGGAGTCGGACAGTTCCGTTGTCGAACGTTGCGGTCATGTCGTACAGTTCCGATGGGTACGTCACTTCCATATCCGCGGGTTCGGCGTCCTCGGTCGGCATGGGTGCGTTGACGTTCAGGTAATCACACTGCTCGAACACACCCGCAGGTTCGGCGTGTTTGACGAAGTAGGATGCCGCACGCGTCGCCTCGCGGTAGTCTCGGGGGTCGGTGGCTTTCTCGTGCCACGGAACGTCGCCCCCGGGTGGGACGTACATCGAGAGGGCGATCGCGGGCACGTCGAAGAACGCCGCCTCGACAGCAGCGCTGACGGTTCCGGACCGGCCGAGAACGTAAGCACCGATGTTCGCACCCTTGTTGACTCCTGAGACGACCATATCCACGTCGGGGCAGAGCGCTTCCAGCCCGGCGACCGTACAGTCTGCGGGCGTCCCTTCCAGTGCGTATCCGAGTTCGTGTTCGGTGACGACTGCATCCGACGACATCTTCCGCCCGACGGCGCTCTGGTCTGTGGCGGGGGCGACTGCTGTCACGTCCGCAAACTCCGACAGCGCATCGTAGAGGGCTCGAAAGCCAACGCTCTCGATACCGTCGTCGTTCGTGAGGAGGATAGAACGTTCGCTCATGCTATCGACTGGGGTGGGCGTGTGCAAAAATCCACCCGTCGAACACCTCGTCGATGTCTCTGTCAGTCTCGTCGCCGGTCCCACCACTGGCAGGCGACTCACTCGAGTAATTCACGCAGGCGACCCGCTCAGGCGATTCACTCAGGCAACCTTATCGACGATGGTCTGGTCGTCGACGACGAGATTGTACGCCTCCTCGTCGTCGTTCCAGAGGGCGAGGATGTTCTCGAAGACCAGGACGTCTCCGTACGCCGCATCTTCGAGGTCGGCGTTCAGCATCGTCGGTTTCGTCCGAACGGCGTAGTGGTCGACTGCTTGGCTTCCGTCGCCAATCTTGAACACCTGATTCTTTCCTTCGGAGAGGTCGTGACTCAGTTTCACCGCCATCAGGTCGATACGATTCGTGACGTGGCGCTCCATCTCGGCCATCTTGGCGAATCGCGCCGCGTTCGCACGGATGTCCACTCTGCGCTTTCCGTCCGTTCGGAGGATGCTGTAGGAGTACTGTACGTCCACGTTGACGAACGTCCCCTCGTCCTCTTCGGCGTCGCGTCCCTCGTCGAGTCGGCGCTGGAACCCCGGGACGTCGAGGTCTGGCCGAACGTCGAACGACCAGCCGCGGTCCGACGGCGCGTACCCATCCCAGAGACGGAGCGTCGGTGCGTAGACGGTCACGTCGCCATCGACGGGTGCGACTTCTCGCTCGACGTCACGGAGTCCGATGCTCGTGTTGCGGTCTGCGGGTGCGATGGCGACGATAGTCCCGTCGTCTGCGAGTACGTCGAGATACTTCTGGACGACTGCTGTGGGGTCGTCGAGTTCGCTCAGGACGCTCGCGAAGAGGACGATATCGTACTCGCCGTCTGGGTCGAACGCCTCTGCCGTCTCTCGGTGGATGCTGGTTCGGAAGTTCCGCCGCGTCTCTCCGAGCATATGTTCGAGCACGTCGGCGGATGCACTCGGTTCGACTGCGTGATATTCGACGAGTGAGTCGTCGGGCAAGTAGTCGTGGAGTCCGAGAGCAGGGCCACCAGTTCCTGCGCCGACATCGAGGACGCGCAGCCGGCGAGAGAGCAATCCAGTTTCTGCAACGTCGTCGAGGACGTACCCGATAGCCGCGTAGTAGTCTGGCAGGTGGTACAGTGCGTAGCCGAGTGCGGCGTCGTCGTCGTACTCGACGGGATTCCCGCGGTAGTAGTCTTCTTTCAACTGGCGGACGCGCTGGCGGAGTCTGTCACCCGAGTCTTTGACGTGCCAGTTCGCGCCGTAGCGGCGAATGAGCAGGTCTTCGAGTGCGAACGAGTACTCGTCGGGAAACGCCTCCGGCGACCATCCGGGTGGCGTCACCGACGCTTCGTTCGCGGGGACGAACGTCCCGTCGTCTTGCTCGAAGAGTCCGAGGTCGTAGGCTTCGTCACGGAGCGTCTGCTTGACGACTGCGGGATGTGGTTTCCCTTCGATATACTCCGCAATCTCGTCGGGGTCTATCGGGCGGACGTTTCTGAGGTACTTCGCGTTGTCGCGGACGGCGTCTCTATCTATCATCGTCGGAATACTGTGGTGGACACTGGCGGGCGGGTTCGTCGGTGGTCAAAGTGACCAGTCGCGTGGTCACGGTGTTCGGGACTCATCGGCGGCGCTACCTCTACTCGTCACTCGGCAGGTTCGTGGTTGTCGGTTTCGTCGTCTCGGTGTGCGACGCGCCGATAGAGGTCGGCGAACGTCTCGTCGTCTGCCATCGCGAGGTCTCTCGCGGCGTCGGCAACTCGGTCGGTGCCGTCGCCGAACGACGACTGGATGTCGGCGTAGACGCGCGGGTTACCGGATGTGACAGCCGAGACGAGTTCGTCGAGTGCGGCAGAAATCGGCGTGGTAAACTCCGCTCGCACGTCGTCGGCGGCGAGGCCAAACGAGAGGACTGCGGCGTGTGCGGCGGCCTGAACCGTCTCCATCGCCGTATCGTGTTCTTCCGGAGTCGTCTCGAAGACGGTGTTGCCGGCGGCCGATACGTCGTCGAGGAGTGCATCACCGAGTGGCCCCGATTCGTCGACGACGCAAGCGACGTTCCCCGGTGCGTTCACCGGTGCGAAAAGCGGGTGGAGACTGAGGCGTTCTCGGTCGGGGAGGTGTTCGCGCATCGCGGCCACGGGTTTGGACATCGACCCGGTCACGTCACACATCCCTCGCTCTGCACGGTGGGCGTTCGCTTCGACTGCCTCTGCAGCGAGGTCCATTGGAACGGCGAGACAGACCACGTCGAACTGCTCGTCGCCGTCGAGTGGGACAGCACGGCCACCGAGTTCGTCGGCGGCAGCGACCGCTGCGTCGGGGTTCGCATCGGCGAATGCGAGGTCAGCGTCCACTGTCCGGCCGAACCAGCGACCCATCGAACCGGCACCGACGACGAGCAGTCTCATCTGTTCTGAGTGGACGCGGGTCGCCCAAAAGAGAATCGGTGCCGGCGAGCGTGCGAACGCACCCGCACGTCAGTCGGTGAGAGACGAGGAACAGGCTACTGGTCAAACACTGGTGAACGGAACCCCAGTGTACGAACCATCAAGTGGGACTTTGACAATGTGATTCTATGGCATTCGACGAGATTGATTTCGAAGGTCGGACCGCATTTATCACGGGAACGAGTCGCGGTATCGGAAAGAAAATCGCACTCGACCTGGCCGACCGTGGAGCGAACGTCGTCTCGACGGGCAAGACCGTCGAAGAACACGACCAACTCCCCGGGACGATCGTCGAGACGACGGAGGAGATTCGCGAGCGAGGTGGCAACTCCATCTGGTGCCAACTCGACGTTCGCGACGACGAGACGATTCACGCGGCCATCGACGAGACGGTCGACGCCTTCGGCGGCATCGACTTCGTCGTCAACAACGCGGGTGCAATCCACATCGCGAACTTCGAGAACACGCCACCCAAACGGTTCGACCTGCTCATGGATGTCAACGCCCGCGGGTCGTACGCGACGACGCACGCCGCGCTCCCACACCTCCGCGAGAGCGACCACGCACACGTTGTGACCTTCTCACCGCCACTGCCTGCCCGCCCCGCCCCGGGGAAGGTTGCGTACGCCCTCTCGAAGTACGGGATGACGTTCATCGCAGAGTCGCTCGCCCAGGAGCTCGCCACCGACGACATCGCCGTCAACGCACTCTGGCCCGTCGCGGCCATCGAGTCCGAGGCGACCCGCCACTTCGGGATGGGCACCCCCGAAGATTGGCGGACCCCGCAGATTATGTGTGACGCACTCGCCGAACTGTTCTCTCGTGACCCCACGGAGTGTACGGGCAACACCTACTACGACGAAGAAATTCTCGCCGAGGCGGGCGTCGAGGACCTGTCGTCGTACGCAGTCGTCGAAGGAAGCGACCCCGGGCCAATGTCGGCCCAGTTGTTCGACCCCGACTACGAACGCTAAGCTGCCCCATTATCGGGGCTGAGACTCGGGACCAGACGTTTATGTATCTGAACGTCTGACAACGAGCAATGCGTTTCCGCGCCCCCCACGCTTCGGAAACATGGTTCTCGACTCGGTATCATTCTGAATCGGCAAGTAGAGTTAAATACCACTGGAGGTTGGCCTAGGCCATGGAGTTCCCTCGCTTGCCGTCCCGAGATACGAACGGCCAAACGGTCGTTCTCCCAGACGACCTCGAGGGTGAACAAACACTGCTGCTCATCAGTTTCGACCACAGACAGCAGTCGCTCGTCGGCTCGTGGCGAGGGTTCGCGAACGAACTGACAGAGACGTACAACCACTTCGGCTACTACGAACTGGTCGTCCTGGGCGGTCGAAGTGGGATGATGCCACCGGTCGCTGGCGGCGGGATGTCACCAGATATGGCACGAAGTCGTCCGCACGACAACGCGCTCGTCGCGCGTGTAGACAAGACTGCGCTGCAGCGACGACTTGGACTCCTCGGTGAAGGGAACATCTACGCACTGCTCATCGAAGACGGGCAGATCGTCCGACAGGCCGCAGGCGTTCTCACGCCCGAGACAGCAGACGCGCTCGAGAAGCTCTTGAAACAGTGGCGAGAAGTACACTCCGGGTGGACCGACGCGTCGAACGTTGGACCAACCACGGGTGACAGCGCACTGGACAGCTAATCGTCCGGTGCGGTCGTTTTCTGGTGCGGTCGTTTTCTTCTTGTTCAGATTCTAGTCGACGACGAGTTCGACCGGGTAGTCGGTGAGATTCTCGTAGCCGTCTTCGGTGACGACGACCATGTCCTCGATTCGGACGCCGCCAACGTCGGGGTCGTAGAGGCCGGGTTCGATGGTGATGACGTGCCCGGGTTTCAGTTCTTCGCCGCTTCGACTGATGCGAGGAAGTTCGTGGACATCGAGTCCGACGCCGTGGCCCGTGCTGTGGATGAATCCCGTCTCCGCAGACTGGTCGGCGCGGAGGGTGTTCTCGCCGGCCGCTTCGTACACGTCGCAAACGGCATTGTGAACGTCTTCTCCGGTTGCGCCCGGTTCGACGGCATCGAGTGCGGCGTGGAACGCGTCTTCGGTCAGGTCGAACCACTCACGAATCTTCTCGGTCGGTTCGCCCTTCACGAAGGTTCGAGTCATGTCGCCGTTGTACTTCGTGGCTTTGTCGCGGGGGAAGATGTCGATGATGATGGCCTCGTTAGCGGAGAGCGGGCCACTCCCGCGGTTGTGTGGGTCGGCTGCGTCGGCACCGCCGGCGACGATTGTCTCGTCTAAGGCACACCCGTGGCGGAGGAGCGTAATCTCGATTTCTTCTTTCACGCGTTCGCTCGTCAGCGGTTCTCCTTCGTAGACGAGCGTTCCGTCGTCCGCCACATCGGCGGCGCGAATGAGGGCTTCCGCGGCCGCCATCGACGCTTCGTTGGCGTCCTGTGCGTCGTGGATGTATTCGATTTCGTCGTCGCTCTTGACGGCCCGAATCGTCAGCAGCACGTCGTCGGATTCTGCCTCGACAGCGACGCCCTCGTCGCGAAGGGCGTCGGCGGTGCCGACGGGGAAGTCTGCTGGCACAGCGAGTGTCGACGCGTCGTGGTCGGCCAGGAACTCCGCGAGGACTTTCGCCTTCCCGACGAGCGGCCCGTACTCTGTGTATTTGTCCACGTAGTCGTACTCAGAGAGGCGGGAGACGGTGTCTGCACGGCTCTCTTTCTTCGCACGCCCGTATTCGAGAGCGGAGACGAGGAGGTGCGTCCCCTCGGGCGTGTAGAGCGTCGTGTACGCGTCTGGGGCGTCGAATCCGGAGAGATACAACTGGTTGGAGTCACTGCCGTCGGCGGAGATGAGATAGCCGTCGAAATCGTCGCCGAGGAACTCGTCCAGCGGTGAGAAATCGGGTTCCATACTCCCGGGTTCGACCGGTCGGTAGTAAAGCCCTCGCGTCGCGGGCGAAGACAGTAGGTTGCCCTCGAACGACCGACTCAGCGTGGGAACTGGGTGCCCTCAGGCGACCGACTCAGCGTGGGAACTCACCGCGAACGACGTCCGCCAGCTCTTCGAGTTGCCGCGAGATGTGACACAGCAAGTCGTCCAGTGTGACGATACCGACGAGGTCACCATCCGACACGACCGGAACGCGGCGCACGCCTTCGTCGTGCATCATATCGACGACTTCTGTGAC
This sequence comes from Haloferax sp. DFSO52, assembly GCF_048158745.1. Classification (NCBI taxonomy): domain Archaea; kingdom Methanobacteriati; phylum Methanobacteriota; class Halobacteria; order Halobacteriales; family Haloferacaceae; genus Haloferax; species Haloferax sp. DFSO52. The sequence continues at coordinate 1,453,005 of NZ_JBLOPB010000001.1, read as the reverse complement.
GCCAGCGTCTGGCGGGACGCTGAACACGTTCGTCGAGAAGATGTCGTTGGCGACGAGGTCACCCACGTCTCGGTTGCCGGCGACGCCGTAGATGACGATATCGCGGTCGGTCAGAACGCCAGCGACGACGCCTTTTCCGTCGACGACGACGACGCTTCCGACGCGCTCGGTTCGCATCGTTCGGGCGACTTCGAGCAACGGGGTTTCGACATCGACCGTGATGACGTCTGTCTGGGCGATTTCTTTGACGAGCATACCACGACATTCGTCACGAGAACGCATAGAACTGCACGTCACTCTCACATCTCGGGAACAGTCACGTCACTCGGTTTGGGAACCCACCACGTGGGAGAACGTCGCCGTGTCCGGTACGCTGATACTACGCCGTCACGACGCCCGGGTATGGACGTTCACATCTCGCAGTCTCGGGTCCACGGGCGAACCCGAGCGCCGCCGTCGAAAAGTTACACACACCGGGCGATTCTCGCCGCAGGATACAGCGACGAGGCAATCGTTCGCGACGCCCTCGTCAGCGCCGACACGAAAGCGACCATGCGAGCGGTCCGTGGCTTCGGTGGATCGGTCGAACGCGACGGACAGACCATCGACGTCGTTGGATTCGACGGGCGACCAGCGGCCCCTGACGACGTCATCGACTGTGCCAACTCGGGGACGACGATGCGTCTCGTCACCGCCTGCGCCGGTCTCGGTGATAATCTGACCGTCCTCACCGGCGACGAATCGCTCCGCTCCCGGCCGCAAGGTCCGCTTCTCGACGCCGTCTTCGACTTAGATGGTCGTGCGGAGAGCACGCGCCGAAACGGACAGGCACCGCTCGTCGTCGGTGACGGCATGTCCGGTGGAACCGTCGAGATTCCGGGCGACGTCTCTTCGCAGTACATTTCGGCGCTGTTGATGGCCGGCGCGGTCACCGACGACGGCATCGACATCGAACTCACGACCGAGCTGAAATCGGCACCGTACGTCGATATCACGCTGGAAGTCCTCGACGACTTCGGCGTCGAAGCGACGCGAACCGACACCGGATTCTCCGTCTCCGGCGGCCAGTCGTACCGCCCCGCCGGTGGCGAGTACAGCGTTCCCGGTGACTTTTCGTCGATGTCGTACCTTCTCGCGGCCGGTGCAGTCGCTGGTGCCGACGGCGAGTCAGTCGTCGTCGAGGGCGCACGCCCGTCTGCACAGGGAGACAGCGCAATCGTCGATATCGTCCGCGACATGGGTGCAGACGTCGAGTGGGACGAAGACGCCGGTGAACTGACCGTCTCGGTCGCCGACCTCTCGGGTACCACCGTCGACGTGGGCGACACACCAGACCTGCTCCCAACGATTGCGGTCCTCGGCGCGATTGCAGACGGCGACACAGTCATCGAGAACTGCGAACACGTTCGCTACAAGGAGACTGACCGCGTGACGGCGATGGCCGAAGAACTCGCGAAGATGGGGGCCAACGTCACCGAACAACAAGATAGGCTCACCATCCACGGCGGCGACACCGACCTCGTCGGCGCAGCAGTCGATGGACGCGGCGACCACCGCATCGTGATGTCGCTCGCCATCGCTGGCCTCGTCGCGGACGGCCAGACGACGATTTCCGGGGCGGAACACGTCGACGTGTCCTTCCCGAACTTCTTCGAGTCGATGCGTGCGCTCGGTGCTGACGTGACCGACGCCTGAACACCCACGCGGTTTGGTCGCCTGACCCCACGCAGTTTCCCCTCCACACAATCTTTTTCCCACCGCCGTCCGCCGACTGTGGTATGCAGCGACCCGACAGCTCGGCACTGCGTGAGCGCCAACTGGACGGCGACTATCTCCTTCCAGCGTACGAGGACTGGTGTTTCGCCCTCATTCCGGGGACAGTTTCCGATTTGCTCGGGGCGGATATCGGGCCGAGACTCCCCGCGTCCGCGACCGACGACTACGGCGACATCTCCCGCGTCGTCGTCTTCCTCGTCGATGGCTTCGGTCTCGCACAGTGGGCCGGTGAGCGTGAGCGAATCCCGTTTCTTCGCCAGTTCGAACAGGCGGGTCGAGTGACGCCGCTCACGTCCATCTATCCGTCGGAGACGGCTGCCGCGATGAACACGTTCCACTCGGCGGCGCTCCCGTCGGAACACGGTGTCGTCGGCTGGAACGTCTACGAACCGGACGCCGACGAGCAGTTCGTGGCACTCCCGTTCCTCCGTAAAGACGGAACCGAACCCGAGCGACTCGACTTCGAAGACGTCGCCAACGCGGAGAGCATCTACCCCGACCTGGTAGACGCAGGCATCGAGACACACCACGTCACCCCCTTCCCGTCAGACGAGACGGTTCCACACACGTACGATGTCGAAGACTTCTCGACGTTCACCGACGCGTTCGCCGACGCCGCCCACGAAGCGTCGGACCCATCGTACATCTTCGCGTACCTTCCTCAGACGGACGCGGTTGCGCACGGCGAGGGTGTCGACTCAGACACGTACCGTGAGACGGCTGTCGAGACGTTCGACGCAATCTCAGTGGCTATCGAATCCCTCGCAGACGCCACTGAAGGAGACGGCGAACAGACCCTCGTCTGCATCACCGCCGACCACGGCCTCGTCGACACCGACCCCGACCGAAACGTCGACCTCTCGGAACCACCGATCGACCTCGTTTCGGACCTGCGAACGCAAACTGACGGAACACCGATTCGATTTGCTGGGAGTCCGCGAAACGTCCACCTCCACCTTCGACCGGAGCGAATCGACCCCGTCTACGACACGCTCACGTCCGAACTGGACGCACGAGTCCTCCGGAAGCAGGAGATACTGGATTCTGACCTGTTCGGCCCGAATCCGTCAGCGACGTTTGAGCGTCGACTCGGTGACCTCGTGGTGGTTCATCGCGACCTCGGCGTCTGGTACGGCGACGAGGAACCGACCGAACTGCGGTTCGTCGGGATGCACGGCGGGCTCCACCCCGACGAGATGCTGATTCCCTTTGCGACGGCCACGCTCGACTCACTCGGCGAGTGAGGATTCGAGGTCAGGCGAGGTGACAGACGGACCCTCGCCGGTCACGCCCGTCTTCTTGATGATGGCGTCGGTCCACCAGAGTTTGATGACCATCACACCGAGCGTGCCGAGGAGCGTGCCGACTGGCTTTCGCCGGAGTGCGGAGGCGAACGCGTAGAACGTGACGGGGATGTTGAGGACGTTGAGGATATTGGGGTAGTCGAGTCCCATCGTTCCCTTTCCGTCGTCCAACCACTCGCGTTCGGCGAGCACGATTCGACTGAGGTAGTTGTCCGTCCGCGCGGGTCGCGGGAAGAGGACGGGGTTGACGGCGATGAACGCCAGCGTCGCCGCGAAGAGTTTCGTGTCGCGTCGGTAGATGGCGTACATGAACACCGGATAGACGAGAATGCGCGTTCCGGCGCTCCACGGATTCGCGTGTCGCTCCCAGAACGTCGCTTCGAAGCTGTCGCGGAGGCCACCGTCGGATGTCGATTCCATAGGCTATCTTCGCCGGCTTCGTATTTGAACCTCAGCGCGTCGAACGTCGCTTTCGGAGGATTCGGATTCACGACTTCAGGTAGTCGGTTCTGTGATAGTCTCCAGAACGTGACCGCTGCGGCGTGACACAGACAGAGGGTGTATGCAGCACGCCGGGAGATTCGAGGAGTTCAATCAATTGACAAGCTCGGTTGCCAACCCACCCATCGCTGCCATCGTATATACGCCGATGATGAAAGGAACACTCACGTCGAATCCAGCTACGACAGTGAGGTACCCGCCAACGACAGTTACGGCACAAACGGGAATCAACGCGCTGAGAGCGAGCCGCTGGACACGCCCCGTCTGTCCACGCACGAGAGTACGAGCAACGAGTATCCCACCAACGATGGCGAGAAGAACGGTCCCTGCCGACGGGAAGAGTGGAAGGAACATATTTCCCAGTCCGAAAAGGGGCCTGACACCAGTTCTGGGGGGTGGGTACGAAATGACGGCGGTTACGAGTGCGAAGACGAGTAGCGCTCCCCCGAAACGATTCAATCGAGGGGGTGTGTGATTCTGTTGACTACTGTTCATACCGCTGGCAACTCCTGCAATGAGGATGTGTCTTGTGGGAGGGATAGTTCCGCAACGCAGGGATTCTCGTCTTGGTTGGGTCTCGAACAGGCGATTCGGACTGCTCGGAGTTGAAAGACACGCGCGCTGTAGTCAGCACGGCCCCACCAACCTATCAGAGTCAGCAGATTTCAACAGTGCCAGATTCTCCTCGTTCACAACCGCCCACGATTGCACCTATCTACAAACACTAAATGTGCGGACACCCGAGGGTCGGGTAATGAACGGTAACGAATTCGGTCGCCTCTTTCGGGTGACCACCTACGGCGAGAGTCACGGCGACGCCATGGGTGCCACGATATCCGGGTGCCCCGCCGGCGTGGAACTCTCCGTCAAAGATATCCAGCACGAACTCGACCGACGAAAACCGGGCCAGTCGATGATTACGACGAGTCGCGGCGAACCCGACGCCGTCGTCGTCAACTCCGGCGTCCAGGATGGCTACACGACGGGAACGCCCATCGGGATGGTCGTCCAGAACAAGGACGCGCGCTCCGGCAAGTACGAACCCTACGTGACCGCGCCCCGCCCGTCCCACGGTGACTTCACCTACTCTGCGAAGTTCGGGACGCGCAACTGGGGCGGCGGTGGTCGCTCGTCCGCGCGTGAGACGGTGAACTGGGTCGCCGCCGGGGCCGTCGCCAAGCAGGTCCTCGAACAGAGCGAGTACGACATCGAGGTGAAAGCCCACGTCAACCAGATTGGCGACATCGAAGCGCCGCCAGTCTCGTTCGATGAGATGCTCGAACACACCGAGGAGAACGACGTGCGGTGTGCACACCCCGAGACGGCCGAGAAGATGCAGGCGGCCATCGAACAGTACCAGAAAGAGGGTGACTCCATCGGCGGGTCCATCTACTTCGAAGCACAGGGCGTCCCCCGTGGCCTCGGCGCACCCCGATTCGACTCGTTTTCGGCGCGACTCGGGCAGGCCATGATGGCGGTTCCGGCGGCAACCGCCTTCGAGTTCGGACTGGGGCGCGAGGCCCGCGAGTGGACCGGGTCCGACCGCAACGAGAACTGGGAGTTCGACGAGGAAGGCGACCCACGACCCGTCGGCAACAAACACGGCGGTATTCAGGGCGGCATCACCACCGGACAACCGATTTACGGCGAGATGACGCTCCACGCCCCGACCTCGATTCCGAAGAAACAGCGGACGGTCGACTGGGAGACGGGCGAAGAAAAGGAGATTCAGGTCGTCGGGAGACACGACCCAGTGCTCCCACCGCGTGGCGTCCCCGTCGTCGAAGCGATGTTCTATCTCACTATCCTCGACTTCATGCTGTTAAGCGGTCGAATCAACCCCGACCGACTCGACGGCGCAGTGGGCGAGTACGACACTCCGTACCACCCATCGAGTCCACAGAACGAGTAAACAACTCGAAAGAGAGTTATTACTCCGTTTCGACTCGATACAAACTCTCCGTTCGTCCACTTCTTTTTGGGCTGCAATTGGGTAATATAACAATATTAATTCCTTCATTATCTTTCCTTGTCAATCCATAGCAAAGTCTTTAATCAGACCAACACCAATTTTCCAGATAGCGCCCCAGCGGGGCCGTGAGCTCAAAATATGACTGACCACGAACTTATCTGGCGCATTGCAGGGGGTTCCGGTGACGGCATCGCCTCGACCAGCCAGAACTTCGCCAAAGCCCTGATGCGAGCGGGGCTACACGTTTTCACGCATCGACACTATCCGTCGCGCATTCGCGGTGGTCACACGTACACGGAAGTCCGCGTAAGTGCTGACCCTGTAAAATCGCGCGGTGACGGATACAACTTCCTTCTTGCCCTCGGTGACTCCTTCGCTCGGAACCCGAGCGAGGGTGCGTACTACGGCAACGAAGAGATCAAACCACTGTCTGAGAACCTCGACGAACTCAACGAGGGCGGCGTCATCGTCTACGACTCCGGTCTGCTCGACGCGGACGAAATCGAGAACTTCGACGAGCGCGTCGAAGCGAACGACTGGCACGTCTTCGACATCAATCTTCGCGAAATCGCCCGTGAACACGGCCGCGAAGTCATGCGGAACACTGCCGGTGTCGCAGTCACCTGTGCCATCGCGAACATCGAGCCCGACGTCATCAAGAGCCTGATGTCGGACGCGATGCCGGAGAAGATTCTCGAACCGAACCTCACCGTCTTCGACGACGCTTACGAGATGGTCCAAGCGGAGTTCGACATCGACGCTCCCGACATCTCGGTTCCTGAAGGAGAACACGACGAAGAGCAGGTTCTCCTCTCTGGCTCCGACGCCATCGCGTACGGTGCCATCGACGAAGGCTGCCGCTTCATCGCAGGCTACCCGATGACCCCGTGGACGGAAGTCTTCGTCATCATGTCGCAGAACCTCCCCGAACTCGGCGGAATCTCCGAGCAGGTGGAAGACGAAATCGCCGCCGCGGCACTTGCGATGGGTGCGTCCCACGCTGGCGTCAAGGCGATGTCCGGTTCGTCTGGTGGTGGGTTCTCGCTCATGTCCGAGCCACTCGGTCTCGCAGAGATTACCGAGACGCCGCTCGTCCTCGTCGAGGCCATGCGCGCCGGCCCATCGACGGGAATGCCGACGAAGCCCGAGCAGTCCGACATGGAGCACGTCCTGTACACGTCGCAGGGTGACTCCCACCGTATCGTGTTCGCGCCCGGTAACTCCGCAGAGGCGTACTACCAGACGCGTAAGGCGTTCAAAATCGCGTACGAGTACCAGATTCCGTCCATCGTCCTCTACGACCAGAAGCTCGGTGGCGAACTCACGAACGTTCCGGCGTCGGTCTTCGACGAAGCACCGAACCCGGACCTCGGTTCTGTCCTGACGGAAGCCGAACTCGCGGATGCGCCGCACGACGACTCCGGCAAGTACCAGCGCTTCCAGCACGACACCGAAAACGGTGTTTCGCCGCGCTCGCTGCCGGGTCAGAAAGGTGGTCGCTACCTCGCGACGGGTAACGAGCACATGCCTGCGGGTCACATCTCGGAAGACCCGGACAACCGCATCGCGCAGATGAACCGCCGCATGCAGAAAGTCGAATCCATCCGTGCCGAACTCGACGCAGACAACGGGTTCAACACGGTCTATGGACCGGAAGACGCCGACCTCGCCCTCATCACCTTCGGGAGCCAGCAGGGCACCGTCGAAGAGGCAGCGGACGCCCTCAACGAGAACGGTCACTCCGTGAAAGTTCTCGGCGTCTCCGAACTGATGCCGTTCCCGAAAGACGAGGTCAAGTCCTTCCTCGACAGCGTCGACGAGGCGCTCGTCGTCGAGATGACGGCCTCGGCCCAGTTCCGCGGACTCGTCCAGAAGGAACTCGGTGGCTACGGCGACAAGATGTCGAGCCTTCTCAAGTACAACGGCAACCCGTTCGAGCCCGCCGACATCGTCGAGGGCTTCGAGACGGCGCTCCTCGAAGGCGAGGAGCTCCCAGACAACCGTACGAAGTTCGTCCCCAAGGTGGGTGAATAAATCATGAGTGCATTCAGCGCAATCGGTGAGGAAACGGAGAAAGACCAAAACGAATTCACGCCCGGACTCGAACCCCAGCCGACGTGGTGTCCTGGCTGTGGTGACTTCGGTGTGCTCAAGGCGCTCAAAGGTGCAGCGGCCGAACTCGGCCTCTCGCCCGACGAGATGATGGTCATGACCGGCATCGGCTGTTCAGGGAAGCTCAACAGCTACTTCGACGCGTACGGCTTCCACACCATCCACGGCCGCTCGCTGCCCATCGCCCGTGCCGCCAAGCTTGCGAACCCCGGCCTGACCGTCATCGCAGCCGGTGGTGACGGTGACGGCTACGGGATCGGTGGCAACCACTTCATGCACACCGCTCGTGAGAACCACGATATCACCTACATCGTGTTCAACAACGAGATTTTCGGCCTCACGAAGGGACAGACGTCCCCGACGTCGCCGATGGGTCACAAGTCCAAGACCCAGCCCCACGGGTCGGCCAAGACGCCGCTTCGTCCGCTCTCGCTCTCGCTGAACGCGGGTGCGTCGTACGTCGCGCGGACGGCCGCTGTCAACCCGAACCAGGCGAAAGAAATCATCGTCGAAGCCATCCAGCACGATGGCTTCTCCCACATCGACTTCCTGACGCAGTGTCCGACGTGGAACAAGGACGCACGGCAGTACGTCCCGTACATCGACATCAACGACTCCGACGACTACGAGTTCGACAACACGAGTCGCGCCGAGGCGTCCGAGATGATGTTCGAGACGGAGAACGCACTCCACGAGGGTACCGTCCTCACCGGCCGGTACTACGTCGACGAGTCTCGTCCGTCCTACCAGCAGGAGAAACAGCGCATCGGCGAGATGCCCGAAGAACCGCTCGCAGAGCGCTACTTCGACGACTCCTACGAGTGGGAGCGCTCGTACGACAAGTTCCTCGGAAAGCACAAGTAACGCACCGAACCGCCGCGTCGACTACCCGGACACACACCGGTTCGACGTGACGGATATGCGTTTTCGGATTCGCAAGATATTTTTCTCCCGTAAGAAAAGAAGTGAGCATGGAAACCACGTCCACGGAGGGACGCATCCTCGCAGTCTTGGAAGAAGACGCGAAAGCGTCGTACGCCGAGATTGCAGACCGAGCGGGCGTGTCGAAGCCGACGGTTCGGAAGTATATCAGCAAACTCGAAGACGACGGCGTCATCATCGGATACTCCGCCGACGTGGACCCAAAGAAACTCGCAGGGCAGTCGATTGCGATGGTCGGTATCGAATGCGCGAGCGAGCGGTACGTGGAGGTCACGCGTGCTCTGAAGGAACTCGACGATGTCGAATCGCTCTACACGTCGTCTGGCGACCACATGCTGATGGCCGAAGTTCGCGCCGTCGACGGCGACTCGCTCGGAGATGTCATCTCTGACAAGATTCTCTCTATCGACGGTATCGAGGCCGCTCACCCATCGTTCCTGCAGGAACGACTGAAGTAACGACTTCTCGCACCACTCGATGCGTTCACTTCCACCGCGGTACCTGAAGGTTCAGGTACGTCGCCCGTCTACCCCCACGTGATGGCGGAGGAGACGCTCCCGGGAACGGAGACGGACGACGAACCCGATAGCATCGTCCTTCACGTCGATATGGACTGTTTCTACGCATCCTGTGAGCGCCTCCGCGAACCTGAACTCGTGGGTGAACCCGTCGTCGTCGGGATGGGGTACGAACCCGGCGAGGGCCACGGTGCCGTCGCCACCGCGAGTTACGAAGCGCGTGCGTTCGGCGTCGAGAGCGCGCAACCGATCTCGACCGCACTCGAGAAACTGCCGCGCCGTGCAGACGTTGGCCCCGACGACGACCCGGCCGGAACCGGACACTATCGCACCGTCGATATCGACTTCTACAAATCCGTCGCGAGCGAGGTCAAAGAGATTCTCCACGACTGTGCCGACGTGGTTCGTGAAGTGAGCATCGACGAGGCGTATTTAGACGTGACCGACCGAACCGCGTGGGACGTTGCCCCCTCGGGTGACCGGACGCTCGCAGAAGGCTACGCTCGGTACGTCAAGCAGCGAATCGCTCGCGAGGTGGGTGTCACGGCGTCTATCGGTGTCGCCCCCAACATGTCCACCGCGAAAATCGCATCCGACTTCGACAAACCGAACGGCCTCGTGGTCGTCAAACCCGGCGAGGTGGCGTCGTTCCTCGCACCACTTCCCATCGAAGAGATTCACGGCGTCGGCCCCGTTACGGCCCGGAAGTTGTCGGGGTTAGGTATCGACACCGCAGGTGACCTCGCGGACGCAGACCCGGCGACGCTGGAGTCCAACTTCGGGTCGCGGGGGCGGGAACTTCACGACCGAGCACGCGGAGTCGACGACCGAACAGTGACGCCGACGGGGCGGCCCAAGAGTCTCTCAAGAGAATCGGCGTTGACCGAACCGACGACCGATATCGACGACAAACGTGAGGTCGTCCGCGCACTCGCAGCAGACGTGGCAGACCGTGCCCAGTCTCGGGGAGCGATGTACCGAACGATTGGCATCAAAGTGGTCGTCCCGCCGTTCGACATCAACACTCGTGCGCGCTCGTTGTCCGGTCCAGTGGACGACCCAGACCTCGTCGAATCGGTCGCACTCGAACTCCTCGACGCGGAGTTCGCAGACGCGCGCGTCCGCAAACTCGGCGTTCGCGTGTCGAATCTCTCGTTTTCTGACGCAGACCAGTCCCGTCTGGATGGGTGGGAATCTGCCCACGAGCCGTCGTCTGAGCGCGACGACCACGACGCTGCGTTCGCGCACTCGTCGTCGAACACCGAGCAGTCGGCACCAGACGACCGACCGCGTCGCGGGCAGTCGTCACTCGTCGAGTTCGACTGAGTTTCGGGCCGCCCGAGGGGAGGAACTATGTCCCCCGCGCCAGTCGTCCAGAACGGATGACGGATTCGGAGACGGAAACCATCTCGGTTGCCGAAATCAGTGACGGACCAGGGGGAGTTGGCAACGAAGACCCGGGGACGACTGTCGAACTACCGGTGGTCGATATCCTCACCGGACGTGGCTTCGTGACGGGAAAGTCCGGGTCGGGGAAATCGAACACGGCGTCGGTGATGATAGAGAACCTGTTGTCGTCGAACTTCCCGGTGCTCATCGTCGACACCGACGGGGAGTACTACGGCCTCAAACAGGAGTTCGAACTCCTTCACGCGGGCGCAGACGAGGAGTGTGACATTCAGGTCAGCCCCGAACACGCCGAACGACTCGCCACGCTCGCCCTCGAACAGAACGTCCCGATTATTCTCGACGTGTCGGGCTATCTCGACGACTCGGCGGCCGACGAGTTAGTGACCGAAGTCGCGAAGCATCTCTTCGCCAAAGAGAAGAAACTCAAGAAGCCGTTCTTGATGCTCATCGAGGAGTGCCACGAGTACATCCCCGAGAAAGGTGGGATGGACGAAGCGGGCAAGATGCTCATCAAAATCGGCAAACGCGGGCGGAAACACGGCCTCGGCATCGTCGGCATCTCACAGCGCCCCGCAGACGTCAAGAAAGATTTCATCACGCAGTGTGATTGGCTGGTCTGGCACCGCCTCACCTGGCGAAACGACACGAAAGTCGTCGGGCGTATCCTCGGGTCGGAGTACGCCGACGCAATCGAAGATATGGGCAACGGCGAGGGCTTCCTCGTCACCGACTGGTCTGAATCCATCCGTCGCGTGCAGTTCCACAAGAAACAGACGTTCGACGCGGGGGCGACGCCCGGCCTCGACGACTTCGAACGTCCCGACCTGAAGTCGGTCGACGGCACCCTCGTCTCCGACCTGAAAGAGATATCAGACGAAAAAGAACGCCGCGAGAGCGAGATTGCCGACCTGCGACAGCAACTCCAGAAGAAAGACGCCCGGATTCGGCAACTCGAACGCGAACTCGAAGAGGCCCGTGACCTCTCGCGAATGGCCGACCAGTTCGCACAAGCGATGTTCCAGAAAGCCGAATCCCCCTACCGCGGCGGGGAAGGCCGAAATCTCAATCGCCCCGAGGAGAAACAGGCCGCACTGGGCGAGTACGGACTCGCTGACGAGGACGGGACAGAACCTGCGACGGCCGAAGCGGACTCCGAGGCGGCGGCCGACGGCCCACAACAGGGTTCGACACCCGACGGCCCACAGCAAGGTGCGACACCAGACGACGTCGCCCGAGCAGTCGCGGACACGGACCTCTCTTCCGACGACGACTCGGACGAGGACAGCCATCCGAGTACGCGAACACACCCACGACCGCCACTCGAAGCGCCGGACGGCCCGCCGTGGCCAACCCACGGTCTGCTCCCCGAGCGTGACGATATCGACGGCGACATCGACGAGGAAGCGTGGGACGAAGCACTCGAGATGGGCGACTTCGAACCCGCAGACTTGCAACCAGCACCGGGTGCCGAGAACAGACGCGACGTGGTCGACCGGATGACCGCAATCGTGAACGCACTCGGTGAGGTTCACCACGGGATGCTCGCTCACTACCGCGAATACGGCATCTCAGACCCGCTTTCGGCCCACGTCGCGGCGGGCGAGACGGGTGACCAACACCTCGCGTACGGTCGGAATCGGTCGCTTCGTCGGGCCGGATTCATCCGCCACGCTGGACGCGGCAAGTACGAATACGCGCTGCCTGACCTCGTGAGCGAGGAATATGCAGACCTGCTCGATGCAGACGAACTCCGAGAGACGGTCAGCGCGATCGAGCGGTCGTTCGTCGACGAAGACGACGAGTGACCACCCGTCAATCGCTGGTTTGCCGTCCGCGAGAAATCAGTTCGTGAGTGACTCGTCTCGTTACAGTCCGGAGACGAGGTCTTCGAGCGCCGCACGCGGGTCGTCGGCTTTGGCGACGCCGGATGCGAGAAGGATACCCGACGCACCGAGCTCTTCTGCGGTCACCACGTCGTCACCGGTGGAGATGCCGGCACCACAGTAGACGTCCACGTCTTCGTCGACGTTTGCCGCCGAATCGACAGCATCGGTGACGATGCCGGGGTCTGCAGTCGCGACCGAGACGTCGCCGCCGATGAGTTCCGGCGGTTCGACAGCGACCGAATCCGGACCGAGGGCGGCGACTGCGCCGATCTGTGCGGGGTTGTTCGCACAGACACAGGTCTCCAGTCCGGCGCGTTCAGCAGCCTGTACCGACCCGTCGATGTCGGCCAGTTTCATGCGCTTTTCAGAGTGGTTGATGAGCGTCCCGACTGCGCCCGCGTCGGAGACCGCCTCAGCGAGCGTGCTGCCGGTGTGACTGCCGTAGTCGTTCGGGTCGACGTGTTGGCCCCACGTCTCGACGCCAGTCGAGGCGACACGCGAGATGTCGGTCGCCTGTGGCGACACCGCGATGCGGACGCCTGACTCCTCGGCAACGTCACGCGCGGCGGTTGCTACTTCGATAGGGTCGCACGGATACGCCTTGAGGTTGACTAGGATGAACACAGTCGAAGTCGCGTGCGACGAGACTAATATATTGGTTTTCGGGGCCGAATTTGTCACGAGACGGCGTCTCGTCGGGCCGGAAAATCGGAGAAAATCAGGTGAGGAGAGTCCGACTCGGCGCCCGGACGTGTGTCAGTCAGTCTTTTCGCTTGACCACGTCGCCGAGCGTCGTCGTCGTGCTGCCGCCACCGGACCAGTCAGAGTCGTCGTCGCTCGCACCCTCGACGAGTGAGATGTCGAGTTTACGTTCGATTTTCTTTCGGACAGAGTCCGGGGGCACGATGTCACCGCGTTCGAGTTTGCGAATCAGGCTCGCCTTCTCGTTGAGCGACTGCGCGAGTTCCTCTTGACTCAATCCACGGGACTCGCGTGCCTCCCGGATGCGCGAGTCGTAGTCGGCAGCAATCTCGTCCATGTCGTCGAACATGTCGCGGCGTCGGCGCGTCTTCGACGACGAGGACGAAGACGACCCAGACGAGCGTTTGGCCTTCCCACTCGACGAAGAGGTAGAGTACTTCGAGCTCGCACTGGACGTCGACTCGGTGCGGACCTCCGTGCCGAACTGGGCGCAGTTGTCACACAGTTGCAGTTCTGCGCCTTCGACTTTCACAGTCTTCAGAGAGGCTTGGTTGGAGCCACACATCTCGCACTGAGGCATACACTCACGTACCGTCCCGCCGCGTATAAAAGGCACGCCACCGGCCGAAAGGTGCTGGTCGAACCCTGCACTGTCAGTCGGTTTACGCGTGACGACCAAGAAGACGGACCGGGCGTCGTATCGTTGGGCTACGTCAGGTCGCTCCACGCGCCCCAGAATCGCTGGAGTGCGGTGAAGTGACCGATGACAGCGAAGAACACCAGCAGCCACCCGACGAGGGTGAACCCACCGATGGGACCGGTGTAGACTGCCGATGCGACGCCGACGAGACCGATGAGCGCGAGTCGGTCGGCGCGGCCGACGAGGCCGCCGTAGGCACGACCGAGGCCGACTGCCTGAATCTGCGTGCCGAGATACGAGGTCATGAGCACGCCCGTGACGGCAGCGAGGCCGAGTGCGAACGAGTCGATGCCGGCGGCGAGGCCGACGAGGACGACGATGTCGGCGTAGCGGTCGAGCACGTGGTCGAGCATGTCGCCTGCCTTCGACGAGACGCCTTGCTTGCGGGCGAGTGCGCCGTCGACGAGGTCCAACCACCCGTTGAGGAAGACGAAGAGTGCGCCGAGGCCGTACCACAGTTGGTCGGCGATACCGAAGGCGACACCTGCAGCGACGGCAAAGCCGAACGCGATGACGCTCACGCCGTTTGGTGAGAGTCCAGCAGTGTCGGCCGCCGAGACGAACGGGGCGAGCAGTTTGTCCGCCGTGTCGCGGTACTGGTCCAGCGTCATAGATATTCGATGAAGTCGACGGTTCCTGCGGACGGTTCGCGTTCACCGTCGGCGACGGCGACGATTTCGTCGGCGACGGCCTGTGGGTCGCGGTCGGTCGTGTCTATCTCGTAGACTACATCCTCGCCGTGGAACTCGACGGCTTCGCCGAGGATGACGTCGAGTGCCTCCGATTCGCGATTCTCACGTGCCTTCGCCTCGGACTCGCCGCGTTCGAGGAGGCGGGCTTCGAGGACATCCGGGCGGCAGCGCAGGACCACAACACGGTCGGCGTCGAGATGATGTGCGAGGTGACTTTCGACGAGTCCGTCCCAGTCACCGAGTCGGTCGCGGACCGCGTCGAGGTCGACGACGAGCGTATCGCGCTCTTCGTCGCGTTCGGTCCACAGCCCCTCGTCTTTCACGAGTTGGTTGAGGTGGACGACGGGTTGGTCGAGTGCGTCGGCGACGAGGTCCGTCACGGTGGTCTTTCCGGTTCCGGGCGTGCCAGTGACGACGAGTTTCACGCTGTGGGCACCTCCGAGACGATTCGGTTCAGTACGTCGACGGCGTGTTTCGTCTGGGCTTCGGTGCCGCAAGAGATGCGGATACACTCGGGGAGGCCGAAACTCCCACAGTCGCGGACGATGACGCCCTCTCGCTGTGCAACATCGGAGACGGCAGTCGCGTCACCGACGTCCGCGAGGACGAAGTTGCCAGCGCTCTCCCACGTCGGCACGTCGAGTTCGTCGCGGAGATACTGGCGGGCCCACTTCGCAGACTCGACCGATTTCTCGACGTGGTCTGGGTCGTCGAGTGCGGCCAGCGCAGCACGACAGGCGAGTTCGCTCGCGGCGAACGGCGTGTTCACGCGAGCGTAGGCATCGGCCCACTCCTCGGGGACACAGGCGTAGCCAACTCGCAGGCCGGCGAGGCCGTACGCCTTCGAGAAGGTTCGGAGGACGGCGATGTTGTCGTATGCAGAGAGCAGGTCGATCGCGGACGGTTCGTCAGCGAACTCGCCGTAGGCTTCGTCCACGACGAGCAGTGTGTGGTCGTCGACCGATTCGGCGAGTTCGACGAGTTCCGCTCGCGGAAGGACAGACCCCGATGGGTTGTGGGGGGTCGTCAGGTAGACCATGCGCTCGCCGTCGTAAACGTCGAGTACCGACTCGGCGGTCTGCTCGAAGTCGTCGGCTTTCGACACGTCGTACTGAACGGCGTCGCCGTGGTGATAGCGAGCGCTCATCGAATAGTACGAAAAGCCGGGAGACGGTTCGAGGATGTCGTCGCCGGGTTCGAGCATCGCGCGGGTGAGGTAGTCGATAGACCCGTCGGCACCGGGTGAAAGCCACACCTGCGTCGGGTCGAGGCCCCACTTGTCGGCGAGGGCCTCGGTCAGGTCGGTGTGTGCAGTCTTCGGATAGACGCTCACCGTCGGTGCAGCGTCTTCGATGGCCGCGACGGCCTTCGGACTCGGGCCGTGGGGGTTCTCGTTCGAGGAGAGTTTCGTCAGGTCCTCGGGGTCCATCCCGAGTTCGCGGGCGACCTCCTCTGTCCCGCGGCCGGGTACGTAGGGAGCGTGCGCGGAGAGGTCCCGTGGTTGCATGGTCGAAGGATGCGGGTCGCGGTTCTTAAGGGTGCGTACTCTGGGTCGGCGGGTCACTCCAAAACGCTGCGTTCACTCGTCGTCACTCGCCGGTTGGTACTGGTCGAACGCTGGGTCGTCGTCGAGCGCACTGGGGACGAACAGCGTCGTCTCACCGAAGTCTCGGATTATCTCCTGCCCCCTCCGACCGGTGAGATAACCGACGTAGGCCATCGCCAGCGAGTAGTTCACATCGTGTCTGGCCGGATTCGTCGGGATGACTGCGTAGTCGTTTCGGAGGATGTCGGGCCCGCCACCCAGTGGTCCTTCGACGTACGCCGTGAGCGCCGTCGAGTCCGACATCACGAAGTAGGTGCCTCTATCGACGAGGGTGTACGCACCGCGGCGACTCGCCTGTCTGAGCGTGTCGCCCATCCCGTCGCCGGTCGCCTGATACCACCGACCCGAGGGGGTGACGTCACAGTCGTCCCACAGCGTCTGCTCTCTGATGTGCGTTCCCGAGTTGTCGCCGCGAGAGAGGAACAGTGCACCCGACGTTGCGATGGACTCGAAGGCCGCCAGCGGGTCGTTTCCGACTGCCTCGATACCGGCCGGGTCGTCGTCGGGGCCGACGACGAGAAAGTCGTTGTACATCAGGTCGCGACGGTTGATGCCGTGGCCTGCCTCGATGAATTCGTCTTCTGCACTTCGTGCGTGTGTAATGACGACGTCCGCGTCGCCATCGGCTGCGGTTCGAAGCGCCGCTCCGGTCCCCTGTACGAGTGTTTTGACGCGAACGCCGAACGTGTCCGAAAAGCCGTCGTGGAGCGCGTCGAGCAGTCCAGTGTCGTACGCCGTCGTCGCAGTGGCGAGCGTCAGGTCGCCGGACAGTATCTCGGCGTCAGTATTCGAGTCGGTCAGCGCGTCGCCACTCGCCCCATCCAGCGGTATGGCCTCGCGGAGGCCGTCGTCGCCGAGACAACCGGTGATACCGACTGCACCCATCGTACCAATCGCCTGGAGGTACCGTCGTCTCAGCATTGGTGTGAGGTTCCTGTCCAACACGTAAATTGTATCGGTGCCATTCTCACGCTGTTGAAATCGTATTCGGTTACGGGATGTGCCCCTGTACCGACTCGGCGAGACGAACAGCGAGCGCCGCGATTGTGAGCGTCGGATTCATCGCGCCCCCGGTCGGGAAGACGCTCGACCCCGCAATCCAGAGGTTCTGCACGTCGTGTGTTCGGCACTCGGCGTCGACCACACTCGTCTCCGGGTCGTCGCCCATCCGTGTCGTCCCCATGTGGTGGAACGCCGGTCCGGTGTTCTCCGGCCCGACAGTCCACTCCACGTCGACGCCGAGTTCGTCCATGACCGACGCTTGAATCTCGTTCGCCCGGGTGAGTGCGGCCTTCGTCTGGTCGTCGACAGCCCAGTGAATCTCTGGAACCGGGTCGCCGAGGTCGTCTGTCGTCTTCGAGTCGAGTGTCACGTAGTTGTCTTCGCGCGGCAGTTGCTCGACGAGCGCACCCATCGCGATGTGCGTCCCGTAGTTCTCGGCTAACTGGGCGACCAACTCGTCGCCCCACGTCTCCGCATGGAGGGCGTCGATGACCGGCGACGGCCCACCGTAGTTGAGGAACTCCAGTTTGATTCCGTTGACGGGGTCGGTGTCGTCGTAGAACTGGTGTGACTCGCTCGTGATGAAGCCGACGTGATTCTGTCTGGTCGGCCTGTCGAGTCTCCCACCCATTCCGGCGAACAGATGTTCCATGAAGTACCGACCGACGACGCCCGAGGAGTTCGCCAATCCGTCCGGATACTGGGCCGACGCAGAGAGCAAGAGGAGGCGGACGTTCTCGACGCCTCCACACGCGAGGACGAACCGGCCTGCTTCCTGCCGGTGCGTCTCTCCGTCGGGCGTGGTGTATTCCGCGGCGACGACGCTGGTTCCCGAGTCGTCGTGTTCGAGGCGTCGGACTCGGGCGTGGTCGATAACACGAGCGCCAGCGGCCGCTGCTTTCTCGACGTGGGATTCGGCGGTGTACTTGGCACCCGATGGACAGACTGGTTTGCACGTCCCGTATCCGACGCAGGGCGACCGACCGTCGTACGGTTCCGAGTTGCGAGCGTTCGGCACGGAGTGCATGTCGATTTCGAGACGCTCGCACGCCTCTGCGAAGAGTGAGTCTGAGTAAGAGGGTGGGAAGGCAGGGAGTGGGTACGCCTCGTCACGTGGCGGCGCGTACGGATTGTCGACCGCACCGGCGACACCCAACTCGCGTTCTGCGTCGGCGTAGTAGGGTTTGAGGTCGCTGTACGAGATGGGCCAGTCGGTACCGACGCCGTGGCGTGAGGCGAGTTCGAAGTCGCGTTCGTGGAGACGCATAACCATCCCCTGCCAGTGGAGCGAGCTTCCGCCGACACCCTTCACACGTGCGGCGTTCAGGGGATAAAACGCCTCACCAGACGACGTAAACTCGTCTCGCGGCCCGCCCATCTCCCATGGGTTTCCGAGGCCGGGGCGAATGTGGCGCTCCAGTTGCTCGCGTCTGTCGCCGTCGAACCGTGGCCCTGCTTCGAGGACGACAACCGACGCTCCCGATTCAGCGAGTCGATGTGCGACGATTCCGCCCGCCGGGCCGGCACCGACGATACACACGTCGGCGTCTTCGGCCGGCGTTCGGTCTGTGTGTCCGTCGTCAGCCATCGTCTGCACTCACTCCATCGCCCGCATCGGTTTCATTTTCCGAACCCATCGTCGCCCGCTGGTAACTCTCGGCACCGCCGGGATGGCCGATTGGGTTCTCGATGCCGACGAGTCGGCCGCCAGTCGGAGACGCATAGAACGCGTAGAGCAGTTCGTTCACGACGTGAAACCTGATTCGTTCGGAGAGCGTGCCGTCTGCGACTGGGTCGGCAGTGTCTGCACCAAGTTCGCGAAGGAGCGAATCTCGCTCGTCTGTCAAGAGCGTCGAATACGGCGACCCGTACCAGTCTCTGGCAACGTCGTCGAGTTCTGCGGCGGTCGTTCGCATCTGTGACCCACGCTGTTCGTCTCTCGTTCGGCCGAGGACGTACGTCTCGACGAACGGAGCGATACCTTCGGTTTCGCTCGGATACACGACTTCCCCGGCCGCAACCATCGTTTCCAACAGACTCGTCGCTGGGGCGTCTGACCCGCCGCCTTCACCGCTCTCTGCAGTCGGCGGGTCGAACTGGTCGATAGCGACTGCACCGCCGCCGACGATACCGAGGCCGGCGAGCACTGCAACCGCGTCCCGTCGCGTCAACCGCATTCGCTCTGGATTAGGTTAGACTAACCTTATGGCTTGTCCTCTGGGTGGCGTCGGATTCGTCGTTGTACCGAGGGGGTGAGAAGATTCGAGAACGCGAGTACGGGAGAACGTGAGAATGCGAGAACGGGAGAATTCGAGTACGGGAGAACCCAAGAACGCGAAAACCCGAAAACGTGACTTCGTCGCGTCGTCAGTCCTGCCGAACGTCGTGTTCGAGGACGCCGATGCCTTCGATTTCGGCTTCGACGTGGTCGCCATCGACAAGCGGGCCGACACCTTCGGGCGTTCCCGTCGAGATGACGTCACCCGGTTCGAGCGTCAGATACGACGTAATCTCGGCGACGAGTTCTGGAATCGAGAAGATGAGGTGTTCGATACTGGAGTCCTGTCTCGTCTCACCGTTCACGCGGAGTGTGATGCTGGCATCGTCAGGGAGATGTTCTGGGTCGGCAAGGACGGGCCCCATCGGTGCCGCGCCGTCGAACGCTTTGCCACGAACCCAGTTCGATTCGAGGTCCTGGTCGTCACGATTCGACACGTCGTCCATGATCGTGTAGCCGGCGATGACGTCTTCGGCGTCTTCGGGGGCGACGTTCCGACACTGTTCGCCGATGACGACGGCCAGTTCGACTTCGTGTTCCATGTTCTCCTTGCCGGCGGGGAGCGTCACGGTGTCGCCATGACTCGCGACGGCGTTCGGGGGTTTGAGGAACAACAGCGGGCGGTCAGGAACTTCTTCGTTGCGCTCTTCGGCGTGCTTTGCGTAGTTGCGACCGATACAGACGATTTTCGACGGTTCGGTCGGTGCCAGTACGTCTACCTCACCGAGGTCGTACGTCTCACCGCCAAAGGAGACGGAGTCGCCGTGCCATTCGCCCGTTCGGACTGCGCCTGCTGGGTCACGGAATCGAACGTGATACATGAACGTCGGGTCTGCCCGGTCCGTGATAGGTCTTTACATCCCACTGATTTCGGCCGGATGGGACTCACCTACTCGTTTGACGCCGACTCGACGATAGTGTAGATACCGTGTGCGAACTGTTTCAGTCCAAAATATCCACACCCGGCCCAGACAGCCATCGCCGGAACGAATCCAAGCCACGGGCCGAAGGCAGTGAGCAAGAATGAGGCCACCGCCCCACCGACTGAGAAGATGATGAGGCCGGCGACACCGTTGACGGCGGCGTCAGTTGTCGCGTTGTGTCGGGACATAGGCACCGTAAAATCTGTCGTTTGAAAAATACATCGGCACTCGTCGACGGCATAGTCACTCAGTCACGCGCTCATTCAACCACCCACCTACTCACCGCAGGTCCACCCCAACGTCGAAGATGACGAGTACACAGACGACGGCGAACGCGAACGCTGCACTCGGTGCGCCGACAGAGAGGTCCAGCACCTGTGCTCGAGAGGCGACCACGCCGAGGGAAGCAGCATAGTAGATAGTCCGAAGGAGTGCAGACTTCGTCTTATTGGCGGCTCGAAGATTCGGTAACACGAGTAACCCACCGAACGTGAACCCGCCAGCGACGAGCACTGCGCCGACCAATCCACCACCGCCGGCATCGACAATCGCGCCCACATACGTCGCAAGACCCAGAGTTGCGTTCAGATACGCCGCGCGTCGGGCAAAGAAGCCATACCCGCCGCTCGGACCGAGTCCGAGTTCGTTGTCTTCGATTCGTTGCCATGGCGTCCCAACCGAAATAACTCCCATCCGGAACGCTCCGATAGTCACCGACGCCACAGTCAGCGAGACGATCGCGCTCGTCGACACCGCGACTGGGATAGTGACGGTCTGAAACGCAATCCAGAGCATCGGAACGGCGAGCAACATGTGCTGGCCAAGACCGTAGTAGATGACGGCGTCGAGCCACGCATCGAGACTCCGCTCTTGCGTTTCGAGCGTGTCGGGTCGTTCTTTGGGCCGCTGGTAGACCTGGTCGTTCGGGGACATACTCGGTATATCTGTTTGTGGGATGAAAAGTCATCTCCCAACGCTCCGGCCGACCCGTTTCGTCGTCCCCACAGCCAGGATTCCACCACCCGCGAAAACACGGCCAGACCGTTCTACGCGAATACCTTTTTGTGTATTTCACGTATAACGTTCAGGTGCTATGGAACTCACCTGGCACGGTCACTCGACGTGGTACGTCACGGTCGGAGACACCTCGCTTCTCATCGACCCGTTCTTCGACAATCCGCTCACGTCGCTCGACTCGAGCGACATCGACACGCCGGATTACGTCCTCCTCACACACGGCCACGCCGACCACATCGCAGACGCCGGCGCGTTCGACGGCGCAACCGTCGTTGGCACGCCCGAAATCGTCGGCTACGTCGGAGACGAGATGGGCGTCGACGACACGATTGGCATGAACATCGGGGGCACCGTCGAACTCGGTGATGCCTTCGTCACGATGGTCTGTGCAGACCACACGAACGGCATCAACACTGGGTACGAACTCGACGCCGGCATGCCGGGCGGGTACATGATTAGCGACAAGATGCCCTCCCGAGAGTCCGACGAGGACACGACGACGTTCTACCACGCCGGCGACACGGGATTGATGACTGACATGCGCGAGATTTTCGCTCCGTATCTCGAACCCGACGCGGCGGCGCTTCCGGTTGGAGACCACTACACCATGGGACCACTGCAGGCGGCTATCGCCACCGACTGGTTAGACGTCGACCACGTCTTCCCGATGCACTACAACACGTTCCCGGCCATCGAAATCGACGTTCGCGACTTCGAACACGAAGTGAAAGCTGCCGGCAGTCACGCCGAAGTCCACGTTCTCGACGCCGACGAGTCGTTCACGCTCGAATAGGTCGCCTCGGCCGCATCCGCGGATATATTCTTTTGTCGCTCGTGTACACGGCCGTTCTATTGAGCAACTTTTAGGGCCGAACAGTCCTGACACCCGATGAATGTCCGATATCCAAACCTCGACGGTCAGTGAGGAAGGCTTCGCATGCACGAGTCAGGTCGGCGACTTCGACTTGCAAATCGACGCGCTCGACGAGAGCGGTCCGACCCCGAACGCGGCCCTCGTCGCGACGTACGCGTCCTGTTTCCTCCCCGCCTTCCGTGTTGGCGGACAGAAGACTGGCTTCGACGACCTCGGAAAGGTCCAGATCGACGCAGATGCAGTCCTCGACGACGGCGACGACCTCGCAGAGATTTCCTTCGACATCTACGTCGAAGCAGACCTCTCTGACGACGAATTTGCCGAGATTACCGACCTCGCCGAAGACATCTGCCACGTCCACGACGCAGTCCGCGACGGGCTGCAGGCAGACGTGACCGTCGTCGGCGGCGCTTTCTAAGCGCGCTTCGACTCGCTGTTTTTTCAAAAATACCGCGATACCGGTGCGGACCGTGTACTCGACAGCCCGAGACGTCTCCCAGTTAGTGGTGACGCTGTCGATATGTTCGAAGGCTCATGGCCTTCCCCTCCACGATTACGACTTCGCCATCTTGTGGATCTGATTCGGCGACAGTGTCGACCTGTTCGCGGAAATACGGGCTGTTCGGTTCTTCCATGGCAGTCACTTTGCGTGTGCTTATAAAAATCTTTGTCAGACATTCTCACACATATTAACGCACGTGTGAGTATCCATTTCAGTCGTCTGCGGCTGCGGTGGCCTGTTCGTGGCTGATTTCGGTCCCGAGGAGGTCGAGGAACGCCGCCAGCCACTCGGGGTGGTCCGGCCACGCCTGTCCCGTGACGAGATTTCCGTCGGTAGTTACCTCGTCCACCCACGAACACCCTGCGCGTTCGACCTCCGGTCTGACCGCAGGGTACGCGGTCATCTGATAGCCATCGAGCACGCCTGCGGCGGCGAGAATCTGTGGGCCGTGACAGATTGCAGCGACGGGCTTGTTCTCGTCGAAGAAGTGCCGAACCGTATCGAGAACGTCGTCGTACCCACGGAGATACTCGGGTGCGCGCCCACCGGGGACGACGAGTGCGTCGTAGTCGGCAGGGTCGATGTCGGCGAACGTCGCGTTCAGCGTGAAGTCGTGGCCGCGGGTCTCGAGATACGTCTGGTCGCCGCGGAAGTCGTGAACAGCGGTCTTACAGCGGTCTCCGGCCTCTTTTTCTGGGCACACCGCGTGGACCTCGTGACCCACCATCGTGAGCGCCTGAAACGGTACCATCACCTCGTAGTCCTCGACGAAGTCGCCAGCGAGGAGCAATATTTTCATTCCGGACATGGGAGTTCCCCACGAAGTACTTATCATTTGAGAACCATAATGATTGTGCAGGGGTTGCGACGATGCCCGCACGCCGAAAGGCGGGCGTGCCACTCGTCAGTAGAACCTGCTTTCTCCGAGATAGGTCACGTTACCGTGAGAGAATTCGCCCGATTTCACCGAGGTGGTCGAGGACGTAGTCGGGTTCGAACTCGCTCGCTGCGAGCGCGTCGTCGTCGGTGACGCCAGTTCTGACGAGGGCGGTTCCCATCCCTGCGTCGAGTCCGAACGCGATGTCGGTATCGAGTCTATCACCGACGACGAGAACGTCTTCGGGCGGGAGTCCGAGCCTCTCGAGGACGATTTGCTGTGCTACCGGTGAAGGCTTTCCGAGCACCGCGTCAGGTTCGCGGCCGGCGACACCGGCGACGGCGCGAATTATCGCTCCAGACCCCGGGATATCGCCGTCTGCAGTGGGGATGATGATATCGGGGTCGGTTCCGTAGAACTTCGCGCCATTCCGAAGTGCGAGGTAGGCGTCGCGTAAGTCGTCGTAATCGAACGTGCGGTCGATACCGACGACGACGACTTCGGGTTCGTCGCCCGCCCCCACGAGTTCGAGACCCGCCTCTCGAAGTTGGTCGCGTATGCCGGACTCCCCGATACAGAACGTTCGGGCACCGGGGTGGGTGGCCGCGAGATAGACGGTCGTCGTCGTCCCGGACGTGACGATTTCGTCGGCAGTCGCTTCGATACCTGCGGTTCGCAACCGTTCTTCGTACGCAGGCGGTGCTTTCGTCGGGTTGTTCGAGACGAACAGTCGGTCGAGTCCGAACGAGTCGATAACCGCGAGTCCATCGAGTGCGCCCGGGATGGCCTCGTCTCCTCGAACGACAGTTCCATCGACATCAAGGACGACACCTCGGTACTGCATCGTCTGTGGTAGGGCACGACGCCTGTTCAACGTTCGCCCCAGAGAACTATTATGGTCCACGATAACGTATTTCACGATATGGGTGTCTCATCGAAGCGACTGGTCGGGTGGCTGCGGGGTCCGGCGACAGGAAACAGTGCGATGGGAGTGTACGGATTGGTGACGGCGATGGTCGCGCTCTTTTTGACGTATTCGATGGTCGCCACGGTCGTGGTCGTCGTGCCACTGCTCTCGACGACGACCATCATCGTCGCGACAATCGTCGTCTGGGTGGTGATGTGGGCCATCCTCGACGTGCTGGCGAGTCGGTTCCTCAGAGAGACACCGACGTAACGAACGAGGCTTGAGGAGGGTGATTCGAGGTGGTTCGAACGACGTTCGAGGGGGTCTGAACGACGTTCGAGGTGGGTTCCGGTCGAACCGTCCCAGAACCAAAGAACGATATGTGCGTCGCGCTACCCATCTACTGTGACGAATACGCAGCTGACACTCGTCCAGATCGACAACTACGGGCCGTGGACGGTTACGCCGGACCCACGACGGGAGATGGACCTCCAGACGCTTCAGTCACGATTGTTCGCTGACTTGGCCCAGTTCGTCGGCTCTCGAGACGGGTACGTCTTTTTCACCCGCTTCGACAACATGGTCGCAGTTACCAACGGCCTGGACCGTGCCGACCACGAACTGCTCCAGGAATCTATCGGGAACCGCTACCCGGTGACGCTCAGTCTCGGTATCGGAACTGACCGAAACCCTGCAGTCGCACTCGAACGCGCGACTGACGGTATCCAACGGGCGGGGAGTGCGCAAGACGGAGACAGACGTGAGGTTCTCTCTGGCGACCCACTCGCAGCGACAGACCGAACAAACACCGACGTGCAGATTGCCCACTTCGACGTGAACGACGCGACCGGCAAGTACACCGACCGCCTCAACGAGTTCGACACGTTCATCCACATCGAACAGGGCTACGCGTCGCTCATGCGCCACCTTCGGCGCGAACACGGTGCGCTGTCGTTCTTCGTCGGCGGCGACAACATCATCGCGGTCACCCCTGACCTCTCTACAGAACAGTACTGCGCAGCAATCGACCACGTCGAAGCCGAGGCAGACGTCGAACTCAAAGTCGGTGTGGGAACGGCGAGTAACGCCCACGAGGCTGGATTCGCTGCGAAACACGCCCTCGAAGATTGCCGTGACTTCGGGACGACCGTCGAGTTCGCAGACGCTTCACTCGAGACCGCACACGACTAAGCGATGCAGGGTCGCGCAGTCTACTTCGTCGCCCCGGAAGCCGTCGAAGTCCGTGACTGTGAGGTTCCCGAACCAGCCCCCGACGAGGTCCGCGTCCGGACACGAACCTCGGCGGTGAGTTCGGGCACTGAGCGACTCGTCTACCGTGGGGAAGCGCCGACTGACCTCCCCTCTGACGTGTCTATCGGCGCGCTCGACGGAGACCTCTCGTTCCCACTTCGGTACGGCTATGCGGCCGTTGGCGAAGTTGAAACTGTCGGTGAGGATGTCGATTCCGCGTGGCGTGGCCGACGCGTCTTTGGATTCAACCCGCACGAGAGCCGATTTCTCGCACGCCCTGACGAACTCTATCCGATTCCGGACGACGTGAGCGACGCGCACGCCGCGTTGCTGCCGACGATGGAGACTGCACTCAACTTCGTGATGGACGGCAATCCACGAATCGGCGAACACGTCGTGGTGTTCGGACAGGGCATCGTCGGACTCGTGACCACGGCGCTTCTCAGTCAGTTCCCACTCGGGAGTCTCACTGTCGCCGACTGCGTTGCCGAACGGCGTGAACTCGCCCGTGAACTCGGTGCGACGACGGCGGCCGACCCCGAATCACTCGACCCACCTGCAGATGGGGCAGACCTCACGCTCGAACTCTCCGGCAACCCGGACGCGCTCGACACCGCGCTCGACGTGACGCGCTATGCTGGTCGCGTCCTCGTCGGGTCGTGGTACGGAACGAAACCGGCGACACTCGACCTCGGCGGACAGTACCACCGGTCTCGAATCAGCATCGAGAGCAGTCAAGTGAGTACTATCGCACCGAAACTCCGAGGGCGATGGGACGCAGACCGGCGCTTCTCGTTGGCGTGGGACCATCTTGCAGACATTCCGCTCGACTCTCTCGTCACCCACCGAATTGCCGTCGAAGATGCAGCTCGTGCCTATCGCCTCCTCGAAGAGGCACCCGACGAAGCCGTCCAAATCCTCTTTACCTATGCGGACTGTTGACAGGTCATGTATCGTGTTTCCGTCCGCAGGGAGATGATTGCGCAGCACTTTTTGACGGTGCCGAATCCGGGGGCAGAGGGTGAACTGCACTCTCACGCGTTTAGGGTCGAAATCGAACTCTCCGGGTCGGCACTGAACCAGTACGGCTATCTCGTCGATATCGACGACGTGAAAGCGGCGCTGGACGCGACGCTGAGTCGCTACCGAGACAAGACGATGAACGACCTCATCGAGTTCCAGGGAAAGAACCCTAGCATCGAACGACTGGCACACGAAATCTGTGTCAGATTCGTCGAGGCGGCGTCGCTCGAGAACCCGGAGCACGTCTCGGTTTGCGTCTGGGAGGACGACGTGGCCAGCGCCACGTACGAGACGGCGCTCTGACGTGCACGTTGGCCTCGTCGTCTACGGACCGCTCGACGGCCGCTCCGGCGGCTATCGCTACGACCTCGAACTCGTTCGGACGCTTCGGGCCGCAGGCGACGAGGTAACCGTCGTCTCACTTCCCGAGCGTCCGTATCGAAAACGACTGCGTGACAACCTCACAGTCCACCGACGGTTTCGTCACCTCGACGTGGACATCATCCTGCAAGACGAGTTGTGCCACCCGTCTCTCGCGGGTGTCAATCGCCGACTCGACGACGAGACGCCGGTGGTCTCGGTCGTTCACCACCTCGACTCGCGGGAACACAACACCACGTGGAGCCACCACGTTCGTCGAATAATCGAGACACAGTACCTCCACACTGTCGACGCGTTTGTCTTCAACAGCGAGACGACGCGACAGACTGTGGCGGCCGTCACCGACCCCGACCCCTCTGTCGTCGCCTATCCAGCAGGTGACCGATTCTCTTCGTTCGGCGTCCCGCTGGGCGACGAGGAGATTCAGTCTCGTGCCACCGACGGTCCGCTTCGTGTCGTCGCAGTCGGCAATCTCGAACCGCGAAAGAACGTCGACGGGTTGCTTCGGGCCCTCTCTCGCATCAGTGGTGACTGGCGCTTGACTGTCGTCGGAAACGCGGTCGATGCCGACTACGAACGGTCGCTTCGGGCGCTCGCTGACACGCTCGGCATTTCTGACCGAGTGATGTTCACGGGGAGACTCTCGGATGCGGACCTCGCGGCGACGCTCCGACGCTCACATCTGTTCGCGCTCCCGTCGTACTACGAAGGATTCGGTATCGCCGCCCTCGAAGCGATGGGATTCGGACTTCCGGCAGTCGTCTCGGCCAACGGCGGCGCGAGCGAACTCGTCACGCACTGCCGGGATGGGTTTCTGGTCGACCCGACGGACGTCTCAGAGATCACCGACGCGATTGCGCCGCTGTGCCGGAACCGACAGCGACTCATCGTACACTCGGTGGCTGCACGCGACCGATATCTCGAACATGGGACGTGGGACGAGATGGGCCAGACGGTTCGCGAGTTTCTCGTCTCCCACGTGAACTGACCTCGTTTCACAGTCCATCGGTTCGTCTCATCTCGTCTCAGTTGTCCATCCTTCGGACCCACTCTTGTAGTGTGAACCGCTCGTACTGCGTCTCTGAATCGAGTTGCCACTCGTCTGCGTCCCACTCGGGGTAGAACGTGTCACCCTCGTACGTCCCGGGGACTCTGCTCAGTACCATCCGGTCGAGGTGCGGCTGAAACAGTTCGTAAATCGCGCCACCGCCGATGACGTACGCTGTCTCGGCACCGAGTGACTCTGCGATATCGATTGCGTCCTCCACACTTCGGGCGTAGTGTGCCGTCTCCACGTCGAAGGCTTGCTGGGTTCGACTCATGACGATTTGGGAGGTTCCCGGCACGTCGTCTCGCATCAAGTCGAACGTCTGGCGGCCCATAATCACCGGGCTATCCGCAATTCGACTGCGATACTGTTTCTTGTCTTCGGGGATGCTGTCCCACGGAATTTCGCCATCTCGACCGATGACGTAGTTCTCCGAGAGGGCGGCGACAGAGACGAGTTCCATCGAGGGTAATGTTGGTTTGGCGAGAGAAAATCGTTATCCTTCACGTGGGTGGTGGGTTAGTCCGACAGGAGTTCCCCGACAGCAGTCGAGACTTCCTTGAAATCGTGGAGTGTGACGCCGTCCGTCGTCAAGAACACACCCTCGGTCCGCGTGGTGACACGAACGAGGAACCCGTTGTCGAAGACCCGAATCGTGAATCGATAGTTCCCGAGTTCTGAACCGCTGTACGCCGTGTGCGCGTCGAACCCCCACGACTCGTAATCGACGAACCCAGCGAGGTCAGCATCTGATTCGAGGTCAGACCGGAGATAGATTTGCTCGTATCTGTCCCTCGTAAAGTACGTAATCGACCGAAGTTGGTCTCCGATGGCCGTTCGACAGGCGGAGACCAGTTCCGACTCGCGGGCATCGTCGATGATGTCTTCTTCTTTAGGTTTCATCTGTCAACACCATAGAGTAAGTACGCCTCAGACTGTGCTATCGGCAGTTATGTTTCTCAATGTTTGAGAATGTCTAGCGCACACTATGATTTTTTGCAGCGTATCTCTGGTTGGTGACGACCAGTGTCATCAACCTTACAACAGAGAGGAATTGAAGAGTGGGCACCGACGCTCGTCCGACTCGCCGTCGGTTCGTCCATGATGGTCCACGGTGCCGGTAAACTGCTGAATATCGGCCCGAGCGCCATCGGAGTAGACGCCTTTGCGGCGTTCCTCGCATCACTCGGTATCCCCTTCCCCGTAGTGTTTGCTTGGGCGGCCACACTCGCAGAAATCGGTGGTGGATTACTCATCCTGTTAGGACTGTTCACGCGGTACGCCGCAGTCTTCATCGCGATTACGATGGCTGTGGCGGCACTGCTGGTCCACATCCCAGCAGGATTCCCAACCCTGAGCATCGGCACGGCCTACACGATTGGAGAGTACACGATAGTGTTGATTCTCACGTCCATCTCGCTCGTTCTCAGTGGCCCCGGACGACTCTCACTCGAACTAGCCATCTTCGACAGAGAACTCCTGCCGGCCGGCCTCGCCGAAGCACAGCCAACCCCACTCGAACCCGGTCAACCGAGGGGGTGAAACCACATTTTTGATTGGTTCAGCTGCTGTCCAGTTGTGGGGCCACCGCTTACTTGCCATGAGATTCTTACCTTCCTAGGGAGTGAGTTCGAGCGATGGCGAAACCATTCGAGGTCATCAGCGTCCTCGTGGCGCTGGAGTTCGTGGTCTTGGCTGCGATTGTCCTTCTGGTGGGGCCGCTTGAGGCTGTTGTTGGGGTCGTGCCGTTGATGCTGGTGTTGTTGATTGGGTTGGGTGTGTATTGGTGGTGAGGTGGTGTGGTTCTCACTGGGTGTTTGTTGCAGAGGGTGTGGTAGGGCTGGATGGGGAAGACCTCTGGTAGATAGCAGGATAGTTGTAGCTCTGATTTCAATTCTATATTCATGGGACGACCTGAATTTTCTGCCCCCGAGGAATCCGACAAAGAAAAGCACAGAAAAGCAGCGATTCAAGTTCAATATTCGCTGCTAGGTGCATTCCTTGGTGCAATCATCGGGACCGCTCCATTTTCGACAAAGGTGCTTGTAGTCATTGCAGCGGTCCTCGGGTTACTACCTTTCCTGACGAACCGTTATTGGGACCGGTTTCATGGAAAGTTACCTATCTGAATCAATTCAGGTTACTTCCGAAAAGAGGCTACTCTCGGTTGTGTTGCAAGTTTATGTTAAAGCAACAGCAAATCAGAATATGGGAGAACCGGAACAACCTGATGGACCTGACCCGTCTAGTTTGGAAGCAGTAAACCACACCCCAAAGGGCGTAATGCCGTTGACACTCAGAGTCACATATAGTTCTAACTCACCCACAGACTACGCCAATCTCAGAAGATCAGCCGGTCAAGTCATTATAGAGTTAGCAGACCCACTTTTCGGCTTGATCCGGAAAGCGGGCGAAGTGAGCGACTTCTTAAACGAACTCAACACCGCCTTGACTACGATTGGACTAGGGAGTATTGTTTCTCATTTCAGATCTACTATAGCTGAATATGTGAATACATTGCTACATGTGGATGCGTTCCCGAAAACAATCGCTCTGAGTACGGTTGCCTACCTCTTGAAGAAGATGTATGATGCTGAACTGCTGATGCTGGGATATATCCACCAGGCGTCGATCGATGAGTTACCAAACTGGCTGGGTCTAATTGAAAATGCAAAAAGTAACCCAGATATTAGTGTGACCTGATGTCCAAGGGTGAGTTCCGAAAATCGGTTAGAGAGGGAACCTGAGGCGCTTATCGGAGTTCTTCGTCTAATTCAAATGGAGTGAAATTTCGCATTAGATCCTCTTGGGCAGTAGACCTGTTCCAGAGGTCTTCTCGTTTTAACCGGGCCTTTGTACTAATCTCATGTTCAACATGTCCTGCATCGGTGCGAATTTTCAGAGTTCCACTAAGGAAGATAGTGATGTCTCTGTTCGGGAAATAGAGGTACGACGGAAGCATGGTCAGGATTTCCAATTGTCCTTCTTCATTGCCACCTATTTCACTCAACGTGATATTCGGAGGAGGACTGGACACCCCTTTCCGACTCCAAAAGATGTTCTTGAAGTAGGAGTCTTCCCTGCCTAGTGAAAGGACAACATTGATCCCGTCAATACGAAGTGGGCTAAAATTTCGATTGTCAATCATAATGGTGAATTCGGCATGAGGAAGGGAACCAGAATCTCGTATATTTAGGAGCATTTCTGGGTCTACAATGATTTTGTCCTCGATTTTACTCCGAACATTGCCTCTCACGAACTCCTTTCCCGTCAGATAAAGCTTGAGCAGGATCTTGGTGGGGCGTAAATCGTACAACAACTCAAATAGGTCCTTCCTCATCTGTTATTGTATTTTGATTGTGTTCTTCATTTAACTATTGTTGCGAGATCGAGACTCTTGGGCTAGAAATCTGTGCACTTCCGAGAACTGCCAAGTCTAAGAACTGTATTACAGCAACTCAAATACAATTATCAAACGCTTTTTTCATCTGACGGTGGTTCCCACTCGATCTTCTTGAGTTCACCCAATGCTATCCGGAGAGCGGATTTTCGCTCGTACTCAGCCAAAGTTTCTACGCTACCGTTGCGTAACTGCTGCTTTGCTTCTTCTAAATGAGATTGGTACTCTGGGGGAACCCAATCTACCTTGTCAAGATTACGAAGTCCAGTATCGAAAGTAGAGTATCTCTCGTCTTTGGAGAAACTCTCCCACGAGGCCAACCCACTTCCAATCACAACTTTTGCTTGTTCAAGAGGTTCTCGCTGTTTATCCATATAGTAAATTGATTGCCAAGTTCGTAAATGCCTTCTCCCTCTATCAACCAGGGTTCCGAGAAGAGGCTATCCTCTGAAGTGGAGATGATATTGGATAGAATTAGATCTGAGAAAAAATTCAACCAATACAATATATCTATTGAGTGAAAACTAAGCAACGATGGACGAACGGTACGAGGATCCACTTCAACAAGAGTCCTCACGGACAAACGAAGATGTAGTGCAGCAACAACAGCAAAATGAGGTGTCTATTCCTGTACCAATTTTTTTACAGAGTAACTCCGAAATTTTCGCTGTCATTGGGATATTCGCGGCAGTTACAACCTCAATTCCAAGAATTCTACCCAAAGGCACCGGTGGGGATGCTGCAGCACCGTTTGCAGTCGTTGGAGGGCTAATGATATTCGTCCTCACTGGCTCGATCATGTTCATCAGAGCTGCAGAGCAAATGGCAGCGGCTTCACGCGAACACAAACCGCTCAGAGTGGGTTGGTACTTTGGAATAGAAGTCTCATTCGTCATGCTTGGTGCAGCCGTAATTCAAGCGCTTGCGTATAGGCAGGATGCAGTAAGTTCTGTTGCAGATTTCTCTCTCGCAATTGGCGCTGCGCTGATGTACTTCACAATAATAAGGAGCTACGAATTTGGGGACGATATCCTTGCACCACGATTAAAATATATCGCATCCAAGTCGCGCGCAATCGCATTTATTATCGTATTTGCAATGGCAAGCTCGCCAAAGTACCCAATCGACATATCTTCAGAACCCCACTTAGCAGTGGTTGGTGAAGGAATTATTTGGCATTTTGTACTGTCATTCATCATATCAATAGCCGCGGAAACAGTCGATAGTAACCTCTAACGTCGGAAACGTCGGGGGTGCGAGAAAGCCGATGATATTCAGCAGTTCCGAGAAGAGGCTATTCGCAGAAAGCCATGGCTTTCTTGCCCTGTTCACTCACTTGATTCGGCGGTAAAATGTGTACTCTTTGCGATCAATGATTCCCGATGGATCAACGCCGGTTCCATCGACGGCGTCGACGAATTGGCTTGGGTTAACCCTCACTACCTCTGCCGGATCTGCGCCGGCCTCCTCAAGCATCTCCAGGGCAGCCGCGTTGTCCGTCACGGTGGGGTGCGTGGCCGCCAGCCTTTTCACGCCAGCCACGCTGTCTCCGACGCTCATCTCGTCATCTAACGCAGGCTCAATCACTTGTTTTCGTGCTTCTTTAGCCACCTTCTCCAAACGGATGAGCGCATTCCGCATCTTTGCAAGCGCCTTGGGGTGACTTGTGTCTATGCCGTGAACAGCCACGTCCTCGGCGTGACTGGCCGCGTCTTGGAGCGTTCCGGGTTCGGGGCGTACCATCGTATCTGGACCGTGGGGGAACATTCCATGTATAGCTTTCTTCGATCTTGGCCACATTGTAGCCCGTCAACTCAGGTTTCAGCTGCGATCCTGATGAATACGGCCCTCTATTCAGGACGGAGTTCATGACAGTAATAGAGTGAGCGTGGTTACAACAGATGCTTCCGAGAATAGCCTGCGCCGAGGATGTCTGGAAGGTACTCGCCTTTCGCCGTGCTGTTCTTCGACTCACTCAAGATCGAACGAAAGCGAATCTTCACGCGCTTCGAACGTGAGAGACTCACGCTGAATCACCCTGTGAGAGGGGCAAAAACGTAAGGTGAGGGCAGTTGCCCCTGCTTAATTACTGCCTGAAAAGATCGATTTTGGTATGGGCCGAATGGATTTGAACCTCGGTCGCTCTGCTCGCTTCGCTCGCGACGCTCCCTGGTTCAAATCCCTCCTCGTGCATCCGTCACCCGCTCACGAGGGGCGAGCACACGCTACGCGGTGCTCGCCGGGTAGTTCGCGGTAGAATGTATGGGGCCGGAGGGATTTGAACCCCCGATCGACTGATATCTCCGGTGGGCACCTCGGAACTCCAGAGGGTCGTCAACACGACCGATGATCAGTCGGTCGCTCAGTATATCAGCTGGAGTGTCGTCCCGGGCGCCAAGCCTCTGGAGTCAGTCGCCATGCCGGGCTTGGCCACAGCCCCGATTCGCTCTGTCTGCACTGTTTCGTATGCCGATTTTTCTTAAAGGGGTTTCGATTCTACTCGTCCCGGTCGTCGTCCGCCCAGTCGCACTCCTGGCACTTGTAGGCGACCACGAACTCGACCACACTCGGCATGTAGCCGACCTGAATGACGTTCTCTCCACACTCCGGACAGTCGAAATCGGCGTCTTCTATCGCTTCGGCTTCCAGCGGGCGCTCTCCCTCGACGAGTTCGGCGAGCGTCTCGGGCGTCACCATCCGACCTTGTACGACGCGGTTGCTCATACTCCGAGGAATCCCCCCGAGGAACGTAAGCCCTGCGTCACCGACAGCCCACATTCTGTCAGCGATTATGGCGTCGCCACCGTCACGGTTCGCGTCCGTGGGCCGTCGCACTCCACGAGCAGAACCGACTGCCAGCGCCCGAGGTCCAACTCGCCGGCGACGACTGGAATCGAGACCCCGTTGCCGACGAGGAGCGCCCGGAGATGCGAGTCGGCGTTGCCGTCGAGTTCGTCGTGTCGCCAGCCATCGTCTGAAACACTCGATTTCACCATCGATTCGATGTCGCTGAGAAGGCGCGGCTCGGCTTCGTTGACGCAGATGCCAGTGGTCGTATGTCGCGAAAAGACGGTACAGACGCCATCGTAGTCGGCTGGAAGGGCGTCTGCAACGTGGTCGGTCACGTCCAGTACCTGAAGGCGGCGCTCGGTTCGAACGTCGAAAGTGGCACGCATGCCACGGACTTCGTCACACGGAGAGAAAAGTTCGGCCGACGCCTAGAGCCACGGGGCGCGAGAACCGTCTTCACCGGGATAGCCGTAGCCCGGTTCCGGGGCGTCGTCGTCGTCGCTCGCATCCTGCTGGGGGTCGTCGTAGCCGACGTTCTCGCCGCCTACGGAAGCGTCGGCGGTCGGCACGTCGTCGCCACCGTCTGCGACGGCCCCGGTGGCCATCGAACCACCCTGTTCGGGACCTTCGGCGACGGTCAGGTCGTCGAATTCGCCGGCATCCGCACTCTGTCCGGCAGGGTCGAACGCGAACAGTGCCGTGACGCCGAGGACGCCGAGTGCGACAGGTGCCTTCGTCGGCATGAGGCCCAGCACGTCGAGGGCGAGCATGCCGAGTGCAACGGAACTCCCGAAGCGGAACAGGTCGATATCGACCGACCCGCGCAGACGGGGCGCGAACAGTGCGACCGACCCGGCGAAGGCGACACCGGTTCCGGCGGCGGCACCGGCACTGAGGAGGCGCGTCGTGTCAGGGTTGACGATGAGCTCGAAGCCCGAGGGGTTGAAACTCGCCACGAGTCCGAGGCCGATGATGACGCTCGGCGAGGGGAGATACTCTCCGACCTTCGAGGACGCCGTCTTCGCGGCGATGGCCAGGATGACGAGGCCAGCGAAGCGGTGGAACACCTCGAAGTTCAGGAGCGTCTCGATGGTCTCTGCGAGCGCGGCCTCGAAGACGGCAACGGGGATGAGGAGTGCACCGAGTAGGAGGATGGACGTCAGTTGCTCACGGCGCGTGCCGTCCATCTCCGCGAGGATGACCGCGACAGTCGCAGACCCACCGAAGATGAGCAGCCCAGTCTGGAGGATGCCCGTGATGGATGGGTCGCCTGCCGCAGTCGTCAACGCGCCCGCGATGATGAGTGCGGGGAAGATTCCGTCGATGAGGGGGAGACCCATAACCGTCGCCAGCAGGCGGGTGGCTCCACCGACCTGCTGCTCGAGGCGAAGGGCGACTGGGTGGCGTGAAACACTCATTCGATATTATTGGCCTTCACCATGGCCCAAGCGGCGATATGGACGCAATTCAGACAAGGGAGTACGAAGGTGTCGCACTGCGAGTCCTTTGTGTCCATTATTGAACTCCCGTTTAAATGTCGTCCACATCTGTGTAAAGAGAATGCCGGAGTCGGCGGTCGTCTGACCGGCAATACGCGATGCGGCGGGACACGTGGAGTCCATACACCATAGATTTAGGACAGGAGTATTAAACGTTGTGTGGGATACGACCGCATGGGACACGAACATCCCTGACCCACTTATAAAATCCTCCTACGATTCATCAGCCAATGTGTTCCAGTAGCTACGAATCGATGATACACGAACGTGAATATGGTGATTATTCACGAGGTACTGGTCCTCGGTACGTTGTCACGAAGCCACACGACCCAGTTCGAGATACCTGACGAGATGTATCCACTACCATGCATACATCACCGTAGTAGTTTGCGACACATCGACATGCCCGTGCTATCTCGCAACCCTTTTGTCGTCGCCGGAACCACGCTTGATATGGCGAACGACGTTCCTGACCGAGAACCCTTCTCTGAGAAGCTCCGGGTACCCGAGTCCTTGACATTCGACGACGTACTGCTCCGACCGATGGAGAGTCGTGTCGAACCCGACGACGCGAACGTTTCGACGCGCGTCTCGAAGAACGTCGAACTCAACATCCCGATCCTCTCGGCGGCGATGGACACGGTCACCGAAAGTGGGATGGCGATTGGAATGGCCCGTGAGGGTGGCCTCGGCGTCCTCCACCGAAACATGGACGCTGAGATGATGGTCCACGAGATCGAACGCGTCAAGCGCGCCGACGAACTCGTCATCCGTCGCGAAGACGTTGTGACGGCCAAACCCGGCCAGACCATCAGCGACGTCGACGAGATGATGGAGCGCGCCGGCGTCTCCGGTGCACCTGTCGTCGACGACGACGACATCGTCCTCGGAATCATCTCCGGCACCGACATCCGGCCGTACCTCGAAGTCGGCGAGTCCGACGAGGTCCGTGAAGCGATGACGGACGAGGTCATCACGGCGACGCGCGACGTGAGCGCCCGTGACGCCCTCGAACTCATGTACGACCACAAAATCGAGCGGGTCCCCATCGTCGACGAGGACAACCACCTCGTCGGCCTCGTCACGATGCAGGGCATCCTCCAGCGTCGTGAACACGAAAACGCCGCCCGCGACGAAGCGGGCCGTCTCGTCTGTGGTGTCGCAGTCGGACCGTTCGACCGCGAGCGTGCCCAGAAAGCCGACGAGGCCGGTGCCGACGTCATCTTCATCGACTGCGCCCACGCGCACAACCTCAACGTCATCGACACCGCCCGTGAAATCAAGGAAACCGTCGAAGCCGACGTCGTCGTCGGGAACGTCGGGACTCGCGAAGCCGCAGCGGAACTCGTCGACTTCGCAGACGGTATCAAGGTCGGCATCGGTCCCGGTTCCATCTGTACGACTCGCGTCGTCTCCGGGTCGGGAATGCCCCAGATTTCTGCCGTCGCTGAAGTCGCAGACGTCGCCGCGGAGTACGACATCCCCGTCATCGCCGACGGTGGCATCCGCTACTCCGGTGACGCCATCAAGGCAATCGCCGCCGGTGCTGACGCAGTCATGCTCGGTTCGTACTTCGCCGGAACTGACGAAGCGCCCGGCCGCGTCATCACGATGAACGGCAAGAAGTACAAGCAGTACCGCGGCATGGGCTCTGTCGGTGCCATGCGCTCCGGCGGTGCCGACCGCTACCTCAAGGACGACGACGAAGACGAAGAGTACGTCCCCGAGGGCGTCGAGGCTGCGACGCCGTACAAGGGGTCACTCGCATCTGAACTCCACCAGCTCGTCGGCGGGATGCAGTCTGGGATGGGCTACGTCGGTGCGAAGACGATTCCAGAAGTCAAAGAACACGCCAGATTCGTCCGTGTCTCCGCGGCGGGCCAGACCGAAGGCCACCCCCACGACGTGATGATTACCGACGAAGCGCCAAACTACAGTCCGAACGAGTAACTCCGGAACTCACGTTCGCTTTTCGACGGCCGTCTCCCAGTCAGTTCGAGCGATATCGGCCTGTTTTTCCGGTCGAGCAGTGCCGTTTGAACGTAATCGACACATCGTGATTCCCCCGTGGCAAGAAGAGAAGGATGATTAATAGGGACGGATGTTGTGCATCTATAAAGCGATGGATACTGCGGAGCTCCGTACTGCCCTTCGGAACGCTGGGTTATCTCAATATCAGTCAGAGGCATATGTCGCCCTTCTCCAGCTAGGTGCTGCGAGTGCAACTGAATTGGCTGACGCATGTGCAGTCCCGACAGCACGCATCTACGACGTACTGCGGGACCTCGAATCGAAAGGTTACATAGAGACGTACGAACAGGACAGCCTCCACGCGAGAGCGTGCGACCCGAAATCGGTGATGCAAGACCTCAAATCTCGCGCCGTCCAGCTCGACGAGGCTGCAGGTGAGATAGAAGCGCGGTGGCAACAACCGGCCGTCGACAGCCATATGCTGAGTATCGTCAAGCGATTCGAGACGGTCTTCAGTCGGGCTGAAGAGTTGGTCCGAAACGCGAAGAGTGAGGTCCAGCTCTCGATTACTCCCAAGCAGTTCGAGGCGCTCCGTCCGGCCCTCACCGAGGCGTACGAGAACGGTGCGTTGGTGAAACTCTCACTCCATCCCGACCAGGGAGACGAGTTACCCAGCATCGACGAAGAACTGTTTCAGGGCACGGCGACCGAAGTTCGCCGCCGAACGCTTCCGACACCGTTCGTCGCAATCGTCGATAGAACTGGCGCGTGCTTCGCACCCCACGCAGATTCGATGAACCAGTACGGTGTCCTCGTCGACGACTACACCCTCACGTACGTCTTCTACTGGTACTTCCAGACGGCGCTGTGGGAGGTCTGGGACGTCGTTTACACCGCACAGACACCCGAACCGCCAATCGTCTACTCCGACATTCGGCACTTCGTTCAGGACGTCGAACCGCTCTTTCAGGAGGGAAAAGAGATAATCACTCACGTCAGTGGCTACGAAACCGAGTCTCGCGAGCCGATAGAGGTAGTCGGTAAACTGACAGACGTGTACTACACTGCGGTGTCCGAACCAAAGGGGACGCTCTCGTTCTCAGAACTTGCTGGGCAGGTGTGTCTGACTATCGAGACCGGCGACGAGACGCACACTGTCGGCGGATGGGGTGCGGTGTTAGAGGAAGTCGAAGCGAACCGGCTCACCATCGAGTCGATTTCCTGACGCTGTCGGACGATTCGAACAGTTCGCATTGTCGGAATGTATAACAACTCCGAGTCCTCATAATCAGGTCAAGGCTGGTGCCGGGCACACTCGATAAGGGGTATTTTGATATACCATGGCACGACATTCAATTTAGTGAGTGTTCCCGGAACACCACCACACCACCAATGAGTGCAGAACAGCCCCTAGTGCTCGTCGTCGAAGACGAGCCCGACCTCGCCGATCTGTACGCAACCTGGCTTAGGGACGACTATCGCGTTCGTGTCGCCTATGGCGGTCGAGAGGCACTCGACGAACTCGACGACGAGGTTGACGTTGTTCTCCTCGACCGTCGGATGCCAGACCTCTCGGGTGACGAAGCGCTCACCGAGATTCGAAACCACGGCTTCGACTGCCGCGTCGCGATGGTTACTGCTGTCGAACCCGACTTCGACATCATCGCGATGGGATTCGACGATTATCTCGTCAAACCCGTCTCTCGCGAAGCGCTGACCGATACCGTCTCTAATCTCATCTTGCGAAACACCTACGATGTGGGAATTCAGGACCTCTTCTCGCTGGCTTCGAAGAAGGCGCTTCTCGAGTCAGAAAAAGACGAGACGACGCTCAAAGACAACGACGAGTACCAGCGGCTCACCGAGCAGCTCGACCGGCTCAAAAACGAACTCGACGACACACTGAGCCAACTCGACAACAACAAGGGGATTGCTGCGGTCTATCGCGACATCGGAAACGCGGACGACGCAGACGAGTCCTGACAGCGCGACTGCGACCCCGGGAACCAACTATTCGCCGGCTGCCGTTGAATTTCTGACAGAGAAGCCTCGTACCGAGAGGGTTCGAATTTCTTACAGACACATCTCTGTTAATTAAGTTATTTTCATATCAGATTTACACGAAAATTTATATCTCGCCGTCGCTCCTCGGGATAAGTGCATATGTCCGAAGAATCCAACAAGATGGTTTCGTACCTTCGTCAGAATCCCCGCATGATGGGCGTCCTGTTCACACTCACGCTCCTGCTGTCGCAAGCAGGAAGCGTGGCCGCAGGGAACACGTACGTCATCACCGGTCCGTAATTACGAAAGGAATTCGTCGTCCCAGTAGACGCTATCGTCGTAGACAACCGGAATCTGTTCTAACGCAAGGAAGTCTCTGAGTTCATCTTCCGTCAGAAGGATACCCGACAGGTCACCCGACGAGAGATAATACTGCGCGTCACCTGGCAACACGGGCATGATGAGTGACCCGATTCCTGCTTTGGATGTATGGTACGCCTGATACGACATCTCGTAGAGGTCCCCACGTTGGTGCTCGACTTCACAGAAGACTGCAACGCCGCTTTCCGTCTGGACGATCGAGATGCCACCGTCGCCCACGACACCGTACTGGTGGGCGATGTCGCTATCTGTTCGAACGACGTCGAGCGACGTCTGAAGTGGGAACCCTCTGTTGAGCAGTCGAGCGAGTGTTCGTCCGACACCGACGGCGTGACTGTTGATGACCTCGCTGAACGTCACGATACCGCCGATGGCACCCGCTTCGACGAGCGCCAGTCCCTGGTCGTACGACCGACACGCGTTGAGGAAGAACGCGCCCGTCCCAACGTGCTCGATGGTTTGTGCATCTACTTTCCCATCACGGCACTGGAACCCATCGTCGTCGATGTGACCGATGTAGTGGAGGAAGTCCGTCGGTTCCGCGAGCACCGTCCGTAACTCGGCGCGACTGAGGTTGTAGTGCGCATCGACATCGAACGACAGTCCGTCTCGGGTTCCGTAAACGTCGTCGACGATGTCCGTCTCGTCACTCATCTGCTGGTCGTTACAGATGACCGTGATGTCGATATCGCCCATCGTCGGCTTCCGCTGGAGACGGTTCTGGTACGCCGTCGTCGTCGTCTTACTCGCGCCAACCGGTGTCCCGTCGCTGACCCACGCTTGCTCTACTGAGTTGGACGAACTCGGCCGCACGTACGTCTCACTCTGTGTGGTTGTCCCAGCACTCCGAACGATGTCGTCCCGCAAGAAGTTGTCAACCGAGGCAGCTTGCACTTCCGAGTGTGAGACTTCGTGCCCACTGGGCGTCCGAACGACTGCGAGGTCGTTCGTGACGAACGGTAACAGTTCGATGTTGTCCGTTTGTGGTTTGACGTGCGTCGTCAGTTTCCACTCTGGGATGAGGTCGGCGATGTCGTCGAACCGGACGTCGAAGTAGGCCTCCAGTCGTTCGCTGAGTGGTGTGTCGTACAGAGACGGAACGTCGATATCGATTCGTGATTCGACGGTCTGTCGTTCGTGGAGTTCGACTTCGTAAATTCCCTCGGTTCGGACGACACAGTCGAGGAAGAACGTTCGCTTGAGGGCGCGCGCAACACTTTCTTCGAACCCATGTGGCCCGTCGAAGGAGTGAACGAACCCATCTTCGGTGACGAGTCTCGGGGTGTCTCCGGGGACGACCTTCGCACCGAGATAGTACGCTAGCGGTGTTGCGACGAAGATGTGACCCAACGTCGGCGGAAGTTCGAGTCGGACGCCGGTATCAGGTGCGTCCAGGCCATCTGGGATGTCAAGTTCTTCGCCGAGTTCGAGGAGGGGTGGGTGTCCTCGGAGCGTTGGATACGACCGCTCGACACTCGTCGTTTTGAGCGCCGAGCTGAACGCCGAGACGGCCTTCATCACGTCCAGCGGGTCGTCCGTCGTCGTGATGGTTCCTGCGGGGTTTTCGTGTGCTGACCGGGCACCGACGATAACGGTTTGCGTCTCGTCCAGCGAGAGAATCGTCTCCGTCAACGTCGCTTCGATGCTCACTGGCCCCTCGACACGGAGGTAGGTTTTGACCGCGCCGCACAGTTCGATACTGTACGTCCCAACACCGAACTGTTCTGTGCCTTGGTGGTCGACCTGTGCGAGCATCGACCCAGACTCGTCACGGATACAGACGACGAGATTTGCTGCGAGTTCGAGTCTGTCGGTTTCGATTTGAACTGCAGCGTCCGCTGGGAGTGAGAACTGGTTTTCGTCCGTTGGTTCGGGAGTGACCGGCGACGGCGTGTGTAAGAGGAACTGGTGTCGTTCGACGTTGTCACGAACGACTAACCCACTGCCATCCGACGGGAGCGAAAACCCAACCTCGAGAGTCGAGGTCTCGGGGAACGGTACGCTCAGCCCGGACTGATCCATTGTGTGTATGTGACACAATTAGAGGTAAAAAACGTATTG
Source organism: Haloferax sp. DFSO52 (assembly GCF_048158745.1). Lineage (NCBI taxonomy): Archaea > Methanobacteriati > Methanobacteriota > Halobacteria > Halobacteriales > Haloferacaceae > Haloferax > Haloferax sp. DFSO52. The sequence goes on along the minus strand of NZ_JBLOPB010000001.1, from coordinate 1,410,695 downwards.
GTCAACTGAAATTCAGTCTTCCAGGGGGAACCAACCGGACGAGACGTCGATTTCTTGGAGATGCCAGCGCTGTATCGCCTGTTTTCCGTCCACATCCAATTCGACGACTGCATCGAACAACGGAGCGAGCATTCTGTTTATCTCGGCGTGTTTATCGCCGGGCGACCAGACGTGAATCATCCCGTTCCGTGCACGAACGTGGGACGTCATCACGTGCAGGAAGCGAAACACCTCTTCTGTGTCGTAGTTCGAGAGGAGCGCTGGAAGCGCGTCGAACGCGACGCGAAGTTCGGCGGGAGCCAACTCGTTGGCTAACCTGTTGTACTCGTTGATATCATCCGCAATTTCTGCACCGAGTCGTCCCATTCCCCCGTTGACGCGACGTTCGTATGCCGACCGTATTGGATTTCCTCCAGACGCTGCCGCCGCCACACTCCGTTCGAGTGTGGCATACCGAATGACGCGCGTCCACTCGGGAGAGCGACGGGCCGACGGAGGTAACCGAGTCTCGAGGGAGGCTGAGTCGTTCACCACGGCGAGGCGTCGTCGCGACTCGGTCGGCGCACCGAGCATCTGCTTGGATGCCTGCGTGTACAGCTCTGTTGGGACAGAGCCAACGACAAGGAGGGCACTTCCGCGTCGCTTGAGTTCGTCCAGCCCCAACTGGAAGGTAGACGTATTTTCGGCGGCGGAGGTGTCCGTATCTCCTCTCGATACCATTCGTCTTCAACGACGAAACCATATTTAATAATACTTTGCGTGTTGGCTGGACTAAATATGCGATAAGTTAACGTGTCCGTGTCTCCTGTGGATGTGCCGCGTGAATTCGTCGAAAATTCTCCCGTCAGTTCGAATCACGCTGCAGCGTGGACGGTCAACACAGGAACCGGTGCGGTCCGGACGACACGCTCGGTCACACTCCCGAGGAGCACGCGTTCGACGCCAGTTCGACCGTGTGTCGCCATCACGATTACGTCGATGTCGTGTTCGTCTGCGAACTCCACGATGGCTTCGTACGGCGCACCCCGAATAACTGCGCCCACTGCGTCGATCCCGCGTTCCGTCGCGCGTTTGACCATCTCCTCGACGTGGCGGTGGCCCTCCTGTTCGAGCGAGTCGAGTATCGGTCCATCCATGATACTGATGCTGTCGCGGGTGTCGTCGACGACGAACAACACGTGGACGACCGAATCGAACCGTTCTGCGAGTTCGAACACGTGCGGGACTGCGGTCTCACTTGCCGAACTGCCGTCGATTGGAAGGAGAATTTCGTCAAACATACATCGATATTCGTCGTCTGTGCGTGTGAATGCTTCGCACAGTTGGGCAAGACGAAAGCGAGCTCCGTCCGTGCGCAGTTACTCGTCGACGTACGCTTCGATTCGGTCCATCGCTTCGCGGAGTTCTCGCATGCTCGTCGCGTACGAGACTCGAAGGTGGCCTTCACCGCCAGACCCGAAGACGCTCCCCGGAACGAGTGCGACGTTCTGTGCTTCGAGCAGTCCCTCGGCAAACGCCTCGTCGTCTCCGTCCGGAACCTCGGGGAAGACGTAGAACGCCCCTTTCGCTTCGAAACAGTCCATCCCCATCTCTCTGAACCGGGAGATGACGAACCGCCGTCGTCGGTCGTACTCGCGCCGCATCTCTTCGACTTCGTCGTCACACGACCGCAACGCTTCGAGTGCCGCATACTGGGCCGTCGTCGGCGCCGAGAGCATCCCGTACTGGTGAATCTTGTTCATCGCATCGATCGCCTCGGGCGGTCCCATCGCATAGCCGAGGCGAAGTCCGGTCATCGCGTAGGCTTTCGAGAACCCGTTGAACACGACTGTTCGCTCGCGCATTCCCGGCTGCGTCGCGATGGACGCGTGGGCGTCTTCGTACCGAAGGTCGGCGTAAATCTCGTCCGAGAAGACGATGAGGTCGTGTTCCGTGACGAACTCCGCTACCGCTGCGAGTTCGTCGTCGGTCATCACCGCCCCCGTCGGGTTGTTCGGATAACAGAGCACGAGCACGTCAGCGTCGTGCGCACCGGCAGATTCCAACGCCTCGGGCGTGAGTTTGAACTCGTCTGCGGCGGACGTCGGCACCGGAAGTGGCTCACCGCCGGCGAAAAGTGCACTGGGTGTGTACGAGATGTACGACGGTTGCGGGATGGCCACGACGTCGCCGTCGTCGACGAACGCGCGAAACGCGAGGTCGACTGCTTCACTGGCCCCGGTCGTGACGAGAATCTCGCTGTCTGGGTCGTACTCCTGACCGTACCGAGTGACGCGTTTTGCGATGGCCTCGCGGAGTTCGCGCATCCCGCGGTTCGACGTGTAGGAGGTTTTCCCACTTTCGAGCGAGTCGATGGCAGCGGTTCGGGCGGCCCACGGCGCGGAGAAATCGGGTTCGCCCACGCCGAGCGAGATGACGTCGTCCATCTCTTCTGCGAGTTCGAAGAATCGCCGGATGCCCGATGGTGGCACCTGTTCGACGCTGTCTGCAATGTGGTCACCGAGCGTCATGGCGACACAGACAGACGGTCGTCCTCGTCACCGTCACCGAGTTCGATACCCTCCTCCTTGTACGAATCCATCACGAAGTGGGTCACCGTCTTCGTGACTTCGGGGAGTGGGGCGATGCGCTCTGAGATGAACTTCGAAATCTCCTGCATCGAGTCGCCTTCGACTTCGATGAAGAAGTCGTAATCTCCGGAGACGAGTCGGAGTGTCCCGACTTCAGGGAACCGCGCGATTCGACGGGCAATCTGGTCGTATCCCGTCTCTCGGTCGAGTTCGACGTCGACTTCGACCTGTGCGCGGACACGTTCGTCGTCGACCTTGTTCCAATCGACGATCGCGTGATAGCCACGGATGGCCCCCTCGTCTTCGAGTTCGTCGAGCGCTGCTGCCACTGCATCGGCGTCTGCGCCCAGTTGTCGGGCAATGTCGTCTACACTCTCTCGAGCGTCGCGACGCAGCAAGTCGAGCAGTGACTGCTTGTCCATGTCCACTCTGTTGCAACCATCATTGAAATGATTTGCCTAACACAGTGTGGTGTCGTTTCGATTGGCCGGGTCCTCCGAACACCGTTCACTCCCACATCGTCGGTGAAAATTCAGCGACTGTTCGCGGGAAAAGTTTTCCAATACGGCCAGAGTGGGTGCGGGTATGGCTACTGAAACTTCACTCTCGGAGTTCGATTGGCTCACCCTCGATAGCGACGAGGAAGTCCTCTGGGGCGACACACCCCACCCCTACAGTCTGGTTCCCATCTTTATCGTCGGCATCCCACTGTCCTTTTTCCTCGTCGGCATTCCGATTCTCGTCGGCGGCTATCTCTCGTTCAAGAACACGAACTACGTCGTCACCTCAGATGCGCTCTACAAGAAGACCGGCGTCCTCTCGCGGAACGTCCAGCGTATCGAGTTCGACAAGGTACAGGACACCTCCTACAGTCAGACGTTCCTCGGTGCACAGTTCGGATACGGGTCTGTGAACATCAGCACCGCCGGTGGAAGTGGAATCGAGATGAGTTTCGACAGCGTGTCCGACCCACAGACGTTGCAGTCGCTCGTCAACGAACGAATCAAGCAACGCGGCGGGCGAACTTCGGAATCCGACGGGAAGGCCGCCGTCCTCGACGACATCCTCGTCGAACTCCGGGCGATTCGAGCGGCCGTCGAAGACGGTGATACGCAGGCAGCAGCAGCAGCAGCCACCGAAACAGAAGCAGCCACCGAAACAGACGAGACACCCGAATCGGCCGAATCGGCCGACTTCGACTTCGACACGTCGGTGACGAACGACCGATGACTGTCGACGAGTGGATGGCGCGTGCCGCCGACGAAACCACCGTCTGGGAGGGGCGGCCACGCATCCAGACAATCATCCCCGCGCTCGTCTTTGGGGGACTCCTCGTCGTGGGAGCGGTCACTCTCGCCACAGTGACGGGCGAGTCGCTCATCGGTCTGGCCGCGCTCGTCGGGGGACTCCCGCCGCTCTGGTCGTACCTCCGCGTCGTCAACACACGATTCGTCGTGACCGACCAGGCGCTCTACCGGAAGACTGGAATCCTCTCGCGAAACGTCCAGCGCGTCTCACTCGACCGTGTCCAGAACAGCACGTTCTCGCAGGGTATCACTGGAAGCCTGTTCGACTACGGAACCGTCTCGGTCGAAGCGGCCGGCGGTGGGAAGATTCGGTTCGAGAACGTCGACGACCCCCAAGAGGTTCGCGACGTAATCGACAGGCGTCTCGGCCGAGACGAACTCCCGGGAACCGTCGAGCAGTGGACTGCCGTCCTCGACGAGGTTCGAGCGCTCCGGGCTGCGCTCGAATAAGAGTGTCAGACGAATTGTCGCGGAGGCGGTCCCAGACACGGATTTTCTCAGTCACAGTTCTCGGTCACAGGTCGTCCAGTTCCGTGAGTCCATGAGCGTCCTCGATGAGTTCTCCCATTCGTTGCACGAACCGTGCAGCGGGTGCGCCATCGATGACGTCGTGGTCGAACGTCACCGTGAGTGAGAGCAATTCGCGGGTCGTGAGTTCCCCGTCGATACGCCTCGGTTCTCTGCTGATCCCACCAACAGTCAACTGGACGGTATAGTTCGTCGGACTGACCGCCCACCCACCGCGAGTTCCAAACATCCCCACCGACGTCACGGAGACGGTACCCGCCATCGCCTTCCACCGCCGGGGAGACACCTGCGGAAGTCGCCACACCTGTCGTCGAATGAATCCCGGAAGTCGGAGTGCCAGCGTGCTCCACCGGGAGAGTTCTGTCGGGTCGGGAGACTCCTGTGCGGTTCGTATCTCGTCGTGGATGGCGTGGAGTGACCGCCGGTTGGCCCGCCTGACGACGTGGGGGACGCCAATTCGATTCCCCTGAATCGTCGTCTCGATGAGGACGTTCACGTCGACGTCGTCGAAGACGTGAACCCGCCCGCGCCAATCTTGATACGCGTTGATGTGCGGGTGGTCGTCGATGGCTCGCGCGAAACAGTAGACGAGAAACGCGGTGAACGACAACTTCTCACCCGTCTCCGCTTCGATTGCGCGGATTCGGGTTCTCGCCTCCGTAACGTCGAGTTCGACGAGGCCGTGAACGTTGCTTCTCCGCCCCGCCATACGCATGTAATCGATCGTGCCGCGACGGCGGAGAGAACGCGGTTCGATACGGTCACCTCGTGTTGCCATGCAGTTCATACGTCGGTGAGCTGCATACCTGTTGACATCACAGCGTCTACAACTACTGGTCAGCGGTTTCCCCGTCGATTCAGTGAAATTCGGAATCCGTTGGCCAGATAGCCGGGTTGAAAGCCGGTCAGTCGTCGGCAGGATTCGCAGACGACGCGCCTGCGTCCGTCGTGTTTCCGGCGAAGCCGATACCGGCGAGGACGAAGGCGAACAAGACGAGCGGCGAGAGGTAGCCGAAGAAGTAGTACGGAGCGTACGAGAGCGTCGCGACGCCGAGGACACCGGACATGTACGCGCCGCCGGCGTGCCACGGGAAGAGCGCGCCAGTTGGTGTTCCCGCGGACTCGATTGCCGACGAGAGGTCGGAGCTATCGAGGCCGAATTCGTCGTAGGTGTTCCGGAGCGTCATGCCCGGGACGACGATGCTCATGTACTGCTGTGCGGTGAGTGCGTTGGTCAAAATCGCGGAAACTCCCGTCGCAGCGACGAGCGACCCAGTAGAGCGAACGCCGCGTTGGAGTCGGTGGGCGAGCACGGCGAGGACACCCGTCTGTTCGAGAAGGCCACCGAGCGTCAGCGCGGCGACGACGATAGCGATGGTCCACGCGGACCCGGAGACACCACCGGCGGCGAGCAGGTTGTTGACGAGTTCGGACCCTGTCTCGGGGGCCGTCCCGCGCATGAACACCTGCCACGCCGTGACGAACGAAGCACCCTGCACGAGGATACTCGTGAAGGCACCTGCGAAGGCACCCGCCAGCAGGACGTTGAGTGCAGGATAGCCTGCGGCGGCGAGGCCGAACGTCACTGCGAGCGGAAGGAACGCCAGCAGCGTGATGTCGTACGTCGAGGCGAGTGCGGTCTGAATCTCAGCAATCTGGCCGGCAGGAATCGCACCGGAGAAGCCGAGACTGAGAATCACGAATCCGACGAGCGAGAGCCCGAACGCGACGAGCGTACTGGTTCGCATCGCCCGGATGTGGTCGTAGAGGTCGGTGTTCGTCACGGCCGCAGCGAGGTTCGTCGTGTCCGAAAGCGGTGACTGCTTGTCACCCGCGTACGCGCCTGTGAGAATGGCACCGGCCGTCATCGGCGCGGGGACGCCGAGTCCAGACCCGATACCGATGAACGCGACGCCGAGCGTCCCGACGGCAGTCCACGACGACCCGATCGCGAACGTGGTGAGGCCGACGATGAGGGCCGTCGCGGGGAGGAAGATTTCGGGAGTGAGCAGGTCGAGACCGAAGTACATCAGCGTGGGAATCGTCCCTGCAGAGACCCACGTCGCGACGACGCCGTAGATGGTAAACAGGATGAGAACCGCCTGCAGTCCCATCGACAGACTTCGTTCGATGCCGTCGAAGAGGTCGGACCACGTGTAGCCCCAGACGTAGCGTCCGAGGAGTCCGACGAGTGCGATACTCCAGATGAGTGGAATGTGCGGGTCGAGTTTCAACAGTGCCGACCCGACGCCGAGGAACGCGACGAGTCCGACGACCGGAATGAGCGCCTGCAGAACGGTTGGGCGCTCGTCAGGCGAGAGGTCGTCGAACGACCGTGGCGTGTAACTATCAGTTCCCATCGTACTCGGGAAAATAACTTTAGAGCATAAAATGTTGTCGTGTTATGATTCAAGAGCATTGTTATGCAATGACGTAAGTACGATTGACACGAAAATGCACCAACATACTATTCTGGCGCTCGTTCGTGGCAGAGCTACTGACAGTCACGCGAACATGTCAATCAGAGAAACATCCATACTCGTAGGGAACAACAGTTGAGCATGGTCCTCGAAGAGTTCTTCTTGTCTCCCCTCGGCCTTCTGGGCCTCCTGGGTGTAGTGCCACTTATCGTCCTCTATCTGTTGCGTCCGGAACCGGTCCGCCGGACGCTTCCGACCTACCAGTTTCTCATCGAAACAGCGGGACGAAACGCATCGAACCCGCTTTTCGACCGCCTCCTCCGCAGTGTCCTGTTGGTCATCCAACTGCTCGCTATCGTCGCACTCGTCGGGTCGCTCGCGACACCGTACGTGCTCGTGCCGGAGTCGGAGACGATCAGTGAGACGGTGCTGGTCGTCGATACCAGCGCGAGTATGGCTGTCCGCGACAACGGCGGAACACGGTTCGACCACGCACTGAGTGCTGCACGCGACGAAGTGACCGACACCACCTCAGTCGTCGCCGCTGGCGCGAGTGCGGACGTGGTCGTCACACGGGGGAGCGCAACCGACGCACGACTCGCCCTCGACCAACTCCGTGTGTCTGCCATGCCGGGTGACCTCCGTTCAGCGATTACTGCGGCAACGTCTATCGCAGGCGAAGATGCCCGTATCGTCGTCCTCAGCGACTTCGCAGACGATTCTCCATGGGCAGACGCGGTGCGTGAAGCCCGTGCGCGCGGGCTCGTCGTCGAACTGCAGCAACACGATGGCGGTGGCGCTGGTAACGTCGGCATCGTCGACCGGAGTTTCTCCGGGACGAACGTCACGGTGACCGTGAAAAACTACGGTGACACCCCGGCCACACGTCGGGTCACACTCGGCGGCAGCAGTCGCCAACTCCAACTCGGTCCGAGAGACGTTGGCACAGCGACGTTGCCAGTCCCGCCGGGCGGTGGACGCCTCTCGTTGACGACAGAGGATGCGTTCGCACTCGACGATACGTTGTACGTCGCCGCGCCTGAAGACGAATCGATAGACGTGCTCGTCCTGACGAACGACGAGAACCAGTTCCTCACGGCAGCGCTCTCGGTCATTCCCGAAGTGTCGCTCACAGTCGACACCCCGCCGACCAGTATCACCGAACCGTACGACGTCATCATCTACAGCAACGTGAACCCAGAGCGGTTGCTCGCGAGTAACGTCGACGCCGGCACTGAACTCCTCGAAGACGGCGGCGGCGTGGCGATTCAGGCGCAAGAAGACGGCCCAGCGTACGGGTCGCTCCTCCTCGTCCCACAGGACCGAATCGACACGACGCCGACGATTCGGTCGATCGAAGACCACGAACTCACCCGAGGGATAACCTTCCCGCCACCGACCGAGTACGTCGTCGGTGACCTCGAGGAAGGAACGTCGTTAGTGACGGCGAGCGACGGAACCTCACTGCTCGCCATCTCGGAGCGCGGGCCGGGGCGACTCGTCTATTACGGCTTCATCGAAGACCAGTCGGCGTTCAAATACAACTACCAGTATCCCGTGTTCTGGAAGCGGACGGTCTTCTACCTCGCCGGGCGCTCGACGCTCAGTGAGTTGAACCGACCGACTGGCGGCACGCTCGTCGTTGGCCCGAACCAGACCGTCGAGACGCCGACTGGGACGACGACCGGACCAGAAGTTCGACTCTCCGATGCCGGATTCTACACTGTCGGCGACCAACGGTACGCCGCATCACTCCTCAGCGAATCCGAGTCTGACGTCGTCGCACCACCGTTGTCGGGCGAAAACGCACCCGCGGGGTTCCCCACGCGAGTCGAAGAACGACTCGTTCCAGACGCCTTGACCGAGTGGGTGGTCTTCATCGTGCTCGGTATCACGCTCGTCGAACTCGTCTATCTGCGGCGACGAGGTGACCTCTGATGACGCCGCTCGTGTGGACGACCGAACTCGGCGACATCACGGTCGGTCTGGAACGACCACTGCTTCTCGTCGCCGTTCCGATCGTCGTCGTCCTCGTGTGGGCGCTCATCTTCCGCGGGGCGACCGGAACCGCAGGGACGCGGTCGAGACGCCTCTTGCTCGCGTCTCGGGTCGTCGTGGTACTGCTGTTGGTCGTCGCCGCAGCGGGACCGTACACTGTGATGACGCGACAGACGGACGGCGACCCGCGAGTGACACTCCTCGTCGACGAGTCTGACAGTATGGCCGTCTCGTCGTTCACGGCGTCGACCCTCGCCAGCGATATCGAAGCCGAGGGGATTCCAGTCACCGTCTCTACTATCGCCCGGGGCGACGAATCCGCACTCGGCGATGCACTGGCGGCGAACCTCCGACCGGACGGGACCGTCGTCATCGTCTCTGACGGGCAGGTGACGCGAGGGCGGTCACTGGCCTCCGCTGCGACGTTAGCCCGTGACCTGAACGCGACAGTCAACGCGGTCCCACTGTCGGCAGACGATGCCGAGCAGTACGTCACTATCAATGGACCAGCGAAGACCAGCGCGGGCGTCGAAAACGCCTTCCTCGCACGTGTCGACGGCGTCTCTCCGGACGAGGCGACGACTGTCGAGATGGTCATCGAAATCGATGGCGAGGAAGTGGCACGAGAGATGGTTCAGTCGCCGGCCAACGTCGAGTTCATCAAGACGTTCGAGACGACTGGTGTGCACCGAATCACCGCCCGTATCGACGGGACCGACGAGTACGACCGAAACAACGTCTACTACAAATCTGTCCGCGTCGTCGAACCGCCGAGAGTGCTGTACATCTCGCGGGGCGACTATCCGTTCCGCGACTACCTCTCGGAACTGTACGAGGTCGACACGGCAGACCGCGTTCCTTCGGACCTCTCGCGGTACCACGCCGTCGTGCTCCAGGATATGGACGTCGACGACGTCGGCGACATCGATACCCTCCAGCGGTTCGTCATCGACGGCGGCGGACTGCTCGTCGTCGGTGGTCGTAACTCGTTCGAAAACGGCGACTACGACGGGTCGAGTCTCGCGTCGATGCTCCCGGTTACGACCGGCGAAGGTGCGGAACAGACGACGAACCTCGTCTTCGCCATCGACGTCTCCGGCAGCGCCGAAAGCGGCATGCGCGTCCAAAAGAGCGTCGCACTCACCGCACTCGACCAACTCGGTGACGAAAATCAGGTCGGCATCGTCGGCTTCAACTACCTCGCATACGAGGTTTCGCCGCTCCAACCACTCGGCACGAACCGTGAGTCGACTGCCGACCTCATCCGCCGCCTCGAATCCGGTGGTGCGACCGATATCGCCGTCGGCCTCAGAGGTGCGGCACAACAACTCGGAAACCGACAGGGGACGATTATCCTCATCAGTGACGGACACGACCGGTTCGAAGACGCTGCCTCCGTGGCAGACCAACTCGGCCGGAACGGTGTCCGCGTCATCACCATCGGGACCGGCCCGAGTCCGAACGAAGAGACGCTCCGTGCAATCGCGCAGGCGTCGGGTGGGAACTATCTCCGCGCAGACGAGACCAACCGACTTCGAATCCTCTTCGGTGGTGCGAGTCGCCAGTACGCCGGCGACGGCCTGACCATCGTCAACCAGAACGACTTCGTCACCGCCGGCGTCGAGTTGACGACGAACCCCGGGAACGTCAACGACGTCGCCATCAGACGCGGTGCAAACTTCCTCGTCGCAGCGGACGATGGAACTCCTGCCGTGGCGACGTGGCGGTACGGCCTCGGACGTGTGGCGACGATTACCACGTTCGGCAACGATGGGTCACTCGATGGCCTCCTCACCCGCCCGGATTCGTTGTTGCTGACGAAATCGACGAACTTCGTCATCGGTGACCCTGAGCGGAAAGCAGAAGGCGTGACCGACGTGCGTGACACCCGCGTCGGGTCGGCCGTGACCGTCGTCTATCGCGGCGAGAGTCGACCCGAGGAGACGGGGAATCTGTCGTTTTCGGCGGTCGGGCCTGGGACGTACGAAGCGACTGTCGTCCCCACCGAACAGGGGTACAGAGACGTTCTCGACACCGAGTTCGCGGTCAACTACCCGGCCGAATACGGCGGGTTCGGCACCTCGACTGCACTCGACGCGGCCGTCGCAGATACTGGCGGCCGTCTGTACGGCCCCGACGATGCCGCCGAAATAGCCACGTCTGCCCGCGACAATGCAGCAGGTGTGAAACCTGTCCGCGACGAATGGGCGGTCTATTTCGTCCTCATCGCCTTCCTCGTCTACCTCGGAGAGGTGCTTCTCCGGCGAGTTCAAGTGTATCGGGGGCGAACTCAAAGTGAAGGTGGTTTGATATGAGTTCCATCGGTCGGTCCCTGAATATCGGTCTCGTCGCCCTCGTCGTCCTCCTCACCGCAGGAACTGTCGGTGCGACGATGTTCTTCCAGTACTCAGTCGACTCCCTCGACGACCAGAACGAACAGTTGCGAGAGCAAAACGAGGCACTGGAGTCCGACCTCTCACAGACGAGACAGGACCTCTCGTCGGCCAACTCGGAACTGGACGAACTGAACAGTTCACTCGAACGGACGCAAGGTGACGTCGCACAGGTCTCGAACAATCTCGAAGCGACCGAGGCACGACTCGACGCGACCCAGACCGAGTTGGCAGACACCCGCGCACGACTCGCCGACACTGAAGACCAACTCCGTCAGTCGCGGAACCGTATCGATGCGCTCGTCGCCGACCTCAACGACCGCGAGTTGATTCAGGCGCGCCTCGAAGACGAACTCGAGAATCTCGAAGAGATTAACGACGAACTCGACGACGCGAACAACGACCTCGAACTCCAGATTCGGAACCTCGAGACGGACGTGGACAGTCTCGAACAGGAACTCGCCGACCTCCGAAGTGACGTAAACCGACTCGAATCCGACCTCGAAGACGCGTGTTCCGCAATCGAGGGCGACAAACCCCCAGCATGTGATGGCGTCTAACACCTCCGCTACCGACAAGTCCGCTGACGCTCGAACAGCGAGAGAGACCGACCGCGACAGCGAGATGGCCGCCGCCGTCACCGAGGTTCGACGCGAAGTCCAGAAAGCTGCGCTCGTGTCGAGCGTCGTCGATGCCGCAATCGCGGCGCTGTTGACGAACGTCGTGATACGGCTCGTCACGCTTCCGTTCGACGAGTTCGTCCCACTCTCTCGACTCCCCGGCGTGGAATCCACGGCGACGGTTCACGTGGCCGTTCCGCTTGCGCTCGTGGTCGGTCTCGTCGTCGGCGTCCTCGAATACGCAGTCAGGATGGAGCGACCACCAATCGAACAGTTCGAGCAGGTGAACCCATCTGTGGCCGAAGCGCTTCGAACCGCTCGTGACACGGTCAAGACCGACGGCAGTTCGAAGATGACGCTCGCCCTCTACGACGACGTACTCGACCGCCTGAAATCGACGTCGTCTCAGGAGTTGCTGCCGACACGACGACTCTTCGTGACCCTCCTGTTCGCGCTGTTGCTCTCCGTCGCAAGCGTTCAAATTGCGGTTTCAGACCTCCAGATCGACGTTCTCAACGGAAACGGGTCGAACGGGAACGACGACTTCGACGGCCGAGACGAGACGACAGAACTCCAAAACGGGAGCGCAATCCTCGGCGACCCCGAAGACGTCACCGCCGGGTCAGAGGAGTTGAACGCCACACTCTCGTCGGTGTCCGGGAGTGGCGATGGGCCGAGTTCGTCCGCCGAGGCCTACGATTCGAGTGGGTTCGGCGGTGATTCCGGTGTCGAAAGCCAGCGCGCCGGCTACCTCGCTGACGAGACTCTCGAAGAGGCCGAACTGATTCGCGACTACACGCTCAAAATACGTGAACAAGAAGATGACTGATACACACAACACGACCGCCAGAGACGACGCAGACTCGACGCTATCGACCGACGGTGGCTCAGACTCCCAACGTGGCGATTTGGCCATCGAAGACCTCCAAGCGAGCGTCGCGGCCGTCAGAGACGAAGTGGAAAAACGAATCATCGGCCAGGACGAAGTCGTCGAACGACTCCTCGTCTGTATCCTCTGCGACGGGAACGCCCTCCTCGAATCGAATCCAGGTCTCGGAAAGACGACGCTCGTTCGGACGCTCGCAGAAGCGACCGACTTGCAATTTTCGCGTATCCAGAACACGCCGGACCTGATGCCGTCGGACATCACCGGCACCGAGATACTCCGCGAGACCGAAGACGGGCGTGATTTCGTCTTCGAGCGCGGGCCAATCTTCGCGAACGTCATTCTCGCCGACGAAATCAACCGTGCGACGCCGAAGACGCAGTCTGCCCTGCTCGAAGCGATGCAGGAAAAGCAGGTGACTGCTGCTGGGAAGACCTACACACTCCCGAAACCGTTCTTCGTGCTTGCGACGCAGAACCCCATCGACCAGGGCGGGACGTATCCGCTTCCGGAAGCACAGACCGACCGCTTCCTGATGAAAATCGTCGTCGACTACCCGTCGTTCGACGACGAGCGAACCATCGTCAAGAAGTACGCCGAAGGTGAACGACTCCCCGACGTCGAGCGTGTCTTCTCCCAAGAGCACCTGCTGGCAGCACAGCAACTCGTCCGGCAAGTCCCCATCGCAGACGACATCCGAGACGGTGTTATCGAGCTGGTTCGGCGGACGCGCGAAGACGAGGCAATCGAGTTCGGTGCCAGTCCCAGAGCGAGCATGGCGCTCGTCCTCGCGGCGAAGGCACGGGCGTTCGTCAACGGTCGGTCACACGTCTCGTGGGACGACGTCGTCGAGATGGCGGCACCGGTCATTCGCCACCGCATCATCCTCGACTTCCGGGCAGAACGCGAGGGCCTCACACCCGACGATGTCGTCGCACGTCTCCTCGAATGATAGACCCCGACTTTCTCGACGAACTCGACAGATTCGACACCTCACTCAAACGCGCGTCGAACGCGCCGATAGAAGGCGACCAGCGGTCACAGGACGTCGGTGAAGGGCTCACGTTCAGTGACTACCGGCGGTACGTTCCCGGTGACGACCCACGTCTCATCGACTGGCGTGTGTACGCCCGAACGGAAGAACTGTTCATCAAACGGTTCGAGGCGGAGCGAAACCTGACTGTTCACGTTCTCCTCGACGCGACGGCGTCGATGGGCTTCGGCGACGGCGACCAGAACAAGTTCGAGTACGGGGCGAAACTCGGACTGGGATTCTGTCACCTGACCGCCGAAGACCACAACAACTTCCGATTCTCACTCATCGACGAGAGCCCGACCCGCCTCGACACGGACACATCGACACAGGGTGAGGTGCTCCGACTCGTCGACACGCTCAACGAGACGACGCCGTCCGGTGACGGCGACTTCAAAGCAGCACTCGAATCGTACGCGGATACGATTCACTCCCGGTCGCTCGTCTTGGTCATCAGTGATTTGCTGTTCGACCCAGAGGACGTTGCCGATGGGCTTGGCGCGCTCGCCCGAAACGACGTTCTCGTCGCGCAGCTGTTGACCCCGGAAGAACTCGGTCCGACGACGACGGGAGATGCGATCTTCGAAGACCCTGAATCAGACGCCATTCGACGCACGTACTTCGGAGGCACGGCCGCAAAGCGATACGACGAACGACTGCAGGCCCATCTCGATGCCATCGACGACCAGTGTCGGACGTTCGATATCGAACGGGAACTCGTCGATACCGGTACCAACTTCTTCGACACGTTCGCAAGCCTGTGGCTGGGTGCGCGACTCGGCGGCGAGCGCCGCGCACGACGCTACTAGACACCCGCTGGCGAGCAAGAGATACCTGCTGGCGAGCATACCTGCTGACGAACAAGATTCGGAAACGGTGGTGCCTGTTTGGCCGCAGACGGCGTGTTTTTGACCACTGACTTTGCATACTCCCCTGTGACGGATACGCAGGAGCGTCGAGTTGTGAGTCTCGTCGCGGGGTCTCACGTCGTCAACCACGCATATTTGGTCGCCCTCGCGCCAGTCATCGGCGTCGTCGCCGCGGAGTTCGACGTGAGCATCGCCGCCGTCGGACTGGCCATCGGTGTTCAAGGGGCGGTCGTGACGCTCTTACAACTTCCATTTGGCTACATCTCCGATACGAAGAGTCGGACGACGGTCCTCGCGATCTCGCTCGTCTTCGGCACACTCGGCATCGCCGCGACTGCCATGGCCCCCTCGTATGGCTGGCTTCTGGCCTCACAGGCGCTGCTCGGGGTCGGAATCGCAGGGCACCATCCTGCGCATTATCCACTGCTCGCGACGGCGTCTTCGGAGACGAACCGTGGCCGTGCCTACTCGCTCCACGCACTCGGCGGCTCGCTCGGATTCGCCGTTCCGTACGCCATCGCCGCCGGAACGAGTGCCCTCGGCCTCGACTGGCGCTGGGTCATTGGAATCGTCGCCATCCTCGGCGCAGGATTTGCACTCGTCGCGCTTCCGGTCGCTCGCGGCTTGCCCGCGGCAATTGCGCAGCCAGCAGAATCGGACAAACCGACCAGTCGACCATCGCTGGGAGGGGTACGCCGTGGGGCGGTCGAACTCGTTCGGTCGTCCGGGTTGATGGGGCTCGCACTCCTCTCGTTTCTCACAGCGTCGGCCGCGTGGTGTATCAGAACCTACTCTCCACAACTCCTTTCGAGTGGCTATGGCCTCGCGCCGGGAACAGCCAACATCCTCGTGTCGGGGATGCTCGTGGTCGGTGCGGGGTTCATCCTCCTCGGTGGGTCGCTCACTGACCGCATCGGCCCCGGCGACGTCGCACTCGGCGGCTACGCGGCGCTTGCCGGACTGGCGGCCGTCCTCGCCAGTGGGATGCTTCCACTCGCACTGCTCGTGTTGATACTGCCGTTTAGCGGCACCATCAGTGTCTCTCGACCGGCACGCTCGACGCTCGCAGACCGATTGTCAGAGCGAAGTGACCTCGGCAAGAACTTTGCCGTCGTCACTATCGGCATCTCACTCGGCGGTGCTGTCTCTCCACCCGCGTTCGGTGCGCTCATCGACTTCGCAAGCGTCCGCGTTGCCTTCGGCGTCGTCGCCATCCTCGGCGTCGCCTCGCTCGTCCTCACACAGTGGCTTCTCGGACGCGTCGACGGGTCGGCGCGAACCCCGGAGGCCACTGTGAGCGACTAACGTCGGTGTCCGACAGCTCACAGTCTGCTTCAGGTGTGCAGTCGGTTTGGTATCCGGTTCGCCGTTCGTTCCGTCGAAGACGCTCATGACAACAAGAATTCATTACTATGTCACTACCGAGCGTACACGCAGACGGTGATAGAGATGGCAGCAACATCCGAACAGGAACAACAGAACCGAGAGTCGTGTATTCGTATCGCTGAAGAACTGTGGAACAAGCGAAATTACGACGTCGTAGACGAGGAATACGACCCGTTAGCCGAAGCACACGCGTTCTCGGAACCGGAAGGGGTCGTGGGAACGCAGGCGGTCAAGGAGTGGGCCCAGAAGTATCACGACGCGTTCTCTGACTTCCACGTCGAACTGTTCGACGTCGCAGCACGAGACGATGTCGTCTATGGACGGTATCACCTCTCAGGCACGCACGACGGAACACTCCGTAGCGTACGTGGAGACATTCCTCCGACTCACCGGAAGATAGACACGTGGGGCGTCGTGGAGATGCGCTTCGAAGGCGGACTCGTCGTCGAAGAGTGGAACAGCACGGATATAATGACGATGCTGTCGCAACTCGGTGTCACTCCCGAGTAACCACGTTTCTTTTTGAAAAAGTCACCACTCACAGCGCAGTCGTAACTTAGCCGGACCACTCGCCGGCGACGTCGTCAGCGACTGACTCACGCCACATGCCGAACCCTTGCCGGCAGATTGGACTCTCGTCGATGTGGTCGATGAAGCCAGCACCTGCACTCGTCAGTTCAGCGAGGCAAAACGGGCAGCAAGTCGGGTCGTCCCACGTGTGTGCAATGACCGAGGGGGATACTTCCTGGGACATGTCTACACATATGCGATATTACTTGATAAATCTATGCTCATTTCCATCTATTGAAGACACTTTGGCTGTACTCTCTGATATTAGAACCTGATTGACCACTTATAGCCTGCTGACGGTTCTGAACCGTAACCCTATACACAGTTCGCACCCGGTACTGGAATGGTGAACTCGCTGTGAACTATCTCTCGTGGGCCGTCATCGCGCTCGGTGCGTACTCTCTCGTTGCACCGTTGATGAAAGTCGCAACGACTGGACAGGCGAAGATCCCGAGTGACGTGGCTGCACTCGTCGCGAACAGCATCCTCGTCGTCATCACACTCGGCGTCGTCGTCGTCTCTGGACAGAGCATTTCGGACTCCATCGTCAGTTCGAAGCTTCCGTACGTTCTCCTTGCAGGCGTCTGTCTGGCCGTGGGCATCCTCTCGTACTATCGGGCGTTAGCGCTCGGCCCCGTCTCTATCGTCGCTCCGATATTCGGGATGTTTCTCGCGATCTCGTCGCTCGTCGGTATCGTCGCCCTCGGCGAACCCGTCACGATTCGAAAAGCAGCAGGCATCGGCTTTGCAGTGCTCGCCGTCTTCCTCGTCTCTGTCGAATGACTCTTGTTCGGTTCCTGCCGACGAGTAGTGGATTCCGCGGGCCAACGGTTTTTGTCTCTCGCGGGCTAACACCGGTTCATGGTACTGCTCGAATCCGACTCTGAACTCGAAACCGGCGACGACGCCCCCGATTTCGAGCTTCCAGGAACCGACGGTGAAACCTACTCGCTGGAGTCGTTCGCGGAGTACGACGCGCTCCTCGTCGTCTTTACGTGTAATCACTGTCCGTACGCGAAAGCAAAGTTCGACGAACTGAACCACCTCGCATCGTCGTACGACGACCTGGCCGTCGTCGGCATCAATCCGAACGATGCCGAATCGTACCCCGACGACTCCTTCGACCGGATGAAAGAACTCGTCGCTGACGGGACGATTCAGTACACGGCCTATCTGTACGACGAATCACAGGACGTCGCGGCGTCGTACGGTGCGGTTTGTACGCCGGACCCGTTCCTCTTCGAGAACACAGGCGACGCGTTCGAACTCGCGTTCCACTCTCGCATCGACGACGCGATGAGTCCCGATGACGAAGTCTCGGAATACGAGATGCGAGCGGCCGTCGAGGCGCTGCTCGCGGGTGACGAGATCCCCATCGAGGA
This sequence comes from Haloferax sp. DFSO52, assembly GCF_048158745.1. Taxonomy (NCBI): domain Archaea; kingdom Methanobacteriati; phylum Methanobacteriota; class Halobacteria; order Halobacteriales; family Haloferacaceae; genus Haloferax; species Haloferax sp. DFSO52. Next base: position 1,392,733 of record NZ_JBLOPB010000001.1, on the reverse strand, counting down.
GTATCCCTCGCAGGGCTGTTCTATCAAGTGGAAAGACGAGTAGTGCGTCGGGCGTGAGAGCCGCCGCGACTTACTCGTCGCCAAGCAGTGCTTGTCGAGCATTCTTCACGGCCGCCGCTTTCTTCGCAGGATAGGCTTCGACCTTCGCTCGGAGTGTGACGCCACCGCCACGACGTGCCTCGCCTTTGAACGCCGCCTGCTTGTCGAGTCGCAAGAAGAACTCGGTGTTGTCGGTGACTCGTTCGTCGAGTTCGTCGAGGAGTCGGTCGAAATCAGGGAGTTCCCGAATCTTCGAGAGGATATGTCGAATCTCGTCGGCCCGCTCGGCACGTGCCGAGAAGACGACGATTCGGTCGCCGTGGTGGCCGGTGCTCTCCATTCGGTCTACCTCGAAGTCGTCGGGGAGGAAGGTCCGAAGCGCCTCCTCGACCCGCTTTTCGTCTTCTGTCTCGTAACAGAACGTTCGGAGGTCGATGTAGTGAAACGGGACGCGTGGCATTGTAGGGGTCTTTTCGGAGGCGGCGGTGTGGTCGACTTACTCTTCGTCTGCGTCGTCTGCGTCGACTGCTTCGAGCTGGTTCGCGGCGATGCCGACTTCCTGCCCTTCGTCGAAGCTGATGGTGTAGGTCGGTTCTCCGAACATGCTCTCGATGACCTGCGTGACCGTCCCGGTCTCGCCATCGAACTCGCTGTGCTGGTCGTGCAGAACGACTTTGTCGTCTTTCTCGAAGCTCATAGCCACAGGTTCCGTCCCGTCGAATAAAAGGGCGATGGTTGGCCGCGACGCCTCCCTCGTGCGTCGCAGCGACTCCGTGACCAGACCCAGCTAGCAGCGTCTTTGTCCCGTGTCGAAGGCGATTAGTGACGCCACTCCAATGAGCACGTATGCTGAGCTGTCCGCTCGCGAACCGACCGCCTGACGGAATCGGATGACGGTCGACAATCTGTGGTTCCTTGCCGACCAGGCACGACAGCGGGCCGAACAGACGTATCACCGCCTTCAGCGGACGCACACTGACTTCCTCGAACCGGTCCACACACGACGCGTTTCTCGCGACCGGTTCCGGACACTCGCGTTGCGCGTGAAGGCGAGTGGGACACCCTACGGGTCTCACACGCTCGTCCGACGTGCTGACGACGAAATCCTCCTCGTTCGACACGAGGGCGTCGATATGTGGGTTCTTCCCGGCGGCGGCGTCGACGACGGCGAGAGCTTCCAAGCGGCTGCCCGACGCGAACTCGCCGAAGAAGCAGGAATCACAGCAACGTACAACGGGCTCGCGATGGCGACCAGAGTCGACATCTGGTGTGACGGCCACCAGACGTGGGGTATCATGCCGATTTATCAGGCCCGCGCCGCCGACAGTTCGACGCCCGTTGCCGACGACCCCGAGGGGGAAGTCTCTGCTGCAAAGTGGTTCTCTATCGACGACATCCCGGCTGATACTCGTGACCGTTCGGACCTTCGAGCGTGGTTCGACCACGTCAAAGACAGCTGAGTTCGGTTCCGTCTATCTCCGTCTCGACACCGCACCTGCAGCTTATTCGTCCGAGTCCGCATCGACGTGTTGGCCCCAAAAGCCCGGATATTTCTCCACGGTGAGGTCCCCCAGTACGAGCGTCTGGCACGCGAGTCTGAGTCCCGAATCGGGGTCGTGCGGGGGCAACCGCAGTCGCAACCGCTCTTTTTTGGTCCGATAGGTGACGGGGCCTTCGACCCAGACAGCACAGGTCCCACAGGACCCTCCACCACGGCAGTTGAACCACGTCGAGTGTCCGTTGTGCGGCGATTCACCAGCCGCTCGAAGTACGTCTCGGAGGACAGCCCCCCGTTCGCACGTGATCTCCTGGCCGCGGAAGCGGACGGTTGGCACGACCAACAGGATGCGTTCTAGTACATAAGTGGTGCCGTTCTCCGTGAGCCACCCACTGTCTCCGTGCCCCGGTGAGTCTAAGTATGGCACCTCCCTTTCAACTAACTATGCGACAGACTCGACGCGCGTATCTCGCCGCCGCTGCCGGTGCGTTGACGCTCGGAACCGCAGGTTGTCTCGGTGGTTCCGGTGGCGGTGCCGTCGACTCCCTCGACTGTGATGTCCCCCAACGAGAGACGATCGACTCCCTCCCTGCTCCAGCGATTGGCCCAGACGACGCCGCCGTCGTCGTCGACGGGTGGGAAGACTTTGCGTGTCCTCACTGTGCGACGTTCAGCCTCGACGTCCTCCCGAAAATCCAGTCGACCTACGTCGACGAGGGAATCGTCCAGTATCGTCACCACGACCTTCCGATTCCCGTCGACGAATGGTTGTCGTGGAAAGGTGCCTCTGGTGCCCGGCAGGTTCAGACCGAAGCAGACGACGAGACGTTCTTCGAGTTCGCACATACGCTCTACGAGAACCAGTCGAGATTCCGGCAAGGCGACGCAGAAGAGAAGCTGTCGACGCTGCAGACGTTCGCAAACGACGCTGGACTCGATGGCTGTTCTATCGCCGCTGCTGCCTCCCGTGAGCGATACCGTCCCCTCCTCGAAGCAGAGCGGTCAGACGCCGTCGACGAACGCGGATTCCGTGGCACACCGACCGTCCTCGTCGACGGCCAACAGGTCAACGCGACGTGGGACGCCATCGAATCCGCCATCGAGAACGCTCGCTAACCGGGATTCGATTCGCACACCACCTCTCGCGCATGATTCACGCACGACACCAGCGCTTCTATAGGTCGAGATTTACCTATGGGTACGTATGAGAGCGATGCGACAATCTCCTGTGGTCTCTCGGAGTGGTGGTACGTGAACAGGCGCGACGCACTCGGAATCCTCGCAGGCGCTGGTCTCACCGGGCTCGCTGGGTGTCTCAGTGGCAGTACATCAGGCTCCGTCGCCGATGGAGAGACGACTGAGATGCCAGAGCAGTCGCCGGACTCGTCGGAATCGGGCGACCTCCCGCTTGTCGTCGAGACCATCGATGCACAAGGGTCGTCAGCGGGCGAGATTCGCGTCCCAGTCGAGGGGACGCCCACCGTTGTCGACCTCTTTGCGACGTGGTGTGCACCGTGTGTCGCACAGATGGAGTCACTGCGGAGCCTCCACGAGGAGTTCGGTGCCGACGTGGCCTTCGTCTCCGTGACGAACGAACGACTCGGCGGTGGACTCACCATCGACGACATCCGTGGCTGGTGGACTGAAAACGAGGGTAACTGGACTCTCGGCCACGACCCAGAAAGTCGACTGATGCGTGCAGTCCGCGCGGGCGGGCTCCCGTATCTCGTCGTCTTCGACGCTGCTGGAGAGATAACGTGGACCCATCGCGGACTCGCGAGCGAAGCAAATCTCCGCGATGCAATCGTGGACGTTCGCTGATGCTCGGCTTCGACCCTGCGTTTGCCGGTACGGTGGCGTTCGCACTGAGTGCAGGCGTCGCGACGTTCTTCGCCCCTTGTGCGTATCCACTGCTTCCGGGCTACGTTGGCTACTATCTCTCTCGTGAAGATGCTGACCTGAGTGGGGCAGTCACCCGTGGGTCTGTGGCGTCGCTCGCTGCTCTCGTCGTCCTCGCGGCAGTCGGTGGCGTCCTTACACTCGTGAGTAGTCGTCTCGCGTCACACCTTGCACTCCTCGAACCACTCGTCGGCGGCGCACTCGTCGTCTTCGGCCTCCTCATGTTCTCCGGGCGAGCACCGAGTCTCCACGTCGTTCTCCCCGAGTATCGGTCGTCTGTGACTGGATTCGGCATCTTCGGTGCAGTCTACGGCCTCGCCGCCGCTGGATGCGTCGTTCCGATCTTCCTTGGGGTCGTCGCCCAGTCGTTGGCGCTGCCGACGGCCCAGGCGGCCATCTCCCTCGGTGTGTACGCTGCTGCGGCGGCCCTTCCGCTCGCAATCGTCACCGTGTTGGCCGCGCTCGGTGGCGACCGAATACGGTCGCTATCGGGATACGTTGGCTCGGTGCAGAAAGTCGCTGCTATCGTGATGATTGCCGCCGGACTCTGGCAAATCGGGCTCTCATTGTCGTTCCTCGGGTACGTCTGACCGGCGAGGTACCTTCTCTCCGTTCTGTTAGACGAACCGGTCGAACAGTTTCCCGAGTAAATAGGCTGCAGGGACCGCGCCGAACATGAAGACGAGTGCGAGGACGAACTGAACGAGGCGGGTCGAAAGTTCGGGTCCGAGTTGGACGAGTACCATCGTCGTTGCAGAGAATAGCCGGAGCGTCTCTAAACGTCTTCGGGCGCGTCACCCGCCGGCGTCGGCACCGACCGAATCCGCCGCGGTGGAACGAGGAAGTTGCCGCGGTGCTTGACGAAGAGATATTCGAGGATGCCGTTGCTCACCCGTTGGCGAATCGTCGGAATGTCGGTCAGGTCGGTGCCGTTCATCGCTTCGCGAACTGCTTCGAACTCCGAGATACCGCGTTGTAGGGATGGGAAATGGAGGCTTGCGATGCCGTCGTCGGTCGATTCGAAGTGCCGACGAAGCAGTTTGACGTTTCCATCTTCGTCGCGGTTGGCACGGGCCGCCTTCTGGGCGTGGCCGACGTGTCCAAACTGCTCGGCGTCGTCTCTGATTCGGTCGAGCATCGAATCGATACCGCTGTCGTCGCCGAGGTTCGCACCGATACCGTCGACCAGTCCCTGTTCGGCGTGCCCCGGCGAGAACAGCTTCATGACGCGGTGATACTGGTCTTCTTCGTCGTACCAGTCGGCGAGTCGCTGGCGGATGGTGGCGACGTGTTTCGTCGTGCCGCCGGCGAACGGGCCATCGGAGATGGTGACGTACTCCTCTGTCGCCTGATTCTTGGCGAATCCGGCTTTGAACCCCATGAACAGCGGTGACTCATCCGGGACCGGGTTTCCGTCCGGGATGCCGTTGATATCCGACTGATGTTCTGCCGGAAGGCCAGCACCGACGAATCCGGTTCGTCGCGACCCAACCGAGAACACACCCGAGAGGTCGGCGTCGACCTGGATGCCGTTTGCCGTGTCCACGTCGCCGAAGAGTGCCTGTTCAGCTTCGAGAACCACGTCTGCGCGGTCCGATGCGAGGTGAATGAGTGCGTCCTGTCTATCGAACTCAGGCGTTTCGAACGGTGAGAGTGCGCGCGGTTCGGGCAGGTCGATGGACGCTGGAAGCGGGTCGTCGAATCGCTCGAAGTACCGTGGTGAGTAGCCAACCGACCAGAGCAACCCTTCGTGACTCCGTTCGTACGCTCTGTCGAGGACGCGAAACGCTGCTTCGACTGTCGAACGGTCGGACGCTGTCGGTGGGCCGTCACGCGTCAACTCGACGTAGAGGAGAATCTGATGGCGAGGCATCTCGAGGTTCCCGTACTCGTCGGACTGACAGGCGTCGTTCCACGCGTGCTGACTCGCAGGCAGCGCGTCGAAGTCGTCGGTTCCCGATGGAACTGGTGCCTCCGGTGCGTTGTCGAGGCAGGCCGATAGCGCCGCGGCCCCGCCTGTTGCGACGGCGGCCTTCAGGAACTCTCTGCGGGACGGCGACCCCTCGAACATACGCCGGCTAAGGACTTCTCAGCCAAGTCCGTTCTGATGTTCGCGTGCGATAGTGGTTCGGTTCTCGAACCAAATCCACCGGTTGGACGTTCGAAACACACACCAAACGGCATTTTACTGTCTGGCCGTAAGAGCCCCCAATGAAGCGACGAACCTATCTCCGCGCTGTCGGTTCAGGCGCGGCAGTCGGGCTCGCTGGCTGTCTCGGCGGCGGGAATCCGAACGTCTCGCTCGCCAAACCTGACCGCGAAAACGACGTTTCGAGTGAGGACCTGCCGTACCCAGCGTGGGGCCAACAGGTTCCTGACGTGACCCTCACGGACCCGATTCACGGCACGGAAGTCTCCGCCCGCGACATCGACGTCCCCCACTTCCACACGTTCTTCTTTACGAACTGTATGACCGTCTGTCCGGTCCTCATCAGCGCGCTCCGAGAGGTACAGATTCACTCCGTTACCGAAGGCTACGCGGACGACGTGGCGTTCTACCCCATCACGTTCGACCCCGCCCGCGACGACGCGGCGGCCTTCCGGACAGAAGCAGACCAGATGAACGTCGATATGGACGTCGGCAACTGGCACTTCCTCCGGGCCGGAGACGAAGCAGCGACGAAGACTGTCGTTCAGGACGAGTTCGGCGTCTTCTTCCAGAAGAACGAACCGAACGAAGAGGGGAACTACATGTTCACCCACCTCGGGCTGGTGATGCTCGTCAACGGTGACGGCTACGTCGAACGAACCTATCGCGGGAACCAGCCCGACGAACAGACGCTTATCGACGACCTGACTGCACTGCGAGAGGCCTAACGACCCGCCGTCGGCCCCTCTTCGACCCTTCGTTGCCCCCTCGTCACACGTTTCGATAGCTATCGTGAGAGCGAACCAACAGAGACAGTGCTATTTTGGCGGCGATTCTACGTGCAGTATATGGATTCGACACGTCGCGACCGAGTGACACTCGCGCTCGCTGTCTGGGGCGTTCTCATCTCCCAGGTGTTGCTCTATCCGGGCGTTTCTGACCTCGTCTCCGCACTCGGCGGGAGTGGCGACATCTCGGCAGGGATGTTGTTCCTCGTCGCTGAGTTCGCCGCGTTCGTCGCCTTCGCGAGCGTGTGGGGTGCCGCGTCTGACGCGCTCGGCCGACGAACCTCGCTCATCGTCCTCGGAGCGCTCGGCGGCGCAGCGAGTTATCTGGTGCTCGCAGTGCTTCCGAGTCTCGGCACGTCGTTTGGTGTCGCCCTCGTCGTTCGACTCTTCGGCGGAGCGATGACCATCGGCGCATTTTCGCTGTCGATTACGATGCTTGCCGACCTCGCGGGCGGAAACGGCCGGAACATGGGCGCTGCCGGAATCGCCATCGGACTCGGTGCCGCCCTCGGGTCTGTCGTCGGCGGGCGGCTGACGACGGTGGACCCGCTGGCACCGCTGTACGCGGCGAGTGTCGTCCTCGTCGGCGTGGCACTCCTCGTCGCCACGGTTCCCGACAGAGCACCCGACACGGTCCGAGTGAGCATCGGCGAGGTTCTACAGAAGTTGGTCGCCCGACCAGTGTTTGGAATCCCCTACGCGTTCGGCTTCATCGACCGAATGACGGCCGGATTCTTCGCGCTCGTCGGCGTCTTCTACTTCCGCGAGACGTTCGGCGTCGATGCCGCCATCGCGGGCGCAGTGCTCGCGCTCTTTTTCGTTCCGTTTGCGGTGTTACAGTACCCCTTCGGGTCGCTCTCGGACCGCATCGGCCGGTTCACGCCGGTCGTCGTCGGGTCGATTTTCTACGGCGTCGCTATCGTCGCCGTCGGTCTCGCACCGTCGTTCGAACTGGCAGCAGGACTGATGGTCGTCGTCGGGGTGTTCGGCGCGCTGGTCGCGCCGGCGACGATGGCGCTCGTGACCGACCTCGCGCCGGCAGGTGAACGCGGGGCGGCCCTCGGCGGGTTCAACGTGTTCGGCAGTCTCGGCTTCCTCACTGGATTCATCGTCGGGGGCGTCGTCGCCGATGTGGTTGGCTATCTGCCGTCGTTTCTCGTCGTCGGATTCGCAGAAGTCGCCATCGCACTCGTCGCACTTCGGGCGGTCAAACGACTCGACGCAGGCAGGGAGACTCAGGTCACACTGAGTGCAGATTGAAGTTCCGCGTCGACGACGCGCCACATCCCGCGAAGGCAGACGATGACCGCGAGGCCGACGCCCGAGAGGATGAACGCGAGATAGAGGCCGACCAACACGCCACCGCCGCCCCGTGGGTTCGGAACGGTCTGTGCGAACTGACCGAGCTGTATCGCGAGTGCGGCGATCCCCGTGACAAGGAAGGCGAACAGCACTTCGAGCATCCGCCAGAACGATTCGATGTGCAGGCCGCCACGTCCGGTGACGAGCCGGGCGATTCGTCGTGAGGCGGCGAGCAACGACGTGACGGTGAGAACCGAAATCCCAACCATCGCAATCGGGAGACCGATATCTGCGAGCGCTGTCCACGAGACGAGCGGTGAGGCCAGCGTCAACGCAACGCCGAAAAGCGTCGATGCCGCGAGGACCAACTCGAACCCGAGGAGTACGCTCTCGGGGTCGTCGCGTGCGACTCGGACGAGTTGGGTGTACACGGTCGACTCTCTCGATGGGGGCGTAAAGTGTGTTCCCCTATTCGTGACCGGAGACGCGAACCGGTTCGTAGGGCTCTTCGAGAAATTCGATATCGGAGTCGGAGAGTTTGATGTCGAGTGCTTCGACGGCGTCTTCGAGGTGTTCGATGCTCGTCGTGCCGACGATTGGCGCATCGACCCAGTCTTTGTGGAGCACCCACGAGAGCGCAATTTGCGCCATCTTCACGTCTTTTTCGGCAGCGAGTTCCTGGACGCGTTCGTTCACTTCACGGCCGCCACCTTCGAAGTACGGATGGCCCTTGGCGAGTTGGTCGGTCTCGCCGCGTTTCGTCGCCTCGAACTCCTCGTGGGGGCGCGTGAGATAGCCACGGGCGAGTGGCGACCACGGAATGACGCCGACGCCTTGCTCCTCGCAGAACGGAAGCATCTCGCGTTCTTCTTCGCGGTAGAGCAGGCTGTAGTGATTCTGCATCGTCGCGAAGCGGTCGAGGCCGAGTGAGTCCGCTGTGTACTGGGCTTTCGCGAACTGGTGGGCCCACATCGACGACGCACCGATGTATCGGGCTTTTCCGCGTCGAATCGCGTCGTCGAGGGCTCGCATCGTCGTCTCGATCGGCGTGTCGTAATCCCAGCGGTGGATTTGCAACAGGTCGAGCGTATCCATCCCGAGACGGTCCAACGAGTTATCGAGTTCCTGCTCGATTGCTTTCCGCGAGAGCCCACCAGAGTTCGGGTCGTCGCCGTTCATCTGGAAGTAGACTTTCGAGGCGACGACCATCTCGTCTCGGCGTCCCTCCAGTGCCTTCCCGAGGACGCGTTCGGACTCGCCGGCCGAGTACAGGTTCGCGGTGTCGAAGAAGTTGATACCGAGGTCGATTGCGCGGTCGACAAGTTCGAGCCCCTCTTCTTCGTCTAACACCCACTCACGCCAGTCCGACGTGCCGAAACTCATACAGCCGAGGCAGATACGCGAGACTTCCATCCCGGTGTCTCCGAGCGTCGTATACTCCATGACGAATGCCACACTGGGAGCGGTCAAAAAGGTGAACGAACCGGAGAGTTCGGTGATGTGCCTCCACCCACATTCACGAATTCCGGCTGATTCTCCCGTTTCGAGACCGTATAGGCCAGTTTATCCCGTCACGAGTTGTATCATAAAACTGAGGCAATGCCTCGGTGATTCGGATGTTTAGTAGAACCAAACTCGTCGCCATCTTCCTCGCAGTCCTCGTCGTGGGGTCTGTCGCAGGTGTGGTGACTGCACAACAAGCGCCTGCCGGTGCTGCCATCGTCATCGACGAAGGGGAGACCTACGTCGGCGATTTGGAAGCAACCGGTGGGACTGTTATCATCGCCGGAACGGTAGACGGTGATGTCTCAGTTGCCGCAGGAAGTGTCGTCGTGACAGAGACAGGAACGGTAACTGGAACGCTCGAAGGGGTCGCAGGAAGTGTGACGCTCGGTGGGGCCATCGACGGTGACGTGAACGTCGCTGGAGGGGCCGTCCTCGTCCGCGACACTGCGACTATCGGCGGAACGCTGGAAGCCGCAGGTGGCGAAGTCCGACTCGATGGGACCGTCGCTGGCGACGTGAACGTCGGCGCTGAAACGCTCATCGTCGGCCCAGCCGCCCAAATCGGTGGAGCGATGGAATACGATGCGGAGACGGTGAGTATCGACCCCGGAGCGACCATCGCTGGCGGCGCGACGCAAGTCGACGACCTGAACCTCGTCGGTCCGCCAGTCTTTGGCGTCCCAGTCGGCCAGTTCGAAGGCCCAGTCATCCCCGGATGGGTGGTTACGGGCTACTGGCTCCTCGCGAACTTCGTCCTCGGGGCACTCATCGTCCTCGTCGCACCCACGTTCGCTCGTCGCGTGACGGGCCTCGGAACGAAGAAGACTGTCCGGAGTGGTGGCGTCGGACTCCTCCTCATCTTCGCCATCCCAATCGTCCTGGTGCTGTTGCTCCTGACGATTATCGGTATCCCGCTGTCACTCGCTGGCGGCGTTGGATTCCTCCTCGTGCTCTGGATCGCGAGCATCTACGGGGCGCTCGTCCTCGGGACGTGGCTGCTCTCGCTCGCGGACTACGAGAACCGCTGGGTCGCCCTCTTCGGTGGGCTGTTCATCCTGGCGCTCCTCGACTTCGTCCCGTTCGGTGGCATCGTCGACTTCGTCGTCCTCCTCATCGGGCTCGGCGCGTTCGCGCTGGCACTCCGCGGTGAGTCCGGCGACGAGGGTGACGAGACCATGACCACGCCCGACGAAGGACCGCAAGAAGGCGCACCGATTGCCTGACGGCGGTTAGACACCTTTTAATTTTCCAGACGAACAATTATTACAGTCTGCTTTGTCTGTCGAGTTATGGCAGTCGATTACGAGGCTGAAATGGAATCGTTCAAGTGGGATATTCCCGAGGATTACAACATCCCTGCAGTCATCGAATCGCACGCTGATTCCTTCGGTGACCGCGTCGCGCTGAAGTTCCGAGACGACGAGGGTGGCCGTGACGAGCGAACGTACGACGACCTCCGACGCGACATGAACCGCTTCGCGAACGCGCTCGAATCGATGGGCGTCGGCAAAGGTGACCGCGTCATCCATCTGCTCCCGCGACACCCAGATGTCTTCGCCGTTCAGCTGGGGGCGCTCAAACGCGGCGCACTGCTCGTTCCGAGCTCGTCGATGCTCAAACCGAAAGATATCGAGTTCCGTGCCAACGACTGCGAGGCGTCGACCGCCGTCGTCCACCAGTCGCTCGTCGGGATGGTCGACGACGTGCGCGAGGAGACGCCGCTCGAAAACTTCGTCGTCGTCGGTGGTGCCGCAGACGGGTGGACCGAGTTTTCCGAACTCGTCGATGGGGAGTCGGACGAACACGACGGCCCCGAACTGCGGGCAGAAGACGGGATGTCCATCAACTACACCTCCGGGACGACTGGGCAACCGAAACCAGTCCGCCACCGCCATCGCTGGATGCGATGTTTCGAACTCATCAACGCACCCTACTGGTGGGGCGTCACTGCTGCCGACGACCTCTCGGACGAACTGCTGTGGGCGACGACCGGAACCGGGTGGGCGAAGTGGTTCTGGAGTCCCGTCGGCGTCGGCCTGACCACGGGCGCGACCCAGTTCGTCTATCGCGGCGACTTCGAACCGGACACCTTCCTCGAACTCATGGAAGAAGAGGGTGTCACTCGACTCTGTGCTGTTCCAACGCAGTACCGAATGTTCGCGCAACGTGACCTCGGGTCGTACGACCTCGCGCTGAAGGAAGTGCTCTCGGCCGGCGAACCGCTCAACCGCGAACCAATCGAGGCGTTCCGCGAGGCGTTCGACGTCATCCCGCGCGACGGTTACGGCCAGACCGAGACGGTGGCGCTCCTCACGAACTACCCCGGTATCGACGTGAAACCCGGCAGCATGGGCAAACCGACGCCGGGCCTCGGCACGACCATCATCGACGAAGACGAGAACGAAGTCGACGACGGCGAAATCGGAGAAATCGCCGTTCCTGTCGGCTGTCCCGGTATCTTCGACGGCTACTACAACAAACCCAACCTCGACGAAAAGACGTTCTCTGGCGACTACTACCGGACGGGTGACCTCGCCTCCCGAGACGAAGACGGCTACTTCTTCTTCGAAGGCCGCGCCGACGACATCATCATCTCGTCTGGCTACCGTATCGGCCCGTTCGAAGTCGAAGACGCACTCGTCTCCCACGAGGCAGTCGCAGAGGCCGCCGCAGTTGCGAGTCCGCACGAAGAACGCGGCAGCATCGTCAAAGCGTTCGTCGTCCTCGTCGATGGGTACGAAGGCTCCGACGAACTCGTCGACGAGTTACAGGAGTTCATGAAACAGGAGACAGCACCGTACAAGTACCCGCGCGAAATCGAGTTCGTCGACGAACTCCCGAAGACGTCGTCGGGGAAAATTCGCCGCATCGAACTGCGCTCGCAAGAGAAGTAGCTCCCCTCGAACTTCGCTCCCAAGAACGCTTACCTCCCGTCGGCCCCCGCCGGACTGTCCACATTCTTTACGTGTCGCTTCGTCGTGACGTGCATGTACATCGCGGACCAGACGTGGCCGGACCTCGGAGACTACGTCGCAGAAGAGTCGCTGGCCGTCGTCCCACTGGGTTCGACAGAACAGCACGGCCCACACCTCCCCCTCGCCACCGACCACCTCATCGCCGAATCGTTGGCACGCGCTGCAACCGAGCGAACTGGCCATCTCTGTACACCCACGGTGAACGTCGGCGTGAGTCCACATCATCGCCAGTTCCACGGCACGATGTGGGTGGATGCCCCGCAGTTTCGCGACTACGTCGAGTCGATGACGCGGAATCTCGCGTACCACGGCATCGACCGCGTCGTGTTCGTCAACGCCCACGGTGGGAACGTCCAGCACCTCCGCGAAGTCGGGCGGCGACTCCGCGACGACGGGACGATGTACGCCATCGAGTGGATGTGGGACGAGTCGATTCCAGACCTCGTCAGGGAGTTGTTCGACCATCCCGGCCCACACGGCGGGCCGAAAGAGACGGCGATGATTCTGCACATCGCGCGTGAACTCGTCGAAGAAGAGAAACTGAACGACGCTCGGGATGGTGGCACCGTGGACCTCTCACGTGACGACGTCAGGAAACATGGTTCGCGAACGTTCTACGACGCAATCGAGAACTCGAACAACGGCGTTTTCGGCGACCAGACCGACGCGACTCCGGAGGCTGGTGCGACGTTGTTCGAGGCGGCAACCGACCAACTGGTCGCACTCCTCGAGTGGCTGGACGCCCAACCGTTTTCGGACCTCATGGCACCGGCACACGTCGACCCGCAACCGGGCGAACGTCGTTGAGTCGGTAGCGAACCACCTATCGAACGACCGGGGCCGACATGCTCTTTTCGTCAGCTGCCTACCACTTCATATGACTGTCTGGGTCCTCGGTGACCAACTCAATCTGGAGGCGACCCCACTCCAGCACGAGGACCACGTGCTCATGATAGAGGCACACGAATTCGGTGAGCGACTGCCATATCACCCGCAGAAACTGGTGCTGGTATTCTCCGCAATGCGCCACTTCCGCGACGAACTTCGTGAGCGTGGGTACGAAGTCACCTACATCTGTGCAGAGATGTTCTCCGAGGGGCTCGACCGATTTTACGACGCGACTCCCGGGACCAACCTCGTGATGATGGACCCGCCGAGTCACGGTGCAGGCGAGCGATTTCGATACCTCGTGGAATCTCGTGGCGGGTCGCTCACGCTCGTCGAAAACGACCTGTTTCTCACGACACCTGCCGAGTTTGATGCGTGGGCGGGCGATGCATCGTCCTATCGACAGGAGCACTGGTACCGACACGTCCGGCGGGAGACCGGGATTCTGATGGACGGTGACGACCCGGTCGGCGGTGAGTGGAACTACGACGACCAGAATCGGGAGACGCCGCCCGACGGGTGGTCACCGCCCGAAGCGCCTCGATTCGTTCCCGACGAGGTGACTATGGAAGTCATCGAATTCGTTCGCGAACGCTACCCTGAGGCGTGGGGGTCTCTCTACGAGTTCGTCTGGCCGGTGACCCGCAAGGAGGCACGGCAGGCGCTCGACCACTTCGTCGAGAACCGACTCGCCGAGTTCGGCCCGTATCAAGACGCGATGGTCCGCGGTGAGTGGGCGCTGTGTCACTCACTCCTCTCGGCCGCCATCAACCTCGGCTTGCTCACCCCACACGAGGTCGTCACCACTGTCGAAACCGCCTACAGAGACGGCGACGTGCCCCTCAACAGTGTCGAAGGCTTCGTTCGACAGGTCGTCGGGTGGCGAGAGTTCATGCGTCACGTCTACCGGCGGTCGATGCCCGAGTTGACGACGGCGAACCAACTCGACCAGACGGAGTCGCTCCCTGCGGGCTACTGGACCGGCGACACGGAGATGAACTGCCTCTCAGAAACAGTGGGCCACGTCTACGGCCATGGGTACGCCCACCACATCGAGCGGTTGATGGTCCTTTCGAACTTCGCGCTCGTCTACGGCGTCAATCCACAGGAACTCACCCGATGGTTCCACCTCGGATTCGTGGACGCGTATCACTGGGTAACGACGCCGAACGTCGTTGGAATGGGATCGTTCGCCACGGACGTGCTCTCGTCGAAACCCTACGCCTCGTCGGGGAACTACGTGAACAAGATGTCCGACTACTGTGCGTCGTGTCCCTATGCCGTCTCGGAGACGGTTGGGGAGAATTCGTGTCCGTTCAATGCGCTCTACTGGGACTTCTTGAAGCGACACGAGGAGACACTTCGAGGGACCGGACGAATGGGACTGATGTACGCTCACGTCGATTCGAAAGACGACGACGAGTGGGAGGCAATCAGTGAGCGTGCGGCCAAGATTCGGCAGATGGGCCGAGACGGCACGCTCTGAACCGGACTCACTCGCCGCCTGTGATGCAGTCGCTCACTGCGTGAAAATGGAAAACTCTGTTTCTTCGCTGTCTCTCCGGTCGGAACGTCGCACACTCAGAGTCGCGTTACGTTGACCGCTCGCGGGCCTTTGTCGGCCTGCTCGATGTCGAACTCCACCTCTTGGCCCTCTTCGAGGTCGGGGCCGCCGATATCCTCCATGTGGAAGAACACGTCGTCGTCGTGGTCTTCGGTTTCGATGAATCCGTATCCGCCGGAGGATTTGAAGAATGCAACCTTACCTTTCGCCATTACGTGTGGCAAATCGTCTGTCAACGGGATAAGAGTTCCGCCAATTGACAACACACCTCATACGGTGGCGGCGGTTGCTGTATTCCGTCTCAATCGTCGCGGCGCTCTCGCCCCAGCGTGTGGAACTCCTCGTTCGGGCGCATATCAGCGAACATCGCCATGCGGTTGCTCAGATTGAAGAACGCGGTGACTGCGCCGATATCCCACACCGCCTCCTCTGAAAAGCCGACGTCGCGGAGGCGTTGCAAGTCGTCTTCGCCGACTTCCACAGGTCGTTCGGTGAGTTTGACGGCCACGTCGAGCATCGTCCTGTGTTTCTCGGAGATATCCGCCGATCGGTAGTTCGCGACGAGTTGGTCGGCCAACAGTGGGTCTTTGGCGTAGATTCGGAGGAGTGCCCCGTGGGCGACGTTGCAGTAGTAACAGTGGTTGACGCCCGAGACGGCGACGATTATCATCTCGATTTCGTGGCGCTCCAACTCGGTGTCTTCGACGAGTGCGTCGTGGTAGTCGAAGAACGGCCGCCAGTGCGAGGGCTTGTACGCGAAGGCGGCGAAGACGTTGGGTGTGAATCCCGCGCGTTCGGTCTCCTCCGCTATTCGCTCGCGCAGGTCGTCGGGAAGTTCGTCGAGGTCGGGGACCGGGAACCGAGTCATTGCGTCGTCGTCCATGCGTCGGCAGACTCCCGGGCGGACCTTAACGATTCCTCAGATTCGAGAACTGATACGCTCGTCCCCGTGGGGTCGAATCAAACCAGCACCGACAGATACGTCGCCGCCGCAACCGCGAAGAGGCCGACTGCGAACAGGCCGTAGTTGGCGATGGTGTTGTCTGCGGTCCACAGCGAGAGGGTGAACTTCCGCGACGAGACGGGCCACAGCGGGCGGATGCCGGCGGGCGTGAGTACGTCGCCGAGCAGGTGGGCGACGATAGTGAGCGAACCGACGCCGAATCCGAACGCACCGAGCGTCATCGCGGTCGATTCGGTCTGACCAGCATTCGTCGCGAGCAGGTATGCGACGCCACCGCCGACGCCTCCCACGAGCACAGCGAACAGGAGTGTGTGTGTCGGCCCGCGGTGCGAGATGCCGGGCACTCGCATATCGAAGTCGGGGAGCATCGCCAACCAGCACATCACCGCACCCAAGACGAACGTGAGTTCGGGATAGCCGGCCTGGAGAAGCACGAATCCGAACGGCGCGAACACGAGGAGCGAGACGCCCCAGTGACCGAGTCGGTACATCTGTCTCGTTCTGGATGCGGAATGGTACATAACCTTTCGGCCTGTCTCCGTACGGGGCCGTTCGACCCGGCGTCTGTCTGCGCAGACGGAGTGTCACCAGCCCGGAACAATGGTTAACCGCGCTGGCCACGACGTGGACTCCATGAGCCAGCACCTCTCTGGATTTCTCTCGGGACTGACGGCGATAGAGGTTACACTCCTCGTGTTGCTCATCTCCATCGGTGGCGCATTCGTGATGGAGGCCGTCGTCATTCGTCTCTTGTTGCAGTACACGAGTCGAACGGAGACGACCCTCGACAACATCGTCATTCAGGAACTCCGGTGGCCAATCGTCGTCACCGTCTCGTTAGCCGGCGTCTATCTGTTCTCTCTCTCTCCAGCAGTTGCGACGGCACTCGTCGTCGACGAAGCGACACTCAGACAGTTCTTCGGACTGCCGTCGATCTCCATCGGGATCGTCGTCTGGGCGTGGGCGTTGAACCGCCTCGTCAACCGTCTCGTGGAGTCGGTCAAAGACAAAGGGAGTCGATTCGACTTCGCACCGGTGTTTTCGAACATCTGGACGCTCGTCGTCTCCATCGGCACCATCGGTGCCTTGCTCTATCTCTGGGGTATCGAAATCACGCCGCTGTTCGCCGGTGCGGGTATCGCCGGCATCGCCGTCGGGTTCGCCGCCAAAGACACCGTCGCTAACTTCTTCGGCGGCATCGCGCTCTACTTCGACGACACGTACAAAATCGGCGACTACGTCGTCCTCGACTCCGGCGAGGCAGGAACCGTCGTCAAAGTCGGGATTCGGTCGACGACGCTGCTCACTCGCGACGAACTGCTCGTCACCGTTCCGAACTCCGTCCTCAACGCGGCGAAGATTATCAACGAATCCGCACCGGACCGCCGGCGCCGGATGAAAGTCCCAATCGGCGTCGCCTACGGAACCGACATCGACAAGTTCGAAACGATTCTCGTGGAGTTAGCGCTCGACGAACCGCTCGTTCTCGACACGCCGCGTCCTCGGGCACGATTCCGACAGTTCGGTGCCGACGCCCTCGAATACGAACTCGTCTGCTGGGTCAACAGTCCACTCAAACGCGGCAAAGCGACCCACAACATCAACCGCGAGATATACAACCGACTGAACGAGGCTGATATCGGGATTCCCTACCCGCAGCGCGACGTTCACGTCCACACGGCCGAGCAGACGCCAGCCACTCGAACTGTGGCCTCAGAGATGACGAACGGCGGGTCGAAGAGCGAGACGAACGGGGGAGCGACTCGCTCGCGACCAGACAGCGAGTACGAAGACGGCGACGCCGAAGACAGTGACTACGACGACGTAGTTGACGACGAATGACGGGTGAGTGACCGGCGGGAACGTTAACCCGCGGCCGACCCTTCTTCGGATATGCTCCAACTCGGACCGCTGGACGGTCTCATCCAGACCTTCGGTCCATTCGTCATTCCTGCGCTCCTCTTTGCGGTCGGATTCGCCGGCTATCTCGTCATCGTTGCGCTCGGAAAACTCAGGAAAGACGGCAACTAACTAGAAAACTGACGTGCGAACGATCGGGCGGTGACTGACCACTGCCGCCCGTCCAGCGGGTGTGGATGCCTCGGTGTGGACTACTCTTCGACGGTGATTGTGCCGGTCATACCAGCGGCTTCGTGCGGGACGCAGAAGTACGCGTGCTCGCCGGCCGTCTCGAATGTGTGGACGTAGGACTGACCTGCTTGGACCGCCCCGTTGCCCTCGCTCCATCCCGATTCGGCCGCCTCCTGCGACTCGAACCCACCGGACGCCCAGTAGGCGGCACCCTCGGGGAGTTCGCCGCCGTACGCAGTCACCGTGTGTGCTTCCCCAGCGGTGTGTTCGAAGGCAACTGTGTCGCCGACACTGACCGTCAGTTCGTCGGGTTCGAAGGCGACGGCCGTCAGCTTCACCACGTGGTCTGCGTCCTCGGGGACGCCCTCGACGACGTTCGGGCCGCCCGAGTAGGACGTTTCGGCGTCACCATGGCCGTGGTCGTGGGCCGAGTGGTCGACGGGTGCCTTATCGACGGCACCGACGACAGCGAACTGCGCACGAGTATTCGCGGCCGCGTAGACGTTCGCAGCTGAATCGATATCCTCGCCTGCGTCGAGTGCCTCGATGTAGGACGAGAGTGCCTTCTCGAAGCCTTCGTACGTGTCGTGGTCTGCCTCCTCGACCATCTCGTGGACTTCTGCTTGCTCGAACGTCTCGAAGACGGTGCGCATGCGGTCTGACGCGACTTCGGAGAGACCGGCATCGGCGGCAGCGGTCGCGACGACGGCGTACATCGAGTCGACCGCCTTCTGGTTGTAGGTCTTGGCGGCACCGTATGCGTCGCCACCCGAGTCGGCGGCGGAGCCGATTCCTTCGAGCGCACCTTCGAACGACTCGTAGAGGTCGTGGTCGGCGTGTTCAAGGGATTCGTGGAAGCCACCTGCGCCCTCCTCGAAGAATCCGTACGCCGACTCGACGACAGATTGCGCACGGGCGCTCGCTCCGACCCGTGCGAGAGCGGCGGCGTCGAATCCGCGAGCACCGAAGAACACGGCTTCGGCTGCCGACACCTCGGCCGTCGTCCCGACTGCGGTTTCGAACTCGAAGAGCGCCTCCATTGCGCCCTCGGCATGTGTCGCTGCGGTTTCGGTATCGTCGGCCGCTGCGGCATCGGCGAGACCGGCGAGGTGTTCCTCTTCGAAGCGGTGATAGAGGTCTTCAGACTCGTGTTCGACGGCCTCGTGGAGGTTGGCTTCGTTCGCTTCGAACCGTTCGAAGAGATTCTCGGCGACGGCGTTCGCACGGCCAGTCTCGCCGAGCGCGACGAGTTCTCGTGCGTCACCGAGTCTCGCTCTGAAGAACGCCGCTTCGAGAATTGTCGCCGCCTCGCCGCCGACGAGCGCCGAGACACCCGTGAGCAGGTTCTCGTCGACGGTGGCGAACGCTTCTTCGGTCGCCGCGACATCACCGGATTGGGCCGCTTCCTGCAGCGATTCGAGCCCACCTTCGAAGCCTTCGTAGGCGTCGTGGTCGGCTTCTTCGAGTGCCTCGTGCGCCCGGGCGCCTTCGAAGTGGGCGTAGATGTCGCCGGCGAGGGTCGCCGCGTAGTCGGACTGGCCCTGTTCGACTAACCACACGGCATCAGCGGCACGGGAACGGTAGAGCGTCAGTACCGCGGCATGAGCGAATTCGTCACCGGGACCACCGAGACCAGCGAGGATTTCGGCGTCGAATCCGACAGACTGCATCAGCGCGAAGTGGGACGCGCCGGCTGCGGCCTCTGGGGCAACCTCGAAACTCGCGTCGACCATCGCGGTTGCGGCAGTGCGGGCCGATTGCTGAATCGTCGCTGCGTCCGTCGCTTCCGCCGCACCTTCGATACCCGCTTCGAACGTCTCGTAGAGTTCGTGAGACGCGTCTTCGATGACTTCGTGTTCCGGTGCGTCTTCGAACGATTCGTAGATGCTGTGGGCGAGTTCTGCTGCGGCATCGACTTCACCGGCAGCAGCGAGCATCTCCACGTCACGGCTTCGGGCCGCGAACATACTGAGGCCAAACGCGTCGACCACTACCGCATCGGTTCGGCCGCGCTGGGCCGCGAGAAGGTTGTTGGACGCCTGCATCGCGAGGTCAGTTCCCTCGTCGGCGTGTCCTTCGGAGAACGCAGTCGCGGCACCACCGAGGTGCTCTTCGAACGACTCGTAGTTCTGTTCGTTCGTCGCTTCCAACTGCTCGTGGGCGCTCCACTTGCCCGTGGACTGCTCGAATCTGGCGAACACGTCTTCGGCGACGCGGCCGGCGGTCCCAAGCCGACCGGCCGCAGCGAGTGCGACGGTGTCGTGCAGTCGCGCACGCATCGCGTTCCACTCGGCCGCGACGGCAGTCGACGCATCGACCGTCACCGACGCGTCCTCTTCAGTCGTCCCCGACGCGGAGGTCTCCGTCTCTGCTGAATCGTTCGTCTGGCCGTTGCACCCAGCCAGACCGACAGTTGCGATGGCGAGCCCGGTCGTCTTCAGAAGTGTCCGTCGAGAGTAGGTCATATATTTTTAGGCTCGCCTAAACCAATAAAAGGGCTTCGATTTTTAGGCCAGCCTAAAATGGGCGCGTCGGTTACAACTCGGCGTGTTCCTCGTTTTTTGGTATCCCTAAACGTGTTTAACTCCGTCGATTGTTCGACTGGTGAACTCCTGGACAAAGACAGCTGCGAGTGGGTTCAGACCACGAATTCGGGATATCGCCAAAAAAGGATGATGAACGAAGGTAAGTAGTCGAAAAACGGTGGACGTTGAGTCCTGCGGATTAGTCTGCCGTCGGCGAGTCGTCGCGGAGGCGGTCGAACATCGAGGTGAACTCGCCGTCTTCTTCGACGGTGTCTTCCCACTCTTCGAGTCCGCGTTCGACGCGGGTTCCCTGAATGGTGTTGTCGAAGAAGAACGCGAACAGTCCACCGACGGCCATCCCCGTCGACCCGATGACGAAGATGGTGTCTGCAACGAGTTGCGTCCCGAGAATCCAGCCGACGACTGCGACCTGACTCATGCCCTGCCGGAACGCTTCGGCGCTGCCGACGTTACCCATGTACGCCGGGATTGCGAGGCCAGCGAACATGGCGACGCCGATGATGAAGATGTTCCGCGAGGAGTCGAGGTCCACGTACTTCAGGTTCGAGAGGCCGACGGCGACGATTTGGCCGAACATCGCGATGTACAGGCCGCCGACGATGGGGCCGGGAATCGTCGCGATGAGTTGACCGAAGTAACCGACGAATCCCATGATGAGCATCAGTGCAGCACCGACCTGCACGACGTAGCGCGACGCGACGCCCGTGAGGCCGATTGCACCGATGTTCTCGGAGTAGGAGGTCGAACCGCTTCCGCCCATGATGGCCGAGAAGATGTTCATCAGACCCTCCATGCCGATGCCGTGGTTGATGCGGCGCTTCGACGGCGCACCGACCCCCGACAGACGGGCGACAGCGTGGTAGTCACCGAAGGACTCGACCATCGAGGCAGCGACGCCAGCGAGCATACCGATGATGAACGAGGACGTGAACTGCGGGATACCGAAGGCGACAGCACCCACGATGGGGAGTGCGACTTCCATCGTGCCCGCACCGCCCGCGAAGCCCCACTGGAAGGGGTAAATGGGCATGAACGCCGGGGCGCTAGCGACAGATTGCAGGTCGACGAATCCGGGTGCGCCCGCAGCGATGACGCCCGTGACGGAGAGAACTGCCGCGATGACGTACGAGACGATGACGCCGAGGAGCACCGGGAACAGTTTGAACGCAGGGTGAGCGGTGTCGAGGTACTGCGAGAACAGGACGATGAGTGCCAGCGTCAGGCCGAGCAACCACCAGTTGTTGGTGGCCGACGTGACCTGTGGGACGCTGAACAGCGAGAGACCGATGAGCGCGATCGTCGGAGCGATGACGACTGGCGAGATGAACTTCCGGAGGCGTCCGAGTAGTCCGAAGTAGCCGACGAGCACTTCGACGGCCGCAGCCACGATGATGGCTCCTTGCAGTTGGAGCAAGGCCGTTTGCCACCCTGCCCCTGCTGGGTTGGTGGCCTGTACGACGCCGATGACGGCGATTGCCGGTGCGAGCATCGAGAAGGGCGCACCCTGGACGATGGGGTAGCGGTTCCCGAACGTCGTCTGCATCAGCGTCGCGATGCCGGAGACGACGAAGAACGTCCCGACGAATCGCGGAACGACGTCGCCGGGCATACCCAACACTCCAGCGAGAATGAGGGGAACGGCGATGTTTGCGCCCACCATCGTGAGATAGTGTTGAGCGCCGAGAAGAAGAGCGGTTGGAAGGGGTGGTTTGTCGTCGATACCGTACTGCACGAATGAAGAGGGTGATGAATCGTCCGTCACGACCATCCCCCCGTATGTAGTGGCTCTCTCCCGAGCATGGTTGTTCCAGCATTCCATTGGGAGTATTAATGTCTACCTATCGCGCATGAAAGTAGGAAAACGACTATACCTCGCCGCTTTGATTCGTGTTGCGTGACTATCTTATCGTCCGCCACCCCGGCGAGACGCGACCGATGGCTCGTCGGGTGGGCCCTCGGATACGCGGCCGTCGGCGCATCGTCACTCGTCGTTCCGCTCTACGCCATCGAACTGGGTGCCAACGCGCTGTTCGTCGGACTCATCGCGGCGACTGCCGCCTTCGCCGGCGCACCCGGAGCGATTATCTGGGGCCGACTCGCCGCCAGAACGAACCGACGCCGCCCGTTCGTCCTCGTCGCACTCGCGTTGACGGCGGGTTCCCTCCTCGTCGTCGCGGCCGTCGACTCACCGATTGCGGTTCTCGGTGCGAACACGCTCCTGTGGTTCGTCGTCGCCGCCGCCGCCCCGGTGTTGAACCTCATCGTCGTCGAAGGCGTCTCACCCGACCAGTGGGACCGCAGATTCGGCGTCCTCAACCACTATCAGGGATACGGGTGGCTGGCCGGCCTCGTCGTCGGTGCACTCTGGTCTGCAGTCGCGCCGCGCGTGCTCGCACTCGACGCACTCGGCGTCCAGCGGTGGTTCCTCGTCGCGTCGGGGGCCGTCGCAGCCCTCGGTGCGCTCCTCGTTCGCGTGTGGTACCCCGACCGACCCACCGTCTCGGCACGTCGATTCGCGCGCCTCTCGGCAGGCATCCGTCGACAGAGCGGTCTCATCGGCCGGTCGGTGCGAGCGGTTCCATACGGCCCGTCTCGGATGTACTGGGCACTGCAAGAACTGGACGTCGCCGACCTCCGCGCACGAGCGAGTCCAGACTTGCTCCGGTATCTCGCCGCAGCGACGCTGTTCTTCGTCGGATTTTCGGTCTTCTTCGGGCCGCTCCCGGCGTACCTCATCTCGTCAGGACAGTCCGCAGACGCGGTGTTCGTCCTCTTCGTCCTGTCGAGTCTCGGGTCCGCAGTGAGTTATGCCCGCGTCGGCGCGTTGGCAGCGACACGCGACTCACGGCAGTTACAGGTCGGCGCGTTGGCGACGCGTGGTCTCGCGTTTCCGCTCGTCGCGCTCGTCGGCACGTACCTCACGGGCGGGACGGGCCTCGTCGTCCTCGGAGCGACGTTCTTCGTCATCGGCATCACGTGGGCAGTCATCGCCGTGACGGCGACGGGGATGGTCACTCGTCTCGCACCCGGCCGAATTCGCGGCGAAGCACTCGGTGCGTACACGGCACTGGCGAGCCTCGGCGGTGGTGTTGGCGCAGCGCTCGGTGGCGTCGTCGCCACCGAACTCGGATACATCTCGGCGTTCGGACTCGCCGGAACCATCGTCGTGTCGGCACTCGTCGTCGTGTGGGTGTCGGGTGAAAACGCCGTGGCGGGGCAGTTCGCGTCGGCCGAGTAATCGGCACCCATCGACTGAGTAGTCGTCGGTGCCGTGTCGGCCAGTAGTAGTAGATGCCGTGTCGACTGAGTCGTAGTAGATGCCGTGTCGACTGAGCCGTTACTCGATTGCGTGAACCGGCGAAATCCAGACCACGAGTTCGCCATCGCGTTTGATGACGCCCTCGATGGAATCGTCTTTCTCTAACGGCGGGTCTTCGACGTCGTTCATCGAGACGCGAACGACCTGATACACTTCGTCGACCAGCCATCCCGTCGCCGCCTCGTCTTCGAATCTGTTCGGGTCGAAGATGACGATGCGTTTCGACTCGCCGTCGTCGTCGATGCTGAAGAGCGATTTCGGGTTGATGATGGACGTCGTCCGCCCGCGTAAGTCCATCACGCCTTCGACGTAGTCCGGGGCGTTTGGCACACCCGTGAGTCGACCCTTGTCGACGATTTCGCTCACGTATTCGATATCGACACAGTACGTCTCTTGGCCCAGTTTGAATTCGAGGACTTGCACCTCGTCTACAGCGTCCTCCTCGCCGTCGTCCGCTGCCACCTGGGTCGGGATTGCATCCTGTCGCATGATGAAAACCGGCGGCGTACACCGCCGTCTGTCTACTCCAGAGTGCAGCGATTCGGTCCATAAAGCTACGTACCCGATTATCAGCCGTGATTCCTCCCGCCGAGCGTTTATATATCCGATTTCCGAACCTCGGGAGTAGATGAGCGGTCAACGAAACGGCACTCCAACGACTCTGACGACCCATCGGAAGACGGTGCGTTCGACGACGCCGAGCGAGCCTCGGCGAGTCACCGAACGGTGTCGCACGACACCTCGAACGTCCCGTCTCAGTGACCTCTGTGGGGGGGACCGATGAGTGCGTCCACATCCGGGGGACCGACGCGTGCTGTTGTCGTCGACGACTCGCGGTTCATGCGGACGCTGATTCGAACACTCCTCGAAGACGGGGACGTAGACGTCGTCGCGGAGGCCAGCAACGGTCGTGAAGCGATTTCGGTGGTCGGTGAACACCGTCCCGACGTGGTGACGATGGACATCGAGATGCCCGAGATGAACGGACTCGATGCGGTCGAAGGCATCATGAACGAATGTCCGACGCCCGTCCTCATGCTCTCTGCGCACGCCGAAGCGGACGCAGACGTGACGTTCGAGGCACTCGACAGAGGTGCAGTCGACTTCGTCACTAAACCCGGTGGCGAAGTCACCTCCGGGATGCCTCGTGTCAAACGCGAACTCGTCGAGAAGATTCAGTCGGCTGCTGCGGTGGACCTCGACGCAACACGTGGCCGTAGCCGCCCCCCGACAGCCGACACGAATCGACGAACGACCCCTGACACGGCACCGTCTGCATCGTCGAAAACAGACCTTCCCGAAGAAGGGTCGACGATAATCATCGGTGCCTCCACGGGTGGGCCGAACGTCGTCGAACGTGTTCTCGCGTCGCTCCCAGTGGATGCCGGACTTCGAGTCGTCGTCGTCCAGCACATGCCCAAAGGGTTCACGAAGCGATTTGCGGAGCGCCTCGACGCCCGATGTGCGTACGACGTTCGCGAAGCAGAAGACGGCGAACGAATCGCGCCCGGACAGATTCGTATCGCACCCGGTGGCTCGCACCTCCTCGTCACCGCTGACCGCGCCGGGCGACTCGCACTCGAACTGTCCGACGACGAACCACTCCACGGCGTCAAGCCAGCGATCGACCTCACGATGGCGTCGGCGGCTGAAGTGGTCGAATCGCCACTCGCAGGCGTGTTGTTGACTGGAATGGGCCGAGACGGTGTCGAAGGAATGTCTCGAATCGACCGAGCCGGCGGTCACACTGTCGCACAGAACGAAGAAACATCAGCGATTTTCGGGATGCCGAAGCGTGCCATCGAAGCGGGGTGCGTCGATACGGTCGCACCTGACGGACGCATCACCGACGAAACGCTGCGCGGTATCACGACATGACCATGGACGAAGAACTCTACCAGGCGTTCATCACCGAAAGCGAAGAGAGTATCACACAGTTGAACAACTCCCTGTTGTCGTTAGAGTCCAACCCAGCGGACACGGACGCCATCGACGACATCTTCCGCCAGGCACACACCCTGAAGGGGAACTTCGGTGCGATGGGATTCGACAACGCCGCGACGGTCGCACACGCCGTCGAAGACCTGCTCGACGAGATTCGACACGAGCGTCTCGAGGTCACACCGGAACGGATGGACCTCGTCTTCGATGGGATGGACCTCATCGTCGACATCCTGCACGAAATCGAAGCACACGGCGAGTCGACGACGAACCCAGTCGAGACTGTCGAAGAGATTCGTGACGCCGTCGAACCCGCGGGTGACGCGGGAAACTCGAATCCGGCGGCGTCTGACGAGGCCGAACGCGACGACACCGACCTCGTCTCACTCGCCGCCGAGTGTGTCGATGTCGACACCATCGACGTGGCGACCCTCGCACACGCCCACGTCGAACTCGACGTGGGGCAGATGAAGAGTGTCGACGCAGGAATCTTCCTCAGCAACGTTCCCGAGCGGGTCGACCTCGTCGGGTTCTCCCCGGCACGCGACGCCATCGAAGCCGGCGAGTTCACCGATGGCTTCGACCTGTTCGTCGCGAACCTCGCACCGAAAGCGGTCGAGTCGAGACTCGGCGACCTCTGGAAGGTCGAGTCGGTGGAGACGACCGACGTGTCGGACGCCCTCGGTAATGGAGCTGCCACCACCCATATTACGGACACAGTTGCTGATTCGGACGTGACGGAACAGGACGAAACTGCCGACGATGTGGCAGAGGCGGATGCTGGCAAATCCGCGACCGACGACGCGTTGGCCGACGACACCGACGACACAGTCGGTGACAGGTCGACCACCGATGACAGTTCGGCCATCGGCGGCGGTGACGCTGACGAGCGCATGGACACCGACGGCGACGAGACTGACGTCGGAACTGGTGCTGAAGAAGTCGTTGACGACGCAGAGGAGGCTGACGGCGGTGCAGACGCTGGCGACGGAGAAATGGCAGACGACGGGGCAGACGAATCACAGTCGGAACCCAAGAAGAAAGACGAACGGTCTATCTCCGCGGTCAAATCTGTCCGCGTCGACGTCGACCAACTCGACCAACTTCACGAACTCGTCGAACAACTCGTGACGAGTCGAATCAAACTCCGCAACGCCATCGACGAACAACAGGACACCGCACTCGACACGCTCGACGAGCTGGACAAAATCTCGTCGAACCTCCAGAACACAGTGATGGACATGCGCCTCATCCCGTTGAAGAAGGTGTTCGACAAGTTCCCGCGGCTCGTCCGTGACCTCGCTCGCGAACAGGACAAACGCGTCTCGTTCACGGTCGAAGGAGCAGATATCGAACTCGACCGAACCATTCTCGACGAGATTTCCGACCCGTTGATGCACGTCCTGCGGAACGCCGTCGACCACGGTATCGAAGAACCCGACGTTCGCGAGGCAGACGGGAAACCACGGACGGGGACCATCAAACTCGCTGCTCGCCGGCAGCACGACACGGTCATCGTCACCGTCGAAGACGACGGGTCCGGCATCAACGCCGACGCCGTCCGCGACAAAGTCGTCGCCGAAGGTGTCGAAACGCGCGACGAAGTCACCAAGATGTCCGACTCGGAGATATTCGACTACATCTTCCACCCCGGCCTCTCGACCAACGACGAGATTACCGACGTGTCGGGTCGTGGTGTCGGGATGGACGTGGTCAAGACCACCGTCGAATCACTCGATGGGTCGGTTTCGGTCGAAAGCGAACCGGGGCAGGGAAGTACGGTCAAGATTCGGCTCCCCGTCTCTGTCGCCATCATCAAGGTGCTGTTCGTGCAGGTGGACGACCGAGAGTTCGGTGTCCCCATCAAGTACATCGACGAGATTAGTCGACGTGACCGTGTTCAGGCGGTCAACGGTGCGGAAGTCATCGTCCACGAAGAGAACATCTTCCCACTCATCCGTCTCCGTGAGGCGCTCGAAATCGACACGCCAGAACCCGAAGATGGGATGGTCGTCCGCATCCGCCCCGACGACAGGCAGGTTGCGCTCCACTGTGACGGGGTGACGAAACAGGAAGAAGTCGTGGTGACGCCACTCCAAGGACCGCTGTCCGGTGTCGGTGGCCTCTCCGGAACCGCCGTCATCGGCGATGGAAACGTCATTCCAATTCTCGACGTTTCAACGCTGGAACTGCCCGCAGATGGAAAACAGGCGATGCGCGAGTTCGACCCGAGTTCGCTGCCGGAAACCACAGAGGAGGCAGCAGACTGATGTCGTCGTCGGATACCACCGACCCGTCGTTCGACCATCTCTTGACGTACATCGAGAACTCGCTGGCCTTCCAGACGAGTTCCTACAACGACGCCTACCTCGACCGACGAATCTCTGCTCGCATGCGTCGCCGCCGCGTCGACGACTACGAAACCTACGAAGAACTGTTACGCGACGAGGACGACGAACAGCAAGCACTCCTCGACGCGCTTTCGGTCAACGTGACGAGTTTCTTCCGCAACCCCGACGTCTGGGAGTCGCTTCGGGACGTGCTCCGTGATTTGAGCGCAAACGGAACCAGACACGACCCAATCAAGGTGTGGAGCGCCGCCTGTTCTGACGGCCGAGAAGCATACTCACTGGCGATGCTCGCCCACGACGACCCGCACGTGGACGAACGACGCATCGAAATCGTCGGCACGGACATCAAACGCGAAATTCTCCGTGCGGCCCGCAAAGGCGAGTACCAGGCGTCGGAGACCAACCACCTCGACGAACAACTCGAACCCATCGGCGACTGGCAGCGGTTCGTCGATGTCGACGACGACATCTACCGCGTCAAAGACGAGCTACGCGACATGGTTCGGTTCAGCAGACGTGACCTCATCCGCGAAGACCCACCGGGGACGTTCGACCTGGTCGTCTGCCGGAATCTGTTCATCTACATCAACGCCGAGTCGAAACGTGCGGTGTTCGAGACGCTCGGGTCGGCACTCAACACGGATGGCTACCTCACCATCGGGATGACCGAGACGATTCCACCACGCTGTCGTGTGCAGTTCGAACCGGTCGACAAACGACTCCGAATCTACCGCACGAGCGACGACGAACAGAGGTAACCGATGAAACCCGGTGAACACAAACTTGGAGACACTCGCGGCCGGTTCCTTCAGGTTGTCAAAAACGGCCGGGAGATTCACGACGTCGACTGGACGAGTGGCCGAGTTCTATTGTCGAACAAGCGGCTCATCTTGGCAGGAACGGGCGGAAAACGAACCGTCTCACTCACCGACATCGAGAAACTCGGTGGTCGATTCGACGTCAACCAGCGAATCGCAACCGTCGCCGACTACTTCAGCATCCACATCCCGTCCGGTGTGATTCTCATCGCACCCGTGGATTACGACGAGTTCGAGGTGGACTTTTTCGGTGCGCTCCTCAACTCAGAGCAGTTCCTCGCGCGACACCCCGCTGTCGCCGGCGGCGTCGTCCAGAACACCGAGTGGGAGAACTCGCGTCTGAAAGTCGAAGCGGAAGCGGTCAGCATGGCGACGGTCGGCGGCAAGTTCGTCGAGATTCGCCTCGACGACATCGGTGCCATCAAAACTGGCGAGCGAAAGGTCGTCGACAACGTTCGGAGCGTCATCGAAGTCGAACACTCTGACGACGAAGGGACGAGTCTGCAGACCTACATCTCCGGGTCGGAACGCGCGATTACGTTCCTCTACTCGCTTCTGCGCGAAGGGGAAGAACTCGCAGAGACGTCTATCGAGATGAGCGAGACGGACAAGCAGGTTCTCACGGCGCTGTATTCGGGTGTCGCACCGTTCGACATCCCCGATTTCCTCGGCCTCGACGTGGACGAAGTCGAGGAACTCTTCGAGCGTCTCATCGACCACCGAGTCGTCGAGGAGGTTCGTGTTCGCCACGAGGTGCAGTTGAACGCTCGTGGCCGGAACATCGCCTCCGACGCCATCAACGAGCAGTAGCGTTCTTTGGTTCTGTTGAAAATACAGGATTCTGATAGATTTTTGAGGGCGTGCTGAATAGAGGGCGCGAATGTGGCACAGATGGTACCAAGATCGAGGGGGATGTAATTCGGTCAATACAGGTCACGCACATATACGAGGACGAGACTTCAAGAGTTCCTTCCTAAAATCGGACGTGTTAGGTCATTTCGTGGCTCGTTGCTTACGACGGTATTCAAATCCACCAATCACACCCGCAAGAGCGACGACACCAATCCAAGATAGAATATACAGAGCAAATGGTGTCGGAACAGCAGATGGCGGGCGAACTGGGCCTGCCAGCCACGAGCCGAGTCCTGAAAGAAGTAGGAGTACAGCGATGATGGCGGCGGGTGATTTGACCTTCTCACCGACGTAAAATAGAGCGGGTACGAATCCAAGGAGGAACATCCCCAGTAGGATGTACGCTCCATTAAGTGGCTTAACGGCAATCAAGTCAAACAAGTCATCAAACCAATGGTTCCACAGTAACACAGCCAAAGCGGTGTGGGCCAGTCCAGCGACTAAGCCGGTGAGAATTGACGATCTCGTAAACATCGACTGCTCTGGGGCACGCGCCATGCTCACCAATTGACCATCGCGGTGCTTAATACGATGTTTGGGTCAAAATTGATTTTGACAGCCAATTGTCTCGGCCCTATTTGTTCCAGACCCATAACAAAACGACCAGTCCAAGGACGAATAACCCGCCGAGGAGAAATTCCAATCCGGGAAAGGTCAGTAGTTCCAGAGGCGTCAGGTCGTCACTTGCACCACCGGGCTGGCCAAACGCTTGGAAGGCAAACAGTAGGGTCGAGATGACAAAGAGAAGTCCGGTAGCCCCTACAAGCCGTTTAAGAAGGTCACGGAAGCCGGTCTTACGCTCTTCGGTGCCTACGAACATGACGACGGGGTCATCGGCGGGCGCGTACACGTTCATCTCCTTTCCTTTCTCGGAATACCGTGTGTCGGCTACCTGAATCACGCCAACGTCTTCGAGGGTATCGAGATGGTAAGAAACGTTTTGAAGGGACATATCGAGTCGATCAGCAAGTTCTGATG
Organism: Haloferax sp. DFSO52; assembly: GCF_048158745.1. NCBI lineage: Archaea > Methanobacteriati > Methanobacteriota > Halobacteria > Halobacteriales > Haloferacaceae > Haloferax > Haloferax sp. DFSO52. The sequence continues at coordinate 1,362,205 of NZ_JBLOPB010000001.1, read as the reverse complement.
GAGGGGCCGGCTCGTCGTAAATCGCCGTCAGGATACGCCGTGCCGTATCGGATGAAAGAGCCTCAAACACGTCTGCTGAACCATCTTCGTCAACACCGAGAACCTGTATCTCGCCTTCTTGCTCGCCCGTCACGTCACCGGTAGAGGGCAGTAGAGACATACCACCCTCCTTGGTTCGCCCCAATATAAAACATGGATTCCCACCGCATTGAGTGATAAACTCACAGTCCTACTCAGCGGTTAGTTCAGCGTGGATGAGGAGGAATAAACGAACCCTCGGTGATGAATACACCCTCTGAGTGTTGCACGGCGCTACTGACAGCAATTGGTGAGGTTTCTGTGGTCGTGCTGAATACAGCGCGCATGTCTTGCAATCACGCCACAACTTCAAGGAACAAGATTTCATTCTCGGTTATCGGAATGTGTAGTCCATATGCATCATCGTCAGGCGCATCCCATTCATACGAATTCTCTCTACTTCCCTCCACAGACACCTGAATTCTGTACGTGTCTTCTTCACGAATTGGATTGTTGTACCTGTGGGTCCTATCCTCCGTGATTGTGGTAGTGTCCGAAAATACTACCTCACCGTTAGACAGGCGGGTAACCGTCGTCGTGACCGTAATACTTCTGCCGGTTCCGTTGTGCACCGTCAAATCTGGCATCTTGGAATTATCCAGAACGTCAAGACAGCCAGCAGAGGAAAGTGCTACAACTCCCGAAATGTGGAGGAATGCACGCCGTGACAGAGGACTCGACATAATAAATATCAGACTTGTAAGAGTATATCTGTTCTCTCTGATTTATGAGTCGTGCCAAAACTACCTTAGGAGGCTAGTCATAACCGTTGCTGAATAGAACCTCTCTATTCAGCACGCGATTCCTATCATACTCCGAGGATTTCAACAGAGCAGAGCCAGTTCTTCTCGACGCTGGACCTTCTGATGTCCCACTCGGCCGACGGTCCACTCTCTCGCGAATCACGATACGCAGATACGCAAACCCACATTTACATTGGAGAAACCGAAACGACGAACGATGGCTGAGTTGGTCGCCTTCGCTCTTGTCGGCGTGCTTCTCGTTCAGTTCCCGATCGCGCTCTTCATGTATTTCGACGCGAAGCGGTTGAATCTCGAGAATCCGCAGAAGTACTGGTTCGGCGTGACTGTCCCGGCAGCGGGGTTCGTCGTGATACTGTACTACTTCTCGGCGCGGAAAGACCTGCCGAGGAAGGAACCCGAAGAGACGTAGAATCCGACGCGCGAAACGGCCGAAATAGAATGGAGAACCCGACTCAGACGTTCACGTCTTCGATTTCTTCGTTCACGACGAACCGACCCTGTGGCGTCAGCGACGTCGGAATCGCGTCGTCGTCGATGAGGTCCTCGTCGTGGAGCGTCTCTAACGCCTCGTCGAGCACCGCCTGTTCGACGCCGAGGAGTTCGCTGAAGTCCACCTCTGCGGCCATCTCGCCGGCAGAGTAGAGGCCGACCAGCACTTCGAGCCCCTGTTCTGTGACCTCGATGTTGCGCACGTTGGACTTAATCCAGTGGTAGACGAGTCGGAGGTAGCGCCCGAGGATGTTCATCTTCCGCCGGGATTTGAGCGAGATTTCGGTCGTCACCGTCTGTCCCTGCTTGACGTGCTGAACCGAGAGGACGAGACGCTTTTCGTCGTCGACCGTCCGTTCGAGCACTTCGAAGAAGATGACGCTCGCGAGGTCGATGTGAAACGGCTCGCCGTTCTCGGTGAGCGGTCCGTCGTCGTCGGGGAACGTGACCGCTTCGTAGTCGAGGTGGAGGCCAGTTGGCCGGCGTGGCGTGTCGAGGACACGGCCTCCGATTCGCGCCGGATGCGTGACCTGCGCACGCGACCCGTTGAGTGCTGCACGAAACAACAACAGCGTGAACTTCTCGATCGTCTCGCGGTCGCCGCCGATGACCGTCGTTCGCCGACGTTTGCCGATGATGTACCCAACCATCACTGTGTAGTCGAAGAACTCCTCGACTTCGGGCGGAACCTGCCCGACGGCGATGTCGAAGATTGAAGTTATCGGGATATCCGTCTTGGACTTCGACGTGGCGAGGATGAGTCGTCGCTGACTCATCAGAACGCGGCCCTTGACGGGTTCGAACGAGGCGTTGCCACCGGCGACGAAACTCGCGACGAAGTCGACGACGATGGATTCGCCACTGGCGGTTCGCTTCTGTGTGCGCCGTTCGGACTGCTCGCGTTCTTGCTTCTCGCGGTCGTCCTCCGGTTCGGCCTTCTGTCTGCGATAGGCTTGTAGGAGTTTGCTGTTCGCCACGTCACCGCCTTCTGGCGTGCGAGAGCGTGCGTTTTCGACCATCTGACCGTCCGACTCTGCTGACCTTGATGGTGGTGAGTGTTCGTTCGTCATATGTTGATCAGCGCTCCCGCGAGCGACGACGTCATGACCGCCATGAGCGACCCGACCCAGACGAGCACCACGAAGTGGAGGTAGGCGTTCGCCTTGTGCCCGCCGTCGACCATTCGAATCATCAGTGACGAGAGCAGGGCGTTGAACAGGATGATGATCGTGAGCATGTACTCGATGAAGGGAATGTCGTAGACGCCTGCGTAGATGAGCGTCCCGAACTGGAGGCTATCGAGGTTCATCTGCGTCGAGAAGGATGCGAGAATCTCGACGACTTCGAGCCCGATGAAGAACGCGAACGATGCCGACGCCGTAATTCCGTAGAGGACGCCGATGAGCGTAATCGTCGACTGCTTGCGCTGCCGGCGGAGTTTGATGATCTCGTTCATGTTCCGGCTGATGAGTTCACCGAGAAGTTTCGGTTTCCCACCCATCGACCGGCCGACGTTGTACATCTCGCTGAACTTCTGGATGAGGTAGGAGTTCGACTCGGCGGTGAAGAAGAACCACGACCGGTCTGGGTCGAGACGCATCCGAAGGCGGGTGTGGAGGCGACCAATCTCTCGAGAGAGCACGCCGAAGTCTTTCTTCCGGAGCGTCTCCAGGACGGCAGTCGTCGTACTCTGTTTTGCCGTCTCGGACGCCCCCAGTGCGCGGATGAATCCGGGGTACTCCTCGTCACGTTCGTCGATCTGTTTTTCGTGTCGACGAGCGACGATGCCGGGGACTGCGAGCGGGGTCAGTGGCGTCGAAATGAGCAGTGGAACCGGAATATCGACCATGATTGGGCGGACGATCTCGCCGACGATGGTGAGGTCGAACGTCCCCATCGCGAGGACGAACACCATCGCGATAGAGAGCCCCACTGCCCCGTACAGCGTGATGTCTATCTGCCGGTCGGCTTTCGTCCGGTACTGTCGCTGGTGGTACCACAGTGGGTCGTGTGGGGACATCGTCCGAATGACGAAGTAAAAGCCCATCTGCACGAAGACGAACAGCACGATGACTGCGCCGATGGTCATCGTCGCGTCCGTTCCCGTAAGAATCGGGAGGACGATGGCGTTGATGATAGCGAACGTCATCGACAGAATCATCGAGAGATAGAGGTCTTTCATCACCTCGAGATTCCCGAGCGCGCTCTCGTAGACGGTGATGTACTTCTGAATCATCGCGTTCTGCTCACCGAGCAGGAAGTCGTCGATGCTCTGTCCCGCGTTGATTGCGTACGCGAGTCGGTCGAGGAAGTCAGACAGTGGTTTCGACGGCACCTCTCGGGCACGTCGGACACACGCATCGTCGAGTGACTGGTTCCACGCGTCGACCAACTGGACGATGCGGTTCATCTCCGTCGCTAGCTCCCCGTATTCCTCTTCGCGCGCGAGCGTGCGGAAGACGGCGACACGGTCGATGTTGGTCGTCGAAAGGACCGTCATGTGGGTGATGAGGAGGTGGATCTGGTTCTCGAGGCTCCGTCGCGTCTGCTCGACGAGGAGGCGCGGGTACAGAACCGCGCCACCGAGGAGGAGTGCCCCGAGGAGGAACACTGGGATGCGAACGAGAACCGGAAGGGGAAGCGCAATCGCGCCGACTATCGAGAGGATGAATACCACGATGGCTGGCCCGAGAATCACTGTGAGATACCGCGGGAGTGGCATCGGCATCTTCTCGTAGGACTCGATGATGTCGCTGACGAAGTCTCGAACCTGAACCGCTTGCACCGACGCACTCGTGTCCCCTGCCATCTGATTATACCCTCGCCATGTCGAACGGCAGTCCCTCGGTGCCGTCGCGGTAGAAGTCCTCGATGAGTTCGTTCACCTCGTGGTAGCCGAGGACGTTCTCTTGTATCGCGCGGCGGATGAGTTCTGCCCGGAACTTGATGTCGTCGTAAATCTTCCGCGTGTCGTCGTATCCGAGAAGTGTCGCGACTTTCTGCTCCATGATGAACGAGTTGTTCATCCCCTGGAAGACGATGTCGTCGTTGACGGGGTCCCAGTAGAACACCTCACGAGTGACGACCCCACCCATCTCCTTCGAGTAGCCTTCTATCTCTTGGACACTCGTGACGCGACGAAGGATGTCGTTGCCACGTTTCACTCGGTTTTGGAACAGGGCGATGTCACAGTTGGACATGAACGTCTCGGGGACGTTGATTGGATCACCCGTAAACCGCTGAATCATCGAGACGATGTCGGATGCGTGGAACGTGAGCATGACCGGGTGACCCGTCTGAGCCGCCTGGAACGCCATCCGGCCTTCTTCACCACGAACCTCCCCGACGATGATGTAGTCGGGACGAGAACGCAACGCCGCCGCAACGAGGTCGAACATGTCGACTTCGGAGTCAGAGCCGCGTCCCTCACGCGTGAGGAGTTGCTGCCACGTGTCGTGCGGTGGCAGAACCTCGGCGGTGTCTTCTGCAGTGTAAATCTTCGAGTCCTGCGGGATGAACGAGAGAATCGCGTTGAGCGTCGTCGTCTTCCCGGACGCCGTCTCGCCGACCACGAACACCGTCCGTTCGTTCTCCAGTGCAATCCAGAGATACGCCGCGAGTTCGGGCGAGAGCGTTCCCCACTTTGCAATCTGGAGGACCGAAAGCGGCACGTCGTCACCCTGACGAATCGTCAGTGACGACCCCTTCAGCGACACGTCGTCGGAGTAGATGATGTTGATACGCGACCCGTCTGGGAGCGTCGAGTCGACGATGGGATGGGCGTCGGAGACGGGGTCACCGATACGCTCACCCATGTTGCGAAGCCAGTTGTCGAACTGCTCGGTGCTATCGAACTCGACGCTCGTCTCGAGCAGTCCGAAGGTCCCGTGGTCGACGTCGACCTGCCGGGGGCCGATAACGTGAATGTCCTCGTTCTCCGGGTCGCGCATGATGGGTTCGAGCGGCCCGAGACCGACGATGTCACGAATGAGTCGGTACTCTATTTTGTCGTAGGTCACTTGCGAGACTTCGACACCGGCGACGTCGAGACGTTTGGCCACCGTTTCGAGCGGTCCGTGGTCTTCGCCCTCGACGCGGACGATTTCGTCGAGGAGTTCCTGAATGCGTTCTTCGTAGTCGGCGCTCTCTTCGGGTGCCGGTTTCGAGACACTGCGTTCGAGCAGTTTGTCTTTGACCCGCGCGAACACGTCGAGTTCGTCGTCGTCCATCTCCGGTTCGATGACGTAGTATTTGGTCGTCTCACCGAAGTTGCCGTATATCTGGCAGAACACGGGGCCACCGAGGTGGTAGAGAATGTTCGGGCGTCGCGACTCGTAGTCACCCGGGTCTTCGACGAGCATCGGAAACTCACCCGTAATCTGGCGGAATCGTTTGAGGTGGTCACGCAGATGTGGCCACTTCATCGCGAGCCGCTTGAGGTCGTCGGAGAGTCTGGCAGAGCCGTGTTCGGTCGCCATCTAGGCCACGCTCCTCGACTCGATGACGAGACCGATTCCCGACCGAACCGAAAAGCCGACGCGGTCACCCACCTGTTGGCCCATTCCCGCGAACCGTTTGACGAAGATGTTTCGGCGAACGTCGTTTCCGACCTCTACCATCTCGAGTTCCAAGTAGACGTCAGCGATAGAGCGGAACGGGCCGATAGAGCCTTCGTCGACCGACGATGGGTCGACGGTGAGGATGATCGTCTTGCCCTTCGTCGTCAACTCACGGAAGAAGGAGATGATTTCGAGGGCGGCCTGTCGCTCATCGTTCTGCCGAACCAGTGCTTCGAACTGCGGGTCGTTGCGGAGGATGGCATCGAACGTGTCGATGATGATGACGTCTGCGTCCCAGAGCGTCTCTGCGTCCATCAACCGTCTGAGGAGCTGTTTGCGCTCCTTTTGGCCGCCAGAGAGTGCACCACTGCTGTCGATTTCGGCCTGTAAGAACAGGATTTCCTCGTTCAACAGGTGCTTGACGACGTCGTACGACAGCGAGTGCATCTGGTCGAGAAAGCCACGGACGCCCAACTCTGTCGAGACGAGCGTCGTCACGGTCTCTTCCTGGCAAAAGCCGTAGCTGAATCGCTGCGATAGCACACTCTTTCCGGCACCGTAGTCGCCTTCTATCAGGACGATAGCGCCCTTCGGCATGCCACCACCCAGTTCCTTTTCGAGACGGTCGTGTCCCGATAATCCGAGAGAGAATTGATTGCTCATGGTACGTAGAATTCGAACACCTCTTCGTCGCCATCGACGACGACGTTCAGTCGGTGGTCCGTCGAGGTCGAGAGGGTGAGATTGCTTACTTCCAGTTCGACGACGTTGCTCGGTCGCCACTCCGTGCCGTCGACGACGCTCACGTTCACGTCGGTCTGGTACTGTGCATCGACGATGACATCGAACCCACCACTCGTCGCCGGGAGCGTCCGCAACCCGGTGTTTTTGACGTACACCGTCAGGTTGTCGTTGCCCGTGTCGTACACCCCTGCCTCGGCGTCGCTGATGACTTCGATATCGGTGCGAATCTCCGTGCTCACGTCGCCGCCGCGTTCGTCGAGTGAACTGCTGATTCCGGTGACCGTGTCGATGAGGACACCAGAGACGCCCGCCGCGACGACGATACTGGCGATGAACAAGATGAGACTCGGGACGGAGATATCTGCCATCTAGCTCACGACCCCCGTGGCGGCGACGCCGGTTCCGGTGACGATTTTGACGCGTCCCGGTTGCGTCCCGTTACGCACTTCGATGGTGAGATTCCCACCAGAATGCCACAGGTTCGTCGCCTGACTGCCTTCGACTGACGTTGTCTCGGGCGTGGCGTACTCGTTGTCGACGAGAACGGTCGTCTCGTCGACCGCCAGCGTCTGCGCACCCGTGTTCGTGACGTTCACGACGAGCGTCGTGTTCCCCGAGTAGTACGTCGCATTCGCGACGCTAATCTCGGTGTTCTTTCGTTCGAGAGCGAGTTCCGAGTCGGCGTCTTGGGCTTCTAACACGTTTTCAGTCGCGTTAGACGTCGCTGTGTACAGCGTCCCCGTTGCGATGAGGACGCCGAGGAAGATGAGCGCAGTCGAGCCACTAACACCGAAGCCCATCGATTTCCCCTCCGTAAGCGACGAGTTCTTCGAGCAGTCGTCTCTCGGGAGCATCCGCAGAAAGCCGGCAGACGTAGGCGAGACTCTCTTGATGGTCGTCGATGTGCAGTTCGGTGTCGCTGTCGTCGTCGATGGCAGCAGCAACCTGTCCGACGTGTGCGTTCAGTTCGTTCTGGACGTGACGCGAAATCCATCCCTGCTCGCGGTACTGCCGGAGGGCCCGCGAGGCACCGCGTGCGCCGCCGACCACGACGAGGTGTTCGACCCATTCGAGGACGAGCACTTCGGCGACGTAACTGGCGGGCAACTGTGCGAGGTAGGCGTCGGAGTCGACCACGTCGGTCGTGTATGCGGTCGATTCCGGCCTGGATTGCGTCGATTCGACGGGGGTGGCCTGTTCGTCGGCATCGACAGTCTCGTCGACACCGGCAGTCTCGTCCTCGTCTTCGTCTGCGTTCGCACCCAGTTCGTCTTTGGCCATCTTCGCGGAGGCGTACTCTGCTTCTAACTCGTCGAGCGCTTTCTCGATGTCGTCAGACTCGTCCGCAGGTTCGGCCACCGCTTCGCCGTCGGTGTCGTCGGTGTCGACGGCCACGTCGGTGTCGTCTGTGATATCGTCGTCCGAAGACGCAGGGTCGAGTTCGTCTGCTTCTAACTCGTCGAGCGAATCGTCGGCACCTTCCACCTCGTCTTCTTCGTCGTCCCACCCACCGGATTCGTCGTACTCCTGTTTGAGCTGGTCGAAGCTCGCGCCACCGGCGCTCTCGGTTTCGGGTTCGTCGGATTCGTCCCCGAGTCCGCTGTCCAGCCCCTCTGCCGGGCTCTCACGCTCTGCTTCGACGAGTTCGTCTTCGGCGGCGAGTTCGGCTTCCTGTTCGCCAGTTTCGGCGTCGAGTTCTCCGAAGTCGTCGTCGAAGAACGTCTCTGCGTCGGCGCTGGCGACTTCCGGGTCGAGATGCTCTTCGTCTTCTGCTTCTGCTTCGAAGAGTCCGAAGGACCCACCGCCGTCGAGGCCACCCATCTCGCGGGCGTCGTCGACGAACGGGTTGATACCGCGGGTGACCATCTCGTAGATGTCGAGCAGTTTCCGAATCGTATCTTCGAGTTCTTCGACAGTTCCACCGATCTGCTTGTTCTCTTCTCGGACGGTGTTCATCCCCGACGAGATGGCGCTCACTTCGTTCTCGAGTTCTCCGACTCGGTCCTCGAGCTCTGCGAGTTCCTCGTTGCTACCGTCGTCGAATCCGCTGAAATCGTCGTCGAATCCGTCGTCGAGGTCGTCGCCGAAGTCACCAAACTCGTCGGAGAGATCGTCTACTCCCTCCTCGAATCCAAGTCCATCGTCTGATGACATATGTTGTGTTTCCGTGTCAGCTTCGTCCCCGGCGTCGGCCGTCTCAGTGTCGTTCATCCAGTCCATCATGCTCGACGTGAGCACCTCCGTACTGTACAGACCGGTGTCAGTTCGAGCGGTTGCCTGTCTCCCTCGTGGTCGTCGGACCGGCCGGGGAGGTCCAACAGACCCGAGGGAGCAGGTAACATTACTGCAATGTACGTAAGTCGATACAAGAAAGTACGCGTCCCGTTATCAGACGCGATAGTCACGTCGAAGAGAATTTTACCTTGTGTTGGACCTAATAAAAGTCTGACGTGGCCGTAGCGTCGGTAAGAAGAATTATCCGGCGGGGGAACCGATGAGCGTTCGACAGACAACACTCGTCGCACACAAATTATGACAGAACTAGTCAAGACCGGTGTCGAAGGACTCGATTCCATCCTGAACGGCGGTATCGTAAAGGACGCCGCAGTGCTCATCAGCGGTAACCCAGGGACAGGGAAGAGTATCCTCGGGTTACAGTACCTCTACAACGGCGTCGACCAGTTCGACGAAGGTGGATTGTATCTCACGTTCGAGGAGGCCGAAGACGACATTCGGGAGGCAGCGGAGTCGATTGGGTTCGACCGCTGGCACGAGTACGTCGAATCCGGCAAAATCAAAGTCTACGACAAACGCACACTCCTCCGCGACGGCGACTTCTCTTCGACCCTCGACCGCATCCTCGACGACTTACAAGATACGAACTACGACCGGCTCGTCCTCGACTCGCTGACGATGTTCCAGCTCTTCTTCGACGACGAGAAGGAGCAACGACAGTATCTCCTGAAGTTCATCGACATCCTGAAAGACAGTGGCCTCACGTCGCTGTTGACGACAGAACAGTCTGCAATCTTCCCCGAGACAGACATCGGTCTCGAGAACTTCCTCACCGACGGGAACATCTATCTCATCCAGAGCCCTGCCGGCGCGACGAGCAACCGGTACATCTGGGTCGCCAAGATGCGCAAACAGAGCATCAAGAACTCCATGTTCCCACTGGAAATCGAGCAGGGAGGCATCAAAATTTACGAGCAAGCAGCAGGCTTCTCGATGGTCGGCGAGTCGCCGCCGTGGTTCGGCGAAGAGACAGAGTAACGGCGCAGGTTCCGTTTCCGTTTTGCTTCTATTCGAGAGTCATCGGTGTGCTCACGTCGCCGACGGGGACTATACCAGCGCCGTCGGGAAACTGGTGCGTCACGACGCCGAGCCACATCGGATTCGAGTGACTCGAGTCGAGCGGAGACGGAGTGCTGCCGCTCAGTGGGATGTGAGATAAAGTGAAAACCGCTTGGAGCCGAGGTTAGAGTTCGACCGGTTCGCCCTGAGACTTGCCAGCGAGTTGCTGCGGCATCGTCAGGATGACTTGCGTCGTACCACCGGTACGGCTCGTGATTTCGAGGTTCACGGTCTCGCCCGTCGAGAGGCCGCCAGTTCCGGACTCGATTGCGGAGCTGTTGATTTTTACCTCGTATCGGTCGTTCATGCTGTTGAGCACACCGAACGATTGGTCGTCGTCGGTGACTTCGGTGAGATTGAACGTGGTGGCCGTTGGGAACGTTTCCGCGGCCGTGCTGTTCGTCAACGTCGTCACCTCGGTTTCACTGAGGTACTTTATCGACGTCTCGTTCATGTCCACTGCGTCCGAACCTGCCGCGAGACGGACAGTCATCGTGATGTTGGCGATGTCTTCGCTGCCGCCCACAGTTCCGTGCGTGTTCAGCACTTCGACACGGTTCGTCACCTTGTTCACACTCTGTTGACCTGCGTCTTCAGCCGTCGCTTGCAGGAATCCTGCCGTGTTCACGAGGACACCCGCCGCGATTGCGGCGACGAGAACCATCGCGATGAAGACGATGAGCGTACCGATACCGACCTGACCGCGATCTTCTTCGTTGAATATTTCGAACATTTGTATCACTCCTTAGAGGGCCACCGGGTTGTCGTCAGACTTGCCAGCGAGTTGCTGCGGCATCGTCAGGATGACCTGTGTCGAACCCCCCGAACGACTCGTGATTTCGAGTTTCACCGATTCGCCGGTCGAGATACCTGCACCGTTCTCTTCGACCACCGACGCGTTGATGATGATCTCGTAGCGGTCTGCCTGGTTGTTCAGAACAGGGAACGAGGTGTCGCTCCCGTCTTCGAGTTTGTGCGCAGTGAACTCGGTGTTGTTGAGACCCTGATCAAGTCCACTTTCGTTGAATTCGGAGACACTGCGAAGCGTGTCACCGGTCGCGTCAGTCGTCTCGTTCTTGTAGACTAGGTTCCGCGCCGTCTCGTCACTCAGGTACTTGATGGACGTGTCCTCTAACGAGACACTGCCGGAACCTGCTGCGAGTCGAACAGTGAGGTTGATGCTGTCGACCGCGAGACCGCTCGAACTGTCGTTGACCATCCCGTGGACACTGACGACGTCGAGTCGGTTCGTGACCTTGTCTACACTTTCCTGTCCTGCGTCCTGTGCTGTGGCTTGCAAGAAGCCAGCCGTGTTCACGAGGACACCCGCCGCGATTGCGGCGACCAAAACCATCGCGATGAAGACGATGAGGGTCCCGATACCGACCTGACCCCGGTCTTCAGTAATGTTATCGAACATGGGTTGTCGTGGATCCCCACTCTGGCGAGCGGAGTCCTTCGAGCAACCACTTGAACAGGATGTACATAACGCTACGGCCCTCAATATCAGAGTTGATATCGGAGAACAGTAGTGGTATTCTACAGAATTCTTTGCATGCCTATGCGCGCGTTAGAGAGCAAAACTAGTCAAATAATGGATATGAAGGGAGTCGAAGTCGAGCGCGTTAGTCCTGTGCGATCTTTCGCCAGACGTCGTCGAGTTTGTTCTTGACCTCAGGTCGTTCTGTCACACTCACTGTGTAGTCGTCCCGGTCGAATCGAACGACGATTTCGTCGACTTCTCTCCGGTAGACGTTCGTTCTGCGATGTTCATCAGAGAGAACCCGGTCGTGAAGTTCGAGAAGTCCGGCTGCCGTCAGTTCCTCAATTCGGCGATAACAGGTTGCGATGGGAATATCCAACATCTCGCTGAACTCCTGTGCAGAGTGCGGTTCGTCCGCCGCACGAAGGATATCGGGATTGTATTCATTTCCCAGCGCTGAGAGGGTCCTGTCAGACTCCATAGATGGAAAACAATCGGTACGCGCGGCTTGTTAATATGTTGGTTGTCGAATTGGCACATTCTCAATTGTAGTATTGGACTCGAGATTTCAGTTCTCAGTTCCGACGATGGAATTATATACCGCCACTTCGAGCATCCGCCGATGGACGACGACGAGCGTCCAACCAGCAGACGACGAGAGCAGGGCGTAATCAACACCGACGAACTCGACATCAGTCACGACGAGCGTGTCGCCCGAATCGACTCGGGGAGATACGTCATCACCACTGGGAACACGCCTCCTCGCGTCGACACAACGGAAGCCGAAACCGATGCAGGTGGGCCCAACGAAGCGGGGTCAAACGAAGAAGGGGTAGACGCTGAGGCTTCCGTGGCTGAGGTGTCCGGAGCTAAGAAATCCGGCGCTGACAAATCCGACACAGCGGACCACACGAGCCAGGAGGACAGCGAGGCCAACGGCGACCAGTCGAACACCAGGCGAGAAGTCGTCCTCCCTCGAAATCCGCGAAAACGTGCGATAATCGCCCGTCGACTCCTGACCGAACGCGTCGGGGCGATCCAAGCAGACCACGCAGTGGTCGCGACCGCGCTCGTCGATGGGAACGTCGAGAAACACGAGTCTGTCTCGAACGACGTTACCGACGTCTTTCACTCACTCGTCAGTTGGTACGCAGACGCGATTGGAAGTGGTGAGACTCCGACCGACGAAGTACTCGGAATCTTACTCTTGGCCTCAGAAGTACAGGTCACGTATCCGGGGCGTGCTGTCGAGGCACTCGCTGCTGCACATGGGTTGGGACGCGACGACTCGATTGGCAATCTACTGGATGCCGTCGAAGAGTCCGGGGCGTCCTTTCCCCCGCGTACGAAGCGATAGCTCGCACGCTCTTTTTGGGGTGTCAATTTCTCGTTCTCGGTTTCGTGTTCCGGAGTCGTGAGGGTAGCGTCGTGGAGGCAGACACCCCGTATCAGGCTTGATAATGGGGTGGAAGGGTTTATGGTCTGATTTTTGGAAAATTCGATGTATGGCAAACAAGGTACTGGTCGTGGACGACTCTGCGTTCATGCGGAACCTCCTCAAACAACTCTTAGAGGGTGAACACGAAGTCGTCGGCGAGGCCGAAAACGGCGTCGAGGCGGTCGAACTCTACCGCGAGCTCGACCCTGATGTCGTCACGATGGACGTCGTGATGCCAATTCGAAACGGCATCGAAGCGACGTCCGAAATCAAGTCAGCAGACCCCGGTGCGTCGGTCATCATGTGCACGTCGGTGGGACAAGAAGAAAAGATGCGTGAAGCAGTCGAGGCGGGGGCAGACGGATACATTACGAAACCGTTCCAGAAACCAAACGTTCTCCAGGCGATCGCAGACGTCATTCAGGCAGAGGCATGAATCTCGACGTACGGTCGCTCCGAACGTTTAGCCGTCTTGCCCACTCGGGCGCGGAGAAGGCAGCAGGGTCGTTGACCACGCTGGCAGGTATCGACACGTACGTCAACGTCACCAAGGTAGAACTCGGTACGAAAGCCGACGTCGTACGCGAGTTTTCAGAACGCGAACTGGTGAGCGTCAACATCGGATTCAGCGGCGGTTTGGACGGACGAACCATACTGGCGTTCTCGCCGACATCGGCAGATCGCATCGTCGAAACACTCGTTCCTGAACTCGATGGGAGCGACGCTACCAACGAACTCGCCACGAGCAGTCTGAAGGAAGTCGCGAACATCATGCTCGGCGGATTCATCGACGGATGGGCGAACTATCTCGACACCTCCATCGACATCACGACGCCGACGTACGTGGACGAAGACGCCGGTGACCCACTTGCAGACGTCAACGTCGACGGGTTCGAACCCAACGCAGAAACCGAGCAAATCCTGGTGTTTCGAAACCAACTCGAAACGGCCGCCGATGCAGTCGGGTTCGACCTCTATATGATTCCGTCACCGGACTCTATCCAGACGATCATCGAAGCCAGCGGTGACGATGGCGCACTTCCTGTCGAGTCGTTCGCTTCGTTCTCAGAGATGATTAGCGACGGTGCCTCGCAGGCGTCGGACGATATCTCTGCGATGACTGGCATCGATACCGACGTCGAAGTGAGCCGATTGAGCTTCGTCCCCATAGAGGGTGTCCCGATGTCGCTGACAGACGCCGTTCGCCGTGGTGTCGTGTTGGAGTTTTCCGGAACCCCAAGTGGCTACATCGCTATCCTCTTCGACGAACCCTCCGCCGAGAATATCGCGAGTTCACTCCTTCCGGGCATGGAAGACGACGAGGCGATGCGACAGAGTGCAATTCAGGAGATCGGGAACATCGTCACGTCGGGATTCCTCGATGGCTGGGCGAACGCGCTCGAGACGACGATCGAGATCTCCCCACCGAAACACGTCCACGACATCGGGTCCGCAATCGTCGACCCGCTTGCGACCGACCTCGCACAGTCCCAAGAGTACGCGTTCCTTATCGATTCGACCATCCGGACGAACGACGACGAGTTCACGTGCGATATCTACGCCCTCCCGGACCAGAGTGAGCTACGAAAGGCACTCGAGCAACTAGCACCCGCCGCATAATCCTGTCTCGGAGAGACTAGTATGCAAGTTTACACCTCGGACACACCCACACCAACGTCAGGACGAATCAAAGTCGGCATCGCCGAATTTGCTGTCGATAGCGACGGGAACACCTTGACGACGAGTGGGCTTGGTTCGTGTATCGGTGTCGCGCTCTACGACCCTGTCTCGAACGTCTCGGGCCTCGCACACGCCATGCTTCCGACCGCAAACGAAGGCGGGCGGACTGCGAAGTTCGCGGATACAGCTATCGAATCGTTACTGTCAGCGATGCAAGCCGCCGGTGCCAACCCCAACCGAGTCGTTGCGAAACTCGCCGGAGGAAGCAATATGTTCGATTTTACGTCTGCAACCGACGGGACGAGTATCGGTGAACGAAACGTCGACTCCGCTCGGGAGACCCTCGATCGTCTGGGTATCGATGTCGTCGCAGCAGACGTTGGTGGTGAGCACGGCCGTTCCCTAGAGTTCGATTCTGAGAACGGAGACCTGCGTGTACGAAGTGCACACACTGGCGACCAGACACTGTAACCACTGGCGACCAGACACTGTAACCGCCACTACTTTTCTCAGCACCCACTGTCGAACACGTTCTCGCGGACCCTAATTATCAGGATTGATTCTAAATCGGGTAGATTTATGATACCTCCTTCGAGTGTTTTCACCGAAACGGTGCGATACTCGCGTGTGACATCTCGATAGCGCTCTGCGCTACCAACCCAAGTCGGGGGACTTGGGGGAGTCGTGCCGTCCCGAAACGAGGAGACCAATGTACCTGGACCCGGACGATTACGACCCCGACGAAATCCGACGCATCGCACGAGACGCACCGAACCAGCGCCGGAACGGAGACTCTCGGCTCGACGACCGGAGCCCGTTCCGCTTCAACAACCCGTTGTTCGACCGGAGTGCGCAACCCGCGTCGGAAGCGCTTCGCTCGAGCCAACTCGAACACCTGCTGGTTCACCAGTCTCGCGACGAAGACGAGACCATCGCCAAGCCGTATCTCCGGGGACTCCCCGACAAGTACGGTGCAGAACGTGTCGTCTTCGATTGGCTGGAATTTCTCGTCCTCAAAGGTGGATTCAAACGAGCGATGGATGCGCTCGAGTATTACAAGACCGTCGGATGGCTCACTGCCAACGTCGAAGAGACGCTCCGGGACTACTTGCTCGGCTTCTCTGCTGAGGTCGATGACCCGACAGACCTCGACGTAGACGACCATCTACTGAGTCTCGTCTACGTCGCTCGACTCTCGTCGATGGTGTAACCCCGACGACGAACCCACGTACCGGTCTCTCCTCAGTTCAACGACGTGTATACACATGACTCACCGCTTCACCGCTCATTACAGGTGGTAACGAATGACAGACATAGCGACTGACTCGGACGTGTCGAACGACGACAGTACCCCGACTCCAATCGGTGTCAAACTCGGGAGCGATCGCACTGTCGTCGTCTATCGTGACACCGATGGTCGACGAAAGACGGTCCATCGCCGCACACGCCACACGAGTTCCGAGGACACTGTGAACAGCGACGCGCCCGCACCCACACTTCTCGGGCAGATGGCCGCTCAACAGCAGCAAGAGCACCCAAGCAACGCGGAATACCTCCTTCACTCGGGGCTTCCAGCGGACGCTCGCCGTGCAAAGCTGACTGAACAGTTCTTCGAGAACCTGTGTCTGGAACACGAGTTGCCAGAAGACAGTGCCGTCGTCTACGCCATCCCGATGGTCACGGACGAGTGCGGCCTCGCCAACCTCGCTACCATCGTCGAACAGAGTCCTGTCGGCTGCGCATTCAGTCGTGGGTTTCCCGAAACACTCTGTGGGGCAATCCCCGCCCTCGGAGACGGTGTGCGTGCAGTCGACCACCAATTCATCGCACTCAATCTCGGTGCGACGACGCTCGAAGCCTGTGCGTACCGACGCGGTGAGCGACTCTCACCAGTGTCGTCTCCCGCAGCGACGGGCCGCGACGTCGACGAAGCCATCGCCGAAGCGATTGCAGACGAGACTGACGGGTCGGTGTCGGTCCACAGTGAAACTGCGAGACGATACAAAGAGACGCATGCTGATTTCAGTTCGTTCGAACCCTTTTCAGTGACTCTCGAGCGACCCGACGGACGCACCGACGAGTTCACCGTCGAACACGGGGTGACGGGTCCGCTCGACGCCTATCTCGACGATGTCGTCGCGGAACTCACGACGCGGTTCTTCGCTCGGTTGGCGAACGAACAGATGACCGTGTATCAACTCGCGCTCACCCGGCCACTCGTCGTGACCGGCGGGATGGCGTGTATTCCGGGACTGGCGACCGAGTTAGCAGCGCGACTCGGTGACGAACTCGGTCGTGACCTCACTGTCGTCACCGCCGACAACCCCGACGTGGCGGCCGCCGAGGGAGCGTACCGTCTTGCAGAGCGTCTCGTAGCTACCGATTGAACCGCAGTTGCAGCAGTGTCGCGATTTGAACAGTGGGTTTGGGTTCCGCTCGTTGGTTTCTCTGGTTGATAGCCGTCAGTAGGTACACAGAACTGGTTGGTCGGTAGCCGAAGCAAACGCAGCACCCGAAGCAAACGCTCTCTCCGTACTTAGTCGGTCTGAGATTCCGCTGGAGCGTGTTGCGTACTGGACGCCGCTTTGTCCGAGTGCTGGAGTCTGACGATTGCGGTCGTTCCTCTCGGCTCGTTGTCGACGAACCGTACGTGGCCGCTCGAGCGGTCGATTATCCAGTGAACCAGCCAGAGTCCGAGGCCGCTGATGTGTTGGAGCGGTGTCTCGGTTCCCGATTCGAGGACAGCGAGTTCTGCAGCTGGAATCCCTGGTCCGTTGTCTGAGACGCGCATCTCGACGAAGTCGTCTGAGACCGGTGAGTGGTCTATCGTGACGCTTACCTGGGGAACGATTCTGTCGTTGTGTTCGAGTGCGTTGTCGACGAGGTTCTTGAGTGCAGATTCGATGAGCTCGTCGGCGAGAACCCACTGTTCGTCTGGCAGGTCTCGGGTGATAATCGCTCTCGGATAGTTCGTTTCGATGTCGTCGAGCTGCTGTTCGACTCGCCCGACGATTTCGACCGGCGAGAGGTCGCACAACTCGTGTCCGAGTGTCGTGTCTATCTGTCGTGTCTGTTCTCCGAGTTCGACCAACGACCGTGCTTTTTGCTTGATGGTCTTCGCATGTTCTTTCGTCTCCACAGGGATTTGGTGGTCCAGAAGCAGGTCTGCGTGTCCGAGGATGACGTTCATGTCGTTGCGAAGGTCGTGACGAAGCACGCGGTTGAGCACCCGAAGTCGTTGTTCGTAACGGTAGCGACTGGTCACATCACGGGAGTTCAACACGACCCCCTCGATAACAGCGTCGTCGAGAAGGTTGACACCGACCGTCTCGAACCACCGCCACGTTCCGTTGTCGTGGCGGACTCGATATTCGGTGCGAACCAGTTCGTCACCGTCGATGACGTCCGTCAACTGCTCGCCGATTCGGTATCTGTCGTCTGGGTGGACGAGCGTGAGGACGGCCGTCCCGACGAGGTCGTCTTGAGAGCGGCCAAGTACGTCCACCGTCGACGGACTCGTGTACGTGCAGACGCCACTCTCGTCGAGTATCGTGATGACGTCCCGCGAGTTCTCGATGAGTGCTCGGAACTCTTCTTCGGTCTGTCGGCGCTCGGTCACGTCGTGGAACACGAGGAGTTTCGCGCGGTTCTCTGTCTGTTCGGCGATGGGACCGCACCGGACTTCGAAGTATCGTCGAGTCGAGTCAGTTTCGAGAGTCGTCTCCGCACGGTCGGCTCCTGCGAGTACTGCTTGCACCTCCGACGGTCGTCGCACGACTTCGAGAACCGGTTGCCCGATACACTCGGCGGTTGCCTGTTCGAGAATGTCTTCGGCCGCACCGTTTGCTTCGACGATTCGGTCGTGATTGTCTAACACGACGACGGCGTCCCGCATCTCCGAGAGGATTGCGTCGCGTGCCACCGGTGTGATATCGAAGAGTCGGTGTCTGAGGAGTGCCCAGAGGATGACTGCCGAACTGACGCCAAGCGAGGCAGGCGTCGGGTCGATGGGTATCGTCGGTTGTAAAAACAGTGTCGTCGCGAACGAGAGACTCGGAATCCCACCCATCACCGTGAGGAGCAACGCTTGCTGTCTGTGGACACCGCTACTGTTGAGTGCCGTCTTTGCGAGGATGCTCAACGCAGCGACAGTGATACCAACCGTGTAGACGATGTGCAGACCAAGCAGTGGACTGGTGGTGCCAGTAAGACTCATCGAAATATCGCCCAACAACACGGCGGGGTCGGCGAAGAGCCCGTGATACTGATTCGTCAGGCCGAGTGCGAAGGCGACTGTCGGTTCGACAGCGACGATTGCGATCGCCTGTCGGGTGATGTGGTGTCCCTCTCCGGCGTAGACGAGTGTGAAGACGAGCCAGATACTCGGCACCAACACCGCCCCAAACCACGCAAGCCGAGTCGAGACTACTACCGAACTGGGGTCTGTCGTAAGCAGCGAAAATCCGTACGCAGTCGCCCAGATAGCGCCGGATAGCGAAAGAAATGCGAATGGTAATCGAACGCGGCGAGAGTAGAGTCTGAACCGAATCAGGACGACGATGGCGACGATGCCCGACAGTATACCAGCGGCGAACAGCGTGTAGATGTACGGCAACTGAACTGGCTCGGTCATGGTGTGATGTGCATTTGTCCCTCTCTCACGTTCGATTATCTCCGATGGATATCACATCGGCTGGACAGTACACGTGTCACGACTCTGTTTGATAAACCGTTCCCCCTGATTTTCAGCATTGATACTTCTCGACTATTCCTCCTTGTTCCATCAACGAGAGACCGCTCACTCGCCGAGAACTGAGACGACCTGTCTCTGGGAGGACATCCGCCAGAACGCTTAATCCCGAAGGATACAGACCAACCAGTAGATGCCAGTCGCCCCGGAACATCACGAACAGTCGAGAGTTCACCATGCTGTCGATAGCGGGAGCGACGAGTCGTTCGAATGGGTCGACGAACCAGTGAATCAGTCGTGGCGCAAGACTGCGTACGAGCGACTCATCGTGACGACGGCGATGGTCACCTCCGACGGAGATGCGTATCTCGAATCGGTGCCTCGGACACCCGGGTCAGAACAGATACTCCTCAAATGGTGTGTCCACCTCGTCGAGCGACTCGGTGGACGCGGTGCGCTCCTCATGGTTTCGTACTACCGCGATATTGGATGGATCGGCGACGACCTACACGACGCAGTTCACGAGCGAATCGTATCGTTTTCGGCACCCTCGGAGTTCGAAGAAATCCCGACAGAAGAAGACCACCTCCGGAGTTTTTCGTACATCGCCCAGCTCGCGTCGTTAGCAGAAGACGACTAACGTCGCGAGTGTTCGTGGCGACCCGCTGCGCTCGCCAGCTTAGAGGCCGAGTTGTCGCCCAATGACGAGGTGCTGAATCTCGCTCGTCCCTTCGCCAATCTCCATGAGTTTGGCGTCGCGGTAGAACCGCTGGGGTGCGAAGTCCGTCGTGTACCCGTATCCACCGAGCACCTGGACTGCGTCTTCGGCAACTTCGCGCGCTGCCTCAGAGGCGTCGAGTTTCGCCAGTGCAGACTCCGTGCTGACGCGCTCGCCCTTGTCGTACAACGTCGCTGCCTTGTGCGTGAGGAGACGGGCCCGTTCGGTCTTGCGGTGCATCGAGACGATTTTGTCGCGGATGGCGTCGAACTTCGAAATCGGCTGCCCGAACTGCTCGCGTTCGCCGGCGTACTCCTTGGCGTGTTCGTACGCACCCTGTGCGAGGCCCACCGAGAGCGCAGCAATCGATATTCGGCCGCCGTCGAGCGTCTTCATCGTCTGTTTCCACCCCTCGCCCTCTTCGCCGAGCAGTCGGTCTTCAGGTATCCAGCAGTCGTCGAAGGAAATTTCACACGTGGGCGAACAGTTGAGACCCATCTTGTCCCACACCGTCGTCACCTCGAATCCGTCGTCGTTCTTCGGGTCGACGATGAACGTCGAAATTCCGTCGTATCCCGCTCCTGGGTCGGTGACGGCTTTGACCAGGACGGACCCCGCGACGTTCGCGTTCGTGATGAACTGCTTCGTTCCGTTGATGACGTAACCGTCGCCGTCCTTCGTTGCGATCGTGTCCATATCGCTGGCGTCACTCCCTGACCCGGGTTCGGTGAGCGCCCACGAACCCATGTATTCGCCAGACGCGAGTGGGGTCAACCACCGTTCTTTCTGTGCATCGGTTCCGAACAGTTCGAGCGGTTTCGACGCGAGACTGACGTGGGCCGCATACGAGAGCCCGATACCGCCAGAGACGCGACCGAGTTCTTCGGTGACGAGCGAGTACATCAACTGGTCGCCACCGAGGCCACCGTACTCCTCGGAGATGGGGACGCCCATCACGTCCAGTTCGGCCAACTGGTCAAATATCTCCGCCGGGAAGCGGTGTTCGTCCTCGATATCCTGTGCGATGGGTGCAATCTCCTCTTCACAGAACTCTCGGACCGAGTCGCGAATCATCCGGTGTTCGGCCGGGACGTCGAAATCCATGTAGGCACCTATCGCCGACCGAGACATAAACTAATCGAACGACCATGAAGAATGGTGACTCCCACACTCTGGGAACGGCCACCGACGTTGTTTATCCGACGACCCGAACGCTCTCGTATGTACTCTCACATCCTCTTTCCGACAGACGGAAGCGAGTGTGCAGACGCCGCACTCGCTCACGCGATCGACCACGCGACGCGCTACGACGCGACACTCCACGTCCTCTACGTCGCCGACGTTCGCGAAGCCGGGCACGTCGCGCCTGCAGTCTCGACGAGCCGGGTGCGTGATGCACTCTACGACAGTGGCCAGGAAGCACTCGACCGAGTTGCGACCGAGGCAGAGGACGCTGGTGTCGCTGTCGAGACGACGGTCACGGAAGGAACGCCAGAGAGTGAGATACTCGAATTCGCCCACCGAGACGAAATCGACCTCGTCGTGATGGGGACACACGGCCGAAGTGGGCTCGGTCGCTACATCATCGGGAGCGTCGCAGAGCGAGTCGTCAGAGGGTCGCCCGTTCCAGTGTTGACTGTTCGACACGAACAGGGCTGAGCCCACGACGTTAAGCCATCCCTCGTCATACGGGGGATTATGGACCTCCGTCGGCTTGTCCGCGGCCGTGTCGGGTGGCCTCGTCTCGAGGCAGTCGTCCGTGAACTCGCACGGCGATACGACCGCGACACCCTCCACGTTCGCTTTCTCGAAGCAGACAACTGGCTCTCTACTCCGATGGTCGTCGACGACGAGTGGTTCGTGAAGGTCATCTCCCGGCAGAACTCACTCGTCCACGCGCTCTTTACGACGGGGCGAAATCTCGGCGCGTTCTCCAGTGGGTCCGAAGGGTTCTTCGAACATTTCGGGACGCCACTCGAGATGGCCGAACACGAACTGGAGGCGACGAAACACCTCCGCGAAATCGGGTTGAACGCCCCTGCCCCAGTCGAAGCCTTCGAAGTCGATGGCCTCGGCGTCCTCGTCTTGGAGTACCTCCCAGAGTTCCACACGCTCGATTCCGCACCGCGCTCGGAAGTCATCTCGCTCGCTCCGGACCTCTTTGCGGCCCTCCACGAGATGCACGACAACCACCTCGCACACGGTGACCTCCGAGCAGAGAACGTCCTCGTCCGCGACGATGGGATCTACTTCATCGATGCGACGAACGTCAACGACGAAGGAATGCACGACGCCCGTTCGTACGACCTTGCGTGTGCGCTGGCCGCGCTCGAACCACTCGCCGGTCCGAAGGAGGCGGTGAAGGCCGCCGCGTCGGTGTACGAAGCGCAGGAACTCCTCGACTCGGTCGATTTCCTCGACTTCGTCAACATCCGACCCGACCACGATTTCGACGCCGGCGCGCTCAAAGGCGAGATAGAAAAACGGGCTGCGTAACCGTCAGACTGCGTGCTCGCCCGGCGTGGGTGCCTTCCGGAGATGGATTTCGAAGACAGTGCCACTCGGTTCGTTCTCGCTGACGTCGATGCGTCCACCGTACTGTTCGATCAGCGAATGGACGAGGTAGAGGCCAAGCCCGGTTCCACTGCTCTCGAGTCCTCGCTTTCCTTTCCCGAACACAGTTCGCCGCTGTATCTCGGGGATTCC
Organism: Haloferax sp. DFSO52; assembly: GCF_048158745.1. Classification (NCBI taxonomy): domain Archaea; kingdom Methanobacteriati; phylum Methanobacteriota; class Halobacteria; order Halobacteriales; family Haloferacaceae; genus Haloferax; species Haloferax sp. DFSO52. The sequence continues at coordinate 1,339,502 of NZ_JBLOPB010000001.1, read as the reverse complement.
CGGTCCGTTGTCGGCGATTCGAACGACGAGGTGGTCGTCGTCTTCGGTCGCTCGAACGACGACTTCAGGGGTATCTGACCGATTGTGTTGGATGGCGTTGTTCAACACGTTTCTGAAGACGGAGTCGAGCATCTGGTTTGCATACACTCGAGTCGGTGGAATCTCTCCTTCGACGCGGACCTCAGCGTCGGGGTATCCGTGTGCTAGTGAGTTGACTTCAGATTCGAGGAGGCGCTTGACAGAGACGGACGACGGTTCGTCAGGTTCGTCTTTCAGAAGTGCCGACATGAGTTCGCCGACGGTCTGGGTGAGTTCGACCACGTGGTCAGATTTCTCCGTGATGGAGTCCAACATGTCGCGGCAGTCGTCGTCGTCGACTCTGTCTTCGAGCAGTTGGCTCATCCCGAGGACGATTTGCATGTCGTTTCGGATGTCGTGGCGGACGATTTGGTTGAGTAGTTCCAACTGCTCGTTCCGCTCTTCGAGGCGTTGTTCGTTCTCTTTGAGCGCGGTGATGTCACGGTGAATCGCGACGTACCGGACCACCGCTCCGTCGATGACGATTGGCGCAATCGTCTGGTCGATGTAGAACTCCGACCCGTCTTTTCGCGTGTCTATCATCCCTTCGTAGTGCCACTGGTCGCCGCGCTGGATCGTCTCCCAGAGCTCCGTGTAGAACTCCTCACTGTAGTTGCCAGACTGCAGCACCGCAGGCGTCTCGCCGAGGACATCCATGCTGTCGTAGCCAGTCTGTTCTTCGAATGCCGGGTTGACGTACTCGATGACGCCATCTGCGTCGGTGATGTAGATTGCGTGGCCAGCGTGTTCTATCGCCTCCATGTACGTCCGAAGTGACCGCATCTGCTCCCGGCGACTCGTGATGTCGCGTGCGAGTGCGAGCATCGCCCGTTTTCCCTCGTACCGAATCGGAACGGCGCTCACTTCGACGGGGAACGTCTCCCCGTCGTCGGTTCGGAACATCGATTCGAACACGGACTGCTCAATCGACGACTCATCACGGAACCAGTCGCCATCTCCCGACGTTTCGACGAACGAGTCGATGCCCCGTCCGACGAGTGTCGAGGCGTCGACACCGAGCCGGTCGAACGTGGCCTGATTCGCGTCGAGGACCCTCCCAGTCTCGGTCGTGTAGACCAACACCACGTCGTCCATACTGTTCAACAGCGTCGACTCACGTTGCCGGGTCTCACCTGCGGCAAGCGAGTTCGCGAGCGTCACGCCCACTTCTTCAAGTACGGCGCGTTCACGGCCGTCGAACGCATTGGTTCGGTCGGAGTATATCGAAAGAACGCCGTAGAGCGTCCCCTCGAAGACGAGCGGGATTGCGATACTCGACTGGTACCCTCGCTCGCTCGCCGCCGCTCGCCACGGTTCGTACGACGGGTCTTTCTGAACGTTCTGCATGACCGCCGACTCGTGCGTTCGTGCGGCCGTTCCCGTTGGCCCCGCCGAGGCCTCCCCGCTCGAGATGGTTATCGTGATACCGTCGAGGTAGCCATCGTCGGTGCCGGCAGACGCGTCGGTGACCAGTTCGTCACCGTCGACAGAACCGACCCACGCGAAGACGTAGGAGTCCGCAGCTGCGATGGTCTCGCAGACGGCCTGTTCGAGCGACTCACGGTCGTCTATCGTGGCGATTTGACGGTTGAGTTCTCGAACCGTGTCGAGAATGTCGCTCGTCGTCTCGAGTTCGGCCGCCTTGACCGACCGCATGACCGTCGTGTACCCGAGAAGTGACGCGACGAACGCGCCACCAGCGGCCGTATTGACGACGATGTAGTTCGCGTGAATGATCGTTCCACCGTGGGTCTCCTGGTAGACCAAAAACAGCGTGCCAATCGTCCCACCGACGATTACACCGGCGAGAAACCACCCGACGAGTTTCCACAGTGCGCCGGGAGAAAGCGAGGACTTCGCGACGTAGATACCGCCTCCGACGAATCCGACACCGATAGACAGCAGGGAAACGACACTCACGACCAACCCGACGAGTGGCTCACCACCGCTCGCGTGTTCTCCCCCCTGAATGAGTGCGAAAAAACCGAAGATGACAGCGACAGAAACGGGCGTCAATCTCGAAAGTCGTTCGTGTAATATGGCCATTAATCCGTAGTATGAGTGTGTTTTATCCCAGTTCGAGAACAACCAGTGTGCTTGAATTATTAATTTCTTTGGGTATTTTTCAGTGTGAAATGAAGTATGGTCTACAGGTTTTCAGTGGTGACGCTGTCCGTGGCTCGTTCGAGACAGACGAATAAAATCGAAGTCGGTGTGGCGACGATGCGCCTTACTCTCCTTCGACGCCTTCGTAGTCTGCGCCACCCATGTAGAGCCGCGAGACTTCCGGGTCGTCGAGGAGGCTGTCGGCGTCACCCTCGTAGGCGACGGTTCCCTGGTCTAAGACGTATCCACGGTCCGAGATGGCGAGGCCCTCGCGGGCGTTCTGTTCGACCATCAAGACGGCCGTGCCGAGTTCGTTTACCTTCTGTACGTCCTCGAACACCGATTTGACGATGTTCGGTGCGAGACCGGCCGACGGTTCGTCGATGAGGAGCACGTCCGGGTCCATGACCAGTGCGCGAGCGAACGCGAGCACCTGGCGTTGCCCGCCAGAGAGCGTCTTCGCTTTCGCTGTTCGCTTTTCGTCGAGGATTGAGAACTGGTCGTACAGTTCGTCGATGCGAGCCTGTAGCCCCTCTTTCCGGGCGACGCCGCCCATCTTGAGGTTCTCGTCGATGGTGAGCGACGAGAACACGTTGTCGACCTGCGGGACGTAGCCCATCCCGATTCGAACCAGGTCTTCTGGCTCTTCGCCGGCGATGTCTCGGCCACTGAGTTCGACCGTGCCGGTCCACGGTTTGAGCAGGCCGAAGACCGTCTTGAGAACGGTGGACTTCCCGGCACCGTTCGGGCCGATGATGCAGACGATTTCGTCGGAGTTGAGGTGCAACGACAGGTCACGAAGGACCTGCACTTCACCGTACCCGCTGTCGACGCCTTCTACGTCGAGTGCGCGGTCACTCATGGACCGGCACCTCCGAGGTAGGCTTCGATGACGCGTTCGTCGGTTCGAACTTCCTCCGGCGTGCCTTCCATGAGCACCTTCCCTTGGTCGAGGACGATGATGGGGTCGGCGAGGTCCATGATAAACGGCATGTCGTGTTCGATGATGAGGAAGGTCTGGCCCTCCTCGTTGAGTTCGCGGATGAACCGCTTGATGTCGTTCGCCAGCGTCGGGTTGACACCGGCGACCGGTTCGTCGAGCAGCAGGATGTCGGGATTCGTCGTGAAGGCGCGTGCCAACTCGACGAGTTTCAACTGCCCGCCAGAGAGTTCGGTCGACGGTTGGTCGATGAGGTGAGCGATTTCGAAGCGTTCGAGGAGTTCTCGCGCCTGTTCGATGTTCGCCCGCTCTTCTCGCGTGACTTCGTCACTGGAGAAGAACAGCGAGAAGATGGACTCTCCGGCCTGTGGGCCGGGACCGACGAGCATCGCCTCGCGGACGCTCATGCCTTCGAGTCGCCGAGGCGTCTGGAACGTCCGCACGAGCCCCTTGCGGGCACGCTGGTACGGTTCGAGGTCGGTCACGTCTTCACCGTTGACCATCACTCGACCGGCGTCGTTCTCGTAGAACCCGGAGACGAGGTTGAACAGCGTGGACTTGCCAGCGCCGTTCGGGCCAATCATCCCCGTGATGGTTCCGCGCTCGACTTCGAAGGAGACGTCGTCGGTGGCGACGAGGCCACCGAACGCCTTCTCTAGGCTGACTGTCTTCAGCACGACATCGTCCTTGCCGAGGGTCGCACCCTCGTAGACGTCGCCGTTCATCAGTCGTCACCTCCTTTTGCTTGCGCTTTGGCACCGCCACTTCCGCCACCGCTGGTCGCGACGCTCTTGTCCTTCGCGGCCGGCCAGATGAGTTCGTCCTTCGGTGGGAGGAGGCCATCCTGACGGAACCGCATGATGAGGATGATGAGGAGTCCGACGAAGAGGAGTCGCAGCGGTGCGAGGTCCAGTCCCAGCGTGTTGATTGCCGGCACGTCGTTGAGGAACCGAGTCCCCTCACGGATCGCGATGACGACGGCCGCGCCGACGACAGCACCACGGTTCGACCCGGTGCCGCCGAGGATGACGGCAATCCAGATGTAGAACGTCGTCAGCGGGACGAGGTCCGACGGGTCGATGTAGAGGTTCAGGTGGGCGTAGAACGCGCCCGCAATCCCCATGATGACGCTGCCGACGACGAACGCCTGCATCTTGAACTGGTAGGTGTCTTTGCCGAGTGCCTTCGCGAGGTCCTCGTCGGACCGGATGGTCCGCAAGACACGTCCCCACGGCGACCGGTGGACGCGCCGGAGGAACAGGAAGATGACGACGCCGAGCACGACGACGATACTCGCCGTCGTCGCGGCACTCGTCAGTGGCAACCACTCGAGGAGCGACGGGATACCGCTGATACCGCTCGACCCCGCAGTCCACTGGTCTTCGTTCAGGATGATGATGCGGATGACCTCTGCCAGGCCGAGACTGGCGATGGCGAGGTAGTCTTCGCGCAGTCGGAGCGTCGGAATACCGATGAGTATCGCGACGAGCGCAGTCACGACGATGGCCGCGAGGAACCCGAGTGCCGGGTGCAAGTCGAGTCCGAGCGGCGAGTTGGGCGCGGTCAGAAGCGCCGCACTGTAGGCACCGAGGCCCCAGAACGCCGCGACTGAGAAGTTGATGAGGCCGGCGTAGCCCCACTGGACGTTGAGTCCGAGCGAGAGCAAGGCGTACATGCCGACGAGCGACACCTGGAACAACAGGAATCGCAGTCCGATGACGCCGACGAGGACGCCGACGACGAGGAGTGCGGTGACGATTCCAAGGATGGTGAAGATGCGGCGCTCTGTCGGGTCGCGAACGAGTGTGTCGTTCACCCACGACGAGACGCTCATCCGCTCTCACCTACGATTCCGCTCGGTCTGACGAGCAAGATTGCGACCATGATGACGAACGCGACTGCCGCGGCGTACCGCGACCCGACTGGCAGGATTCCCCACTGGTTGAACAGTGGGACGAGTTCGTGAACCATTCCGATGACGAGTCCGCCGAGCATCGCACCGTAGACGGACCCGATGCCGCCGAGGATGACGGCGGCGAACACGATGAGGAGGATGTCGAATCCCATCCGTGGACGGACGAGTTCTTCGAGGCCGAGGAAGACGCCACCCGCGGCGGCGAGTGCGCCACCGATGAGCCACATCGCGAAGATGACCTCACTCGTTCTGATTCCGCTGACGCGTGCGAGGTCCGCGTTGTCTGCGGTCGCACGCATCTTTCGCCCCAGCGTCGTTCGCGTCAGCGTCACGTGGAGTGCGACCACGAGCACCGTCGCGAGAGTGACGACGACGAGATTCCGCGGCGTGACGGCGACGCCGAACGTCTCACGAACCCACGGAATCGGTCCCTGTCGGGTAACGCCGTAGCGTTCGGAGTCGGACCCGAACGACAGGAACACCATCGCACGGTAGACGAGTGCGACCCCGATACTCGTGATGAGGAGCCCGATGGACCCCGAGTCTTTCACCGGTTCGTAGATGAGTCGGTCTGTGATGACGGCGATGACGGCCGCCGAGAGCATTCCAAACGCGAGTGCGAGGAAGAACCACAGCGGCAGGCCGAAGACGCCGACGTCACCGAGCATCGGTTGCAGGAACGACACCGAAAACAGCGCCGAAAACGCCCCGACCGTCATGAGGTCGCCGTGGGCGAAGTTCGCGAAGTCCGCGATGCTGTAGACTAACGAGAGGCCGATGGCCGCGAGCACGATGATGCTCGAGAACACCACCCCGTTGACGACGTACTGGAAGGGGCTAATCTGAAGCGGAATCACCGCAGTGCCCCCCGCACGGTTGACGGATTATGCCCGGTCCGTACGTGCATGATTAGCTGGTGATGTAGTCGCCGAAGACGTACTCGTGGTTCTCGACGCTGTAGACCTGGTAGAATCCCGGCGGGTCACCGTTCTCGTCGAGGTCGACGGGACCACTGACACCCTGATAGTTGATGTCGCTGGCCGAGCCACCGTCTTTGAGGACTGCTGCTGCCTCTTCGAAGGTGAACACCTCTTCGCCATCTGGACGGGTGACGTCGCGGACGACCGACGCGAGTGCGTCGCCAGTGAACTCGTCGGCCGCTTCGATAGCGAGTGCGGCGACGGTCACGGCGTCGTAGGCGTACGCGGACCAGACGGTCGGCGTCTCGTCGTAGGCCGATTCGAACTCGGAGACGAAGTTCTGGTAGTTCTCCTGGTCCTGCGGGGCGCTCTCGGTAATCCCCTTCATGCCGTCCATCGCCCCTTCCGGCGTGTTCTCGATGATGGAGTCTGCGATGGTGGATTCGGCACCGTAGTAATCGACCTGCGTGTTGTAGCCCTGGTCGAATCCTTCGTTCACCATCACGGTGTACTCGTTCGCGTAGGTGATGAAAATCCACGCCGAGGCGTTCGTCGACGCCATCTCCGTGAGAATCCCGCTGTACGACGACTGTCCCTGGTCGTGGGGTTGGTTGTACGAGACAGTGCCGCCGAGTGAGGACTCGAACGTCTCTGCGAACACGTCGGAGAGACCAGTCCCGTAATCGTTGTTGATCCAGGTGACCGCGACGTTCTCGTGTCCGTCGTCGTAGACGAGGTTGGCGAGCGCCTTCCCCTTCGCTGCACCGGACGGGCTCATGCGGAGCAGGTTTGGACGGGACGTCAGTTCGGGACTCGTACTGTTCTGGCTGATTTGGACCACACCGGCGTCGTTCGTGACGCTGTCGTGGATAGCGATGGAGACACCGGACCCGACAGACCCGATGAGAAGCGGAACGCCGTCCTGATTGACGAGCTTCTGCGCGCCGTTGACGCCGCCCTGATTCGTACTCTCGTCGTCCTCGACGGAGATGCTGAGGGTCGCACCGTCGTCACCGATGCCGACGGCGTTGATGGCTTCGAGCGCCAGTTCACGGCCACGGGTGTTGCGCTCGCCGTACGGTGCGAGCGACCCGGTGAGCGAGTCGACCATCCCAATCTCGTAGGACGACATGCCGCCGCCACCGCCGTCGGATTCGGTGGTCGTCGTCTCTTCGCCGCCTCCACCGCCTCCGCCGCCGTTGGACTCGGTCGTGGTGGTCGGTTCGTCATCTTCACCTTCGAGACAACCTGCCGTCGCCCCGAGGAGCGAAAGACCCGACAACTTCAACAGCGTTCTCCGGTCGATGTCTTGTGGTGGCATACCATGCGATTCTCGCGGATTATGGTAAATATACCTGTAACCGTCCATGGTCGGGGACGGGCCGATTTCACCTCAATCGATAGACTGTGACTATATTTACAACCCCCTAATCACAGAAATATTTGGTAGGGTTCCCCTTTAGGGGGGGTGTCTGATTAGACGGGGGTAATGATACCCCCCATCGCGAACAAGTTCGTGGCGGGCGAGACGGCGGAGGGCGCGGTCTCGTACGCCGAATCGTTGAACGGCGACGGTGTCTCGGGCATACTGAACCTCCTCGGAGAACACTACACCGATAGACGAGGCGCAGACGCTGATGCAGACGCGTACGTTTCGCTCGTCCAAGACATCGCAGACGCCGACCTCGATGCCTGCGTCTCGGTCAAACCCTCACAGATTGGACTGGACATCAGCGATGGCGTCTTTCGCGAGAATCTCGACCGCATCGTCGACGCCGCCGACGACGAAGGGGTGTTCGTCTGGGTGGACATGGAAGACCACGAGACGACCGACGTGACGCTCGATGCCGTGTGTGACCTCGGACGCGAGACCGACGGCAACGTCGGAGTCTGCGTCCAGGCGAACCTGAAACGCACCCCGGACGACGTCGAACGGCTTGCGGACGTTCCCGGAAAGGTCAGACTCGTCAAGGGCGCGTACAACGAGCCCAAATCGATTGCGTACAAAGAGAAATCGAAGGTCGACGAAGCCTACCGTGACCTGCTGGAGTTCATGTTCGCCGAGTTCGACGATGGCATCGCCGTCGGCAGTCACGACCCGAAGATGATTTCGCACGCACGCGACCTTCACGACGAGTACGGCACGCCCTACGAGGTACAGATGCTGATGGGCGTTCGCGAAGATGCACAGCGAGAACTCGCCGACGACGACGTCGAAGTCTGGCAGTACGTTCCCTATGGCGACAAGTGGTTCCAGTACTTCTACCGTCGCGTCCGCGAGCGCAAAGAGAACGCACTGTTCGCCATGCGGGCGGTTCTCGGCGTCTAACGAGCGAACGGTCGGTATCGGCCGGCTACTGTGGGTCGAGCAGTTTCGACTCGGCCTTTCGTAGGTGTTCGAGGAGTGTCGTCTTCGAGACGTCGAGCATCGACGCGAGTTCCCGAGTCGAGACCTCGCGTGGCCAGCGGTAGTAGCCCTCACGTCGGGCGAGTTCGAACGCCTGTCGTTGGCTATCGGTGAGTGTGTCGAGTCGGCGTTCCCGTTCTGGTTCGGTTCCTTCCGCCGAGGAGATCGACTCGACGCGAATGTCCGCGCCACTACTGTCCATGACTGCCTCAATCCGGTCACGTATCTCACCTCGCTCGCCCGCGAACCACACTTGCCACTCTTCTCGGCCGTCTTCGATTCGAGCGGGTGCGCTGTGGACGAACCCCTGTTCGAGAAGGTGTGGATTGACCATATCGCCGGGGTCGTATTCGAGGAAGAACTCGCGGGCCACCGACCCTGGCGTCGCGTGACTCCCTCGCGTGTCGAACCGTTCCTGGAGTTCGAGCACGTCTCCGGTCAGCGCCGAGTCGGCAATCACGTCGAGGAGTTGTTCGACTTCCTCTATCGAATCGCCGTATGCGGTAAACAGCCCGTTCGTCCGTTCGATACCTGTGGTCGGCGCATCGTAAATTGCGTGTGCGAGGATGCCGCCGTCGTACTCACTCGTCGCCTCGATTGCCCAGCAGTTCGGATGCCAGAGGTCGAGCGTCAGGCGCGTGCCTTGGCCTGCCATGCGCTCGCTCATACGTGGTCGTAGAGTATGCGAATGTAAGACGTTATCTATGGCCGCCAAAACGTGTCGCTCGAAATCCCCTCGGGATTCGACGCGTTCCGACGTGTCGTACCCACCCTCCCATGGGAGGTGCCTTGGTTATTAGTGGTAGTTTCGCAAATATCACCAGCATGGCGCAGGATGTTTATCAGCATTATATAGACGGAGAATGGACAGACGGCTCCGGGTCGGAGACGTTCGAGAGCGAGAACCCAGCGACCGGTGAGACGCTGGCGACGTTCCGACGCGGCACCCCCGAAGATATCGACGTCGCGACCGGCGCTGCCGACGAAGCGTACGAAGAGTGGCGCGACCTCTCGCACATCGACCGCGCGGAGTATCTGTGGGAGATTTACCACGAACTGCGAGACCGTACCGAGGAACTCGCAGAAGTCGTCACCAAAGAGTGTGGCAAGGAGATTTCCGAAGGCCGCGCCGACGTCATCGAGGCGTACCACATGGTCGAGTGGGCCGCTGGCGACGCTCGCCACCCCAAGGGCGACGTAATTCCGTCCGAGATTCCCGCGAAAGACGCCTACATGCGCCGCAAGCCTCGCGGTGTCGTCGGCTGTATCACCCCGTGGAACTTCCCGGTCGCCATCCCGTTCTGGCACATGGCCGTCGCACTCGTCGAGGGCAACACCGTCGTCTGGAAACCAGCCGAACAGACGCCGTGGTGTGGCCAGATTATCGCCGAGATGTTCGAAGACGCCGGCATCCCGGACGGCGTGTTCAACATGGTCCAAGGCTTCGGCGACGCCGGTGCCTCCATCGTCGACGACGAACGCGTCGACACCGTCCTCTTTACGGGCTCCGCAGAAGTCGGTCACGAAGTCGCTTCGAAGGTCGCCCAGCAACCCGGCAAACTCTCCGCGTGTGAGATGGGTGGCAAGAACAACATCGTCATCACGGAGAAGGCGGACCTCGACATCGCCGTCCACTCGGCGGTCATGTCGTCGTTCAAGACGACCGGTCAGCGCTGTGTTTCATCCGAGCGCCTCGTCGTCCACGAGGACGTCTACGACGAGTTCAAAGAGCGATACGTCGCACTCGCGAAGGAAGTCTCCGTCGGCGACCCGCTCCGCGAAGACACCTTCATGGGCCCCCTCATCGAGGAAGGCCACGTAGACAAGGTCAAAAGCTACGCCGAACTCGCCAAGAAGGAAGGCGTCAACGTCCTCGTCGACCGAACCGAACTCGACGACGACGAGATTCCAGACGGCCACGAAAACGGCCACTGGGTCGGTCCGTTCGTCTACGAAGCCGATGCGAAAGAAGACCTGCGTTGCACCCACGAGGAAGTCTTCGGTCCCCACGTTGCCCTGCTGAAGTACTCGGGTGACATCGAAGAAGCAGTCGAGATTCAGAACGACACCGACTACGGCCTCGCCGGCGCGATTATCTCCGAGGACTACCGCCAGATCAACTACTACCGCGACAACGCGGAAGTCGGCCTCGCCTACGGGAACCTCCCGTGTATCGGTGCCGAGGTCCACCTGCCGTTCGGCGGGGTGAAGAAGTCCGGTAACGGCTACCCGTCCGCTCGTGAAATCATCGAGGCAGTCACCGAGCGCACCGCGTGGACGCTCAACAACTCCAAGGAGATTCGCATGGCACAGGGCCTCTCCGCGGACATCAAGACGAAAGACGACGAGTAAGCGCTCGCGTTCAGTCGCGCTACCGGGCGGTCACGAATCACCTTTTTGCCGGCTCGACGCTGCCCATCGTGCGTTGATACGACGAAATGCCACTCTTGGCCGGAGACGAGCGTGTCGCTCTCGAAGTATATCGTTGCGTCCGGGTACACTGCTCGTCTGAAGTATTGAAGCGCGAGATTTCCGGTATCCTACGTCGCAAATCTCTTGCTTCGTCCGGAGATGTGACCCCGGCGTTGAAAAACCCGTCGTACCCAGTGGGACAGAACTCGTCAGAGGACGAGTGTCTCGACTCAGAAGCGTGAAAGTGTGCGAAGGGAGCAGCCCTTCGCGAATCCCGCGACGTCCTGGAGCGAAGAGACGAGGCGAGGGGAGACGCCCCCTCCGGGCTGGGGGGGCGTGAAACGACGTGGCCACGTCGTTGTGTGCCACAACGGACCCCGATACGTTGCAGCGAGTGCGGCGGATGTGGAGTCGCCGACGTCTGGCGAGAAAAGCGCCTATTGCGTCGGCGATTCAGGCTTAGGAGTCGTGGTGTATAAACCCACCGTAACACTGAGTACCGTGCCACGAACCAGCCGAACTAGCAGAGTTACGTCGCCGATTCGAGTTCCCGTCGAAGTTCCCGTTCGAGGTTGTCGAGTTCTCGGTCGAGGTTACGCTCGAAGAACGTCTCGACGCCCGGGAGTCGGCCGTCTACGACGAACTCGTTGACGAGTTGGCACCCCGTCTCAGTCGGTTCGATGGTGTGTTCGCCCGTCACGCGCATCACTGGTGACCGGCCGACGAATTTGACGTTCGTCGGTTCGTTCACAGTGATGTCTTCGGTCTCGACTTTGGCAGTCGAACGGACGAGTGGAATCGGCAGTTTGATGTGCCACGTCGCGTGCCGGCCGTCGGGGGCCACCTCGAATCGCTCGACGACACTAATCGCACCCGCTCGCTTCGCTGGGTCGGCGATGAATGCCCAGACATCCTCGACGGGGGCGTCGAACTCGAACGTTCGTTTCACGCGGACGGTCATGGGAGTACCTCACACCTCTTCAGTAAAAACCCGCTGAATCGGTCTAGCTCAGGGTGACGCGCCACGTGGTCGAGCGTGCGCGTCCCCACTTTTCGATTTCGACATCTTCAGACTTTTCGGCGAGGTGGGGGAGACGGGAACCGACCTGTTTTGCGGTGAGACCAATCGCTTCTGCGATGTTCTTTGCCCGGAAGTACCCTTCTCCACGGCTAACGCTATCGCGGAGATAAGCGATAATGCGTTGTTCCTCGTCGGTGTACTCGGTCATCCTCGCCCCGTCTAGGCAATGTGCGCTCTTAACGGTTACTTGTATTCTTGACTACTTGAAGAGGTGGGCACCGGAGACTGCCAGCGACGCAGCGACGATTGCTACGGCGAAGCCGACTGCCTTCGTTAGTTGGTCTGGGCCCGCAACCATCAGGCCGCCACCGACGAGCGTGAGCACGCCGAACAGCGCGGTGAAGCCGATGGATTTGTCGGATTGTACCGTCTCAGTTTCCATATCTGAGGTAGTTGTGGGTGCGCACTTAGTTTATTCGACAGCGGTTGTCGTGGTGCTCGTTCCGGCAGTGGTTGTCGTGCGGGTCGAACGGGTTCTGCATGCTGTCTGGGTCGAAATCGTATGCATACTGTGTGTACATGTACCAATGCCGTCACGTCCCATTCGACATTTGTACTAGGGGCCTGTGATTCACTACGATGGGAATTTCAGGTCTGCTGTTCGGCAGCCGAATCCGAATCGCCCTCGTTGCCGTCCTCCTGGTCGCAGGAGCCATCGGCGGTGGCTTCGCGACCGGCGTTCTCGGCGCGCCAAGCGTCGAGGGCGTCGACAACCAGTTCGCCGGCGTCAACGAATCCAAGACGGTCATCGAGTCTGAGGTCAACGTAGCGAACCCGAACCCGGTTTCCGCGAATCTCTCGGGTATCAGCGTCGACTACGCGGTGTACATGAACAGTCTGGGAATGGCAGAAGGCCACAAAGACGGTGTCTCTGTCGGGAAGGGGGAGACAGCCATCCCGCTCCAGACGACACTCGACAACGAACGCATCCCAGCGTGGTGGGTCTCGCACATCCAACACGGTGAGCACACCACGCTCAGTATCGATGCGTCGATTACCTCGGAGACGCTCGGGAAAACGTTCGAGGCACCCGAAATCACGCGCAGTATCGACACCGACCTACTCTCTGCGTTCAACTCCACCGAGACGCGGCCGATAAACGCCAATTCGGCAGTCGTCTCGGACCCCGTCCTCTACATCAACGAGACGAGCGCTGAGTGGGGTGAGTCGACCCAGAACCGGACGGCACTGGAACTCACCTTCGTCGTCCATAACCCCAAATCGTACCCGGTCGCAGTCTCTGAACTTGGATACAACATCTCGATGAACGACGTGGACGTTGGGGACGGGACGACCAAGTCGGAGTACGTCATCCCAGCGCACTCGACAGAGACGATCGAGGCCACGACGTACATCGAAAACGACAAGCTCGACGAATGGTGGGTGTCACACCTCGAACGGGACCAGACGACGGACCTCCGCATCGACTTCTACGCCAAACTCGACGCCGGCGGTTCGACGTTCACCGTCCCACTGGACCCCCTGACCTACGAGAAGACGTTCGAAACGGACATCTTCGGCAACAAGGCATCGAGTACTGACTCGTCGGGTGACTCCACGGCCGACAGCGACTCCTCCGGGGAGACGACGACTGCGTCGTCAGAGACCACCACTGAGTCAGACGCGACAACTGAGTCGGAGACGACGACCACGACGACGGACGCAGACGAGACGAGTACGACGACGACTGAGTCGGAGACGACCACAACCACGACGACGACATCTGACGGTGGCGAGACGACCACAGACGACGGAATCCTGTATTCCATCTGACCAGATGGTTCCGTCCTAACAGACGGGGAGGCCGTTTACTCACCGAGTCGTCCTGCGAATTCATCGAGTCCACGTGTCGGTGATTCATGACAAAGCCGACAACTCTTTACCTCGGGGCACGATAGCACTGAATATGACACGGAGTACCCACGCTCCTGATCGAGTTCTTCTCCCGTGATGAGAATACTGTGACCGTCGAAAGTGACGACGAAGCCATCGTCATCACTGTTGGCGGCCAGACCTGTGAACTGACTCGGAGTGCTGCTGCAGACCTGCAGGAAGCCATCGGGTCGGCGCTCACCGAGAAACGTGAATTCTTCCGGACGGCCGGCGAGTACCGCAAAGACGGCAGTTACGTCGTCTCCAGACGCGGTGCTGATTCGACCGGAAACGCGAAAGTGTTCACCAGTTTCGAAGAATTGCGCCGCCTGTACGACCGACTCCCGGACGAGTTTACGGCCGACGACGTCGGTCGGACCGGCATCACTGGGTCGCGCAGGCACATGATTATCCGCCACCTGGGCGAGCATCCGGGGTTCGACTGCCGAATCTCCAGTCGAAACCCACTCACCGCCGAAAAGCAATCGACTCGGGTCGACGACCGAAAAGAAGTCGAAGTCGTTGCCGACTGAGCCGACCGGGCTCAGTCGAGCGTGACGTGTTCTGACTCTTCGTTGAGCGCCAGGTTCGCCGCGATTTCGGCGTTCCGCATGGCGTACTGTGCCGTCTGCTGGAGGCTCACGAGCACCTCGCGAATCTGGAGGAGTTTCTCGTTTTCCATCTCCGGCAGGTCGCTGAGGATGTCGCGCTCGCGGTCACCGATTTCACGGTAGAGTTCGCGGCACTCGATAGTCAGGTCGTAGTCGCGTTCGACGACGGCCCGAACCGCGGTGTTCGTGATTTCGTCCACGTGGTCGGTAAACTCACGGATACGCCGCATCGTCGACTGGTCGACGTCGATGGTGTGCCCGTCGGCGTCCATGACGATGTTGGCGATGTCCTCGGCGTTGTCGGCGGTGAGCTCGAGGTTCTTCGCCACCGCACGGTAGCCGATGAGCGGGAAGCCGGAGTCGAGGCCGACGGCCCGTGCGAGGTTCGGGTTCTGGTACGAGGTGAAGATGAGGCGAAGCAGGAGGACGAAAATCTTGTTCGCCTGCCGTTCGCGGTTGAGTGCCCGCTGTGCGAGGTCGGGATTCCCGTGTGCGAGGGCCTTGATGGCCTCACCACGCATCGTACTGCCCGTGTTCTCCAACCGTTCGAGCAAGTTGTCGAGTGTGAAGTCTTCGGCGTCGACCGAACAGCGAATCGCGATTCGCTCGGGCGTCTCCTCGATGACACCGAGACCCATGAGTTGTGTCTCGGCTTTGTAGACGGCGTTGATGTGGTCGGAGTCGAGTGCGCCTTCGCTCTTTTCTATGTGAATGACGCGCCGCCCGAGGACGTACTGCGCGACGATTGCGCGTTCGAGCGCCTCTGCGTTGAGGTTGTCCGCTCGAATCGTCGCCTTCGAATCTTCGTTGCTCACCGATTCAGGGAGGACGGTCAGCGTTCCTTTGCCACTGGTCCGAATGGACACTTCGTCGCCCTTGTCGACGTTGTGTTCTTTCGCCCACTCCGCAGGGAGTGTCATCGCCAGCGTAGAGGGTCCAAGACGCTGGACTTTCCGGGTCTCCATGTCTGGTGAGACCCTTTCTATTACCTTAAATCCCACTATATGCCAACCTTAGTGAACAATGATGACTGGGTGTCCTTACATATTCCACTACGTACTAGAGTAGTATTCGAACGCCGTCTCGACACCCCTCGAATGGCGAGAAGGGCAAAATTCTCACTCGATTTTCATCATTCGGCGTTCGACGCGTCCGACGCGGACTTTGGTCCACCCGCGGAGTTCCTCGTCCAGTTCGGTGTCGTCGGTGTCGACGCGGAGGACCGGAATCGTGTCGAGTTTCGCCCGCGAGGCGACGACAGCAACGTCACAGCGGCGTATCACGTCGGGTGAGAGCTGTGGATTTCCGCGGCCGAAGATGAACCCCTGGCCGCCGATTGGCGTGACCACGATGACGTTCTTCTCACCGAGGTGGTCGAGGATTTCGGCTTCGGTGGCGTCTCGAACGAGGAGTTCACCGTCGCGGTAGACGTCGACGCCGAGTGGCGACCCGTCGATTCCGAGTTCGTCTTTCACCGCACCGACGGTGCTTCCGGGGCCGAGAACGTAGGTGACACCCGGTTCGGACCGGATGTCGTCTGCGACGCCTGCAGCGAGCGCTTCGACCGTTCCCGTGCTGGTCTGTTTCGACGATTGCAGGTCTTCGGCGACGGGAACCTGTGCGACTGCCCGAAGTTCCGGGTGGACGTCGCCAGCGCGGTACTCGTCTTCGTCGATATCCATGACCTCGCGTGCCTCGGTTCGCTCGAACGTCGTCGCAATCACGGCGGCGTCTTCGGGTGAGACCGCAAACACCGACGAGTAGACTTTCACGCCCGCGGGGACGCCCAACATCGGAACGTCGCTTCCGTCGAGTGCCTCGGCGACGTCTGCCGCGGTTCCGTCACCGCCGACGAACAACACGAGATCCACGCCTGCATCGACGAATGCCTCCACGGCGGCACTGGTGTCAGCGGCGTCTGTCTCCTCGTCGCTCGGGGTTCCGAGAACGTCCGGGTCGAATCCGGCGTTCCGGGTGAGCGTCGCTCCCATCGGGTCGCCCCACGTGACCAGTTCTGTCTCGGGCGCGGCGTCGTACAGTTCGGTGAGTGCGCGCTCGGCACGTCCCGGTGCCCGCGGCTCTGCACCGCGCGCTCTGGCCTCCTGGACCTTCCCGTCGGTTCCTTTCAACCCGACCCGGCCACCCATGCCCGCGACAGGATTGACGACGACGCCGATTCGCATATCAGAACGAACCCTCGCCCGGGCCAAAAACACCGCGATGGCGATGTGTTGCCTTCACCGCGATGGTGCTGTGTTGCCTTCACCGCGATGGTGCTGTGTTGCCTTCACCGCGATGGCACTGTGCGTTGTCTTTGTCGTCTTCGGCGACGACCCACGGTGCTCGTTCGACCGACAGCGACCCCGCTCGTATTCAGCGACGACTGAGTGTCGCCGAAACCTCATTGTTTAAGAACGGGTCGGAGCAATTGGCACCTATGATTCCGTTAGAAGCAGCCGAGCAGGTTCTTCCGATGTCGGAGACGGCCGCAACCGTGCTCATCGTGGGCATTCTGATGACCGCCGGGTGGCTCTGGTACCTCCAGCGCTGACTGGCCTACGCCTCGTACCGCTCGACTCGTTTTTCGAGCCACGCCGCAGCGTCCTCGACAGTCGCTTCGTCGGCCGCCGAGAGTTTCACGCGGACGTGGTCGCCCGGGTAACTTCCGACCGTGACGTCGAACTGCTCTCGAATCTCCTCGAATCGCTCGATGAGCGAGCTCTCGGGCTCCGAGGTGTGGACGTATCTGACGTGCGTCGCTTCGCCGACGAACTCGTCCGCGACGTGCTCGAACATCGTCTTCATCTCTGTCGGAACGCCCGGCAACACGTAGACTGACCCGACGACTGCACCGGGGGCGACACCTGCTTCGTTCGGGAGCATCCGCGCCCCCGCAGGGAGGTCAGTCGTTCCGTCGACGAGATCAGTTGCAGAGTAGCCGCCGTTGGTCTCTAACCAGACTGCTGCCTCTTCGTTTGCTTCCATCTGGCGTCCGAACGCCGCAGCGACGGCGTCCATCGTCACGTCGTCGTGTGTCGGCCCGAGGCCACCGGTGACGACGACGGCGTCGTACTCCGCGTGGTACTCGTTGACGACGCGAGCGATGTCGCCGATGCGGTCCGGGACCGTCGTCACTCGTTCGACGGAGACGCCGCGGTCGGTCAGTTGTTTACACAACCACGTCGCGTTCGTGTTCTCTGTGTCACCCGCGAGGAGTTCGTCTCCCACGGTGACTACGGCGGCTTGCATACTCCGGCATAGGGGCGTGACAGGCAAAAAAGCGTCCGCACCGGAACTCGAGGACGCCGAGCCGATTGGGGTGCAACCGGTCTACCGGTCTTTCTTGTCGCCGCCTTCGACGTCGAGACCGAGTTCCGAGCGTCTCTCGCGAAGCTCTTCGATTTGCCGGCGATAGTAGAGAATGCCAGCCCCACCGACGAGCATCGAGACGGCCGAGACGGCGGCGAATATTCCAAGGTCACGCTGGAGATAGAACTGGACGACGATGCTCCCGTCGGAGACGGCGGGCCACGTGATGTGGAGTCGGTCGTCGACGATCTCTGTCTCGTATCCGCCCGGGCGAACGGACCCGAATATCGGGAAGCTCACGCGTCGGTCCGGTGGGAGCACGACTTCGTACGACCCCTCGGCGAGAACGGGAAGCGAGAATCGCTTCGGCGTCGACGAGGAGGTAAACGCGAGTTTCCCACCGCTGTCGGCGTCCGCCGGGAGCGTGACGTTCGTGATTCTGTTGTTCTGCGTGACGTCTCCGCCGCGGGCTTTCAGTTCGGTTCCGTTGACTACCGTTCCGTTCGCATACTGGTAGCGAAGCGCTTGAACCTGTAACGGCGTTCTGCTCCCGAACCCGTCTAATCGGTAGAGTACGATAGACGACGAGTTCATCTCGTAGACGGCGCGGAAGCGACCGTTCTCTTGGACGGTGATGTGTGCGTCGGTGTCGGCGTCCCAGGCGTACGGTTCGGCCGGGTCGGTGTCGAGTCGGTCGTTCGAAACGCTCGACGTGCCGCCGAGACACCCCGCAGTGACGAGGAGGAGGGCGAGCCCAACAACACCAGCGAGGAGTCGCCTGTTCATCGTCTTACTGACCGATTACTGCCTTGAGCTCCGATGGCAGGTACGACCCGATGCTCGCGAGGAGGCCCGGCGGGTCGGTCTGGTCTTTGCAGATGATACTCTGTTCGAGGAGGCCGAGTCGTTCGACCGTGACGATGTCCTGGGCGTGACCGGCGCGGTTCACCGTCGCCCGGACTTCGCCGCGGGTCGCGCTGTTGACGTTGACACGACCGCTCCCGCGCGTCCAGTCGTAGAGTGTATCGACTGTCTCGTCAGCCAGACGCGACGGTTCGTCGTCGCCGCCGTAGACGAACGAAAGCGGCATGTGCTGGACGAGACCGAAGCGGTCACGAATCTGCACTGCAGACCCGCGGCCGAGTCCGAGTTCGTCGGTCGGAATCCGAACGTCCCGTCCGGCGTCGAGGACGATGCCGTCGTCGTCCCAGTGTTCGAGTGTTCCGACGTACGTCTCGCCGGCGGTGAGGTGCGGGGTAACTTCGCCCCACTCCTCGCGGAGGACGTTGCGTGCGACGGTTTCGTCGTCGCCCGTGATGGTTACGGAGATGAAGTCGTCGTCGCGGACGCCGATGTCGTAATCGACGTCGAGGCCACCGATGTCGTTCGCGATGAGTGACGTGAGACTGTCGAGAGCACGGTCACGTGCATCGCCGTCGATGTAGCACTTCGTTGCGAGTACAACCATCGATCAGTTCGTACCCGTCACTTCGACGTTCAGTTCGTCTCGGAGTTCGTCGATTCGGTGTTCCATTGCGTTGACGAGGTCGACGTTGTCCATCGGTTCGAGCGGCGCACCAGTCTCGGGACACTGGAAGCCCAGCTCCATCGCTTCGGAGAATTCGAAGCGGATGCCGGCGGGTTCAGAGAGGTAGAACTCGTGGTTGCGTTCGTAGTCGAGGCGCTCTTCGAGCGCTTCCAGAAGCCGGTACATCTCTTCTTCGAGGTTTTCCGGGATGTTCTCGTAGTGGAACGTCCAGAGATAGGTGAGCCATCCAGAGTCTTCGTCGCGGACGCGACGATACGACGCAAGGTCGTTCTCGTAGAGGATGAAGAGGGCGCGACGAACATCGTTGAGCTCTAAGCCGAGCTTCTCTGCGAGTTCTTCGTCGGTGACCTCGCCGTCCGGGGGTGCCGCAGCGACAGGCATCCCCGTCGGCCCAACCAACTCGTGGAGGTACTTCTGGATAACAGGGTCGTTCAGTAACTCCTCAAAAGCCATTGTCGAAATTGGCGTCAGGAACGCCATTAAGTCTTATTACTCTCGTGCACACGCAGAACCGCAGGCGAGCGCGACGATTGCCGCGTTGAATCTTCGTCGTCGGGGGAGACGTTCCCGGTTCGGCAGTAAAAACGCGCTTACTCGTCGTCCGCCGGAACGACCTTCTTCCCCGTCTCCATCGGGATGACCGTGTTCTCGGCGTTCTCCCACTCTCGGTCGAGTTCTCGGCCGTCGAACAGTCGGTCGAGGAAGACTGCGAGCCCAGCGACTTCCGAGTGCGGTTGATTCGTGACGCCGACGTTCCAGTCTGCTTCGTCGTACACTTCGAAGGGAACCTTCTCGCCACCGACGACGACGAGGAGTGGTTCGTCGGCGTGCACCTCGCGGATGTCGGCTTCGACGTCCTGGACGCGTTCGCCGTACATCGTGAGGTGGACGATTTTGCCCTCCCAGTTCCGGATGACGCCGTTGAGCGCCTCCGTGAGTTCGACGGTGAACGGGCCGCCGAACCGGCCGGTGATATCTTCGACGGTTTCGAGCGACTGCCCCGCGTTGTCGGGGAAGATGACCCGGTCAGCACCGAGTGCGCGGGCCGTCAGGCCGACGTGTGTCGTCATCCGGTCGTCTCGTCCCGGTCGGTGCCCGTACCGAAGGACGGCGACTTCGGGTTCGTCTTGCATGCCTCTTCGAAGACGACGGGGGAAAGTGGTGCTTTCGGAACGTCGCTGTCGGCGGCGTAGCCCCACTGCCCCAACCCCTCACACGCCTGAACTTTATCTGCGATGACGGCCCATCGTCTCGTATGAGTCACAGACCGGAGGTCGGTGCCGGCGTCGACGGAGTCGACCGCTCGGGACAGACCGCCCTCGTCACCGGGTCGACCTCGGGTATCGGTCGTGAGACGGCGCTCGCACTCGGTCGACTCGGCGCGACTGTCTTCGTCCACGGGCGCAACCGAACCGCTGGAAGACGTGTCGCCTCGGCCATCGACGATGCCGGTGGTGACGCCGTCTTCTTCCGGGCGGAACTCTCCGAAGTCGAGACGGTTCGGAATCTCGCCGAAGCGGTCCGTGACCGGACCGACCGCCTCGATATACTCGTGAACAACGCGGGAGCGCACTTCTCGGAGGGGCAGTTGACTGCCGACGGTGTCGAACGAACCTTCGCAGTCAACCATCTCGCACCGTTCGCCCTCACGCACGACCTGCGTGACTTACTCCCCGACGACGGGCGTGTCGTCACCGTCTCGTCTGGTATCCATCCGCGCGCAGACGGTCGCTTCGACGTGACCTCCATCGACGACTACGACGGCCTCGACGCATACGCCCGGTCGAAACTGGCGAACGTCCTCTTCACTGTCGAACTCGCTCGCCGACTCGACGGCCCGACGGCGAACTGCTGTCATCCCGGGTTGGTTCCGGGGAGTCACCTCTGGCGCGACGCATCGATTCCCGTCAGGCTGGCAGTCGGTGTCCTCGAACACCTTCCAGCATCGCTGGTTCGTCGCATCGCAGATACGCCGGCGACAGGTGCAGAGACATCCGTCTACCTCGCAGCATCGCCCGACGTGGAAGACATCACAGGGCAGTATTTCGCCGACTGCGCGCCCAGAGAACCGTCAGCAACGGCGACCGACGACCGACTCGCTCACGACCTGTGGGAGCTGAGTGAATCGCTCACCGGAATCTCGTGGTCGTGACAGCCCCGAAAGTGAGGGGAAACGAACTTACCGGTCGGTGGACTCTTCTGAGATATGTCTCTCGAACTCATTGACAAGCGCGTCCTCGTAACTGGAGGCGCTGGTCTCGTTGGTTCTCACATCGCCGCCTCTCTCGCTGACGACAACGACGTCGTCGTCGCCGACGACCTCTCGAAAGGGACCCGCGAACGCGTTCCCGACGGCGTCGAGTTCGTCAAGGCCGACATGACGGAGCCCGACGACGTGGCCGAGGTCGTGACCGAAGACCTCGATATCGTCTTCCACTTCGCGGCCTACACGGACACGAACTACCACAACCCCCGGCAACTGTTCGAAGAGAACACCGAGATGACGTACAACGTCCTCGAACGCATGCAAGAAGTCGGTGTGACGAACATCGCTTTTACCTCGTCGTCGACGGTCTACGGCGAAGCACCGCGCCCGACGCCCGAAGATTACGCCCCACTCGAACCCATCAGCATCTATGGCTCCTCCAAACTCGCCGACGAGGGCCTCCTCTCGACGTTCGCGCACTCGTACGACTTCACCGTCTACCTCTACCGCTTCGCCAACATCGTCGGCCCGAAACAGCGTGGTAACGTCATCCCCGACTTCATCGAGAAACTGCTGGCAGACCCCGAGACACTCGAAATCCTCGGCAACGGGCGTCAGGAAAAATCCTACCTGCACGTCGACGACTGCATCGAGGCGATGTGCCACGTCGTCGAGAACGCCGACCGCGACTACAACGTCTACAACCTCGGCACGCGCACGACGACGTCGGTGACGACCATCGCGAACATCGTCGCCGACGTGATGGGGCTGGACCCCGAGTACGAGTACACCGGCGGTGACCGTGGCTGGACCGGTGACGTGCCCAAGATGCGTCTCTCCGTCGAGAAACTCTCCGCACTCGGGTGGGAACCGCAGGGTTCCAGCGACGACGCCGTCCGCCGCGCTGCCGAAGAACTCTACGAGGAACTGTCGTAAAGCCCGAAGCAGTACTGCTGCCCGGTCATTCTCCGCTCACTCGCTCACTCGCTCACTCATCCACTCATTCACTCACTCTCGGGAATCACGACCACCATCGTCGCAGAGGCGTCGGCGTCGCTGGCCGCCAGCGACCCGGTGACCTCGAACTCGCCGGCGGGCGGCGACGACCACTCGGCCCCGTATTCGACAGATTCGCCGGGTGCGAGCGTCTCGCTCCCGAGCATCATTCCGAACGCCCGCCCGTCGCTCCAGCGCCACACCTCCGAACCCTCGTCGTCGACGGCGACGAACTCAGCACGCTGGCCGTCCGCGAACGAGAGGTCTATCGACTCGTGTTCCACGTTCTCGACCGTCAGCGTTAGCGACACGCTGTCGGTCATCGGAGCGACTGTCAGGGTGGCATCGAGCGGGTCACGCATACGTTCGCCTGTGTGGGCAACGAAAAAGAAACTACAGGTCGCCACCGAGACCCGGAGGAGTCAGTTGTCGCTCGAATCGTAGCCGAGGGCGGCGGCCGTGTCGAGTAGTCCGCTGCCCTGTTCGTTCGATGCGAGTCCGATATCTTCAGCCGTGCTCTTGAGCCGCGAACGGGCTTCGGTGTTGGTGTAGCCGTTGGCCATCAACTGGCCGGCGGCACCGGCGACGTGGGGCGTCGCCATCGACGTGCCCGAGAAGGTGTCGTAGCCGCCGGGGACCGTGGAGTAGATGTCCGTCCCGGGCGCGATGATTTCGACTTCGGGCCCCGTCGAGGAGAACCCTGACAGCGAGTCGTCGCTCGCCGAGGAAGCCACCGCCATGCACTCGCTGTACGCGGCGGGGTAGCCCACACAATCCGTACACGGTCCGGAGTTACCCGCCGCGGCGACGAGGAAGACGCCGGCGTTGTCGGCGTACGCACAGGCGTCCTTCACCGTCTGGGACCCCGAGGATGCCCCGAGGCTCATGGACCCCACGTCCCAGCCCTGGTCGGCGGTGTACTCGAGTCCGGCGGCGATGTCGGAGAAACTCCCCGATCCGCGCTTGTCGAGGACTTTCACCGCGTGCAGCGTCGCCTCGGTCGAGACACCTTTGACGCCCTGACTGTTGTCGTCGGCGTTGGCGATGCCCGCGCAGTGGGTGCCGTGGTCGTTGTCGTCGTCCCACGATTCCGCGTACGGCCCCCTCGACTTGACGAACGCCTTGCCCGCGCCGAGGTTCGCCTGCAGGTCAGGGTGGTCTGAGTCGATTCCAGTGTCGAGGATAGCGATGTCGGCTCCTGCGCCGGTGTCACCGCTCGCGTGGGCGACTTCCGAGTCCGTGCGGTCGATGCCCCAGGGGAGTTGCTGGGCGAGCGCGTGCATCGTTCCGTTCACCTCTACGTAGCGCACGTCGGAACGCTTGCGCAGTCCCGAAATCGCGTTCTCGTTGACCCGAACAGTCACCGCGTCGAAGTTGAACTCTCGGACGACCTCGCTCGCCTCGGCCACCGCCGCGCGCTTCCCGCTGGCGTCGCTATAGCCGACGTTGACCTCGATAGTTCCCGGCGCTCCTGACGCCATTCCCGCGAGACCGGTCGTCGCGACGGCCGCGCCGGCCGCCTTCAGTACATCACGTCGTGTCGTTCCGCCACGGTATACCATGACGAACGTGAGAGTGTGACATGTTGACATAATTCTGGTGGCCGAATGTTTAAATCAAGAACAAAATCTACTGCTAGTAGATACTATCAATCGTCGAACTAAACGCAGACTGCGTCGCGCGACTCGTCGCGCCATTGGCCGAGAGCGAGGACTCTTTCTACCACCGATTCGTACCCTGATTCGTGCAGGTCGTCGGCTACGATACTGGGACACCCGCCCTCTACGTTTCGACGAGCGACGGCCTCGATTCGGTCGAACTCGGACCCGGAACCGAACTCGACTATCGCCTCGAAAACCGGCACTGCGCCGGAACCATACACGACGGGACGCACATCTCGTGTGCGAACGACCGTGCACCCTACTGCGACGACCACCAGAGTACGTGGGTCTGTGCGAAGTGTACGGGCACGTGCCTGAAAGACGAGATGGACTGCTACGAAGACCACGCCGTCTACCTCGCGGCGTTCGCCCCCGACACGTTCAAAGTCGGTGTCACCCGTCTCTGGCGACTCGACACCCGACTCCGTGAGCAGGGTGCTGACAGGGCCGCGCACATTCGGACGTTCTCCGACGGCCGCGTCGCCCGCGAGTACGAGGCACAGCTCGCGACCCAACTCACCGACCGCGTGCGAGTGCCGACGAAAGTGTCCGGGTTCGGCCGCGACGTGGACATCGACGCGTGGAACGCCCTCCTCTCGGAGTTCGACCCAATCGACACGTTCGAATTCGACTACGGGCTTGACTTGAGGGAGAGTCCAGTCGCAGAGACCATCGCCACAGGAACGGTCCGCGGGGTGAAAGGCCGCGTGCTCGTCGTCGACCACCTCGGCACCACCTACGCCGTCGATATGCGGTCGCTCGTCGGCTACGAACTGGCAGATGGCGGGACCGACCGGGATTTGCAGTCGAGTCTGGGTGCGTTTTCGTAGCGCTGCGTCTCAGGACTATCGTACTTTGTCCATCGCAGAGAGTAGTTGCCGTACCCTGCTGAGCGGCGTTGCTATCTCGGTCCCGAACCTCTCTCTGCTGGAGCAACCGAGATGGAGGAACTAACAGTCGCCGCACGACCCGAATTGGACGACTCCGACGAGCATGCCGATGTTTCACGGCACGTGCTCTTCGAAACCGAGGAGACCATCATGGTTCAGTCGCAGGTCGCTGGAGGAGTCACAACTGGGTGGCATCACAACGGTGACCGCCACGTCTTTGGACATGTCGTACAGGGACGCGCAACGCTGGAGTACGGACCAGCAGGTGACGAGTCAGTCGAACTCGCTGTGGGCGACTCCATCTACGTTCCGCCGCACACAATTCGCCGGGTGGTGAATCCCCACAGCGAGAATTGGGTAATCGTCATCTGTTTCGTCGGCACCGGACCGCCTGCTGTCTCCGTCGATGGCCCACAGACAGATGCTCCGTAGTCAGTGTTCTGTTGAGGGAATTGGGTTCTTTGCTGGCATTTCGGGACCGTCAGCACTTTCCGGGTGGACGGCTAACCGGCGACCATGGCTGACGACGAACCCGCAGACGAGACGCAGGCACCCGACGAATCTGAATCCGGCGACGACGAAGAGAAGTCGTTCCGCGAGCGCGTCGAAGAGATTCGCAAGCGCCGCGAAGAAGAGCGAGAAAACGGCGAACGACCGTCCCCAGAAGAGATGATGGGTGGCGGTCCCGGCGGCATGGGTGGCGGCCCGGGCGGCATGGGTGGCGGCAACCCCTTCGCACAGATGATGAGCGGGATGATGGGCGGCGGCCCCGGCGGTATGGGCGGCGGCCCGGGCGCTCAGCGCGAGGCAGAAGAGCGCGGCGACGACAACGAACGACTCGTCCGCGAAGTGCGACAACTCCGCGACGAAGTTCGTGACGTGAACCGCGAACTCCGCCGAATCGCCGACGCCCTCGAAAACCGCGACTAAGGCGGTTTCACAGTCGGTCTACTTCTGTTACCCGAGTCGCTCGTAGAGCGCCGCGAGTCTATCGACTGAGTGCTCGACGCTCACCTCGTCGCGTCGGGCCAGACAGCGGGTGCTGAGTTCGTCGCGTTCGGCGAGTGCGCGTTGGATTCCGCGTCGAAAACTGTCGATATCACCCGACTCGTAATGATAGCCGGTCTCGCCATCTTCGACAGTATCTTCGAGCGCACCGTCGTTCACGCCGACGACCGGGGTGCCGCAGGCGTTGGCCTCCAGAGCGACGAGGCCCTGTGTTTCGACCGGACTCGGGAACCCAAACACGTCGAGTGCGGAGTAGAACGCGGGGAGTTCCTCGCGGTCCAAGAAGCCGAGGAATCGGGCGTCTACGTCGAGGTCTGCGGCGAGTTGCGCTAACTCGTCTCGTGCGGGGCCGTCGCCACCGAACACCAGCGTCGCGTCGAGACCGACGGCAGCGCGCACGAGTTCGTCGAGTTCTTTTTCGTAGCCGTGTCGTCCCGTGTAGCCGACGAGTGGGCCGTCGCCGAGGTCGTAGCGCGCTCTGAACGCGTCGCCATCGGCCGGTGCGAACCGCTCGATATCGATTCCGTTCGAGAGGACGACGACGTGGGCGTCGACGCCGACTTCGTCGCGGAGGCGTCGCTTCGCGTCTTCGCTCGGGACGATGACCGCGTCGGCCCGGTCGAAGAACCATCGCTCGTACCGTTCGGCGGTTCGTTCGACGCCGCGTTCGATGACGTTCACCGAACTGAGATACTCCGCGTATTCGCCGGTCGGGGTGTGGTAGGTTGCGACGAACGGCAGGTCACGGCGACGGGCGAGGCGAAGTCCTGCCAATCCGAGGCCGAACGGGGTGTGCGCGTGGACGATGTCAGCATCGCCGACGGCGTCAGGGACACGAGGGACGCCGACGCGCATACCTTCGTAGAACGGGAACGGAAGGCTCCGAACGGGAAACTCCCCGGATTCTGGTGCGTAGTCGTTGTCTTTCGGATAGACGACGTCCATGCGGCCACCGCGACGGTGCCACCGCTCGCGCCACGTCTGAATCGTGTACGTGACGCCGTTGACGGTCGGCAGGTACGTGTCGGTGAAGGCGGTGACCGACTGCATGGCCCTTGCTGTGAGTCGAACCGGATAAACTGTTGTGACTTCTCGCTGCCATGGTATCGGTTCGCGAAGAGCCGTCCGGGGGTCCTCGTCGAATTACTCGCCCAGTCGTCCGGCGAGTGCGTCTTCGTATGTCTCGACGAGTCTGTCACCGACGCGGTCCAGACTGTGTTCGGCAGCGGTCTTCCGGGCGTTCTCGCCGAGGCGCTGGCGGAGGTCAGGGTCGGTTTCGAGCAGGTTCAGCGCGCGGGCGAACTCCTCGTCGGTTTCGCACTTCAGACAGTCGTAGCCGTGGGTGTAGAACTCCTCGAAGACGGGGATGTCGCGGAGAACGACCGCTTTGCCGCAGGCCATCGCTTCGAGGACGGCGATACCCTGATTCTCGTTCTTGGTGGGGAACAGGTAGACGTCGCCCGCGCCGAAGGCCCCGCGGATGTCGTCGATCCACCCGGTGAAGGTGACGTTCTCGGGTGCGTTTTCGAGCCAGTATTTCACTTTTTTCGACGCTTGCGGGCCCGTGTCGTACGGCCCGAACCACGCGAAGTCGTAGTCGGTCTGTTTGGCGACGTTGCAGAACGTCGTCAGTCCCTTTCGCTCGAAGACGTTGCCGACGAGGAACACCGTCATGCCGTCGAGGTCGTACTTCTCGCGATACTCGTCGCGGAAGTCTTCGAACCCCTCCAGCGACGCGGCATCGACACCGTTCGAAATCGGTCGAATCGGTGCGTCGACGGGGTAGGATTCGAGGACGCTCTTGGTGTATTCGGAGGGACAGAGCACGACGTCGGCCTGCGAGTAGAACCACTTGAGGTACTTCCCGAGAGCGGGTGCAACCGCGTTAGAGCCGCGGAAACTCTCTGCGAAGTCCTCACGAGTGACGTGTGAGTGGAGGACGAGCGGGATGTCGTTTCGTTTGGCGTGTCTGGCGACGGCGACCGACCCGGGGCCGATGAGATTGCAGTGGGCGACGTCGTAGTCGCGGAAGACACAGTTACCTCGAAGGAGTTCGCTCGCACCCGACGCGACAGAGTCCGGCCACGGAGAGGTCACGACATCGACGTCCGTCGTCGCGAGCGCCGCTCGCTGCTGGTCGGTCGAAGTGCCGATACCGCTCCGTTCGAGTTGCGTGGCGAACTCGAGGTAGTTCAAAACGCGCACGTCCCTCGTTTCTTGCGGGTGGGATTTGACGCTACCGGCTTTCGAGTTGTGTGGTTCACTGGTGTTGCGTCGTGCAGTTCGCTTGCTGTTGTGTCGTGCAGTTCGCTTCGACAGTTCGGAACGCCTATGACTCGCCCACTCTCCTCACGTATCATGAGCATCGCGGAGGAGCGAATCGACCGACTCCACCAACTGGCCCACGATGCGGCCGCTGACCGGGACCACGAACTCGCTCGCGAGTACGTCCGTCTCGCCCGTCGTGTCGCAGAGCGAAACCGCTGCGGCCTGCCGAAGACGTTCCGCCGGTTCACCTGTGACGACTGCGATGCGTACCTCATTCCGGGCAACAACGCCCGTGTTCGCACACAGGCTGGCGGCCACGTCGTCGTCAGATGCGACTGCGGTGCGACCAAGCGATACCCCTACTAACGGCGAATACCGCCGGAGAACGTGTGAGTGACCGACAAGCCGCCGGTAAACCCTTACGGTTGAAGTCCTTTCGCTCGTAGTAGAGTCCACGAATGAACACGCAGGACCTGCGAAAGGAAGCCCACGACCTCGACGTGACCGTCTGGGTCGGCAAAAGTGGTATCGAGGCAGTCGTCGGCGAACTGAACGACCAGCTTGCCGAGCGAAACCTCGTCAAAGCGAAATTCCTCCGTGCCGCGCTCGGCGGCACGACAATCGACGAGGCAGCAGCGGACCTCGCAGAGCGAGTGAACGCCGACCTGATAGAAACGCGAGGGAAAACAGCAGTCTTCCACAGATAAACATGTTCGCACTCCCACTCCAGTTACAGAGTGATGGCGGTGCTATCGGTCGAATCCTCGCGGAGCAGAGCATCCCGTACGCGGGGGTACTCGGAACGATTCTCGGATTTATCCTCGGATTTCTCGTCGTCTACATCGTTGGCAAAGCCGCTCTGTCGTCCATCGTGAGACGCGTCCTCGACCGGCGCGGGGCCAACGAACACGCGCAGAAACCGTTGATGAAGATCGTGTCGCTCGTCGTTGCGTTCGTCGCCCTCGGTGCAGGGTTCGCGCTCGCAGGACTCGGAAACATCCTGCAGTCGCTCGCGACCATCGGTGCGGCGGCGACGCTCGCGATCGGCTTTGCGATGCAAGACGTCATCGCGAACTTCGTCGCGGGCATCTTCATCTTCACCGACAAGCCGTTCCGCATCAACGACTGGATCGAATGGGACGGTAACTCGGGTATCGTCGAAGACATCTCCTTCCGCGTGACGCGTGTCCGGACGTTCGACAACGAACTGCTCACCGTGCCGAACTCGCAACTCACCGACGGCGTCATCAAAAACCCCGTCGCGAAGGACAAACTTCGTCTGCAGGTGCCGTTCGGTATCGGCTACGACGACGACATCGAACTGGCGACAGATATCATCCTCGAAGAAGCCGAAGAGCACGACGGCATCATGGACGACCCCGCCCCGTCGGTTCGGTTGACCGAACTGGGCGACTCGTCGGTCACGCTCAAGTCGCGCATCTGGATTGCGAACCCCAGTCGCGCCGACTTCGTCAAGACGCGTGGCGAATACGTGACCGCAGTGAAACGCCGGTTCGACGAGGAGGGCATCGACATCCCCTACCCGAACCGGACGCTCAGTGGCGAACTGTCCATCGGCGGGATGGACCGACTCGTCCGGACGAACGACTGACTGCGACTCCGCAGACGTCGCGGTTTTTTCGGCGCTTTTCGACTCGTGACGAGTAGCGTTCGATACGCGGGTTTTTAGAGTTCGATACGCTCGACGAGCTGGTCTTCCGAGCGCGTGTTGACGGCGACGATTCTGACGTGGTCTTCGAGGCCAGAGCCGTCGAGTTTCGCCTTCAGCAGGTTGTCGACCTGATAGACACCTGCTGCGTTGACCATCTCTATTTCGACGAGAACCGCTTTGTCGTCGCCTTCTTTCAGCGTCACCTGACTGATAGCCCGACTGGAGAGCGTGTTGATGCCACGTCCGCCTTTCTCGTAGGGGATGCGTGAGCGGCCACGTTCCATGTCGAGCGCGTCGGCGACGCGGATGACGCCCGCTTCGAGTGTGAGCGGGTCTTCCTCGCGGTGGTGGGTGAGAATGGCGTGGAGGACTTCCGCCTTCATTCGGACGGTGTCTGTGATATCGTAGAACTGGGGGAGGAACCGGTCGAGAACGTCTGAAGCGAGCGGGATAGAGTAGTAGGCGTGGTTGTCGCGGTGGACGATGTGGCCGATGTCGTGTAACTGTGCCGCGAGTGCGACGATGACCGCCTCGTCCGCTTCCTCGAGTCCTTCCTCTGCCGCACCGTTGAACTCGATGCCGCCACGTTTGAGCAGGTCGTAGACGCGGAGGGCGCGGTTGCGGACGATTTCGATGTGCTTCGGACCGTGGTCGTTGTAGCCTTTCCGCGTGACTGCGTTGACGTTCTGGGCTTCGAGGAGAGCCGTTATCTCCTCGTCTTCGAGGAGGACAGGGAGTATCTCGTTGAGTTTCTCGTCGGGGAAGGCGTGGTCTGCGTCGGGGTCGTAGACTCGCCCACCGTTGAGACTGTCGTCAGAATCTGCCATGGCTCAACTGGTCGTTCCAATGAGAAAAAAGGTCTGGGCCGTACTGCGGTCCGGCCGAAGCCGACCTCGTTAGACTGCTTCAGAGGGTTCTTCGAGCGCCTTCGAGGCAGCCTTCTCGACTGCGTCGTAGTCAGGCTCGACGCCGGGGTCGTCGCTGACCCACTTGTAGGAGACGGTGCCGTCGGCGTCGACGACGAAGACAGAGCGCTTGGCGACGCTGTAGACGCCGAGGTCTGCGAAGTCCATCTCGACGTCGTAGGCGTCGATGAGGTTGCGGTTCGTGTCGCTGATGAGGTCGAAGTTGAGGCCGTTCTGTTCAGCGAACTCGGAGAGCGTAAACGGCGTGTCGATGCTGATACCGTACACCGTCGCACCGACGTCTTCGAAGTTCGCTAACTGGTCGCGGAACGTGCACATCTCGGTGGTACAGGTTCCGGTGAAGGCGGCGGGGAAGAACGCGAGGACGATTGGCGCTTCGTCGAGTCGCTCAGAGAGCGTGAACGACTCGATGTCGCCGTCGATGTCCGTCTTCGGTGCAGTGAATTCTGGGGCAGTGTCTCCGACTGATACCATACCACCTTCATATTGTGGTCTGTACTTTAGTTCACGGGAATCGGAACGTCAGGCCTGGTGGCTCAGTCTCCGAAATCTCAACGAATCGACTCGAAAGCCGGTGCAATCACGTCGTGGATTCTGGGTATCGGACGATTCAACCCGTTTTAGGTGCTGAACGCACTGTTTTCGAATATCTATCCCGAGAGACTGTCGTCGGTTCGTGAATTCGCTGAAGGCAAAAAGCCTATAATTGCGACTGGGTTACGCAAAAATAGCGATGTTCGAGACTATTACCCCCCTGTTCCCGGGGCTCCCGGGCGGGCCGGAGCTGCTTATCGTCCTCCTCGTGCTCGTCCTGCTGTTCGGCGCGAACAAGATTCCGAAGCTCGCGCGGTCCACCGGGCAGGCCATGGGCGAGTTCAAGCGCGGACGTAGCGAAATCGAAGAAGAGCTTTCAGAGATGGAGACAGACGACGAGGAACTCGTCACCGAGACCTCCACGTCGGCAAAGGCGGATAACTAATCGCAGCTTCACATTCTGAGTACTCTCGGCCCGCTGGGGTCGAACCACGCGATTTTTGACACGTCCCAGAGAGTTCTCGGTAGGGCGTGTGGCCTAGTGGACAGGGCGAGAGGTTCCTAACCTCTCGATCGCGGGTTCGAATCCCGCCGCGCCCGTTCTGCGACGAACGTATGTGAGGAGCGAACGGGCTCCGGGATTCGAATCCTGCAAGTCGCAGCGCCGAGCGAAGCGAGGCGACCGTCTTGCTCCGGTTCGAATCCCGCCGCGCCCGCTTCTCTCACTTTCGTTCGTTCAGCGCCCGCGGCGTACTCCCACTCGCTCTGCTCGTTGGAGTCCCGTCACGCCCGCTCAGTCACGTTGTTCCTTCGCGGGTGTTCTTGCGTGCCACTCACTCTGTTCTCGACACCCCCGCACTCTCCTAAAAATAATCTGTCCGCCTGAATCGTTCAGTTAGCCGTTGCGCCAGTGGTAGACGATTGCGCCGACGCCGACCGTGTTGACGATGAAGTTCGTGAGGCCGCCGATGATAGGAAGCGCCGCGAGGACGGTTGCAACGAGCGCGCCGGCAGCGAGATGCCCCCAGCGAGACGTTTCGACGTTTGCGGCTTCGAGGAGTCGCTCACCGACGTAGATGAAGACGGTGGCCCCGCCGACGAGCGAGACGAGTATCATCAGGAAGATGAGCGGGACCGCGATGATGATGCCGATCAGTGTGATGATGAGGATGATTATCGCGATGATGAACACGATGAAAATCCCGAGACCCCAGAGGAACGAGGGGATGGGTTCGTCTTCGATGGTGTCGATTACCTTCTCGGTGAAGTCCGGCACGATAGCAATCAGCAGCGCACCGACGATGAGCGTCCCGACGAACGTTACGGCCGCGGATATCGTCGAGCCCAGGAAACGAGCAAATACACTGGGGTCTGGATTCTGCGTTATCGGTCCCTGCTGCAGAATGAGGTGTGTGAGTAGTTCCATACTGTGATGTGTTTTTGGAGGAACATATACGTTGACATCATTCTCGGATCGAGTGGACGAATCCGTTCTACACGCTCAGTAGGAGAGACAGTTCTGTCAAGAGTACGAGTAAGTCGTTCCACCAGCAATCCCGTGCCGAGGTAGTGAGATTAACCACCAATTTAGCGGGAACCCAAATCGATGCGAAACGTGCCCTACTTATAAACACATATAAAAACAGCGTTTAAACGGCATCTATAGTGTAAAAAGTCTGGGAAAAAGACTTTTCCAGTAACCCGAATATCCGGATGACAATGGCAAGGAAAGACGCCGACGGATCCGGGCCAAAGGCGATAGAGGGTGACTCGGAGTCGCCGGTGGAGGGCGACGTCGCCCCGGACCAGGCGTCAAACGCCCGCAGAGGCGAGTATTCGTGGGCTGACTTCCTCGACGAATTTGGGGAAGACGGCGATGTCGAGGCCCTCTATGGCTTCGACCCGCGGACCCGCACCGAAACGCCGGGTAGTTCTCGATGGGGCAAAGACAAAGAACAGGAGGTACCGACGCCCGACCGAACGGACTGGGAGAGCGTCTCGCTCGACCCCGAGACGTATCTCGACTTCCATCCCGTCGATGTCGCGGAGTTTGTCGGGAAGCGTGGCGCACACGCGACAGATATCAACGAACAGTTCGAAGCGTTCTGTGACCCCGACACGACACCCGTCGTCAAAGACGAGTGGATGTGGGAGCACTACAAACGCGAATATTACTACGAAAACGATGGCTCTCGCCCCCGAGATTCGAGCGGGGACATCGACCGATTCGATGCCGAAGACGCACTCGGATTCGACCCTGACCACATCGAGAACGTCATCGCACACGCCGGTCAGCGTGCCGAGGAACTCGACGACGTCGTCGAGACACGGACCGTCGATGTCAACGAAGATTTCGACGAAGACGAGTTCTTCTCGCGTGCCGACGGGACGACGACGCTCGCCAACCGCTACGACCTCGAAAAAGCGGTCCCGATGGAGAAGAAGACGCACTTCCGAGAGGTCGAACGCTACTGGGTGAACAAACCCTACGCCTTCGTCATCATCTTCCACTCCGTCAAGGAAAACGAGAAAAAGTACTACGTCGTCGAACCGTATCTGAACCGCATCGAAGACGACCTGACGGAGTTCCTGACGAGCAAACTCCGAACCGCAATCAAATACAGCGAAGAGAGCGTCGTTCGTGCCGGAGTGGACAACCGTGGACAGGTCATCGAAGCACAGACGTACGACCTCCTGTCGCGGTACGACCTCTACGATGACCCTGTTCCGGAGACGCTCGAGGTCGACGAAGCCCCCAGTTCGTCGGGCATCCTCGACCGCCTCGGACTCGGTGGGCTGTTCAGTGATGGCGACGACTCACCACCGAAGACAGCAACTG
The DNA here is from genome assembly GCF_048158745.1 of Haloferax sp. DFSO52. Classification (NCBI taxonomy): domain Archaea; kingdom Methanobacteriati; phylum Methanobacteriota; class Halobacteria; order Halobacteriales; family Haloferacaceae; genus Haloferax; species Haloferax sp. DFSO52. Next base: position 1,305,302 of record NZ_JBLOPB010000001.1, on the reverse strand, counting down.
ACGGCGGCAGTTCGCTCTTCGGTGGCATCAGTTCCCGACTCGGATTCGGGAGTGAGCCGGCGAGGGAACAGAACGACTCGCCAATCGGTGGCCTCGACGGAATCGCCGCCCGGCCTGAGTCTGCAGTCCTCGCTGACGACGACGCCGACCTGAACGCGTATCAGGTACAGAAGATACAGTACTACCTCCGTCGCGACTTCATCGGCTACGAGCGCATCGACGGCATCAAACACGACATCAACGTCGAGGACATCTCGTGTGACGGGTACAACTCGCCGGTGTTCGTCTACCACTCCGACTACGAACAGATAATCTCGAACATCTACCACGGCGAGGGTGAACTCGACGACTTCGTCGTGAAACTCGCACAGCGCTCGGGGAAAGGAATCTCCAAGCGGCGGCCACAGGTCGACGCGACACTCCCCGACGGGTCACGTGCACAACTCACGCTCGGCCGTGAGGTGTCCGACCACGGGACGAACTACACGATCCGTCAGTTCAAGGACGTTCCGTTCACCCCAATCGACCTCATCAACTGGTCGACGTTCTCGCTGGAGGAGATGGCGTTCCTGTGGCTCTGTATCGAGAACGACAAGAGCCTCATCTTCGCAGGCGGGACGGCATCCGGGAAGACGACCTCGCTGAACGCAGTCTCGCTGTTCATCCCGTCGAACACGAAAATCGTCTCCATCGAAGACACGCGTGAGGTCGAACTCCCACAGCGCAACTGGATTGCGTCGGTCACTCGCCCATCGTTCTCTGACGACGACAAGGGGGACGTCGACGAGTTCGACCTGCTGGAGGCCGCCCTCCGTCAGCGCCCAGACTACATCGTCATGGGTGAGATTCGTGGTGAAGAGGGTCGGACCCTCTTCCAGGTCATGTCGACGGGTCACACCACGTACACGACGTTCCACGCCGACTCCGTGGGCGAAGTCCTCAAACGGTTCACGACGGCACCCATCAACGTCTCGAAGACGATGTTCTCGGCGCTCGACCTCGTCTCTATCCAGACGTCGACGCGGGTCGACGGTAGCAAGGTTCGCCGGAACAAGTCGCTCACCGAAATCAACCACTACGACCCCGAAAACGACGAAATCAACGTTCAGGACGTCTATCAGTGGCAAGCAGAGACCGACGAGTTCCTCCAGATGGGGTCGTCGAACACGCTCGAAGAGATCAAGTTCGACCGCGGGTGGAACCACGAGACGCTCGAACACGAGATATTCCTTCGGCAGGTCGTCCTCGCGTACCTCATCGACCGCGGTCTCAACACGTACACGCAGGTCGCAGCGACGTTCCAGGCGTTCATCAACGACCAGGACACCATCATCGGCCTGATGGCGACCGACAAACTCGAACGGAGTCTCGAAGACCTCCGCGAGATGGAGTCTGTCCACATCGACATCGACCCCGAAAGTGAGGCGATGGTTCCACGTCCGGACCCGCCAGAGCACGTCAGAGAACTCGCGAAAGAGATTCTCCGACGGGCCGAGGAAGAACTGTTCCCCGACTACCGCGACAGCGACGTCGGCGAAGTCGCAGACGCACTGGGGCACATACAGCAAGAACCGGACGTCGAAGCGACGCCCGGCGAGAGAGAAGAACTCGACGCGCTCGAAGAGTCGTCCGAAGGTCCCGCCCTCGACGAGGGGACAGCGCGGTCTGAACTCGACTCCGGCGACGAGACGCCAGAGCTCGAAGGCGACGACGGTCCCTCGGAACTCGATGGGGACCAGGAGACGCCTGCACTCGAAGCGAGCAGTGACGACCCCAGCGAGGAGGAGTCCCGACGCGAGGCGGCCGAAGACCTGTGGGAGTCGTTGCTCGACGACGATATCGACGGCGAGCCTGACGACTTCGGCTTCGACGACGCGGGCGACCCGACGTTCCCGGACCCGAACGACGACGACATCGACCTGGAGGACTTCTTCGGCGCGTTCGGCATCGACGACTCGAGCGATTTCAGCGCCGACACGGCGTCCGCGTCCGAGGCTGATTCGGAAGAAGAAGAAGAAGAAGACGAAGACGACGACGTCGACGCCGAGTCGTGGGGCGGGTTCAAAGCGGCAGATACCGACACACCAGACGAGAAGAAGACGGAGTCACAGTCCGTCGAGAGCGACGAGGACGACTAGATGAGCAACATCGACGCTGAAAACACCGCGGGACTCGACCGAAGCACCGACACGCTCGGTGACGCGTTCTACCCGCTGTTTCAGATGCTCTTCGACGAAGACGGAGAGTTCGTCTCCGACGTCGAAGAGAAACTCGAACAGGCGCGGATGCCGCACACAGTCGAACTGTATCTCTCACGGGCGCTCGCCATCGGTGTCCTCGTCGGTCTCTCGCTTTGGATACTCGGGATGCTCGTCGGCTACGGCGTTTTCGCACTCGGCCTCGTCTCCTCAGAGGCGATCAGCCTCGGTATCCCCGTCTCGAGCGAATCGACCGCGGAACTACTTCGCTCACTCGTGATGCCGGCCGCGGTCACCGTCTCCGGCATCGTCTTCGGATCCATCGGATTCGGACTTGGATTCGGGACGCTCGTCGGGATTCCGTACTCGACGGCGTCGGCGCGAAAGCGCGAGATCAACATGCTGCTCTCGGACGCCATCTCGTTCATGTACGCCCTGTCCGTGGGAGGGCTCAACCAACTGGAGATTCTGGAAGCGATGGCCCGCGCCGACGACACGTACGGCGAAGTCTCCCGAGAGTTCCAGAGCATCGTCCAGGAGACCGAGTACTTCGGGACGGACTACCGCAACGCGATTCGCCAGCAGGCGCTTCTCACGCCGTCCGCCGAACTCTCGCAGTTCCTCACGGACATGCTCTCTATCGTCAACTCCGGCGGTGACATGGAAAGTTTCCTCAAAGACAAGAAGGACAAACACCTCCGGACGGCCAAACAGGAGCAAGAACAGACGCTGGATACGATGGAACTGTTCGGGGAGATGTACATGACGCTCTCGCTGTTCCCACTCTTGCTCATCATCATCCTCGTCATCATGAGTATGCTCGGGCAAGCACAGCAAGAACTCCTCTACGCCACGATTTATGGCCTCATCCCGCTGGTCGGTGTCGGTTTCCTCGTCCTCATCTCGACGGTGAAACAGGACGAAATCGGTGACGGGTTCCTCTTACCGAACGACCGGAGTGAGCGACTCGAAGGCCAGCAACAAGAGGGTCTCATCCACATGGGACTCATCGAGTCGTACGTCGGTGAGTACTCGTTGTTCTCGCGCATCAAAGACCGAGAAGGGACGTTCAAGACGCGAGAACTGCTGCGTGAACCGCACGTCTTTTTCAAACAACACCCATTGTACACCCTCGTCCTCTCCGTCCCCGCGGCGATTGTCCTCCTCACGGTTGCAGCGATTGGCGGGTCTGCACCAACGTCGTGGGACGGGATGATTGCCCAGCCGATTTGGGGAACGGTCATCTGGTTTTACATCCCAGTCTACCTCGTCACGGTTCCGCTGGCCGTCTTCCACGAGTGGAACGTCCACTCTCGGTCGGCGATAACGGGCAAACTGTCGGACAACCTCCGAAAGCTATCGAGTGCGAACGACACGGGGCAGACGCTCCTCGAATCGTTCCAGACCGTCGCGGACACGTCGTCGGGGAAGTTAGCCGACGAGTTCGAGATAATGTACGCGAAGGTCAACTATGGGATGAGCCTCAGAGAGGCGCTCGTCGAGTTCAACAACAAATACCACATTCCGCGCCTCGCACGAACGGTCAAACTCATCACGAAGGCACAGGAAGCGTCGAGTCAGATTACGGAAGTCCTGACGACCGCAGCACAGTCGTCCGAGAATCAAGACGACATCGAACGCGAACGAATCGCACGAACCCGAATGCAGGTCGCCATCATTCTCATGACCTACGTGACGCTCCTCGCCGTCATGGCGATCCTGAAGACGCAGTTCCTCGACGTGATGGCCGGACTCTCCTCACAGGCGTCGGGAAGCGGCGGTGGCGTCTCGGGTGGACCGAGTTTCGGTGGCGCGCTCGACCCGGACCTCATGTCGCTGTTGTTCTTCCACGGGGTTACCCTGCAGGCAGTGCTCTCTGGGTTCATCAGCGGATACATCCGTAACGCAGATCTCCTCGCGGGAGTCAAGTTCGTCGTCATCCTGCAGACGCTCGCACTCGGGACGTGGATGGTGGTTGGCTGATGAGTCGGCGTGGCCGTGCGAACTCCGACCGCCGCCGTGCACAGACCACCATCGACTACGCCGTCGGTGTCGGTATCTTCCTCTTGGCTATCGCGTGGGTAATCGGAACCGTCCCGCAAATCGTCCAACCGTTCGACGATGCACAGGACCAACCGCTCGTCGCCAACCGCGCAGCAGACCGACTGGCAAACGACGCGCTCTCAGCACCGACCGAACAAACCGCGCTCTCGACAGCGTGCGTCGAGGGGTTCTTCCAGAACAACTCACCGCCCGCTGACTGTGAGTATGGTACCGGACCCGTCGAAGACGCGATAGGGATCGGTGACGACTACCACGTGAACGTCACGCTTCTGAACGACGGCACAGTTGCAACTCTCTCAGACGGGTCAGCGGCGACGCGAGGCGACCCAGTTCCGTCGTCCGGACAGGTCGTCGCCGCTCGCCGGTCTGTCCTCTGGGATAACGAACTCCACCAACTACTGGTGAGGGTCTGGTGACGATGTCTCGTGGACAAGCCCACACGTTAGAGGCGTTCGTCGCGGCGACGGTTCTCCTGGCGAGCGTCACCTTCGCGTTGCAGGTGACTGCGGTGACGCCACTGACGGCGAGTACGTCGAGTCAGCACATCGAAAACCAGCAAGCGTCGGTCGCACAGGGACTGCTCGACGCTGCCGCAGAAAACGGGACGCTCAAACGGACGATTCTGCTGTCGAGCATCAGCCAGATAGAAGAGGATAATTACGTGGACGGTGGCCCACCGACGGCGTTCGGTCAGATGCTCAACGACACGTTTGGTGAGCGTGGCATCGCGTTCAACGTGGATATCTACACGGTGCAAGCCAACCAGGAGGGGAAGGCACTGAATCGATTCGGCCTCGTCCACATGGGTAAACCGAGTGACCACGCCGCGTCCGCCTCACGTCTGGTTACGCTCATGGACGACGATGTCCTCCACGAACCGAAGGGTCAGGTTGCAGTACCGACGAATACGACCCTCGATTCGGCGTCGTCGTTCTATCTCGAAGAGCGACACCAGGGCGACCCAGTATGGACCGTCCTGAAGGTGGAGGTGGTCGTATGGCGGATGTGAATCCCGTCTCACGACTCACCAGCGACGACCGTGGCCAGCTCTTCCTCGTCACGGCGCTGGCTATCGCCGTGATGCTCGTGAGTCTCGCGTTGATCCTCAACACGGCAATCTACACCGAAAACATCGCCACGCGGACGACAGACACGCAACTCGACGATGCGCTCAGTGGCCAACGTGCACTGGTCGAGGCCAGTGGACAGATACTGGACGCAGAAAACCGCAACGATGACAACGAGAGCGCAACCGAAATCGAATCTGAATTCAACTCGTCGCTCACCAACTGGAGTACGACAGCAGGCACGTTGGAGTCGGCAAATGGTTTCACGGTGCACGTTTCGTACACCGAAACGAGCACGACTGGAGTTCGAGTCCATCAGGACGACCCGGCGAGGAACTTCACTGACGCCTCAGGGGCTACCAATTGGGACCTCGCGAACAACGAAGAGGTTCGTGCAATTCGACTCAACGTCTCACAGAGTTCGCTTAATTCGACACGAAGCGATGCGTTCCGTCTCGTCATCGACGGCGACGACGACGTGACCGTCTTCGTGCACGCGAACGATAGCAATGTCGTGGTAACCGTCGAAGACGACTCAGGTGACGTCGTCGGATCCTGCGAGGTCGAGCCAACCCGCGGGGATTCGCTCGTCGTCGACGTGGGTGGCCGAACCGTCGGGACACGGTACTGCGCTCCGCTCGAAACGGTCCACAACGCGGTAGACGGCGAAGCAGATGTCCGGTTCGAGAACGGTGACGAAGCCGAGGGAACGTACGAACTGTACATGACCGACCGCAACACGTCACTCGCCGCGCTCCTCGGGCTCACCCACTACGAATCCGCCGACAGCAGTTCGTGGCCGGTCGCACAACCCGCACTCTACGACGCCAACGTGACGTACATCTTCTACTCCAGCGGAACGACCGTGAAAAAAGAGATACGAATCGCACCGGGTGAACTCTAATGTCGGAACGCGCAGTCTCCACGACGCTCGGGTTCGTCCTGACACTCTCGATTACCACGATTCTCATCTCCGGAATCATGGCCGGAGCGGGCGGCTACGTCGCCACCGAGCACGAGCGTGTAACCGAGACTGAACTCGAAGTCGTTGGACAGCGACTCGCCGCCAACCTCGAATCCGTAGACCGCATGGCGTCGTCGTCCGACGACGAAACGGTCGAGAGGGTCAGTACGCGTCTCGAACTACCAAACCGGGTCGCCGGTACGACCTACCGAATCAGTGTCGAATCCGGGTCGAACCAACTCGTCTTGCGCTCTGTCGACCCCGAGGTTACCGTGTCCGTCACAGTCGAAACAACTGCACAACTCGAAGACGGGTCGGTCGACGCCGGTGTCGTAATCGTCACGTCCGACGACTTCGACGGCGACGGCGACCACGAACTGGAGGTGACCAATGGTTGACCGACGTGCAGTGAGCGACACGCTTGGCTTCATCTTCGTGTTCTCGCTCGTCCTCTCGACGGTTGGCGTCGTCACGGCCGTCGGGATGGACGGTCTGGAGGACACTCGTGACGTTGAGCGACTCAACAACGCCGAACGCGCCTTCGACATCCTCGACGACAACATGGAAGACATCGCCGTTCGCGGTGCGCCGAGCAGAGCAACCGAGATCAAGTTAGCTGAATCAGCGCTCTCGTTCGGCACTCCTGTCACGATGACAGTCGAGTGGACACAAGGTGGGGTGGCGCAGAACGCCTCTGTGACGACGCGCCCACTCGTCTACACATCGGAGGTATCCGACGAACGACTCGTCTACGCGTTCGGAACTGTCTTCCGTGGAACCGACGACGCGATGACAATCGTTCGTCACCCAGCGTTCGTCTTGACGGACGAAGCTGTCGTCATCTCCACGATATCTACCCGACGCTCCTCGTCGAGTGCGAACGCAGTCGGCGGCTCGGGAACGTATCTCATTCGCTCCGAAATGACCGACTCGGGTCCAAAGTATCGTGGTATCGCAACCGAGAACAGTCCCTACACGGTCACGGTCAACGTCACGTCGCCACGGGCGGGCCTCTGGAAGTCCGAACTCGAGTCCTACGACGGCATGAGTTGCCCCGTCGCGAACGATACGATGGTCTCGTGTACAATCTCGGACGTCGACTCCATTCACGTCGTCGAAAAACAAGTCGACGTGTCGCTGATCGACTGACGCTGTCAGCGGAAGCGAACCTCGACGCGGTTCTCTGTGATGTGGAGGAACGTGATGTACCGGCCACCGTCTGCCTGCGTGTAATCGAGATTCCCGGCCGAAGCCTGTTCGTCCACACGCTCACTGCTTCCCGGGCCATCCGTCACAGTGAGTTTGAACTTCGGAGAGAGCAGCGACATATAGTGGTTCGTGACGTATTTGAGCGACGCGTTGTCATTCTCGGTAGCGTTGTAGGTTACATTACCGTCAGCGGTGTGCTGGGTGAAGGTGACCGAGTCGTTCGCGCTGTTGTCTTTGATTTCGGGACCGAAGTACCACTTGTTGTCGCTCCCAGTCGGCGTGATGTCACCGTAGGTCATGTTGGTAGAACTATGTGTGAAGTTGACCGTCATCGTCTCGGGGTCGTTCGAACAGTCAACCTGTACCGCCGAGTCTGACTCGGTTGGGTCGATGTTGGAGTTTTGCCACCCCTGATAGACGCCCGTCTGGTTGGAGTAGTAGATGCTGAGGTCGACTTTTCCATTGAAAGTCCCACCGCTACACTGACCGTCAGAGTAGATGTGGAACTCGAGGTCCTCCGACAGGCCGTCGTGATACATCGACCAGTGCATATTATTGAAGTCCTTACTGTCGGTGGACAGCGTCGTCAAATTCAACTCGTAATCACTGACGTTGTGGTCGGCGTCCATCCCTCTAACCTCGATGGACCCGCCCTCGTTCGGCATTCTGAACTCGCCGATGACGCCACCGATTGCCTCTAACTCGACACTGACCGACTCATTCGTGTGGTCAAGCGTCATATTACCTTCCGTCCGTTCTTCGAAGAACTGTGCCCACCCACGGTAGTGCGGGCTATAGATTGTGACTTCGACAGTACCGTTCTCGACCGGATTGATGTAGGTCTGGTTACTGCCCGTGTAATTTTTCGATGGCTTCGGATAGATTCGGTTGGCTTGCTGTTCTTCGAGAATATCGGCGGTTGGACTTCGCGCTGAGCCACCGTCACCAACCACCTGAATCACTGGCAGCGTGAGCGTCTTATCTCGGTAGTGGAACTCCGGTGGTGACACCATCGACGTGCCGTTGTCCTGCGTGCGCCAGACTCCGCCGCCTTCGTAGGCGATTACCACGTCACCCGTTCGGTATTCGACGCTCCCGAGCGTCTGGTTGTACAACTCCTGAGAAGACCCGTCCCCGTCGTAATCATTGTGTGTGATGACGATTCGAGTCGAATTTTCACGGACGAGGTACTCACCACTTCGAGAGCCGCTGAGTTCGACGACCTGTGACTGCGAGTCACCGAGTGCGGTGATTGCCACTTTCGAGTCGAACAGCGTCATCGAGTGTTCAGCACGGGCGGCATTCGACGCCTGTTTGGTGTCGTCGAGTGCTGCGCCGCCGAGAGTTACGATGGCTGTCGTACCGAGAACAGTTATTCCGAGGAGGAGTACGACTGCGAGTGGAGATGCTTGTCCCGAACGGTCACGGACGACGCGATACAACCACGGGACACGGGGGCGACCGCTCATTATGTACTCTCTCAACGCCCGGGACCAAAACCTCATTGGCTATCTGACCGTCAGGAATTCGGACTGGTTGTCGAGGCCGCACTCACCTGACGGGAACACTGCACTCACGAGTTGCGTACGAGGAGTCGTCTGGGCCTCGGCCCCTTCAAAGGGAGTATGGGGGTCCGTGCCCCCAGATACGAGGATATCGCCGACGACAAAGGCGCCTGGTGGAAACGTGCCTCTGACCGGTGGTGACGGACAAACTCACGCCGTCGGGTGCCAGACCCATGCTCGTTGGGACGTCCGTCACAACAATACCCCTCCAGTACTGTCCCGTTACAGGTACGTCGCTGTCCTCACGCCACGGGACGGGACGTTCGTCGATGTTCGTCGCAGTCTGTGACTGATTCTCTCATCGATCACCCCATTCTAGTGCTTCTCATGATACTGCATAGGTTGCAGTGCGTGATATGATGGGGTTGTTTAGTCGGTCAGTTACTGAGCGAGCGCATCCAGTCTCGGACAGTCATCAATTCAGTCACCACAGTGTTCGTTCGATGACCTCCTGACAGCGTCACTGCTCAATGGGTTGTTGTGACAGAAGTTGATGGACTCGCCGGGACTCCCGCGAGCGCAGTGAGAGGGAGTACGGCGAGTCCACGAACGACTGACGGAGCGTAGCGACGGAAGAAGTGAGTGGACTCGCCGGGATTTGAACCCGGGGCCTCTCCCATGCCAAGGGAGTGATCTACCCCTGATCTACGAGCCCGCAAACGCACTCGTTTGTTCCCCGGTCGAATAAATAAGGGCTTCGAATCGTCGGACAGTTGAGCGTCCGTGGCGTGGCATCGTCGGCCAAACTCGCTGGGAGACTCACTCCTCGTCAGTGTGGCTATCTGGGTCTGCAAAGACGATGAGCCACCCACCGTCTACGTCTCTGCGTTCGACGTCGCCCGTCGCGACGAGGCCATCGAGAACACGCCGAGTATGCGATGGCGACCAATCGAGTTCCTCCTCGAGTACATCCTGGAAGATTCGGCCGTTGTTCTTGTGGAGGAGCGAGATGACGCGCTCAGCATCGGAGCGACGTTCTTCGGCAGGGGTGGGTGCAGCAGTAGTCTCCCGCTTCGGTTCAGATTTGTTACGGCCTCTGAGAACGCCCGCAGCGACGAACCCGACAGCAAACACGGCGAGTGCGCCGAGGAGTAACAACGTCTGGCTGTTCGATTCGTCGCCGCCAGCGTCTCCGTCGCCACCGTCGCCACCACCGGGGGCTTCTGTCTCAGTCGGTTCGTCAGTTGCAGGTGGTTCTTCTGTCGGGGCTTCCGTCGGTTCGTCTGTCGGTGGTTCCGTTACTTGCTCCTGTGTCGTCGCATTTGTCTCACCACCGGGACCCTCTCCGTCTCCAACACACCCCGCGGTCACCACTAGAAGGGCAAAAACGAGCGTCACGAGGACCAGCCTACTTCGTTTCTGTTCACCAGTTCGAACAGTCATAGAAATAGACATACGCAAACTAACACGATAAATATTGTCTGAAATGGTGAGATGGGACAGACATTCTCCCAATTAATTCAATAATTCAAGATAGTTGGGGACACCAGAGACAACAATCGGTGGGGGCGAGTGCAAGAATGCCGAGCCACTCCCAACCGAGAAGACATTCGAAGGTCCTCCGACGAGGCGCGTAACCGCCTCTCCGACGCCAGTGACGAATCCGTGCAGTGTAGTCGGACGATTTCCAACACCGTGGTGATAGTTATCGTGCTCACTGACCTATTACGTTCATGAGTCTGCCCGACGTTCCCCCTGACCTGCCGTCAATCTACACCGGCCGTGACGACGAAGAGTACCACAACGACGAGGAACGCCGAGCGGAGATCCAGAACTTCTTCGAACGAGAGAACGCATGGGGCGAAGCCTACAGCCAGTGGGTCGAAGAGACGCTTCTGACCGACAAGGAGTTCGAGACTGCGGTCGAGTTAGGGCTGTTCCGCAAGCTCGACTTCTACTGGGACATCGAGAGCCAGCGTGTCGAGTACGAGATCCCGGAGGTCGTCGATGGGAACTACGACCTTTCGCTGGACGTCGCTTCGGATATCGAAGATGAACTCGACACGTTCGCACAAATCGTCGCCGAGACGATGACCGAGTACTACATCGACTGGGAGCCAAGCGACGAGTCCGACTCAGACTACCGCCAACTCTTCGGAGACCAGTACAACGCGGCCGACGACGTACTGACTGACGAAGAGGAAGCACAACAGGACGCCTGAGACGAGACGCCCACCATAGCGGCGGCGAACCGAACCTGTTTTTCCCTCTGTTCGAAAATCGACGTGCTATGGCAAGTGACGACGACGATGCACCACTCGTTCCCATCGTGTGTGAGGAGTGCGAAACCACCTCGCGAGTCTCGCTCTCAGCCGTTCCGGAGACGATTCAAAAACACAACGACCAGCTACACGACGGCGAGGCTGTCGCGCAAGTTGACCCCGAAATCGTCCGCCACGTGACCGACCTCGCGGCCGATGACATCGTCGTCTCCGACGACAGGGCGTAATTCAGCTTCGTTACTCGTTTTCGTCCCCACGTTGTTCGTGGGTAGTCGACTCCGTCGAGTTCAGTGGCTCTCCGCAGTGTGGGCATCGCGTTTCAGTCTGCTCGCCAGTCGAGTGTGTCGGCGCTGCTCTTGGGTCATCCGTCTCTGTTGGTGTTCGCTGTTCGCGTTCCCGTTCGGCCAAGAACCCCGACGCGAGGATACTCGATGGGAGCGCGAAGAAGGCGATGCCACCGAACGTCGTAATCGCACCAAAAATGCGACCCAGTGGTGTGACTGGAACCACGTCGCCGTATCCGACGGTTGTGAGTGTCACGATACCCCACCAGAGTGCATCGGGAATCGACCCAAACGCCTCGGGTTGCACGCGACGTTCGACGAAGTACATCAACGTCGACGAGACGACAGCCAACATCCCGGCTCCGCTAAAGGCGATCGCCAGGTCGTCGCGCTTCGAAGCGATAACCCGCCTGAAACGCTCTCGCGAGCGTCGAAAACGAGGGAGGTCGAAGAGTCGAGCGAACCAGAGAACGCGAACACCACCCAGCGTCTCGGGAAACCAGATGAACGAGGGCCAGAACACCACGATGACGAACAAGTCGAGGAACACGAATGGACGCCGAACGAATCGAAGTCGTCCTTCTGACCCTCGATACTCTCTCGCGGTGGCCGACGCCCACAATCTGACGACGAACAGGATAGTAAAAAGAGCGACAGAGACGAACGCGAACCCGTCGAACAGCAGTTCGAATCTGTCGTAGAGGGCGTCCATGCTCTGCAAAACAACGGCCAGGACGTTTAGCGACGCGAGGACGAGCGCGGCGGAATCGAGACGCTGGGCCAAGCGACCCTCCCGTTCGGGGCTGACGACCCGCCACACCCGTCGTTTTGTCGAACTACTCATACTGAACATAACAACGGACAGAAGTATAGCATCGCTGGCGACTGGGGCAGCGTTTTTCCCGTGGTGTGTCAGTGGACTCGTGGGATTCTCGGCGGAGTCGTTGCTCGTCGGGTGGTGATGAAGGGGGTTGGCGGACTCGCCGGGACTCCCGCGAGCGCAGCGAGGGGGAGTACGGCGAATCCACGAACGACTGGAGGGAGTGAAACGACCGAAAGGAAGTGAGTGGACTCGCCGGGATTTGAACCCGGGGCCTCTCCCATGCCAAGGGAGTGATCTACCCCTGATCTACGAGCCCTCACCAATTGGTAGCCGCCACCCGTTTAGAAGCCCTTCGATTCGGGGCGAGACAGAGTCGAAACGGTTTAACCCGGCGCGTGTAGACAAACGCATGGGAATCTAGCACGGCCGCAAATCTGACGCGCCCGCATGTGCGGGCTTGGGATTGCGGTAGTGCCCCAGTAGTCGCCAATGCGACTACGGGGTACTCGTTTCTGCGGTCAGTGCGGTTCCAACCCGCAACAATGGCACGAATGCACACCCGCCGCCGAGGCTCGTCCGGTTCGGACAAGCCCGTGGCAGACGAAGCACCGGAGTGGAGTGACGTCGACGCAGCAGACATCGAAGCACGCGTCGTCGAACTTGCCGAACAGGGCAACGACCCAAGCCAGATTGGCCTATCCCTGCGTGACGAAGGCGTCAAGGGCGTCCCAGTTCCGGACGTCAAACTCGCCACCGGCAAGAAAGTAACCACCATCCTCGAAGAGAACGACGCCTCGCCCGAACTCCCCGAGGACCTCCGTAACCTGATGGAACGCGCAGTTCGCCTCCGCGAACACATGGAGGAGAACCGACAGGACAAGTCCAACCGTCGCGCGCTCCAGAACACGGAGTCGAAGATTCGACGACTCGTCTCCTACTACCGTGGAGACAAACTCGACGACGACTTCACGTACAACTACGACGTCGCCGTCGAACTCCTCGAAAAGTAAGTCGATGTCTATGAGCCCCGCCGAACAGACACCCGCCGCCGACGCCGCCGCGACGCTTCGCGAGGCGACATTCGTTCGTCTCCGCGTCCACACGAGCGGTGCTGCCGTCGCTGCTGCGGGCGTCATCGGGCGGGCGCTCGAGACACTCGATGTCCCCTTCCGTATCCGAGCGACCGACGCCCCCGACACGATCGCGAACGACGACGTCGCGACCGTCGTGGGGCTTTCGGACGCCGATGCCGACCTCGAAATCGACCCACACGACGCGGTCACCGTCGTCCGCGAACTCGGTGTCGACCCCGACCCGGTGGTTGCACTGGCTGGCCACTACGCCGCCAGTGTGTCACCGGAGGACGACACCGCGCTCGTGGAGGCGGCGAACGAGGTGGGTGTCGAGTCCCGACCCGGAGTGGCCGTTCCGACGGCCGACCTCGCAGACGGACTCGCACACTCCACGCTCGTTCACGCACCGTTTTCGGCCGACACAGAGCGCGCACAGGCAGCACTCGCTGAACTGTCGCTCCCGGCCGAACTCGACGCGGACGCACACAGACGTGTCGCATCCCTCGTCGCACTCGATGCGACGGGCACCGACGCGACACCGCGAGCAGTGAGCGCAGTCGAACGCGTCCTTCACCCGGACGCAACCCCGAACGGACCCTTCGCGACCGTCGGTGGATTCGCCGACGTTCTCGACGCGACTGTTCGGGAGACGCCGGGTGTGGCCGTCGCACTGGCGCTTGGTCACGACGTTCGTGACGCAGCACTCGACGCGTGGCGCGACCACGCACAGGCGACACACACTGCACTTCGTTCGGCGACGACAGGTCGCTACGAGCGCCTCTACGCGCTCTCGTGTGACCTCTCGTCGCCGGGACGACTCGCGACAGTCGCCCGTCTCGCTCGTGACTTTCGGTCGCCGGAATCCACCGTCCTCGCGGTTGGAACCGGCGCTGCGGCCCTCGTCTCGACCGGTCCGTCCGGACTGGACGACCAACTCGCCGCGGCAGCGACCGAACTGGGCGACGCGTCAGCAACTGGGTCACCCGAGGAAGCAACGATGCGGTTCGACCCCTCGGTCGAACCGAAATCGGTCGTCACGGCCGTCCGGGAGGTGCGCCGATGAGCATGACTCGGCGTGCGACCCTGCGGACGACACACGACGACCCGGACATCGTCGCAGGTGCACTCGGTCCGGACAACACGGACTCGATGCAGATGGCAGTCGAAGGGGACGAACTCGTCACCACAATCGAACGCGATTCGACCGGTGGACTCCAGTCTACGGTCGATGATTACGTCGTCAACGTGACGGTCGCAGAGACCGTCATCGCAGCAACACGAACGCACACAACCACTAACTATGAGTGAACGATCCGTCTCTAAGCAGAAGCGCGGAAAGCGATGGTACAAGGTCATCGCACCCGAGAATTTCGACCGTAAGGAACTCGGCGAAACCTTCGCCGACGAACCCGAGAAGGTCTACGGCCGCACCGTCGAAGCAACCCTTGGCGAACTCAACGACGACCAGGGCGCAAACAACGTCAAACTCACTTTCAAGGTGAACGACGTCGGCAGCGACGCCGCCTACACCGAGTTCATCCAGCAGGAACTCACCCGAGACTACCTCCGTAGTCTCGTCCGCCGCGGCGCATCCAAGGTTGACGCCAACGTCACGGCAGTCACGAAAGACGACTTCCGTGTCCAGGTTCAGCCTGTCGCCTTCACCACGAAGAAGGCCGACCGCAGTCAGGAACACGCGATTCGCCGTATCATGATCGACCTCACCCGTGAGGCCATCACCGAGCGAACGTACGACGACCTGACCAACAGCATCACCGAAGGCCGTCTCTCGTCGGCCATCTACGGCGAGGCGAAGCAGATTTACCCGCTGCGCCGCGTCGAAGTCAAGAAGTTCTCCCTCGAAGCACGCCCCGAGGAAATCGAGGCCGAGGAAGAAGCAGCAGTCAGCGTCGACGAAGAGGACGTCGCAGTCGACGTCGACGAAGAGTAAGTCCGCCCACTCGGCGGTCTGAATTCCAATTTCGACTTTTTCTGAAGCTCAGTGCTGAGCGGCAGCACTCTCGAGAGAACCGGTCCGTGAGAGAATCAGCCAGCGATTACGCTTCGACGACGACTGTCCCGACCATCCCGGCCTGTTCGTGCGGGATGCAGAGATACTTGTACTCGCCGGGAACGTCGAAGGTGTACGAGTACGTCTCGTTACTGTTGATGAGGCCGCCGAGTGAGTTCGAGTACGCGTCTCGGGCCGTCTGCTCGTCGTCGTATCCGCCACTGGCGAAGAACGCTGCGCCTTCGGGGAGGACCGCCTCGTAGGCAGTGACAGTGTGGCCGCGCGAACTCGTGTTTTTCCAGACGACAGTGTCACCGACTTCGATGGTGACCGTCGGTGGGGTAAAGGCGGTCGCAGTCATGCCCACGTCGAAGTCACCGTCAGATGCCAACGTGGCCGCACACCCCGCGAGACCGACCGTTACGGCCGTTCCCGTCGCCGCGAGGAATCGACGCCGACTCTGGTGACCGTCTACAGACCCATCGTCTCGCATAGCCGACTCTCGGGACGCGACGGATAAATGTCGCATGGTTCGCCCGGCGAACCCGATGGCACGGACGGAACGTAAAAGGCAAAGGGGAGGTGCGCAATCGCAACGGTATGAGACCCCGATTCGTCGGCCGGTTGGGACTCGCGGATATGGTCACCGCGAGTAACGCGGCCCTTGGGTTCGTCGCTGCGGTGCTCACCGCAATCGACGTTCGCCTCGCCGCCAAGGCGATTCTCCTCGCCGCGGTGGCCGACGGACTCGACGGCGTCGTCGCCAGACACTACGGGGGAACCGAGGCAGGGCCGTATCTCGACTCGCTCGCCGACGTGGCCTCCTTCGGGGTTGCACCGGCACTCCTCGTCGTCGCTGTCGTCCGCGAAATGTGGGGCTTCGACCAATTCAGAGTCGTCCTTGGCATCGCCATCGCGGCACTGTTCGTCGCGGCGGCAGTCGTTCGACTGGCACTCTACACCGCCTACGACAGCGGTAGCGACGAAACGATTGGGGTTCCGACGACGCTCGCAGCGACGATCCTCTCGGCAGGCGTGCTCGTCGGGTTCGTCGACCCGATGTTACTCGTTGTCCTCTCAGCGATTATGGCCGCGCTCATGCTCTCGGACGTGACGTATCCGGACTTACACGCACAGGACGCGCTCGTGATGGGCGTCGTTCAGGGACTCGCCATCCTGCTCTCTGGAACCATCGGCGAAGGGTTCGCGTTCGGTCTGCTGTTCTTGGCGCTCGGCTATCTGTTCTTGGGGCCGAAGTTCTACTGGGGATGAGTGGGCGGTCCGGTGAGATGGATGAATAGGTAGTCCGGTGAAATAATGATAAACGCGTGTGCGAGAACCGTCTCTTCACATCCCCATATCCGCCGCGGCTTCCGGGACGGGTAAGTCGTGCGGAGAGACACCGAGCAGTTCTGCGGCGTGGTCGAGGGCCATATCGAATCCGTAGTAGCGTTCTAACTCGTCGCCATCGACAGTCGGGCGAACTTTGAGCATCGCGTACCCGGAGATGTTCTGCGCCACGGCGGCAGTCCGGCCCTCTCTGTCGAATTCGAGGACGCGCTCGGAGTCGGTGACGTAATATCTCGCGGTGATGCCGTTGGCGCTAGCCTCCTGTTCACTCATAGCCGCCGCTAAGAACTGGGCCGTGTCTAATGTACCGGTTCTCTCGAACGGTGAGAATACGAGTCGCAGGATGGAACGAAAGTGACGTGTGCCTATCCTTCGAGGTGATGGTATGTGGTTTCAGAGCGGCCGTCGGCGTGACCTCTGCGCCATCCTCTACGATGCGGGTGAACTCCGTGGACAGAAGATAAAGACACGAGTAGAGCAGTACTACGACATGCGCCTCGACCCGCAGTCGTTCTACGGAACACTCGACGCACTCGTGGATTCGGGCCACCTCGAACGACGAACCGAGGGGATATACGACGTGTACAGCCTCACAGACGGTGGAGCGAAGCGAGTCGAATCGTACTACGCGTGGCTCACAGAACGCGTGGATACCGACGAGAACCGAGAAGACGAAACGGACGTGTGAACCACGGACCGACGACGACTACTTCTGAAGCCAGTCGCCGTTGTGTATTACTTCTGAAGCCAGTCGCCGATGGTGTTGCGGAGAATCTCGCTGGTCCCTTCGTAAATCTCGTTGAGTTTGGCGTCGCGGTAGTAGCGTTCGGCCGCGAAATCCTTGGTGTAGCCGTAGCCACCGTGAATCTGGATGCCTTCGTTGGCGACTTCGCGGGAGATTTCAGACGCGTAGAGCTTCGCCTGTGCGGCTTCCTTGATGAACGTCTCGTCGTTCATCTTCAGGTCGGCGGCCTTGTGCATGAGGAGTTTGGCGGCCTGTACCTTGGTGTCCATGTCGGCGAGTTTGTGTTTGATCGCCTGGAACTCGCCGATCGGCTGGTCGAACTGCTCGCGCTCGCCGGCATATTTGACGGCGTCGTCGAGGGCCGCGCGTGCGATACCGATAGAGCGTGCCGCGATGGTGATGCGCCCGCCGTTGAGCGTCTTCAGGGCCTGGACGAAGCCTTCACCTTCCTCTCCGAGGAGTCGGTCCTCGGGGATGCGCATGTCGTCGAAGCGGAGTTCGGCCGTCGGACAACCTTTGTCGCCGAGTTTGTGCTCCGTCCCTTCGACGATGAATCCGTCGTCCTCGTCGGGACGAACGACGAACGAGGAGATTCCTTTGTTGCCCGCACCGGGGTCGGTCTTCGCGAACAGCACGACGGTGTCGGCGACTGACCCGTTCGAAATCCAGAGCTTGCCGCCGTTGACGACGTACTCGTCGCCGTCTTTCGTCGCCGTCGTCTCCATCGCTGGGACGTCGCTTCCCGCACCCGGTTCCGAGAGCGCGAACGCGCCGATGTCGGTCCCTTCGTTGACAGGGGTGAGGTAGGTCTGTTTCTGCGCTTCGTTGCCGAACTCGTAGAGCATGTTGCCCGCGAGACTCGTGTGGGCCGCGACGATGGTCCCGAGGCCACCAGACCCGCGCGAAATCTCTTCGAGGCCGATAGCATACGAGTGATAATCGAGGCCCGCGCCGCCGTATTTCTCCGGGAATGGCATGCCCATCAGACCGAGTTCACCCATCTCGCGGACGAGGTCGGCGGGGAACTCGTCGGTCTCGTCTATCTCCGCCGCACGAGGCTTGACCTCCTCGTCGACGAACTCAGAGACCATATCTCTGATTTGCTTCTGCTCGGCAGTGAGCGTGAAGTCCATGGCTAATTCTGTAATCGACTATCCTTATGATTTTCTGCTACGGCTTGCTGGCACTCGCCCCACGAGACTTTTTATCCCCCCTCCCGTATACCGGAACACTCCGAATGTCTCGACACGCCGATGCCCGGCCACCGGCAACCGACGATGACCTCGACTGGTGTCACGATGCAGTTCAGGGTGTTTCGCGGACGTTTGCCCTCACCGTGGATGTCCTGGACGAACCGATGTCTTCCTACATCTGTATTGGCTATCTCCTCTGCCGAGTTGCCGACACTGTCGAAGACTCGTCGTCGATTTCGCCTGATGAACAGGCACACCTCTTACGACTCTACGACGGTGCGCTCGACCCAGACGACGACACCGATATCGACGAGTTCGTCACAGCAGTCGAACCGCACCTTCCTCCGGAAGGAGAGCGCTCCGACGACTGGATGGTCGTCGCGAACGCCGACCGTGTCTTTCGCACGTTCGACGCACTTCCAGAGGACGTTCGTGAAGCAGTCACACCGCCCGTCAGAGAGCTCGTCTCTGGGATGGCGATGTTCGTCGAACGCCACGCAGACACTGGTGGCCTGCGTATCCAATCCCGGGAAGAACTCGAAGAGTACTGTTACTACGCCGCAGGAACGGTCGGCAACCTCATCACGAACCTCGTGACGCGCGGGAACGTCGACCGTGAGCGCCAATCGCGACTCTACGAGACGGCCGAGGAGTTCGGACTCCTCCTCCAGCTCGTCAACATCGCGAAGGACGTTCACGACGACTACACCGCCGAGAACAACGTCTATCTGCCCGCAGAGTGGCTCGAGGCAGAAGGCATCTCACAAGAGGAAGTCGTCGTTCCCGAGCATCGAAGCAAGACGGCGTCCGTCGTCTACCGAACTGCCACCCACGCCAAGTCGTTCGTCGACGACGCCCAGACGTATCTGGAGACGGTCCCGCTCCGCGATGGCAACACGCTCGCCGCGTGGGCGATTCCGTTCCTTCTCGCCGTTGGCACCTTGCGAGAACTCCTCGCCCACCCTGAACACGCGGTGACCGGCGAGGGCGTCAAGATTTCGCGCAACGAAGTCTTCGCCGTCGTTGCAGCGATGAACAACACCAGTTCGACGTCACTGGCCGAGATGCGGCAGATCATCGCGCGGCAACCGTTCCATCTGACGACGACGAACGCCGACTGAGTCGACACGTCGAGACAGTCTTTCGATTTTACAGTACCGGGTGCCGGGCGTGTTTTGGGAGGATTTTTAGTAACCCAACTATAACGGCCCTCTATGAGTACCGAAGAAGCACACGACGACCACGGCCACCACCTGCCGGCGGTCCAGGACTGGCCGCGCGGCTTCGGCGAGGCGAGCTGGTGGCCGTTCGTCACCGCCGTCGGAGGCGCAGGCATCTACGTCGGCGCGGGTCTCTACATCATGGGACAGGACCAAATCGTCGGCGACATGCTCGGCCCCGCCGTGTTCATCGGCAGTATCTTCGTCTTCCTCGCCGGTCTGTACGGCTGGCTGTACCACGCCTTCGTGAGCCACTTCTGGTCGCGCGACGCGAACCAGAAGAGCGCCTCGAAACTCCGCTGGGGCATGATTGCCTTCCTCGGGTCCGAACTCGCGACGTTCGGTGCACTGTTCATCTATTACTTCTTCATCCGCGCCGGGACGTGGCCACCGCAAGAACTCCCGCACCTCTTGGGTTCGTTGGTGCTGATAAACACCGGACTCCTGATTGCGTCGAGTTTCACGCTCCACTGGGCACACGTCGCCATCCGTAACGAGAACCGCCGGAACTTCATCCTCGGACTCGCCGCGACGCTCGTCCTCGGTGTCATCTTCATCGGCGGGCAGGTGTACGAGTACTACGTGTTCATCATCGAGGAAGGATTCGACATCACGTCGGGCATCTTCGGGTCTGCCTTCTACGGCCTCACTGGCCTCCACGGCCTCCACGTGAGTATGGGTGCGGTGATACTCGGCATCGTCTTCGTCCGCGCCCTCCGTGGGCAGTACTCCGCCGAACGCCACGTCTCGGTGAGTACGGCCTCGATGTACTGGCACTTCGTCGACGTCGTCTGGATTTTCCTCGTCGTCGTCCTCTACGCCGGCGCGGAAATCGGCGCGTAATCGCAGCACCTACCGCGAACAGTTCTTTTTTATCGTTGGTCAGAGAGCCACAGGTGCCGACACGTCCTGTCAGAGGCAGTCTGCGGACGTCCACTGCCATGGGTTGTACTCGTTGGCTCCTCGGGCGAACCGTGGGCGTGTCGGGAATTCTGACGAGCGAGAGTGCGAACTCAATCGCCGAAGAACATTAGCCGAACAGTTCGTTGAAGCGGTAGATGTCTTCGTCGATGCCGGCGACGATGAGGTCGTCCTCTCGTCTGACACGGAGGTCCGGGCCGGCCTCGGTGATGAGTTCTCCTTCTCGTTCGACGGCGATGATAGTACAGTTCGTCTTGGCGCGAACGTCTGCTTCGGCGAGCGTCTGGCCGACGAGTCCCGGTGCCTGTGTCCGAACGATTTCGATCTGCGACTGCGGTGCGATGACCTCCTCGTCCAAGACTGTCGATGCGAGCATCCGCCCTGCGACGGTCGAGAGGGCCAGCACGTAATCTGCGCCAGCGCGGTAGAGTTTCGAGATGTTCTCGGTTTCGTTCGCCCGCGCGATGACTTCCGTCTCCTCAGAGACGCGTTCGGAGACGAGTGTCGCGAACACCGCTGTCGTGTCGTCGTCGAGTGCGAGGAGGACGCCACGTGCTTCGGTCACCTTGGCTTCTGCGAGCGTCTTTGGGTCTGTGATATCGCCGACCACGTCCACACCGGGTTTGTCTACCTTGTCGACGACGAGGTGTGGAACGCCCGAACTCGCGAGTGTCTCTGCCGCTGTCGAGCCAACTTCACCGTACCCAGCGACGATGATGGTGCCTCGACGGAACCGGCGTGCTGACGAGAGCGTGAGTGAACGCAGTTCTTCGAGGCGCTTTTCGCGACCCACGACGAGCAGAATCGTGTGCTCGTCGATGACGTCGTCGGGGGCAGGCGGTGAGACGAACTTCCCGCTGAACCACGCGCCGATGACGTTGACACCGGGGATGTCCCCGATATCACTTTCTGCGATTGACTTCCCTTCGACGGGACTGCCGCGTTGAACCAGCAGTTCTGCGACTTCGAAATCTTCGCCAATCTCGATTGCGTCACCGAGCGCCGACGAGACGGACGTCGTCGCTTTGCCAGCCAGACTCTCACCGAGCAGACGACGGGGTGAGACGACCTGGTCTGCACCGGCGTAGCGGTGATACTCTGCAACTGTCGGGTCTTCGATGAGACTGACGACGCGACACGTCGGTGCGACCTCCTTCGCGGCTAGGATGATACTCGCGTTCGTCTCGTCGTCGTCGTCAGCGACGATAGCGAGCGCGTCAGAGGCGTTGGCGGCCTCCAGCGCGTCGGCTGACTCTGGGTCGCCGTGGACGACTTCGTACCCCTGTCCGTACAGTTCCTCTGCGAGGTCACGGTCCGATTCGAGGACGACGTACTCCATATTCATCGCGTCGAGTTCGTCCACGAGTGCGTCACCGCGTGGAGTGAACGTACAGATGATGACGTGGTCGGTCAGACTCGAACTCGTCGGTGGAGCGGTTCGCAAGGCGTCTTCCACCAGCGGGACCAGAAACAGTGGGAGTGTGAGGAACACGGTGGTCACGCCCGTGAGTTGCATCACGATAGAGAGCGCGAGGAGTGGCGGATAGTCGACCCAGAATCGCGTCTGTTCACCGTATCCGGTCGTCGTGAACGTCTCGACGACGACGTGAAGCGACTGGATGAACGACACGTCTTCACCCGCGAAGAACCCGACTGCCCAGCGGTAGATCAGCGAGTAGGTCAGCATCAACAGTGCTGCGCCGGCGAGGTAACGACCGAGACGCGATTTTGCCTTCGACAAGCCGGGGCCGTCACCCGATATAGACATATCGTTCGCTATGACCCCCGGTGTCTAAAAGGGACCTGCCGACAGTGAGGACGTATGGGCCGACTGAGAGACGTCGCACTCACACTCCTCGTCACGATACCGGTGGGAGTCGGCGTCGCCGTCCTTCGGCCACCACTCACACTCACACCACTTCTCGTCGGTGTCGGCGGGGCGCTAGCGCTCGAAGCAGTCCTGCTGTCGTACCGAACGCAAGTACGAGCGCTGTGGGATAACTGGACGATTCAGGCAGTCGCCGTCACCGTGGCACTCGGTGTGGTCGCGCTCGCCGTGGCAACTGTCGGTTCGACCGTGTTACTCGTCGTTCTCTCAGGTGCCGTGACCTACCTGTCCGTCGTCTTCTTCGTCGAACTCCGAGAGCGACTGACCGAGCGGCAGTAGAACCCAGCGTTCGTTTACAATCATCATTTGAGGAATATTTAACCACGGTCCGGCCGCCATTGTGGATATGAATACCGCGACCCGAGCGGCCATCGCCATCGTGTGCACCGCGGCGCTCGTGGCGACGTCGATTCTCGGTGGGTCGTATCTCGCACTCGCTGCACCCCTGTCCGGAGACATCTACGAGACGGTGACTCCGCCCGGTGCGACGAACGTCGAGAGCCCATACGGGTCTGCGAGCGTCTGGTACGACGACGCTGGCGTCCCCCACATCGAAGCAGCGAACGAAGAAGCGCTGTACTACGCAGTCGGCTACGTACAGGCGCGTGACCGCCTGTTCCAGATGGACCTCCAGCGACGACTCGTCGGCGGAGAACTCTCTGCGATGGTCGGCAACTCGACGCTCGAGTCGGACCGCTTCTACCGCAGTCTCGACTTCCAGTCCGCCGCCGAAGCGTCGTGGCAGTCGGTTCGCGGAACCGACGTCGGCGAACCCATCGAAGCGTTCACCGCTGGCGTGAACTACTACGCCGACACCGCTGCCCTCCCGTCCGAGTACGCCCTCCTCGGTGTCGACTTCGAAGAGTGGACGCCGACAGACACCCTCCTCGTCGGCAAACTCATCTCGTGGCAACTCTCCGGTTCCTTCGCCGACTTGCGCCGTGCGACTGCCGTCTCTCGTCTCGGTCCGAATGCGTCGGCGCTCTATCCGTCTGAACTCGACCACGACGTTCCAATTATCCGTGATTCGACGACCTCTGACGCCGAGCCATTTTCACCGGCGTCGGTCGTCGCAGACGCCGAGGACGCACCTGCGAACGTCGGCGGCGACTTCGCTGCCCTCGCGGAGTGGACCGACCAGTACGACAAAGACCCGACCTACGGGTCGAACAACTGGGTGGTCTCCGGTGAACACACCGCCTCCGGACGTCCACTGCTGGCAAACGACCCGCACCTCTCGTTGACGGTGCCGCCAATCTGGTACGAGATGCATCTCTCGACCGACGAGATGGACGTGCGCGGTGTCGGGTTCCCCGGCATTCCGATGGTCGTCATCGGACGAACTGCAGACGCTGCGTGGGGCGTGACGAACGTCGGTGGCGACTTCACCGACCTCTACACCTACGAGATGCGTGACGGCGGGTACGTCTACGATGGAGAGGTTCGGTCGTTCGAAATCGAGACGGAGACCATCGAAGTCGTCGGAAGCGACGATGTCGAAATAACCGTCAAGAAGTCGGTTCACGGCCCGGTCATCGAACGTGGCGGCAAGACTATCGGCGTCGCGTGGCCCGGGTTCTCCGCGACGAACGAGTCACTCGGCGTCTACCGCCTCAACCACGCCGACTCGGTCGACGAAATCCGCGACGCGCTCCGAATCTGGGACGTGCCCGCACAGAACTTCGTCGCGGCCGACAGTGCGGGGAACACGCTCTACTACCCTGCCGGACGCTACCCGATTCGCGTGACCGATGGCGAAGTCGTCCGCGGCGACACCATCTTCAACGGGTCGGCAGGCGAAGGTGAGTGGCGCGGCTACGAACCGTACGGGCAGTCGTTGTGGGATGGATTCGTCCCGTTCGAGTCGATCCCGCACGTCGAGAATCCGGACCTCCTCGCGACGGCGAACCAGCGCACCATCGACGACCCGGCGTTCTACATGGGCACGTCGATGACCTACGCCGACCCGTATCGCGGTGAGCGAATCTACGACCTGCTGGACGACGCGGCAGCAGACGGCGGCGTCACTGCGGAATCGATGAAACAGATTCAACGCGACGTTCGGTCCGAGGCGGCGACGAGGTTCACACCGTACGCAACAGCACCAGGCGCAGTCGAACAGATGTCGCCCGAGGCCCGAGAACTCGCGTCCACCCTCGAAGGGTGGGACGGTCAGATGCGTGCTGACTCGCAGAGTGCACTCGTCTACCGCATCTGGGTGGACGAGTTCCGAAACGCGACGTTCGCAGACGAGTTCGAACCGCAGGGGTTAGACGACTCGTACTATCCGCGCCTGTTCGTCCTCCAGCAACTCGATTCCGATTCGCAGTGGTTCGACGACCGCTCGACTGCGGACGTGACCGAGACGCGAGACGACATCGCTGCAAAGGCGATGAACCGAACCACAGACAGACTCGACGACGCAGGACTCGAGACCTACGGCGACTACAACAGACTCGAGATGAACCATCCGTTCGACCGTACGTTCTTGAACTACCCGGAGCGACCGATGGACGGGTCGGCCTACACCGTCTTCAACTTCCGGTCCTCGGGGGCGACGCAGGCCGGGAGTAGTTGGCGGATGGTCGTCGACTTCTCCGCCGAGGACGACTCGGTCGGTGTCATCCCCGGTGGCCAGCGCGGCGTCTTCTGGTCGGACCGATACCACGACCAACTCGACATGTGGGCCGACGGTGAGTACAAACCGGTCACACTCGACCGACCGGCCGGGTCACCCGATATCGTCTTCGGAGGGTCCCAATGAGCGTTCTCGAACCGGTCCGAACCGGACACCGAGCAGAACTGGCACTGGTCGTCGCGACTGTCGTCGGTCTCGCCGCAGCGTCGATTCACTGGGCTGGACTCGTCCTCGGTGGCATCCTCGTTGGCGTGCTCGCGACGTCCGTCAGTCGCGCCGTCGTCCAGGGCGTCACGTTTGGCGCACTCGCTATCTCGGTCCACATCGGCCGTCTGTGGATCGCGGGGGCGCTCGACCCGTTCTTCGAGACAGGAATCCTGGCCGTGGTCACGGTCGCGATTGGATTCGTCCTCCCGACAGTCGCGGCCGTCGGGGCACGTGCACTCGTAGACGATGTTTGAATCGCCGTCGACAGCGGCCGACCGAACTCGCAGGCAACTGCTCGGCACCGGTGTCGTCGCCATCGTCGCCACAGCGGGTGTCGGATGGCTGTCCATCACGGCCGCGCTGGTGTCGTCTCTCGACGCCCTGACGTGGACGAGCGTGACGATGCTTGTCGTCGTCGGAGTCTGGACATACACCGCACGTTACGCCGCTGAGAACGTCGCAGACGCCGCTGAAGCGGTAGTCGATGACGGACGTGCCGAAGAGGTGCGAGAGCAGCCTGTCTACGCGACGCTGGGCGTCCCGACTGGCGTGACGTTGTTTCGAGGGGTCCTCGTCGCAGGCATCGCTGGTGTTGGAGGAGTGGCCGCAATCGGGGGTGGCGTCGCAACAGTCGGTACAGGGACCGAGTTGTGGGCGTGGGGTGCCGCAGTGGCCTACGGACTCGCTGCGGCACTCGACTCGGTCGATGGATTTCTCGCACGCCGACTGGAACGGACTACGAAACTCGGTGCGAGGCTCGACACCGCCGTCGACGCGTTCGGCTTGCTCGTGGCCCCACTCGCGGGAGTCGTTCTCGGCGAACTCCCCTGGTGGTATCTCTCGGTCGGTGTTGCACGATACGCCTTCGTCGCCGGACTGTGGTGGCGTGAGCGAACTGGCCGGCCGACGTACTCCCTTCCGCACCGGGTGTCGCGTCGCGTTCTCGCCGGACTCCAGATGGCGGTCGTCCCCGTCGCACTGGCACCGGGCGTCGGCGATGCGTGGATACCGTTCGTCGCTGGTGTCGCAGCGGGTGGACTGCTCGCCGGGTTCGGGCGAGACTGGCTCTACGTCTCGGGACGAATCGAACCAGAACTCCGTGGGCGACAGGACATCTCGGCGAGAGACTAGGCGAGTTGCGCGAGGATATCGAGGTTGTGGGCGATGTAGGACAGTTCGTCGGTCTCTATCTGCCGATGCCGAGTCGATAACCACTCGCTGAGCGTCTCCTCGTCGACGGCATCTGACTCCCCGAGTGACTGTTCGACGAAGCCGAGGATGTGAGCGAGAAAGACGCGCTCGTCGGAATCGTGTTTGGGGTGGATGACCCAGTCAGACCCGCCTGCCGAGACGACGTTCGCGCCAAACTCCGGCAGCGCCGCGAGGAGGTTCGACCCCGCATCAGGTCCCGAACTGTCGCCATCTCGCATCGTCTCGTGATAGGCGGCGATAATCTCGTCGTCTGCATCGTGGGCGGGGCGGAACGCTGTCCGACCATCGAAGGTAATCGGTGCATAGAGATATCCTCCATCGACCACTCGCGAGAGGACGGTCGTAATCGCCCGACGGAGGGGCAACAGGTCGAACACCGCGTGGGCGATGACGAGGTCGATGGCCTTCGGAAGCGCCGACATGGCGTCGAAGAGGTCACTCGTCATGTAGGTGAGAGAGACCTCCCGGCCGTGTCGCTCGATCCGAAAGCCGTCTTTCGTCGGGGACGCCGCCCACCCAGCGGCGCGTGCCCACTCGGCGAACGCGGCCGCCGCCTTGTCGGCGATTCCCTCTCGTCGGTCGACCATGACGTATTTTATCTGGTCGTGGCCGTCGAGCACACCCCACGAGAGGAGGCGGCGGCACATCGCCCCTGTCCCTGCGCCGATAGAGACGACGCGCAGCGGTTGGCTGGGGTGGTCTTGTCCGTGGCGGTCCAGACGGTCACCGAGGTCCGCGAGCGTCGGTCGATGAAGTGCGCGGTCATCTATCGCCTCCTTCGACCGGAGATAACGGACGAACGGGTCGTCGTGTCTGGTCACGCACGCCCCGTCTCGGCGGGGTAGTATAATCGTTCTCCTGACGGCACGGTGATTGCTGCCAACTCGACGTGAATGCGACCACAGTCACCTCGCGTCCGAGCGTGAGGCAGTGCTCGGAAACGCCGGCGATGCTCGTATTTCGAGAAATCGCCCGGAAAGTATTTGATTCACTTCCTGTGATTTAACGGCAAATGGATAGCGAGATTATCGACGCGGTGACTGGGTGGGACTCCGCTCCGGCAGAGCGAGGGTACGGTGGCCTCCGGTCACTCGCAGACGACGGCTTCACCGGTGCCGTCGTAGCCGGCATGACGTGGGGCTTCATGCTCAACGGTCGTCTCCTCGGGGTTTTTGACGGGACGATAGCCGACTTCGACGACGAATCGTTCGAAGCCTATCGCGCGCCAGATCCGTCGCTTCCGCTCCTCTATGCGATGAAGGAGATCGGTGGCGACGTGCGCGCGCAGTACTACACAGAAGATACACCGCTGAACGACGCCAACAGTACGCTCTCTGCTGGGGGCTTCACCGGCTACGTCGAACTCTCTGAGAACGTTCTTTCGGGCGACTACTACACCGTCTACCACGGTGGAAAGTCGATGAACGTCGCGTACGTCGGCAACAGTAGACGCCTCGTCACGGGTGACGAAGCGTTCGAACTCGCGGACGACGAAATTGGCATCTACAAAGTCTACGACGTGGATATCGACCTCGTCGAGATTCCGGGTGACGATGGTGGTGACGAGGCAACGTCCGACGACGAGATAGCTGACGATGGTATCGGTGGTGCGGCCGTCGCAGACACAGACGACGACGCGGAATCTGCGCCCGAAGACGATTCGGTGGAGATCGAGAGTGCCGAGGCGACGGGGAGCGCCGACGCAGTCGACTCCACAGCAAGCGCAGATGCTCCGAGTTCGCCCACGTCGACGACGAGTCCCGAGGATACTCCGACGACAGAGGTCCAAGATGCCGAAACGTCCACAGACGACGTCAGTTCGGCATCGAAATCGGAGTCGGCGTCGACATCGACATCGGAATCGACATCGACCGGGACGAACGCCACCGACAGCGGGTCGAGAAACGGTTCCTCGTCGAGCGGGGAGGCAGCCGACGATAGTGACGATGTCTTCTCTGCCGAAGCAGAGTGGCGTAACGCTCGGTCGATTCCGTCACTCGACCCGAGAGATGCGGAGGGAGAGTCGGTGAACGAGCGGTCCGGAAGTGGCCGTAGCAGCACAAAAGGGTCGAAGCGCACCTCGCGCTCTCGGAGCAACGCGAGCCAACAGTCTGGAGGAAACGCGTCCTCGCGTCGCTCGTCGAGTTCGTCGAAGAAAAGCGCACGGCCGACGAAGCCAACCTCCGCGGTGTCTGCCGGCAAAGTGCAGGCAATCAGGGAGGAACTGGCTTCGGTCAAATCCGAGCGCGACCAACTCGTCTCGGAGCGTGACGCACTGAAGCGTGAGCGCGACGGCTACGAGCAGCAGGCCGAGGAACTCGAGAGCCGAGTTGCAGAACTCGAGTCGGAACTCCAGAAACTCCAAGACGAGTTAGACGAAAACGGTGTCACGCTGACCGACCGCTCCATGCCGGCCGACGAGGCACTCCGTGGGACGAACCTGTTCGTCCGATACGCCAAAAAGAGCGGTGCGACACTCGAAAAGGCCCACGCCGGGCAGGCGAAACAGGACGATGTGGTCGAGAACCTCCGACTCGAACACCACACGACGTTCGACGTCGAGGGACTCGGTGTCGATGGCAAGCCGTACGAGGAGTTCCTCCACGACTCACCTGAGTTCGGATTCGCGAAGTGGGCGGTCACCGACCTGCTCTACGAGATTGGAGAGACTGGAAACCGGTCGAGTCTCTCGGGTGTCTTCGACTCGATTCCGGAAGTCGACCGAATCGAACTGTACGGCACTGTCTCGATACCCATCGACGAGGGCGAAAGCGAATCTCGGCGGTTCGACGTCATCTTCCGCGACCAGATGGGCAACCCGCTGTTCGTCGCGAACATGAACGACTCTCGCGACCCGGCGACGTACTCGATGGTCCAGCAACTCATCAACGACTCGAAGAACGTCGCAAACGCGCACGAGACGCTCGGGTCTGCGTTCGTCGTCACAAAGAGTTTCTTCGAACCGGAAGCCCTCGAAGCGGCGACCGAAGAGACCGGCGGCGGCATTCTCAGTCGGTCGAAGCGCAAGAGTTTCGTGAAACTCTCGCGGAAGCAGGGATATCATCTCTGTCTGGTCGAAGCACGCAGTGGCGAGTTCCACCTGAACGTCCCCGACCTGTAGCCTGCGACCTGGCGTTTTTGCGTACTCTTCAGTGAGTTCGACAGAGAGCACTGTGAGAATAGTCGGACGACACTGCACTGTCGCGCCACGTTGCGGAGAACACAGACGTCTCTCGGCCGGATAGCTCAGACGCGTCTCAACAAAATACCGAGTGGCCGCGTGTATTTCGCCCGGACGCGACCACACATTTCAGTACAGGTGCGCGGGACTTCCTCCATGACGTGCCAGTATACCAGAGGTGACTCGTCGTGGGAACAGTCTTAGACAGCCGCGCGTAGGGAATTAGCTCTCGATTTCTGCAGCTTCTTCGATCTTCATCGATTCGAGCTTGGTGACAATCTCGTCGAGCTTGTCGTCGAGTTCGTCGACGAACTCGTCGGTCCGCTCGGTCTTGATTGCGCCTTGGCTGGAGGGTTCGATGAGGTTCTCTTCTTCGAGTACGCGGAGGGAGTATCGAACCTTGTGGTGTGGGTAGCCAGTCTCGTTCGACATCTTGACGATGCCGATTGGCTCGTTATCGATAACCATCTTCAGGACCTGGAGATGGCGCTCCAACATATCGACTTCTTTCTCAAGTCGGTCTATCATGCCATTTGTTAACTCTTCTTCGGAGGCTTTAAGCCTTGCCCTCTCGGGCGGCGGATAATGAGATAACATGGCCTTATCCGGGCCAGTAATTAACCGTTGTGTTATGCATCGTCATGGGGATACGAGTTTGTGACGTAATCACACCTTGACAATCGATGAAATATACACAGACGTGGATAGTGGACGAGGCCGTACCGTAATCTGTTTAGTGGGGCGCGGGGAACGACCGACGTATGACTGTTACCATCGTCGGTTCGCAACTCGGCGACGAGGGCAAAGGCGCGCTCGTCGACCTGTGGGGCGGCGACGCTGACATCGTCGTCCGATATCAGGGCGGCGACAACGCCGGCCACACCGTCGTCGAAGGCGGCGAGGAGTACAAACTATCACTCGTCCCCAGTGGGGCCGTCCGCGACAAGGTGGGCGTGCTCGGAAACGGTTGTGTCATCAACCCACGGACGCTCTTCTCCGAGATCGACGCCCTCCGCGAGCGCGGACTCGAACCCGACGTGCGCCTGGCCAAACGTGCGCACGTCATAATGCCGTACCACCGCCGCCTCGACAACATCGAAGAGGAGGCGAAAGCAGACTCCGACGAAGACCTCGTCGTCGGCACGACCGGACGCGGCATCGGCCCGACCTACGAGGACAAAGCCGGTCGTCGCGGTATCCGCGTCGGCGACCTCCTGGACCCGGACGTACTCCGACAGCGACTCGAATACGCCGTTCCGCAGAAGAAGGCGCTCATCGAAGACGTGTACGGCCTCGAAGCGGGTGAGGAGTGCGACGTCGAAGCGCTCGTCGAGGAGTACACCGAGTTCGGCCGTCGACTCCGCGAGGACGACATGGCCATCAACTGTGGCGACTTCCTCGCCGAACGTCGCGAAGCAGGCGAGAACGTGATGTTCGAAGGTGCGCAGGGGACGCTCATCGACATCGACCACGGAAGCTACCCGTACGTCACCTCCTCGAACCCGACGGCTGGCGGCGCGGCTACCGGAAGCGGCGTCGGACCGACCGTCGTCGGTCAGGGCGAAGTCGTCGGCATCGTCAAAGCGTATCTCTCTCGCGTCGGCGAGGGGCCGATGCCGACCGAACTGAAGGGTGACGAGCGCGACGAAGAACTCGCTGACTTCATCCGCGAGAAGGGTGGCGAGTTCGGAACCGTCACTGGTCGACCGCGACGCATCGGCTGGCTCGACATCCCGATGCTCCGCCACGCCGCCCGAGTCAGCGGCTTCACTGGCATCGCCGTCAACCACCTCGACGTCCTCGCCGGCCTCGACGAAATCAAGGTCGGTCACGCCTACGAACTCGAGGGCGAAGAACGACTCACCATGCCCGCGACCACCGAACGCTGGGCCGAGTGTGAACCCGTCCTGAAGGAGTTCGAGACGTGGCCGGAAGTCGACTGGGCCGAAGTCGCCGAAGAAGGCTACGACGCCATCCCGGACGCCGCACAGGACTATCTCGACTACCTCACCGAAGAACTGGGAGTCCCAGTGTACGCCGTCGGTGTCGGCCCGGACCGCGAGCAGACGGTTCACCTCGCGAACCCGTTCGACAAGTAAGCCGCAGCTGTCTTGGCGAACGGTCGTCGTCCGCTTTTTTGCGTGTCGTCACACCGTGGGCTGAGTCGTGACCCACGGCGTCGAACCCGTACGCTTTTACTTCACCCAATCCACCGTCACGACAATGAAAGAATCCCTGATGGACATCCTCTGTGACCCCCTCGACAAGAGCGAACTCGAGCTGGAAGTCGACGAGCGAGACGGTGACGAAATCATCGAAGGTCGACTCATCGGCACCGTCACTGGTGAGGTCTACCCCATCGAGGACGGCATCCCGAACCTGCTCCCGCCGGACATGCGAGACGACTGAACTGACCTGAACGTTTTTCTATTATCGTCACAACGGTGCAACCGTGTCGAACGCGTCGCTCACCGTTACCCTGAACGCCGACCGCCCCCACGACCTGTCGGTCAACCCGTCGTTTTCGACCACCGACTCGTTCGCTGTCGAATTCGACAACCGGGGGCAGGCGGTACACGTTCATCTCAACATCGACGACGAACTCTCGCGTGTCGCGTCGCTTCCGACCGGGAATCACTTCGTCGACAGCGGCGAGACGAAACTGGTGATGGTGCCAGTGAGACCCGACTCAAAGCCAGTGACTGGTAAACTCAAAATCGTCTCTGGCTACGGGTCTGAGACGGCGTACGTCGACGTGACGGTGAACCCGGGAAACGGCGGGAAGCCTCCGGTCGAAATCGACGAGGAGTTCTCGAAACCGCCACAGAGAGCCCCCGAGCCGGGAGCTGTGGGGAAAATGGAGCAACTGCTTCCACGGCTCGACTCTGGAATCGTTCCACTGCTGGTTCTCTCCGGTATCGCACTCGTTCTCGCCGTCGCCGTCGCGTCGGTGTTCCAGAGTTTCGCAATCACACTCGGCGCGGGCGCGGTCGTCGGCGGTGTGTTCGTGGCGCTCGCGCTGGCGATGCGGTGAGAACGGAACTCGCGCTTATTCGTCGTCCGTCGAGACGCCGCAGAGGTTGCCGTCCTCGTCGAACAGTTTCGCACGGAGGAACCGCGCCCGATAGCGGTTCGCACCTTCGTACACGTCTGCCTCGCGGATGTCGTCGATTCGGTCGTCTGCGACCGCCTCGATGATGTCTTCGACCTGCTGTTTCTCCGACGGCGTGAGTTCGAACTCGTAGGTGTGTGTCTCTTCTCCTTCGAGACGCGTCCACTTCCGGGAGGCCGCGATGACGAGCGAACAGGGTTCACGACACGGGAATGCGCCGGTTCCTCCATCGATATCGAGGTCAGTCTCGTCGTCGTACTGCCACTCCCGGCGCTTGACACACTGTGAATCGTCACAGCACGCCTCTGCGACCCAGTTGACGTGTTCGTGGCCATCACCACGGTTCCACGTATCGATGACGCTGTACATCCCGGTCTGACGGCCAATCGTGTCCTCCCAGTGCTCGATGTCGAGCGTGCCCTCCTGCTCTCGGTACCAGTTCGGGACCGACGCCGGGTAGAACGTCCCGACTGCCTCGACCAGGTCCCGTGCATCGAGTTCGGGGAAGACCCATCCACCAGCGAGGTTGGCACCAGTCTTCAGCGGTCGATACCGACCTTTCTCGTCGTAGGTCGCCAGTTGCCGGGCGGCGAGTGGTTCGTGATACGTGTCTAACTCGTCGGCATCGGCGTCTGCATCGTCGACGTGACGCAGGTCGTACGACCGTTCACCGTGGTCGTCGGCCGTGACAGTAACGAGCAACTGTCCCCACTCACAGTGGATACCGCCGTCTCGAAGTGCCTCGTAGCGGTCGGTGACAGCGCGTTCGTCGGCACCTTCGACCCACCGGAGATACGCCCGGCGCTGGGGACTCGACTCACCGACGACGTTCGTCCAGAAGTACCAGTTCGTCGCGTAGTCGTCGTAGTCCGCGAGCGTATCCGAGAGTGCCGCTTCAGAGAGGCCATCGAGGGTCGCGTCGGGCGTTTCCAGTCGGTAGCCAGCATCAGCGTGTTCGACACTGAGGCCGTCGAGCGTGACAGTATCACCGGCTTGAACGGCAGTGACGATGGCGTCGATGTGGTGTCCCATCAGTTCTCACCTGCGACTGCGGTCTTTCTGGTTCGTTCGCGGACTACTTCGAGCGCGTCACCGATGTCTGCACCTGCGTCGGCGGCACGTTCGAGCACCACGTCGGCCATGAGGCCCTCGGTTCCCACCGCACCTGCGTACCAGATGCGGTGGCCATCGACCTCCGTCGGAATCTCGTAGCCATCGCGGTAGTCGTCGGTAAGTCCCATGTCCTCGGGGATGTCTTCTTGCGTGTGGAAGCCGTCCGCGACGAACAGCGGCACGACGACGATGTCGTCCGACTCGAAGTAGTCGGTCACGTCGTCGACTTCCGGGTCTTCGTCCATGTAGAGCGCTTGCACCTCGTCGAACCGACCCATCTCGCGGATTCGGTCAGCGTGGTACTCGATTGCCTTCGCGGAGTTCTCGTTGCGTTCGGTGCCGTGACCGACGACGGCGAGACCGAATCCTGCACCGACGTTCGGGTCGCCGGTGACGGTCTCTGCACGGCGAACGATTACGTCGGTCATCGCTCGATGGGTTCCGACCGGGCCACAGTAGTGGACCGTCTTCTCGGGTACGTCAGTCGCGGGGAGCGTCACGTGAGACGCCGAGAGGCCGTCGGAGTCCCAGTCGGCCACGTCCCACCCGTCGAGGCGGAGTTCACGCGGGATGACCTGCTCTGTGAAGTAGCCTTCACTGATGAACAGCGGGACGACGTACACCTCGTCGGCTTCCACGGTCCTGAGGACCTCCCGAATCGACGGCTCTTCTTTCCAGAAGCCCGTTCGAACCTCGTCGAACGCGCCCACCTCGCGGATGGTGTCCGCGTGGTCGTAGGTGGGCGTACTCGAATCCGGGTTCAGGTGCGACCCGTGCGCCACGATGACCAGCGCTTGCATAGCCGGGGGTTACGACGGGACTGTCTTATGAACTTCGCATCTCGAAAAGGAATCTTGGTGTTCGGCCAACTCGCGTTTATCAGCCCTATACTGTCCGTTCACAACTCGTTGAGCGGTCGGTTTTGGCGGCGGTTTTTTGCACTCGGCCATCGACCCATCGAGCATGTCTCTCGCCGCCGACGCCCGCGACGCCGTTCGTGAACGACCGTTTCTCCTCGCGTCACTTCGCGCCGGCGTCGTCAACTATGCCGCGGCCGCGGCCTACCTCGACCTCGGCGACGACGACGCGGTTGCAGCAGCACTGCGTCGATTCGCAGACGACCTTCCCGAACTCGAGTCTAAATCGCACGACGTGATGGTCACGATGCGCAGTGGCGTCGGCCTCGTCGGAGAAGATATCGAGGAGTCGGACGACGACCCGATTCTCTCTGTCGCCGGCGTCGAACTCGCAGGTGGTGGGCCGCTGACGGCGATAATCGCTGAGGGAGACGTCGGTTCAGCGTTGCTGGCGACGGTCATCGCTCGACTCGATGCGGAGTCTATCGTCGTCGATGCTGCTGGTGTCGCTGGAGATGCGCTGGCCGTGGTCGTCCCCAGACGGCAAGGCGCGGCGACACTACGAGTCGTCGAGTCGGCCAGTGAAACGCACTACGACTGAGTTTTTTAGTTCGACGACGAGCGACGACGACTTGAGAGAACCTCTGACTGCGTAACTGCGTGGACTATCGGCTTCCGACGGGTTGAAAATCCTGCCCCGAGTAGCCGATAGCAATGACGCTGTCCGTGACCAACACGCTGTCAGGAGAACGCGAAGACTTCGAGCCGCACGGCGACGACGTGTTGCTCTACGTCTGTGGACTCACGGTCTCGGACGACGCCCACCTCGGCCACGCCCGGCTGTGGATGCACGCGGACATCATGCATCGCTGGCTGGAATACGAGGGCTACGACGTCCACCACGTCGAAAACTTCACCGACGTGAACGAGAAAATCGCCGCCCGAATCGGCGAAGACGACCTCGGCGACGACGAACCATCCGTCGCAGCGCACTTCATGAGCGACGTCATCCGCGACATGCGCGGGCTCAACCTGAAGCGAGCAGAGGTCTACCCTCGCGTCACCGAACACATCCCCGAGATTATCGACCTCATTCAGACGCTCGTTGAGCGTGGACACGCCTACGAGTCGAACGGGTCGGTCTACTTCGACGTGACGACGTTCGACGACTACGGCAAACTCTCGAATCAGAACATCGACGAACTCCAGTCGCAAGCGGACACGGACGAGCGCTCCGAGAAGCGCAACGCCGCTGACTTCGCACTCTGGAAAGCCGGAGCGGTGTCGCCCGAAGAGGCGGCCGAGCACCGCAACCCTGACCTCGACCCCATCACCGACCCGTGCGGTGAGACGTGGGAGTCGCCGTGGGGCGAAGGACGCCCGGGATGGCACATCGAGTGTTCCGCGATGTCGATGACGCACCTCGACGAGACCATCGACATCCACGTCGGTGGCCGTGACCTCGTCTTTCCGCACCACGAGAACGAAATCGCGCAATCCGAGGCCGCGACGGGCCACACGTTCGCCCGCTATTGGCTCCACGTCGGCCTCCTGCAGACCGACGGTGACAAGATGAGTTCCAGCCTCGGAAACTTCTTTACCGTCTCAGACGCCCTCGACGAGTTCGGTGCCGACGTGATTCGGACGTTCTATCTCTCGACGGCCTACGGGTCCGAACAGACCTACTCCGAAGAGACGATTTCGGAGGCACAAGAGCGCTGGGACAGACTCGAACGCGCATACGAGGCTGCGGTGGACGCGTGCGACAGCCCCGACTCGCGCACGAAGGTCGAAGCCACTGACCTTCGAGAAACCGTCGAAGCCACGCGTGAGAACTTCAGAGAGGCGATGAACGACGACTTCAACGTCCGCGAGGCGATGGCCGAACTCCTCGGTCTTGCCAGCGCGGTGAACCGCCATCTCGCCGACACCGACCTGTACGACTATCGTGCCCTCCGCGAGGCCATCGAGACGTTCGAAGACCTCGGCGGCGACGTATTCGGCCTCTCGTTCGGTGCAGCTGGAGAAGGCGGCGACGTCTCTCTCGCTGAGGACCTCGTCCAACTCGTCTTGGACGTGCGAGAAGCAGAACGCGAGGCTGGCAACTGGGACCGTGCAGACAACCTTCGCGACGACTTGGCCGCGCTCGGCGTCGAAGTCCAAGACGGTGACGAGGGCGCGACGTTCCGGTTCGAGTAAGCAGACGCGTCGTTTCGTTTCTACCCGAACGTAAACCGCACGATCGCGAGCGTCTGTGCGGCATCTTTGAGCGAGGTTCGGTAGTCTCCTGAATCGCCCGAGACGCCCAGACTTCTCGCCATGTAGCCATAGGTGGATGCGTACGTATCGAGCAGTTCGATGGCAGTCTCGCCTGTCACTACTTCCCCGAGTGCGGCACGTCGCGCACCGCGATACCAGAGTCGACAGGTCGTCCGTGAGTGGAAGTTCTTCCACCAGTTGCTGTCTGCTTTCGGCGTGACCACGACCAACTCGTCCCCAGCGCTCGCGTACGTGACGGGGAACGTGTATCGTCGACCGCTTTTCGGTCCGACGTAGGAGACGAGGACGAACCAGCGACTCGCGAGTGCGTGGAACGGCGAGCGTAACACCCACCCAAGGAACGGGTTTGCGAATCGTTGTTCGAGCGTTCGCTGCGCGTCACTAACCCGCGTTTCGTATTCCGAAGAGGGTGACGAAGACACGATGAAACTACGACGGCGATGGCTAAATACATCGGGTCGCTGGCACGTTCACCGACTCACATCGTAAACAGATGTGAGTCGTCTGGAACGTCGAACAGACCCATCCGAACGCCAGCATCCAGCCAGCCGTACCCGTACGAGAACGACGCAAGGGCGTTCACCCAGTCGTCTGCCTCTTTGAAGTGGCGGCCGTCTTCGAGGTATGACTCCGCCATCTCCAGACAGTCCGCGGCGGCGTCACCGAGGTGCGTCTCCTCCGGAACGGCCTGCACTGCTTCGTCGAGTGCGTCGGCTAGCATCGATTCGTACCGGTTTGTCTTCTCCTGGAGGTCGGCGGCCATACAGAGACGTGCGACGGCGATTGATACTGGTCTTTCGCTCTCCTCGCGAAAATCGAGTCACCGGGCGTGCTATGCGAATCCGTGGCGGTGTTGTAGTACTCCTCGCAATACAGCGCAACCTTAAGGCACCGCTATCTCGAACTACGGAACATGACACAAAACGCGGATTCCTTCGTCGAGCACCGAAAGCTCATCGTCGCCGGTTCGGGTATCTCTGGTCTCTCTGCAGCGATTTACGCGGCACGCTCGAACAACGAACCACTCGTCCTCGAAGGTGACGAACCGGGTGGCCAACTCACGCTCACGACGGAAGTCGACAACTATCCGGGCTTCCCCGAGGGCATCTCCGGGCCAGAGCTCATCAACAACATGAAACAGCAGGCCGAACGCTTCGGCACCGAGATTCGCCACGGTATCATCGAGAGCGTGGACGCCTCTGAGCGACCGTTCACTGTCACGCTGAAGAACGGAGACGTGTACACGGCCGACGCCATCATCTCCGCCTCCGGTGCGTCTGCTCGGACGCTCGGCATCCCCGGCGAAGAGAACCTCATGGGCTACGGGCTTTCGACGTGTGCGACCTGTGACGGCGCGTTCTTCCGCGACGAGAAGATTATGGTCATCGGTGGCGGTGACGCCGCCCTCGAGGAGGCCAACTTCCTCACCAAGTTCGCGTCGACGGTCTACCTCGTCCACCGCCGCGAAGAGTTCCGCGCCGAAGATTACTGGATCGACCGCCTGATGGAGAAGGTCGACGCCGACGAAATCGAACTCATGCTCAACACCGAAGCGACCGAACTTCACGGGTCGCCCGAAGAGGGTGTCGACCACGTCACACTCGTCCGCCACCCCGAGGGGCACCCGACGGACAAACTCGACGACCCCGAGACGGAGGAGTTCGACTTCGACGTTGGCGCGGTGTTCTACGCCATCGGCCACACGCCGAACGCCGACTACCTCGAAGGAACGGCCGTCCAGCGCGACGACGACGGCTACATCGTCGCCAAGGGCGGGTCAGGCGGCGGCCAGACGGCGACTGACGAACCCGGCATCTTCGCCGCGGGCGACGTCGTCGACTACCACTACCAGCAGGCCGCGACGGCCGGCGGGATGGGTGTGAAGGCCGCTCTCGACGCCGACGACTACCTCGAAGAACTCGAACGGAAACAAGAGAAGGCAGCGACGCCCGCCGAGTAAGCGTCTCGGCGTCGTTCTCGGACACTGATTGGTGTTACGTTGGAGATTGCTTTCGCGTGATGCCGAAGTATAAGCCGGTATCTAGATACTATTTTGACATGAGTGCCGACACTGGTCGTCTCCGTGGGCACCTATCGAGTATCGACCCAGTCGTCGCGGTCAGCCTCCCAATCGTCGTCGCACCGTTTGGCTATCTGATTGGGTGACTTTTCGTCTCGCATCTATTCGATTCGGAAGCAGCTGCGATTTGGATGACGACGGTGGCACTCACCACCCTCGCGTTTCTCGCCGCCTCGATGCGGTCGTGAAACCGCCCGGTTAGTCCGCCGGTTCGGGCGTCTCACCGCGCTCTTCGGGCGTGAGATAACACTGCGGGTCCGGTCCGAACAGGTCACCAGAGCCAGCGAGAGCGCGAAGTCGCGACGACCCGCGACACACGTCCTGATACTGGCAGGTTGCACACTTGCCGGTGAGGTGTTTCTCGCGTTCACGGAGTCGGGCGAGAAGCGTATTCGACTCGTCGTCCCAGATGTCGCCGAACGGTCGGTCACGGACGTTGCCGAGACTGTAACTCTGCCAGAACTGCGTGAGGTGGACGTCGCCGCGGTAGTCAACGTCGGCGACGCGTTCACCGGTCGGGTCACCGCCGTTGACGCGGAGATAACGGTGAATCTCGTCGGCGTGGTCTGAGCCGAGTTCTTCGTCGGCGTACTCGACGACGTACGCTGAATCCGCGTAGTTGCCGACGAGGAGGGTCTCTATCTCTTCGCCTTCGTCGTGGTACTCGCGGGTCATGTCGAACAGCCGACGGACAGCGCGACGTTGAGCCTCGTCGTCGAGGTCGGCGTCGACGATTTCACCGCCGCGTCCGCCGTAGTCGAGGTGGTAGAAACAGAAGCGGTCGACACCCACGTCGTAGAGGAAGTCCACGACGTCCTCCATGTCGGGGGCGTTGTGTTCGGTGATGGTGTACCGAAGTCCGGTCTTGAGGCCGACGGACAGGCAGTTTTCGATTCCTCGAACGGCGGCGTCGAACGCGCCCGCTTTGCCACGGAACTCGTCGTTGCGCTCTTGCAGTCCGTCGACGGACACGCCGGCGTACGAGAGGCCAGCGTCTTTGAGCGCCCGTGCCTTCTCTTCGGTGATGAGCGTCCCGTTGGTCGAGAGGACGGCGCGAACGCCCTGGTCGGTGCAGTAGTCGACGAGTTCGACGAGGTCGGTGCGGACGAGCGGTTCACCGCCCGAAAAGAGGAGGACAGGCACGTCGTAGGCGGCCAAATCGTCGATGAGGCCCTTTGCTTCGTCTGTCGAGAGTTCGCCCTGTGCGGGGTCGAGGTCGGCACCCGCATAGCAGTGTTCGCAGTAGAGGTTACAGCGGCGGGTCGTGTTCCAGACGACGACCGGGCGTTTCTGTTTCTCTTCGCGAATCTGTTCGACCGAGGTGTCGGGGTCGTCGTATCGGAGTCCGTCGCCCTCGGCAACCTGCCCACACAGCAGTTTACTGATGGAAATCATCCCTGTGTCACCTCGGCGTCTGCAGGGTCTGCGTCCGCTCGTCCCTTGGAAGCGAGGTCGTTTCCACCGATTCGCAGAACCTCGTCGGCCGGACAGAGCCACAGCGCAGACGACGAGAATCCGAAGAGTGTCGTCGCCTGTTCGGTTGCGATGTCGACCGACGGCGCAGAGACGCTCCCGACGTGGCGCAGTGGCTCAGCGTCAGTCTCTCGGATGAATACCTCCCACTGTCTGCTCCCGTCGATTCGCGGCTTTCTCCGCGGGTCGTCGTGCGTGGGCATATGCGCAGGCCTTTGCGGCAGATAGATAGGGACGTTTCGGCTGTTTTCACCGCGTGGGAATCGAAGGATTAGCCTTTGTTGGAGACCCACTAGAGATGACCAATGTCTGACCGACGACTCTCTCGGCGTACGTTTCTGCACGCGACGACAGCCTCTGCAGGGATTTTCCTTCTTGCAGGCTGTAACGGTGCATCAGGCGGTTCCGACGGCGACACCGGAGGCGAGGGCGAGGACGACGCGACGGAAACACCGACAGCAGACGTAGAGATGCGAGACTTCGACGGGTGGTTCGACCGGACACAGAACTACGACGGCGTCTACGACCTGACGGGAGAAAGTAGCGTGACTATCGATGTCGGTGCCGAGGGCAACGGCGGCGGGTTCGCCTTCGGCCCCGCAGCGGTGAAAATCTCACCGGGAACGACAGTCGTCTGGGAGTGGACCGGCAACGGCGGCACACACAACGTGCTTCATCGCGGTGGCGAGTTCGAATCCGAACTCACCGCCTCCGAAGGTGCCACGTTCGAACATACGTTCGACGAGACTGGTGAGTACAAGTACGTCTGTGTCCCACACGAGACGCTCGGGATGGTTGGCGTCGTCGTCGTCGAATAGCACATCGCACACTAACGACGTGGATTTCATGCCGTCGTTCGCGTTCTCGTCGACTCACGCGGGCGTTTTTGTTTCAGTAATCGGAGCCGTACACAGGACGCAGCCAGTCTCCTGTAGCGTCTCGTACATCGATTCGTTAACCCGGTACCGCTGGGCGCACTCGGGACAGGTAATATCGAACTCACGCATCGTAGCTCACCAGTTAGTTGTATGTTCTCATTGCACGTTTGAGGCCACCCCCAATTCAGGGGGCCCTCAGGTTAGTCCTGTAAAATCGCACCCATCAGTTTCTTCTGTGCCATCGCGAGGTGTTCGGAGAACGTCGACGTCGTGATGCCGAGTTCCGTCGCCACCTCACCTTTGTTCGCCCGACGTGGGTGGTCGAAGTAGCCCATGTCGTGTGCCTTCTCCAGTACCTCCCGTTGTCGGTCAGTGAGTTGGCCTCGCTCGACTAACACGAGGTCACGCGACTCGTCAGACGACGACTGAAGCAGTCTGCTCACGTCGACAGTGTCTGCCGACGCACGGAGTGACGCAACGACGTCACGGAGCGTCTCGACGTTGGGCGCGTGGAACGTCAAGAACAACGCACCGTCGCGAGTCTGTACGTCGACGACGGGACAATCGAACGCTTCGATTCGCTCACACGGACAGCCGATATCGCTCTCGCGTGCAAATCGGTAGACAGTGCCGTCGCCGTAGTCGAATAGTTGTTCCATCTCGTCGGTCACGCCGGCGTCACTGTCGAAGACGAACTCTTCCGTGACGGAACCGTCCGTATTGGTCCCCATGCTTCGAGACAGCGCATAGCCGGAATTCTCCGCTTTGGATACAGACGCGACAGGACAGTTGGCCACGCCCGTCACTTTCAACTCTGCTCTGATGCCCGCTGCACTCGTCATAACTCTAGGCAGACACCCCAACCCCTGATATAAACACCCCCGATACACCGGGCCTTTATATCATGGGGAGGTTCGACCCCTCGCAGATTCGTATCAACCAAGAACCAGTTCGGTGACGGCATAAAGAGCCCGAAATATGCGGGGTACGATGAGACGGAGCGGGCGGACTAACCGACGAGTGAGCATGCAGACCGGCCTCACGCGCAACCCGACTGGA
The DNA here is from genome assembly GCF_048158745.1 of Haloferax sp. DFSO52. Taxonomy (NCBI): domain Archaea; kingdom Methanobacteriati; phylum Methanobacteriota; class Halobacteria; order Halobacteriales; family Haloferacaceae; genus Haloferax; species Haloferax sp. DFSO52. The sequence goes on along the minus strand of NZ_JBLOPB010000001.1, from coordinate 1,262,415 downwards.
CAGAACACCGTCGAGGGACCGAACCTTGCCGAGTCGTACGCGGAGATGGTCCTCGACGCGCTGTCCAATCAGACGTGCCGTCGGATACTGACGACCCTCCAGGGCTCGACCACGCCACTGACCGCACAGGAACTCTCTGAGGAGTGTGATATCCCGCTCTCGACGACCTACCGAAAACTCGAACATCTCTCGAACGCCCGTCTCGTCGACGAGACGCTTCAGGTACGCATGAACGGGACCCATACGAGCCAGTATCGGACAGATGTCGACTCGGTCACCGTCTCGTTAGGTGACGAACACGGCCTCGAAGTTGCGATACCGGGGGGAGAGTAATGGGGTCGGAATCGGCGCACACGCCCGACCACTCCACGAATCTCCCAGAACGCCCTCGACTCACGTCGCGTATCGTGAGTGGTCCCGATGGGCGAGAAGAGTGCACGATCTATCCCGAGGACGCGACGCCAACGGAACTCCTCACCAAGTGGGTTAGTGCGACGGGAGATTCGTTCGTCGAGTTAGACGACATGTACTAACGACGGGCATCGAGTCGGCACCGACGTTCGTTCGAGTCGGGTGATTACCACTCGCTTCGACTCTGTGGGTGTGGCTCGTCGAGCGCCATGAGATACTCTTCGAGGAGCGTCGGAAACGCCCGGCCACGGAGGTTTCTGAGACCGAAGTCTGCTGCCCAACTGATGATACCCGTATCCTCCGTCACGACGCCAGCGTTCAGTTCCCGCGCGAGGATGAGCAAGTCGAAGTCCTCGCGTGAGTCCAACACGCCCTGTCTGAGGGCACCCCGGTAATCTTCTCTGAGGTCGGAGATGACTTTATCCACGTCGGACAGTTTCGATTCTCCATCCGACTTGCGTCTGGTCTCTTCGGCCTTTCGGACCGCTTTCTCGGAGACGCGAAGGCCACGGTTGACTCGGTCGGACATCTCGTCGATGAAGCGGTAGACGATTTCTGCAGGGATGTACACCTCGTATCGGTCGGGATGTTTCTTGATGACCCACGTGTCGAGTTTGCCGAGCAGGTCCTCAGAGACGCCACGTTCCCGAAGGATATGTTCCAGTTCGGCTGCGATAGAAGGCGGCATGTAACACGAGATGTTCAAATCTAACCGAGCAGCGGCGATGGTGTCGAGCAGTCGTTCGACTGCCTCTTCGAACGTCTCGTCGTCGTCGCGAATCTCCTCGGAAAGAAAAAGCGAGGTATCGAGCACGAACCGTTGCTTCAGCGGGTACTCGGCCATTAATCGAGTCTTCGCACCCATAGAATATGACCCTTCCCCGTCTGTTCGTCAAAGTTCGGCCTCCAGAACCCCCGAAATCCGGGTGCCTCCCTCAGAACAGTGGTTCGAGCCTGTCGTCTCCGGAATCCACGAGTTTGTCGAGTGATTCCGCACTCGACGCTCGTTTGGCGAGCATGTCTCGTTGTGTCTCGATGGCGACTGCCTGTAGCTCCTTCACCCGAGGGACGTTGTAGACGCCAGACAGGAGCACGACAGCGGCGACGAAGTTCGATTCGACGGGGTAGTCACCGCCGCGAATCTCCATCGTTCCAGTCTCTTCTTCCAACCACGTTCGGCCGCGTTCGATGCCGCGTCGAGAGAGAAACTCCGGTGGCCCGGCGACGACGACGAGTCCGCGTTCGCTCCCAGCGATTTCACACGGGAGCGTGAGGCGGCCCAGGGCGGCGCGGCGGACGAGACTCGTGATACGGTTCATCGATTCGCCATCGTCGGCGGCGTTCGACGGCGCTCCCGAGAGTCGAGAGAGCAAACCTCGCTTGGGCCTGTCGAGTTCGACGGCCGCGTATCCGATCGTCGAGATTCCACCCGAGGCAAGCGTGTTGATTATCTCCGACGCGTCGACGACTGATTCAGCGACGGCACTCGACCCGTCAGTCTCACCAGCGCTGAAGAGGACACCCAATCGGCGGGCGAGTTCGGTGTTGATTTCGCTGTATCCCGCTTCGAGGGACTCACCCGTCCGTCGCCACGCCTCGTTGTCGAAGAGGATGAGATTGTCGACTTCGGCGACGAACGTCTGGAGCGACCGGGCCGCATTGAGTGTGTAGATGCCACCCTCGTCACGTGCGGGGAGGATGCCGAGGCCGTAGACGGGTTCGGTGTAGAGATGCTTGAGTTCGCGTGCGATGACCGGCGCGCCGCCAGACCCGGTTCCACCGCCGAGTCCGGCGACGATGAGAAACGCGTCGATCTCGTGAACCGGTAAGTCGTCGATCATCGAGAGAACGTCCCCGACGTCCTCTGCAGTCACTTCCGCGCCGAGGTCGTTGTCCGCACCGACACCGTGGCCTTTCACGCGGGAGGTCCCAACGAGGAGTTGGTGAGATTTGGGGACGTACCGGAGTCCCATCAGGTCAGCACGGGCCGTATTGACTGCGATCGCGTCGACGATGTAGTCACTTTGCGTCCGCCGGTCGTAATCGATGAGGGCGTCGACGACTTTCCCACCAGCCTGTCCGACCCCAATAAGTGCGAGTTTCATCTGCGGTTCCTCTCAGAAATCGAACTAATAAACGCACGCACACGTCTTGAATATGTGGTGTGTAGCCAGATTCAGAGAACCACTAACCGCCGGTTCCGACTGACACAGCCGGGGGAACTCACTCCGTCGAAAACCGGCAGACGACGAGTTATTCACCGGCCGCTTCACAGGCCAACTCGCCGACGACAGAGAGTAATTCACTGGGTTCGACCACGCGACCACGTTCGCGAAGTCGTTCGTAGACCGACCACCCCGCATCACCCGCGTAGTTTCGGTCGGCAAAGGGGCGTTCTTCGACGAGGACGAGGTGGTCTGCGGACGTCGCTGCGTCGAGATTTGCGAGGTTCCCTTCGCCGACTTCGACGTCGGCCACGACGGTGACGTCGGCAGCATCGATTCGAGATTCGACTGCGGACCGCGCCGCGTCGTCGACAGGTGCGTACGGAGGGACCGTCACGAGGTCCGCGCCGACCCGACGCGCCGCCTCTGCATCGGTGTCGCCTTCGTTGAGCACGCCGGCAGAGAGCGCGTACCCTGCTGCCGAGAGAACGTGAAGGGAGCGTGCTGCGGTTCCACCCCCGCCGACGACGTGAACACGACCGGTCGCATCCGCAGACCCAGACGACGACGGAAGCGCAGTCACGTACACCGACCCGGTCACGGGATGTCGCGAGACGACCGCCTCGGCGTCGAACGCTGCTCGAAGGTTGGATTCGGAGAGGACCGCCGCGGGGTCGCCCGCCGAGAGGATGCGTCCGTTTGCGAGCAGAATCAGTACGTCGCAGTAGTGTGCCGCGAGATTCAGGTCGTGAATCGCGGCCACCGCAGTGGTTCCGTCACCGACCAAATCGTCGACGAGTTCGAGCGTTCGAACCTGATGGTTGATGTCGAGACTGGCGGTCGGTTCGTCGAGGAGGAGCGTCGGCGTCTGTTGTGCGAGTGCCCGCGCGATGAGGACTCGCTGTCGTTCGCCACCGCTCACCTCCGTCACCGGTCGGTCCGCGAGGGCATCGACTGAAGTTCGACGCATCGCGGCCTCGACTGCGTCTTCGTCGGCCGTTGTCCAGCCATCGAATCGACCACGATGTGGCGTTCGACCCATCCGAACGACTTCGCGGACGGGGAAATCGAAGGTGACGTTCGTCGTCTGCGGAACCGTCGCGACGAGGCGACTCGCCGCCTTCGATGAGAGTGCGTGAACGTTCTCACCCGCCACGCGCACGACGCCAGCGTCGGGTGAGAGCGACCCGTTGAGAACTCTGAGAAGCGTCGTCTTTCCCGCGCCGTTCGGACCGATGAGACCGACGAACGTTCCGCCGTCGATATCGGCAGAGATACCGTCAAGAACTGTCTGACCGCCCAGTGACACAGAGACGCCGTCTAGTTTGATGGCCGGTGCGGAGTCGGCGAATTTGGTGGTTGGTGCGGACTGTTCGTCCACCGAATCGTCGCTCACGGTGACCGCACCTCCCGAGTTCTGAGGAGATATAGGAAGAACGGTGCGCCAAGTGCCGCAGTGACGACACCGACGGGAACTTCCGCCGCGCCAGACCGAGCGATGGTGTCTGTGAGGACGAGGAACGATGCGCCAGCGAGTGCCGATGCAGGCAGGAGGAGTCGGTGGTCTGGGCCGACGACCAACCGGAGCATGTGTGGGACGACGAGGCCGACGAATCCGATGACGCCGGAGACTGCCACTGCCGCCGCCGTGACGATGCTCGCCGTCACGAGGAGCAGTTGCTTCGTGCGTTCGACTTCGATGCCGAGTGCGTGTGCGTCTTCTTCGCCGAGGAGGAGGACGTTCAGGTCACGGGTGTGCGCGAGCAAGACGGCGAACGGAACCGGGAGCACGAGCGTGAGCAGCACGACTTCGTCCCACGTCGCCCCCGAGAGGTGACCCATCAACCAGAAGACGACCTGTCGGAGACTCTCACCGCTCTGCAAGAGGAGAAACGAGATGACTGCGCCGAGGAACGTCTGCACCGCGACACCTGCGAGGAGGAGCGTTGCGACGGGTGTGCGACCATCCTGTGTCGCGAGCATGTAGACGACGAATGCGGTGACGATGGCCGACCCGAAGGCTGCCCCCTGCAGTCCGAATGGAACCGAAAGCGACAGTGCAATCGTGGCGACGGCACCGACGGCCGCACCCGACGAGACACCGATAATGGACGGGTCAGCCATCGGATTTCTGAAAAACCCCTGCATGACGACGCCCGCAGTGGCGAGCGCGAAACCGACGAGGGCCGCGAGGAGAATGCGAGGAAGCCGAACCGAGACGACGATAATCTGTGCAGTTCTGGGCACAGCTGCCGAAAACGGCGACGCGAACTCGATGGACGGAACTGGCACCGACCCGACGAGCGGGAGGACGGTTGCGCCACTCAGAGAGAGACCGACAGGAACTGGAAGTGCATCGAGGAGGACGAGCGCGACAGTCTGCGGCGGGATGGAGACGTGGCCGATTCCGGCGCTGACGACCACGACGAGCGCCAGGAAGGCAGTCAAACCGAATGCCCACGTGGTCGCTCGTGTTCGAACGTTCATCGAACACAACCGCGCTTTCATTAGGTAAATATTTATTGAACTATCGACGAGGCGGTTAGTGTGAACCAACGATACATCGCTGCACTGCTGGTGTTCGTAACCGTGTTCGCCGGGGTTCCGGCACCGGTTACCGCCGCAGACCACACTGCACAGTGTTCGTTCCCGATGACGGTGACCGATGCGACGGGAACCGACGTGACAATCTCTGAAAACCCAGAGCGTGTCGTCACGACGAACCCGAGCGCTGCCCAGACGATGTGGGAGATCGGCGCGAAAGACCAGGTCGTCGGTGTCTCACAGTTCGCCCTGTATCTCGACGGGGCGAACGAGAAGACGAACATCTCTGGCTCGGGTGGCCTCAACGTCGAGGCAGTCATCGGACTCGAACCCGACATCGTGCTCGTCCCGAACACCACCTATACGGTCGAGAAAGACCGCATCAAACAACTTCGCGACGCGGGCCTGACTGTCGTCGTCTTCGAGAGTGGTGACTCGCTCGAGGCCGTCGCGGACAAGACCGAACGAATCGGCCGCATCACTGGCAACTGTGAAGCGGGTGCCGAACGCGCCGACGAGATGCGGACCGCTCTCGAGAACATGGAGCGCGCACTGGAGGGCGTCGACCGGCCAGTCGGCCTCAACGTGTTCTTTGGCTACGCCGCCGGTGGCGACACGTTCATCTCTGACGTGATGACGTCTGCTGGCCTCCGTAACGGGGCCGCAGAGGCCAACTTCACTGGGTTCGGTCAACTCAACGAGGAACTCGTCGTCGAGATGAATCCCGAGTACCTCGTCGTTCCCGACCACGCACCGATTCCGAGTGGTCCTGCGTACAACAGCACAACTGCAATCCAGGAGGACAACGTCATCCTCGTGGACGCGAACAACCTTCAGCAACCAGCCCCACGCGCAATCGACGCGAGTGAGGCGATTCTGAAGGCCGTCCACCCCGACGCCTACGAGCGATATCAGGAACTCCAGAGCCAGTCGGAGACGGAGACGACCGACACGCAGACCGAGACGGGAACCGAAGAGCAGGCTGAATCGACGACTACGACGACCGCGACGCCAGAGTCTACCACCGAAAGCAGTGCGCCCGGGTTCGGTGCACTCGCGTCTGTCGCTGCGCTCGCCGTCGTGGCACTCCTCGCACGACGCCGATAACCGCTCAGTCCGGTCCTTCTCGATAGTCTCTGTTTTCGCGTCGACGCGCTTCGAAGAGGCTTCCCTAGAGTATCCGTGAACGTTCCCTAGAGTATCCGCGACCGTAGTTGACGAACTAGTGACCGGGCTGAATTCCGTCCGTACCGAGGATGTCTGGAAGGTCAGCGAACGTCGAAATCCGAACGTCGGGCTCTCGGTACGGCGTCTCGTCGTCGTTTTCGACCCACACTGACGTCATGCCGAACGTTTCGCCCATCAGGAGGTCCTCGTTGTACTCGTCGCTGACGAAGGCGACTGGTTCGTCGCCTGCTGGAAGGCACTCGACGTACCCTTTTGGATGGGGTTTCGACCGTCGCAGGTCCGAAGAGACGACGAGTTCGTCGAAGCATTCGAGGACGCCGTGTTCCGAGAGAACTGTCTCGACCCACGGACGCGCCATGTTGCCAAAGAGGACGAGTGTGTGGTCGGCTGCGAGGTTTCGGAGCACGTCGACGTGTTCCTCTGGAAACTCTGGGTCGAGCCACGTCGTTTCGAGGTACTCACGACACGCATCGCGGGACGCTCCCGTGAGCGTCGAGAGGAGTTCGACGTATCCACTCGTCGTCTGAACGAAGCCATCTCGAAACGCGAAGTAGGCGAGCCATCCGGGATAGGGGTCGCTCTCGGGGTCGACACCGAGGATATGCGACTGTTCGCGTTCGTCGCCGTGGTCGACGATGACACCGCCGTAATCGAGAACGAGCTGCATTGGGATTTGTTGGATATTCTATGAAATCTTCAATCTGTCGACGTGGAGAGCTCCACAGCCCCGACTGGGTATTCAGAATAGTGCCGTGAGACTCGCAGACGAGAGCCAGAACGAGAGGAGTTGCCCGCCGAGAATCATCCCGAGGCTCAGGGGACCAAGCCAGTAGACGCGTTTTCGCATCGTCGACCTCGCATCGGTGATATCGCCGCGAATCAGGATTGCCTCTGCCGCTCCGTTCGATTCCTCCCCGGGGTCGGCGTGGGTTCCAAGCAGTTTGTCTATGGGTCCCCCTTCGATGCGGACGACACCCGGTTCTCTGGTCTGTTCGACGTGTCCGATGACGGTGACGGGCTCGTCGGCTGGGATGTACTGTTCGGTGATTTTGAGTCGCTCGTCCGAGGACGTGGGAGATGGGAGTTCGGCGTGTTCACGGAGGAACGTTGCCACGGATTCATCGATATCGTCGTCCAAGTCGATGGTCGTCGACCAGTAACGGGTAGTGAACACTCGGTGCCGCCCCGGCGTGACGCTGACTGCACCGTCACCGAGGGCGAACTCGGCGACTTTCACGCCTTCGGCGACGTTTTTCCACACGTCGCGGAGACCAAGTTTCTCCCGGCGTTGGACAATCCAATCGGTGTGGATGGCTGGTTTTCCGGAGAGTGGCGTCGTGAACTCGGTTTCCTCTCCGTCGTCGGGGACTTGTGGGACGCCAGACGTTGCGACGATAGTGTTCGAACCGCTCGTTCCGACGTTTTCGGGGGCGACGTAGGGGACGCGCTGCAGGAGGCGATACTCGTCTATGGACCCGGCAGCAATCGTCGCAGTGAAGAACCCGACGCACGCGACTGACGCACCGATAATCCAAATCTCGTCTCCGATTTCGGCCCCTGCGAGGACCGGGAAGAACGACCACAGGAACGCGACGACTGCGATGGCCCACGCTTTGAGACCGCTCAGGCCCAGTCGCCGAGAGAGTTGAGACACCGCTGCCGGGTCGAACCACTTCACGAAAGCTCCGAGCAAGAGAAAAAACGAGACGAATCCAACGTATCCGAGGACGTTCATAGCCGCACAATCTAGTCAAGGATATAATAATTTACCTCTGACAGGTGTACTGACTCCGACTACTCGCGACCCACAGAGACCACAACCGTATTACCGTCGGGTTGCAGAGACAGGTGTATGGTCGAGAACGTTATCTACCCTGCCTACCTCGACGCCTCTCTCTCACGCAGCGAAGGTCGGCGAGTCGCGCAGTCGGCCGCAGTCGAAGACCCGACCGTCGACGAGATTGCGAAAGCAGTCCAGCAAGTCGGGTACGACGCGGTCATCGAACGGGACAAACGCTATCCACGAGAGTTCGACACGCGTGGTCGCGTCCTCGTCGACAACGCCGACGACGCGACGAAGAACGACATCGTACAGGCTGTCGCCGCCTACGTCGGCATCCTCCGAGACTGATGCGGCGAATCGGAACGGTCTCTCGAACGGCACAGGGCCTCGCGATCGTCCGTCTCGACGACGACGACACGCCCGACATCGGGACGATGGTCCTCGACGAGTCGCTCTCGACAGTCGGCCGAATCGTCGACGTGTTCGGCCCCGTGGACCGGCCGTACGTCGCTATCACGGCAGACGACGACAACCCAGCACGACTGGTCGGCAGCAAACTCTACGCTCGATAGCGAAGCCAGAGCGCAATCCCCAAAGCCTTCGGGTTGGAACGCAGTGGTATGTCACGCCGCGCCTATCGAGGTGTCGCCCTCGCCGCCCTCATCTTTCTCGTCGTCCAGGTGGGTGCGCTCGCACTCGTCCCGACGTTCTTCGAGCAAGGCTACCAGACGGTCGAAGACCCCACCGACCCCGCGAACAGCCTCCTCTACATCGGCGCTATCATCGGAATGACGGCGTTCATGCTCGTGGCGTTCAAATACGACCTCGACCAGCTCATCCGAGGCATCATCATCTTCACGAGCGGGGTGTTGTCGTGGTACGTCTTCGCCGCCATCCTCCCGAATGGCCTCCTCGCAATCGGCCTCTCGGCGGCCGTCGCCATCGCGCTCCTCGTCTACCCCGAGTGGTACGTCATCGACACCGCGGGGGCTCTCATGGGCGCGGGCGCTGCCGGCCTCTTCGGCATCAGTTTCGGCCTCTTGCCGGCAATCGTCCTCCTGTCGATTCTCGCCGTCTACGACGCTATCAGCGTCTACAAGACCAAGCACATGCTCGACCTCGCAGCAGGTGTGATGGACCTCAGAATTCCGGTCGTTCTCGTCATCCCGACGACGTGGTCCTACTCGCTTCTGGACGAAGACTTCGCTCGCGACGCGAACGAGGTCGGTGAGAATGCTGACGACGGAGAGTCAGAAACCGCGGACAGCGACGACGCAGACCCCAGCGACCGCGACGCGTTCTTCATCGGCCTCGGCGATGCCGTCATGCCGACGGTGATGGTCGCGTCGGCGGCATTCTTCTCGAGCGCTCCATCGCTCGGAATCGCCGCCCTTCCAGCGCTCAATCTTCCCGCATTGCTCGCGATGGTCGGCACCTTCGTCGGCTTTGCCGGGCTCATGTGGGCAGTGATGAAAGGCCGTGCCCACGCAGGGCTGCCACTTCTCAACGGCGGCGCAATCGGTGGGTATCTCGTCGGGTCGGTCGTCGCGGGCGTCCCACTCGTCTCCGCACTCGGCCTCGCACCGTATCTGTAGAAAACGCGTCTCCCAATCCCTGTTCGTCGCTTTCAGCTACTCTATTCGTCGCTCCCAGCTACGCTATTCGTCGCTTCCAGCGCCTTCACGCACGCGAACGGCCATCCCCGTCTCGAAGTCGAGCATCGCATCTGCAGAGAGTTCTGCACGGCCCACCCCGAGTAGTTCACCATCGGGACCGACGACGCACACTTCGTCGCCGGGGCGGACGGCTGGGTCGACGTCGGTCACGAACTTCGCGAAGGCGTTCTTGCCGTCGCGGACGAACGGAATCGATTCGTCGCCGACGACGACGGTGTACGCCGAGTCGTCGAGCGCCGCACGGAGTCGGTGGCCACCCGCAACACCGAGCGTGAAGCGACCGTCGGTTCCGTAGGAGGTCACTCGCTCGCCTGCGACGTACACCTGTCGTGGACGACCGCTTCGCGAACGAGAGACGTCGATAGTGGCGTCTTCGGGGAACAACGCGTCGCCCGCACCGGCCCCGAACTGGTACTCTGCAACGATTCGGAGGTCCCCCAGATCGGACCCATCGGCTTCAGTCATACCCGTCTTTTGCCCTGCCACCTAAAGTGGGTCGCGGTCCCGGCCGAACGCGTGTGAAGTGACAACACAGACGAATCAGAAAATAAGTACTAAGTACCGGAGTAACCGCCGTCCGAGTATGTCAGTCGATATTCGGCTCGCAGGTGTGGGGACGATTCTCCTCCTCGCGAGCAGTGCTCTCCTCACCCAGACGGCCCTCGATAGCCGTCTGTCTGCCCTTCTCGCCGCCACAGCGACAGTCGGCGCGTTCGCCACCGTCGTCAAAGCGTCATCGCCCACCGCGTAATCGAGAATCGACCCGCTGTTTTACGTATAACCGCATCGACACGTCGGGCATATGGCAGCGATTAGCTCTCTCAAAACAGCGCTCCAGGGCATCGGGCGGAATCCGGTGTTGTTCCTCGGTGGACTCGCCCTCGGCCTCATCACGCTTCCGCAACTCGCAACACAGTTGGCAGAGATTCCGTTCGTACCCACGCTGTTTCAGGTACTCACGTTCTTCGTCACGCCCTTCGTCGCCGCCGGTATCTACGGGATGGCCAACGAAGCAGTCGAAAGCGATGAGAGCAGGACGACGCTCTCGACGCTGACGGCCGTTGGTCGCGAAAAGTACGTCCCCTTGCTCCTTGCGAATATCGTCGAACTGGGAATCGTCATCGCGTTCGGTATCGTCCTCGCAATCGTCGCGACAGTTCTGGTGTTCAGCATCGGTATCGGGTCTCTCGCAGGAGGTGGCGACGTCGCACTCGGTGGCGGACTCCTGATTGCCCTCGTCATCCTCGGCCTCCTCTTACTGGCGTTCATCGTGGTCAACTTCTTCATCCAGTTCTTCCCCGTCGCCGTCGTCGTCGCCGACGCAGGCGCGATTGAATCGTTCGGAGAAAGTTACAGACTCGTCCGGAACAACGTCGTCTCCACGCTCGGCTACTCGGTCATCCAACTCGTCGTCGGAGTTCTCGTCTCGATTCCCGTCACTGGATTCATCTTCTTCCGGACGTTCCAGAACCTCCAGGCGGTTCAGAGCGCCGACGGCGTCACTCCGGGAACGGTTCCGGGTGGCCTCGGCTTTTCGACGACAGAAATTCTCGCCGTCGTCGCGATATCACTGGCAGCACAGATGCTGTTGACGACGTTCCGGTACACCTACGCCGTCGCGTTCTTCGAAGCACACGACGCTGGAGTCCCACAGCGAGTTGCCGAACCGAAACCGGATATCGACGGCGAGTCGGTGATTCCGAACTTCGAGTAGCGGAGTTACAGCAGGAACGTCGCTTCTCGCTCCGAGAGGTCGATGAACGTGTCTGCGGCCTCGACGAGTTCGTCCGCTGTCGACTCTCTAAACGCCATCACCTCGACCCGAACGCCCTCGTGTCGCAGGTGTGAACAGAGGCGCTCGAAGTCGCCGTCGCCCGAACAGAGAACGACCGTATCGACGTGGTTGGCGAGGCTAACCGCGTCCAGTGCGATACCGAGGTCCCAATCTGCTTTCTTCGAACCGTCTCCGAACGTCTTGATATCCTTGATCTTTGTCTCAAAACCGATGTCGACGAGTGCATCAAAAAACCGTTCTTCGTCGGGCGAATCCGCCCTGATAACGTAGGCGATTGCGCGCGTAAGTGCGCGCTCCGCAGTCGCCTTCTCTAACAGGGAAGAGTAGTCGATATTCCGTGAATAGAGGCTTTGTGCCGTGTGATAGAGGTTTTGAGCGTCTGCCAAGATGGCAACGCGCTGGTCTGGGTGAATCTCCGTCATTCGTCCTTCGGTTGCACGCCACGGGGTAATAACCGTCCGGGAGTGTTTTCACCGATGAGAACGCCGAGATTCTGCCCGAGAGTACACGGGACAGACGCTGCAGAAGGGTTCAAACCCACCTCAGCCAGTGTGGCAGGTCCTGCAGAGTGCGCAAGTTATATTATGCCTCCAGTACCTGCATCTGGTGTGAACGACTTCGCGCGACTCGCTACGGCCGCCACCCGGTCGACAGCGTCGCGTGGCGAATTCTTTTCGAAAAAACGCGCGTCATAATCGCTCGTTGCGGGAGTAGCGACCCCGTCTCGGGCGGCCCCCGATTCGACGCGCACTCGGTCTGAACGACCGATTCCCACATTCCACCATAGCCGTCTCAACACCACACAACGACACATGACAACAATTGACCTTCGCGGTGTCTTCCCCGCGATGACCACCCCGTTCCACGAGGACGGGAGTATCGACTTCGAACAACTGCAGTCCGACGTTCGCCGCCTCGAAGGCGCGGGCGTCGATGGCCTCGTCCCGGTCGGTTCGACCGGCGAATCCGCGACGCTGACTCACGACGAACACGTCGAAGTCGTCGAAGCAGTCGTCGAGGCTGTCGAGGACGTGCCCGTTATCGCCGGTTCCGGGTCGAACTCGACCCGAGAAGCACTCGAACTCTCTCGGCGCTCCGCCGACGCCGGTGCCGACGCACTCCTCCTCATCTCACCGTACTACAACAAGCCAGAACAGGCGGGCCTCGTCGAACATTATCAAACCATCGCCGACGAAATCGACCTCCCACAAATCGTCTACAACGTCCCCGGACGAACCGGGAGCAACATCCTCCCCGAGACTGCCGCAACGCTCGCGGAACACCCGAACATCGCCGGCTACAAGGCCGCGAGCGGTGACCTCGGCCAGATTTCGCAAGTCGTCGAGTACACTCAGGACGAAGAGTTCGCCGTGCTCTCGGGCGACGACGGCCTCACGCTGCCGATTCTCTCGGTCGGCGGTGTCGGCACCATCTCTGTCGTCGCCAACATCGAACCGGCACGCACGGGCGCGATGGTTCACTCCGCACTCCAGGGCGATTACGAGCGCGCTCGCGAACTCCATCACGAACTCGGCCCACTCTGCCGGCACCTGTTCTCCGAGACGAACCCGATTCCGGTCAAGGAAGCCATGGAGATTCGTGGCTACGGACCAGCCGCCGTGCGCCCGCCACTGACCCGCCTCACCGAAGAAAACGCCGCTGAGATGCGCCGTCTCCTCGACGAACTCGCTGCCGAGTCAGCACTCCCTGACGGGGGGTCCGACGAGTGACGGTGCGAGTCGCCGTCACCGGTGCGACCGGCCGAATGGGCGAGGAAGTCCTCGCCGCCGCGTCGGACCGCGACGATATCGACGTCGCGTTCGCAGTCAGTCGGTCGGCGGGTGACGAAATCGAAGGCGTTCTCGTCGAGGACGCCGCCGACCTTCCCGACCTGCTCGCCGCACACGACCCGGACGTTCTCGTCGACTTCACTGGTCCGGCCTCGTGTGTCGAATACGCTGCCGCCTGTGCCGAGTCAGGTGTCGCCTTCGTCTCCGGCACGACCGGTCTGAGCGACGGCGGGTTCGACGCGCTCCGCGACGCCGCAGACGAGGTTCCGGTACTCTACGCGTCGAACTTTTCGCGCGGTATCGCGGCACTCCGCCGTGCAGTCCGTGAGGCCGTTCCGGCACTCGATGGCTACGACATCGAACTCACAGAGACGCACCACAACGCCAAGCGCGACGCGCCGAGCGGAACGGCGCTGACGCTCCTCGAAGATATCGACGACGTCCGAGGAGATTCCCCACGCGTCCACGGCCGTGAGGGCGAAGCGCCCCGAACCGAGGACGAAATCGGAGTCCACGCTCGTCGGGCGGGGGATATTGCCGGTGAGCACGAAGTATTACTGGCTGGAAATCACGAGTCACTCTCACTCACACACCGCGCGGGGTCGCGTGGAGTCTTCGCCGCTGGCGCACTCGACGCCGCGGCGTGGCTCTCGGGCCGCGACGCCGGGTGGTACGACTTCACCGAGGTACTCGAATGAGCTTAGAACACGACGTACGAGAACTGTGGCAGCGATACGACGACGGCGACGTAGACGCCGCGTCGGCAAGCGTAGACGAACTCGACACACTGGATGCGTTCCTCGACGCCCTCGAAGCGGGCGAGGTGCGCGCGGCCGAGAAGACGGGGGCTGCGGTGACCTCGTGGGAGTCCAACGAGTGGGTCAAGCGAGGAATCCTCCTCAACTTCGGTCTGCGCGAGACACTCACCCGCGAGTACGGCGACGTTCGATACCACGACGTGCTGCCGCTCCGAGACACCGAGGACCTCGCCGACCGCGGGACCCGAAACACACCGGACGGAACGGTCATCCGCCGCGGCGCGTACCTCGGGTCCGACTGTATCATGATGAGCCCATCGTTCGTCAACATCGGCGCGTACGTCGACGACGGTACCCTCGTCGACTCGTGTGACACCGTCGGGTCGTGCGCCCAAATCGGCGCGAACGTCAAACTCGGCGCGAACACGCTCATCGGTGGCGTCCTCGAACCCGTCGAAGACGCACCGGTCGTCGTCGAAGACGGTGCCGCACTCGGTGCCGGCTGTCGCGTCACCTCTGGATTCGTCGTCGGTGAGAACTCCATCGTCGGTGAGAACACGCTTCTGACGCCACGTATCCCCGTCTACGACCTCGTCGACGAGGAGATTCACTACGGCCACCTCCCGGCGAACCGCCGCGCGTTCACCCGGTTCGTCGAGTCGTCGCTCGGTGACCACGACCTGTTCGCCGGCGGCGCGTACAAGCCTGCTGTCGTCGCACTGGACATCGAAGACGACACCCTCGACGCGACCCGAAGAGAGGAGGCACTCCGCGAATGAGCGGCGGAGGCCCGGCCGTCCGGCGACTGGCAGACTGGGACCGCGAGCAACTCCTGTCGCTCGCGTCGCAGTTCGGGTCGCCGCTGTACGTGACCGACCTCCAGCGCGTCCACGAGAACTGTACTCGACTCCGCGAGGCGTTCCCAGAAGCCCACATTAGTTACGCCGTCAAGGCACACACCGGGCAGGCAGTCCTCGAAACTGTTCTGGACGCCGGCCTCGACGCCGAATGTGCGTCCGCTGGCGAAGTCGAACGCGCCCTCGAAGCGGGGTTCCCGGGCACCCGCATCCGATACACGGCAGTCAACCCGCCGGCGGCAGACCTCGACCACGTCGTCTCTCGCTGGGAAGCCAATCCCGAGATGACCATCACGGTCGGTGCGGAGGAGACAATCGACCGACTCACGAACCGTGGGTTCGACGGCCGACTCTGTCTCCGGGCGAATCCGGGCATCGGCGCGGGCCACCACGAAAAGGTCCAGACCGGTGGTCACGCGAAGTTCGGCATCCCAATCGACCGTGTTCCGAGCGTCGCCGAGGGCGTTCGTGACGACGTCGAACTCGTCGGCGTCCACGCCCACGCAGGCAGCGGCATCTCGGGAGACGACCTCTCGGCACACCGCGAACTCGTCCGTCGGATGGGTGACCTCGCTCGCTCCATCGACGGTCTCGAATTCGTGGACGTGGGCGGCGGATTCGGCGTCCCCTACCACGACGACGAACCACCACTCGACCTCGAATCAGTCGCTGACGCAACCCGTGATGCGCTCGGCGAGACAGACGCCCAACTGGCTATCGAACCGGGACGCTACGTCGTCGCCGACGCGGGCGTTCTCCTCTCTGCTGTCAACACCGTCAAGGAATTCCCAGAGACGGTCGTCGTCGGCACCGACGCTGGTATGACGACCTTGCTCCGACCGGCGATGTACGACGCGTACCACGCGATTTCGAACCTCTCTCGTCCCGACGCCGACACCGTTTCGACCACCATCGCAGGCCCGGTCTGCGAGACGAGCGACGTCTTCGCGGAAGACCGACCGCTCGCTCGACCCGAGCGCGGAGACGTTCTCGCTATCGGCAACGCAGGCGCGTACGGCTACGAGATGGCGAGCACCTACAACTCTCGGCCGCGCCCCCCGGAAGTCGTCCTCGACGGTGACGGTCACCGCGTGGCACGCCGCCGGGAGACCCTCGACGACATTGTCCTCCTCGAACGAACCGCATCCGACCACACTACTAACTGACCAAGCACACAGAGAACCATGAGCGTACTCAACACCATTCCATTCGAAAAGTTCCACGGCACTGGAAACGACTTCTTCGTCGTCGATGCCGAAGACCCAGTCCCTGACCGCCCCACCTTCGCACGCATCCACTGCGACCGAGAGCGTGGAATCGAACTCCCTGAAAGCACCCGACGCGGCGCAGATGGCGTGCTCTTTCTCGCACTCGAATCCCAGTACGACCCGCCACGCGTCGTCATGACGCTCGTCCAACCAGACGGCTCTGTTGCCGCCATGTGTGGAAACGGCGCTCGCGTCGCCGCCGCGTGGGCAGCAGACCGAACCGGCTCCGACGTGGTGATGATCGACACACCCGCCGGAACCCGACGAGCGACGCTCGACGGCGACGACGTGACCGTCGAGATGGGCGTTCCGTCGTTCCACCCGCGAGACGTTCCGCTCGAAAGCGACGACGAACTCGTCGAAGCTGAAGTCGAGGGACTGACTGTCACGGCCGTCAACACGGGCGTGCCGCACGCTGTCGCGTTCGTCGACGACGTGGACGACGTCGACCTCGAAGAGATTGCCCCGTCGATTCGACACGCACCACGCTTCACCAATGGGACGAACGTCACGCTCGCCTCGCCGGATGGCGACGGCGGATTCCGACAGCGAACCTTCGAACGCGGCGTTGAAGGCGAGACGCAGTCCTGTGGGACGGGTGCGGTCGCAGTCGTCGCCGCCGCAAAGCGACTCGGTCACATCTCCGGTGACGACCCAGTCCGCGTCTCCCCACCCGGTGGGACGCTCTCAGTGACGGTCCCCGACAAGGGGTCTGCACTCCTCGGTGGCCCGGCAGTCTACGAGGGCGACGGCGAAGCAGATACCGTCTTCCGCGACCGATGAGCGGCGACAGGTTCGACCCAGTCTCGTTTCTCGAACGGGCCGTTCCTGTGGCCTCGAACGAGGATGTCGGTCCGATGCGTGACCTACTGGTGGAGACGCTCGACGCTCACGGTGCCGACCCAACTGTTGACAACGCCGGCAACACCATCGCCTCGAAGGGTGCGTCCGACCCGGAAACACATCTCGTTCTCAACACGCACATCGACACCGTCTCACCGCACGTCGCGTACGCTCGGGAAGACGGTATCATCCACGGCCGTGGGTCGTGTGACGCGAAAGGTCCGCTCGCGGCACTTCTCGCGGCTTTCTTTGCAGCCGAGCCGGGACCAGCTGCACGGGTTACCTTGGCAGTGACGCCAGACGAAGAACTGCTCTCGACGGGTGCCGCCGCCCTCGACGTCGACGGAGATCTGTACATCGTCGGTGAACCGACTGGACTCGACGTGTGTACGGCCGCGAAAGGCCGGTTCGAAGGGACAATCACACTCAGTGGTGTCGCCGCTCACGCCGCAGAACCCGAATCCGGTGCAAACGCTATCGATGCGCTCGACTCCGTTCTCGAGGTCCTCCGGTCGTTCGACGATGGCCGAGCGGCACACCCTGACCTCGGGGAGGCGACGCTGACGCCGACGATGGTCGATGGCGGCGAGAACTCGAATCAGGTTCCGGCAGCGTGTCGGCTCGTCGTCGACAGACGGAGCGTCCCCCCGGAGACAGCAGACGGATTCCGGTCGTCGCTTCTGGACGCGCTCCAGTCGGCCGTTCCCGAGAACGTCGATGTCGAGTTCGAACTCACCGAGCGCCCGACACCGTTCCTCGAAGCGTTTGCGACCGACCCCGACGACGAACTCGTGACGACGGTCGCCGAGGCGTCGCGTGCTGCGGGCGGTCGTGGCGACGTTCGGCCGTTCACCGCCGCCACCGAAGCGTCGTACTTCTCGCCCGCACCGGTGGTCGTCTTCGGCCCCGGTGTGCTCGCAGACGACGAGGGTGCCGTCGCACACGCCGACCGAGAGTACGTCCTGACCGACGACGTTCGAACTGCGGCCGATGCACTGGTCGATGCAGTCGAATCGATTCTCTCCTAAGTGTCGTTCAATCAAAACGTTCATAATCGGCCGAACGTACGATTCGAACGATGCGCCCTCCACACGCTCTCCTCGTTCTCGCTTTCGTCCTCGTCGTGGCGTCAGCCGGTGTCGCCGCTAGCGACGGCACTACCTCCATCGACTATCAGGGAGACGAGCTCGTCCTCGGTGCGACGAGCAGCCAGAAGATAACCGGGACGACCCCGTTCGAATCCGGGACGGTCATCGGTGTTCGCGTCAAATCCGTCGATGGCACACATCCCTTCTTGGTCTCGAAAGCGGTCAAAGTAGAACAAAATGGCTCGTTCGCTGTCGAGTTCGACCTCTCAGAGTTGGCCCCATTGCGCGGTGGCCCAGTCGAAGTCGAGATACGTCGCAACGAGAGCATCGTCCACGAGATAGGTGGGACGCTCGTGACCGAGAACATGCCCGAAAACTCGACACTCACCTTCAGTCCATCGACCGCAGAGACGACGACGACGGAGACGACGACGACAGCAGAGACGACAACGACACAGACGCCAACCGGCCCGCTCTCTGGGATTTCGGTCCCCGGACTTGGCATCACAACCGGTGTCGTCGCACTCCTCGCCGTCGCGTTCCTCGTGCGCCGATGACGACCACGAGCGAGCGTGTTCGGTTTTCGGGACCTCCGTGACCGGTCAGGAACGCAACGCCCTTTTTCCACCCCACCCATCGTCGGCATATGTACGAGGCGGTCTACGCACACCCAGACGGCGAGAGCACGGCAAGTCGCGTCGCTCTCGCCGCAGAGAGATACGGGTACGACGGCGTGGTCGTCCGTGGGCTCGACGCACGTCCCGACTTCGACCGCCTCCGTGACGAGTTCGAGGTCGATGTCGTCGATGCAGTCGAAATCGACGCTCCAGACCCGGACCACGCCAGCGGGTCGGTCGGGAACTACCGCCCACAACGCGAACTCGTCATCCTCCGTGGGGGGACGAACGCACTCAACCGATTCGCCGTCGAACAACCCCGAGTCGACGTGCTCGCCCGCCCGATGGCCGGACACGGAAACTTCAACCACGTGCTGGCGAAGGCCGCCCGGGACAATGGCGTCCGGGTCGAATTCGACCTCGGACCAGTGCTCCGGAGTGAGGGTGGAACCCGCGTCCAGGCGCTGTCGGGGCTTCGAAAGCTCCGAGAACTCGTCGAATACTACGACGTGCCGTACGTCGTCTCTGCCGGCGCGCACTCGCATCTCGAACTTCGCGCGCCTCGCGAGTTGGGCGCACTGGGAGAGGTCATCGGATTCGACCGTGAACAGATTCTGGACGGGCTTCGCGAGTGGGGCCGACTGACCGCGCGAAACCGAGAGCGGACGTCCGATTCGTTCATTGCTCCGGGCGTCAAACGAGGTCGATATGAAGAAGACGATTGAGGAACACGCGGCCCGGTTTTCGGCACTCGCTCCCGAGTACGACGACACACAGGACAGCGACGAATACCGCGCGTGTGTCTCCCTCGTCGTCCACTACGCTGACCCGTCACCCGACGACGTGGTCTTGGACCTCGGAACTGGGACGGGTGCAATTGCGCTCGCACTCGCACCGGCTGCCAAGCGGGTCATCGGCCGCGACATCAGCGAGGGAATGCTCGAACAGGCGCGTAGAAAGGCCGCCGAAGTCGGTATCGAGAACGTCGAGTTCGGCGAGGGCCGCTTCCGCGACCCGAACGTTCCAGACGGTGAGCAAATCGATGTCGTCGTCTCCAACTTCGCCATGCACCACCTCCCGGACGAAGAGAAACGCGAGGCCATCCAGCGTATCGCCGACCTCGAACCCCGGCGCTTCGTCCTCGGTGACGTGATGTTCTTCGGGACGCCCGACCCGACCGAACCGTTCTACTCGCCGGAAGTCGACGACCCGGCAACTGTCGGCATGCTTGCCGACGCTCTCACGGACGCCGGGTTCGTCCTCACCGCTGTCGAGGCCGTCCACGACCAGGTCGGCGTCCTCGTTGCCGAGCGCGCCCGTTCACCCGAGGAGTAACATGAAACATCTCCCAAAACACCTCCGACCTCGCTGGCGATATCTCGCCGTCGAACTCGAGACGTGGCCCGACGCGACGCTTCGTCGTGGGTCGTTCCAGCGTGAACTGTGGTTCGCCGCCCAGAATCTCTACGGCGACGTCGGCAGTGCGGACGCCGACTTGACCGTCCTCGGGTTCACCTTCGACGAGTGCGTTGCCGAGACGATCGTTCGTGCCCGTCGTGGCCACGTCGACGACGCGCGGGCAGCACTGGCCTGTATCGACGCAGTCGACGACCATCCGGTGGGTGTGAGAGTGCGCGGTGTCTCCGGCACGGTACGTGCCTGTTCGGAAAGGTATTTACACGGCCGGACCGGAATTTCTGAGGAGAGAGACGTCGTGTTCGAGAACGAATCCCGGACTGCCGTCGTCCGCAACTTACTCTTGGACGTCAGCGGGCCGGACGGGTTCACGGGCGCGACGCAACTCGATTTCGAGTGATACTCTATGCAGGGACAAGCGCAACAACAGGCGTACGACCGCGGGATTACTATCTTCTCGCCGGATGGTCGACTCTATCAGGTCGAATACGCTCGCGAGGCCGTCAAGCGCGGCACTGCGAGCATCGGTGTTCGAACACCTGAGGGTGTCGTCCTCGCGGCAGACAAGCGCTCTCGCTCGCCACTGATGGAACCGACGAGCGTCGAGAAGATTCACAAGGCGGACGACCACGTTGGCATCGCGAGCGCCGGCCACGTCGCCGACGCCCGCCAGCTCATCGACTTCGCCCGCCGCCAGTCGCAGGTCAACCGCCTCCGCTACGGCGAACCGATCGGTATCGAGACACTGACCAAGGAAGTCACCGACCACATCCAGCAGTACACGCAGGTCGGCGGTGCCCGTCCGTTCGGTGTGGCCCTCCTCATCGGCGGCGTCGAAAACGGCACCCCGCGCCTCTACGAGACTGACCCGTCGGGGACGCCCTACGAGTGGAAGGCCGTCGCAATCGGTGCTGACCGCGGCGACCACCAGGAACATCTCGAAGATAACTACCGCGACGACCTGACCCTCGAAGAGGGCATCGCGCTCGCGCTCGAAGCCATCGCTTCGACCAACGAGGACGGCATCGCGCCCGACGGCGTCGACGTTGCGACGGTCTCCGCCGAGTCCGAACGCTTCGTCGAACTGTCGAACGAAGAGATCGAAGAACACCTCGTCGCCAACGACCTGCTGGCGACCGAGGATGACGACGAGTCGGACGACGAGTCGGGCGACGAGTAAACCGCATCCCGCGGTTCCGCGTTTTCTTCTCAGAACCGACGATAGACGTGTCGAGTGACGACACGGCGATGTCGTTCAGTGATGTCACTCAACGTTCGGTTCGAAAACAGCGACGACGCCGTGATTCGGTCGCGTCGGTGGCTTAGTATTCCTCGTACGCGAGGTTCATCAGCCACTGCGAGAAGGCGTTACTGTTCGCGTTGATCTCTTCTTCTCCGATGAATGGCGAGAGCATGTCGCCAGCCATGAGCATCGAAAACTGCAGGTCGCGAGCGGCGGGTTCGAGGTAGTACGTCGTGTGCCCGTTGTAGACGGTCTGTGTTCGTTTGATGAGTTCGAGCGACTCCAGAACGTCTGCGATACGACTGCCCTTACGGGAGGAGATATCGAGTTCTTTCCAGAAGTCACTCTGATGGATGCCGCCCGACTCACGGATGAGTTCGAGTCCCGCGCGCTCGTCGGAAGAAAGGTCGGATTCGGCTTCGCTCGCGCTCATACAGTCTACACGTCGGGCGAGTGGTTTAATGCTGACGTTCGACCGGTTCGAAGGCGGTCTGACACGGCGGCCCGTTGGCAAATTCGTACGACGATTCGTGGAGTCCGACCGTGATGAGCGACGACGAGCGCGTCCCGAATCGCCCGTCGGGGTCGTGAACACAGACGCCGAAGTCGTGGTCGCCGAGGGCTTGTTTCGCCCGGTCGCGCCACGCCTCCATCGACTCACTCGGTTCGGGTTGGAGCGCTTCCCAGAGTCGCCGAGCGTTGTCGGCCTGCTGTTCGCCTCGCTCTGGGTGCGTCGCCGGGACGAACCACGAGTCGTGCGTTCCGACGTTCACGACGACGTGTACACCGGGGTCGAGATTCCGAACCGACACGCCACCGTCCCACTCGAAGTAAATCGCCGCGTTCTCGTCTGCGACGACGAGGTTGAAGCCGTCGTAGGTGTACTCGTCTACCGAGTGTTCGACGAACCGTGCGGCGTCTTCGGCCGTCTCGTGGCGGAGTGCGTCGCGGACGAGGTGCCCGCGGGAGCGCTCGCCGCCACCGTCGACTTCGACCCAGCGATTCGTGATGCCGACGAAGACGCCCGCGTCGTTGTAGCCGACCCACGTGCCACCCGCTTCGGCGTCTCGGGGGGCGACGATTCCGGGGCCCTCGCCGTTTTCCCATCGCTGTGGGGGTTCGGCGGGCCGCTCGAGTAACTCGTCACGATTGGCGGCGACGACGACTGGTGCGTCGTCGAACACCTGCCACGCGAGGATGAGTGTACACACAGACGAGAGTACGAACCACTCGGTCAAAAACGTCTGGAAGAGCGAAAACCACTGCTCGTCTTCGAATAGAGAACCACTGCCCGTCTTCGAATAGAGAACCGCTACTCGTCGTCGAATCGACCCGGATCGCGCGCCGCGAGCGCGACGTTCACGGCCGCGACGTTTTCAGGGACGTCGTGGACGCGGACGATATCTGCCCCCCGGTCGGTTGCGATAGCCGTCCCGGCGATGGTCGCCGCGAGATTGTCACCGGTCTGCTCGCCGACGAGCGAGAACATCGACTTGTGCGAGTGACCGACGAGGACGGGACATCCGAGCGCCGAGAACTCGTCCACTCGGCCGAGCAGTGCGAAGTTCTCGGCTTTCGACTTGCCGAAACCGAGTCCCGGGTCGACGATGATGTTGTGCCGTGGGATGCCCGCTTTCTCCGCGAGGAGGATTCGCTCTGTGAGTTCGCCGATTACGTCTTCGACCACGTCGTCGTAGTCGATTTTGTTGTCCGGAATCACCGGCGCGTCGATGCTGTGCATCACGATGACCGGCACGTCGCGGTCGGCCGCGAGAAAGCGCATCTCCGGGTCTTCGAGGCCGGTGACGTCGTTGAGGATGTCTGCACCCGCGTCGAGGGCCGCCGCAGCGACGTCGGCTTTCCGGGTATCGACCGACACGAGCGTGTCGAGCCCCGAGAGCGCCTCGATGACTGGCGTGACGCGACGTATCTCCTCTTCGACGGCGACTTCGTCTGCTCCGGGTCGGGTGCTCTCGCCGCCCACGTCGATGATGTCGACACCGGCGTCGACCATCGATTGGGCTTGCGTGACGGCGTCGTCGATATCGTAGAACTGGCCGCCATCGTGGAAACTGTCCGGCGTGACGTTGAGAATCCCCATGACGGCCGTCCCGTCTTCCCACGGATAGCCGTGCGTTGCTGTGTCGGCGTCGGGTTCGAGATTACGTCGGATTTCGGTGGCGAGTTCCGGGAGCGCATTCGGGTGGTCCTGCAGAGTCTCCACCAACCGCTCGAACTGGTCTATCGTCGCCATCATGACGATATCGACGAGTTCACCGGCCGAATCGTGGCCGGAAACCGCACACTCGCCGCCGAGGACGGACAGTTCTTCTCGGATGGTCTGCGCCTGGCGTTTCTGCACTCGGGTTCGAATCGTCCGGTGGACGCCGTGTTTCGCCACGTCGGTTGTCGGCGTCGGGATGTTTGCCTGTTCGAGCGTGTGCTGTGCGTCCGCGACCGTCCGGTGTGTCTTCGGAATCAACGACCGAGTCCACGTCGTTCGCGCCTCGGCGACGACGTAGAGCGACCCGACGACGAGAACGCAATCGTCGTCGCTGGCGCGTGCCACTGTGTCGGCGAGTGCGGTGGCGACGGCATCACCCGTTCGAACTTCGTCGACGCCAGCACGCTCGAAGACGGCAGCGAGTATCTCGGGGTCTTCGGCCCGTGAGATATCTGCGTGGCAGGTTGTGACCGACGAGATTTCGGGGAGCGCACCGACCATCTCCTGGTGGTCTTTGTCGTGCATCACGCCGTAGACGAGGTGTAAGTCGTCGTAGTCGAACTCGTCGAGGACGGTTGCAACCTGCACGCAGGCGGCGGGGTTGTGCGCGCCGTCGAGGACGACCATCGGACCGGTTCCCATGACCTCGAATCGACCTGGCCAGTGGGCGTTTCGCAGGCCGCGGTGAATCGCATCCGCAGAAACGTCGGGGTGTACCTGTCTGGCTAACGCGACGGCGACACCTGCATTGCGTGCCTGATACGCCCCTAAGAGTGGGATTCGAACGTCGAGCTGCTCATCGTCGGTGGCGACGCTGACGGCCGCCTCCTGATGATTGACTCGCCCCTCGTACGCGGTCCGAACGTCGGCGTCGGTGTCGAACGCATCGACGGTCACGACGTCGCCAACTTCGTCGCGGATGACGTCGAGTGCCTCACCGGTCGCGCCGGTCACGAGAGGTGCATCTGCCGGTGCGACGGCCGCTTTCGTTCGAGCGATTTCTTCGATGGTATCACCGAGAACCGCCGTGTGTTCGAGCGAGACGTTCGTGACGGCGCTCGCGACGGGGGAGACGACGCTCGTCGCGTCGAGTTCGCCACCCATTCCGACTTCGAGAACTGCTACGTCGATGTCGGCCTCGGCAAAGTACCAGATTCCGAGGGCGGTCATCGTCTCGAAGAACGTCAGCGGTTCACCGTCGGCAGCGCGTTCGACGAGGTACGGTTTCGCTTCCGCCACGAACGCCGAGAGCGCGGATTTCGGAATCTTCCGCCCATCGACGCGGATGCGCTCGCGCACGTCGTCGAAATGTGGCGACGTGTAGAGACCGACGCGCAGTCCTGCTTGCCGGAGCGTCGATTCGAGCATCCGGGCGGTGCTTCCTTTTCCGTTCGACCCTGCAACCTGTACGAACGACACGTCTTCGTGTGGGTCGCCGAGATGAGAGAGTAACCGCTGTATCGACTCGGTCCCCGGCTTGACCTGAAATCGCCGGAGGTCGAAAAGGAAGTTCACCGCCTCGTGGTACTCCATACGCAAAAAACCCGCACGGTGGGCTTAGGCCTAACGCTCCTGAGCCACTACCCACGTGCGCCCGCAGTCGTGTTACTCCTCGATGTGGACGACGAGGACTGGCCGCTTCGCGTTCTCGACGACGCGTTCGGTGACGCTGCCGAGCGACGTGAGTTTGTCGCGGCCGGTCCGTCCGTGGGTTCCCATCACGATCACGTCGATATCGTGTTCGTCGGCGTATTCGAGGATGATTCGGTGTGGGACGCCCTCGCGGACTGCCGTCGTCGTCTCGCACGTCTCTCTGCACTCTTCAGCACACGCTTCGACTGCCTCGATGGCGTCGTCTCGGAGCGACTGGATGACCGCATCCTGCTGGTCGCCACCGGCGGCGAGGTAGACGCGCTGGTCGACGACCGAAAGGACGTGAATCGTCGACTCAGGCCCTGCGAGTTCGAGTGCGTGTTCGAGTGCTCGACCCGTTCCGACGCTTCCGTCTGTGGGGATGAGAATGTCTTCGTACATACACGTATCATCGCCTCGCCGACACTTGAACCATCCCGTTGATTTCAGGACGTGGGAACGGGAGAAAGTGGGGAGATGGGGTGGTGGTTCGTGCCTCGAGTGTTAGACACTCCTTCGTTTCACTCAGTCGTGTCTAAAATCGCGTGAGACTCACTACGTTCGTCTCACTGATTTCAGGCACTCCTGCGCTGCGCTTAGTCGTGCCTGAAACACCGTATCCGGGTTACACCCGGCTACGAGTTTCAGACACTAATCGTGTCTGAAACACCGCTGCCCAGTGAACACCATCGCAATCCCGCGCTCGTTACACGCGTCGATGACCTTCTCGTCGTTGACCGACCCACCGGGCTGAATGACTGCTTCGATACCCGCGTCAGCGGCCTTCTCGACGCCGTCCGGGAACGGGAAGAACGCGTCAGAGGCCATTACAGCACCCTGCGCATCCTTGCCTTCGGCGTGTTGTTCGGCTTTCATCGCGGCGAGTTCGACGGCATCGACGCGGGAAACCTGTCCCATGCCGACGCCGACCGTCTCGGTCCCTTTCGCGAAGAGAATCCCGTTGGACTTCACGTGCTTGAGGACCTTCCACGCGAAGAGCATCGTCTCTAACTGCTCGTCCGTGGGTTCGGTTTCGGTGACGACTTCGAGGTCGTCCAGCGTCGGCGTCCAGAGGTCACGTTCCTGCACGAGTCGGCCGCCGACGAGCGCTTTCTCGGTGTAGGTCTCGGTGCGCTCGCCGAGTTCACCCACATCGAGGACGCGGAGGTTCTTCTTCTCAGTGAGTACGTCGAGCGCGCCGTCGGTGTAGCCGGGGGCGACGACGACTTCCTTGAACGAATCGACGATGAGTTCCGCAGTCTCGGCGTCACACTCGCGGTTGAGCGCGACGATGCCGCCGAAGGCGCTCATTGGGTCCGTCGCGAGTGCGTCAGCGTACGCTTCCGCGAGCGTGTCGGCGGTGGCACATCCGGCCGGGTTCGTGTGCTTGATGACCGCGGCGGCGGGTTCGTCGAACTCCTTGATGATGTTGAGTGCGCCGTCCGCGTCGTTGTAGTTGTTGTACGACAGGCCCTTCGCACCCTCGTTGAGTTGTGGTGCGCCGACGACCGACGCTTCGTCGCACGTTTCGTCGACGTAGACGGCGGCGTCCTGGTGTGGGTTCTCGCCGTAGCGAAGCGTGTCGTAGCGGTCTTCGGAGGTGACGCGACGCTCCGGAAGGCCGGCGTCTTCGTCGCCGTCGATGGTAACGTCGCCAGCCTTGACGGTAACTCGGTCCTCTGCAAACCACCGGACTGCACGGGGGTAGGCCTTGAACTCGGCGTCGTAGAGGACGCGCGTCTTCAGGTCGTCTTCCTCGTCGCCCTCGTAGACAGGGACTGCTTCCTGTGTGACGATTGGGCCGGCGTCGACTTCCTCGTTGACGACGTGGACCGTACAACCAGTCATCTTCACGCCGGCATCGAGAACCTGCTCGTGAGCGTCCATCCCCGGGAACGCGGGGAGAAGTGAAGGGTGAACGTTGAGCGTCGTCGGCGTCGCGTCGATGAACGTCGAGGTCAGGACGCGCATGTAGCCGTCCAGACAGACGAGGTCGAAGTCGTACTCTGCGAGCGCGTCGAGGATGCGTTCTTCGTGGGATTCGCGCGATTCGTCGTCGTCGCGTTCGACCACTGCAGTCGGGACGTCGTGTTCCGCTGCCCAGTCGAGAATAGGGGCGTCGGCGTGATTCGAGACGACGACGCCGAGTTCCGCTCCGCCGGGGGAGCGCTCGGCGATGTTGCGCAGGTTTCGTCCACGGTTGCTCGCGAGACCGGCGATGGTGACCATGTGGAGAGGGCGTGCCGCCGGCCTCAAAGTGGTTGCGGTCCTCGGTCCGAAATATATGCTCGTTTGTGTATATGTATCTCCGTGTGATGGCCGGCAGAGGCCACGCATGTTCACGCACTTGCGTACATCTGCGTTTTCGGGCGGACGCGAACCCCCGGCGTTTAACCCATCCCACCGAGACGACTCAGTCATGACCGACGCCGACCGGAACGATCCGCTGTACGCGGTGTCACCGCTCGACGGGCGTTACGCCTCTCGAACCGCGCCACTGGCACCCCACGTGAGCGAGGCGGCGCTGATGCGCGCTCGCGTGCAGGTAGAAGTCGAATATCTCGTCGCACTCGCCGACCTCGAAGCGACACCGCTGGAACTCTCTGCGTCGGAACGTGCTGACCTGCGGGCACTCTACGAATCGTTCGACGCGGACGATGCAGACCTCGTGAAACGCCTCGAAGTCGACGGCGCGGCAGGCTACACCGCGACGAATCACGACGTGAAGGCCGTCGAGTACTTCATCCGAACGGAGACAGACGAGTCCGTCCACCCGTGGATTCACTTCGGACTGACCTCCGAAGACGTGAACAACCTCTCGCACCGCTTGATGACCAAGGGGGCCGTCGAAGCCGTACTCGTCCCCGAACTTCGTGAGATTCGAGACGAACTCGTCGGCCTCGCACAGGAGTACCGCGACGTTCCGATGCTCGCCCGAACCCACGGCCAACCCGCCACGCCGACGACGTTCGGCAAAGAGATGGCCGTCTACGCGTCCCGTCTGGGGCGCACGCTGGCCCGAGTCGTGGCCGCGAAAGACGCGCTCGCTGGCAAACTCGCCGGTGCATCGGGGACCTATGCTGCTCACGTCGCCGCCTATCCCGACGTCGACTGGCGAGCGTTCTCTCGTGAGTTCGTCTCGTCGCTCGGCCTCGAACACGAACCGCTCGCGACGCAGGTCAACCCCTGTGACGACCTTGCGGCGCTGTTCGACGCGTTCCGCGGCGTCAACAACGTCATCTTGGACGCCGACCGCGACATGTGGCTCTACGTCTCGGACCGTTACCTCGGACAGGAAACTGTCGAGGGCGAGACGGGGTCGTCGACCATGCCGCACAAGGTCAACCCCATCGACTTCGAGAACTCGGAAGGAAATCTCTCGAAAGCGAACTCGGACCTGACGTTCCTCGGAGACTACGTCACTACCTCACGCTTGCAGCGTGACCTCTCGGACTCGACGGTCAAGCGCAACATCGGTGCCGCGTTCGCCCACTGTCTCATCGGCTACAAGAAGACGCAGACCGGACTCGGCAAAATCGTCCCGAACGAGCACGTCATGCGGGCGGAACTGGACGACACGCCGGCCATCATCGGCGAGGCAGTCCAGACGATTCTTCGCCGCGAAGGCGACACGCAGGCGTACGAACGCGTGAAAGAACTCACTCGTGGCCGAGAGGTGACGCTCGAAGACTTCCACGACCTCTTTTCCGACCTCGACGTGAGCGAATCCACGCGGGACGAACTTCTCGCGTTGACGCCTGCGACGTACGTCGGTCTGGCCGACGAACTCGTAGACGAACTCGACTAACTTCTCTCGTCAACCCTCTGGACCGCCTCCGGTGAGAGTACGACCGAACGTCGTTCAGCTGTCGCTGTCACGGTTTTCGCACTCGTTCTGACGAAATGAGCCGCGGTGCTCGCCGAGCAGTGGTGGTGTCAGGAAAATACCGCCTGCGGAGGCCATCGGGCACGGGAGTAGCCTCCGTACGGTATTGGCACGGGTCCGGTGAACGTCGACACGATTGGGCTGGATAGGCTGGTCCGAACGTGACAAGACGTCATGGGCTGGTAGGACGACGCATGACGCTCACCGTGAACAATTATTTACTCATCATAGAATAAGTCTTTTGGTGGGGTGGTGCATTGGTGGGAGTATGAAAGCAATCGTCGTCAAACGAGGCGAGGAAAAACCGGTCGTCATCGACAAGCCACGACCGGAGCCCACGTCCGGGGAAGCACTCGTCAGGACGCTGCGCGTCGGTGTCGACGGAACCGACCACGAGGTTATCGCCGGCGGTCACGGTGGGTTTCCGGAAGGTGAGGACCACCTCGTCCTCGGCCACGAAGCGGTCGGTGTCGTCATCGACCCCAACGACACCGACCTGGAGGAAGGCGACGTCGTCGTCCCGACAGTCCGACGCCCACCCGAGTCGGGGACGAACGAATACTTCGAACGCGGCCAGCCAGATATGGCACCCGACGGGATGTACGCAGAACGCGGTATCGTCGGCGAACACGGCTTCATGTCCGATTTCTTCACGAGTCCTGCGGAGTATCTCGTCCGAATCCCACGCTCGCAGGCCGACCTCGGCTTCCTCATCGAACCCATCTCGATCACCGAGAAGGCCCGCGAACACGCCTACGCGAGTCGCTCCGCGTTCGACTGGGACCCATCTGCCGCGCTCGTCCTCGGAAACGGAAGTCTCGGCCTCTTGACGTTGGCGATGCTGAAGACTGACGACAAGGCGTACGACAACCTCTACTGTCTCGGCCGCCGGGACCGTCCGGACCCGACGATCGACATCATCGAGAAGTTGGGCGGCACGTACGTCGACTCCCGAAAGACTCCGGTCGAAGACATCCCGGAGACCTACGAACAGATGGACTTCATCTACGAGGCAACGGGGTTCCCGAAACACGCGGTTCAGTCGGTGCAAGCCCTTGCACCGAACGGCGTCGGTGCCCTCCTCGGCGTCCCGAGTGACTGGGTGTTCGAAGTCGATGCTGGCGCGTTCCACCGCGAGATGGTGCTCCACAACAAGGCCCTCGTCGGGAGCGTCAACTCCCACGTGAAACATTTCGAGGCGGCAACGGTCACGTTCACCAAACTCCCCCGATGGTTCCTCCGTGACCTCGTCACTGGCATCTACCCGCTTTCGGACTTCGAAGAAGCATTCGACGACGACGACACCACTATAAAAACCGCCATCGAATTCAGTAGCGTATGAAGAACGTCGACGACCTCATCGCCAGTGCGGCGGAGCTCGCGGACCGTGGTCTCTCGAAAGGTGAAATTGCCGACGAACTCAACGTCTCCCGCGAAACCGCCAGTTGGCTGGTCGACCGAAGTGGTGCTGCGACGAAACCCAAGCCCGAACAGAAACCCGACGGCCCACACGACATCCACGTCGATTGGAACGCAATCGGGAGCGGTGGCAAACGCCTCACGTACATCGGTCGCGCCCTCGCAGACCTCTTGACCGAGACGCACGAGA
The DNA here is from genome assembly GCF_048158745.1 of Haloferax sp. DFSO52. Taxonomy (NCBI): domain Archaea; kingdom Methanobacteriati; phylum Methanobacteriota; class Halobacteria; order Halobacteriales; family Haloferacaceae; genus Haloferax; species Haloferax sp. DFSO52. Next base: position 1,231,622 of record NZ_JBLOPB010000001.1, on the reverse strand, counting down.
ACGCAGACGTCACCATCGGTATCGAGAAAGCAGGGGTTCCGCTGGCGACGAGCGTCTCTCGCGAACTCGAAACCTCACTCGGTGCGTATTCGCCCGCGAAACACCAGTGGGACGAAGGCGACATCGAGGACCTCGGCGGTGGGTTCTCCCGCAACTTCGCACCCGTTGCAGGGAAACAGTGCTTCATCGTCGACGACACGGTGACGAGCGGGACGACACTCCGTGAGACGATCGAGTCCATCCGCGCCGAGGGTGGCGAACCACTCGCCTGCGTCGTCATCGTCGACAAACAGGGCGTCGACGAAATCGACGGCGTCCCGGTCTACTCGCTCATCAACGTCGTGCGTGTCGGCGAGAAGTAACGCCGAGACCAGAGTCGTTCCATCTCCTGGTCTACCGCCGAGACCAGAACCGCTCTCTCCTCGTTTCGGTTTACGACGCAACTCCTTTGTCTGCCGAGGCGTAACGGTTGGGTATGACTTTCCAACCCGAGAGCATGGACCCCGAAGAAGTGAAGTCCCGCGTCGCCGACGCGATAGAGAACAACGACGTCGTCCTGTTCATGAAGGGCAACCGCCTGATGCCGCAGTGTGGCTACTCTGCGAAGGCACTCGAACTCATCTCGCAGTACGTCGACGAATTCGAGACAGTCGACGTGCTTCCTGCGCTCCCCCACTACCGCGCGGCACTCGACGAAAAGAGCGGCTGGGAGACGATTCCACAGACGTTCGTCGACGGTGAGTTCGTCGGTGGCAGCGACATTCTCGAAGAACTGGACAACCGCGGCGAGCTCGAAGCCACGCTCTCGGTCGAATAATAACTGACGACCCACCGGCGTGTAACTCGATTTATCTGTCTCCTAACCGGAAGGGGAGGCCATATAAGTCTCCGACTCGTACATGAACACAGGTATCGCCAACCGCGTGCGACCGCACTGTGGCACTCGTCGATACCGAAGCCAACAATGTCAGGCCGCGTATATCGACTCCATTCGACGTTGGAACTGCCACTCGAAGACGTAATGGACTACTTCGAGAACAACCCCGCGCTCCCACCTGAGGTTGAGGATGTGGACATCACGCGCCGCAACAACACCCTCATCATCAAAGCCGTCTCTGCTGACGACAGTCTCAGCAAATACACGCCAACCGCCCAGTTGAAGGCGAGCGTGACGGAGAACCGTGTGTACGAAGAAGAACCTCCCCGAGCGGGTGCGCCGAGTTGGGGCCAGGAAGAAGAAGAGGAGATTCCCTCTGAACTCGTCGAGTTCGCCTGCTTCAAGGGCGACCTCGAAACCGTGCTCCAGAACACGGCGCTCCAGTACCCGATGTTCCTCGTACTGCGTGAAATCGCGATGCTCTCCGAGAAGGGCACGTTGACCGCAATCACCGAAGAGAGCGACGAACTCCAGGCGACGCGTATCGTCGAAGGCGAGGTACGCGCCGCATCCGTCGAAGTCGTCGAGAACCCACAGCAGAACGGGTCGTCCGACAGCGGTGTCAACTGGCGCGACAACAAGTTCATCTCCTGAACCCGCCCTATCCTCCGTCCTGATACACTCCCAAGCGGTCGCCCGCGGCCCTCGCCGTGGTTACTGGTAGCAAAGACCAATCGCTACCTGTTGCAAAAAACATTTACAGCTCCTAATTATATCTAATTACGAACCATGTCGGATGCTTTCCCAGCGTACCTCGACGTCGACTACACCGACGGCGAAGGAGAGACGCCGGACGACTATCCGAGCACCGAAGCGAAGATCGAGAAAGCGATCGAGGTCACGAAACAGGGCCTCGAACAGTACGAGAACCCTGCCGTCATGTGGACCGGCGGGAAGGACTCGACGCTCACGCTCTACTTCATCAAGGAAGTCGCAGAGAAGTACGACCTCGAAGTCCCCCCGGCAGTCTTCATCGACCACTACCAGCACTTCGACGAAATCATCGACTTCGTCAAGCACTGGGCCGACGAGTGGGACCTCGACGTCATCTGGGCACGCAACGAGGACGTCGGCAACTACGTCGACGAACACGGCCTCGAACCCGGTGACGACATCGAGGTTTCGGAGCTCTCCGAACACAACCAGCACCACATCCGCAACATCCTCGAGTACGAAGAGGACACGTTCCCGTTCCTCCTCGACACCTACGTCGGCAACCACCTGCTGAAGACCGTCGCGCTCAACGACACCCTCGAGAAGTACGACATCGACGGCGTCATCTCCGGCGTCCGCTGGGACGAACAGGAGGCCCGCGCCGACGAGACGTTCTTCAGCCCGCGTCATAACCCCGACATCTACCCGCCGCACGACCGCATTCAACCCATCCTCCAGTTCGAAGAGAGCGCCGTCTGGGACGCCTTCTGGTACTTCGCCGTCCCCGACACCGTCGAGAACTACCCCGAAGACGGCTACGTTCCGACGAGCGACGAGGACCTCCCCGAGGGCGTCGCACAGGAAGACATCCCCGTCTCGCCGAAGTACTTCGCTGGCTTCCGGAGCCTCGGCAGCGAAGTCTCGACCGACAAGTCCGCCGAAGAACCGGCGTGGCTGCAGGACATGGCGAACACGACCGAGCGCGCAGGCCGCGCCCAGGACAAAGAAGACCTGATGGAACGCCTGCGTGACCTCGGCTACATGTAACAACCGACGTTTTTTCACGTTCGGGTTGCGCTTCGCGCAACCACTCACCGAAAAAACCTCGACTAAAAAACTGCCGAGCGACTCACTTCGCTCGCCACTCGGTACAGCGTATTAAAGGAGTACCCCGGTACTCGTTTTTTGGTGCGTAACAGTCGGTAGGGAGTCCCTACCGTCCTGTTAGTCCGAAAACATAGATAACGTCTGCCGCCGATGCTTGCACCATGGCTCTTACGTTCCCAGAGTATCTCGAACTGGATTACACCGAGGGGCGCGACGAAACGGCCGCCGCGTATCCAACGCTCGAAGACAAACTCGAGAAGGCTGCGATGGTCACCAAAACCGCCCTCGAACAGTACGAACGCCCGGCAATCATGTGGACCGGCGGCAAGGACTCGACGGTCGTTCTCTACGTCGTCCGCGAAGTCGCCGCCGACATGGGCGTCGACGTTCCGCCGGTGGTCTTCATCGACCACTTCGAACACTTCGACGAGACCGAACAGTTCGTCTACGACTGGGCCGACCGCTGGAACCTCGACCTCATCGTCGCCCGCAACGAGGACTTCGCCGGGCGCGGCATGGCCCCTGGCGACGAAATCTCCGTCGCCGACCTGAGTGAACACACCCAAAAGGAACTGGGTCGCCTCGGCTACGAGAAGGAGACCCTCGTCCTCGACGCCGACACCTTCGAAGGCAACCACCTCCTGAAGACCGTCGCCCTCAACAACGTTATCGACGAGTACGGCTTCGACGGCATCTTCTCCGGCGTTCGCTGGGACGAACAGGACGCCCGCGCCGACGAGACGTTCTTCAGCCCACGTCACGAGTCAGAAAAGTACCCGCCACACGACCGTGTGCACTCTATCCTCCAGTTCACCGAAGCAGACATCTGGGGCGCGTTCTGGAACTACATCGTCCCCGACGCCGTCGAGGGCTACCCCGTTGGCTACGTCCCCCAATCGACCGACGACCTTCCGGAGGGAGTCGACCCGTCTGACCTCCCCGTCTCTCCCAAGTACTTCGAAGGCTTCCGCTCACTCGGAACCGAGTCCGGGTCGGCGAAGTCCGACGACCGGCCAGCGTGGGTGCAGGACCTCGCCGCGAGCAAGGAACGCGCTGGGCGCGCACAGGACAAAGAAGACCTGATGGGCCGACTCCGCGACCTCGGCTACATGTAGAGACGACGTTTTTTCACGTTTCGGGTTGCGCTTCGCGCAACCACTCACCGAAAAAACCTCGACTAAAAAACTGCCGAGCGACTCGCTTCGCTCGCGCTCGGTAAGATAGCTGGTGGTTCTGTTGGATTGTCAGTTCGAATATCGCTGTTTTCTGCCCTGCTGAATACAGGGCGCATTTCGGGCGAACGTCATTCGGCCTCAGTGGGAGTGAACATCCTCATTTGGACCTCGTTCACGCCAAGGAGCGAATCCTCGATGCTCTCACGACCGAATTCAGTGAGGTGAAAACACGTCCTGTTGTCACGCGTGTAGTGAACCTACTCATATTTGCTCTCGTGCATCATCATGTGCTAGATGCCGGAGTGCCTCTGACAGTAACACCGGCGTCTTGTCTACCCGAGATGCCCGCTCGGTTTGGGACGTGGGGTGGGAAATTCTCCATGGTGGTGGTGAATTCCCCCACCTTTTAGACGAGTACCTAGATGATGGATAGTCGTATTAGGACAGTCCGTTCTTCAAGTTGAAACTGTACTCCTGCAGGAGAGAGACCCCTGAGGCATCCGGGGTGGCAACTCAATTGATGACCAGTTCTTCGAGGCCATGCTGAGTACACCCGCTGCATGTTGCACGCTCTTCCCATCAAATTCTGAGGCGTTCGACAGAACATACCCTGAAGACCCCCGCAGAACCCACACCGTAGCGCCTATCTCTCTCAACCCGTTATCGCTCCCATGGCATCCCAGTGGGTCAGTCTCTTCTCTGGCGGCAAAGACTCCTCGTGGGCGCTCTACCGTGCGCTCGAAGAGGGATTGAACGTCACCCATCTGCTGACCGTCCACCCCAGCGACGACTCGTACATGTACCACGTCCCTGCGACGGACCTCACCGCACTCGCGGCCGAGAGCATCGGCGTCGAACTCATCGACGTGCATCCCGGTGACCTCGAAGCGACCGACGCGACAGACTCCGGCGAACAGGGCGACGCGGAACTCGAACCCCTCGAAGCAGCACTCTCCGAACTCCAGTCCGAGATCGACCTCGCGGGCGTCACCGCGGGCGCAATCGAGAGCGAGTTCCAGACGAACCGCATTCAGGGGATGTGCGACCGTCTCGGTATCGACCTCTTTGCACCCCTCTGGCAAGAGGACCCCCGCGAACTCGGCGAGGCGATGATAGACGCCGGCTTCGAAATCATGCTGATTCAGGTCGCCGCGCACGGCCTCGACGAGTCGTGGCTCGGCCGAACGCTCACCTCCGACGCACTCGACGAACTCGAGGAACTCAACGAGAAATACGGCGTCCACATCCTCGGCGAAGGTGGCGAGTTCGAGACGTTCGTCACCGACGGCCCGCACATGGATCGACCCATCGAACTCGAATACGAGACGGAGTGGGAGGGAACTCGCGGCCGACTTCGCATCACCGACGCGTATCTCGGGTGAGGGTCGCTCTCGCTCGCAGGGCGAGTGATGCAAAGAACCGTCGAATTGGGCGCGAAGAACTGTCGGTTTTGGCGCGAAGAATGACGAACCGTAATCGCGGTCGGAACTACTCGTTCGTCAGTCGGGAGTGCGCACCGATGAGCGCGTTCGAGAGGTCGAGGTTGTCGATGGTCGTCCCTTCGTCCACGATCGAGTTTTTCAGGCTGGCGTCACGGATGACCGCGTTCGGGAAGACCACAGATTCGTCGAGCGACGAGTCTGTGACTTCTGCACCGGCCATGATGTGGACGTTCTCTCCGAGTTCGGTGTTGGTCACTGTTGCTGACTCGGCGACGACGTTTTCGCCGTCGAGGAACCACGAGACTGCGTCGAGGTAGCTCTGTGCCGTGCCGATGTCGAACCACGCACCGTCGAAGGAGTAGGCGTAGACGTCGCCGTTCTCCTGGAGCCACTGCATGAACCAGCCCGGTTCGTCCGGGTTGTTGTCGCCGGCGAGATAGTCGTCGAACTTCGGCAGGTCCTCCGCAGGGAATGCGTAGCACGCGATCGAGACGAGCGTACTTTTCGGGTTTTCTGGTTTCTCCTGGAAGCTAATCACCCGGTCGCCGTCGAGTTCGACCAGGCCGTACGATTTCGCTTTCTCGGGGTCTTTGACGTCGTATGCCGCCAGACACGGCGACTCCTTTTCGTAGAAGAAATCGACGAAGTCAGCCACGTCGAAACTGATGAGGTTGTCGCCCGCGACGACGACGAGGTCTTCGTCCACCTCTTCGCGCTCGATGAGTTCCGCGAGCGCGCCGACGACGCCGAACTTCTCGTCTTCTGCGCGAGTCTCTTCGACAGAGAGCGTCGGTTTCGAGTACGGTGATGCCTCGATATACTCCTCGAACGACTCTGCGAATCGCTCGTTCGTGCTCACGAACACCTCGGAGACTCGGTCGTCCGCTTCCAAGTCTTCGAAGATGGTGTCGATGACCGTCTGGTCGCCGACCGGTAAGAACATCTTCGGTCGGTGTTTGGTGATGGGCCACAGACGAGTCGCATATCCACCGGCAAGGACGACTGCTTTCATACCCATCAAGATTCACCACTCAGTGAAGGACTTTTTGCATCCTCTCTATATTGCTGACATTTCCGACGGTGAGACGCCGGAAGGGATTTTCCCCCTGCCTCCCAACCGACGGCTATGTCAGACCGGGAGTCCACCGCGACGACTCGCCAGCGTATTGCCGACGCCCTCCGTGCCGACCCGGCAACCGCGTCAGAACTCTCGACGGACCTCGGCGTGCCGGCCTCGTCCGTCTACGGCCACCTCCAACACGTCGCTCGCTCGGTCCACGGCGACGACGGCGAACAGTTTCTCGTCGCACCGCCCGAATGTCTCAACTGCGGCTTCAGCGCCTTCGACGACCCGGTGAACTATCCATCACGGTGTCCCGAGTGCCGGAGCGAAGGTATCGAAGAAGCAGTGTTCAAAATCGAGTAGTGATTCGACTGCTGCAGTGGGTTTCGCCTTTCAGACACCCAGTTCGTCTAAGAGCGTCTGTGCTGCCTCGGCAGACGACCCCGGTCCGCGTCCAGTGACGAGGTCACCGTCGACAGTGACGCTCGTGTCGGCGTCGAGTTCGGCGTCCCAGTTGGCCCCGACGGCTTTCACTTCGTCTTCGACCCAGTAGGGGAGCTTTCGGCCGTCGGGCATCAGGTCGTCGTCGTCGACGATTCCGTCTTCCCACTCGTTGGGGAATCCGGTGACGTCACGCCCCTCGACGAGGAACGACCCGTCTGCCTCACGGGTGAACGCGAGGATGCCGACGGCGTGACAGACGACGAGTGCCTTTCCTTCGCCACCGGCGACGGCGGTGAGAAGCGCCTGCCGAGCGTGTCGGTCCTGGTTGATGTCCCACTCGGTTCCGTGCCCGCCGGGGAAGACGACGGCGTCGTAGTCTCGCGCGTCGACCCGTGCGAGTTTCTCGGGATTCTGCAGTCGGTCGTCGGTTTCGTGCACCTCTCGAACGTGTTCGGCGAGTTCCTCACCGACGTTCTCCGGGTCGATGGAGCGTTCGTCGATGACGGGAGCGCTTCCCGTCGGTGTAGCGACGGTGATGTCGACACCGGCGTCGGAAAGCGTGGTGAGCGGTTCGATACATTCCTCGCCCCAGTATCCCTCTTCGCTGACGATGAAAAGTGCGGATGTCATCGCCTCCGATTATGGCCCCACGATACAAAGTGGCCCCGAAGGCGGAAATCCCGCGTGGGTACCGGTGGCTGTCCCAGACACGACCGAGACGCCGGTTGCGCGCGCCAATTCCGCTGTCGGTCACCGCGTGGAACGCTCCGCTCGTGAAGAGATGTAAAATGACGAGGAACGCGTGACTGCGCCCTCGGGGAAGATGTTCAGTCGTCGCCGTGTTCGTCGACGATGACGACTTCGCCGTCTTCGACGGTCACGTTGATGAGCGTCTTGACGTGGTGTTCGGAGTCGTCGAGTTCGTTGGGGCCGGCCTTCTTGATGATGGCGACGGTGTCGACGACGTCCGCACCGATGTGGTCGAGTGCGTCGAGGACGGCTTTCATCGTGCCGCCGGTCGAGAGCACGTCGTCGAGGACGAGAACCCGGTCGCCCTCGTTCACGTCGTTGATGAACATGTCGCCTTCGGAGTAGCCGGTCTGCTGGTGGAGCGAAACCTCACCGTCGAGGCCGTACTCTCGCTTTCGGATGACGACGAGCGGGATGTCCGTCATGAGCGAGACGGCGGTAGAGATGTGGATGCCCATGGCGGCCGGGGTGACGATTTTGTCGACGTCTTCGAGGTTGGCTTTGCGGATGATTTTGATGACGATTTCGCGGAGGAGTCCCGGTTTCAGCATCGGGACACCGTCGCTAATCGGGTGGACGAAGTACTGGTAATCGCCTTTTTCGATGATTGGGGCGTCGAGAAGGGACTGACGCAACTGGTCCATGTCGCTCGTTCCCCGGGTTAGGCATAAAATGTGGCGGTTCGTCGTCCGCCGGGTACGACGACACACGTCGCGCGATATCACCTCTCATTCGATTCGTGCGCGACCGATGGTATCGACACCGACACCGACAGCAGCCCAGCACTGACACTGACACCGACCGCAGTCTGTCACGGCGTCGTCTCGCCAGTCAGCAGTCGAATACACCTCGGGGACGCGCCCCGAGTGTGATTACATTCCGCCGAGAAGCTTCGACGCCGTTCGAACGAGGGGTTCGACCGGTTCGTCGAGCGCGGTGAAGAGCAGCATCCCACGTCCGCCGCAGTACACCTGCAGGACACCGTGGTCAGCCCGTTCTTCGAAACGGAACTCGACGCTATTTTGGACCGGGCTCAGCCCGGAGAACAACCCACGTTCCATAAACTCCCTTCGCGTCTCTTCTGCGAGGTCACCGAGATGTGCGACGAGTTCGTCGCGACTTCCGAACGACTTCCGGACCGCCTCTCCCACGTGGAAGAGGTCGAACGCAGTCGCACCGTAGACAGCGACCAGTGGGACGGCCCCCTCTGCCGTCTTCTGAATCGCTCCCATTGCGACATCGCTATTCGGACCGGGTCCGTTGACGGATGTCATCCGTGACGGGTCAATTATCATGCGTCCCCCCTCTGCCCTGACGCTGCGCGTCTCCCTGCCCGGAGCGCGCGTCTGGAACAGTCATGAAATCCAGATTGTCAGATGGTCTAATAAATATGGAGGCGCAATTTCTGAGCCTGAAAAATCACATAGATAATAGTTCTTTTGGCCGATTGATGCGGTAGTGATTCGGGTCGTTTGTCCCGAGTCGACGGTCTAATCGTCGTCTGAGCGCGCTTTAGAGACAGACGTCAGGTCATCCACTGAGAGTTCCACGACGAACCCCTCAGGTGACAACGAGACGACCGATTTGTCGAACGTGCAGATATATTGACGGTAATGAGTTCCGTCTGCACGGACTTCTGTCGCCGACGAAATGAGGTCGAGTTCCTCTAGTGTATCGAGTCTTCGGTAGACGGTTGGAAGCGACAGGTCAGTCGTTTCGCCCAGCTCTTTGGCGGATTGTGAGTTCTGGCGCAACGAGACGAGCAGTGCTCTCGACTCAGTGTCACCGAGAATGTCGAGTAGTTTCTCGCTCGATACGCGCTCGGACATTGCTGGTGAATCAGTCCGAATGTGTGTATAAATTAGTTGCGCCCCGTGCGGGAACCCCCAAAATACTGAGGTGTTATTCATTCAGGGAGGGCCGAACGGAGGACGCCGATTACTGCAACCACTGCTTCTTGACACAGGGTCACGTTAACGATAGCTGACACGCAATTTCGTCAACGCTGATTGGTACGATAGTGGACGAACCCACATTCCCATGGAATCTTACCCGTGGATTCGACTGACGAGCTTCGAGAACGAACTCGCAGACGGCGTTCACCGTACCACCACGTCGGTGCAACGTCGTGAACGTGTTCGGTACCACCGAATCGAACACCGTTCGGTCACGAGTAACGAGACTCGTCGTTCACAGAACACGAACTCGCTCGGAACGTCCAGCGGCACACCAGTGTCTCTCGGATATTCAACGCACGAGTCGCGCTCTAATACGTATACTCGCTGTGTGAGGATATAAAATTTCACCTGAAACGAACAATCTTGAAGTCAGAACTGTTCGTGAAGAAGCGACTGCAGCGCTGTCACACGTTCGTTGCAGAGTCATCGGGTTTGGCAACACCTAAGTCTGCGCTTCTCGCAATTTCCGGCGTGCAACCCACACTGGAAGTCGTCCTCGCAATCGTCTTCCTGCCGTTTCTCGCGGCGGCGTTCACCCCGGCCGTCTATCGGCTACTCGGTGAACGCACGGCGTACTTTGCGGCTGCCGTCGCGCTGGTCACACTCGGCCTCGTGACGGACCAATATCTCGCGGGGGCGCATGGAACCGTCTCGGTCGACTGGATTCCCTCGCTCGGCATCTCGCTGGCGTTCTACGTAGACGGGTTGGCGTTACTCATCGCCTTCCTCGCCAGCGGCGTCGGCGTGCTCATCCTCACATACTCTGGGGGCTACATGCACGGCGAGCCGGGTCAGGCGAAATACTACGCGACGTTGCTGGCGTTCATGGGGTCGATGCTCGGGGTGGCACTCGCAGGTGACCTCGTCGCGCTGTTCGTCTTCTGGGAACTGACGAGCCTCTCGTCGTTCATCCTCATCGGCCACTACACCGACGAGGAGGCGTCCCAGTACGCCGCCCGGAAGTCGATGATCATCACCGTCTCTGGTGGCCTGTTCATGCTGGTCGGATTCATCCTTCTCGTGTGGGCATCCGGCCAGACGACGGTCATCGACGGAACGACCTACAGCATCCCACTCCTCATCGAACACGCCGACGCCATCCGTGAGGTGCTGATGGCGTCTGCCCTCTTCGTTCCGGTCTTACTCCTCGTCGGACTCGGGGCGGCGACGAAGTCGGCACAGGTTCCGTTCCACGTGTGGCTTCCGAACGCGATGGAGGCACCGACGCCCGTCTCTGCGTTCCTCCACTCCGCGACGATGGTGAAAGCCGGCGTCTACCTCGTCGGTCGCTTCCGACCGCTGTTCCTCCCCGAAGAGGCGGCGGTTCTCGGTGACTGGACGCTCGTCTTCGCCGTTCTCGGTCTCTTGACGATGACTGTCGCTGCGATCCTCGCGGTGAGTGCGACAGATATCAAGGAACTACTGGCGTACTCGACTGCCTCACACCTCGGACTCATCATCGGCGCGTTCGGCTTCGCAAACAGTTACGGTGCCGAAGCCGGCGCGTTCCACATCCTGAACCACGCGAGTTTCAAAGCGGCACTGTTCCTCGTCGCGGGTATCATCGCCCACGAAGCGGGGACGCGACAGATCGAGAAACTCGGTGGGCTTCGAAAACACCTGCCTTTCACTGGTGTTATCGCCGTCGTTGCCTCGTTGTCGATGGCGGGCCTCCCGCCGTTCAACGGCTTCTACTCCAAAGAACTGCTCTTCGAATCGACCTATTACGCCGCCAAAGACGCAGGTGGACTCGCGTGGATCTTCCCGGTCGTTGCAGTGTTCGGGAGCGTCTTCACGTTCCTCTACTCCATCAAGTTCGCCTCGCTGTTCTTCGGCGACGAACCGGCGGAACTGGGACACGTCCACCGACCACCGGTCGTGATGCTCGTTCCACCGGCCATCCTCGGCGTTCTCGTACTCGCCATCTCGGCCGCGCCGAACGTCTTCATCGAGGCGCTCATCGGGTCCGTGTACGGAAGTGTCACCCCCGGTGAAGCCCACTCGTTCTCGGTGCACTTCCCGACGGAACTGACGCCGTACGTCCTGATGAGCCTCGTCACCATCGCCGTCGGTGCCATCTCGTTCCCGTTCTACGACCGCATCCACGACGCGATCAACGCGATACTTCGCGGGCCGGTCCGTGCGAACTGGTGGTACGACAACTTCGTCGAAGGCCTGACGAGAGTCAGCGTCGTCACGACGCCCAAGATTCAGACCGGGCTCCTTCGCACGTACGCGACGTGGGGTCTGTTTGGATTCGTCGCTCTCGCACTGGGTGGCTACGCCGTCGCAGGCGTGTCGATGCCGGCGATTTCCGGTCTCAGTGTCTCACTCCCCATCGTCCTCGTCCTCCTGGTCGCACTCGTCGGTGCGTTCGCCGTCGACATCGCGCCGTCGCACGTCGCTGGCGTGCTGACGCTCTCTATCGTCGGATTCATGGTCGCAATCTTCTACATCCTCGCCGACGCGCCGGACCTCGCGCTGACGCAACTCACCGTCGAGACGCTCGTGTTGGTCATCTTCCTGCTCGTCTTGGACCGCCTCCCGGCGTTCTACGGCGACGCACCCGACCGATTCGTCTCACTTCGTGACGGTGTTCTCTCGGTGGCCGTCGGTGCGACGGTGTTCCTCACCGTCCTCCTCTCGACGGACGCCTCGCCGGACCCGCTCCTCAAGGACTTCTTCGTCGCCCGTGCAGGCGTCCCTGCCGAACACGGGCCCGTCTTCACCGACTTCGGTGGAGGGTCGAACATCGTCAACGTTATTCTCGTCGACTTCAGGGGAATCGATACCATGGGCGAGATTTCGGTCGTCGTGATGGCGTCGCTCGCCATCTTGACGCTGATTCGAATGCGAGGACAGGGTGAGAGCCAATGACTGGTTCTTCGCGCCGCACGACGGTTATCTCGATGACCGTCGCTCGCATCTCCGTCCCCATCATCCTGGTGACGGCCATCGCACTCCTCTTCCGCGGGCACAACCTGCCCGGCGGCGGATTCATCGGTGCCGTCCTCGCGGCGGCAGCCTTCGCGCTGGTGTACGTCATCTTCGGTCTCGACTACCTCCAGCGGGAGGTTCTCGACATCTCCCCCGACGGGTCGGACCAACACCAACTCGTCGAGAGTTATCGCTGGATGGCGTCGCTCGGCCTCGCGCTCGCAGTCGGGTCGAGTCTCGCACCCATCCTGTACGACTTCCCGTTCCTGACGCAGGGGGTTCTCTTCCTCGAACACCTCCCGATTTACGGTGAACTCGAACTCGCCAGCGCGTTCGCGTTCGACCTCGGCGTCTTCTTCGCCGTCGTCGGTGGGCTGCTCACGATCGTCGGGGAGGTGGGGAACGAATGACCGAAGTCTTCCTCGCCGGCGTCCTCGGCGTCCTCTTCAGCATCGGTACGTACCTCGTGCTCCGACGCGACGTGGTTCGCGTCGTCTGGGGTGTCAGCATCATCAGTCAAGCAGCGAACGTCTATCTCGTCACCATGGGTGGGTTCGACGGACTCGCGCCCATCCTCTCGGGACACGGCGGCGGCGGCCCCGCACCGACCGACCCACTCGTCCAAGCGCTGGTGCTCACCGCCATCGTCATCGGATTCGGGACGACGGCACTCGCCCTCGTCTTGACCTACCGGGTGTACGAGGAACACGGAACCATCGACATGTACGAACTCGGAGGGAGTAGCAGATGAGCACGCTCGTCATCGCACCGCTCCTCGTGGCGCTCGCGACAGCGATTTTGACGCTGCTCGTGCGCCCGAGCGATATACTCCAGCGGACCGTCAGTCTCCTCGGCGGCATCGCCTATCTCGGCGCTGTCGTCGCGTTGTTCGACGCCGTGTTGCTCCCGCTCGGAAGCGAGTCGGAGATTCTGGTCTATCAGGTGTCCGACTGGGCCGCACCGTTCGGTATCACACTCGTCGCAGACGGCCTCTCGGTGTTCATGCTGGGTCTGGCCGGACTGGTGTCCCTCGTGGCACTCGTCTACTCGATCGCCTTCATGGGCAGATTCGCCCAGCGACTGAGTTACCACCCCCTGTACCACTTCATGATGGTCGGCGTGACGGGGTCGTTCCTCACTGGCGACATCTTCAACCTCTTCGTCTGGTTCGAAGTGATGCTCATGTCGAGTTACATCCTCGTGCTGTTCTACTCCGGGCGCGAACACACCCGCGCGGCGCTCAACTACGTCGTGCTCAACCTCATCGGGAGCGCGGTGATGCTCGTCGCCATCGGTGGGCTCTACAGTACGACGGGGACGCTCAACATGGCCGACATGGCCCGTCGCCTCGCCGACCCGGCGGCGTACGACATCGCACTCCTGCCGGTGCTCGGCCTCTCGGCCGTGTTGTTCTCGGTGTTCGCGCTGAAGGCCGGTCTCGCACCCTTCCAGTTCTGGGTGCCTGCGGCGTACCGCGCCGCACCGGCACCAGTGACGGCGATGCTCGCAGGTGTCGTGAAGAAAGTCGGCGTCTACGCGATCATCCGCCTCTACTTCACCATCTTCGCCGCCGCGTCGCTCGACATCTCGTTCCTCGGCATCACTGGAGATTCGTTCCTCGGCTTCTTCGGTCCGGTCATCTTCGCGATGGGGGCGGTAAGCATCGTCCTCGGCGGAATCGGTGCTGTCGGCCGCGACGACCTCGACGGCATCCTCGCGTACTCCTCTATCAGTCAGGTCGGATTCATCGTCCTCCCACTGGCAGTGGCCGCGACGGCCCCGACCGAGGCAGTCGAACTTCTCGGCGTGACTGCCGCGCTCGTCTACGCGTTCAACCACGGACTCGCGAAGAGTCTCCTCTTCCTCGCCAGCGGGACCATTCAGGACGTCGTCGGCAGTGACCGTCTTTCGGACCTCGGTGGCCTCGCCAACCGGGCACCGGTCCTCGCCGCTGGCTTCTTCCTCGGCGCGTTGACGCTCATCGGCGTCCCGCCGCTTTCGGGCTTCTTCGGCAAGTTCCTCGTCTTCCAGTCGGCCGCAGACGCGCTCGCCGCCGGTGCGACTGGGTCGGCACTCGCCCTCGCAGTCGCGCTCGCCGGCGCGATTCTGACGATTGCCTACTACACCCGAGCGTGGAATCAGGTGTTCTGGGGACGCACGACCGAGATGGTCGATGCGACGCTCCCCGCACGCTGGACGCTCGGACCGGCCACTCCGGCGATGACTGACGGTGGCAACGGCGGACTCGAACGACTCGAACTCACCACAGAGGTGACCGCCGTCGTCGTCCTCGCACTCGCCGCAGTCGGGTTCGGTATCGGCTTCGAAGCAGTCTTCCAGGTCGCCGATGCGGCGGCCCACGCTGCACTCGACACCAACACCTACGTCGACGCCGTCTTGCACGGACCGGGCGTCGGCCTCGAATCGGGAGGTGGTCACTGATGAGTCGTCGGTGGCCAATAACCGGCCTCGCGCTGGCCGTCCTGTGGTTGTTCGTCCGCGGCGTCGACCTGACGCCACAGCGACTCCTCGAAGAGTTCATCATCGGCCTCGGCGTCGGGATGGGAATCGCCTTCTTCTTCCGGCGGTTCTACAGCGACGAAACTGGCATCCAGCGCAGCATCCGCGTCGCCCCGTACACAATCCTGTACGTCTCGACGTTCCTGTGGGAACTCCTCACGGCTAACGTCGACGTCGCACGGCGAACACTGTCGCCGTCGATGCCCATCGATCCGGCCGTGGTCGAAGTCCCGCTCCGCGTGCGCACGCCGCTTGCGATTACGACGATTGCGAACAGTATCACCCTCACTCCGGGGACGTTGACAATGGATTACGACGACGACACCAACTCACTGTACGTCCACAGCATCGACGGGAGCGACCCGGCGGCCATCCTCGAACCCATCCGCCGCTGGGAAGATTACGCGCTCGTCATCTTCGACGAAGAACTGAAACCCGGCGACCCGGCACCGCAAGCGCGGGTCACGGAGAAGAATGAGCGCACTGTCGCCACAGCAGGAGGTGAACAGAATGGCTGAACCGGCGTATCTCGGCGTGATGGAGACCATCCTCTACGGTGGCCTCCTCCTCGCAGCGGGCCTGACGCTCCTCGTGAGTTATCGGGTTATCCGCGGGCCGACGGTGCCTGACCGCGTCGTCGCACTCGACACCATCGGGACGAACGTCGTCGCCATCGCCGTGCTGTACGCCATCTGGACCCAGCAGGGCTACTTCGTCGGTGTGAGCCTCGTCCTCGCCATCATCGGCTTCATCAGCACGATTACCGTGGCGCGATACGTCACGGAGGGGGACATCGTCGAATGACCGCAGAGAGCGCGGCCGCTGTGACGGTTGGCCCCGTCCGTGCGGCCCTCGTCATCCTGTTGACGCTCGTCGGGAATTTCTTCCTCGTCGTCGGGACCATCGGCCTGCTCCGGTTCCCCAACGTCTACAACCGGATGCACGCCACGTCGAAGGCGACGACGCTCGGTGCGGCGTCCATCGCCCTCGCGGGGACAGTGTACTACCTCCCCGCCGGGGACGGACTGATGTCACTCGTGACGGTGGTGTTCTTGTTCCTCACTGCCCCGACTGGCGCGCACATGATTTCGCAGGCCGCCCAGCGGATGGGCGTGCCGTTCCTCAACGGCGTCCAGTGGCCGGGTGAACAGAACGACCTGATGCGAGAAGGCGACGCTGGCGGCGACGACTGACCGTCGGCGCGTCCAGTCGGTCTCTTTTCTCGTCGCCGGTCTCTTTTCTCGTTACAGTTCGAGTTCGAGTTCGGCTGCGACCCGAGCGCCGAGTCCGGCTTTCGACCCGGTGAACTCGCTCGTCTCGCCGTCGCGAACGACGAGTGCTCGTGTCTCGTCTTCGCCCATGACGGACGCGTCGTTGGCGACGACGAACGCGAGCCCGACGCGGTCCATGATTCGTCGTGCTTCTGCGACCATCGACTCGTCGTCGCCGCTGGTCTCGGCTTTGAATCCGACGATAGTGAGGTCCGGATGCGACTCCCGGACGGTGTCGATGAGTTTCGGCGCGGGTTCGAGGTCCAGTGTGAGCGCCTCCCCCGACCGAATCTTCTGGGAGGCGGCCTCGACGGTGAAGTCAGAGATGGCCGCCGCAGAGACGAGTGCATCTGTGCCGGCATCGACCGCCGCCTCGACAGCGGCGAGCATCTCGGCGGCAGATTCGACCTGCTTCACGTCGGCGTAGTGAACAGCTGGTCCGTCGTGGACGACCGTCACGTCCGCGCCGCGAATCGAGAGGGCGCGCGCGACGGCGCGGCCAGTCCGCCCCGACGCACGGTTCGAGAGCGTTCGAATCGGGTCGATAGATTCGGTGGTCGACCCGGAGGTGACGACCACGGACTTCCCGGCGAGCGTCTGCTCCGTGACCGCTTTCGCGACGCCCGTGACGATGGCGTCTTCGGTGGCAATCTTGGCTTTCCCCTCTTCGATTCGCGGGTCGACGAACTCGACGCCCCACGATTCGACGCGGTCGATGGCGTCGAGGACGCCCGGGTGGTCGTACATCGGTTCGTGCATCGCAGGGGCGACGACGACCGGAACGCCCGCCCCGAGCGCGGTTGTCGCGCACGTCGTGACCGGTGAGTCGTCGATGGCGGCGGCCATCTTGCCGACCGTATTGGCCGTCGCTGGTGCGACGAGGAACACGTCGGCCCACCCGTCGCGACCACAGAGTTCGACGTGTTCGACGCGGCCGGTTATCTCGGTGACCACGTCGTTCTCGGTCGCGAATTCGACCGCCCACGGGTGGATGATACCCGTCGAAGCGCCAGTCATCACTGCTCGCACGGACGCGCCCTGTCGGCGGAGTTCGTGCGCCAACTCGACGACCTTCACGGCCGCGATACTCCCTGTCACCCCGAGTGCGACGTTGACACCTTCCAGCATTCACTCGTCTCTGCGCCCGCTATCGGTTAAAAGGATTCGCGTCTGAGAGCGAGAATCCGGCTACTCGTCGAGTCGGCCGAGTTCGTCGTCGACGAGACTCGGATGCGTCCGTTGCGGTTCCGGATGTCGCTCGGCGAAGAACGCACGCATGACCTCACGCGACTCGGTTTCGCGGCGCTCGCGCTCGTCTGCATCTATCTCTTCGCACGCCGGTGGAACCTCCCGGCCACGGCCGGTGAAGTAGCCCTCAGGAGCGACCCAGTCGTTGTAGAACGGCGTCTCAGAGTCGTGAATCAGCGTGATTGCCGTCTCAGCGGCGTCACCAGCGGCGATGACCGTCTGGTGGTAGATTTCTGTGAGTCGGCCGGCGGCGTACAGACCTGGAACGTTCGTCCGACCGAGTTCGTCGACCTCGACGTACGTCTTCGACCCCGCCTGTCTGAGTTCGCACCCGGTTGCTTCGAGATACGACGCGTCGGACCACGACGCGGCGACGACGCGCGTCGCCGTGAGTTCGACGGTATCGTCTTCGTCGCCGTCGGTTTCGACCGTCGCGCCGAACAGTGGGTCGTTGTCGGTTCCGAGTACGTCGAGTGCGACGACGCGGCCAGTGAGCGTCTCCGTGCCGGCACGGGTCGCCTGCTCGTCGAGCAAGTCGGTGAACAGTCTGCTGTTGACGCCGGCAGGGAATCCGGGAACGTTCTCTAAGTGGGCGTTCCGTCGCACGATCGATTCGCCTGCGTTCACGACCAGCGTGTCGAGGCCAGCACGGGCAAGAAACGTCGCTGCGGTGCGCCCTGCGACGCCCCCGCCGACGACGAGTACGTCACGTGGATTCGTCTCGTCCATACCACCGCTTCGACGAGAGGCGAATAAAACGACGCGATTGTCGTCGCCGGAGTGGGTGCTCAATCTTGATGGAGCGAGAGACCGGAATCGTTGAGCCAGCGGTTCTCTGCGACGTCGACACTGACGAGTCCGTCCGACTCGCCCGCGTGGCAGATGTGGACGCGAAGCCGCCACCGCGACTCAGAGAGCGCTTCGCCGTCGATGAACCGGACCGACTTCCCGGGAACACGTCGCAGCAGGTCGATTGCGATGGGGAGCGTCGGGATTCGTCCGGTTCGTTCTGCAAGTGTGTACTCACCGAACGTGCACTCCCAGCACCGGCGGTCAGCGTCGTCGCCGCCGTCGTCCTCGGCGTCTCCGGCGGACGGAATCGGGCGGGCAGCGTAGCCATCGATGAATCCGACGGATTCGAGGTGACGGAGCGTCGCTCCGACCGGATTCGGCGTGCGGAGTCGAGGGAACATGTCTGCGGCGCGTTCGATGACTTCCGTCTGTTCGGCGTCGGACAGTCGAACGTCCATCTCGCTCATGAGACTCCACACCATCGTGAGACAGAAGTCGGCCTCGTCGCCGACGATTTCGGCGAGCGTGAGATACGTCTCCATCGCGGCAGATTCGACCTCGCGGTGGCCTAACGCAGAGAGCGACTCGAACACCGCACCAGAGATGTCGTGACAGAAGAGCGAAAACCGCGTCTGTTCGTCCTCCGGCGTCGTCGGCAGTGGGACGATCGGCGTCGGCGACACCTCGTGGACCAGCGGGTCGTCGAACGGGAGTGTCGGGTCGTAGCGTCTGAGTGCGGACCGATAGCTCCCCGCGAGTTCGGCCGCTTCGCCGGCCGTGTGCCGGTCTTCGAACGCCAGGCCTGCGACTGCTGACGGTGCGATGCCACTGCGACCACACACCACCTCGAAGTCACCATCCGGGCACGACAGAGACTGAATCGCCGCCCGGATGTCCCGCAGGGTCGCCCCCACCATTACGAGTATACGTCCTTAGACGCCTGAATTATAGATTGCGATGCTGTCCACAGACCCCGTGGACTCGTCGTGAGACACCGTGACAGTAGTCCACAAGGCTTAGTTCGCCCCGGACACATCGAAGTTCGTGGACGAGATTGCCGTCAGTACCGTCGTCTACTTGCCCCCCGAAGAGATATACGAGTGCCTCGTCGATTTTCCGCGATACGCGGAGTACTCTGACCACCTTCGAGAGGTGCGAAAACGAGGCGACGGAACGCCGGGGACCAGATATCGACTGTACTTCACGTGGTGGAAGTTGCACTACACCGCCGAGTCGAAGGTGACAGACATGACGCCACCACATCGTATCGACTGGGTCGTCACCAAAGATATTCACGCGGTTGGTCGGTGGCGAATCGAAGAACTCGAAGAACTCCCGTCCGACGCTCCTGTCGACGCCGAGACGGCCTCTCGTGTCTTCTTCGAAGTCGAATACGACCCGAGCACTGTCTCGGCGGGCGATATCGACCTGCCGCGATTCGTCTCACTCCGCTGGGTCATCAAGAAGTTGAAACCGGTCCTCGAGACCGAAGCAGAGCACATCGTCGAACGAATCGTCGCCGACATCGAGGGCCGCCCTCGCCACGTCGACATCACGATTAACACCAGTAATCGAAGATGAATCTCGACCGAGGTCGCATCCGCTGGAACCCGAGTGCGGCGAACGGCCGGTGTGCTGTTTGCCGGGGGGTGCGGTATCGTCCACCGTACCGGAAGACGAAGGGAAATGCACATACGCGCCCGCAGTCCAACGGAGAGGTATGACAAGGGTTGGTCCAACGTGCGCGTAATTATCGTCGGTGCCGGTCAGGTCGGGTCGTCGATTGCCGCGGACCTGGACACCACGCACGAAGTCGTCATCGTCGACTGCGACCCCGAACGGGTCGACGAGCTGAACTATTCACTCGACGTGCTGGCGATTCACGGCGATGGCACCTCGGTCGGAACGCTCGAAGAAGCAGGTATCGAACGCGCCGACATGGTCATCGCCTCCACCGACGACGACGAGACGAACATCGTCGTCTGTGCCACCGCAAAGGCCGTCTCGTCGGCGTTCACTATCGCCCGCGTCAAGAACACCGAGTACCTCCGGACGTGGCAACACTCCGAGAAGGCCTTCGGCGTCGACTTCATGGTCTGTACGAATCTGTTGGCCGCAGAGTCCATCGTCCGGGTCGTCGGCCTCCCTGCAGCGCGCGACGTCGACCCGTTCGCGGATGGGAAAGTGCAGATGGCCGAGTTCGAGATCGACGACGAGAGTCCGGTCGCAGACCAGACCGTCAGCGAGGCGGACCGATTCGACTCGTTGACCTTCGCCGCGATTCTCCGCGACGGTGCAGTGACGATTCCCCGTGGTGACACCATCATCCGACCCGGTGACCGCGTGGTCGTCATCGGGAGCCCGAAGAGTGTTCAGGGGTTCGCCGAGACCATCTCGCCCGCAGAGGCGACGGGTGCGGCCGAAGAAGTCGTCATCGTCGGCGGCAGTGAAATCGGCTACCACGTCGCTCGCCTCCTCGAAGAACGCGGGTTCAAACCGCGACTGCTCGAACGGGACCCCGAGCGCGCCCGCGAACTCGCCGAAGACCTGCCCAACACCATCGTCATGGAGAGCGATGCCACCGACATCGACTTCCTCGAACGGGAGTACATCGGTGACGCCGACTTGCTCGTCTCGGCGCTCGAATCCGACGAGAAGAACTTACTCGTCTCGTTGCTCGCGGCACGTCTCGGTGTCGAACGGACCGTGGCCGTCATCGACACCACGCCGTACGTCGAACTGTTCGAAGCAGTCGGCGTCGACGTGGGTGTCAGTCCGCGCGAAGTCGTCGCCGAGGAGATTACACGCTTCACGCGAGAAGGCGGCGCAGAGAACGTTGCACTCATCGAATCCGACAAGGCAGAAGTGCTCGAAATCGAAGTCGATACCAACAGCGTCCTCGCTGGCAAGCCGATTCGGAAGTCGGTGGCGTCGCTCCCGCAAGGCGTCGTCATCGGTGCAATCACCCGCGCGGGCAAGTTCATCACGCCCCGCGGTGACACCGTCATCGAACCGGGCGACCACGTCGTCGTCTTCGCCGACAGTTCCGTCATCGGCGACGTCGCTCCGAAACTCTAAGGCCGACTCACTGGCCTCCGAGCGTATTCCCGACAGTTCGACCAGTTACCACGTCACATGCTCTCGTAGGCGGGTCCGAACCCGAACAGGGAAGAACCCTGCGTCCGGAACGTTCGCTCACGGATGAAACTGCGCGTCGATTACAAAGCAAGCCTTCGTCTCGTGGGGACGGTTCTGAAATATCTCGCAGCCCCTCTCTGTTTTCCACTCGTCGTCGCGCTCTACTACGGGGAGTCGGTGATACCGTTCGTCGTCACCATGGCCATCACCGTTCTGGTTGGGATGGGACTCGAACGACTCGCCGAAGAGCCCGATATCGGCGCACGCGAGGGCTTTCTGATGGTCGCATCGACCTGGTTCGCGGTGACGCTCGTCGGTGCGATCCCGTTTCTCATCGAGGCCCACGGCGTCCCCTTCGTGATGCCGGCGCTCCACCCCGACTCGACTCTCGGGAACCCGGTGAACGCACTGTTCGAAACGATGAGTGGCTTTACGACCACTGGGGCGACGGTGCTCGGCGATATCTCGTTCGAGTCGCACACCCGCAGCATCATGATGTGGCGACAACTCACCCAGTGGCTCGGCGGGATGGGTATCGTCGTCCTCGCCGTCGCCATTCTTCCCGAACTCTCGGTCGGTGGTGCCCAACTGATGGACGCGGAGGCACCCGGCCCCGGTATCGAAAAGCTCACCCCGCGTATCGCCGAGACGGCGCGTGCGCTCTGGGGTGCGTACCTCGGACTCACCGTCCTCGAAATCGTCCTCCTCTACGGTCTTCACGTCACCGGCAACGCACCCAATATGGACGTGTACAACGCCATCGCTCACGGGTTGACGACGATGCCGACTGGCGGGTTCTCGCCCGAAGCGCGAAGTATCGAAGCGTTCTCTGCGGCCGCACAGTGGGTCATCATTCCCTTCATGGTCGCTGCCGGGACGAACTTCGCGCTCTTCTGGCACGTGCTGACGGGCGACCCGAAGCGCCTCGTTCGAGACACGGAGTTCAAATCGTATCTCGGCGTCATCGGCGTCATCTCGGCCATTCTCGCCGGCGTGCTCTTCCTGGGAGGCGGTCTCGTTTCCGCGGCACCGATAGGTGAGACGTTCGACCAGAGCTATCTTGACAGCATACAACTCGCCATCGTCGGGCATATCGAACCGTCGCTTCGCCAGTCGACGTTTCAGGTGGTCTCTATCGTCACCACGACTGGCTACGCCAGCATGGACTTCAACGCGTGGAGTTCGACGACACAGTACGGGCTGCTCTTTGCGATGTTCATCGGCGGGTCGGCCGGTTCGACCGGTGGAGCCATCAAAATCGTTCGCTGGTACGTCATCGTGAAATCACTCCGGCGGGAGTTGTTCACCACCGCCCATCCCGAAGCGATTCGTCCCGTCAGACTCGCAGGCCGTGCCGTCGACGAACGCGCGATTCGTGGTATCTACGCCTTTACGCTCCTGTATCTCGTGCTGTTCTTCGTCTCGACCGGCCTGCTCCACCTCGATGCCGTCCGAACCGGCCTCGAACTGAGTGTGCTGGAGACGATGAGTGCCGTCGCGGCGACGCTCGGAAACGTCGGGCCGGGATTCGGTACCGTCGGCCCGATGGGGAGTTACCTCGACTTCTCGAACAGTTCGAAACTGTGGATGGTGCTGCTGATGTGGATGGGCCGACTGGAGATTCTCCCCGTCTTCGTCCTCTTTACGCCCGAGTACTGGCGTCGGTAATCGCGACGCAGTTTTCGCCTCGGTCGGGAGCCCCGTTCGATGTCGATTCGAGTCGCCGGAGCACAAATGTTGATGGGAGTGCTACCTCACGTCAGAGTATGGAACGGACGCGAGGGAGTCAGTCGTGCGCGTAGTCATCGTCGGCGCGGGAGAAGTTGGCTCGAACATCGCAGCGAGCCTCGCAGATGCACACGACGTGGTCGTCGTCGATTCTGATTCAGACCGCGTCGAGGAACTAAAATATTCACTCGACGTGCTCGCGATACAGGGAGACGGGGCGTCTATCGAGACGCTGGAGGACGCAGGCGTGGGAGACGCAGACCTGCTCATCGCCAGTACCGACCACGACGAGACGAATCTCGCGACCTGTGGAACGTCGAAAGTTTTGGGAGACGCCTTCACTATCGCACGGGTCAAACAGGTCGGATTTCTGCGGACATGGGAACGGAAGTCCAGCGCGTTCGGCGTCGACTTCATGGTCTGTTCGAACCTGCTCACCGCAGAAGACATCGTCCAGATTATCGGCCTTCCCGCGGCAGTCGATGCCGAGTGGTTCGCAAACGGCCTCGTCCAGATGGCCGAGTTCGAAATCGGTCAGGAGAGCCCACTCGTCGGAAAGACGGTCCGCGAGGCCGACCAGTTCGACCTGCTCACCTTCGCCGCGATTCTCCGTGACGGCGACGTCGAGTTACCTCGCGGCGACAGCACACTGAACAGCGGTGACCGAATCGTCGTCATCGGGCCGCCAGAGCGGGTCCACGAGTTCGCATTGACCGCGTCTCCGTCTGCAGCGTCGGGCGACACCGAGACTGTCTTCGTCGTCGGTGGGGGCGAAATCGGCTACCAAACCGCCCGGTTGCTCCAAGAGCGGGGAATCAAACCCCGTCTCATCGAAGAAGACCCCGACCGCGCACGCGAACTCGCGGAGAAGTTGTCGAAAACGCTCGTCTTGCAGTTCGATGCCACCGACACCGACGCGCTCGAACGAGAGAACTTCGGGAGTGCAGACACCGTCGTCGCAGCACTCGAAAGCGACCAGGAGAACCTGCTCGTCTCGCTCCTCGCCAAACGCCTCGGCGTCAAACAGACGATTGCAGTCGTCGAGACGGGTGAGTACCGCGAGGTGTTCGAGGCAGTTGGGGTCGATGTCGCGGTGAACCCCCGTGTCGTGACCGCCGAAGAGATAACGCGAATCACGCGTGAAGAGCCGACTGAGAAACTTACCTTCATCGAAGACGACCGGGCAGAAGTCGTCGAAGTCGAAGTCGGTGAAGACAACGCACTCACGGGTGCGCCGATTCGTGAGTCGATTCCACGACTTCCGAAGGGTGTCGTCGTCGGTGCCATCGCGCGACGGAGCGAACTCGTGTCGCCGCGGGGAGATACGGTCATCGAGGCAGGAGACCACGTGGTTCTCCTCGTCGATGCTGATGTCTCCGAAGAAGTCATCGCCGCCATCTGACGGGCAAACACAGTCTGTAAGGCGGGTGGTTCCGGAGCTGTGAGGCGGGCGGGTGTATCCGACGCAGTGAGGCAGGCGGGCGGTACCCAAGGTGGTGAGGCTGACGGATGACACCCAGCGTTTTCACGCCCGCCAGTACGACGGCGTCAGGATGATGAGTACCGAGAGAATCTCCAGTCGGCCAATCCACATCAAGAAGACCATATAGAGCTTTGCAGCGTCCGAAAACGGCAGGAAGTTGTTCATCGGGCCGGCGATACCGACGCCCGGCCCGACGTTGCCGAGGGTGGCTATCGCGACGCCGACTGCTTCGATACCGGAGAGTTCGAGGCCGATTCGGAGGCTATCGAGATAGATGAGCACCGTCGAGACGGCGAAGATACCGAGGAACGTCATGGTGAAGACGAACAGGCCGCGAATCGTCGAGTCGTCGATGACCTCCTCGGCGAGTCGGACCGGTCGCACCGCATCCGGGTGTACCGACGTGAAGAGTTCACGGACGGTTGCCTTCTGGATGAGATACCACCGGATTATCTTGACCGACCCTGCCGCAGACCCGGCGGACCCGCCGAGGAACATCGCCAGGAGGAGGATGGTCTGCGCCGACTGGTCCCACGTATTGAAGTCCATACTGGCGTAGCCAGTCGTGGTGACGATTGCGACAGTCTGGAAGACGGCCTGCCGAACCGAGTGCTCGACGTTCCCGGGTATCGGGTCGATGTTCGCTGGAAGTGAGGCGAGGCCGAGGCCAGTAAACATGAGCACCGCGAGAATCAGACTCACCGCGCCCATCACCAGAAGATACGTTCTAAACTCTGCGTTTTTCGTCAACTGGTCGGGTTCGCCTGCGAGAACGTACCAGAAGAGCGCGAAGTTCGTCCCCGCGATAATCATGAAGAAGGTAATCGCCCACTGAATCGCCGGCGAGAACGCTTCGACACTTCGCGCCTCCGGAGAGAATCCCCCCGTCGGGAGCGTGGTCAGCGCGTGTGCGAGCGCGTTGTAGAAATCCATGTTCGGTGCCACGCCGGCGAGATGGAGGCCGTAGTAGACGAAGACGGCAGCGACGGTGAAGCCGATGTAGATCTGCCAGAGTGCGCGTGCCGTGTCTCGAATCCGTGGCGTCAATTTCTCGATCGACAGTCCCGGCGCTTCTTGGTCGATAACCTGTGCCCCACCGACCGAGAGTTCGGGGAGAATCGCCACCATCAGGACGACGATACCCATCCCGCCGAGCCACTGCGTCACCTGCCGCCACATCAGAATCGACCGGGAGTGTTGCTCAAACGAAATCTCACCGAGCACCGTCGCCCCAGTGGTCGTAAAGCCACTCATGCTCTCGAACAGGGCGTTGACCGGGTACGCAACGGTTCCCTGTCCGGCGACGAGATACGGAATCATCCCGACGAGCGGGACGGCAAGCCACGTCAGACTCACCATCAAGAACGCCTCGCGGTGGCCGAGGTCCGGGTCTGTTCGAAGTCGTTCGAGTCCAACTCCGACGACGAGCATCACGGCCATCGCGACGAGAAATGGGACTGGACTCTCCCCGTAGTAGAGTGCGACAACGATAGGCAACAGCGGCGGGAGGGCCATATACTTGAGTACAGAGCCGAGAAAGCCCAGACTCGTCCGGTAATCGACGACCGTTTTGAAGTTCGCGTTCATCCTCGTGTTCACGTCTCATAAAAAGTAGCACGCATATGATTCCTTAGGTAGGTGATGGGCCGCAACGTCACCACACTCCCAGCAGCGGGCGTCGGTATGGTTGACTTCGCCCTGACATTTATCATCGGGGGTATTGTTTGTTCACTTACATACGTATGGCGACTCGACGACTGACCGGGGTCGAGCGGGGTGCGGCGTGAGTCACTCCGGCGGGCGTGAACCCTCGGTGAGCCTCAGTCTCTTAGACGCGACGATGGTCGGCATCGGTGCGATGATCGGTGCCGGGATCTTCGTGTTGACCGGACTGGCGGTCGATATTTCGGGGCCTGCAGCCATCGTAGCGTTCGCACTCAACGGCGGCGTGACGACTTTTACAGCGCTCTCGTACGCAGAGTTAGCGTCGGCAATTCCGCGGAATGGTGGCGGCTACGCGTACGTCCGCGAGGTGTTTTCGGCCCCCGTCGCCTTCGTCATGGGGTGGACCCGGTGGTTCACGTACATGATTGCCGGGTCGCTCTACGCACTCGGGTTCGCGTCGAACTTCCTCGAATTCGGCCACATCTACGGCTACACGCTCCCGGGCCCACCGGTGCTGTACGCACTTGGTGCCGTCGTGGCCCTCGTGGCGCTCAACGCACTCTCGACAGAAGCGTCTGGCCGGGGAGAGACGGCGATTACGCTCATCAAAATCGCCATCCTCGCCATCTTCGTCGCGTTCGGGCTGACGGCGACGAAAGTTTCAGAGTTCGACCCGCTGTTCACCAAGGGGCCGCTTGCGGTGTTGCCCGCGATGGGGCTGACGTTCATCGCGTTCCAGGGATACGACCTCATCGCCACCGTCACCGAGGAAGTGGAGAACCCGAAGAAGAACATCCCCAGAGCGATTTTACTGTCGGTACTCGTCACCGTCGTCGTCTACCTGCTCGTGGTCTTCGTCGCAATCGGGACACTCGGCGCAGATGACCTCGCCGGAGCAGGAGAGACGGCCATCGCACAGGCCGCAGAGGGGTTCATGCCGTCGTTCCCGATAATCGGGACGGGTGCGTCACTTATCGCCTTCGGCGCAGTGTTCTCGACGATATCCGCGCTCAACGCCGTCGTCATCGGGTCGTCGCGAGTCGCGTTCGCGATGGGTCGCGAACGCCAGTTACCCGCGCAACTCGGGCGGTTCCACCACCGGTACGGAACGCCACTCGTCGCGATTCTCGCTTCTGCGGTGATGATGCTCGTTGCCGTCCTCGTCGTCCCGATTCGTATCGTCGGCAATCTGGCGAGTCTCTTCTCGCTTCTGGGGTTCATCATCGTCAACTACGCGTTGATTCGACTCCGCCGCCGACAACCCGACCTCCAGCGCCCCTTCGAAGTGCCGTGGTATCCGGTGACGCCGGTTCTCGGCATCGTCTGTAACGTGAT
This sequence comes from Haloferax sp. DFSO52, assembly GCF_048158745.1. Classification (NCBI taxonomy): domain Archaea; kingdom Methanobacteriati; phylum Methanobacteriota; class Halobacteria; order Halobacteriales; family Haloferacaceae; genus Haloferax; species Haloferax sp. DFSO52. The sequence goes on along the minus strand of NZ_JBLOPB010000001.1, from coordinate 1,203,975 downwards.
ACTCGGACTGTTCATCGACCCGTTCACGTGGCTGCTGGCGCTCGGGTGGTTGCTCTTCGGCGGGGCCGTCTACCTCGTGTTGTCACGGCGGGACGACATCGGCCCCACTGGGACACCCGAGATTCAGGAACCGGAGCCAATCCAATCGTCCGACGGAGGTGACGACTGATGTTCGCGACAGACTCGAACGACGAACGCACGCACAACTACAACGAACGCACGCACGACCACGACGAACCCACGCACAACCGACCACAGCACCGCGACGACTACCTCAACACGACACGAACGATACCCCATGTCTGAATCAGCAACACACGACTTACGCGTCATCATCGCCGGCGGCGGTGAGATGGGCCTCAGAACAGCCGAACTCCTCGACGACCGGGGACACGACGTCGTCATCATCGAGTCCGACTCGCACCGCGTTTCCGAACTCGGCGACAGATACGTCGCCACCATCATCGAGGGCGACGCGTCCCGCCCCGAGATACTCAGACAGGCACAACCGGAGCGCAGCGACGTCGTCGCCGCGTTGACCGACGACGAGACGACCAACTTCGCCGTCTGCATGGCCGCCCAGCGGATGTCTGAGGTCAGAACTGTGATGCGAATCTCCGAGACGGCAGACGAGCTGTACGAAGAGTTCGTCGATGGCATCGTCTTCCCGGAACGTCTGGGTGCCCGTGCCGCGACGAACGAAATCGCAGACGGTGGCGTCAGAACCATCGAAGACATCGCCGGGAGCGTCGAAGTCGTCGAAGTCGAAGTCGCCGACGACGCACCAGTCGCCGGCAAGCGACTCGACGAAGTTCGACTCCCGCGCGGCAGTCTCATCATCGTCGACTACCGGGGTGATAGACTCGGTGGCCCCGACACGGTGCTCGAAGCAGGCCATCGGTACGTTCTCGCCGTCGAATCGGACGTGGCGGACGAAGTGATGAATCTGTTCAGGGGGTAGTCTCTCTGTCGGATTCAGAGTCGTCAGTTCCCTGAAAACTTATTCCGGACCGCGGTCGGACTGTGAACGATGCCCTCCACTCGTTACTCCCGACGAGGCGTTCTCAGCCTCGGTGGGAGCACGCTCGCCCTCTTCGCTGGTTGTCTCAGCGAAGCACCGTCGTCAGAAGGTGAGTCCGGAACTCCCGAGAGCACGAGGCAGGCGAATCAGACGACGACTGCGCCACCCACGACCAGTCCCGCCGACATCACCGTCTCGAACGTCGAAGTCGCCCCGGAACTCGTCGGTCTCAACTCGCCGGATTCGATTGGGACAGTCGGAAAGAGAGACGAACAGTTCGTCCTCGTCACCCTCCTCCTCGGTGGCGAATCTAGACCACCCGTTGAGGAGTTCTCACTTTCGACCGACGAGGGCGAGTTCTCGCCGATTCCGCCGGACGACTTACCGGCGTACGGTCACCTGTGGGGTCGCGGGCCGGCGTACGGGAGTCGTGCATTCAAGGACGACTCCAAACAGTCTGGCTATCTCGTCTCCCGAGTCCCCAAGCCACTCGAATCCTCCGACGTAGTGTTTCGCGGCCCCGGTGGACAGTTCACGCTCGGTTCGAACGCTCGGGAGACGCTTGCTCGTCCACCGACCGAGTTCGCAGTGAGCGACGTCACTGCACCGGAGACTGTAGAGAGTCTAACAGAGATGTCGATTTCGGCGACTATCGAAAACGTCGGGTCGGCAGACGGAACGTTCGTCGGTGCACTCAATCGAGTCGGACCACACGTAGCCTACACACCAGTCAAGCGTGTCTCGCTCGACCTCTCAGCCGGCGAGTCGACGACGTGGACGTACTCGTACCGACCGAAACTGACCGGCGGCAATGCCCCACTGCCGATGCGATTCAAACTGAACTGGCGCGACGGACGAGTTTCGACCGAGACGACGGTCGAATGGCCGTCCTGAGTAATTGAGAGGGGACCTCCCCTCGAAAAATTAGTTCTCGACGGCCGACGCCGCGCGGATAATCGTCTCTTCGTCGAACTTCGGACCGATGAGTTGGAGGCCAACCGGAAGGCCCTGCGTCTCGCCCGCCGGGACGGAGATGGCGGGGAGGTTGGCGAGGTTCACCGGGACGGTGTTGGCGTCGGCGAGGTACATCTGCAGTGGGTCGTCGAGGCTCTCACCGAGTTTGAACGGCGGGACGGGCATCGTCGGCGATGCGACGACGTCCACGTCTTCGAACGCCGCGTCGAAGTCCTGTTTGACCCACGCGCGGGCGTCCTGCGCCTTCGCGTAGTACTTGTCGTGGTAGCCTGCGGAGAGCGCGTACGTGCCGAGGAGGATGCGGCGCTTGACTTCTGGGCCGAACCCTTCCTCGCGAGCGCGGGCGAAGGCGTCGTTCCAGTTGCCCTCGTAGCCACCGGATTTGCCGTAGCGGACGCCGTCGAAGCGTGCGAGGTTCGAAGACGCCTCGGACATGGCGATGACGTAGTAGGCAGCGACAGCCTTCTCGACGGACGGCATGCTAACTTCGTGGTACTCAGCACCCTGTGCTTCGAGTTCGTCGAGTGCGGCCCAGAAGGCCTCTTTGACGCCCTCGTCGGCACCCTCGACGAGTTCCGTCGGGACGCCGATGGTGAGTCCCTCTACGTCGCCGGTCGCGGCCGAGGCGTAGTCGGAGTCGGCACCTTCGTCGTGGGTGGTGCCGTCTCGCTCGTCTGGGCCGGCGATGACGTCGAGCAGGCCTGCTGCCTCTTCGACAGTCGGTGCAATCGGGCCGATTTGTTCGAGGGAGTTCGCGTATGCGACGAGGCCGTAGCGCGAGACGAGGCCGTAGGTTGGCTTGATGCCGACGACACCACAGAACGCGGCGGGACAGCGAATCGAGCCACCCGTGTCGGACCCGAGTGCGAGATCGGCTTCACCGGCGGCGACGGCCGCGGCAGAACCGCCCGAGGACCCGCCGGGGACGCGCGATTCGTCCACGGGGTTCTTCGTCGGGCCGAACGCCGAGGTTTCGGTGGTCGTTCCCATCCCGAACTCGTCCATGTTGGCCTTGCCGACGATGGTCGCGCCCGCGCCTTTCAGCAGTTCGACGACCGTCGCGTCGTAGGGTGGGACGTACTCGTCGAGCATCGCAGAGCCACAGGTCGTGCGGACGCCCTTCGTGGAGATGTTGTCCTTGACGGCGACCGTCTTCCCGCTCAGGGGGCCGTTCTCGTCACTCTCGACCGTCTCTTTCGTGATGAATGCGTTCAACGACATCAGGACACCCGTGGACCTTTGAAGTAGCCGTCTTCAGTCTCTGCGGCGTTCGAGAGCGCCTCTTCTTGTGTCAGTCCCTCGCGGACTTCGTCGGGACGCATCACGTTCACCAGTTCGTCTTCACGGTCGACTTCGGGAACCTCGTCGAGGGCATCGAAATACTCGAGGATGTCCGCGAACTGCGTCGCAAACTCCTCGACTTCCTCCTCGTCGAGGTCGACTCGTGCCAACTCGGCGACGTGTCGTACCTCGTCGGCGTCGACGGGCGTATCGCTCATATATCGGAGGTAACGGAGGCCGGGAGTAAGGGTTTCGGTGTGCGCCCTTTCGGTTCCCTCCTGAATGGCCTTCGCCCAGACCGACCCACTGAACTGTTCACGTGATTCGACCGAATTCAGTCGTCTGGCTGCCGTCAGATATAAGTAACCGGGGTCGATACGAATAGACGGAGAACGACCGTTCCCAGTTGCTTCTCTCGCACACAAAATGACAGATAGTGTCCGACAATTTACGACCGACGACGCGCGCGTGCGCAAGCAGGATAACGAGAAAACTGACGGCAAGCAGGTGGCCGGCCGCGGCCACGACGAGACAGTCGTATGTCCCGAATGTGGGTCGACGACGCTCATCTCTGACACGGAGCACGGAGAGACGGTTTGTGACGACTGTGGCCTCGTGGTCGAAGAAGACGAGATCGACCACGGCCCTGAGTGGCGAGCGTTCAACTCCTCGGAGAAAAACAGTAAGTCCCGCGTCGGTGCACCGACGACGAACATGATGCACGACAAGGGGCTTTCGACCAACATCGGCTGGCAGAACAAAGACGCCTACGGACGCTCGCTCTCGTCGCGCCAGCGCGAGAAGATGCAACGTCTCCGCACGTGGAACGAACGCTTCCGCACTCGCGACTCGAAAGAGCGGAACCTGAAGCAAGCACTCGGCGAAATCGACCGGATGGCCTCCGCGCTCGGCCTTCCAGATAGCGTCCGCGAGACGGCTTCGGTCATCTATCGCCGGGCGCTCAACGACGACTTGCTCCCCGGACGGTCCATCGAGGGCGTCGCCACGTCGTCGCTGTACGCCGCCGCCCGCATGGCGAGTACGCCACGCTCGCTGGACGAGATTACGACCGTCTCTCGGGTCGAGAAAGACGAAATCGCCCGGACGTATCGGTACGTCGTCCGCGAACTCAAACTCGAAATCAAGCCCGCGGACCCCGAGCAGTACGTCCCCAGATTCGCCAGTGACCTCGGCCTCTCCGACGAGTCTGAGCGACGCGCACGTCAACTCTTGAAGACCGCCAAAGAGCAGGCAGTCCACTCAGGAAAGTCACCGGTCGGCCTCGCTGCCGCCGCCGTCTACGCTGCCTCGCTGCTCACCAACGACAAGGTGACCCAGAACGAGGTTTCGGACGTTGCGAACATCTCCGAAGTCACCATCCGGAATCGCTACCACGAGCTGCTCGAAGCGGAAGAGCAGATTCAGATGCCGTAGTTCGCCCTCGATTTTCACCGTCCGTATCGAACGGATGCTTCCGCAACACCGATACGCCATCCCCTAGAGCTTCGTCCATGGAGACGACGCGACATTTCACGGCGACAGTCTATATCGTCAACGACGGTGCTGTGGCCCTCCATCGACACGACCGTCTCGGCATCCGAATCCCGCCGGGTGGCCACGTGGACAGAGACGAACTCCCGCACGAAGCAGGTCTCCGCGAAGTCCGCGAAGAGACGGGTCTCGACCCTACACTCGTCGACGACACCGACGACGTTCCCGCACCGGCCGGTGAGACGCTCCCGCAGCCACGCCAGCAGATGCTCTACGACATCAACGTCCACGACGACGGAACAGTCGGCCACCAGCACATCGACCATATCTACTACGCCCACGTGGACTCTCGCGACATCGACCCTGCACCGGGTGAGGCCGACCCAGAGGTGTGGGCGTGGTACGACCCTGAAGACCTCCGCGAGAGCGATATCGACCCGGATACGGTGCAGTTCTCACTGGACGCTATCGAAGTCGTTGACGGAAATTCGTAACGGAGAGACGCCCGAGACAGACTACTCCAACAGCGATTCCACGTACTGCTGGACGTGGTTCTCCATCCGGCGTTTGAATCCGGCCTGTCGGGCGAGGCGGTCGAGTTCGCGAGACGCGTAGGTGCCGTACTGGACTGCTTTTTTGTCCGCCTCGGCGACAGACTCGGGGAGCAGTTCTGCTGCGGCGGTTCTGAGCGCGACTTTTCGCCGGCCGTCGGCGACGAGTAGCTCACCCGGCAATGGGAGCGCTGCCTCAACGACGCTGTCGTGTACGAGTGGTGCGACCGGTTCGACGCCCGCCGCCCGAAGGGTGAGCACGTCTCGTTCGAGTTGGCCGGGGAGGGTGAGAACCATCTCGCGTGCCGCGCCGCGAACCGTTTCGGCTTCGACCCGTGGGTCGTCTGGTGCTTTCGCGACTTTGGCGTAGCCGCCGAACAGTTCGTCCGCACCCTGCCCGACTGCGAGTCGGTCGTAGCCATCCGCAGCGACCTGTTCGGCGAGCAGATAGAGCGGAAGGACGATTTGAATGTCCATCGGGTTGGTCCGGCCGAGGGCGTCGACGATTTCGGGGACTGCACGCTCGATTGCGGCGTGTGTGAGTTCGACGACGCGCAGGTCGCGGTCCATCGCGTCGGCGGCGTTGCGGGCGGCGGCGATGTCGTGTGACCCCTCGAACCCGACGACGTAACACGGTGCGTCCGGCACGCCTGCGGCGACGACAGCGGAGTCGACACCGCCCGAGAATGCGACGGCGAGGCCGTCGTCGGAGATGGCCCGCACTGATTCCAAGACGGCGTCTCGAACCGCGGCAAGCGCCGTTTCGATGTTAGTCGTGGCTGCTGGCGATGGGAGCGACCAGAGCTGTTCGTCGGCAGTTTGCCCGTCACCGGTCGTCTGGCGGGCGTGCCCCGGCGGAACGGCGACAGCGTCGGTGAGGTCACGGTGGTCGAACGACCACGTCGCAGGGTCGTCTCGCTCGGAGAAGATGGGTTGTCGTCCGAGAACGTCGCGGACGAGTCGGCCGTCTAGCTCACCGGCAAATCCAGCAGTCCCGGGGAGCGGGTCACGCGTTTCGCGGGCCCGTCGAACGAGTCTCTCGTCCGCACCGCGCATCACAGGAGGTCAGACAGCGCGTGTTTCACACGGCGTTTCGCGCCACCGGCGGCTTGCTGGAAAGAGATACGCCACGGTGTCTTGCTCCCAACCACGCTCGTTCGCCCCTCGGTAATCGCTTCGAGGATGGCGTCCGCGCTCCGCGTGTTGGTGCCGACTTCGGTGACTGCCTGCCCGACCATCTCGCTTATGTGCGCGTCGCTGCCGGCGGTCATCGGAAGGTTCCGATCTTTCGCGAACCGCTCTGCGCGCTGATTAGCGATTCCGGTGAGGAGTCGAGAGTTGTAGACTTCGATTGCGTCTGCGTTGGCGAGTTGCTCACGTGAGATGTGCGGGGCGACGCCGTGGCGAGACTTCTGGAACGGATGGGGAATGACTGCGATTCCACCGGCCTCGTGGATGCGGTCGAGCGTCTCGTCGTACGACAGCCCCGCCGGAATGAGTTCGCGAACACCGAGTGCGAGCACGTGTCCTGCCGCGCAGGTGACTTCCATGCCCGGAATACCGACGAGTCCGTAGTCTGCTGCCTTGTCCACTGCTTCGAGACTCGCGTTGATTTCGTCGTGGTCGGTGACGGCTAGTGCGTCTAAACCGACCGCCGCCGCCTGTTCGAGGAGGAGCTCGACCGGGTCTCGCCCGTCGTACGAGAGCGACGAATGCGAGTGCAACTCGACCGATAACACAATCTATCCTAACGAATGAGGCTAAAAAAGCTGCCCGGTCCCGTTCCGCAGCGTGATATCCAGAATCACGCTCTATCGAGTCGTGTCGAAGACGCACACTGAGGCGATTCTGACGAGCGACGATTCGGGCTGAACTTCCTCGAACCGGGACATACAACCGAGATTGGACAATATGTAAGACTATAGAAATAATATCTGTCCAGACAACTATTCAGTACGGTGGGCACCGCCGTGAGTGGTGGGGCCACCCCGGAGTAGGAACATGACTGTACGTGACATTGCACGACCGAAAGACGAACTAGTAACAGCGAAGTTGGACACACCGATTCGAGACGTGGCGAAACTGATGGAAGACAGAATGGTCGGGTCTGTCGTCATCGCCAATGGCGACTCCATCGAGGGAATCGTCACAGACCGAGATATCGCGCTCAAATGCGTCGCTTCGACTGGTGATATGAAGGGAATGACCGCGAAAGACGTCATGACGGGGAAACCGTTCACCGTCGACGCAGACACTGGCGTCTACGACTTGTTCCACCAGATGCGCGAACACGGCGTCCGTCGGGCACCAATCATCGACGGTGGAAAGCTCAGCGGCATCGTCACTATCGACGACTTACTCGTCCTCCTCGAAGACGAGATGCACGAACTGAGCGAAATCATCCGAGCAGAATCGCCGCCGTACACGCCGGCCTGACCTGGCAACGAAGCCATCGTCGGCGACCGACGCTGTTTTTGAGCACGTTTGTGCACATAGAAAGGGTTTACAATGTGCGTTCTGACCATACCAATGAATGACGCTTTCCGACGCGGACCGCGACCTCGTCGTCGCCGAACTCGGCCGCGACCCGACGCCGGCCGAGGAGATACTCTTCGAGAACCTGTGGAGTGAACACTGTGCCTACCGGTCGTCCCGCCCACTTCTGTCGGCATTCGACTCGGAAGGTGACCAGGTCGTCATCGGCCCCGGTGACGATGCTGCTGTCGTCTCGCTCGACGAAGATACGTACATCACCCTCGGCATCGAGAGCCACAACCACCCCTCGTACGTCGACCCCTACGACGGCGCGGCGACGGGTGTCGGCGGCATCGTCCGCGACACGCTCTCGATGGGTGCGTACCCCATCGCGCTCGCAGACTGCCTCTACTTTGGTGATTTCGACGAAGAGCACTCTCGGTACCTCCTCGACGGTGTCGTCGAAGGAATCGCAGATTACGGCAACGCGATCGGCGTCCCGACCGTCACGGGCGCGACATCGTTCCACGCGAAGTACGAAGGCAACCCCCTCGTCAACGTCGCCTGTGTCGGCCTGCTTTCGGCCGACCGCCTCGTCACGGCCGTCGCACAGAAGGCCGGAAACAAACTCGTCCTCGTCGGCAGCTCGACCGGACGCGACGGCCTCGGCGGCGCATCCTTCGCCAGCGAGGACCTCGCCGAAGACGCCGAGACCGAAGACCGACCCGCTGTGCAAGTCGGCGACCCGTATACGGAAAAACTCCTCATCGAGTGCAACGAGGCGCTCCTCGACGAGGACCTCGTCGAATCCGCCCGTGACCTCGGTGCCGCCGGCCTCGGCGGCGCGTCGTCCGAACTCGTCGCAAAGGGTGGCTTCGGGGCCGACATCGACCTCAACGCCGTCCACCAGCGCGAACCCAACATGAACGCCTTCGAGATTCTCCTCTCGGAGTCTCAAGAGCGCATGTGTTACGAGGTGACGCCAGAGAACGTCGAGCGCGTCCAGGAACTCGCCGACCGTTTCGACCTCGGCAGCGAGGTTATCGGCGAAGTCGCCGAAGGTAACTACGTCTGTACGTTCGACGGCGAGACTGTCGTCGACGTGCCGCCGATGTTCCTCGCAGAGGGCGCACCGATGAACGACCTCGACGCCATCGAACCCGAATCCGCCGAACGCGACCTGCCCGATATCGACCTCGCAGACGCACTCGAGGCAATCATCTCCGACCCCAACACGGCGTCGAAGCGCTGGGTCTACCGCCAGTACGACCACGAAGTTGGCCTCCGAACCGCTCGCCGCCCCGGCGACGACGCGGCGCTCCTCGACATCCCTGAAGCAGGGACGAAACTCGCCTTCACCGCCGGTGCAGACCCCAACTGGACGGACGCCGCACCCTACGATGGCGCTCGCGCAGTCGCCTTCGAGAACGCGACCAACCTCGCCGCGAAGGGCGCGAACCCACTCGCAACCGTGGACTGTATGAACGGCGGAAACCCCGAAAAGCCCGACGTGTACGGCGGGTTCAAAGGAATCGTCGACGGCCTCGCAGACATGTGCAGTGCCCTCTCTGTTCCTGTCGTCGGTGGGAACGTCTCGCTGTACAACGACTCCGTCAGCGGACCGATTCCACCCACACCGACGCTCGCGATGGTCGGAACGGCAGCCGGCAACTCACCTGGCCTCTCGCTGTCCGGTGACGGTGCCCTGTTCGTCGTCGGAACCGCCGCAGGGTCGCTCGGTGGGTCGGCGCTCCTCGCACACGCCGGCGGGTCGGATGCCTTCCCGGCACTCCCCGACGACGAGGACGCCGCGACGGCAATCGAGACGATTCAGGCCGTCGCCGCCGCCGACTCGACGCTGGCCGTTCACGACGTGAGTCACGGTGGCCTCGCCGTCGCACTGGCGGAGATGGTGACCGACGAAATCGGTGCCGACGTTGCTGTCGAGGACTTCGTCGCCCTCTTCGACGAGACGCCGGGTCGTGTCGTCGTCGAAACGACGGACGAAGACGCACTGCGCGAACTCGCCGGTGACGTGCCCGTCGTCGAACTCGGCACGACCACCGACGACGCGACGCTCTCGTTGTCTGTCGGAGATGACGAACTCGCGTACGGAGCGACCGATATCGCAGAACTGCGCGACGTGCTCACCCGCGAACTCGACTAAAGCGAACTCGACTAAAATAGCGTCACGAAGTCGACTGGACGAACCCCTACGTCAGGGTTCGAGGACGACTTTCCCGCTGGATTTTCTGTCTTCGATGTACTGGTGTGCCGCAGCGGCGTCTTCGAGGTCGAACCGTTCTCCGACGACGACTTCGAGTTCGCCAGTAGCGAGGAGCTCTGAGAGTTCGGGAACTGCACCGAGAACCGACTGCGGGCGTTTCTGCATCGCGTTGCCGAGGTGGAATCCGATGACAGACTTGTTCTCGAAGAGGAGTCGCGTGGTGTCAGCTTTGGCTATCTCACCGGATGCAGCACCGTAGGCGACGACTCGGCCGAAGTTCGAGAGCGCATCGAGACTGTGCTGGAACGTCTCGCCGCCGACACCGTCCAGGACGAGGTCCACGCCGTCGCCGTCGGTTTCGGCGTCGACGACGTCGCGGAAGTCTTCTTCTGTGTACTGGATGGGGTGGTCGAGACCGAGGTCCGTCGCGAGGTCGAGTTTTTCTTGTGTACTTGCTGTTCCGAACGTCTCAGCACCGGCGAGAGCGGCGAGTTGGACTGCCGCGGTTCCGACCCCACCTGCGGCGGCGTGAATCAACACACGCTCGCCTTCTTCGAATCCACCCCATTCGTGGAGACAGTTGTAGGCAGTGAGGAACTGGACAGGGAATCCCGCGGCCTCGGCGAACGACATCGACTCGGGGACGTCGAACAGGCCGGCAGCGTGGGTGGTGACGTATTCGGCATAGGCACCGCCGCCAGTCATGGCGACGACGCGTTCACCGACGTCTCGGTCGACGCCTTCGCCTACGGCGTCGATGGTTCCTGCTGCTTCCAACCCCGGCGTGTAAGTTGGTTCCGGGCCGTTGCGGTAGTGACCGCGACGTTGCATGATGTCCGCGAAGTTGATTCCCGCCGCTTCGACAGCGATGCGAACCTCTCCCGGGCCCGGTTCGGGTTTTTCCGTGTCACGTACTTCGAGCGTGTCGCTACTTCCGTACTTGGTGACAGCGATTGATCTCACGCCTACCGATGGTACCGGGAGCGGTAAAAGGGGAGAGAAAGCGGAACTTCGTTCGAATTTCCGACTCTACGCGAGGAGCAGTGGCAGACCGAACGTGACGGCGAGGCCGACGACGAAGACGAGGACGCCGGTCGTGACCTGTCCCATCGTGAAATCCTGCATCGGCGAGGTGACCCGCCCTTCTTGCTCGCCTTCGTGGTGCTCGTGGTCGCCAGATTCGTGGTCGTCGCTCATACGCGACGCGACGGGTTCGTGGTACAAAAACGCACCTAACCGTCGTCAGAGGTTGGGTGTACAACCAACTCCCCCTCGCTGTGTGTCCCGCCGTCACACACAGCTAAGTCTCACCAACGAGACACATCGACGTATGGGTTCGACACTTCCTGACGAGGAACGCTGCTGGTGGAAAGAAGCAGTCGTCTATCAGATTTATCCCCGGAGTTTCAACGACTCCAACGGCGATGGAATCGGTGACATCCCCGGCATCATCGAGAAGGTAGACTACCTCGCTGACCTCGGTATCGACTGCGTCTGGCTCAACCCCGTCTACAAATCGCCAAACGCGGACAACGGCTACGACATCTCCGACTACCGCGCCATCATGGACGAGTTCGGATCGATGAGTGACTGGAAAGTACTCCGCGACGCCCTCCACGAACATGGTATCCGACTCATCATGGACCTCGTCGTCAACCACACCTCCGACGAACACGCCTGGTTCGTCAACTCGCGGTCCGCAAAAGACGCCGAGTACCGCGAGTACTACTGGTGGCGCGAGGGGCGCGACCCAGACGAAACCGACCTCGACCCTGACGACTACGACACCCCAGACCACGTCGACGAAGTCCCCCCGAACAACTGGGAGTCGTTCTTCGGCGGCCCCGCGTGGGCCTACGACGACCAGACCGGCGAGTGGTATCTCCATCTCTTCGACCGGAAACAACCTGATTTGAACTGGGAGAACGAGGCCGTCCGCGACGACGTCTTCGAGATGATGGAGTGGTGGCTGGACAACGGTATCGACGGCTTCCGCATGGACGTTATCAACCTCATCTCGAAACCCGATGGACTGCCGGACGCCGACGAAGAACACGATATCGACACCATCGACCGTGCAGTGAACGGCCCACGAGTCCACGACTATCTCGGTGAGATGCGTGACCGCGTCCTCGACGAGGAGTTGCTCACTGTCGGTGAGATGGTCGGTGACAAAATGCCGATGGAGACGGCACGACGCTACGTGACACCCGGCCCCGACGGAGATGGTCTCTCGATGATTTTCCACTTCGAACACATGCTTCTCGACGAGGGCGAGGAGATGTGGGAGATAGCCGAGTGGGAACTCCCCGAGTTGAAAGCAGTCATGGACCGCTGGCTGGCCGGCCTCGCCGACGAAGGGTGGAACTCGCTGTATCTCAACAACCACGACCAGCCACGGATGGTCTCGCGGTTCGGTGACGATACGGAGTACCGCCGCGAGTCTGCGAAACTGCTCGCGACGTTGCTCCATACGCTCCGTGGCACACCCTACATCTATCAGGGCGAAGAACTCGGGATGACGAACTATCCGTTCGACTCCCTCGACGAGGTGCGCGACGTCGCCACGCGCAATCCCATCCGAAACGCGATGCGAGTGGGACGAATCGACGGATTCGACGACGTGAAAGACGTCGTGCGATACAAAAGTCGGGACAACGCGCGAACCCCGATGCAGTGGGACGACGCCGAGCACGCAGGCTTCACCGACAGCGACCCGTGGATTCCGGTCAACCCGAACAGCGACCACATCAACGTCGAATCTGAGCGTGCCAACGACGAGTCGGTGTGGCACTACTACCGCGACCTCATCGACCTCCGGAAGGAGCGCGATGTGGTGGTCTACGGCGAGTACGAACCCTTCACCCCCGACCACGAGTCGCTGTGGGTCTACACGCGCACGCTCGAAACGGAGGACGAGAAAGACACACTGCTGGTCGTTCTCAACTTCGACAGTACCCAGACGGCGTTCGAGCCACCAGCTGCGTTCGCGGGGCGAACAGCGAACGTCCTCGTCTCGAACTACGACACCAGCGTCACCAGCGTCGAAGCCACGACCCTTCGCCCGTGGGAAGCGCGCGTGTACGACCTCGACTGACCACCGGGACGGTGGGACACAGACACGTCGTCGTGTTGCCATTGGCAACGCGAACCGACGGAATAAAACACAGCGCTGCGTGAAATTTCGATAATGACCGACATCGACCGCGCGTGGTGGAAGGAAGCGGTCGTCTACCAGATCTACCCACGAAGTTTCAACGACTCCGACGGTGATGGTCTGGGCGACATCCCCGGCATCATCGAGAAGGTAGACTACCTCGCTGACCTCGGTATCGACTGCGTCTGGCTCAACCCTGTCTACGAGTCACCCGGCGTCGACAACGGCTACGACATCTCCGACTACCGCGCCATCATGGACGAGTTCGGGTCGATGAGTGACTGGAAAGCACTCCGCGACGCCCTCCACGAACGCGGGATTCGGCTCATCATGGACCTCGTCGTCAACCACACTTCAGACGAACACGCCTGGTTCGTCAACTCCCGGTCGGCGACAGATTCCGAAAAACGAGACTACTACTGGTGGCGCGAGGGGCGCGACCCAGACGAAACCGACCTCGACCCTGACGACTACGACACCCCAGACCACGTCGACGAAGTCCCCCCGAACAACTGGGAGTCGTTCTTCGGTGGCCCTGCGTGGACGTACGACGACCAGACCGGCGAGTGGTATCTCCATCTCTTCGACGAACGAATGCCCGACGTGAACTGGGAGACCGAAGCACTCCGAGAAGATCTGTTCGAGATGATGGAGTGGTGGCTGGACAACGGTATCGACGGCTTCCGTATGGACGTCATCAACCTCATCTCGAAACCCGACGGACTGCCGGACGGCGAAGACCCAGCCGCAATTGTCGGAGGGATGGACAAGTTCGTCAACGGCCCGCAGGTCCACGACTATCTCGCAGACCTCCACGGCCGAGTGCTCGACGGTACCGACTCGATGACCGTCGGCGAGATGGCCGACCTCTCTATCGAAGAAGCGAAGCGCTACGTCGGCGAGGATGGCGACGGCATGAGCATGGTGTTCACCTTCGACCACATGCGTCTCGACATGGGCGACGCCGGTCGGTGGTCCTACCGAGAATCGTCGCCACGGGAACTCAAGGAGACGATGACACACTGGCAGGAGGGACTCGCCGACGAGGGGTGGAACTCACTGTTCCTCAACAATCACGACGAACCGCGGCAGGTCTCGCGGTTCGGTGACGAAACGAAGTACCGCCGTGAGTCCGCCAAACTGCTCGCGACACTGCTCCACACCCTTCGTGGAACGCCCTACATCTACCAGGGCGAAGAACTGGGGATGACGAACTATCCGTTCGACTCCCTCGACGAGATTCGTGACGTCGACACCATCAAGAACGTCCGTGCCGCCCAACAGTCGGGCCGTCTCGACGAAGACGACGTGATGGACCTCGTCCGATACCGAACCCGCGACAACGCGCGGACGCCGATGCAGTGGGACGACTCCGAACACGCTGGATTCACCACTGGCGACCCGTGGATGCCGGTCAACCCGAACAGCGACCACATCAACGCCGATGACGCCCGGACCGACCCAGACTCCATCTGGCACTACTACCGCGACCTCATCGACCTCCGGAAGGAGCGCGATGTGGTGGTCTACGGTGACTACGACCTTCGCCTCCCCGACCACGAGTCGCTGTGGGCCTACACGCGCACGCTCGAAACTGCGGATGGAACGGATTCACTCCTCGTCGTCCTCAACTTCGACAGCGACGACACGGTCTTCGAACCGCCAGCAGACCTCGTCGGTGAATCTGCCGAGCTACTCATCTCGAACTACGACGCCGACGTGAACGCTGTGGAATCGACGACGCTCCAACCGTGGGAAGCGCGCGTCTACGACCTCGCCTGAACGACGGGCGGACACTCGATTTTCACACTGTTTCTTCTGCCGTCAACGACGCCATCTCGAATCGTGGCGTTTCGACATTGTCCCCGTCGAGGATTGCTTCTCGGACTGCGGAGGTGGAACCCCGAACCGGAGCCACACGGAGGTTCTGCACGTCGCCAACGACAGCACGAATGGTCCGAGAAATATCGTCTCGTAATTCGGTTGGAACCCCGAGTATCGCCTCCGTAAACCGGCAGTCTTCGGGCGAACCGAGTGCAGAGACGACGTCGCTCGTTGCGCGCTGGAGTTCGAGACGGAACCCCCACGGTGTAATGAGAAACGTCCGACGCTCGTTTTCAGTCACCGACCACGCGCGTTCTGTCGCCCGGTCGACGGCGGCCGAGACATCCTCGACGACGACGCCGACGTGGTCGAATTCGAGTCGTGGCCCCGGCGTGAGCGTCACGTCGGCGACGCCGCCGCGATTCGTCTGGAGACGGAGTGTAAACGACTCTGGCGGCGTTTCGTCCGCAGAAAGTGAGACCGATTCGCCATCGACACTCCCAAATCGTCGGTTCGGTTCGATGCCGTGAGACGAGAGCACCGAGGCTGCGTATTCGACATCTGGGACGTGATAGTGGAGGTGGAAGACGGAGGGGAGGTCCATGTATTCGGTACCTTCGCACGGCAGTATCAACGTAGCGCAGGGAGCAACGCGATGTTCGTGTGCGCGTAAACGACATCTGTGAGGCCACCGGTCTATGAGGCCGACCGGTGCGGCCGGTCTGTGACCCCTGCCGTAGTCGAAACGGTGAAACGGTTCATTCGCGAACGACCTAGTAGCGAATGCTTACGAAGCGCATCATCCCCTGTATCGACGTCGACCTCGACGAAGACGGGAACCCCGCCGTCTACACTGGCGTCAACTTCGAGGACCTCAAGTACACCGGTGACCCGGTCGAGATGGCCAAACGGTACAACGAGGCCGGTGCAGACGAGTTCGTCTTCCTCGATATCACCGCCTCTGCCGACGGCCGCGAGACGATGCTCGACACCGTCTCGAAGGTCGCCGACGAGGTGTTCATCCCACTGACTGTCGGTGGCGGTATCCGAACCCGCGACGACATCAAAGAGACGCTCCGCGCCGGCGCTGACAAGGTCTCTATCAACACCGCCGCCCTCCAGAACCCGACGCTCATCGAAGATGGGGCACGCTCGTTCGGGAGTCAGTGTATCGTCATCTCGGTCGACGCCCGGCGTCGGTACGACGAAGACGGCGAGTACTACGCCGAAGTCGACGGTGAGTCCTGTTGGTTCGAGTGCACGGTCAAAGGCGGCCGCGAAGGAACCGGAGTGGACGTCGTCGAGTGGTCTCGCGAAGCCGAATCGCGCGGCGCTGGCGAACTGTTCATCAACTCCATCGACACCGACGGCACGAAAGATGGCTACGACATTCCACTGACGAAGGCCGTCTGTGACAACGTTTCGACGCCCGTCATCGCGTCCTCTGGCTGTGGCGGCCCAGAAGACATGTACGAAGTGTTCACCGAAGCAGGCGCAGACGCCGGTCTCGCAGCATCTATCTTCCACTTCGACGAGTACTCCATCCGCGACGTGAAGGAGTATCTCGACGACCACGGCGTGCCGGTCCGTCTGTAAGTCGAACGCACCTCCGACTCGTCGGTCGTGCACCTCCAGCGCAGTCGGAACCAATCTTCACCATCCTTGCGGTCGTAGTTCTCCCCTGATGACTGACGACTCCTGGCTCACAGAACTCCACGAGTACCGCGAGCAGAAAGACCGGTATCTCGCTCGCGACCGGCACTCCCCAATTCCACCGGACCAGCGCGAACTGTTCGACGGCCTCGACTACTTCGACCCCGACCCGAACCTCCGATTCGAGCTCGAACTACAGGAGTACGACGACCCAGAGACGATTACGATTGGCACGTCGACCGAGGGCGAACGCGAGTATCTCGTCTGGGGGCACTTCGCGTTCGATATCGACGACGAAACGTACACGATGGACGCCTATCGCACGTCACCAGACGAAGACCGACTGTGGGTCCCCTTCCGTGACGAGACGAACACGAACGAAACCTACGGCGCAGGGCGCTATCTGGACCTCGAAGGGGACGAACGAACCGACGATGGGCGCTGGGTGCTCGACTTCAACTACGCGTACAACCCGTTCTGTGCGTACTCACCACGGTTCGAATGCCCGCTCGTCCCGATGGAGAACTGGCTACAGGTCCGCATCGAAGCGGGCGAGAAAGACTACGACGGCCCCACAGAAGCGGAAGGCGACCACGGTGTGCACGGTCACGGCCACGCCGACTGAGTCGCGATTCACAACAAGAGATTCGCAACGACACCTGCCCACAGTGGGAATGTTGATACGAGAGTGTTGTCTTTAAACAGTCATGTCCTCGTGGACTCGCCGACGGTTCCTCCAGGCAGGATTTGTGACTGCGAGCGTGAGAAGCAGTGGTTGTCTCGGAACGTTCGAATCCTATCCACAGACTGGGCTTCTCCTCGTCAACTGGAGCGAGAAACCGAGCACAGTCGTCGTTCGCGTGACCGACACCGACGACGAGAAGTTGTATCACGACACGCACACGGTTCCTGCAGACGGACGCCTCGAACGCGAACACATCGTCGATACGGGACCAATCAACGTCTCGGCATACGTCGAGGGGAATCCGGAGTTTCCGTTCGATAGAATCTTCGATTTCGCCGGGTGCCGCGCGGCGCGTCCGGTAATCACCATCACGAACGGCGTCGTCACACGCATCGGAAAACAGGACACCTGCCGACCGGACGAAGAACCGTACGACTGACTGACCCTACAGTGTGACGAGTCGCGCCGCTCAGCGAGTGACGAAACGAGAGAAGAACGCCAGATTACGCGTCGATTCCGGCTTCGTACGCTGCCGTGAAGTTGTCGGCAGTCTCCTGCACACCGCGAGCGGCCTCTGCGAGTGCGTCGAGTGGGTCGACGCCTGCTTTGGTCTTGATAGAGAGCACGGGGTCGGTCTGACCACCGGACTGCTCGGGGTTCACGTCGTACGTCGCCGCAGTCACGCTCTCGGTCTGGAGGAGTTCACCTTTCAGCACGTTCATGAAGGTGTGGTCCTCGCCGCCGATTTCGATGCGGAGTTCCTCGTCGGTCTTGTCGATGACCCGCAGTTCCATGGCTCTTCGTTCCGTCCAGCGGCGTTTTAACGTTTCGTCTCGGGGACAGGGACGAGTTCGGCTACGTCCACGTCGGCGACGACCGTGCTGTACTCGGTTCCATCCCGTTCGACGACGCCCTCGGCGACGAGGTGGTCCAGATGTGCAAACGCCTCGCCGGGGCCGTGGAG
Organism: Haloferax sp. DFSO52; assembly: GCF_048158745.1. Lineage (NCBI taxonomy): Archaea > Methanobacteriati > Methanobacteriota > Halobacteria > Halobacteriales > Haloferacaceae > Haloferax > Haloferax sp. DFSO52. The sequence continues at coordinate 1,185,671 of NZ_JBLOPB010000001.1, read as the reverse complement.
GATGTGGATGGCAGAGAGGTCACCGAAGAGGTGGGCGCTCACCGTCCACGCGTCTGCGGGGCCGTGTTCGTCGAGAACCGAGAGCACGCGTTCGGTTCGCTCGCGGTGGTGTTCGGCGATGACTCGCGCCCGACCAGCAGGGTCGTCGATAGGGTCACGGTGGCCCGGCCACGCGCGTGCGAAGTCGAGGTCTGCGACGCGTGCGAGACTGTCGAGATAGGTCTCGAGCGGGCGGTCGACTCGGAGGTCCGCACCGCCGACGTTCGGCGTGTACTTCGGGAGAATCACGTCGCCGACGAACGCCTCACGCCCGTCGTCGCCGTCGAAGGCAAAGGCGCTCAGCCCGGCGGCGTGACCGGGGAGGTGGACGACTTCGAGTTCGCCGTCGCCGGCGGCGATTCGGTCGCCGTCTTCGACCGTCGTCACGTCCACAGGGTCGCCCTGTAAGTCGGTGTTGCCGTCGAGATACGACGTAACCTCGGCGAGTGGGCCATCCGGGATACCCCACTCTTCGAATCGTCGCTCACGAATGGCTCGCTCTTCGTCGAGCGCACCCGCGTCGCCGGCGACGATACCGGCGTCGGCCTCGTGGACGTACACGTCAGCACCGCTCTCGGCCTGAAGTTCACCTGCAAGCCCGGTGTGGTCGGCGTGCCAGTGGGTGAGGACGATGGCTTCGAGATCTGAAATTTCGTATCCTGCATCGTCGAGACCGTCGCGGATATCTCGGCGGACATCGTCGGTGGCGACGCCGACGTCGACGAGCGTCAGTCGGTCGCCCGGGAGAAGATAGGCGTTGTTCAGCCCTTCGAAGACGGTGTTGCGTAACCGGATTCGTTCCATGCGGGCATCTGGCCGCGGAGGTTCATGATTATTCCGAACGGACGCGGCGCTGTCGGGGACTCGACTCGCCCGGTACATTCAAAACCCATCCTCACATCGATTTTCACATCGAATGCCGGTGGACTTCTACGAACTCCTCGGGGTCGAACGCGACGCCGAGACAGGCGAAATCAAACAGGCCTTCCGTCAGAAGGCGCGGGAGTACCATCCCGACGTCAACGACGACGAACGAGCGACGGCGCAGTTCACCGTCGTCAGGAAGGCGTACGAAGTCCTCACCGACGACGCCGAACGAGCAGATTACGACCGACTGGGACACCGAACGTACGTCGACAAACGGCTCGACGGCCTCAACAAGTTCAGATTCCCCGGACAGGCAGGGAAAGGGTCGTCGAGTGAGTCCTCCTCGTCGCGGTCGACGACGACCGGCCGGTCATCCTCTCGCTCGGCCACGTCGTCTGGGTCGCGTACCTCGACAGGGTCGTCGTCGCGTACCTCGACAGGGTCGTCGCGGTCGTCGGGGACATCGTCACGTTCGTCGTCATCGGGTTCGTCGGGGCGAACGAGTTCTGCGTCTTCCCGTTCGTCCACGTCGAATCAGACGTCTCGCACCTCGAACCGCAGTTCGAGTCGCTCGTCCACGTCGTCTCGGTCACGCGCGTCCAGTCGGACGACATCGTCGAGCAGCCGAAGCACGACGTCTCGCACCGGCGGCGCAGGGACGAACAGTCGCTTCGAGAAAGAGCGCAAACAGTCGGAGACGACCACGGGTGAACCGGGGGGCCCGAAGGCACTCTGGTACGGGTGGAGCGCCACACTCGTCGTGTTGGTGGCGTACTTCGCTGGACTCGGCAGATATCTGACTGGCGATGGGTCTGCCTTCGTCACGGCGCTCGTTTCGATAGATACCGCCGCGCCAGTTCCGGACCTACTCGCGACATCACCGCTCTCGCTTCCGAGTGTTGCGACGCTCCAGACCGCTGCTTCGACGGCACCGACGACGCTCATCCTCCCCGGGACCGCAGTCGTCCTCGCCGTCGCACTCGTCGTCATCGTGGGTCGGTTCGGCCACGCGTGGACGACGTGGCTCTACGCGCTGGCGGCGCTCGCCCCGGTGGTCGTCCTCGCTGTCGGTGCACTCGGTATTCCACGCCCACTCGTCGTCGATATCGCCGGTCTCGTCGTGTGTCCGATGCTCGGCGCTGGTGGATTCGTCATCGACGCTGGTCGGTATCTCTTCGCCACGCGATGACCGCCGAGACACGGACCAGCGTTTTCGAGTCACTGACCCTCGTTCCCTGAGCTGTGACGCTTCGACTGCGACAGTTTTTGTCGCTGACGTGTAATCTCAACGTATGTCTACTGCCGGTGGTCGCGTCAGGAGATTCCGACTCCTCGTTGCCAACGCGTACCTCGTCTTCGACCCCGATGTTCGCCACCGTGAGGGGCCAAGGAACCAGTCAGAATCGTCTCGAGTTGGAGACAACGCCGAGGTAGTCCTCGTCGACGCTGGCATGCCATGGGACCGCGACAAACTCTTGACTGGCCTCGCAGCCAGCGGACTCGACGCGCGCGACGTTGACCGAGTTCTCCTCACTCACTACGACATGGACCACGTCGGAACGCTCGCCACGCTTGGCCTCAGAGAAGATGTCCCGATTCATGCCGCAGAGCCCGACGCGTCGTATCTGAGCGGCCGTTCGAAGCCACCACTTCTGTCACACAAGGGGGCGGCACAACGACTCTCGACACCACTTCTCGACAGGCCGACGAACCCAATCGACGTGGTTCACGACGGCGACCGAATCGGCGGGTTCGTCGCGTACAAGACACCCGGCCACACACCCGGTCACACTGCGTACGTCCACGACGAACTGGGAGTTGCCTTCGTTGGCGACATGGTCCGAGAGTCAGACGGCCGACTCGTCCCCGCGCCGTGGATACTCACCGACGACACCGACCAGAACAGACAGAGCATTCGCGCGTTCGTCGCTCGCTGTCCGCCAGTCGACGTGGTCGCGATGGGTCACGGCGACCCGATTCTCGAATACGGATACGGGGCGCTGAAGCGCGTCGCTGACCGTGCGTAAACGTTTCATTCAGCTACTATTTTTCTCTGCTCGTCGCGACATCTCCAGTATGCACGACGCTTCCAGACGGTCGTTTCTCAAATTCGGGGGCGCTTTTGGTATGGCTGCCCTATCGGGGTGTGCTGCGCCCCGTATCGAGACGCGAGAAGAAGAGACCAGAACCGTCTCTCCGGCTGGATTCGATGCACTGGAGGTGGTGAACATCAACGGGAGCGTCACCATAGAATCGTGGAATCGTGACGATATTGAGGTACATATCGTCAAACGCGCGTTCCTTACCGACGACCTCGATTCGGCGGAAATCAGTGTCGACGGAGACGACACGCTCACCATCGCCCGAGTCGTCCGCGACGACGAACCGGGTCTCGTCGTCGTCGAACTCGCTGTCCGTGTGCCTGCTGACTTTCCGGTTACGCACGCCTCTTCGTCGAACGGATTTATCGACATTACTGGCACCGTCGGTGACCTCGAAGCCCTAACGACGAACGGAAAAATCGAGGTTCGACGCATCGATGGGTTCGTCTCTCTGGCGACGAGCAATGGACAAATCACAGCATTCGACGTCGCCGGCGTCGACAGTGTTCGAACGACGAACGGGTCTATCGACGTCGAAGTGCGGGCGATTCGCGGCGACACAGTTCTCGAGTCATCGAACGGAGAGATTACCGCCTCACTCGCAGGGGATTTGGATGCCGAACTCGTCGCGCAGACCTCGACTGGGTCGGTCGATGTGAGTCGTCTCTCGCTCTCTGAGTCTACCGTCTCACGGACGCAGGTCACCGGTACGCTCGGAGACGGAGGGCCGAGACTCACTGTGTCGACGACTAACGGAGACATCCAGCTATCGCTCTTGAATGAGTAGAGAGCGGGGACCGCGGCCGAGCGCGAGTCCCCGGACTGACCAAGCCACTGCGAGGAGCACCAGTCTCACAGTTGCCTGACGCGCCCGGCGGAAATGAATCGAACCACGCGCGTCAACAGCAACTATGGTCGTAGTTGTAAAAAGTCCTTTGTTCTCGCCAATTAGGACCACGGCCTCCAGAACAACTGGATAAATTTGGCCTTATGTGAGTGTGATTGCCAATATAAGTGTACAAACGATAACCTTCATGTTTCTTGGTGGACGAACGACCGGCAGAATCGTGAAGAATTCAGAGAATCGAACGACGACGGTCTACTGCTGGAAAATATTGCCTACCTGACGAGATACGGTTCGTCACCAGGCATGAACCGTCCGAGGTCGGATTCTCGGCGGAAGTCCGTCGATTGGAGCATCTCCAACCCGTCGACGAGTTCGTCGTGGTCACCGTCGTCCCACTCGACTGGGTCCTTGATCGGGAGGACGAGAAAGCCACTGCCGCGAAGTTCGAGACCGTGGAGTGACTCCATGTCGATGTCCGTCTTCCATCCGACCGAGGTGTAGTTGTTCAGGACGTGGTTGGTTGCGGTCGCACCGACAGGTAACAGGACGTGGGCGGCGATTGCACGGAGTTCCGCGTCGAAGAATCGTTCCATGTCGGTGTACTCGGCTTTCGTCGGCGTACTGGTGGGGACGCACATGTGTAGATACGACATGAACGTCTTGTTCACTACTGGTTCGTCACCCACTGTCTCCAAGAGACCCGATTCGACGAGCGCAGTCTGGAGTCGTTTGCCCGCTTCGTCCGTAAACGGGACACCGGTGTCTTCCCCGCCGTGAATCAGCGGGTGGTCGCCGATGACGTGGAAATCGGCGTTGGCGTCGCCATATCCGGGGACGAACCGGTCACACGATGGTTGCATTCCGAACGGGTTGCTCGTGCGGTCGGTTACGTTCCTCACGATACTCTCTCTGGCATCGTGAGATAAAGAAGACATGGTTCGTTGTCGATATCGTCCACGAACGAGCGTGAACGTTGCGTCCGCGACGGTCGAGTACGACTCCAGAGGGATGTCAGAGCTCGACCCCAGAGGGGATGAGACTCCGTCCGCGGAGCAGACTACCGTCCGTATCGTAGACGAGGAACATCGACTTCTCGAACGTCGCGAAGTGCTGGTTCTCGATTGCGACATCCACTCGATACCGGCCGTCGGTGTCGTCGGAACTCCGACCGTACTCCCGGGCCGCGCCGATAAACTGGAGGACGTCTACTGCGTCGGCGTTGAGTTCGAGGACGTAATCACCGGTCAATCGGTCGGTGACACTGACGACTCCTCGCGTGTCCGGGTCGTTGATCGGGCCCTGCAGACGCAGCGACACGTCGAGGTCCGCCGCATCGAGAACCTCGCCATCGGGTGCGGAAAACCGCTCCCTGAGGTCGTCTGGTGGGCCATAAAAGTCGATAGAAACCGTCGGCTGGCGAGGAGTACCGTCCTCCTCGTACCAATCGACGTCACGAACGTCAAGTTCGAAGTAATCACGCCGCATTCCGTATACAGTGATTGTGCTGGATTACGTATTAACGTGACGCCTAACGCAGTGTTATGCCAACTGGACGTTCGAACGACACGTTCCGACGGTGGTCCGTCGCGGGCAGTGAAATTGGAGCGGTGCGTACTGTGTCGACGCCGAGATTGTCGGTAGTTTTTACCCGTCACACTGTGCCGCTTGTGCATGGTCTGGGTCCGGTCTGAGCACGCGGGCGCACTCGCTGTCGTCTCGACGTGGCTCTGTGTACTCCTCCCGTGGAACGTCACCTATACACCGAACATCTCGGGTATCAGTCTCCTGTTCGTCAGGTTCCCGTTCGTGGAAATACAGTACGCGTGGGGGCTCTCACAACGCGTTGCAGTCCGTGATCCGTTCTCTGCACTGGCCCTCCAATCGGGCCAGGGCGTCGTGATTGCCTACCAGACGTGGGTACTCGGCGCGGTCGTGATGGCGCTCGCCGTCCTCTTCTCGCTCGCATACTATCTGCGCGAAGAGCGCATCGAGGCCGGGCCGGTCGACCCCGTTCGCCTTCTCGGTGGGCTACTCGGTGTCATCGGTATTTCCCTTGCCGTGTCGACGTACCTGTTGGCAACGCGCGGCATCCCGGGGATTCCGCTTCCGATCGGCGTCGTCATCTCACTCGTCTTCGCGGGAATCTTGCTGACAGTCGAGCGTTCGTGACTCTCTGCTCACGGTTCATTTTAAGTGGTGACCTCACATACAACCTGACCAACTGATTCAGGTGACGATGGAACGAGAAGCCACGGACGACACGAACGCCCCAACGCACACCATGGACGACCGTGGGGTGTTTCAGCGTCTCGCCGACGGTGAGTTGGGCAGTGCTGCAAGGGAGACTCGCCGGATCCTCCAGCGCACTGCCGAAATGCTCCGTGGGTCGAGTCTCGACGTTCGGCCACTCACGTCCGAGGACACCCCGCTCGGAACGTTCGAGATTCCGCTCGGTCACGAAGAAATCGACCGGTACTGGGTGAACGCACCGTTTTCCTACATCGTCATCACGTTCGATACGGACGCCACCGCGCACCGCTACCACGTCGTCGAACCCGACCTCGACGAGTTCGAAGCATCACTCCTCGACCGTATTCGCACGGATATCCGCGACCCACTGTTGTACAGACGCGACGTCGACCCGGCACGTGACGACGCACTCGTCTCCGAACTCGTCTCTCTCCTCGAACAGTACGGACTCGACCTGGACATGGAGTCGTTTTACTCCCTGTTGTACTATCTCAGGCGGGATTTTCACGGATACGGCCCGCTCGACCCGTTGATGGCCGACCCACACATCGAAGACATCTCCTGTGACGGCTACAATCTCCCCCTGTTCGTCTACCACGACGAGTACACAGACATCGCCACGAACATCTCCTTCGAGAGCGAGGAACTCGACAACTTCGTCGTCCGCCTCGCCCAGCGGTCTGGCCAACACATCAGCGTCGGCGACCCGGTTCTCGGGACGACGCTCCCCAACGGTGCCCGTGCAGAACTCGCCCTCGGCGAAGAGGTGACACCGCGCGGGTCGGCGTTCACCGTCCGCCTGTACGCCGAAGAGCCATTCACGCCCATCGACCTCGTCGAGTACGGAACGTTCTCTATCGAGCAGATGGCGTATCTGTGGCTCTGTATCGAGCACAACAAGAGCCTCATCTTCGCAGGCGGGACGGCGTCCGGGAAGACGACATCGATGAACGCCGTCTCGATGTTCGTCCCGCCGCGGTCGAAAGTACTCTCTATCGAGGACACACGCGAACTCGCCCTGTACCACGACAACTGGTTGTCGTCCGTGACCCGCGAACGCCTCCACGACGACACCGACATCACGATGTACGACCTCCTTCGGTCGGCACTCCGCCACCGCCCCGAATACATCATCGTCGGGGAAGTTCGCGGGCAGGAGGCGGTCACCCTGTTTCAGGCGATGAACACGGGCCACACGACGTTCTCGACGATGCACGCAGACAGCATCGAGACGGTCATCAACCGTCTGGAGAACGAGCCGATAAACGTCCCCCGTGCGATGGTTCAATCGCTCGACTTACTCTGTGTACAGACGCTCACCCGGCACGACGGCGAGCGCGTCCGTCGGTCCCAGACGATCGGTGAGATTGGCGATATCGACCAGCGGACGGGCGAACTCGACTACTCCGCGTCGTTCTCGTGGGACCCAACGAACGACACGTTCACCCAGAACGACAGCTCGTTACTCGACGAGATTCAGCGTGAAAACGGCTGGTCGAGGACAGAACTCCGGCGGGAACTCCGGCGGCGTCGACGGTTCCTCCAACATCTCTCCGACACGGGCGTCTCTGACTACCGACGGTTCACAGCGCTCATCAACGAGTACTACGCCGATCCCGACAGTGTGATGGCGAGAGTCGAGACAGACGAGGGCCTCGTCGAGACGGGTTCGGGACGCTAGTATGGCGGCCGGACTGTCTCTGCTCCCACTCGTTTTCGCCGTCCTTCTCGTCCTCCCAGTGTTCCTCTCTCCGGTGAGCAGACGCGCTAATTTACTCGTCTCACGGGTGGCGCTCCCAATCTTCGGATTCTACGTCGCGAACGAGAACCCACGCCGGCTCGAACAGCGCAACCGTCTCCACGCGGCGCATATCGGCGTCACGCACCGAGTGTACGCCTCGCGAACCCTGCTCATGGCAGGGGCGTTCGGCGTCGCCGGGAGCATCTTCGGTGTCTACGTCGCTGCCAAGCTGTTGGAGATACTCGCCGTCTCGGGCGAAACAGTTCGTTCGACGCTTCCCGCTTTCCTCCAGTTCCTCGCCGGCCTCTCGAGTTTGTCGGAACTCTCACTCGGGGAGTTGTTCGTCATCCTCCTCTTTTCCAGTGCGACGATCGGAACGATGCTCGCACTCGGCGTGTACTGGATTCGCTGGTATTTACTCGTCGAACACGCAGACACGCGCGCCTCAGAGATCGAAGCGACGCTCCCCCGGACGGTGGCGTTTACGTTCGCGCTCTCTCGGTCCGGAATGCCGTTTCCGGAAGTTCTCAAAACACTCGCTCGCAACGAAGCTGTCTACGGTGAGGCGGCGCGTGAAGTCAGTATCGCCGTCCGCGACATGGACGCATTCGGCACTGACGTCATCACGGCGCTCCATTCGATGGCCTCGCGAACACCGAGTCCGAACCTCGAAGAGTTCTCGGCGAATCTCGCGAGCGTCCTCGGAAGCGGTCGCAATCTCTCGTCGTTCCTCCGAGAACAGTACGAGCGATTCCAGGCGGAAGCGGAAGCCCAACAACAGCAGTACCTCGATTTACTGTCGACGCTCGCAGAGGTGTACGTCACCGCGCTCGTCGCAGGGCCGCTGTTTTTCATTACCGTCCTCGTCGTCATTGGATTGGTCCTCGCCGACACCCTGACCATCATCCGACTGCTCGGCTACGTCGCGATTCCGTTGGCCAGTCTCGGCTTCATCGTCTACATCGATAGCATCACGCGTTCGCTCCGTGGAACTGTCGTCGAGACTGTCGAGACGGCAAGCGACTCCGCCAACGCTCTCGGCCAACGAACTCGGGTGAGTAGCAACCCCGCCACTGATGGTGGAGTGACCGCCGACCGGTGGCAGGCAAACCGCGAGCGACTCGCTGCGTACGACCGCTTCCGCTGGCTTCGAACGTGGACCGACCGACCACTGGAGATGCTCAGTCAGCGGCCGCTTGCAACGCTCGTCGTCACGGTCCCGCTCGGACTGCTCTGGGTTGCACTCCAGTCAGGGTCGTCCGTCTCGTCGATTGGCCTCCCGACATCGCTTCCGAGCATCCCGACGAGCCTCTTCGCCTCGGCGTCGCCTGCGACCCGGACGATCATCGATATCGTCGCTGTGATGGACGAACACATCATCGAGGCAGCCATCGTCGCACTCGTCGTGCTCTCGCTGGTCCACGAGATTCGAAAGCGTCGAATCCGGGCTATCGAACGGAGCATGCCGGACTTTCTCGACCGTCTCGCCAGCGTCAACGAAGCGGGGCTGACCGTCGTCCAGAGTCTTCGCCGGGTCTCGTCGTCGGACCTCGGTCCACTCGGCGACGAGGTCGAACGGACGGTCCGCGATATCGACTGGGGAGCAGACGTACAGACGGCCCTCCACCGAATGGACCGCCGAACGATGAGCCCGATGGTCTCGCGGTCGATTACCCTCATCACGAACGCGATGAGTGCCAGTGGCGACATCGGTCCAGTCCTCCGAATCGCTGCCAACGAAGCACAAGATAGCCGACGACTCGCCCGCGAGCGCAATCAGGAGATGCTGACGTACCTCGTCGTCATCTACATCTCCTTTTTCGTGTTCCTCGGCATCGTCGGTGCGCTGACTGTCTCGTTCATCCCGGCCGTCGAACAGGCAACGGCCGGGGCGGCAGTCGGATCCGGCAGCGTCACTGGCGTCTCCTCGGGGACGTTCTCCGGCCTCCGCGACGTCGACACCCAGGCTTACTCGGTTCTGTTCTACCACCTCTCGGCCATTCAGGGAGTCTGTTCTGGCCTCATCGCAGGGCAGTTAGGAGAGGGCGAAGTCGAAGACGGCATCAAACACGCCACGCTGCTGTTGGTCATCACGTACGTGCTGTTCATGTTCATCTGACGACAGTGAGACGCTTCGACAGTGGGACGCTCGATGTCCGGCTGACGACGGTGAAACTGGCGGCGGGACGCCGACGACCCGTGCGGTCTTTGGTGCGCCACCACCACCCACCGACATGGACGATTCCCGAACTGCAGTCCGGGAGACCTACGACCGCATCGCATCTCACTTCGCGTCGACGCGCGAATATCCGTGGCCGGAAGTCGAGACGTTCGTCACGGACGCGACGGCCGACGGTCCAGCGAGACGCGCGCTCGACCTCGGCTGTGGAAACGGTCGGCACGTCGAACTCCTCTCCAGCCACGCCGCCGACGTGGTCGGACTCGACGTTAGTCGTGGCCTTCTGGACGAAGCAGCGGACAGAGCCGCGGAGAGAGGGTTCGACGCAGGTCTCGTCCAGGGCGACGCTGCTCGGCTTCCGTTCGCAGACGATTCGTTCGACCTCGCCGTCTACGTGGCGACACTCCACCATCTCACCCCTCGCGAAGCGCGGGTCGAGAGCCTGAACGAACTCGCACGCGTCCTCACCTCGGACGGTCGGGCCGTCGTCAGCGCGTGGAGCACCGCTCACGACACGTTCGACAGAGAAGACGGGTTCGATACGATGGTCGATTGGACGCTCCCCGGTGGCGAGACAGTGCCGCGATTTTACCACATCTACGCGCCCGACGAGTTCGACGCCGACCTCGCGGCGAGTTCGCTCGAAGTCGTCGAATCCACGATTTCGAGCGGGAACTGTTACGCCGTCGTGACCGGCGTGTAAGCGGCGTCGACACGCCGTGGTGGGTGTGAGCGGAGCCGACACGCCGTGACAGGTGTGTGAGCCGATGACATTTCGCGGGTGGATACAGTCGTCGCACAGGTGATGTGGGCTTAAGAGTGACCGGACGAATCGACGTGTATGACCAAGACCGACGAACGACAGGAGTACGAGGTGGTCGTCGTAGGTGGCGGCCCTGCAGGGCTGCAGACGGCGCTCTACACGACGAGACTCGGCCACGACACCGCCCTCGTCGACCGAGGCGGTGGCCGTGCAGCGATGATGCTCGACACACACAACGTCATCGGCATCACCGAAGACCAGTCGGGCAACGAGTTCCTCGGTACTGCCCGCACACAGCTCGACGAGTACGGCACCGACATCTATCGCGACCTCGTCACAGACGCCGAACAGCTCGACGACGGGCGATTCCGCCTCGTCGCCAACGACGGCGAGTTCATCGCCGAGCGCGTCGTCCTCGGAGTCGGATTCAACGACAAACGGCCTGAACCACCACTCCCGCGCACCGGGAAAGGACTCCACTACTGCCTCCACTGTGACGCCTACATGTTCGTCGACGAATCGGTGTACGTCATGGGCCACTCGGACTCTGCGGCCTACGTCGCCATGATTATGCTCAACTTCACCGACGAAGTCGATATCCTCCTTCGCGGCGCAGACCCGACGTGGTCGGACGAGACGGACGAACTCGTTCGCGCGCACCCGGTCGATATCATCGACGAAGACATCTCTGGGATGACGAAGCGCGACGACGGCTGGTTGGAGAGTTTCGAGTTCGAAGACGGAACTGTCCGCGAGTACAAAGGCGGATTCGCCATGTACGGGTCGGAGTACAACACGACGCTCTTCGAGCAACTCGGCGTCGAGGTCAACGACGACGGGACCGTCCCTGTGGACGACCACGGACGGACGAGCGTCGATGGCGTCTTCGCAGTTGGCGACATCACGCCCGGTCACAACCAGATTCCCGTGGCGATGGGGAAGGGTGCAAAAGCAGGCATCGCCATCCACATGGAACTCCGTGAGTTCCCGAAGAGTCTCGAAGAGGTTCGTGCCGAGGGCGCAGTCTCTGCTGAGGACGTGCCCGGCATCTCGCCTGCCCTCCTCGACAAAGCCAAGCAGTTCAACGAGTCGCACGCGGACGACTAACGGCGAAATTCGGGGAAAATCGGCGGTAATCGGGGGTGAATAAACACCTACCTCAAGTTCTCGGAGACAGTATAGTCTGCTACGATGAAACGTAATGGATTCGTGACTGTTCTGGTTGCACTCCTGGTCGTCTTGGCTGGGTGTGCAGGTGGTGCAGGAACACTAACCGAGAGCCCGCAGTCGAACGGCGCAACTGATTCGTCCTCGTCCAGCAGTGGAAGTGCTGGCGAAACTGGCACTGTGAACTTCTACGTGAGCGACGAGGAGAACGCCATCGAGGACTTCGAGAGCCTCAACGTCACCATCGAACGCGTGACGTTCATCAGTGCGGAGGGCGGTGACGACGAATCTGTCGACGCCGAGTCCGAAGAGAACGATTCGGAAGCTGACGACTCGGAAGAGAACGAGTCCGCCGAGGAGACCGGCGATGCCAAGACGAATGCGTCGTCGAACCCGAAGGCGAAGAACGCGACTGCGAACGCAACCGCATCGGCGAACGCGTCAGCGAACGAAACCGAAACGGCCGAGAACGAGACTGAAGTCGAAGAAGCGGCCGACGCCGAAGCCGAGAGTGAATCGAAGTCCGAACCCAGTGGACAAGTCACCTACACGGTCAAGAACGTCACCGTCGACTTGACCGAACTGAAAGGCGACAAATCCTCGCTCGTCGGTGCATACGACGTTCCGAAAGGAGAGTACAACGCCGTCCACGTCGAAGTCACCAACGTAAGCGGGACGCTCAAGACGGGCGAACAGGTGAACATCAAACTCCCGAGTAACAAACTCAAACTCAACTCCGACTTCACCGTCGAAAAGGGTGAGTCTGTGAACTTCGTCTTCGACATCACCGCGTTCGAAGCAGGCGGAAGCGGGAAGTACATCCTCAAACCCGTCATCAGCGAATCCGGGACTGACGTTCCGATAGAGAACGTCGACGAAGAGGCTGACGAAGAAGTTGAAGAATCGGAAGAGGCTGAAGAAGCCGAAGCCGAGGAAGAAGAGCGCTCAGAAGACACGAACGAAACGAGTGAAACGGACGAGAGCGCAGCACTCAACGTCACCTTCGACGGCAACGTCACGACTGACGAAAACGTGACGCTCACCGTCACCCAGAACGGGTCGGCAGTCGAGAACGCGACAGTGGCCGTCAACGACGAAGTCGTCGGCACCACCGACGCGAACGGGACACTCGTCGTCGACGTTCCAGACAGTGAAGAGATGACTGTGAAAGTCACGCACGACGATGCCGAGGCCGAGTTCGAGTTCGAACTCGCCGTCGAAACGGTCGAAACGGGTGAAGACGACTCGAAGAAGCCTGATAGCCCCGGAAAATCGGACAACAGCAACGACTGACCGAAAAGGTAACATCCTTATTGTGGCGTCGAATACGAAGAGGTAGACACCGTTCACTCACGCACCGGTGTCTCGACTGAGCAAAGCGAAGTCGAGGCTCGGTGCGAACGAGTGCAACGAGTGAGCACCGGTGGTCTAATGGTAAGACATTGGCCTTCCAAGCCAATTATCTGGGTTCGATTCCCAGCCGGTGCATTTTCTGCCGAACTACCCGACGAGAGCGTGACCTGCGTCTCGAATTTGTGGGAGTAACTCGGGTGTCGGTGCGTCTCGCAATCGTCGGTGTAACTCGTGTGCGCTGACGGAGGCGAGCATGGAAGAAACTCGCCGCAGCACCCCCGGTAGGACCCTCCTTCCAGTCGAGGGCATATAGTTAACTTCGATTACACCTTACTCTCTGTGGGTGTTATTAGAATGACATTACTCGACGGCCGCGTCGCGGTTGTAACTGGTGGAAGTTCCGGAATTGGACGCGGGATTGCGCTCGCGTACGCAGAAGAAGGTGCAGACGTGGTGGTTTGCGACATTCGCGAAGACCCGAAAGAGGGCGGCCGACCGACACACGTCAAAATCGAAGAAGACACGGACCAGTCGGCGACGTTCGTCGAACTCGACGTGACAGACCCCGCGGCGTTCGAGAACGCCATGGATGCAGCAGAGGCGTTCGGCGGTGTCGACATCATGGTCAACAACGCCGGCGTCTGGTGGCCAGAAGACTTCCTCGAAGTCACCGAAGAATCGTTCCAGCAGATGATGGACATCAACGTGAAGGGTGTCTACTTCGGTGCACAGGCGGCCGCGGGGCGAATGTCGCAGGGCGGCGGCGGGAGCATCATCAACATCTCCAGTGTCAATGGAATCTACGGAAACGGAGGCTTTCCGACGTACACGGCGACGAAGGGTGCCGTGCGGACGCTCACGTACTCACTGGCGCATGGCCTCGGCGGGCGGGACATCCGAGTCAACGCAATTCATCCCGGTGCCATCAACACGAAGATTGGACCGGAAGACATGGAGACGAGCGACGAACAGATGGCACAGCTAGAGGCGATGATTCCCCTCGGTCGACGGGGAGAACCAGACGACGTGGCGGGCGTCGCACTCTTCCTCGCCAGCGACCTCTCGAAGTACGTCACCGGCGAATCCATCGTCGTCGACGGCGGGTGGACCTCCTGGCGCTGAGAGCTGTCCACCCGAGTCTGGTGGGTGCAACCGCTCGTCAGCGGTCCCGTCGAATTCCGTTTTCTCCACGCCGACGAAACCAGACGAAAGGACCACTGTCTGCTACTCACCTATTATTGTAACGAGTTCGACACGGACCGTCTCTCTTATCTTCCCCCCGGACGTAAGCGAACGTAATGATAAACTCCATCCCACTGTTCCCCGGCCTGCCGGGTGGTCCAGAACTGCTTATCGTCCTGCTCATCATCGTCCTCCTGTTCGGGGCGAACAAACTCCCCCAGCTCGCTCGCTCGTCTGGGCAAGCGATGGGTGAGTTCCGACGTGGACGACAGGAGATCGAAGAGGAACTGCAGAAAGGTGTCGAAGGCTCCGACAGCGACGAGTCGGCGGACACGTCGGCGGCAGACACGTCGGCAGCGGACACGTCGGCAGACGACGAAGAAGAGGAAGCCGAATCGGTCGAAGCCGAAGCAGAAAAAGAGAACTGAGGATTTTCGTGGGGGGCGACCCCACCACTGAATTCACGCACGACGAGTGGCAACTGCGTTCTCTGTCACCGAACGAGCGGTGGCGAAAAACACAACACAGCCGCTGACTGGGTGTCGCGCTGGTCAGAGAGGATAGCCGATGCTCGCCGAGTAGAATACGGTATGAATGGGTGGACAGCGAGGTTGCCCGGCGTTCCGACGTGGGGAATCTCGGTTGCCTCCTCCACCCCGCGATCCCTCGAGCGACGCACGTCCGATGGTCCGCTGCTCGCTCCCGCGCCTGGCGGGGTACCACCGATGAACCGCGCGAACCCTTCCCTGCGGAAGGGGTACGCGGAACCGCTGTCCCCGTGGGACGAGGTTTCTACGTTGGCTTCCGAGGCCCGCGCCGGTCTGACCGGACGCGCCCGTTTTTGGTCCCCGCTGAAGACCTATTTCGCGGGTAGAGAGCAGGGCCTAACTGCCCGACCTAGTCCACTCCTTCCTAATCCACCGACTGTTAAGGGCCTTTCGACTCGCGAAGCGAGAAATCGGGGGACACCGACGGGGTGGTTTCGAATACGTCTCAGCGCGTGAAATTCGTTCGTTCGGGACTTAGACGACGCTTCGAGCGTAGCCTCCCGCTCCGACGAACGTGATGGCGGCGGCACCGATGACTGCCCAGCGGTGGGAACTCAACCACGAATACTGCTCGGGGAAACTGAACAAGACGTTCGGGTCGATAGAGAGCGACCACACCACCGAGAGCGCGAGCATCGAAAGCGACAGTACGAACGCGAGTCCGGCGGCCACCGCGGGGTCGGTTCGCTCCTGTCGCCCCGAGAGGATGACGATCACTTCGAGGAGTGCGAGCATCCCGACGAGAGAGAGACCGACCGGCCCTGAGGCATAGTACGCGGCCATCTCGCCGGAACCGGGTTCGACGGCGACGGCAGGAACCGCGACGGCGACTGCGAGGAGAAGTGACCCGACGAGTCCAATCGTCGAGGAGAGTCGTTCGACGTCCATGCCCTCTCGTTCGAAACTCCGACTGATAAACGGTTTGAGACGTGGCCACGAGATAGTGGCCGGTTTTAAATCGCACTGTGACGACGTGCGCGTATGGACCGCGTAGCGATTATCGGTGCATCGATGACCCAGTTCGGGAAACGCGATGCGTGGATTCGTGCGTTGCTCGCAGAGGCGGGTCAGAGCGCGCTCACGGATGCCGGCGTCTCACCCGACGAAATCGAGCACCTCTACGTTTCGAACATGGCCAGCGGCGAGTTCGAGGGCCAGACGGGGGTCCCGAACGCCCTCGCCCACGACCTCGCGGCGATGCCGGCGTACACCGCTCGAATCGACCAGACCTCCTCGTCCGGCGGCGCGGGCGTCTACGCCGCGTGGCAGTCAGTTGCCTCCGGCGCGTCCGACATGACGATGCTCGTCGGCGGCGAGAAGATGACTCACCGAACGACGGCAGAAGCGACGGACATCATCGCGTCGTTGACCCATCCAGTCGAGTACAAACACGGCTTGACGCTCCCCTCGTTCGCGGGACTCACCGCCCGACTCTACCTCGACACCTACGACGCACCCCGCGAGTCGCTGGGGAAAGTCGCCGTCAAGAACCACAAGAACGGGCTGGACAACCCGCACGCCCAGTTCCGAAAGGAAGTCGACCTCGACACCGTCCTCAACTCACCCATCGTCGCCGACCCGCTTCGACTCTACGACTTCTGTCCCATCACGGACGGGTCTGCGGCACTCGTCTTCTGTCCCGAGTCGGTCGCCCGCGAGTACACCGACGACTACGCCGTCATCTCGGGTATCGGCGGCGCGACGGACACCCACGTCGTCCACGAACGCGCCGACCCGACCACGATGGGCGGCGTGGTCAACTCCTCCGAAATCGCCTACGAGATGGCCGACCTCGAACCCGACGACATCGACGTGGCCGAACTCCACGACATGTTCACTATCCTCGAGTTCCTCCAGTCCGAAGACCTCGGCTTCTTCGAGAAGGGAGAAGGCTGGAAGGCCGTCGAAGAGGGCGTGACCGACCGCGACGGCGAGTTACCCATCAACACCTCCGGCGGCTTGAAGTCGAAGGGACACCCCCTCGGCGCGTCCGGCGTCGCGCAGGTGTACGAAATATACAAACAACTCATCGGTGACGCAGGCAAGCGACAGGTCGACGCAGACATCGGCCTCGCGTGCAACGTCGGTGGCTTCGGCAACTGCGTGACCACGACCATCATGGAGTCCCGATAATGTCCGACGACAACCCCCCGATGGAAGCGTACCGCTACCCCGACGGGAGCATCACCTACCCCGGCCACCCGGTCGGCCCAGACGGCGAAGAACCGGTCGGAACCGTAGACCTGAGCGACTACACCGCGACGGTTCTGACGTGGACCACTTCGACGGCGACGCCGCCGGGCGTTCGCGCGCCCAACACGATGGCCATCGTCGAGTTCGACGTAGAGGGCGAACCCGTGCGCGCAATCGGTCAGGTCACCGACGAGGACGAGGTCGCAATCGGCGACGAAGTCGAACCCGTCTACTGCGAGGAACTTCGCGAACCCGGCGCTGGTATCCGCGAACCGGCGAGTCAGGACTGGGACGGATATCAGTTTAGACCAGTCTGAGCGTCCCTCGTACGCTTCTACGTTCACCGCTCCCCGCCCACGGGGAATGTTGATAGTTCTACACGTTCAACGTCTCGTATGAACCGAACCCCGCGCGTCACCTTCGCCCGCGACGCCGTCGTCGCCACCGCGGTGCTTGGTGGCCTGTTCCTCCTCGGGTACGGCATCCAGTTCCAACCCCTCCAGATTCCGACCTACCTGCTCATCGTCGGTTTCGACTTCTTGGAAGGCGTCTTCGGGTCCGCCGGGGCCAATTTCGACTTACTGTTCGGTGCGTACCTCGTCGGACTCGGCGTCCTCGGCGCGGCAGTTGCATACGTCGTTCGGGCGGCTTCCCGTGTCACCGACCTCCCACAGTGGCGACTCGGAGCGGCGGGGGCACTGGCCATCGTTGGAACCATCTCGCTGCTGTTCGCGGTGAATATCCTCGTCTCGACGACGCAGACGACGCCCGTGTTGGTCACCGGAGCGGCCGGCGTCGTCCTGTTAGCCCTCGCTGGCTGGCTCGCTGGTCTCTTCAGAATCGAGTTCGGACCGACGCAGTAGTCGTTCTACTCGTCTTCGTTTACTTCGTCGTCGTCGCCTCTGACTTCGCGCTTTATCGACTCTAACTCGGCGTCGACATCGACCTGTGGTCTGTCGTCGGACTCGTCAGAGTCGCCACTCGTCGCAGCGACGTCTGACCCTTCTTCGGTCACGTCGATACGGACGGGACCAGAGTCACGGGGCCGAGACCGGTTCGACCCACGTCGCCATCCCGACTCGAAGCGAGTTTCGTCGTCGCGCCAGCGTCGCTCTCGGGAGCTTCGTTCTCGTTCTGCCTCGGTGATTCGACTGTCGAGTTCATCTGCGAGCGACCGGGCGTGGACCATGATGTCCCGCGCGTCCGAATTCGTGGGGAGGTCCGCCTCCGAGAGTGCCCGGCGGAGTTCGTCGAGAGCGCGTTCGACGCCCGTGACGGCCGTCTGTGGGACGCCTCGTAGTTGAGTCTCTGTCTCTCTTCGGGCGTCGTCCATCGCTCGTCCGGGGTCCGACAGGCGGATGAGACGTCGGAGCAGTTCGAGCGACGCGATGGTCGCTTCGAGGACGGCGATGATGGTCGGGAGCGTGTACGATTCGGTAAAGCGCATCACATCGCCGAACGTCGGTGGACGCGGGGTTCTGAATCGGTCGCGAACCTCGCGGTCACGTTCCTCGCGGAGTTCGGTGCCGAGTTCTTCGAGTGTGTCCCCGAGTTCGTCTAAGACGTCGAGGATATCGTCGTCCCGTCGTCGGTCGCTCATACGTCACGATTGGGTCGCCGTGGGGATAAGCCTTCGAGGGGGAGCGTGGTGGCTACCGGCGGGGGATAGCGCGGTGATACTGCGGCGGCCATTCGGCGTCAACACCGAGTTCCTGTGCCGCGTGGAGGGCGAAGTACGGGTCACGGAGATGCTCGCGGCCGACGATAGCGAGGTCAGCGCGGCCGTTTCTGATAAGTTCGTCTGCGTGGCGGGCCGTGCGAATGCCACCGACTGCACCGACCATCACGTCGGTCTCTTCGCGGATGAGTTCGGCGTACGGAACCTGATACCCGGGGCCGGTGTCTGGAATCTGCTGGTCGGGGTGGATACCGCCGGAACTCACGTCGATGAGGTCCGCACCGAGTTCTCCGAGGGCCGACGCGAGACGAACGGACTGGTCGATATTCCACGACTTTCGGTCGTCTAGCCAGTCGGTCGCCGAGATGCGGACGAACACGGGTTTGTCGTCGGGCCACACTTCGCGGACCGCCTCGGTCACTTCGCGGACGATGCGCGTGCGGTTCTCGAACGACCCGCCGTACTCGTCGTCGCGGTGGTTGGTCACGGGTGAGAGGAACTCGTGGAGGAGATAGCCGTGGGCCGCGTGAATCTCTGCGATTTCGAATCCCGCGTCGAGGGCGCGCGCGGCGGCGGCGCGGAAGTCGTCGACGACGTCGCCGATTTCCGCTGTCGAGAGTTCGTGGAGTTCCGGTGGTTCTGCGTCGTAGGGCCACGGAACGTCGCTCGGCGCGACAGTCGTCCACCCACCGTCTTCTGGGGAGAGCGGTTGGCTTCCGTCCCACGGCCGCGTCTTGCTCGCTTTCCGCCCTGCGTGTGCGAGTTGAATCGCGGGGACGCTGTCCATCGACTTCACGAACGTCGTGACTCGTTCGAGCGCTTCGAC
The DNA here is from genome assembly GCF_048158745.1 of Haloferax sp. DFSO52. Lineage (NCBI taxonomy): Archaea > Methanobacteriati > Methanobacteriota > Halobacteria > Halobacteriales > Haloferacaceae > Haloferax > Haloferax sp. DFSO52. The sequence goes on along the minus strand of NZ_JBLOPB010000001.1, from coordinate 1,165,936 downwards.
GTGTTCGTCGCTCCAGATGCCGAGGTCGTTCGGAGAGATGCGCCCTTCGGGAGAGACGGCCGTCGCTTCCGTCATCACGATACCAGCCCCACCGACCGCTCGACTGCCGAGGTGGACGAGATGCCAGTCGGTGGCGAAGCCATCGGTCGACGAGTACTGGCACATCGGAGAGACCATGATTCGGTTCGAGAGCACCGTCTCTCGCAGCGAGAGCGGACTAAAGAGCGTGTCAGTCATTGCTCGTGGTTGGGCGGCGGCGACAATACCCCACTCGGTTCCGGTGATGCAGACCGGTTCTCGTGGACCGAAAGCGAACCCGGGGTTCGCTTACTCGACCGACCCGACGAACTGTCGCTGTTCGTCGAGTACGTCCTGGTCGAGTGTCCACAGGAGGTCACGTTCGTCTCGGTTGAGCGCCGCCGCGACGACGCCGTCGGGCCGAACGACAAGCGAGCGCCCTGCAAATTTGGTTTGTGCCGTCCCGGGAATCGACCCATTTCCCGTCCGGCCCGCGCCGACGAGCCACCGGACCCCATCCAGTGCGCGGGCGCGACAGAGCAATCGCCAGTTCTCCGAATGTGCGGCGGGCCACGCGCCGACGACGAAGAGTGCGTCGACGCCTTCGTCGGTCAGTTTCGCGCTCTCGGCGACGAAGTTCAGGTCGTAACAGGTCAGCAGTCCGGTCGTTCCCGCCGGCGTGTCGACGACGACCAGTTCGTCGCCGGGCGTGACGACTGACGCCTCGTCGCCCCAGAGATGCTGCTTCCGATAGACGTCAGTGGTTCCATCGGGTCGGACGTACGCAACGGCGTTGGAGAGTGTGTCGCCGTCGCGTTCGAGATAGCCAGCGAGTACGTCGCAGTCGTTGTCGGCGGCGACCGACTCGAGGAAATCGGTCGCGTGGTCACGCGTGACCGCACCGCTGTAGGCGCGGTTGTCCGGGACGAACCCGGTCAGTGCGTACTCTGGGAAGAGGACAACATCGACGTCGGCTGGCAATTTTGCCACTCTCTTTCGAATAGTGGCTTCGTTCTGTTCAACTTCCAGATCGGCGATGGATAGCTGTGGAACCGCGACGGTGGGGCCAGTCACGACCCATGAGACAACACCCTGATGAAAAAACACTCGGCATGGTGCAACTGTTCGGGGTGGCCTCACACCATCGGGCGAAGCGAAGGGAAACGCTCTTTTTACCGTCGGACGCAGTTCCGGCATATGAGTGACGGGGACGACGATACGACGGAACTCTCACCCGAGAGCCTCGACGAACGCCTGAACGAGGCACAGGAGGCCCTCGAAGCGGCTGAAACGGAAGCCGACCTCGACGACGTCGAAGCGACGCTCGACGAGATAGACGCGGACATCGAGGCCGCAGAACTGCCCGAGGCCGACGACGAAGACGAAGACGACCCTGCCGAGGAACTCACCTCGCGCCTGTCGGAGCTTCGTGACGACCTCGAATCCCAGCGCGGCCCGTACGGGGAAGACGCCATCGAGACCCTCGACGAAGCGAAGTCCACCATCACGGACACGCGCTGGACCGAACAGGGCGAAGGCGAAGTCGTCGCTGCGGTCGAAACGTTCGCAGCCGACTTCAACGGCGTTCTCGACGCCAGCGTCTCGGTCGACGGCGACGACGAAGCAGACTTGACCGCCGCCCTCGACGACGCAATCTCGGCCATCGAAGCGGCCGACCTCGACGCCGACGACGACGCCGAAACCATCGCAGACCTCATCGAGGTCACCGACGGTCTCACCGACGGCCTCGACGACGCACAGGAGTGGGACGACCTCGAGGTCCGCGAGAAGCTTCAGGCACAGGGCTTCTACGACGTGCTCGGGCACTACAAGGACTACCCACCGGAACTCTCGGCGCTCAAAGAACACGAAAAGCGCGGCAACATCGACATGATTGCGCTCGCGTTCGAGAGCTTCCAGTCCGGCTTCATGGAAGAGTACTGTATCGAGGCGTTCACGCGCATGAACGACCCCGCTGCGTACGACGCAGTCCAACCACAGGCCAAGCGTCGTAACAAAGGCGCTATCAAGGCAATCGGCAAGATGGGAGCCGAAGAGGGCGTCGAGATGCTCATCGACTACTCCGACACCGACAGCGACCCGGCGCTTCAGAAGGTCGTCTTCAAAGCACTGGGCGAAATCGGCTCCGAAGAAGCGACCCAACCGCTCGCGAACAAGCTCGTCACCGAAAACGAGAACGTTCGCTCTGCGGCCGCTCGCGCGCTCGGTCTCCTCGGCGACACCCGCGCCGTCGACCCACTCGCAGACGTCATCGCGGACGACGACGTCGACTCCGTCCGTGCGAGTGCCGCGTGGGCGCTCCGTCAGATTGGCACCGAAGCGGCACTCGAAGCGGCCGCCGAGTACGCTGACGACCGCTCGTACATCGTCCAGCGTGAGGCCGAACTCGCCGCCGACTCCCTCGGCGAAGGCAAGTCCGAACCCGAAGCAACAGTCTGACGACGAGGACCGTCATCCCTCGCGAACTGCTGTTCGACTGTATCGACTACCGACGGCTCACGCTCTGGGCGTTCGATTAAGTCCGGCTTAACACCCGTACTGCCTGTCTCCACGATTCTGCTACTGACAGTGTGGATTAACATATCGATAAGAAATATATCAGCGTTCTGTCTGTACCACCAAACCAGTCGGTCTGTTTTATTTCCGATATAACAAACCAACAAGGAATTGTAGGATAGCCTTGAACATCGCTCGGAACGTCACGTGGCGGGTCCGAGTGTTGTCACGATGGTGAACACAGTCATGAGAACTACAATTTCACGGAGAGCGGCGCTGAAGGCACTCGGCGTGAGCGGTGTGGCACTCGCTGGTGGAGCCGCAGTGATTTCGGCACAGTCGGACGAAGCGTCAAGCAACGTCGGAGAACTGGAACTCATCTACGAGTTCGAACCACCGGAAGGCTCACCGCAAGAACCGCCGTTCGGGCAACTCCCAGAGAACGTTGCGGCCGACGAGAGTGGAAACAAATTCGTGAGCATCCCGACGCAGGCACAGATCTGGAAGTTCGGACCCGACGACGAGCCGGTCGAGACGCCGTTCGTGCAGTTCGAATCGACCGAAGAGTTCCTCGTCGGACCGACTGGCGTCGAATTCGACCCGAATGGGAGGATCTACTCGGCGTTCGTGAGCGATCTCTCGACGTCGACAGACGCCGAGACGAACGGCGTGTACGAAATCGACACCGACGGAGAGTACGAACTCTACGCAGAGATATCGAACGACCTCGAGGAGTTCCCGTCGTTCCCCAACGACATCGCGCTGCTCGAGAACTCGTTACTCGTCAGCGATAGCTTCAGCGGCGTTATCTGGGAGGTCCAGCGAGGCCGGACCGAGGTGTGGGCTGGCGAGTTGTGGGACGGTAACCAGTACAACTTCCCGACGACTCCGCTCGCGCCACCGGCCCCGGTCGCCGGCAGCCCACAGTTCGGTCCGAACGGACTCCAGCTCACGGAGGACAAAGACGCCCTCTATGTTGCAAACACAGGGAAAGGGACGATCCTCGAGATTACAATCGATTCGTTCGGAAACCCAGACGAGCCCGAAGTGTTTGTCGACGACCTCGGCGCTCCGGACGGCCTTGCGATGGACGTCGAGGAGAACCTCTACGTCGCCGACAACGGCGCGAACCAGATTCTTCGTGTGTCGCCCGACGGGGACGTTGAAGTACTCGCCGAGAACGGGGACGTGGAAGAGACTACCACTGCAAACGAGACGACAACTATCGCGAACGAGACCACTACCGCGAACGAAACGACTACCACTGCGAACGAAACTACCACGATCGCGAACGAGACGACAACTATCGCGAACGAGACCACTACCGCGAACGAAACGACCACTGCAAACGAAACGACTACCACCGCGAACGAAACTACCACTGCAAACGAAACGACCACCGTGAACGAGACGACTACCACCGCGAACGAAACTACCACTGCGAACGAGACGACTACCACCGCGAACGAAACGACTACCGCCGAAGAACAGACCACCACTGAGATGGCAGGTCAAACCGGCGTCCCGATTCTCGACCAACCCGCGGACGTGACGTTCGGAACCACGGACGACCAGCGCACGTCGCTGTACATCGTCAACCTCGCGCTGGATTCGCAGTTCGAACCGCCGAAACCGAGCCTGATGAAGCTTGACGTCGGTATCGACGGGCTCAGAATCACTCGGTGAATCGCCGAACAGTGGGCTGACCACACACCGACGAACCTTTTTGTATCATCACGGGACCACCGCGAGGTGTGTTCCATCGGGTCGTCCTCGCCATCATCCTCTTCGCCGCCGTCGCACCCGCACCGATAGCAGCCGCTGGCGACCATCCAACAGAGACCCCACCCGACCACCCAGACGTGCGAATCGTCGCTGCAGTCCCCGACCCGGCGACGCCCGACGACAGCGGCGAATTCGTTGTCGTCCGCGCGCCCGAGGGGACGCGACTCACCCTCGACGACGGCGAGCAACAGGTCACCTTCGTCGCGCCCGGCGGTGCAGTCGCCGTCACATCGAGCCCAACAGCGACGGCGAATCTCACCGCCCACCCCGTCGTCTCTCCCGGCCTCGCCCTCGCCAACGGCGGTGAAACGGTCACACTCAGCGTCGATGGAGTCGTCACCGACCGACTCGTCTACGACCGGAGTCGTGAGGGCGAACGTCTCGAACGACGCGACGGCGCGTGGACGTGGTGGCCGCGAACCCTTCCGCGACGACCCGTCACGACTCACGGCCCAGCGAACGCGACGCTGTTCGTCCTCCCGGACTCACCGACCATCCCACTCGAGACGCTCCGCAGCGCCGACGAGAGACTCCTGCTCGCGGGCTACGTCGTCTCGTCGTCCCGCGTTGCCGACGAACTCGTCGCTGCACACGAGCGTGGTGTCCGCGTCGAGGTTCTCGTCGACGACGCACCAGTCGGCGGATTTCCACGAGCGTCTGCACGCGTCCTCGACAGACTCGTCGCCGCCGGTATCACCGTCCACGTCGTCGGCGACCCCCACTCGTTCCACCACGCCAAGTACGCCGTCAGCGACGACGACACCCTCGTCACGACAGAGAACTGGAAACCCGCCGGAGTCGGCGGCCAAAAGAGTCGCGGCTGGGGCGTCGTCGTCGCCTCACCCGCCGTCGCGACTGACCTCGCGGCGACGTTCGCGGACGACGAGAATCTCCCAGCGACCCACCCGTGGGAGCGATACCGAATCGGTCGCGAGTTCGTCGTCACCGAGCGTGCGAACGGAACGTACCCGTCGCGAGTCTCGCCACGGACTGTGCACGCCGACCGCATCGCTGTCATCCGCGCGCCGGACAACGCAGAACCGGCCGTCGTCTCCCGCCTCGACGCCGCTGACCGACGAATCGACGTGATTCAACCCAGTGTCGAAGCCGGCGGCCCGTTCGTTCTGGCGCTCAAGCGGGCAGCAACACGAGGTGTTCGCGTCAGACTCCTCCTCGGGAGCGCGTGGTACGTCGACGACGAGAACCGCGAACTGGCCGAGCGGTTGAACCGATGGGCCGACAGAACCGGGAACCCGCTGTCGGTTCGACTCGCCCGCCCCGCCGGCCGGTACGGAGCGATTCACGCGAAGGGCGTCGTCGCAGACGACACCATCATCGTCGGGAGCCTCAACTGGAATCGCCACTCTGCCCACGAGAACCGAGAGGTTTCAGTGGCTCTCACTGACTCGGCGGCCGCGACGTACTACCGAGACGTGTTCGAAGCCGACTGGAACGCGAGCAACGACGGACCGCGGCCGGTACTCGTTGGCGCGGCAGCGGTGGCCGTCCTCGTCGGACTGGCAGCGCTCAGGCGAGTGGAGTTCGAAGAATGAGGGTCGGCTGTGCGTGTGTCGAACGCGAGCGTCGGCTTACGCCGTCGTCGAGAGTTCTTCGTCGATGTCTGCTTCGGCCATCTTCTCGACGAGCGTGTCGATGACTTCCTCGCGCATGCCGCTGACGAACTTGATAGACCCGACGACGAGGTGGCCGCCACCGGAGACGCCGCCGCCGACGACTTCCTCGTTCAGTTCGGCGACCATCCGCGGGATGTCGAGGCGGACGCCGTCAGACCGGAGGACGGCGAAGTCGGGACCGTAGCCGATGGTGATGACGGGTTCGCCAGTCTCCTGGACCTTCCGGTCGTGGAGTTTGCCCGTCGTCTTGCCCGGCGCGGGGTAGGTAAAGCGGTGGGCCCACTTGTCGAGGTCGATGCGGTAGAGGTTGGCCCCGCTGTCGAGTCGCTCGTGTTCGAGGTGGGGTTCGGCCGCTTCGAGTTGGCGGTCGACGTCGCGCTCGGCGCGAGAAGAGAGGAACTCGACGAGTTCGCGGTGTCGGGTTTCGTCGTCACAGCCGACGTTGAGCACGTCGTTGACGATGGACGCGCCGTCGTTGTAGCGAAGCCAGTGGGCGGCGTAGTCGAGCGCCTCACCCACGTCGAGGAGTTTGTCGCGGTCGTAGCCTTCCGCTTCGGCCAGTGCGATGTAGTCGTCCATGACTTCGGCCTTCGAGCGGTCCGAGAGACCGGCGACTGCCGGAACGTGACGGAGTTCGTCGGTCACGTCGGGATAGATCATGCGCGCGAGTTCGACACACATCATCCCCGTCGTGATACGGTAGTCTTCGCCGTGGAGATACGGGTTGACGTGCGCGTCGAGCAGCGGATTGACCGCCTCTGGGTCGGGGTGGTGGTGGTCGACGACGGCGATGGGCACGTCGTAGTGTGCGAGGTTCTCGTAGGCAGGCACGTCCTCTTCGGTCGACCCGTTGTCGAGCATGAGGAGGAAGGGAAGCCGCTGGCCGTGGCGGGCGCGGCCTTCCAGCGCGAAGTTCAGGTCGCGCGTGACGTCTTCCATCTCGTAGAACGGTGCCTTACTCGGGAGGCGCTTGAACAGGTGTCGCGGCGCGTCAGGGTCGTCGTGAACGTCGGTGATGAACTTCTCGAGGGCCAGTTGGACCGGAACAGACGCACACATGCCGTCGCCGTCGGCGTGGTGACGGACGCGAATCGGGCGGCCTTCGAGGACCGTCCGGCGCAGGAGTCGGGCGACATCTTCGAGGTCCTCGCGGAGTTTCTCGAACGCGGGCCACTCGACGAGTGGGTCGACGTCTTCGGGTTCGGCGAGTTCGTCCATCGCAGCGTCGATTCGCTCGCGTGCCTCGTCGGCCGCCTCGTCTTCGAGAACCGACAGTCCGTCGACTTCGAGTTGACGCGTCCCTTCGTGGTCTTCGACGGTGCCGTTCATGCGGATGACGTCGTCGATTTCGACGTGCGGGAACGCCCGAACGCCGGCCTCTTCGAACGCGGCCGCGGCGATGATTCCCGAGTCGTCGGCGATGCGGAAGACGGTTGGGCCGCCGGTCTGCTTGATTTGCGCGACGACGCCTTCGATGGTCGCGCTCTCACCGACCGCGAGGTCGGAGATTGGCGTAATCGTCGGCTCGTGTTCGACGATTTGCGTGCGGTAGTTGTCCGGCGTCTCTTCGAGGAACGCGATGTCTCCGTTCTCGCGGACTTCGTCCAGGCGGACGACGAGTCGGTCTCCAACCTCGTAGTCGGTCGAGAGATTCGACTCGTGGATGAGTCCAGAGACGGAATCAGAGACATCCACGAAGATACCGTATTCGACGACGCCGTTGACGACGGCGTGGTAGTACGCGTCGAGTTCGGTGTCGTCGACAGTGCAGTTCGGTGCTAAATCGTAGACGATAGGTCGTGAGTCCGAATTCGGACCCGAGTCTGCGCCGGAATCCCCGGCGTGCTCGTCACTCATAGTCTCGCTAGGTCGGGGGTTGGTGTTAAGCTTTACAAAAGCGTCTCGTGAGCGCCGCCGTTACTCGAAGGAGCGCCCGCCGAAGTTGGTGATTTCGGATTCGGCTCGAACTGCACGCTGTCGGGTAAGATAAAAGCAGTCCCAGACCGATACGCCCGTGGAGGGTGCACACCGCACCGACCAGACGACGTGTATGAACCGACGTGAACTCCTCGCTGGAATCTGTCTCGCGGCATCCGGAGTCGCAAGTGGCTGTCTCGGGAGTCGCCCATCGTGTACGGACGGAAACTGGCCGCCGCCGGTCGCCGTCGAAGAACCGTCGGTTTCGCCGGGCGAATCGACGGTGTTCGAGATAACGGTGACCGGAATCACCGCGTTCAGATTCGACACGCGACTGTACACGTGTGGGGCCACGGACGCGCCAGTTCGGTTCGGCGACCTCGAGAAGCGCCCCCCGATAGACGCGCAGGCGGATTCCTGTCCTCCGATTTGGCTCTGGGACGACTGCACGGACGTCACGCTCCGAGTGCCCGTTCACGTCGCGTCCGACGCCGACGCCGGCGTGTACGACTACGGGTTTCACGTCGCAGAAGACATCGACGGGCGCAACGAACACGACTTCGAATACTCCGTGACGGTGTCCGAATAGACGCACTCGTCGAACGCGCCGCGAGAAACGTCCGGACCGACTGGGGTCGCCGTCGAATTCGACAACCCTTCCGCAACTCTTAGATGGAGCGCCCGCCGACGACTCGGTATGCGACTGTTCCGGTCGCGAGAGGTCATCGGAATCGCAGCCGAGACCCTCGACTTCGCACTCGAAGCGGCTACGGAGACACATCCCAACGAGTACATGGGGCTCCTCCGCGCTGAGGACGCCGGTCAGTTCGGACTCGACCGCGACGGCCTCCTCGTAACCGACGTACTCGTCATTCCGGGGACTGTCTCGGACCCAGTCAGCGCGACCGTCCGGACCGACCTCGTTCCGAACGACTTCCGTGCCGTCGGGTCGATTCACTCACACCCCAACGGCGTGCTTCGACCGAGCGATGCCGACCTCGACACCTTCGGGAGTGGCACCGCACACATCATCATGGGCCACCCGTACGGCCCGAACGACTGGGAGGTGTTCGACCAGTCCGGAGCGCCACGAGACCTCCCGGTGTACGACGTGGACCTCCCGGACCCAGAATCGTTCTTCGACTTCACACAGGAAGATATCGACGCGGAGTTAGACCGATGAGACGAGTTATTGCACAGGGAACGTTCGACATTCTCCACCCCGGCCACGTCCACTATCTGGCGGACGCGAAAGCGATGGGTGACGAACTCCACGTCATCATCGCACGCGGGGAGAACGTGACGCACAAACCGAAACCGATACTCGACGACCGACAGCGACGCGACATGGTCGCCGCTCTCGACGTCGTCGACGAGGCACACCTCGGCCATCCGGACGACATCTTCGTCCCAATAGAGGAGATAGCCCCCAGCGTCGTCGTCCTCGGATACGACCAGCACCACGACGAAGCGGCGATCAAATCCGCGCTCGCCGAGCGCGGTATCGACTGCGAAGTCGCTCGTGCGACGCCGCGAGAGAAGACGTACGACGACGAACTCCTCTCGACCGGGCGTATCATCGACCGCATCACCGAGCGGCGCTGCTGAAGCGGTTCTCTCAGCCGAATTCTATCGTTGAGCGTGCGACGCTACCATCCCGTCAGTCGCGACGGTTTGACGCGACGAGCGTCGTCACTTGGAGCGTCGTGGTCAGAGGAAAAGGGAGACTGCGTTACTGTGGGACGGCGAGCGCAGTCGAGTTACTGGACGAGGAGTTGTTGGAGGACGAACCCGACGAACCGCTGTTCGACGACTGCTGCTCGTCGAGCCAGTCTTGGTACTCTTCTTCGGAGACGACTTCGACGGTGAAGTACATCTGCGAGTGAGCGACACCACAGTACTCAGTACAGTAGCCCTGGTAGGTGCCCTGTTCTGTCGGGACGGTCTTGATGGTGTTTACCTGACCGGGCATCGCGTCCGTCTTGAGACCGAGTTCCGGGACGTGGAAGCCGTGAATCACGTCCTGGGAGGTCACCTGGATGTAGACCGGTTGCCCTTCAGGAACGACGATTTCGCTACCCGAGGTGAAGTTGCCCTCTTCGGGGTAGTACATGTTCCAGCCCCACTGGTAGGCTTCTGCCGTGATGACGACCGGGTCGTCGGACATGTCGATGTCGTTGCCCTGGTAAGTCACGTCCTCGTTGGCCAGCACGCCGTAGGAGGCGACGCCGACGAACAGCAGGATGATGGCAGTGGCGATGGTCCACGTGATTTCGAGTCGGCGGTTCTCCTTTGTCGGCAGTGCGCGCTCGCTGTTGCGGAACTTGATGACCGTGTAGAGGAGGATGACCTCGACGAGCACGGTAATCGGGATGGCGATGTACAGAAGCTTCCCGTTCAACTGGTTGATTAGTTCCACGGTGGTGGACGCCTGTGCTGCGGCAGGGGTGGCGACGAGCGCCATCACGACTGCCGCGAGCAGAGACGCGAGCGCGAAACGCGTCTTTCTCATGCTAATCGGGGGTTAGGAACAACCGCATAAATGCGTACCGACTCTCACGCCATCCCTTTTGTACCCCACCCCAGCATATGAAGGGGCGATACGACGCTCGTGGGACCGAAAAAACGGGGCTCCTAAATACGGGACTGCCTAATGACTCCGTAGGTGAATACAGTGGCCACGACGCGCGCTTCGAACACCTTCCATGGCCTCCTCGCGGCGACGGCGATGGGAGTCTACGTCTTGCTTCTCGTCGGCGCGACGACGGCACTCACTGATGCGAACGCCGCGTGTGCCGCGTGGCCCGCCTGTGGTGAAGGGTTCTCGCTCCCGTCTACGCTGGACGGGTGGGTCGCGTTCGGCCATCGCATCGCTGCCGTCCTCGTCGGCCTCTTAGCTCTCGTAACGCTCGTGTCGGCGTGGCGTTCTGATGCGTCTCGTCGGGTGAAAGCGACGGTGACTGCATCGGCGGCGCTCTATCCGGTACAGGCCGGACTGGGCGCAGTCGTCGCGACGCTCGGCGCGACTGCAGCGCTCTCGACGGTCCACCTCGTCATCGGGATGGCCATCTTTGGTGGCCTTCTCGTCGCCCTCGCGTGGACGCTCGAAGAAGTGACCGGCGACCCGTCCGACAGGCCAGTCGGAAGACCCTCGGTCGCGCCGCCGGCAGACGACGGTGAACGTCCACCGATACCCACTGACCCCGTCGCGCGAGCGAAGGCGACGGCGTATGCGTACTTCCGGCTGATGAAGCCACGGTTGATGTGGCTCCTGTGTCTCGTCGCGTCGGCGGCGATGACGCTCGCAGGAACCGTCTCACCCGGCCTCACGCCACAGGTCATCGCTGCGACGCTCGGCGGGGGCGTCCTCTCTATCGGCGCGTCGGGGACGTTCAATCACGTCCTCGAACGCGACATCGACCGTCGGATGCAACGCACGAGCGACCGGCCACTCGCGGTGGACCTCGTCCCCGTGCGCAACGCCATCGCGTTCGGTGTCCTGTTGGCAATCGCGTCGGTGGCGCTCTTTGCGTCGGTCAACTGGCTTGCGGCCGTTCTCGGCCTCGTCGCCATCGCGTTCTACAGCGTCGTCTACACACTCATCCTGAAGCCGAACACCGTCCAGAACACGGTCATCGGCGGCGCTGCCGGAGCGCTCCCGGCGCTCATCGGTTGGGTCGCAGTCACGGGTGACATCGGACTCGGCGGTATCGTCCTCGCCGTCGTCATCTTCCTGTGGACGCCAGCGCACTTCTACAACCTCGCACTCGCGTACAAGGACGACTACGCCCGTGGCGGATTCCCGATGATGCCAGTCGTTCGCGGTGAGACCGAGACGCGAAAACACATCGTCTGGTGGTTGGCCGCGACACTCGTCGCCGCCGCCGGCCTCGCCGTGATGGACGCACTCGGCGTCGTCTACGTCCTGACGAGCGTCATCTTCGGCGGCGCGTTCCTCTACTTCGTCGTGCGCCTGCACTACGAACGCGACGACACGGCGGCATTCCGCGCGTTCCACGCCTCCAACGCCTACCTCGGGATGTTGCTCCTCGCTATCGTCGTCGATACCCTCGCCCTCTGAACATGGCCACCGCAACCGCACTCCCTCGCCCGTCGCGGGACAGTCTCCTTCGTGCAGCGTTTGCTGTAAACACCACGTTGATTCTGGCGTTCGCCTACCTCCTGTTCACAGACGCGAGTGTCGGCGCGCCGCGATACGCGCTCTACGGCGTGACGTGGGTCGTCGTCGGTCTCTGGGTCATGTTCGATACACGCGTCGCGGCCGCATCGACACAGACGAAGCGACGGGCCGCCGCCATCGCAGTCGGCTACTTCGCACTCCTGGCAGTCGCTGGCGGCCTCGTCACCTCGCCCGTTCCGGGTGGGACCGAGGGTATTCGTGTCGCGTTCCTCCCGCCGGGTTGGGGGCCAGCGCTCGTCTACGGCGGCGACCTGTTCAACCTCATCCTCATGCCCGCGCGAGTCGTCGGCTACGCCGCGCTGGCGTTCCTCGTCTACGACACGGTCGTCGAAGCGGCGGGCGCAGCAGTCTCGGGCGTCGTCGGCCTCTTCTCGTGTGTTTCGTGTTCGTGGCCGATTCTCACGTCGCTCGCGACGAGCGTCTTCGGGAGCGGAACGGCACTGGCGCTGACCGTGACGACGTTCTCGTACGACCTCTCGACGCTCGTCTTCCTCGTCACCGTCGTCTTGCTTCGGTGGCGACCCGGATTCGGAGAGTAATCGTCCGGCGAAGTCCCCCGATTCGCCCCACTCGTTTTTACTCGTTCGTCCGCTACACCGACGTATGACTGTGGTCGAAATCGAATACTGTGTCCCGTGTGGCTTCCTCGAACGCGCCGAAGAGATTCAACACCAGTTGCTCCAGCAGTTCGGGCAGAAACTAGAGCGCGTCGCACTCGTGACGGGCGACCACGGCGTCCTCACCGTCAGCGTGGACGGCGAACGCGTCTGGGACAAATCCGAAGACGAGTACGACCCGGACGTGATTCTTCGGCGGGTTCGACCGCACGTCAGCGCGTGAATACAACCCACTCGTGAAATCACTCGAACACGCAGTCGTGGGAAGCGTCGTCGGCGTCGTCGCCGCGATAGTGTTGGAGCCGCCCGGCGGCCTTCCGGTTCTCGTCGCAGGTGCGGTGTTTCTGAGTGTCTTCGTCGATTTGGACCACTTCGTCCTCGCTCGAGTCGAACGCGGCGACTGGGGAAATCTCAGACTCGCTGTGACGAATCCGCGAGTGGGGCTGTTCGAACAGGAGAAAGTGTTCGAAGGGTTCGGCCCACGGTTCAACCTCAAGCGCTTGTTCACCCACCATCTCATCTGGGGTGTCGCCGTCGGTGCACTGGTGCTGACTGGCGCAACGTCGCTCGCTGGGTTCGTCGCCGTCGTCCTCTACGCGCACGTGGTCTGTGACTATCTCAGAGACCTCGAAATCGCCTGAAAAATCGGTTCGGTCGTCGGCCGCTCAGTGACCCCAGCGCTTGCCCGACTCGTCGTAGCGGGCGTTCATGATGCGCTCCCACTGGTCCGAAGAGAGATCCACGTCCGCCGCGCCGACGTTCTCGCGTAGTTGGTCGATGGTCCGTGCGCCGACGATGGGGACGACAGTCGCCTCTGGATAGTCCATGAGCCACCGGAGGGCGACCTGTGCGGGACTGGCGTCGACTTCGTCCGCGACGGCGCGCACCTCGTCGAGGACGTGCCATCCTCGCTCAGAGAGGTAGAACTGCTCGAATCGGTCGTCGAACGAGCCGCGAGAACCGTCTGGAGCGACGTACGCCGATGGGTCGTCCGGGTCGGCGCGTTCGTACTTGCCGGTGAGGAATCCACCCGCGAGCGGCGAGTACGGACAGACCGCAATCTCCTGGTCGCCGCAGACGTCGAGGTAGTCTTTCACGTCTTCGTAGTACCCCGCGTGGAACAGCGGTTGGGTCACGTCGAAGCGAGCGTAGTCGTTCACGTCCGACTTCCAGAGGGCCTTCGTGAGTTGCCACGCCGCCATCGTCGAGGCACCGAGATAGTTCACTTTGCCTTCTTCGACAAGTCCGTTGAGCGTCTGCAGCGTCTCCTCGATAGGCGTCTCGTCGTCCCAGCGATGGATGTAGTAGAGGTCGAGATAGTCCGTGCCAAGTCGGTCGAGCGTCCCCTCGATTTGATTGCGGATGTGCGTTCGCGAGAGGCCACGTCCGTTCGGGTTGTCTTCGTCGAAGGGGAAGTACACCTTCGAGGCGAGGACGTAGTCTTCGCGGTCGCGTTCTTCCAGCCAGTTTCCGATGTACTGCTCGGAGGTGCCGTTCGGGTCGCCGTAGACGTTCGCGGTGTCGATGAAGTTGCCACCGAGTTCCTCGTACGCGTCGAGGAGTTCGTGAGCGTCCTCCTCGTCGGTCTCTAAGACGCCACTACTCTGTCGGCCGAATCGCCACGTGCCGAAACACAGTTCCGAGACGCGCGTCCCGGTCGAACCGAGTCGCCGATAGTCGAGACTCATACTCGATGACACGACTGGCTTCGACTAAAGGGTGCGAGTTGCGGCGAAGTGTTCGAGTGGTGTGAGTTGCGGCAAAGTGTCCGAGTAAACCCAACATCCGGACGCGCGACCCACCATTTCGCTCGTGAGAGAGCGAGTACGCGTTTCTCCCGCACGCTTTTGCCGCCCGAACACGACATGTAAGCCATGTTTCGAGTTGCGGGTATCGGCCTCGGAAATCTCGGTGTAATGGAGTGCCGTCTCCTCGACGAGATGGATGGTGTGAGTATCGTCGCCGGTGTCGACCCGGACGAGGAGGCTCGTGAGCGCTTCGCCGACGAGTTCGGCGTCCCGACCTACGAATCGGTTGGCGAACTCATCGAAGCCGAGTTCCTCGACGCCGTGACCATCGCCTCACCACACACAAAGCACTTCGACCAGGCGCTCGCGGCGCTGGACGCAGGACTGCACGTCCACCTCGAAAAACCGATGGTGACAGACCTCGGCGGGGCACAGACCCTCATCGACCGCGCAGACGACGCAGGCCTCACGCTCGCTGTCGGTTATCAGCGACATTTCGACCCGCGGTTCCACGAACTGCGTCGCATCGTCGACACCGGACGAATCGGCGACCCACACATGGTCGTCTGTCACCTCGAACAGGAGTGGATTCAGTGGACGAAAGACGAGTGGCGCGGCGACCCAGCGCTCTCTGGCGGCGGGCAACTGTACGACTCCGGGTCGCACCTCCTCGACGCGATGCTCTGGGTCACTCGCTCGAAACCCGTCACCGTCGCCGCCGCCGTCGACCACCGAGGCTACGACGTGGACGTGAACTCCGCGCTCGCCGTCGTTCTCGACCGAGATGGGGACCGACTGACCGCGAGCGTCGCTGTCTCCGGTGACGGCTCGAGTATTCCGGACCCGGGCGAGTCCCTCCGCATCATCGGCACCGATGGAATGGTCGTCTTCGACGGCAAGACCATCGAGGTGCGGGAAGGTGACGTGACGTACCGTGCGACACCACCAGTCCCCGATTTCGAACGACTGACCGAGAAGAAACTCCGAAATTTCGTCGACGCCGCCCGCGACGAGGCCGAATTGGCTATCCCCGCAGAAGACGCGCTCCGTGTCACGGCACTCACTGAGGCCGCCTACGAGTCGGCGACGACAGGCCGGCGCGTCAACGTCGGCGGCGACTGAGTCACACACCCCGAAGGCGGTTCAACGTCCCTGAACTCCCGCTCACACCCCTGTTTCCACTCGTGCAAACGTAGAGTTCGCCGGCCGGGTCGCGGCCGAACGCGAGCACGTTCGTTCCGCCATCGTCGCGGTCGGTGATGGGAATTTCCACGATATCCCACGGATGGGTTTCCTGCGGCAGGGCGGCGAACAGTCGCCCCTGTGATTGCCAGTCGGCGAAGACGTACGCGCCCGAGAGCGCTGGAATTTCCTCGCCACGGTAGACGTAGCCACCGATGACGGCGACGCCAGATGGACCGATTCCAGAGTGTGGATATTCGAGCACAGGGTCGACGAGTTGGTCTCCGTCTGGCGTCTCAGTCGGACACTGACTCGCTCGGAAGCAGTGTGCGCCTTCGCGGACGTTCCACCCGTAGTTGCCGCCCGCTTCGACCAGGTTCACCTCTTCCCACCTGCCCTGTCCAACGTCTGCGACGTAGAAATCGTCGCCATCGAACGAGA
Organism: Haloferax sp. DFSO52; assembly: GCF_048158745.1. Classification (NCBI taxonomy): domain Archaea; kingdom Methanobacteriati; phylum Methanobacteriota; class Halobacteria; order Halobacteriales; family Haloferacaceae; genus Haloferax; species Haloferax sp. DFSO52. Next base: position 1,149,876 of record NZ_JBLOPB010000001.1, on the reverse strand, counting down.
GACGCCACGGGTTCCGCAACCCCCACGCGTACTGTTCGTCGAATCCCGAACGTCCGACGAGTGGGTTGTCGTCGGGGATGCCGTACGGTTTGTCTTCGTCGCCAGTGACGCCGCCTTCGCTGTCCACGTCGAGTCGCAGGATGCTCCCGAGGAGGTTCGCCGACACGTCCTGTCCGTTTCCGCCCGCGACGGCGTCGTACCAGTCGTCGACGTGACCGGTCCCGTCGTCGTTCGCTGCGCCACCGTCTCCGACAGCGACGTAGAGGTAGCCGTCGGGGCCGAACGCGAGTGCGCCGGCGTTGTGATTCGACTGGGGTTGTGGGATTTCGAGGAGTGTTCGCTCGGATTCGGCCGAGACCGTCGTCGCCTCGGGGTCCACCGTCAGTTCGCTCAGGACGAACGTGTGACTGTAGTTCGACGGTGTCCCCGAGCGCTTTGGGGCGCTATATCGGAGGTACAGTCGCCCGTTGTCTGCAAATTCCGGGTGGAAGGCGACGCCGAGAAAACCGCGTTCGTCGTAGCCACGCAGTTCGACCACCTGGTCGGTGATGTCGAGATACGGGTCTGACCGCAGTCCCGTCTCGTCGTGAAGCCACATCCGACCGGGTTGGTCGACCACGAACCGTCGGTCGCCGTCGAACGCCTCCGGAATCGCGACATCGACGGGGGAAGTGAACCCACTGGCGAGCGTTTCGTAGCGAAGTTCGAGACTGGAGAGGTCACCGCTCGCACCGGGAGTCGTCTGTTGGTTCGTCGTCGACCCGTCTGCGGTGGTCGTCTCGTCGCCCGTCGATGTGGTCGTCTCACCAGTACCACCACCGCCCGGAGCGCCCATGCACCCGGCGAGACCACCGAACATGGCTGCTCCTGCCGTCGTGAGGAAGGCGCGTCGGGAACCGTTCATGTCAACGTAGTAGTGCTCATCGGGAGTAAGACTTCCTCTGGTCGATGTGGGAGCCGTTGACCGGTCTGTCGATGACAGTCGTCGGCCGGTCCGTCAGTAAGATTCATCGACCGGTCCGTCGGCGCCACTCGCCTCCCAGTCCGTCGGTGCCACTCGTGGGTCTCTATCCCAGCGTCGATTCCGAATTGCTTACCACCCGTCCAGTCCGTCGAATACCACATGAACGAGGTACTCGTCGCTGACGACCTCACGAAGTCATACGGCGACGTGGCGGCGCTCTCGGGCGTCTCCCTGTCCGTCGCCGAAGGAGAGGTCTTCGGCCTCATCGGCCCGAACGGCGCGGGGAAGACGACGCTGATTCGCGCACTCACGGGAACCACGACGCCCGACAGCGGGTCTGCGTCCGTCCTCGGCACCGAACCCACAGACGTGGACCGCCAGCGACTTGGCCTCTTGCCGCAGGACTTTCGCCCGGCAGGACGGCTCACTGCTCGCGAACTCGTCGCGTACTACGCCGGTCTCTACGACGACGCTCGCGACCCAGACGCCGTCCTCGACGACGTTGGACTCGCCGACACGGGCGACACGTGGTACGAGAACCTCTCGGGCGGCCAACAGCGCCGTGCCTGTATCGCACTGACGCTCGTGAACGACCCGGACGTGCTCTTCCTCGACGAGCCGACGACCGGCATCGACCCCGCTGGTCGCCGGGCGCTCTGGTCGCTCATCGACGACTTGGCCGACAGCGGGACGACGGTCTTTCTGACGAGCCATTCGATGGCAGAAGTCGAGCGCCTCGCAGACCGTGTCGGATTTCTCAACGAGGGGCGACTCGTCACGGTCGGCCGCCCGAACCAACTCGTCGCAGAACACGGTGGCGAGAGCAGACTCGTCGTCCGGATCGCGAACGACATCGACCTCGATTCGGTCTCACTTCCCGACTCACTCGCTGGCGACGTGACGGACGACGGTATCACCGTCTACGGTGTCGGCCCGCGTGAGATTGGTGCGGCAGTCGCCGCCTTCGACGACGCAGGCGTCGTCTACGAGTCGCTCGTCTGGAAGCAACCCGGTCTCGAAGAGGTGTATCTCTCGCTGACGGGCGAGCAGTTCGAGGGTGCACGACCCGCTGCTGCCGCCGCGATTGGAGGTGACCAATGAGCAGTCTCGAACGCGTTCGCTCGGAGTTCGTCGCCTCGTGGCACTCGTTCCTGCGACGGCGAACGGCCGTCTTCTTCACGTTCTTCTTCCCGGCTATCATCGTCGTCATCTTCGGCGCACTGGTGCAGACCCAACCGACTGGCGGTGGGCTCTTCGCCGAACCGAAGGAGTACTACATCGCTGGCTATCTCGCCGTCGTCGTGCTCTTTACGCCCCTGTCGCGCGTCGGGAGCACCATCGCCCGCCACCGCGACGGCAACCGGTTCGAGAAGTTGGCGACGACGCCACTGACGCGAAGCGAGTGGTTGTTGGCCCACTCGCTCGTCAACGTGGTCATCATCGGCCTCGCAGCGCTGTTGCTCCTCGGGCTCTCCGTTCTCGTCACCGGGGCGTCGGTTCCGCTGTCGCTGGCGACGCTGGCACTCGTTCCGTTCATCGCCCTCGGCGTGACGCTCTTCTGTGGTCTCGGTGCCATCATCGGGAGCGTCGCCGGGTCGCAAGACGGCGTCATCGCCGCGAGCAACGCCATCGCGCTCCCGCTGTTGTTCCTCTCGGACACGTTCGTGACGCCCGCGTTACTCCCGGCGTGGTTCCAACCGGCGCTGAATCTCTCGCCGTTGACCTACTTCGCTCGAGGCGTCCGTGCACTGACCTACTCCGGTGGAGAGTGGGTGGGCAACCTCGTGATTCTCGCTGCGCTCGCAGTCGCGTTCTTCGTCGTCGGAACGGTCGCGATTCCACAGACAGACTGATTCGGACTGACCGCCCGTTCTTCGACCGGAAAGGCGTACTCGGTGCCCGTAAACTCAAGCCTTAACCCGCGCCCGTTCCCACGTGTGGACATGGTCGAAACTGAGACGTACACCATCGAAGGACCGAACGGTGACTCCGAAGAACTCGAACTCCCAGCAGGTCTCGTCGACATCTTCGCAGAACAGGGCGAAGAACCGACAGACGTCGTCGCAGACATCGTCGTTCAGGCGTTCGCACAGCAGGCACACGTCGTCGCACACCACAGCGAAGGTGACGCGCCGTCCGACATCGCCGAAATCAACGAGAAGATGGAAGAACTGTTCGAAGACCGCTTCGGAATCGCACTGTCGGACGCGCTCGGCCACTCGCACTAAGCGAACGTCGCGCTCAATCGCGTTTAGCTATTTTACCCAAGAGCGACTGTCACTCAGCGGTGGGACAGTCGTCGTGAATAGATAGGCGACCCCGGTAGAACGGACGTTGTTTGAATTCTCGGGCCGAGAGATACTGCGTCCGGGCCGGTGGCACGACGAGAATGGTAGTTGACCAGTGGCAAACCTTTACAGGTGGACGTCAACGGTACATACGATGGCTACCGAGGCAACGTTCACAGTTCCGTCAGACCAATTTCCCTTGGGGACTGTGTTCAACCAACTGCCGAACGTGACGGTCGAACTGGAGCGAATTGTCCCCGCGCGGGACGTGGTGATTCCCTACTTCTGGGTACGGGGAACCGAAGTCAACGACATCGAGGGCGCGTTCACCGAGCACCCGGGCGTGAAGGATATTCGTCTCGTTGACTCTGTTGAAGACGAGTACCTGTTACGCGTCGAGTGGTCGCTGGAGTACGCCGACGTGCTCACTATATTGGCGGAGACAGAGGTGCCGCTCATCGAGGCCATCGGCACAAACCAGCAGTGGACGTTCGAGATACGCGGCGACCAACAAAGCGACATCGCAGACTTTCAACGACGCTGTCGAGAACTGGACATCCCTGTCACGTTGACGGCGTTGAACGCGCTCACACGGGTTGAGACGGCAACAGAAGACACTCTCACTGACACCCAGCAAGAGGCGTTGATACTCACCTACGAGCGTGGCTACTTCGAGTCTCCGCGGAAGATCACGATGGCAGAACTCGGCGAGGAACTCGGTATCTCACAGCAGGCAGTCGCCTCCCGCCTCCGACGCGGAATCAAGCACGTCCTCGGGAGGACGCTCTCGACCATCACAGTCCGACCAGACTGATACTTAAACAGGTTGTATACTAAAAAGTGCGCCTGATACCTGACAGGGTCCACCACTACGCATGGTGACTGAGGAACCGATTGGCTTCAGCTCGGTACTCAGCCTGTGTCAAAACCAGCGTCGTCGAATCGTGCTTGCGGTGCTCACAGAAGAGCACCGGTCGTTTACGTTGAACGACCTCACAAAGACCGTCCTCACGTACAATCATCAGACGACCAGTACAGAGGCGTCTGAGGACGCGATGACAAAGGTTCGCCTCTCGCTCCATCACGTACACCTCCCAAAGTTGGCCTCGGGAGGGCTCATAACCTATGACCCAGAGCGACAGTTCGTAGAACCAACTGAGCTACTCGACCAGATGCAGCCAACTCTGTCTACGATTCTCGGTGCCGACTCACTTGACGCACCAATGGAACGATAATGTCGATCAATCGCTCTCCATTCTCGCTCAGCACGAAATCGTTCCTTCGGGAAAACGAAGACGACGAACAGTACACAGTCGTACAACTCGGCTGATTCAGTGCAGATTGGTTGATTAAAATGAGAGACAATTGCTACATACACACCAGCACTTCGGCCAGCCACAGATGGATGCAGAGGGAGAGAATATATGACTAAATCGGAAGGCGGGGGGACAGTTTATCGATGCAGTGACGGCCATTATTACGGTGATGTGGACGTGTGGAACCACCTCGAATCGGGAGCGTGGACGCCCTGTTGCTGGAACTCGAACTCTATGAAGGAGTGGGTGGAGACACAACAAGAGGAATTGCTTGTTCTCGTCCCAATCAACCACAGTTCCCTGCCCGAACAGGTGCGAATCAAGCACACTTCTGCCGGTACTAGCGTGTTTCGAGATAATTCCACGATTTGTGTGAAGTGACACATACACCCTCTTCTGTGTCACGCCACATCTGACAGTTCCTGAGTAGTTCGACCGAAGCCCGACACGAATCGACGACGGTGGGCGACCAAAAACCAGCCCCTCGCGTTAGATGAACGCCAGCGGGACCATGATTGCGAATCCGACCGACAGGCCGGCGAGCAGTTCTAATTTTCCACCACGCGGGAGCCGTTCACCGAGTTCCAGCGCTTCGGGGATGAACTCCGTGAGGACGAGAAACACCATCGCGCCCGCTGCGAATCCGAACCCGAACGGGAGGAACTCGCGGGCGATGCGGACGAAGTAGAACGCGATGACTGCGCCGATTGGTTGGGGGAGACTGGAGAAGATGGCCCACCAGACGAGTTTCCAGTTGGGAACGTCCATCGCCCGAAGTGGAATCGAGATTGCGAGCCCCTCTGGGATGTTGTGAATCGAGATTGCGATGGTCATGAACACCGCGAGCAGTGGAACGACGAACCCGAACAGAGAAACGCCACCTGCCAACCCGAGGTCGGCGAACGAGACGCCGACGGCGACGCCTTCAGGGAAACTGTGGACGGTGAGGATGCCGAGAATCAACAGGAGTTTCTTGAAATCGGCCTTCTCGTACTTCTTGGGGTTGACGTCGGTCCCTTCGATGACGTAGTGTGCGACGAGGACGAGGGCGACACCGGCGAGCATCCCGATACCGAGTTGCAGTGGCGTCCCGTTCGCGAGTCCTTCGAAGATGAGGCCGAACACCGACGCAGAGACCATAATCCCGGATGCGATACCCCAGAGTGCTACGTTCCAGCGGTCGCTGACCTCAGAGACGAAGAAGAACGGCAGCGCACCGATTCCGGTGGCGATTGCCGTGATGAGCCCTGCGATAAAGACGAAGACGAGGGCGCCCAGTTGCTCCATACGATGTGTAATCGTTGGAAGCCAATAAATATTATCATATATTAGATAAAATTTGGTGGACCTAAATCCCGAGAGTCGATAATTCGGCTAGCTCCGGTTTCAGCTGCCCTAAAAACACACTGAACGCATAATCTATTCAATCTGGTATAAAGACGGGTTCGGTGGGAGAACTGGTGGATTCATCCCCACCTGTGTCTCGATTGTCGTGGGTCCGCGAGAGTGGACGGTTGTACAGACGAAGAACGTGACCGAGGTGGTCAGTCGTCTGCTGGTGAGGTTCCCTCAGACATGTCGGTATCTCCACCCATCGGGGTGACTGGAGACGCTGCGACGGACCGGGCCGAGCCCATCCACCGCTCGACGTTGGCAGAGACGTAGTCGCGAGCACCGAAGGCGACTGCGCCACCGACACCGATTGCGATGGCCGCTGCCAGCCCCCACGCGAACGCCTGTGCGATGGTAAAGAGGATAGCCACGTCGATACCCATCGTGCTCAGACCGATGACCACTGCGGTGAAGTACAGGAAGACACGAGTCCCGACGGCGAAGAGGTTCGTGTACGACGTCTCGGTCGCAGCACGAGTGCCCTTGATGGCGTCACCGATGAAGTCGGCGACGATGAACCCGAGGACGATGACGAGCAGACCGGCAACGAACGCTGGAGCGTACGAGACGGCCGTCGACACCCATTCGGAGAACAGTGGGACCGAGAGGACGTCGGCGGCGGCGACGATGGTGACTGCGTAGACGAACCATCTCGTGAGCGTCCCGAACGCCCCGGAGACTGCCGCTTCCGTCCCACCGAGCAGGTTTCCAATCGGCGTCGTCAGTACTGCTTTGTCGAGTTCGACCCGGTCTGCGAGTCGAGCGACGATTCGGCCGAGGAACCGGCCGGCGAGCCACCCGATGACCAGGATGAGAATCGCACCGACGAGGTTCGGAAGGAACGCGATGACTTCGTTCACCAGCTGTGTGAGCGAATCTGTGAGTGTAATCTGTAACTGATACATAGCATACTTAACATAGGTTTCACGATAGTTAGTTAAGATGGTCCGAAGAGAGAATAAAACCATCTGGTAAACGGAACCCTCCGTTATTGTCGACAATCCGAACTCGATGGAGTTCGACTTCTGCGCGTTTCGTTCACCGCCAACAGAGTGGGAATCACAGACGAGTAAGACAGTCCTTGATGCCGGACCGACGATGCTGGTTTAATCTCTCCCTCACCGATGGCGGGTTCTGCCGTCGAAGGCTACCCGTCTGCGGAGCGAGGCGTCTCTGTCTCCTTATCTGCGAGTCGTTCGAGATTGGACGCAATCCGTTCCATGGCGACGACGAGTCGAGCGGTGTACCAGAGGACGACGACTGCACCAACAAGGATGACCCACAGGAGTATCTGTTGGGCGATGAGCAGTGCGTACGCGAGACTCGCGACCAGAACGACCGCGACAGCGACTCGTGCGCCTGTCGTCTGGTGAAGTGGCGTCTTTTCTTGGGAGGGCGACATTACCCAGATAATACAGGGTAAATCATTAGGTGTTTTGGGGAGAAGAACAGTCACTCATCGGCCGTTCTATGGTGTATTCTTTCGTCACGTTGTAACCAGGAATATACCGATTTATCCTCATTAATTGCACGACTGTAGCGTGACACCAAAGGCCGTGAGACGGGCCACACCCCCGAATTTATCAGTCGTCTCTTGGTATCCTCAGATGATGGGAGAGTTATCTGAGCTGTTCGCGCCGAACCGAATCGCTGTGGTCGGCGCGACCGAACGCGACGGGGCCATCGGCCGGGCCATCATGGACAACCTCATTGCGGAGTTCGACGGCGAGGTCGTCCCGGTCAACCCCAAGTACGAGGAACTGTTCGGCCTGCAGTGCTACGGTGACGTCGGCGAGACAGACGCCGACCTCGCAGTCATCGTCGTCCCTCCGAAGGTGGTTCTTCCCGCGATGAAGTCCGCCGGAGAGGCAGGCATCGAGAACGTGGTCGTCATCACGGCGGGGTTCGGCGAGACGGGCAGCGAAGGTGCCGCCCGCGAGCAAGAACTCCGAGAAATCGCAGCCGAGTACGACATGAACGTCGTCGGCCCGAACAGTCTGGGCATCATGAACACCGACGTCGGCATGAACGCGACGTTCGGCCCCGACATGGCGCTCGACGGCAACATGTCCTTCATGAGCCAGTCGGGTGCGTTCATCACGGCCGTCATCGACTGGGCCAACGACGAAGACATCGGCTTCAAGGACATCGTCTCGCTCGGTAACAAGGCGGTCCTCGACGAAGCCGACTTCATCGAGGCGTGGGACGACGACCCGGACACCGAGGTCATCATCGGCTATCTCGAAGGAATCAGCGCGGGCCGCGAGTTCATCGACTCCGCCCGCGAGGTGACCAAGAACACGCCGATCGTCCTCGTGAAGTCCGGCAAGACCGACGCCGGTGCACAGGCCGCATCTTCACACACCGGGACGATTGCCGGGTCAGACGCCGCCTACGAAGCAGGGCTCGAACAGGCCGGCGTCATCCGCGCCGGGTCCGTCCAGCACCTCTTCGACACCGCTCGCGTGCTGGGCGACCAACCGCTGCCCGAGAACAAAGACACTGCCGTCATCACGAACGCCGGTGGCCCCGGTGTGATGACCACCGACGCCATCGGTGAATCCGACCTCGAGATGGCGAGTTTCACCGACGACACGCTGTCGAAGTTCTCCGAGACGCTTCCCCCGGAAGGCAACATCTACAACCCGGTAGACATCGTCGGCGACGCCGACAACGAGCGCTTCAAGACAGCCCTCGACGTGGCACTCGCCGACCCGAACGTCGGCAGTGCAATCGTCCTCACGGCACCGACGGCCGTCCTCGACTACAACCAACTCGCGCGAGACACCGTCGAACTCCAGCAGAAACACGACAAACCAATCGCCGCCTGTTTCATGGGTGGCGAGCGAGTCGACGCCGCATCCGACCTGATGAAAGACGCGGGCATCCCGAACTACTTCGACCCCTCGCGCGCAGTCGACGGCCTCGAAGCCCTCGCGAAGTACGCCGACATTCGCCAGCGCGAATACGACGCTCCGACCGAGTTCGACGTGGACCGCGAGCGTGCTCGTGAGATTCTCGAATCCGTCAAAGCGCGAGACGAGACCCGCCTCGGCGTCGAAGCGATGGAACTGCTCGACGCCTACGGCATCGAGACGCCGAAAGGCGACATCGTCGACGACCCTTCCGACGCGCTCAGTGTCGCGGAAGAAATCGACGGCAACGTCGTCATGAAGATCGTCAGTCCGGACATCCTCCACAAGTCCGACATCGGCGGCGTCAAAGTCGGCGTCGAGAACGAAGACGTCTACGACGCCTACGAGGACCTCATCACCCGCGCGAAGAACTACCAGCCCGACGCCAACATCCTCGGCGTCCAGGTCCAGGAGATGGTCAATCTCGACGACGGCGTCGAGACCATCGTCGGGATGAACCGCGACCCGCAGTTCGGTCCGCTCATGATGTTCGGTCTCGGCGGCATCTTCGTCGAGATTCTCGAAGACACGACGTTCCGCGTCGCACCAGTCTCCCAGTCTGAGGCCGAAGAGATGACCAAGGAAATCGACGCCGCACCGATGCTCCGCGGTGCTCGCGGGAACGACCCCGTGGACACGACGAGCATCGCGGAGACCATCCAGCGACTGTCGCAACTCGTGACGGACTTCCCGGCCATCCTCGAACTCGACATCAATCCGCTCGTTGCACTGCCCGACGGCGTCAAGGCCGTCGACGTTCGCCTGACCGTCGACCCGGACGAACTTTAAACACTTCACAAACCAAACATTCAACAATGAATACGGTACTCGTCACCTCGACCGGAGAAAGCACCGGGAAGACCGCCATCACGCTCGCGCTTGGCCTCCTCGCCAAAGAACGTGGGCTGGACGTGGGCTACATGAAGCCGAAAGGGACGCGCCTGCAGTCCAGTGTCGGCAAGACGCTCGATGAGGACCCGATGCTCGCTCGTGAACTCCTCGGCATCGACGCCGAGATGCACCAACTCGAACCCGTCGTCTACTCGCCCACCTTCATCCAGGGGGCCATCCGCGGGAAGGAGAACACCGAAGAACTCTCCGAAGTCATCGCCCACCACTTCGACGACATCTCGGCCGACAAGGACCTGATGTTCATCGAAGGCGGCGGGTCGTACCGCACCGGTGGCATCGTGGACCTCACGGACGGCGACATCGCGAACCTCCTCGACGCGCAGGTCATCCTCGTCGCAGACTACCAGCATCCGAGTGACCTCGACGACGTCGTCGCCGCCGTCGAAGATATCGGGAGCGACCGCCTCGCCGGCGTCGTCTTCAACCGCGTGAGCGACGCCTCCTACGACGAACTCGTCGTCGAAGTCGCCCCGTTCCTCGAAGGACGCGGCGTGCCCGTCCTCGGTGTCGTCCCGAACGAAAAGGACCTCGCCGGCGTCTCGGTGCAGGAATTGGCCGACGAACTCGGCGCAGAACTCGCAACCGACGCCCCCACCGACGCCTTCGTCGAACGATTCCTCGTCGGTGCGATGGGCGGCGACGCGGCACTTCGCTACTTCCGCCGCACCAAGAACGCTGCCGTCATCACTGGCGGTGACCGCGCGAACATCCAGCGTGCGGCACTCGAAGCGCCCGGAATCAAGTGTCTCATCCTCACCGGTGGCCACCGCCCAGTCGGTGCCGTCATCGGCAAGGCCGAACAGAAAGGTGTCCCCGTCCTGTTGGTCAACGGCGACACGCTCTCTGTCACCGACCGCGCAGAGGATATCGTCAGTACGGGTCGCACCCGCGACGAGCGGACCGTCAACCGTATGCGCGACTTGCTGTACGAACACGCCGACGTCGACGCTATCATCGGCAACATCACGCCCGCGAGCGACGCTGACGAAGACGACGACTAACCCGTCTTTGCGGACGGACGAACCCACGTTTTCTCCGTTTTTCTCGACACGATACTCAGGAGTCGCTTTGTCGGCCGTTCAGATACTCGTTGATTGCTGTCGGGATGACGATGCCGACGACGTTGATAGCCACGAAAGAGAACAGGAATCGACCAGTCGTCTCCTGAACGGCGTAGGCGACAGGGAGGGCCGCGACGACGAATCCGAGCGTGACGAGATTCTCGCGGGAGACCATACTGACCATTGGAGAGTCAATTAGTTAACATTTCCACCCACGGTCGGTGTCGTTCAGGAGTTCGGCCCCGTCTTCGGTGACGACGACGAGGTCCTCGACTCGCACACCGAACTCGCCGGGGAGGTAGACACCGGGTTCGATGCTGAAGACGTTTCCAACATCGAGTTCGCGGTCGCTCCCGGCGACGATGTACGGTTCTTCGTGAACGTCGAGTCCGACGCCGTGGCCGGTTCGGTGGATGAACTGGTCTCCATAGCCGGCGTCTTCGATGACCTCGCGCGCGGCACGGTCGATTGCACCGGCGGTGACGCCCGGTTCGACCATCTCGAACGCAGCGGTCCGGGCCGCCTGAACCACGTCGTGAACCGTCTCGAACTCGGCCGGCGGGTCGCCACCGAAGACGAGTGTCCGCGTCTGGTCACTCGGATAGTGGTCGACGTAGGTTCCGAAGTCGACGACGACAGGGTCGCCCGATTCGATGATTCGGTCGCCGTAGGTGTGGTGCGGCATCGCCCCGTTCGGGCCGGAGCCGACGATTGGGCCGAAGGCGACCCCTTCACCACCTTCGTCGGCCAGGAGCCGCTCGATTTCGGCGGCGAGTTCGGCTTCGGTCATGTCGAGACACTGCTCGCCCATGTCGCGTAGGCGGTCGACGACTCGGTCTGCGATTTTCCCCGCCCGTCTGAGCGCGTCGAGTTCGGCGTCGTCTTTCTGTGCCCGCAGCGGAGAGATGACGTCGCTCGCGAGCCCAAAGTCGGCGTGCGGGAGGACTGACTGGAGGTCCTGCGTGAACCGCGCCCACATCGTGTCGTCGACGAGAATACGCCCGTTTTCGAGCGAGAGGTCCGAGACGATGGTCCGAACCGCCGCGACTGGGTTGTCGTCGTCGGCCCACGTCTCGACGTCGGCGACCCACGACTCGGCGCGAACCTGCGTCTCGTAGAGGTCGGGAACCAGAAACACCGGTACACCCTCACGAGGGACGAACAAGAAGAGATGACGCTCGCCCGGTTCCTCGTCGAACCCAGAGAGATAGCGCAGGTTTCGACTCGGGAACAGGACCACGGCGTCTGCACCGGTTTCGGCCATCCGTTCCTGACAGGCACGGGTGCGACGTTCGAAGGGAGTCATGCGTGACGGTACGCAGGCCGAAAGAAAAGCGTGGGCGGTCCGAGACGCGACTCGGTCGCCGCCGCCTCACGCGCCGAGGTCGAGCGGGTCGTACAACTGTCCGGTAATCGACTCGAAGGCGTCGGACGCCGTCACGAGCCCGACGACATCGTCAGTCTCGGGGTCGCGGACCATCGCCAGTTCCTGATTCTCCGCCTGCAAGCGGTCGATGAGGTCGCTGACGGGGAGGTCCGCCGAGACCGAGAGCGGTGAAACCGAGATATCTTCGAGCGTCCGGTCACCCGATTGGAGACGGTCGATGTTCGCGAGAACCGTCGGCGCGTAGACGACTCCGCGAACGTCGTGGAGCGACTCGCCGACGAGTGGGAACCGCGAGTGTTGCGGGTTCGTCTGAATTCGGTCGAGGTTCTCGTCGGTCGTATCCACCATCTTGAGCGCGACGATATCGGATTTCGGCACCATCACGTTTCGAACGGGCAACTCGCCGATTCGGAGCGCGTTGAGTACCTCTTCACGTCGGTCTTCGGGAAGCGACCCACGTGCGAGGATATCACCCATCTGACTGCGAATCTCACCACGACTGAGACGGCCACTGGACTCCGTCTCGGCTTCGCCGTCGTCGAGTTCTGCTTCTTGCCACGAACGCGTAATCTCGACACCGAAGAGCGACAGCAAGCGTTTTGCGAGCCAGTCTGCGGTGACGATGACGGGATACATCAGTTTCGTCCACGCGTACAGCACGGGTGCGGTGTACTTCGCGACGAACCGTGAGCGCTCGACACCGAGATACGTCGGCACCTGTTCGCCGATGACGACGTGTGCGAGGTTGATGACGGCGAGCGAGAGGAGAACCGACAGCGAGGTGTGTGCTCCCGCTTCGCCGCCGAGGAGCGCGTTGAAGACGGCGGCAACCGCGGGTTCGGCAACGACACCCAGACCGACGCTCGATATCGTGATTCCTACCTGACAGCCGGAGAGATAGATTTCGAGTCGTTCCGTCATCTCCCATGCGCGTTCGAGTCCGCGTGACCCCTCGAACATCGATTGGTCGAACTGCGGGACACGCGTCATGGCGAACTCTGAGACGACGAAAAATCCGTTTGCGAACAACAACACGAGGCCACCGACGAGTCGAACCGCAGTCTCGACACCGACCATACGTTCCCTCGTTTGAACTGAAACCCCCTGAACGTGATGGTTGCCCGTCGGGAGTGCGGGGGCCAGTAATTAAATTCACAGTACAAATGTGCCACAACAACTATGTTCAAACCATTCACACATCGTGCTATGCGTCACCAACACAGACGTGCCTTCCTGAAGACGAGTGGTGCCCTCCTGGGTGGGATATTCGCGGGTTCGACCGTCGTCGCGGCCGAACAATCCGGTCGGTTCGTCGTCGAGACAGCCGACGTGGCGAGTCTGCGACGTGCGGGACTCGACGTCGTCTACGACCTCACGGCGGCCGATACCGCCGTCGTCGAGGGGAGCGAGGCCGACGTGTCTTCGGTCACCTCCTCGTACGCACCGGACATTCAGGTCCACCTCGAAGAACCCGATGTCAACGACGCTGCACCGCAAGAGACCCGTGACGAACCGGGATACGAGATTCAGTGGGACAAACAGAGTCTCGACATCCCCGACGTTCACAGCGTCACGCGTGGAGAAGGGACGCGCGTGGCCGTCATCGACTCGGGTGTCGCCGCAGGCCATCCTGATCTCGAACACGCGGTCAACGTCGACCTCTCGCGAAACTTCACTGGCGACGGTTACGGAGCAGGAATTCCCGCCGGCGGAGACCACGGAACTCACGTCGCCGGCATCATCGCCGCGAACGACGCGAACGACGAGGGCGTCGTTGGGTCTGCACCGGGAACCGAACTCGTCGACTGTCGCGTCTTCTCGACAGGGCCGTACGCCTCGTTCGCGGACATCCTCGCAGCAGTCGTCTACGCCGCTGACATCGAAAGCGATGCCGCGAACCTGAGCATCGGTGCGTATCCGATTCCCCGAGAGACGCTCCGTGAGTTCTACGGAAAGGTGCTGAACAACGTCATGACGTACGCGAACAGTCAGGGGACGGTCCTCGCAATCTCCGCTGGCAACGACTCGGCGGACCTCCAGCACGACAAGAACTTCATCAGCCTTCCGAACGAAGGTGCGCAGGCGTTCAGTGTCGCCGCGACGGGACCGAAAGGGTACGCCTTCGATGCCGGCGACGCTGCACAGGGCGCGGAGAGCCCGGCGTTCTATACGAACTACGGGACCAACGCCATCGATATCGCCGCACCGGGTGGTGATGCAGTTCTCTCGGCTATCGAAGCCTACCCAGACTCGTGGTACTACGACCTGGTGTACAACACCGTGTCGGTGCCGCAGTTCAACAAGCGGGGAGACTACGTCAAGGCAGAAGCTGGCTACGGGTGGAAAGCAGGAACGTCGATGGCAGCCCCACAGGTCGCTGCCGCCGTCGCACTCGTTCGGTCTGTCGACCCTGACCTCTCGGCCGACGACGTCAAGTCGCGGTTGAAACGCACCGCCAGCGTGCCCGAAGGATACGATAAGGAGTACTACGGGTCCGGCTATCTCGACGTGCTCGCGGCTGTCACCGAGTGACCGGCCTGACAGGGCACTTCAGATAACCGAGCCACAGGTCGGGCGACAGTCTCTGTCACAGCAGTTTCTCCGCGAACACCTTGTTTTCTGAACACCTTTATGCCCTGAGACGACGCAGTTCCACCTATGAGTTGGAAAGCAATCGACGCCCTCGACGACGCCCGTGACGCCACGGGGTCGCTCCTCCTCCCATTCGATCTGGGTCGGTGGGCACGCCTCGCACTCATCGCCCTCTTCGTTGGTGGGCTCGGCAGTGGTGGCTCCGCCGGCAACGCGGGGAACTCCGGGTTTACCGTCCCCGCAGACGGCGGATTCCCCGGAAACGTTCCAATCGACTCACTGCCGGGGTTCGTCACCCCCGGGAGAGTCTTCGCTCTCATCGTCGCCCTCGCATTCATCGCGCTCGTAATCGGCCTCATCTGGTCGATTATCGCGTCCGTGATGCAGTTCGTCTTCGTCGACGCCGTCACCTCGAAAGACGTGCGTATCCGCAAACCCTTCCGTGAACGCCTCGGACTCGGCCTTCGTCTGTTCGTCTTCCAAATCGGGTTAGTCATCGCCGTCCTCCTGCTCTTGGGTCTTCCCCTCGCAGCAGTCGTCCTCGGCGGCATCAACCTCGATGGGACGGTGTTCCTCCTCGCGATACCGCTCGTGTTCCTCGCAATCTTGGTGTTCTTGGTCCTCGCCATCGCCCTCCAGTTGACCACCGACTTCGTCGTCCCGACGATGATTGCCGAAGACCGGCAGGTCATCGATTCGTGGCGGCGTGTCGTCCCCGTGTTCCGCGCCGAGTTCTCCGAGTTCGGCCTCTACATCGTCCTCCGATTCGTCCTCGGTATCCTCGCAGGCATCGCCATCGGCGTCGCTGCCGCACTCGTCTTGCTCGTGGTCGCCATCCCGTTCGCAATCGTTGGGGGCGCAATCGTGCTCGCACTCGCGGGCGCACAACTCAGCGTGTTCTCACCGGTCGGACTGGTTCTCCTCGGCGCACTCGGTGTCCTGTTCGTCCTCACTGCAATCGTCGTGAGCGCGTTCGTCCAGATGCCCGTGGTGACGTTCTTCCGGTACTACTCGCTGTTCTTGCTCGGAAGCACGGACGAGTCACTCGACCTCGTGTCGGGATTCCGTTCCGAAGACGACACGCCGGCCCCCGAAGGGCCAACGCCAGCCTGAGTCGGCGTTCGGACGCGACACCCCGATTTTTACGCCGTCGTCGCAGCGATGACCTCTCGGTCTAACTTGCCGAGGAGGAAGAGAATCGGAATCATCAGCAGACCACCGACGACGAACGGCACCCAGAACGCGATTGCCGTATAGAGGCCGCCAGCGAGCGCGGGGCCGAAGGTTCGTGCCAGACTCCCTGCGCTCTGTGTCAGGCCGAACGCCCCACCCTGTTCGTCGTCGCCGGCCGACCGCGACACGAGTGTGTTCAACGAGACGTTCGTCAGGGCGTTTCCGAACGACAACGGCGTCATCACGACCAGGAGTGCGAGGACGCCCGGCGGGAGGACAGGACCGACGGGAAGGAGCGCTCCGAACTGCGGAATGTAGGTTCCGAACACCGGTGAGAACGGTACTGCGGCGAGCATGACGACCTGAATCGCGACGCCGCCGAGTGCCAACCGGTACTCACCGAACCGGTCGGTCAACGGACCGACGAGGCCACCCTGAACGAACGCGAGTACCAGACCGACGTACGTGAGGATGATGGCGTTCTCTGTCGCCCCGTAGCCGTACTGGTCGTTCGTGAGGAAGATAAACTGGCTCTCGAGTGCCGAGAAAGCGAACGACGCGAGGAAGAACGAAGCGATCATCGCACCGAGTCCGTGAGTGCGGAGCGCGGTCAACAGTTGTTCGAGACGCGACTCGCGCTCAGGTGATGCAGTGCGTTCTTCTGGTGGTCGGGATTCGGGCAGGACGAAGAAGGCGACGACGAGGTTGAGGCCGGTGATGACCGCAGCGGCGAAACTCGGGAGTGTAAATTCGGAGACCGGAACGACCGCCGGGAGGATGTCGCGTGCGACGGCGATGACCGGAGCGCTCGCGAAGAATCCGCCGAGCGCGGGGCCGAAGACGAATCCGAGGCCGAACGCCGCGCCGAGCAGTCCAAGCCCCTTCGCACGGTCTTCGGGTGGCGTGATGTCCGCGATGTACGCCTGTGCAGTCGCGATGTTGCCACCCATCGCCCCGGCGAGCATGCGTGCTGCAAACAGGACGGCGAGCGACCCCGCGATGCCGAACAGCGACCAGGCGATGACGCTTCCCATGAGCGAGAGCAACAGGACTGGCCGGCGACCACGATCGTCCGAGAGACGGCCGAGAACCGGGGCCGCGAGGAACTGCATCGCAGAGTACGACGCGATGAGCAGACTTCCGACGAACTCCGTTGCACCGAACGAGAGTGCATAGAGCGGAATGACGGGGATGAGAATCCCGAATCCGAGGAGGTCCACGAAGACGATGAAGAAGACCACCCCGAGTGCCCGGCGTGGATTTTCGACTGCCATAATCTCTACTGGGAGAGTCGATGGAAAATCACATCGGTCTGAAAAACCTGACTTATAGTAATCTGTGATTAATTAATACCCTGACAGTCGTTGGTGTGAGTATGGCCTTCGAGTGGGTATCGTATTTCACGTGCGACAAATGCGGGTTGGAAAAACCGTCCCCTGAGGTTCCGTACGACCGTCTCGGGTACGCAGTGTGCCCGTCCTGCGGGGTTGAAACGATGCCTGTCTACGTCGAAATGACGACGTTCCCGACAGTTGTGGATGGGTAAGCACTTCGGTCCGCCGTGTCTCCTTCTGGTATGAGTTGGACAGAAGTCCGTCGTGACGACCGTATCGTCGAGTACGAGCGAAGCGATGGCCACGCGACACTTCGACTTCGTCGCGGGCCGAACGCGTGGCACGTCAGATTCGACCGCCTCCACCAGTCACCGGAGGGCCGTGGCTACGACAGTCGTCGCTTCGACGACGAAGACGCCGCTCGCGACACACTCGACGCGTGGAAAACCGAGTACGACGTGACCGACGAGTAACGAAGGGCGTCACACACGTCAGTAGTGTCCGAGGACGCCACGCTGTCGTGCGCGACGAGTGAGGAACCGGAAGACGAGATAGCCGACGACGACGTACGCCGTGCCCACTCCGACGAGGATACCGAGTTCTGTCAGGGGGAACTCCCAGAGTCGAACCCCGCCGGTCATCGCTCGCTGTAACATGTAACTGCCTTGCGCGAGTGGCAAGAGTTTGAGTACCGGGGCCGCCGCGACTGGGGCCGCCGCAAGGCCGATGAACCCGAACTGAAGCAGTCCGAAGATGCTGTTGACGCGCTTGTAGAGCAGTGCAAGCCCGGCCATCACGAATCCAACTCCCACGACCGAGGCGAGTGCAAAGATGCCGAGCGGAACGACGGTCAACAGGTCTATCGAGAGCGTTCGGCCGGTCGTCACGAGCATCAACAGGAGCGTCGCGCCACCCCAGAGGAAGCTAAACGCCACGTTTACGACCGTTTTGGCGGCCATTACGCGGCCGAATCCGACCGGTGCCATGTAGAGCTGTTCGAGCGTTCCCCACTGTGCTTCGGTCATCACGTTTCCGGCGAGATCCTGGTACGCCGAGAAGGCCATCGTCACGAGGAAGTAGCCGACGATGAGCGAGTCCAGTGAGTTGTCGAACGCCGCCCCTGCAACCGCGCGCCCGCCGAAGAAGATGAGGGCGAAAAAGACGTAAATCGCCAGCAGTCCGCCGACCGTATTGACGGGATACCGCCGGAGCAAGATGTACTGCTTTCGGGCCACAGCACCGAGGAGAACCAGCATCTCGCGGGGCGCGGGTGTGGTACTCATCGCAGCACCCGTCTCGTGGGATCGTCCCCCGTCAACTGCAAGAACGCCTCCGTGAGGTCGGGTTCGACGGTGTTCACCGAGACGAGACGCCCACCGTCTTCGACGAACTGCGCCGTCAACGCGGGCAGGTCGTTCGCGTCCTCGAGTGCGACGAGGACGCGGGTTCGGTCCCCGTCGCGCTCCCACGATTCGACCGCGTAGTCGGCGCGAATCTCCCGTTCGGTCGTCGCCGACAGTGGTCCATCGACCACGATTCGAACCGCGCTCGTCCGAAAGAGTTCCACGAGTGCTGTCACGCTGTCGTCGGCGACGACGTGGCCGTGATTGACGACGAGAATTCGGTCACACAGGTCTTCGACGACGCTCATGTCGTGACTCGTGAGAACGACCGTGAGGCCGCGTTCGTCTGCGAGTCGTCGGAGTTCTCGTCTGAGGTCGACCGAACTCTCCACGTCAAGTCCGAGTGTCGGTTCGTCGAGAAACGCCACGTCCACGTCGCGAGCGAGGGCACACGCGAGTGCGACTTTCTGTTTCATGCCCCGCGAGAGTTCGTTCACGACGTCGTCAGCCCTGTCGAGGAGGCCCAGTTGGTCGAGGAGTGTGTCGTGTCGGTCTCTCACCGAGGGGTCGCGGACGCTCTCACCCGCGAGGCCAGCGAAGAATGCGAGGTTCTCACGGACCGTCAGTCGCCAGTAGACGTTTCGCGCACCTTCGAGCGTCGCTCCGACGCGTCTGTAGGCACGTTCTGGGTCGTCGTGAACGTCGATGCCACAGACGCGAACCGACCCGTCTGAGGGGACCAAAAGGCCGAGCATGGCTTTCAGCAACGTCGTCTTTCCCGCTCCGTTTGGCCCGAGAACGCCGAGAATCGTCCCCTGTTCGACCGAAAACGAGACGTCGTCGACTGCGACCACGTCGTCGTAGCGTTTCGTCAGATTCGAGACGTCGATGACGGGTGCGTCGGCGTGTCGAAATCCATCGGTGCTGTTGGTCTGTTCGTCCACGGAGTGACCCGTGTCACCCCGCTCCCGTGCCGCGTTCGACGCGGTGGGAGTGTTCATTGCAAGCGCCGAGTCGATTCGACGAGTGGGTGTCGCGCGTAATCGACGATGTCGATGTCGTCGATCGAGCGAAGCCCTTCGTTTTCTGCGGTGCGCTGCATCCCGAGTTCCACCGGGTCGTCGATGACGATGACGTAGGCGTCCATCTCCGTCAGGTCGATACGGTCGGCCGCACAGGCTCTGTGGTGGCCGTCGGCCAACAGCAGTGTCCCGTTGTTGTCGATGACGACGAGTGGTTCGGCGAGGCCGCGTTCGAGTTCGTACTTCCGGCCCTCTAACTCGTCGGCGTACACCCGCGCTTGCGTCGGAATGAGGTTCGGAATCGAGACGGTCCGTCGCTCCTGGTGGACGGTGATGCCGTGAATCTGTTCGAGCGTCCGCATGAGTTTCCCGACTTTTTCGGGCGTCGCACGCTCGATTTGGCTTCGAATTACATCTGTGTTCGAGATGATGCCGACGAGGTTACCCGCGTCGTCGACGACCGGGAGTTTCTGAATCCCCGACCGAAGGATGACGCGTGCCGCGTCGTTGACGTCCATCTCGGGGTGGGCGACGACCAGGTCTGTCGCCATTACCGTCTCGATTGATTCGTCACCCTCCGCGAGGAGGATATCGCGGGCGGTGACGAAGCCTTCGACCTTGCGACCGTCACAGACAGGAAATCCGTTGTGGCCGTCGCTCTCTGCGATACGGCGGGCCACGTCAGCGACCGTATCGCTCGGTGCGACTGTCTGAACCTCACGAGTCATGTACTCTTTGACGGTCGCTTTTGTACTCATCCCTCCGAGGTAGGGCGAGTGGCAGCAAAAACGTGGTGGAGGGGATTACTCGTCGAGTGGGTACTCGAACGTAACGTCCGAGTCCAACCGTGGTGTCGACGGTGGGTATTCGAGCGTCTCGAAGAGGCGTCCGGCGACGATTTCCGTGACGATCGTCGCCAGCGACTCCCGAGAGTCGTCGCCCACGTCGTCTAAGATACCGAGTGGAATCTGTGCGCCGGCCATATCTGCGTGCCCGCCGGCGCTGCCAATCGGTCCGAGTGCGTCTCTGAACATCTCTCCTAAGTCGATACGGCCACCCTGTGCTCGTCCAGAGACGTACACCGTTCCGTCCATCAACCCGTAGACGATGGAGACATCGATACCGTCCATCCCGAGGAGATGGTCGGCAGCCTGCGCCAACGCGTCTCGCTCGCGGATGTCGCCGGCGTTCGACGTGAGGATGTCGCCGCGAACCTCACGGTTCGAGATACTGCGAGCGAGTGTCTCCATCGTCTCCGGCGTCAAACTCGGCGTCTCGACGCGGTGGAGCAGGTCTTCGTCGACGTGGGGAAAGAGATACGCCGCGGCTTCGAAATCCGCGGTGGAGACTTCGCGCGTAAAGTCGTTCGTATCGACCTGAATCCCGAACAAGAGCGCAGTCGCCACGGTGGTGTCGGGAACGATGCCGAGGCGTTTAAGATAGCCCGTAAAGAGCGTACTCGTCGCACCGACACTGCTTCTGAGGTCGACGTACGTCGCTTCGATCGGCGCTCTCGGTGGGTGGTGGTCGACGACGATGTCTATCGTCGTATCGTTGGGCAACCTGTCGTTGACGCCCGGGCGAGAGTGGTCGACGAGGGCGAATCCGGCGTACTCTTCGATCGCCGAGTCGTCGTTGAGGACGCGCAAGTCGAGGTCGAGGAGGTTCACCAGTGCACGGTTTTCCTGATGCGAGATGTCTCCGAAGTAGCAGACGTCGGAGTCGACGTTCGCTCGCTTCGCGATGGCCTGCAACGCCAGACCCGAGGCGATTGCGTCCGGGTCCGGGTTGTCGTGCATCACCACTGCGAGCGGTCCGTCCATCTTTCGGAGCACTCGCATCAGTCGGTGGAGTCGCTCGGACTGTGGCGACCCGACGGCGTCGTAGATGTGGTCTGCGACGATTCGCTGTGGGTCGATGACTTCGTCGGCGATGCGTTCGACGGCCGCCCGAATCGACGCCGTCGGCTCGTGGCCCAGATGGACGACGAGCGAGGCGTCGGGGAAGTGTTCGTGTGCCGTCTCGGCGACGTCGCGGTTCTTCGCCGGGTCTTCACCGGCGACGATTATCACGTCGGCGTGGTTCGGATAGTTCGCCGGGTCGTTCGGGTCGCCTTCGGTCGCTGCGACGCCATCGGCGCGGAAATCGTCGGCACGGCCCTTCCGGTCTGTGACGACGAGAATCGACCCGGGCCTGTCGATGAGCGTCTCGACGAGTGTTCCTCCGAGAGAGGTACACCCGAGAACCAGGCGACGTACCATAGTAGCAGAGTCGTCTTCCGGCCGCAAAACCCTACCGTCATCCAGTTCGCCGATGATATTATGTCTTGGCGTGACAAGGCATACCATACGATGGAACTCGAATCACAACTCGTCCCCGAGTCTCGCAGTGAGTCCCTCGTCAGCGCCTGCCGAACCGCGGTTGGTGACGACCTCAGAAGTATCACCTACTTCACGCACGACCGTTGTGAACAGCTCTACCTTCGGTCCGACCTCGAATCGGACGCCGACCTGACTGGATTCGTCGAACACGAGACCGATGGCTTTCAGGCTCGAACCGCCTACCGTGGGTCGGAACTCGGGAACTACCGATATACGGTGCGGGCCTTCGAACACGGCTATCTCACTCGCGTCACTGTCGCCGACAGAGGCGTCTTCGTCACCACGGATGGACTGACGCTCAGACGCTCAGAAGAACTCGCGTCGGCACTCTCCGAGTTACTGCGCGAATAAAAAGAACCGAATTCTCAGGCCGTGAGACGCTCAGAAGAGCGCCGCGGCGACCGTCTGTGCCGTCTCGATGACGGGCTGGAAGCCGGGGAGGAGCAAGAGCGTGCCGACAGCGGCGAAGACCACTGCGACGTACAGTCCAACCGGTTGGCTTCCGATTTCGAGCGGCTTCGACGGCTCTTCGATCCACATTGCCTTGACGACACGGCTGTAGTAGAACAGCGACAGTGCGCTGTTGACCGCGCCGACGGCGGCGAGCCACCAGAAGCCAGATTCGATAGCCGAGTAGAACAGGGCGTACTTCGAGACGAAGCCACCGAACGGTGGGAGCCCTGCCAGCGAGAACATGAAGATGGTCATCGCCGTCGCGGCGATGGGCACCTTGGTCGCGAGACCGTTGTAGTCCTCGAAGGTTCGGCCGATGCCCCACTTTTCGACCATGGCGATGAACAGGAACGCGCCCGTGTTCATGAAGCCGTAGACGAGCAGGTGGGCCATACTCGCGCCGAGAACGTTGCCGTTTGCGGCACCACCATCGACGGTGATGGCCGCGAGGCCGATGAGCGCGTAGCCGGCGTGTCCAATCGAGGAGTACGCGAGCATGCGCTTGACGTTCTCCTGGGTCGCTGCCGCGAAGTTACCGAGCGTCATCGTGACGACGGCGAGAATCGCGAACAGAATCGACCAATCGACGCTCCCGCCGCCGACAGCGGTGACGGTGTCGAGGGGGAACGCGACGGTGAAGACGCGGAAGGCGACGGCGAAACCGGCCGCCTTCGACGCCGACGAGAGGAACGCGCTGATGGGTGCAGGTGCGCCCTCGTACGCCTCCGGCGCCCAGAAGTGGAACGGGACGGAGGCGGTCTTGAAGGCGAACCCACCGGCAATCATCAGCACGCCGAGTCCGAGCACACCGACGAGTCCGTCGGCACCGGCCAGGTTCGCTGCCACGTCGGGCAGGATGAGCGACCCGGTGACGGCGAACACGAGGCTGATACCGAACGCGAACACCGCGGACGAGAGCGCGCCGATGAGGAAGTACTTCAGCCCCGCTTCGACGCTGCCGCGATCCTTCTTCAGGAACGCGACGAGCGCGTACGACGGCAGCGACGCGAGTTCGAGGCTGACGAAGACTGTCGCCAGCGAGTTCGACATCGCCATCAGCGTCATCCCCGTCGTGGCGAAGATGACGAGCGAGTAGAACTCACCCTGATAGCGCTGGTCTGCGAGGTAGTCGTACGAAGCGACAGAGACCATCGCAGCGACGCTCGTGAAGATGAGCGTGAAGAACAGGCTCATCCCGTCGACGACGAGCGCGTCGCCGTAGAGCGAAATCGCACCGCCAGTCTTCTCCATGCCTGTCCCTGCGATGAGGAACCAGCCAGCGATACCGCCTGCGGCGAGCGCGCCGAGCGTCGCCGTCCCAGCGAGCAGACCGTTGTTAGACGTGTCTGGGTCGATGGTGTCGATGAGCAGCAAGACGAGACCCGTCACCGCGAGGACGATTGCGGGTGCCGTCGCCGCCCAGTCTGGGAGCGTCTGGAGTGGCGTCATTAGAACGCACCTCCCAGTTCGAGAATCGGAGTAACTGCTTCCTGAATCATAGTGAAGAAGATGTCAGGCTGGACACCGAGCACGATGGTCAACAGAAGCAGCACCGCGAGCGGTGCAACGTCGTGGAACGGTGCTTCGGTGATTTCGTAGTCGCCATCGAACTCGAAGGGGCCGAACAGCGTCCGCTGCATCGCGAACAGCAGGTAGCCCGCGACGATGACGATACCGAACATGGCCACGCCGGTAAAGAGCGGCATCGCCGACATCACCGTCGATTCGAACGAGCCTTTGAAGATGAAGAACTCGGCGGCGAACCCGGCCATGAGCGGGAGGCCCATGTAGCCGAACGCGCCGGCGACGAAGATGCCAGCCGTGACGGGCATCCGGTCTGCCAGTCCCGAGAAGTCCGTGACCATACGCGTGTGCGTGGTGTTGTAGATGACACCGACGGCCATGAACATCAGTCCCGAGATGAGACCGTGTGCGATCATCTGGAAGGTCGCACCACCGACACCGTAGGTGGTGTAGGCGATGAGACCGAGGATGACGTATCCCATCGACGACACAGAGGAGTACGCGACGATGCGCTTGAGGTCCTGCTGTGCCAGTGCGAGGAGTGCGCCGTAGATGACAGAGGCGACGGCGAGCAGTGCGATTGGCAGTGCGAGGCTCCGTGCCGTCTCCGGAAGCATCGTGAAGTTGAACCGGAGCAGGGCGTACGTACCCATCTTCAGGAGCACCCCTGCCAGCATGACCGACGCCGGCGTGGGTGCTTCGACGTGTGCGTCCGGCAGCCACGTGTGGAACGGGACGACCGGAACCTTGACCGCGAATCCGAGGAACATCGCGATGAACGCGACGGTGGCGAGTGCACTCGCCGAGAGGCCAGCGAACCCGCTGAGTTGACCGGCTTGCAACGCCTGGGCAATCTCGGGCAGTCGCAGCGACGTAATCGAGTCGCCGAGACCGAACACGAGCGAGATGAACCCGATGAACATCACGAGCGACGCGATGTTCGTGTAGACGAAGAACTTGATCGCCGCGTACTTGCGGCGGGGGCCGCCCCAGACACCGATGAGGAAGTACATCGGGACGAGCACGGCCTCCCAGAAGACGAACCAGACGAAGAAGTCGAGCGCCGTGAAGACGCCCAGCAGGTTCGCTTCCATGAGGAGCATGAGTCCGTAGAACTGGGACTCGCGCTCCGAGATGGGAGTCCACGAGCTCACGATAGCGAGCGTGGTCAGGATGGTCGTGAGAACGATGAGCGGCAGGCTGATGCCGTCGACGCCGACCATCCAGTGAAGGTCGTATTGGCCGAGTTGCAGCCAGACGAAGTCTGTCTCGAACGCGATGTTCCCGCCGAGGAGGGCGTTCCCGCTCGCGTCGTACTGTTGCCACATCAGGAGGCTCCCGAGGACGGGAACCAGACTCAGCGCGAAGGCTGCCTTGCCGGCGTAGCGGTCCGGCAGGACGAACGTGACCAGCGCGGCGAGGAACGTGACTGCGATGAGCGCTTCGATTATCATGCGAACCAACCTCCAATCAGGCCGAGACCGAGAAGCAGCGCCGTCAGACCGAGCGTGAGGAGCGCGGCGTAGTTGCTCACCACACCGGTCTGGATGCGTTTCATGCGAGCGCCAGCGAACAGGCTCACGCTAGAGACACCGTTGACGACACCGTCGACGATGCCCTGGTCGAACTTGTCGAGGACGCGCGAGATGGGCTGAACGATGCCCGTGGCGAGCCAGACCTGGTACTCGTCCTGGTAGTAGTTGTTGTACAGGACGGTCTTGATGCTCCCGAGCTTGTCCGTGTGTTCGACGGGGTCGGGGACGTTGTACAGCACGTACGCGAGGCCTGCGCCAGCGAGCGCGAGGCCGAGCGAGACTGCGGCACCGATGGCCACCGTCGCCGCCTCACCGCCGATGTACCCCGAACTGTACGGGAGGATTTCGGCGTAGTGGTGCGCGTTCAGCGAGTCGAAGCTTCCGTCGAGGAACTGGTGCAGGAAGTCGATTCCCTTGATGCCGAGGAGTTTCTCCACGGGCACCATGTTGACGACACCGGCCGTCGCGGCGAGCACACCGAGGACGGCGAGCGGAGCCTTGACGTTCCAGCGGACACCGTGTGGGTCCCGCGCCGTCTCGGACCGGGGTTCACCGTGGAAGGTGAGGAACACCATCCGGAAGGTGTAGAAGCCGGTGAAGAAGACGGCGAGCAGTCCCATCGCGTAGGCAGCAAGCAGAATCGGGCTGCCGCCGAGGCCGTGGATGAGCGTCTCGTACAGCACCTCGTCTTTCGACCAGAAACCGGCGAACGGGACGATACCCGCGAGCGCGAGCGACCCGGAGAGGAACGCGTAGTAGGTCACGGGCATCTTGTCTTTCAGACCACCCATGTCCCACATGTTCTCGTTGTGGTGCATCGCGATGATAACCGACCCTGCGCCGAGGAACAAGAGCGCCTTGAAGAAGGCGTGCGTCATGAGGTGGAACGTCGCGGCGACGTAGCCACCGGCACCGAGGCCGAGCATCATGTAGCCGTACTGGCTGATAGTCGAGTACGCGAGAACCTGCTTGATTTCTTTCTTGACGACACCCATCGTCGCCGCGAAGAGGGCGGTGAATCCGCCGATGAGGGCGATGATGGCAAGCGTCGTCGGGGTCAGCGCGTAGAAACCGTACATCCGGGCGACGAGGTAGACACCGGCCGCAACCATCGTCGCTGCGTGGATGAGTGCGGAGACGGGCGTCGGACCTTCCATCGCGTCCGGAAGCCACGTGTGCAGGGGGAACTGCGCGGACTTCCCGACGACGCCTCCGAGAACGAGGAGGCCGACGACGGTGAACCACGCCTGTTCGCCCATGCCGAGGAACGTGTTGACCGAGTGTTCGCCGTGGAGCGCTTCCTCAGCGAGCACCGGGAACGACTCTGGACCGGCGAAGGCCGCCGTGCCGAACGTCGCGAAGACGGCGACGACACCGACGAGGAAGAAGTAGTCACCGAAGCGGGTGACCAAGAACGCCTTCTTCGCTGCACTCGGCGGGCCGGCCTGACGGAACCAGAAGCCGATGAGCAGGTAGGAACACAGTCCCACGAGCTCGAAGAACATGAACGCCATGAGCAGGTTGTCTGCGACGACGAACCCGAGCATGGAAGCGGAGAACAGACCGAGACCAGCGTAGTAGCGCGGGAGGCCCGTCTCGCCTTCGTCGTTCATGTAGCCGAGACTGAAGACGTGGACGAGGAACGCGATGAGCGTCACGATGACCAGCATCATCGCCGACAGCGGGTCGATGAGGAGGCCGAACGTGAGGTTGACCGCGTCTAGACCTTCAGCCCACGTGTAGATCGTTTGGTTGTACGTCTGTCCACCACTGACGGCGACGAACGTCGCGACTGCGAGCAGGAACGACCCTGCTGTCGCGGCGATGCCCGCCAGGGCACCTCCCTTCGGCATGTACCGCCCCGCCCCGAGTGCGATCAGGAACGAGAGGAACGGGAGGAGGACAATGGCCGGAGCGAATTCGAGTATACCTGCCATAGATTACCACCTCATCGTCGTTGCCTTCGTGACGTCGACGTCGTCGAAGTTGCGGTACAGCACGAGGATGATACCGATACCCACCGCGACCTCGGCGGCGGCGAGCGCCATCGTGAAGAGGCCGAACGTCTGGCCCGTCACGTTGCCCCAGTAGTAGGAGAACGCGACGAGGTTGATGTTCGCAGCGTTGAGCATCAGTTCGACCGACATCAAGAACAACAGCGCGTTGCGCCGGGTGAGCAGGCCGAAGAGGCCGATGCAGAACACCGCGGCAGACAAGATGAGGTAATACTGTCCGGGTACCATCAGTGGTCACCCTCCTCATCGTCGAACAGCGTGCGCTTGAGTTCCCGACCGCCGTCGGTCAGAATGGTACGCATCTGACCGCCTGCTCCTTCGCGGCGAGCGAGGAGGACTGCGCCAACGAGCGCGGCGACGAGCACGAGGTCGATGATTTCGAATGCGACCAGCATGCTCTCGCCTTCGACGGTGCCGAAGTCGAGGTTGAACATCGAATAGGCGATGCTCGCGGTCAGATTGGCTCCCTCCGCGAACCCCTGTGGGTTCGGGAACGACGCACCGAGGAACACGACTGCCATCACGACGAAGAGCGCGACGGCAGCGAGTCCGGGTACGAGATGCGAACCGAGCTTCAACTGCGGTTTCGTGGTCATGTACTACTCACCTCCGGGTTGATACGCGTCAGCATCACAGCGAACGTGATGAGAATCAGCACCCCGCCGACGTAGACGAGGATTTGCATGGCGGCGAGGAACTCCGCCTGCAACATCACGTAATGCACCGCGACGCTCAAGAGCGCGCCCCCGAGCAGGAGTGCGGAATGCCAGATGTCCCGCACGAGGACGACGCCCAGGCTGCAGCCCACGGTGATGAGGGCGAACAGCGCGAACGCGATGGTTTCATAAACCATTGTGTGTGTCTCCTTGAGATATCCCTTTGAACATTTCGAGAACGTCCTCAGCGCCCCGTAACGGGCGCACGCTGACGGTACTCGAACGATTCTCTCGCGGTCATGTTACTGATAGTCGACCTCTCCTTCGCCCTCGCCGACCCACGCGTTGCGGTCGGGGTTGCGAGAGTTGAGCGGGTCGATATCCTTGTACCACGGGACGTTCTTGAGCTGTTCTTTGTTGTAGACGAAGTCGTTCTTGGTGTCGGCCGTGAACTCGAAGTTCTGCGTGAGCAGAATCGCGTCGACGGGACAGACCTCCTCGCACAGTCGGCAGTAGATACACTGGCCGATGTGGAGGTTGTACTGCTCGCCGTTGCGTTTGTCGTCCTGAACGATCTGAATCGTGTCGTTCGGACAGACGTTCTCACACTGACGGCACCAGATACAGCGCTCTTGGCTGAACTTGTGGACACCGCGGAAGCGCGGACTGACTTCGGGCGCTTCTTCGGGGTATTCGACCGTGAAGGTCTGTCCGTCGAGTGCGTGCTTCAGCGTCACTGCCATGCCCTTCAGAATTCCAATCATACAATCACCCCCACGATAATGGCCGTGAGAACCAGGTTGGCGAAGGACAGCACGAGCATGCCCTTCCAACCGATTTCGAGGAACTGGTCGACGCGAAGGCGCGGCACTGCGGAGCGCGCCCACTGGGTGAACAGGAAGAACGCCCAGATTTTGATGGTGAACCAGATGAACCCGGGCAGGACCGGTCCTGCAGGGCCACCGAGGAACAACGTCGCGGCGAGAGCGCCACCGAGGAAGATGTGGATGAACTCACCGAGGTAGATGAGGACGAAGTAAATCGACGAGTACTCCGTCTGGTATCCAGCGACAATCTCGGTCGGCGCTTCGGGGATGTCGAACGGGTTGCGTCCAATCTCCGCGAGGTTCGCCAGGATGAACAGGGCGAACGCGAACGGGTTGACGAACGCGAACCACGCCGGAATCGACACGCCAGCGACGGTGAGGAGTGGTTCTGCCTGCACAGCGACGATTTCGCTCATCCGGAGCGACCCGGCGAAGATGACGACCGAGGCCGCGGTGATGACGAGCGGAATCTCGTACGCGATGTTCGCTGCGACGGCGCGAAGCGCACCGATGAGCGAGAATTTGTTGTTCGAGGCGTAGCCCGACATGACGAGACCGAGTGACGCAATCGACGCCGCCGCGAAGGCGAACGCCAGACCCGTTTCGGGGTCTGCGAGTTGGATGCCGTTACCCATCGGGATGACGGCGAATCCGAGCAGCGCAGAGAACGGGATAATCATCGGCGCGAGGTCCCACGCGGGACGGTCGACGCCTTCGGGAACGATGAGTTCTTTCGACATCAGACGGACGGCGTCCGGAATGATGACGAGCAACCCGAACGGTCCGATACGGTTGACCGCGATACGGTCACCGAACGCGGCCGTAATCTTCCGTTTTGCCCACGGACCGGCGATTGCCGTCGTGATGAGCATGATGTTGGCGATGATGAACGCGCCAATCAGCCCACCGACGATGTCTCCGAGGACGCCACCGAGACCGAGGGCGTTGCTGATGGTGTCCGGAAGGGTCGTTGCTTGCAGCGTCGTCGTCATTACCGGTCCACCTCGCCGAGAACGATGTCGAGGCTACCGAGCGATGCAATCATGTCCGGGATGAACTCGCCTTCAGACATCTCGGGGAGCGTCTGAAGGTTCGAGAAACACGGACTGCGAATCTTGAAGCGGGCCGGCTTGTCGGTGCCGTCGGCGCGGATGTAGATGCCGAGTTCGCCCTTCGCGCCTTCGACGGCGCGGTAGATTTCCGTGTCCTCGTCCGGCTTGAGGGTACGCGGAACGTTCGCCTGGATGTTCCGCTCGTCTTCCGGCCAGTCTTCGAGCAGGTCGACACACTGCTGGATGATCTTGGCCGACTCCTCGACTTCGCGCATACGCACGAGCAGGCGCGAGAAGTTGTCACAGCCGTCTTCGACGACGACGTCCCAGTCGAGTTTGTCGTAGTAGCCGTAGGAGTCGTCGCGGCGAAGGTCGTAGTCGATGCCAGAGCCACGGGCGACCGGTCCGGTCGCACCGTACGACTTGGCGACTTCCGGTGGGAGCACACCAGTCCCGACCGTCCGGGCCTGGAGAATCTCGTTCGAGGTGATCATGTCGTGGTACTCCTCGAGCGCCTCCGGCAGGTCGTCGATGAAGTCACGAATCTTCTCGAAGAACTCCTCGCGGGGTTCTGGGAGGTCCCAGACGACACCGCCGAGGCGGAAGTAGTTGAACATCATCCGCTGACCGGTGAGGTCTTCGAGGATGTTCTGGACGATTTCACGGTCCCGCATGGCGTACATGAAGATGGCCGTGAAGTCGCCGTAGACGTCGAGTGCGAACGTGCCGAGCGCGATCATGTGCGACGCGATACGGCAGAGTTCGGCACCCATCGTCCGGATGATCTGTGCGTACTCCGGCACCTCGATGTCCGCGAGGTCCTCTGCGGTGCGGGCGTAGGCCCACTCGTTGAGGAGACCGGCCGAGATGTAGTCCCAGCGGTCCGGGTACGGCATAATCTGGTGTCGGTAGGTTCCCTGCTGACAGATTTGCTCCTCACAGCGGTGGAGGTAGCCGATGTCGGGGTCGAGGTCGACGACCTGTTCGCCGTCGACGACCGTCTCGACGTGCAGCACACCGTGGGTCGCCGGGTGGTGTGGGCCGATGTTGATGTACATCGTGTTGCCCTCGTCACCACGGCTATCCTGTTCCAGCGGGTTCGCGTGCTCGGTGAGCGTCGCAATCTGCGGTCGGTCCTGGTCGTAGTCGAGGCCCAGCGGGTGGCCCTGCCACGTATCCGGGAGGAGGATGCGGCGAAGGTCCGGGTGGTCCTCGTACTGGATACCGACGAGGTCGTACGCCTCACGTTCGTGCCAGTCGGCCGTGCGGAACACGGGTTCTGCGGACTGGCTGACCGGCTCGTCTTTCGACGTCGGGACGACGACGCTCACTTCGTCAGTGCGCTCGTCGTACTTCGTCAGGTGGTAGATGGACTCGTAGCGGTCCTCGTACTCCTGTGCGGTCACACACGAGAGGTGGTCGAAGCCAGCCTCGTCGCGGAGTTTGAACAGCGTCTCTTGGACCTGGTCGGGGCGGATGACGAAGCCCGGTGCGTTCATGTGTTCTTCGCGGCTTATGACGAGGTCACCGAGCAGGTCGGCGAGTTCGTCACCACGGGAACGCTCCTGAATGGCGTCTTCTTGCGGTTCTTGTTCCTCGACGCTCATGGTGAATCAGCCCAGTTATACCGCATGACGAGGTCGTCTTCGTCGATCTGTTCGGCGAGTTTGTCGACGATTTCGTCGCGCGGGAGGTCGCCGAACTGTTCTAACTCGTAGGGCTTGACCGTGACGGGGCTGGACTCACCGTTCGCGATACGCTCCTGGAGCTTCGCGATACCGTAGATGAGCGCCTCCGGACGCGGCGGGCACCCGGGGATGTGGATGTCCACCGGGATGACCTCTTCTGCGCCCTTGATGACGTTGTAGCCCTCCTGGAACGGGCCGCCCGAGATGGTACACGACCCCATGCCGACGACGAACTTCGGTTCGGGCATCTGGTCGTACACGCGCTTCATGCGCGGGGCGAATTTCGAAACGATGGTCCCCGGCACGATGATAACGTCGGCCTGTCGCGGCGACGCACGCGGCACACCTGCCGCGAAGCGGTCCAGGTCGTGCTTGATCGCGTACGTGTGCATCATCTCGATACTGCAGCAGGCGATACCGAACTGCAGCATGAACATCGAGGACCCACGAACCCAATTCATGAACTTGTCGAACTTCGTGAGGATGAACGGCGACGAACCGAACGCCTCCCGAAGTTTCGAGTTGAACCGGTCGTCCGCGCCGGCCATGCGGGCGTCGCGGGTCTCGGTCTGTACCTGTGTATCGTCCGTGACGAATGGTTTTTGTTCGCTACTCATGCGTCTTGTCTCTCTGTCTTACGACGGTTCGCCTGCGGGCTTTTGACCCACTTGACGGCGCCGTTGCGCCACGCCCAGACGAGTCCGACGACGAGCACACCGATGAAAACGAGCATCGGTGTCAGAATCGTCCCCAGAGACGCGCCCTGTTCGAGAGCGGAGCGGTAGATGACTGTCCACGGGAAAATCAGGACAGTCTCGATGTCGAACACGACGAACAGCAACGCGACCATGTAGTATTGTATGTTAAACTGGACGCGTGCCGTGCCGGTCGGCACCTCACCACTCTCGTAGGTGGCACTCTTTCCTTGTTCCGGTACGCTTGGGCGAAGCATCGCCGACATCGCCATCATGACTAATGGTAAGCCGACAGCGACGACGCCCATCGCACCGATTGCAATCCAATCACTCATGCGGTGTCTCCCTGACGTGCGGCGGTTAGAAGCGCTCCCCTATAAACATTGATTTGTGTGTTTCGGGCGCGAGAAGGCTTCTATTCGTGAAATACGTTAATAGACGCCCGGAGGGGCGCTCCGGGGGCATTTCCGCCCATCAGCGCTCACCGATATCGTGATAAAACCCGTCAAATTGGGGGTATCGGACTACTGAGACGATTCGCGAAAGCCAGCGACACCGAGCGAGTGGAGTGCAGCAGAGGTTTCGGCCACGTCGGCGACGAGTTTCTCGTGATAGTCGACGAGTCTGTCTTCGAGTTCGGGGTATCCGCGCGCGAGCATCTGGACGGCCGACAGTGCGGCGTTGAACGACTTCCCGGCGTCGACGGCGACGATGGGCGCGCCCGTCGGCATCCCGATGACGGAGTCGACAGACTTCTCCTGGACTGGAACGCCGACGACGGGGAGCGGATACGCGATGGACGCGGTCATGTTCGGCAAATCAGCCGACTTCCCGCCCGCACCCGCGATGATAACTTCGATTCCGCGCGCTTTCGCCGTCTCACCGTACGCGTACATCAGGTCCGGCGTCCGGTGCGCGGAGACGACGTACGTCTCGTAGGTGAAGCGCTCGTCGGGCGCGTCGTCGAAATCGGTCTGTTCGCCGAACCCGAGCGTGTCGAGCGCGTCGTGCGCGCCAGACATCACGTCGAGGTCGGAGTCAGACCCCATGATGATGCCAACGTCTGGCGTCGTCTCGGGGTCGCGGTCTGCGTCGGCCTGTGCGTGGAGTTCGTCGATGAGGTCCTGTTCGGTGGTCATTGTGGAAATGGTGTGGAACGGGTGGTACTGTGGTGCGGTGGTGCGGTTCGTGAGTCGGTATTGTTCGACTGGGTGGTCAGTCCGGAGACCGATTCAGTGGTGGTGCTTGTGGTCAGTCGAAGTAGAGGCCGTCTCGAAGCTCTCGCGCGCGTTCTAACAACATCTGGATATCGTCGTCTTCCCCGCCGATGGCCGTGAGGTGACCCATCTTTCGGAGTGGTCGCACCTCGTCTTTGCCGTACCAGTGAAGCGAGACGCCTGACTCGGAGAGTGGTGCTTCGAGGCCGGCGAGTCGCGCCGGTTGCGACTCCTCGACGGTGCCGAGGATGTTCGCCATCACAGTGGGTGCACGGCGGTCGGTCGCGCCGAGTGGCCATCCGAGGACGGCGCGGACGTGCTGTTGGAACTGCGAGCAACGCGCGCCTTCGATAGTCCAGTGGCCCGAGTTGTGTGGGCGGGGGGCGACTTCGTTGACGAGGACATCACCGCCGCTCGTCTCGAACAGTTCGATGCCGAAGACGCCGCGTCCGGGCAGGTGCGAAAGTACTTCGCGGGCGACTCGGTCGGCCTCTTCGGTCACCTCGTCTGTCGTCCGTGCCGGGACGACGGTCTCTCGCAGAATCTCGTCTTCGTGGACGTTCTCCCCGACGGGGAACGTGCGAATCTCGCCCTCGCCGCGAACGCCGATGACGGAGAGTTCGCGCTCGAAGTCGACGAACGCTTCGGCCATCGCCGGGCCACCGACTTCTTCGATGGCGGCCTCCGCGTCGTCGGAGTCGGTGACGGGGACGTTTCCACGGCCGTCGTAGCCGCCGGTTCGGGCCTTCAGCATGACCGACCCGAACTCGTCGAGTGCGGCGCGTAGGTCCTCGGCGTCGTCAACGCGGTGGAACGGCGGAATCGGAATATCCGCCTCGCCGAAGGTTCGCTTCTGGACGAGTTTGTCTTCGATGGTCCGGAGTGCGTCGGGTGACGGGTGGACCGCGATTCCTTCCTCGGCGGCGAGTTCGTCGAGGAGGTCGGGGTCAGCGAGTTCGATTTCGAACGTCATCGCGTCGGACCGCGCGGCGAGTTCGGCCATCGCGTCGGGGTCGGTGAACTCCCCGACGATCTGGTCGGCAACCGCCGACGCGGGGCAGTTAGGGGTCGGGTCGAGAACGACGATGTCGACGCCGAGCGGCGCAGCGGCCTCGCCGAGCATTCGGCCGAGTTGGCCCCCGCCGACGACGCCGAGCGTGGGTCCGGGTACGGTGACGGTCACGGTCGGCGGTTCAGTACGTCGGTGCATAAATGTTGCCACATTAGGTGTCCAAATACACACGTTCGTGACTATAATCGGCGTGCGTTCCGGTGGCGAGTGAGACCCGTCGCTCGTCGTCTGTCGGCGTCTCGAACCGGAAAAACCGCGGCTGCGTCGTCAGCCTTGCGTCTGGTTCGCCGCTTCGAGCGCGTCTTCGTCGATGAAGACGACGATGTCCTCGTTCCAGAGTTTGAACGCGTGTTGTCGGACGACGTAGCCGTCGAGTTCCGATTCGAGTTCGTCGCGGTCCCACTCGTAGGCGACGACGACTGGTGGTGCATCCGCCGTCGCGTTCTCCACCCCGGCGTCGGGCGGACTACTCGTGTGTTGTACGTCGCCCGCTTCGAAGTACCACGGGAGCGGCAGGCGACTGTGCCACGACGGTCCACCGAGCGGGTTCGACTCGTTTTCGACGTAGAAGTGGACCTCGTCACCGCCCGGTGGGTGCGTCCCGTAGAGGAGAACGTCGTCGCCCTCGTTGGTTGCAGCGACTCGTTCCACGTCAGCGAGCGTCCCTTTCAGACTGTTCTCGGGTTGTGCCCACTGGAGAATCTCTTTGTCTTCTTCCGTCGAGGCGTTCCAGTAATCGACGTTCGCGGCGGCCACACCGCCGACGGACGCGACGAGGACGAGTGCGGCGAGTCCGATGCCGACCGTATCGCCGGCGTCGAACGCCTCGTATCCGGAGCGGAAGACGAACGCGGCACCGACTGCGGCCGGGATTGCAAGTGGAACGACGGCGTGGACGACGACCCACGGCGCTTGAATGTCAGTCGCCAGCGGGTAGCCGAAGATGCTCACGACACCCCAGTACGTCGCGAAGGCGACGAGCCATCGAATCCGCCCCGTGACGACACCGTAGCGGTCGGTGACGATACCGACGAGGGCGAAGACGATGAGCACCGGTGCGCCGTAGACGAACGTTTCGAGGAAGTCTTTCAGGTAGGGAAGGTACTCGTGGGACTGATGACCGCCGCCCAGCCAACTATCCACCATCTCCTCAACTGCGCCGACCGAGCCTGCTTCGATGACGCCCGGAAGCGCTGCGGGGTTGCCGAAGGCGTTCCAGAGGTCAGGACGCGGTGCGTAGAAGAAGACGAAGACGACAGCGAACGCGGCGAGTCCGGCGAAGATGCCGGCGGCATAGCGGAGTGCGCCCGTGCCGAGGCTTCCATCCCCACGAGTCTGGAGTCGGTGAGCGATACTCTCGGGTATCTCGGTGAAGAAGATGGCGCGAGTAGAGTCGCCCGCGGACGTGCGCGCGAGAAGTCGGTGGTCGAAGACGAGGAATGCGGCCCCGAGGAAACACAGCAAGTAGACGACGTAGTTCTCTTTCGCCGCCGCCCCGGTTGCGAACGAGACACCGGCGGGAATCAGATACGCGAGTCTGCCGGTGTCGTAGGCGCGGACGACGAACCCGAGCGCGATGAACGAGAAGGCGGCGACGAGCACGTCGTTGCGCATGAACCGCGAGTAGTAGACTAACAGCGGATTCAGCGCGAGGAAGAGCGCCAGTGCGACGACTTCGTCGCGGCGGAGATGCTCTCGAAAGAGCCACGCCGAAAGCGGGAGGATGGCACCGACGAGAGCGACTGGGAGGCGAACGGTGAAGTCAGTCGCCGGGAGGACTGCAAGCAGATAGTCGTTGACGATGGGGAGAAACGGTCCGTGGATGATTGGCCGATAACTGAACGTCCCAGTCTCGTGGTACCGGAGAACCCAGTAGGCGACACGGCCTTCGTCCCAGTGAGAGATTCGGGTCCCGAGAGACACGACCCGAATGAGGAGCGCGAGGGCGGCGACACCGACGATCGCGAGGAGGGCACGAGGCCGGGAGAGAACGTCGGCCTCATAGTCAGCACTCATGCCCAGTTATCCCAACCCCGACAATACAACTTTTGTGCTTGCGGGTCGGCCCCTTAGTCCGGTCGGCCGACTAAATGCCAACTCCCCAATGACCCCTGCCCAGCGTGGTCGTCCACACGGCCAAATTCGGGTGGTGTCGGTAGTTCTTTTATCTGCGCCGGGAAGGGTCGGATATGGTCTCTCTCGGACTCGTAGTGGCCCGATTCAACTCGTCGGTCACCGAACAGATGGAGCAAGCGGCACACGACGCGGCCGCGGAACGCGACGCGGAGGTGGCCGAGACGATTCACGTTCCCGGTGCGTACGACTCGCCACTCGCCGCCGACCGACTCGCCCGCCGCGACGACATCGACGCCGTGGCCGTCGTCGGTGCAATCGTCACGGGCGACACTGCCCACGACCAGGTCATCGCCGACGCGACGGCGAAGTCGCTGACCGAAGTGTCGCTCGACCGCGACAAACCCGTCACGTTCGGCGTCTCCGGCCCCGGAATGAGCGGTGCAGAAGCACGCGAGCGCGTCAGCAAAGGTGCGGAAGCGGTTTACGCTGCGACTGATATGGTGGAGGCGTTAGCATGAACTTCGAATTTAGCGCGCGTGTCGGCCGGGTGGAACCGAGCGCCACGCTCGCCATCTCGAACCTCGCGAGCGAACTGGAAGCCCAGGGCGAAGACGTGGTCGACCTCTCTGTTGGTGAACCGGACTTCCCGACCCCCGACAACATCGTCGCGGCCGCCGAGGACGCGATGGACGCCGGTCACACCGGCTACACCTCGTCGAACGGCATTCCCGCACTCAAAGAAGCCCTCGCGGAGAAACTCCGCGGCAACGGCGTCGAGGCCGAGGCAGACGAAATCATCGTCACGCCCGGCGGCAAGCAGGCGCTCTACGAGACGTTCCAGACCCTCATCGACGACGGCGACGAAGTCGTCCTCCTCGACCCCGCGTGGGTCTCCTACGAAGCGATGGTCAAACTCGCAAACGGGTCGCTCAAGCGTGTCGACCTCGCGCAGCACGACTTCCGTCTCGAACCCGCGCTCGACGAACTCGCGGAGACCGTCTCCGACGAGACGAAACTCCTCGTCGTCAACACGCCGTCGAACCCGACGGGTGGTGTCTTCTCCGACGCCGCGCTCGAAGGCGTCCGCGACCTCGCGGTCGAACACGACTTCGCCGTCATCTCCGACGAAATCTACGAGCGCATCACCTACGACGGATTCGAGCACACTTCCCTCGGTTCCCTCGACGGCATGGCAGACCGAACCATCACCATCAACGGCTTCTCGAAGGCCTTCTCGATGACTGGCTGGCGACTCGGTTACCTCCACGCGCCGTCTGACTTCATCGGCCAGGCTGGCAAGCTTCACTCGCACTCCGTCTCGTGTGCCGTCAACTTCGTCCAGCACGCCGGCGTCGAGGCGCTCTCGGAGCGAACCGACGATTCTGTCGAAGAGATGCGCGACGCGTTCGAAGAGCGCCGCGACATGCTCGTTGACCTTCTCGCCGAACACGACGTGGACGTTGCCGTCCCGAAAGGTGCGTTCTACATGATGCTCCCCGTCGACGACGACGACCAGGCGTGGTGTGAGGGTGCGATTCAGGACGCGAAGGTCGCAACCGTCCCCGGAAGCGCCTTCAACGCGCCGGGCTACGCTCGCATCTCCTACGCTGCAAGTGAAGAACGCCTCCGCGAGGCTGTCGAACGCCTCGCCGAGCACGACTACATCTAACTGCGTCGGTCTCTTCTTTACCGACTATCGCTGGTTTCTCGACTATCTCTACGTTCCCGACTGGCTCTTCTTTCAGCGATTTGCGACCCAGAAGCGGACGCTTCCGTCTACTCCGGCGGCGATAGCGTAGTCGCCGGCAGACGATGCGCCGGCGAGATTCGTCGTCAACTCGCCGCCCAAGGAGAGCATCGTGTATCGCTCGACGCCGGTGGAGACACGCCGAAGGACTGCAAGTTCGGTTCGGTCGCGGGTCGGAACTGCGAGGAGGTCCTGTGTATCACCAGCAAACTGCCCCGCGAGACCACCGTCGAGGTTTCGACTGCCGAGAACGTGGCTCTGATAGCCGCCGTCGTCGGTGGCGACGAGTTCGAGAGCGTCGTCGGTGCCGCGGTAGAACTCGGCGACACCGCCGATGTGTGGCGTCCGAACCGCCGCAATTTCTCGTTCCTCGTTCGGCCCGAAGTTTCCGACGGCGAGCGTGTGTCGCCAGCGATTTCCAGTCCCGATAGGTGGCCCCGAACGAATCGCTTCCGTCTCCGTATCGATTGCGACGACGCGAGCGCCATCTTCGGCGTCGCTCGCGGTGGCGATTGCCTGCCACGGTCGGTCGTACTCGAGGTCAGCGACGATGGGTGCGATACCCTCGAAGACCGTCCCTTCCGGCGGTGAGAGTCGTGAGACAGCCCAGTCGTTCTGTCTGTCGAGGACGACGATGCTCCCGCCTTCGAGCGAGTCGCCGAGAACGCCGTGTCCGTATTCGTCGGTTGCATCGCCGAAGAGAAACAGCGTGTCACCCGGTGCGACGATGCGAGCATCCGGGAGTGCACCAACGTCGAATTCTCGTCGCTCGTGGTCTCTGTCAGGAACCTCGTGGGCGACGACAGTTCCGTCTTCGCCGACCGTGACGAGACGAGTGTAGACCGGGAACGGATGCGTGTGCGGCGACGACTCTGGATGCGTGAGCAGTCGTGCTGCCTCAGCAGAGACGACCGGTGGTCCGTCGATGGTCTCGGGGCCCATACGACCGGATTCGACGCGTCCATCGAGCGTGACGCGGAATCCGAAGACGCGCCCATCGTCGAGCACGACGGCCCACTGCGAATGGTCTGAACCACCGCCGCTGAGAAAGTCAGTCCCGGCGGCCCACACGGGCGTCCCGGGAACTTCGACATCCACCGGTTTGGCTTCGGTTATGTCTCCGACTCCATCGACACGGTGGTTGCCACTGCTCTGCGTGTGGGTGTATCCAGCATATTGCGGTGGTGGAATCTCGGATGCGTTCGGTGTCATTGGTGGGTTTTGTCGCGGAAGTGCATCGAGACAGCCAGCGAGACCGGTGAGTCCAGTCGCGCTGCCGACGGCGAGCCCGCGGAGGAGTGACCGACGAGAGCGCGACGAGTGTGGAGGGCGCATACCGTCACCTCTCACTCGGTTGTTATTTGCGTAACGCCTCGACCGGTCGCTCGTTGGCGGCTTTCCACGCGGGATACAGTCCAGAGAGGACACTCGTTCCGATACCGAACGCGACTGCGAGGAAGATGTAGAGGAAGTTGATGACCTGGAACGTCGCCAGGGGGTCGTCCAAGACGAACGAGTTGAGCGCGATGCCTGCACCGAGCGCGAGAATCGCACCGATGACGCCGCCTGCAACTCCTAGCAGCCCGGCCTCTGCGAGAATCATCCGAATGACGTCGCCTCGCTGGACGCCGACGGCGCGGAGCACGCCAATCTCCTGTCGGCGCTCGATGGTGCTCATGAGCATGACGTTCAGGATGCTGACGCCGGCGACGACGAGCGAAATCGACCCGATACCGATGAGGAACGTGTTGAGGATGCCGAAGAACTGGTTGATTCCCTGCGTAATCGCCTGCAGTTCGAAGACGTTCACGCGGTCTTCTCGCTCGTTCAGCGACTCGCGGATGGCGATTGCCGACTCGTTCGCGGCCTGCCCGGACTCGGAACTCACGATGACCTGATTGTAGCCGGTTCCGTTCACGTCGTCGATGGGGACGACGACTGCGTTGTTCGGGTTGACGAGCGAGATCCCCTGTTCCGCTGCGAGAACCGCCGAGACACGGTAGGTGCGGCCATCTATCGAGATGGTGTTTCCGGGTTCCACCTCGAGGATTTCGGCGGTTCCCGACCCGACGAGCACACCCTGTCGAAGTCTGTCGGGAACGCGGCCGTCCTGCGCTTCGTAGAGTGCACTGGGATTCTCCATCCCGTATATCGTGACCACCGTCTGTCGTTGACCCCGAGACACGAGTCCGGTGTCAGAGCGAATCGCGACGACCTCGCTGTCGACGACGACGCGCCGTATCTCGTCGACGTCTCGCTCACTCAGCTCTTCGACACCTTCCTGAAAATTCGGCGAGATGGTGATCTCGTTGCCAATCTCGCCCAGTTGCTCAGACGCACCGGTTCGGAGCGTCGTCCCGAACATACCGAGCGAGGCGATTGCGAGCACGCCGATGATGATTCCCAGCACGGCGAGTCCCGAGCGAATCCGGTTTCGCGAGAGGTTCCGACGAGCCATCAACAACGCCGGAACGCGTCGGTAGAGGTCGTCGAGTCCGCTCATTGGATTCTCCCATCGACCAGTTGGACGGTTCGGTCTGCGTATTCGCCGATTTGGGGGTCGTGGGTGACCGCGATGACCGCAACGTCGTCTTCGCGTCTAATCTCGTCGAAGAGGTCGAGGACGCTCCGCCCGGTCTTTCTGTCGAGGTTTCCGGTCGGTTCGTCCGCGAGGAGGATTTGCGGTTCGTTGACGAGTGCCCGGGCGACGGCGACGCGCTGTTTTTGCCCGCCAGAGAGCTGGTCCGGTCGGTAGTGCAGGCGGTCACCTAACCCAACCCGTTCGAGGAGCGCAGTCGCCCGTTCTCGTGCCGTCGGGTCGTCGCCAAAGAGCGTTGGGACCTCGACGTTCTCCAGCGCCGACAGCGTCGGGATCAGGTGGAAACTCTGGAAGATGAAGCCGATGAACTGCTTGCGCTGTGTGGTCATCTCGGCGTCCGAGAGGTCGGTCACGTCCTGTCCATCGAGGAGGACGGTCCCTTCGGTCGGTGTATCGAGCAACCCGAGGACGTTCAGCATCGTCGACTTTCCGCTCCCGGACGGCCCCATCACGGTGACGAACTCGCCAGGGTCTGCGTAGAAATCGACGTCTCGCAGCGCTTCGACGACTTCACCGCCGGTATCGTACCGCTTCCAGACGTGTTGGAGTTCGATGATGTGCGTCATCTCGAATCAGCGCCGTCGATACGCGTAGATGCTGACGCCGACCACGACGAGGAGTGCGACGACACCGCCGCCGAGGAGCAACGTCGAATCGAGTCCGATTCCACCGCTTCCTTCGTCGGGGGCCGAAAGCCCCGACACGTCGACTGTCGTCTCGACAGTTCGCTCGCGGCCATCAGCGAGATAGGAGACTTCCACGGGGACTGTCGTGACGCCCTCGTCGACGTTCGCATACAGGTCGAACGAGGCGAAATCGCTGGCCGGGACACTCCCGACGAAGTACTCTTTGTACGGGCGGGCCGGTTCCACACCATCGGTCGGAACCACGCGAACGACGACGCTCTGGGCGTCACTGAGTCCGATGTTGCTCGCACTGCCGGAGATGTGAACCGTCCCGTCTTCGAGTTCCACGTCGACACCCGTGAGTTCGATTTCACCGGGCGAGGCAACGTAGTCGATGCTCGTCGAAGCGGTTCCGTCTCGGTCACCGGTCTGGTAGGTTGCGACCACGTCGAGCGTCGCGCGGTCCACCGACGAGACGTTCAGCAGAACCGTGCGTTCGGACTCCGCTGGGACAGTTGCAACAGGCTTTCTGAGGACGACTGCGTCGCCGTCGCGCAGCGAGAGGACGAGGTCGTCGAGGGGGGCGTTTCCAAGATTCGTCACGTCGACGACGACAGCGGGACGAGCACCGTCACCGAGTTCAGCCTCCAGACGAACCTCCTCGCGGAGCGGTTCTGCGACGAGTGGTGCTGATGCAACCGTCGTTCGCGCATTGCCATCAGCAGTGGTGTACTGGAGGCTCGCGACGACTTCGGACTCTTCCGTCGACGGATTCACGCTGAAGTTGAACGTCTGTGCTTGTCCCGGGTCGAGTCGTGGCAGGACGCGCACGTCGTTTTCGACCGTTGCGCCGTCAGCGGCGACCGAGAGTCGAACGTTGCGGGCGACTTCGTCTTCACCGTTCGAGACGGTGACTGCGACCGGCGTGTCCGTCCCGATGACGGCATCACCGACTTCGACGGCGACTTGCGGGCCACCCTCGCGGACGCGAACGACCACCGGGTACTGGAGTCGTTGCGTCTCCCCATTACTCTGCCCGACGACGTTGACTCGCAGGTCGTAGGTTCCGGGGTCGTCGAGTCGCAGTGACAGCGGAATCCGAAGGTCGCTTCCGGGCGGAATCGTCCCGAGGTCTTCGACCCGTGCGAGGTCTCTCACCCCGCCGGCGGTGCGGACGTACACGTCTGTCACGTCGAGGTTCGCGGGACTGTTCTGGGCGTTCTGGACGACTGTCGTCAGCGTGAATCGCTCACCTGGCGTCGGTTGCGCCGGCGAGACGACCACATCGTCGATGTAGGCAGTCGCCTCTTGACCGACGGCCGGGGGCGAAACCCCAGACAGAACGACGACGGTGAGGAGGGCCACGGCGAGGACGCGACGGGACATGTTTCTCAACTCATCTATCGCATAGACGACGGAAATAGCTGCCGAGCAATACTATCACACGGGACTGAACTCACCGAGATACTGATTGTCTTACCAGAGAACCGATGTGTTCGAATCTGGCGAAGATATTTATGTGAATCCGAACCCAGTCTGTGACAGATGCGCGTGTCTGACCTCCCGCTGTCGGCGACACTGGCCTCTCATTACGAGTCGAGTGGCATCGAAGAGCTGTACCCACCGCAGGTCGCCGCTGTGGAGGCAGGAGTCGCAGATGGCGGGCGCGTCGTCGCCGCTATTCCGACTGCCAGTGGAAAGACGTTCATCGCAGAACTGGCGATGCTCACCGCCGATGGCCCGGGACTCTACATCGTCCCGCTTCGCGCACTCGCCCGCGAGAAGTACGAGACGTTCGACAAACTCCCCGGCGTGAGCGTCGGCATCTCCACCGGCGACTTCGACTCGGCCGAAGAGGACCTCGGCGAGTACGACATCGTCGTCGCGACGAGCGAGAAAGTCGATTCCGCGATTCGAAACGGGGCCTCGTGGGT
This sequence comes from Haloferax sp. DFSO52, assembly GCF_048158745.1. Taxonomy (NCBI): domain Archaea; kingdom Methanobacteriati; phylum Methanobacteriota; class Halobacteria; order Halobacteriales; family Haloferacaceae; genus Haloferax; species Haloferax sp. DFSO52. The sequence goes on along the minus strand of NZ_JBLOPB010000001.1, from coordinate 1,106,080 downwards.
CGAAAACCTCGCGTGCGTCGTCGTCGACGAGGTCCACCTCCTGGGCGCGCCCGGACGAGGGCCGACACTCGAAATCACGCTCGCGACGCTGCAGCGACGCGTCCCGGACCTCCAGCTCGTCGCGCTCTCAGCGACGGTCGACAACCCGGAAGTCATCGCCCACTGGTTGGACGCCGAACTCGTCGAGAGCACGTGGCGACCCGTCTCGCTTCGAACCGGCGTCTACGCCGACGGAACAGTCGAGTTCGACGACGACTCCACGCTCTCGGTGGACGTACCACCGATTGGCCCGAACGAAGACGGCGCAACCGAGGCCACCGTCTCACTCGTCGCAGATGCCGTCGAAAACGGCGGCCAATGTCTGGCGTTCGTCCGCTCCCGGCGAGAAGCAGAGTCGCTGGCAGACCGACTCGCGGACGAAGCCCTCTCGCCCGCACCGGACCTCGGCGACGAACTCGCCGAACTCGGTGGGACCACGACCGGAACACGACTCGCAGACTGCGCACGAACCGGTGTCGGCTTCCACCACGCTGGATTGCGAAGTTCACACCGCGCGGCAGTCGAGAACGCCTTCCGCGACAGGCGACTGGCCGTCATCTGTGCGACGCCGACGCTCGCCGCAGGGGTGAACGTCCCGGCGCGACGAGTCGTCATCCGCGACCAGAAACGCTACACTGGCGACTCGATGGCGTGGATACCCGTCCTCGACGTCCACCAGATGTGCGGCAGAGCGGGCCGGCCCCATCTCGACCCCTACGGCGAGGCAGTCCTCGTCGGCGACGAGAACGTGAAAGACGAACTCGTCGAGCGATACGTCGAGGCAGACGCCGAGGCTGTCGATTCCCAGTTCGCCGACCACGAAGCGCTCCGCACGCATGTCCTCTCGGTCGTCGCCTCCGGGTTCGCAGACTCGCTCGATACCGTTGCGGACGTGTTCTCTGCAACCTACTACGCCCACCAGCACCCCGCTGTCGACCTGACAGACCTCGTCCGCGACGTGGTGTCCGACCTCGCGGAGATGGAGATGCTGGACGTAGACGGCGAGTCGCTGTCGGCGACGACGCTCGGCGCACAGACCTCTCGACAGTACGTCTCTCCGACGACAGGCGCTCGAATCGTCGCGGGCGTTCGAACCATCGACACGATGGCCGACGAGAACGTGACGGCGAGAACTGCGCTGGAAGTCGTCTGCGATACGCCAGACATGCTCGACACCTACCTCGGGAACCGCGAACGGGCACTCATGTATCAGTACGCCCGGAACCACGCCGCCGAGTTCACCACGGCGATGCACGAAGCCGACCCGTTCGAAGACTGGTTGACGGCGGTCAAAACCGCACGCATTCTCCACGAGTGGTCCGAGGGGTCGGACATCGAAGACCTGGTGGACCGCTACCGAATCGGACCGGGTGACCTCGAATCCCGCGTCGAACGCGCCGAGTGGTTGTTGGGTGCGGCGGACGCGCTCTGTGGCGCACTCGATACCGACGTTCCGGAGTTCCGTGAGGTTCGTGCACTCCTCTCTCCGTGACCGTCGGGGCGACTGTGTAGAACCGTACTCATTCGTTCGCACCACACAAAGTCGCTTCGGGATGCCGTTTTAAGCCCCGTGGGGGCGTATGAACGGGGTATGGGTATTACGTACGAAGACTTCCTCAACCTCGAGTACGAACCGACTGCCGAGGACCTCGTCTGTACCTTCCGTATCGACCCCGCGACTGGGATGTCGATGGAAGCGGCAGCGAGTCGTGTGGCGTCGGAGTCCTCCAACGGGACGTGGGCGGCCCTCCAGACCGGTGCGGACTTCACCGACATGGGTGCGACCGCGTTCTCTATCGACGGCGACACCATCAACGTCGCCTACCCCACCGGCCTCTTCGAACCCGGCAACATGCCGCAGGTGCTCTCCTGTATCGCCGGCAACATCATGGGGATGAAAGCGGTCGATACGATTCGACTCGAAGACTGCGAGTGGCCCGAGTCCATCGTCTCGTCGTATCCCGGCCCGCTCTACGGGTCGTCGGTTCGAGAAGAGATATTCGGCGTCAGCGACCGCCCGATTACGGCCACCGTTCCGAAACCGAAAGTCGGCCTCTCGACGAAGGCCCACGCTCAGGTCGGCTACGACGCGTGGGTCGGCGGCGTCGACCTGTTGAAAGACGACGAGAACCTGACCGATCAGGATTTCAACCCCTTCTCCGACCGTCTCACGCAGTCGCTGGCACTCCGTGACGACGCCCAAGACGAGACTGGCGAGACGAAATCGTACCTCATCAACGTGACGGCGGACACCCAGACGATGCTCGACCGTGTGGACGAAGTCGCCGCGCAGGGTGGCGAGTACGTCATGGTCGACATCGTCACCGCCGGGTGGGCAGGGCTCCAGACCGTCCGTGAGCGAACCGAGAAACACGGCCTGGCCATCCACGCCCACCGCGCGATGCACGCGGCATTCGACCGTATGCCGACCCATGGCGTCTCGATGCGCGTCCTCGCACAGGTGTCGCGCCTCTGCGGCGTCGACCAACTCCACACCGGGACCGCAGGACTCGGAAAACTCGCCAACGAGGACACCGTCGGAATCAACCAGTGGCTCAGGAGCGACCTCTACGGCATGACCGACGTGTTACCCGTCGCGTCCGGCGGCCTCCACCCCGGCCTCCTTCCAGACCTCCTCGATGCCACGGGAACGAACGTCTGCATCCAACTCGGTGGGGGCATCCACGGCCATCCCGATGGCACTCGCGCCGGTGCCGTCGCACTCCGCGCAGCAATCGACGCCTACGTCGATGGCCGAACGATTACCGACGCAGCAGAAGAGACGCCCGAACTCGCCGTCGCCCTCGACAAATGGGGCACCGAGACGCCGCGGTAACACCCGGGAGAACCGGCGCAGAACTCAGCGTTCCGCCCACGGTTCGGTCGTCCCCTCACCAAACAGTTCGCGCATCAAGATGACGATGCTCTCGGGCGGGAACTGCCCGCGTTCGGTGACGATGGCATCGACGTAGCGCGGCGGCGTCACGTCGAACGCCGGGTTCTTGACCGTCGGGTTGCCGATTTCTGCGAGCGTCTCGGCATCGATTATCTCCTCGGTCTCTCGCATCTCGATATCGACGGTGTGTCCCGTCATCGTCCCCGGGTGGAGTTTGAGCGTCTGTGCGGCCACCATAATCGGCGTCCCTCTGTCGCGGGCGTTGACCGCGAGGCCGCTCGTCCCGATTTTGTTGATGACGCTGCCATCGGCGGCGACGGCGTCCGCACCGACTAACACGTGGTCGACGTCGTTGAGATACCGTCTGGCCGCCGAATCGACGATGAGCGTGACCGGAACGCCCATCTCGTGAAGTTCGCGCGCCGTGATGTGGCCCTGATTTCGGGGACGCGTCTCTTTGACGATTGCCTCGATGTGTTTTCCCTGTTTCACTGCCGTTTCGACACACGCGAGCGCGTCCGTCGAGTGGCAGTGCGTCATGATAACGTCGCCGTCGCGGAGGCGGTTCGCACCAACCTGTCCAAGGTCGGCCTGTGCTCGTTCGAGCCGGGCACAGAACTCGTCTGCCGAGTCGACGACGTTCTGCCGAAGTCCCTCGACAGTCGTGGCCGACATCCCACGGAGGACGTACCGAAGCGCGTTCGGGAGACTCACGGCCGTCGGCCGAGTCTCGTAGAGCGTCCGGGCCGCCGCCCGAAGTTCACCCCGAAACATCTCCGGGTCGGTCGCCTCACTCTCTCGAGCCTGTGTCCGGAGGGCACGGGCTACCGCGTCCGCGATGGTCGCCGCGCCGCGGATTTCCATCGTATCGATTTCCTCCGCGATGCGTCGCACCTCGGGGTGTACGCGTTCGTCCATACCTCGGAGTACGTCAGTCAGATGGAAAAAGTCGCTGTCGCGAGCGACCGAGGGTCGACGTTCTACTCACATTCGGTCGACGAGTGCTTCGTCGGGATGCCGGACGCGAACTGTCTCGACTCGTTCAGTCAGGTCGATTGCATCGGCGAGTTTGTCGGGTGACTCTGCGTGAATCGTAAACAGCGACTCGTCAGTTGCGACGACGTCACGGGGTCGAAGATGAAGTTCGATACCAGCCCCCTTGTCTTTCGGAGCACCTGCTCGTCTGGCGATTTCGTTCACGAGCCGGTTGTTGATGTGGGTGACGACGCCGCTCCTATCGGCGCGGACAGTGTGGGTGTGCCGGCCGGGTGAGAGGTCTGCGACAGCCACGTCTGGGTCACCGTTTTGTGCTGAAATTATCTCCCTGAACGTCTCCCGTGCACGGCCCGAATCGAGTATCTCGGTTGCGTCGGCATCGATACCGGCAGATTCGAAGAGGAGGTCAGCCAGACGAATCGCTTTCACTCGCAGGTCGTTTGGGCCGTCACCCGCGAGCGTCGCGAGGACTTCGCGCGCTTCGAGAACTGGGCCGACACCACGGCCGACCGGGGCCGAGCCGTTGGTGATTGCACACTCGACGGACATCCCCAGATGGGCTCCGACACGGTCGAAATCCTCTGCGAGTTCGCGTGCGTCGGCGAGACTCTCGACTTTCGCTCCTTCGCCGTAGGGGATATCGATGACGACGTGTGTCGAGCCCGCGCTCTTTTTCTTCGAGAGGACTGAGGCGATGAGTTGCCCACGTGGGTCGATAGAAAGCGGGGTCTCGGCGCGGATGATTCGGTCGTCGACCGGCGAGAGGTTCACTGCACCGCCCCAGACGAGACACCCACCGGTCTGGGTGACGATGTCGCGAATCTCGTCGACGGAGAACTCCACATCACAGAGCACCTCCATCGTATCAGCGGTGCCGGCGGCAGATGTCACTGCCCGAGACGAGGTTTTGGGGATTTTGAGGCCCGCAGCGGCGACGATTGGGACGATAATCGGCGTCACGCGGTTCCCGGCGACGCCGCCGATGGAGTGTTTGTCTGCGACGATCTCGTCACCCCACGTGATCGTATCGCCGATCTCAGCCATGCACTCGGTGAGGTGGAGCGTCTCTTCCATCGACAACCCATTTGTGTAGGTTGCAGAGACGTACGCGCCGAGTTCCACGTCTGCGAGTCTATCTTCGTAGATGTCTCTGACGATTCGAGCGAGTTCGTGTCGTTCGAGTTCGATATCGTTGAGTTTCTTTCGGATGTAGTAGACCGAGTTCGGTTGCGGGGCGACAGAAACGTCGATGGAGCCTTCGATGTGTCCCAGTCTGCGTGTGACGCCGAATGTTCCCTCTTCGACGAGGGCGTCGGTCAACTCCACAATGCCGATGGTCGTCCGTTCATCGTGTTTGAGCTGGACGCGTTCGAGCGCGTGGACCCCGAGTTCTGCGGCGTCCGCCTCGTTGAGGATGACCGTCGGAGAGCGAGAGCCGATGTCGATGGGGACGGCAACGAGTTGCATAGCTGATATTCGTTGGAACGACACATAAACAGCCCTCGCCGGGAGACAGTTCAGCTACTCATCTCCCATGGCCCCTCATCTACGTGGACGGCGAAGAGCGATGACTGAACGCAAAGGAGAGAACAGGCGGGGTGAATGCCGCCCGGGGGTGATGGTGGTTTGGGGGGAGGGGGAGGATTGGAACGCATGCGAGCCGTCAGGTCGCGTCAGCGACCCCACGGGGTCGTCTTCGATTATTCGAGGTGAGCGTCGATGAGGCCCTTCAGGTCGTCGTATCCGCGGACACCGACGATCTGCTCGGCAACTTCACCGTCTGCGAAGAGGACCATCGTCGGCACGCCGCGAACGTGATACTGCGCGGCGAGTTGCTGGTTCGCGTCGACGTCGACTTTTACCATCGTGGCGTCGGTGTCTGCCGCGAGTTTCTCGATAGTGGGTTCGAGCATCTTGCACGGACCACACCAGTCTGCGTAGAAGTCAGCCAGCACGACATCGTACGTCGAGATGGCGTCGGCGAGTTCTTCTGCACCGTTTACGTAGATCGGTTCGGAAGGAACGGACTCCACTTCTTCTACGGCACCGTGGCCATCGCCACGGATTTTTGTTTCCATCTGTTCGAGCTTTTTCTGGCGAATCTCGTTCAGTTCGTCGTCGGACATATCTATCGATATCGTCTGCACACTAATAACGGTTTTGCACATTCTAAACAATATAACCGTGCCACGATATCGCAATCGTTCGTCTGTGACTCCCGGGAAAAACACGACGAAACCGACCGACATCGTCAGTATCGCGGGTGCGAACGTCGCCTCAGGCCACGCGAACGACTGTCGATACTCGTGTGAACAACAGACAGCGGTACGCGAGAAGTGAGCGAGTGGACGCGGCCGACTACTCGACGTAGAGCGAGTAGGTGATGACTGCGAATCCGATGAGCGTCAGTAACGCGTCGACGAGGACGCCCGTGGCGAGGTCGACATCGAAGAAGATGTCGAACGCACCGGCGAGGAGCGCACCGAAGGTGACGATACCGAAGCCAACAGCCAACGCCCGAAGCGACGGCGAACGGGTGCGCCTGTACGCCTTGAAACTGAAGTAGGTGATGAGGCCGCCGAGGACGAGAATTCCTGTCTTGACGATGATGATGAACGTCGCAATCGTCGGCGACGCGCTGATGTGTCCCATCTTACGTCTCCCTCCGGACTTGCGTCCAGATGTCTGCGATGCGTTGTTCGGGCGTTCGTTCGGGTCGACCGACGGCCACGTCGAAATCACGTTCTTCGTTCAGGGCGATTCGAACTTCGTCGAACGCCACTTCGTAGGTGGTCGCGTGGTGGCCATCGGCCCGAATCTGCGTCCCTTCTGCGAGGAGCGCAGCATCGGTGAGTAAGTCCAGCTTTCGATACGTCGTCGAAAGGGGGATATCACACGTCTCAGATATTTCACTTGCCGTCATTGGTTCTTCGAGTCCTCTGATGATGGCTCGTGCGTCCGCGTCGTCGAGTGCATCGAGCACCGCTGTTAATTCGGCCGACTCCATCGCGGACCGGTCGCGCGCCATTACCGTGACACTCCGGCGAGAGCCTTATTAACCCACCGGGTCGTTGCCACGTTCTCCGCCGAATTCGGTCTCGTCGGCGTATGCACCCTCCTTTTTGAGGGTTCCCGCTCGGCGGAGCACCGACGACGTTCGACACACACCCGGTGCACCGGTCACTTGCGGCACCGCGCAGTTGTTACAGCTCTCGCAGACGACTCGTGTGTCGTCCGAAACGTCGGTTCCGAGGAGTCGCGCGGGCAGTTCGGGTTCGGCGTAAAACGGTCGTGCCATCCCGACAGCGTCGGCCGACTCGCCGAGGAGTGCGTCGATCTGTCCCCGCTCGCGAATCCCGCCTTCGCAGAACACTGGGACCGAGACGGCGTCGCGGACGCGACGACACAGCTCGGCGTTCCACGCCGGTTCGAACTCGTACCACATCGATTCGACGCGGTTCCCGAGTTCGACGAGTCGGGCCCGAAGCGGACCACCGAACGCGTCGGCGTATCCGTCTCGGTATCTGTCGTCGTTCCACGCGTCTGCTGGGAACGACCCGCGAACGATGCTCGCATCCCAGAACACCGACCCGGAGACGGGGACGAGTGCATCGTAGTCGCCATCAGCGAGTCGGTGACAGATGTCCACGGCGTCGTCTACAGTCAGGTGTGGACCGAGCCCCGGCGGGGCCGCCGTCTCTGCGGGAATTTTGGTCATCAACGGCACGTCACCGGCCTGTGCCCGTATCTCGTCGGCGACGACTTCGAGAAAGCGCACACCGTCGCCGAACTCGTCGTCACGTCGGTTGTAAAACGGCGAGAGGAACTGATGGACGATTCCCATGTTGGCACCGGCGATGTGGACCACGTCGTAGCCAGCATCGACGGCGAGCGCGGCAGAGCGCCCGAAATCCGCCGCGAGTTCGTACACCTCCTCGGTGGTCAAGACGTGCGCATCGTAGTCGAGAAAGCCAAGCGCGTCGAGGAGGCGGAGAAGTCGCGGCGGCCGCGACACGGCGAGCTGCTGGAGGTTGGGATGGTCGCGCCGGTAGCCGGCGTGCCACGTTTCCATACTCCGGAGCCCACCGTGTTCTAACTGAATCGCGATAGCGGCGTCGGAGTCGTGGATTCGGTCGGTCACGAGTTTCAGCGACTCGACGAACTCGTCGTCGGCGACGCGAGTCATCCCGGGAGCTGCACATCCACCTGTCTCGCTGACGATTGTCGCACCCTGACAGACGAGTCCAGCACCCGCCTGTGCGGCGGGTTCGAGTTCCGCAGCCAATCGCGCTGGGGCGCCGTCTCCATTGCCGGCGCATTCGAGTAATGGTGCTCGATAGAGCCGATTTCGAAGCGTGAGCCCGCCGATTTCGACCGGGTCGTCGAGCCGAATCGAGGCCATGGACACCCGTGGAACCCGAGTGAGGTAAAGCCTCACACTGGTCCCGTGACACTCCGAGGCGCTTCCGATCAAGCGTGTCACTCCGAGGCTTCGCCAATCAATCTTCTTACGTGGTCCGACCGAAGGCAGGTGCATGGAGCCACAACCGTTTCGCTACGACTCGGAGGTCCCCCCGGGGGAGGTTCGGCACCTCCGGTACGAGATTAGCGAGACATATCTCGGTGACCCGGTCGAACTTCCGGTCACGATTATCAACGGGTCGCATGCCGGCCCGTCGGTGTTGATGAACGCGGCGCTTCACGGCGACGAACTCAACGGCGTGAAGGTGATGCAAGAAGTCGGGAGCCGATACGACCCCGAAGAGATACACGGCACGCTCGTCTGCATCCACGTCGCGAACGTCCCCGGCTATCTCGCCCAACAGCGCTACATCCCGATTTACGACCTCGACCTCAACCGGTCGTTCCCGGGTCGTGACGGCGCGAACACCGCCGAACGGATGGCCAACCAGATATACCGACGCTTCGTCGAACCCTGTGACATCGCAATCGACTTCCACACCTCGACGCGCAACCGGACGACGATGTACCACGTTCGCGCAGACATGAGCCGACCAGAAGTCGTCCGCCTCGCACGCTCGTTCGGGGCGAATCTCATCCTCTCGGGAGAAGCCGAGGCGAGTTCGCTCCGAACCGTCGCCACGAACGACGGCATCCCGACGATTACCGTCGAGATGGGTCGCGCACATCGATTCCAACCAGCGCTCGTCGACCGTGCTCTCGAAGGCGTCGAGAGCGTCCTCGCACAGTACGGCGTCCTCCCGGACAAGCCAGTCAGTTGGCCGGGATGGACGCGCGTCATCGACTCTGCGACGGACAAAACGTGGCTTCGTGCTGACGTCGGTGGACTCGTCGAAATGCAGTACGGCGAGGTGCCGCTCGTCTACGAAGGCGACACCATCTGCACGATTTCCGACCACTTCAAGACGAGAGAGACACGGGTCGAAGCGCCATTTACTGGGCTCGTCGTCGGCGTCCTCCAGAATCCGGTTGCGGCACCGGGCCACCCGCTGTGCCACCTCGTGAGCGTCGACGGCACGACGCTCCGCGAGATAGAACGCGAAATCGAGGCTGGAGAGTTCACCGAACGGCCCTGGAGTTAGGGTCGCAGAGTCGTTACTCGTCCAGTCGGTCCCTGTCTTCGTCGTCCAGTCCGATGTGTGAGGCGGCGACGTTGTCGCGGAGGTGGGGAACACTCGACGTACCAGGGATTGGCAACATCACCTCGGACCGGTCGAGTAACCACGCGAGTGCAATCTGCTGTGGGGTGGCGTCGTGTTTCGTCGCCACCGCCGAGAGTGCGTCTGCATTGTCGCCGAAATCACCCCCACCGAGTGGGTACCACGGGATGAATCCGATTCCGTATCCTTCGCAGGCGTCGAGAACCGATTCGGAGTCCCGGTCAGCGACGTGGTATCGGTTCTGAACCGTGGCGATATCGACGATGTCGCGTGCCTCGTCGAGTTTCTCGACGGAGACGTTCGAGAGGCCGACGTGCCGAATCAGCCCCTCGTCTTTCATCTCTGCGAGCGCGTGAACAGAGTCTTCGAAGGGGACGTGTGGGTCCGGTCGGTGGAGTTGATAGAGGTCGATGGTATCGACGCGGAGTCTGTCGAGACTTCCGAGCACTGCGTTTCGCAGGTAATCGGGGTCGCCGTTTGGTTTCCACGCACCGTCCCTGTTGCGGAGGAGTCCCCCTTTCGTCGCCACGACGAGGTCGTCGGGATAGGGTGCGAGCGCCTCACCGATGAGTCGCTCCGAGACCGCAGGCCCGTAGGAATCAGCGGTGTCGATGAAGTCGATGCCGTGCGCCAGAGATTCGTGGAGGACCTTCTTCGCGTTCGCGACGTCGTCCGGTTCGCCGATGATACCCGAACCGGTGAGTCGCATCGCACCGAATCCGAGTCGGTGGACTGTCAGTTCGTCGCCGATATCGAACGTGCCGCTCGCATTCTCGACCATACGTACCTGATAGATGGCCAACACAGTGGGCGTTTCGGCGGGGACGGCCCACTGAGAGACTGACCCACCGCCGAAATCGACTCCCGTCACCGGCCCGTACACTCGGTATGGACCTCCTGTCGATGCGCTGGCGACACACGTTGTTCGCTCACTGGCGGATTGACCCTGCAATCGTACAGGAACACCTCCCTGACCGACTCGCCGTGGCGACGTACGACGGCGAGGCGTGGATGGGCGTCGTCTCGTTCGACATGGTCGACATCCGGCCCAGGCGCTCGCCCACCGGTCTGTCGTTTCCCGAAGTGAATCTCCGAACCTACGTCGAACCCGAATCAGGTGGCGAGCGAGGCGTCTACTTCTTCACGCTCGACGCTGCCGACCGCCTTGGCGTGACGATGGCCAAAGTTGGCTACCGTCTCCCGTATCACCTCGCGACGATGTCCGCCCGCGAACGAGACGGGAACGTCGAATTCCAGAGCTACCGACCGGCGTCACGAGACACGCCGGCGGCACACTTCGATGCCAGCTACCGGCCACTCGGTGACCCGACTCCTCCCGAAGCGGGGTCGCTCACCGAGTTCCTCGTCGAGAACTATCGATTTTACACCGACGAGTGGCCCATCGTCGTGGGCGTCATCGACCACGACCCGTGGCCGATACAGGATGTGGATGTCGAAATTCGGGCGAACACGATGTTCGAAGCGTGTGGATTCGACCACCCCGACGGTGACCCGCTCGTCCACTACGCGCGCGACATCAGTGTCACGGCCGAACCGCCGGCGATTCTCCACTGACTTCACCGCCGCAGCGAAGAAACTGCGGACAGCACCAGACCGCCTCTTTGGCTCAGTCGTTGTCGAGGGCCGGGTCGTGGCGTTCGTACCACTCGATAATCTGCTCGAGACGGTGTGTCGCCCGTTCAGGCGTGCTAATCGCGTGGTGTTCGTCGGGATAGACGACGAGTTTCGCGTCGACACCCTGCGCCTTGGCCGAGACGTAGAGCTGTTCGGACTGACTCGGTGGGCAGCGCCAGTCTTGCCCGCCGGCCATGACGAGAAGCGGCGTGTCGATGTTGCCGGCGTCGGTAATCGCCGACGAAGCGTCGATAGCTTCGGGGGACTCCCACGGAAGGCCGTATTCGTGTTTGGTCCAGAGGTGGTTGTCGTCGGTGCCGTACGCGGACCGAAGGTCGTAGATGCCGTGTTCTGGAACCGCGGCGGTCAACAGGTCTGTCTGCGTGACGAGGTAGCCCTGTGCGATACCACCGTAGGAGATTCCGTAGCCGAAGACGCGGTCCGGGTTGGTCCACTCACGTGAGACGAGGTCGGTGACACCGGCGACGATGTCGTCGACTTCGACCGTTCCCCACTGGCCTCGAAGCTGTTCGGCGAACTCGCGGCCGTAGGAGGTGCCGCCGCGATAGTTTGGCCGGAAGACGAGATATCCCCGCGAGGTCAACACGGGGTGGTCGAACCTGAACTCGGGTTCGTCGTAGACGATTGGCCCGCCGTGGATGGCGACGACTGTCGGACGTGGGTCTGGGTCGTCGAAGTCGAAGTCAGTGGGCGCGTAGACGACGCCCGAGATCTCCCACCCGTCGCTCTCGAAGGTCACGCGTCGCACCTGCGGCATCTCGTACGCGTCCGTGATTTCTGAGTTGAGCGCAGAGAGGCGGACGAACGATTCGGCGTCCGACTCGTCTTCGGCGTCGACGTCGGCCAGCGAGAGGCCGTAGATGTCCCGGCCGGCGTCTGGGTCGGAGACGACCAGCCCCGCGTGACCGCCAGCGACGTGGAGTTGCTGAATTCCCCGGTAATCTCCCTGCGCGTCGAATACTCGCTCCGGAGCGTCCGCCTCCGGGTCGAACCGAACGAGTCGCGTCTTCCCTTCGTCGCCGACGAGCGTGTAGAGTTCGTCGTCCGAGGCCCAGTGCGGGGCAACACCCCACGCGACCGTCCGGTCCAGCGATGTCGAGACAGACCGAACGTCACCGGATTCGACTTCGGCGACGCGGAGTTCTCGTGGGATGTACCAGTTTTCGGGGTCGCCAGCCTGGAACGCGAGACGCGTGCCATCGGGACTCCACCGGGGGGAATCGAGCGCGCTGTCACCCGTCGTCACCTTCTCCGCGTTCGACCCGTCGGGGTCGATGACGAACACGTCCTGAATCATGGTGTCGTCTGGCTCGTCCGCGTCCGACGTGACGTACGCGATGCGGTCACTCGGCCCCCACGCGGGTTGGAGTCCGTCGAGGTCCGCAAACGCTCCCGCTGCCGCAGCCTCGTCGAGTCGTGCTGATTCGCCGGTGTCGAGGTCGACCACGAACAGATAGGTCGTGACCGTGTCCGTCCACCCGATACTGTTTATCTTGTGCTGGAGGCGCTCTGTCTCGATTGGACCGCCGTCCTTTCGCTGGTCGAGGTACTCCTGTTCGTCCTCGGTCGGGTCGCGCGCCGAGACGACGAGTCGGTCGCCCGCAGGCGACCAATCGAACTCCGAGACACCTTCGTCGAACGAGGTGAGTTGCATCGCGTCACCACCGAGTTCGAGGTCGAAACACCACACCTGCGGCTTCGGTTCGTCGCCGTTGGCGTCGCCCGGCGCGTCGTCGTCCTCGTCGTGTTCAGCGTCGGGGTCTGAAGCCTCCTCGGCATCTTCGCCCGTGCCTGAATCCTTCTCGGCATCTTCGTCGGCTTCTGCACCCTCCTCGGCGTCTGCGTCGTCGTCACCGTTGCCGACACGGCGAGTTACGTCTTCGTCGCGGGCAGCGACGAATGCCAGTCGATTGCCGTCGGGTGACCACTTCGGTGAGGCGGCACCCGGGAGGCGAGTGAGTCGGTGTGGGTCGCGAGACCCATCCGCTGGAACCACGTAGAGAGAGGCCACGCGCTCGTCAGCATCGGGGTCGAATTCGGCCACCGTGAACGCAATCTTCGAGCCGTCGGGCGAGGTGGACAGCCCCGTCGGAATCGTGAGGTCTCAAAGGAACCCAGCGGTAGTTCGTTTGACATGAAATGGCACACTCGGCCGGAGGACAAATGCGTTTGCGTCGGCGAACCCGTGCGAAGGTGAAACCTTCAAGCCCCACTGAACGAAGGCCTGTGACATGGCACTCATCGATACTGTGATGGCAACTGTCCACTTGCTCGTCGGTGGACTCTGGACGGGGAGCGTCCTCTTTTTCGCACTCTCGGTCCTGCCGACGGCCCGTTCAGGAGAAATCCGCGCCAGTGCGTTCGAATCAATCGTCTCTCGTCTCACGATGGGGTCGCGCGTCGCAGCACTGCTCATGTTCATCACCGGTGGCCACCTCGCCGGAACGCGCTACACCGTCGGGACGCTGACCGGGTCGGGCCGAGGCCACCTCGTCATCACGATGCTGGTCCTCTGGTTGGCTCTGACCGCACTCGTCGAGATCGGGCAGCGTCGGGCGAAAGACGGCCTCGTCCAGAAGAAGGTCCGCACGCCGGCAGAGAACGCTGCACCGTTTTATCTCGGCGCAGCGCTCGTCGCTGTCTTGCTCCTTCTCGACGCAGGACTCCTGCTGAACTGATTCTCGACTCGTTCGATTTCGACTCCTTCGAACGACGCGGAGTCGACCACTTCCAGAGCGACGCGGTTACAATCCGCACGCGAACCCCGGAGCGGCCACAGATATTTATCTACTGCAGGCCACCCCTGAACTATAGTATGTTCCCGTCCACGGAGGGGTTCCGATGAATCGCCTCCATCCTCGTATTCGTCTTCTCTGGGTCGCTCGCGCAGTCATCTTCGCGCTCGTCGCCGGGGCGGTGGCCGCAGCGGGAGTGTTGTTTACGCCACTGCCGATTCCAACGTTCGCCCCCGTGGCGATTAGTTTCGTCTTACTCGTCGTCGGCGTCCCCTACGCGTTGCTCCGCTACCGTGCGTGGGGATACGAGATTCGCGACGACTCGCTGTACCTCCAGCGCGGCGTCCTCACGAAAGTGTACACCGTCGTCCCGTACGTCCGCGTCCAGCACGTCGATTCGGCGCGGGGACCACTCGAGCGTCTCATCGGACTCGCGTCGACCATCGTCTACACCGCCGGGTCTCGCGGGGCGGACGTTTCGATACCCGGATTGACGCCAGACGGGGCTGAAGACTTACAGGACCGGCTGAAACACCTCGCCATCCGTGCCGAGGGCGACGACGCGGTATGACCCACCTCTCGCCTCTCTCGGTTCCGTACCGGGCGGCACAGCGCAGCATTAGCATCGCCTTCGCGCTCGTGTTCATCGCCTTCTCGGGCGGAACCGCCTTCGGCGGGATTCTCGGGGGACTCAGTGCCGTTGCACTCGGTGGGATTGCCGTTCTCGCCATCGCTGGCTACGAGTTCGCGTACTACGAGCGATTCGAATACGAACTCACCGAAGACACGCTCGATATTCAGTCTGGGGTCTTCTCCCGTCGGAATCGAGAGATACCCTATCGGCGCATCCAGAACGTCGATATCTCTCGAAACGTCGCTCAGCGCCTCTTCGGACTGGCTGCCGTTGACCTCGAAACCGCAGGCGGTGGTGAGACTGAAGGAAGCCTTCGATTCGTCACCTACGAGGAAGCCCAGCGCATCCAGAAGCAAGTCGCCCGCCTGAAACGCGGAGACATCTCGCCTGACGCCCCAGAACCAGACCGAGAACTCCTCTTCGAGTTGACACCGCGTGAACTCGGTCTCGTCGGTGCGCTCTCGTTCGACCTGCGTCTCCCCGGCATCGTCTTCCTCTTCGCAACGAGTTTCTTCCCCGTCGTCGCCTCGTTCGTGGACGTGCCCGTTCCAGCACGGGGTCTCGCCGCGGGTATCTTCGGTATCGTCGCGCTCGCGGTCCTCGTCGCGCTCGCTTCGTGGGCGGTCGGGTTCGTCTCTGCCGTCCTGAACTACTACGGGTTCCGCCTGACTCGCGTTGGTGACGAACTTCAGTACGAGCGCGGCCTCATCCAGCAGTACACCGGGTCGATTCCAATCGACAAACTGCAGACGCTCACCATCGAGGACAACCCGCTGAAGCGCCGGTTCGGCTATGCGACACTCCTCGTCGAGACGGCAGGATACGCACCCGGGTCGGACAGCGGTGCTGGAGGAAATCGCGGTCGGCGCGGGTCTGAAGCAGCGATTCCGCTCGCCAGTCGTGACCGGGTTCGCTCGCTCGTCGAAGAGATAGAGGGCGTCTCCGAACCGACGTTCGAACGGCCTCCATCACGAATTCGTCGCCGCTACGTCGTCCGCTACTTGCTCGGCGTAGGGGCCATCGTCGCCGGCCTCTACGGGGCGAACACCCTCTTCGGCGGAGTCCCGTGGTTCCTTCCGCTTGGACTGATTCCCGTCGCTGCCGTGGCCGGCGTCTACCAGTGGAGACATCGCGGCCGCGCCCTCACCGAGAACCACTTCGTCACACGAAACGGCTTCTGGAAGCGTGAGATGCGGTTCGTTCCGTACTACCGCATTCAAACGGTCATCGAAACACGAACTATCTTCCAGCGTCGATGGCGCGTTTCGACGGTTACGGCCGACACGGCCGGCAGTCTCTCCATCGTCGGTGGCGACGCGGCGGCAGTCGATATCGAAGCGGACGACGCTGCCGAACTCAGAAACGAACTGAACGACCGCCTCCGCGACGCACTCGCCGCACGTCGTGAAGAACGACGGCGCACTCGACAGGCGGCACTCGATATCGAGACGGCAGAGCCCGAGAGTGAGCGAGACAGCTCGACCACCGATGCGGTGATACCTGACGGCCAAATCGCGTCTGGACTGATAGACGAGGCCGAACCCGAACCGGATGTCGATGCCGACGATGAAGACGGCGACGGTGCAACCGGTGAGAGCCAGGTCGACGCCGACGAGGGAGAATCGCGCGACGATGAGGGTAGCCCCGACGACGAAGAAGAACCGAGCGGCGAAGAAGACGCCGCGGGCGGCGAGACGGGGTCCGACGCTGACCAGTTCATCTGGGGCGAATCCGTCACGAATGGACGCGACGACGAACGCGCCGAGCGCTAGTCGAGGAACACCTGAAACTCGGCGGCGCGTCCGTCTGGGTCGTCCGCGAAGAACTGGTAGATTCCGTCGGCGTCGTTCTCCTGAGGACTGCCACGAGCAACGTCCGCGAGGGCATCGTGCATCTCGTCCACGTCGGATTTCGACTCGGAAACGAGACACATGGTGCGACGTTCCCGGGCAAAATCGTTCTGGGCAGCAGATTTGAGACACGACTTGGAGAGCAGTGCGGACGGTCGGTGGCCGACGCTGTGGAGCAAAATATCTTTCTCACGTCATCGAGACGTACGACCATGACTGACCACAGTATCGACGACGTGGACCGCGCGATTCTCCACGCCCTGCAGGAGGACGCGCGTAATCTGTCGTCGGCCGAAATCGCAGAACGGTCTGGAACGTCCGACAGTACCGTTCGAAAGCGCATCAAGCGCCTCGAAGAGAAGGGAGTCGTCAAAGGATACCACGCCGCAATCGACTACCAGGAGTCGGGATTCCCGTTCAAGATGCTCCTGTTTTGTACCGCACCGATTCCCAAACGAGGAGAGATGATACAGGACGTGTTGTCTATCGACGGCGTCGTCTCCGTACAGGAACTGGTCACCGGCGAGAAGAACCTCCTCGTCACGGTCGTCGGCGAAAACGACGACGACGTCACACCAGTCGCACAGGAACTCCTCGACCTCGGACTGACCGTCGCCGACGAGGTGCTCGTCCGAACGCACAAGACGACGCCGTTCGGTGGGTTCACGAGAGAGAAACCCTCGCAACCCGAGTGACCGAAGCGCAGAACCATCGCGAAGACCGCCGTCTTTTCACACCACTGCGGCTGAGTCCGAACGGTCTGTTCAGTGAGTTCAGAAATTCGAACGAAACGTGCGTCGAAACGGAGACAGAACTCGCGGGTGCGGACAGCGGTGGCGACGACGCACACCCAGAAACCCCGGGTGTCTAGGACGTTCCTGCCCGATTTTGTGGTACTTGGTAACACATACTATAATGTTCTTTCATGGCCTATTTTGAGAACAATATGTTCGAATAGATGGTTTTAATAATGGATACGTTCGTGTTGTGGGTGAGAAGAGGACAGTTTGTGTTTGGCCGCTCACGGCGAGGGGTCGACTGACGGACTGCTCACAGCCCACAAACGATGACAGACGAGACGAACTCACACCGGGTCGGACCGCTTCCGAAGACGGCGACTGCGTCGCCACGGCTCCCGCTCGCGCTCACGCGACTCGTGTGGTCCATGTGGGCTGTGAGCCTCGTTGTGGCCGTGCTCCGACTCTCTAGTTCCGAGAGTTGGTCTCTGCTCGGGGTGTTCTCGGTCGACGGCCTGACCGTCGTGATGTGGGTCGTCGTGACGTTCTTCAGTGGAATCGTCCACAGCTACTCACGGCGCTACATGGCCGGAGACAGTGCGCTCAACAGATTCTTCGGCACCGTGTTCGCGTTCACGCTCGTCGTGATGGCGCTCGTCGCGACAGATTCGCTCGTCGTGTTCGTGGCGCTGTGGCTGACGATGGGACTGGTGATGGCCACCCTCATCGGTCACGTCGACTCCTGGCGGCACGCGCGTACGGCAGCGACACACGCTCGTCGCTCCTTCGTGGGAAGCAGTGCGTTGCTGGCTGTCTCCTTCGCCGCGTTGTGGTGGCAGACCGGCGCGACGACGATTTCTGGTGTCGCTGCTGCCGAGATTACACCCACTGTGACCGTTCTGGTCGCGGTTGCGGCCCTCCTGCTGGCGGCGATGATTCAGTCCGCACTGCTCCCGTTCCACACGTGGCTACTGTCGTCGATGACCGCGCCGACACCAGCGTCGGCACTGATGCACGCCGGGTTCGTCAACGCAGGAGGTATCCTGTTACTCCGGTTCGCACCAGTCGTCACTACCGACGGCGGCTTCATGCTGGCAATCGTGGTCGTAGGCGCGACGAGTGCCCTCCTCGGAAAGCTGCTGAAGACCGTCCAGACGGACATCAAGAGCCAACTCGGCTGTTCGACGGTCGGACAGATGGGGTTCATGTTCGTCCAAGCGGGACTCGGATTCTTCGGGGCTGCCATCACGCACCTCATCTTGCACGGATTCTACAAGGCGTACCAGTTCCTCTCCGCGGGGAGCAGCGTCGAACAGAAGGCACCCGGTAAAAAGAGCGACACCGCTCAGTCCTCCGGTGTTGCAGGTGTCGCCGCGACGGTGCTGACCGCACTGGCAGGTGGCGTCCTGTTCGCCGTCGCGACCGGCGAGGGAACGGAATTCGATAGCGGCCTGATACTCGCAGGACTCGTCGTGCTGACGACGATGCACGCCGCATGCGAGATGGTGCGCCACACTGACCTGCCTGCGTCCCTTCGCTACGGAGCCGTTCCGCTGGTGTTCCTGCCAGCAATCGCGGTGTACGCGTCGGTGTACACCGTCATCGAGCACGCCCTCGTGGGGGTCCCACTCGTCACCGCCCCCACCGAACTGACACCCGTTCACGTCGCCGTCGCCGCGGCGTTCCTCCTGACGTACGTCGTCATCGAGAGTGGCGTCTACCGCCGGAGCACGCGCCTCTACGTGGCCCTCGTGAACGCGACCCGTCCTGCACCCGGAACAATCGTGACGAACAGAGAGGAGTACAATGAGTACTGACGAATCCATTCGCGACACCATCGAACAGGCTGCAACGACTGTCGGGTCGGTCTGGCCGCTTCACTCCTTCGTGACGGCCAATCCACTCAGTGGCTTCGAAGACCGCCCGTTCCACGAGGCCGTTCAAGAGGCCGAGCGTCTGTTTGGCGGTCAGGGCTACCCGAGTGCAGACGTGTTTCGCGCAGCGCTCGAGACGGGCCAAATCGACCCCGAAACGCTTCGGAACGAACTGCGTGCACACGGATACGAGGCAGACCCGTCGGCTCTTCTGGCACGCATGGAGACCGAGGAGACGCAACCAGCGCACGCTCACGAGGACGAAAAATCAGGGCCACACGACACCGTCGACGCGGTTCTGACGAAGTGGCTCGCTGCCTTCCTCGACGAGGGCCACGCTTCGTGGTCGATGCCGAACCGTGACCGTGGGTTCTACGCCGCGTTTCGTTCTGTTGCGCGCTACGACCAGTCACTCCCCGACCGGGAAGTAGTTGCAGTGCTTCCGGACGACCCGGCCGAGGCGATCGAACAGGTCATCTCGACGTATCCACGGGACGAGTTGACCGACCTCTTCGAGTTCCACCTCAGCAGGCTTCCGGGCTGGACCGGATTCATCAAACAGCGGGCCGCCAGTGACAGGGACTGGCAGACGACGTACCCCATCACGCTCACAGAGTATCTGGCCGTTCGGTTGGTCCTCACCGACTGCTTCGATGCACCGCTCGAACCGCCGACGCCCGAATCGGAATCTGTACGTACCGAAGAGGGCTCACAGTCCAGAGGCGACGTTCCACTCGCGGAACTCTGGTTGAACGCGTGGGAGGCCACGTATCGCACCCAACTCGTCGAGGCGATTACCGAACAGCACCAGTCGACGCCCGCACCCGGAGACAGTGAGGCCGCACACGCTCCGGATGAGGCCGTACACGTTCTTGGAGACGGTGGGCGGCCGGATGCACAGCTCGTCTTCTGTATCGACACGCGCTCGGAGGTCATCCGCCGGCACGTCGAGAACGCGGGTGCCTACGAAACCTACGGCTACGCTGGCTTCTTCGGCATCCCGATGCGCTACCAGGGCTACGACTCCGGGGTCACGATAGACGCCTGCCCGCCGATTCTCGACGCCCAGCATTACGTCGCCGACACTCCAGTCGAGGGATGTGACCACGAACACGAGCGATACGACACGTGGGCGAACAGCACGCGCGCTGCCGCGAACGTCCTCAAGTCGCTCAAGTCGAACGCTGCGACCGTGTTCAGCTTCGTCGAGAGTGCTGGCAGTGCCTACGGCCTCGCACTCACTGCACGGACGCTCTTTCCGGCGCGGGTGTACGATTTCCTCAGTGCTACCTCAGCGCGGATTCCCTCCTCCGAGGACTTCTGTGCGCCAGCACTCGACTACGACCCGGACGCCGACGGCGACCTGCCACACGGACTCTCCACGGCGGAGAAAGTCGAGTACGCCGCCACTGCGTTCGAACTGATGGGATGGGACGAGTTCGCCCGCGTCGTCGCATTCGTCGGCCACGCCAGTCAGACCGCGAACAATCCGTTCGAGTCCAGTCTCGACTGTGGTGCCTGTGCCGGTAACGCCGGCGGCCCGAACGCTCGCGTCCTCGCGGCAATCTGCAACGACGACGACGTCAAGTCCGAACTCCGTGACCGCGGATTCGACATCCCCTCGGACACCGTCTTCGTCGCCGGCGAACACAACACCACGACCGACGACGTGACGCTCTTTACCGAACCTGTCCCGGAGAGTCACGAGACCGACGTCGAACAACTCCAGTCCGACCTCGAAACTGCTCGCGCCGGGGCGGCCGAAGAGCGGACCCAATCGATGGGTGCGTCGTCGCCCGGGACTCGCGAGACAGAACGCCGTGCCACAGACTGGGCTGAAACGCGGCCCGAGTGGGGACTCGCCGGCAACGCAGGTTTCGTCGTCGGGCCCCGTTCGCTCACGCAGGGTCTCGACCTCGACGGCCGTTCGTTCCTCCACTCGTACGACTGGCGGACCGACGAATCGGGCGAGGCACTGGCAGCCATCGTGAACGGACCGATGGTCGTCACCCAGTGGATCAACATGCAGTACTACTTCTCGACCGTGGACACAGCGGTCTTCGGCAGCGGGTCGAAAGTCACCCACAACCCAGTCGGAAACGTCGGCGTCTATCAGGGCAACGGCGGTGACCTGATGACGGGACTGCCGCTCCAGTCGGTCATGACGGCAGACGACGAGCCGTATCACCAGCCGCTTCGCCTCTCAGTCGTGATTCACGCCCCGGTCGAACGGATGACTGCCGTCCTCGCAGAGAACCCTGTCGTCACGGAACTGCTGGACAACGGTTGGCTCTCGCTGACCGTCGTCGACCCCACGCAGAACGATACGTCGTATCAGTACGACGGGGACCTGACGTGGACGACCGACGTGACGCAGGACGGCCGCGACGCCCCCGGTGAACCTGAACCGGAACAAGAAACGGAACCAGAAGCAAAAACGGCAGACAAGCCGCTCGCACCGCAGATGGCGGCCGACGACTGACTGGATGGGCGGTCTGTCTCCCGTTCGGTAGTGAGCCCCAGTGGTGATTTTTCGTCCCTTCCCCCAGTATTTACCTCTGAAGAGCGAGAGTTCACTGCAATGTCGAATTCGGTACTGGAATCGCTCTTGACTGGAAACGAGTACTACGTCGAGCACCTCGACGCAGACCACTTCACGGGGGTTCGAGACGTGCAAGAACCCCCGGTCGTCTCTGTCGGCTGCTCGGATTCTCGCGTTCCGGTCGGTGCACTCTGGAATACCGACGAGGCGGGGACGCTCTTCAAATCGGTCAACATCGCCAATCAGGCGTGGACCGAAATCGATGGCTCACTCGTCGTCAACGACGTCGTTGGCTATGCAGTCGCCGAACTCGGTGTCTCGGACATCGTCATTCTCGGACACACGGGATGCGGCGGAGTCACGGCAGCCTACGAATCCGTCGTCGCTGACGGAGCGAAAGAGTTCCCGGTGGCGGTCGAAGCGGCCGTCTCGCGTCTCGTCCCACTGGTCGAAGAAGCGCGTGAACTGGGACTGTTCGACGAGGACACCCCGACGGGCGACGCGGTCAATCGACTCGTCGAGTACGCCGTCGTCCGGCAAGTCGAGTTCCTCGTCGAGAGCGACGAAATCCCCGAATCGACCGACTGTTGGGGCTTCGTCTACGACTTTCAGCACGCTTACGGCGACGAGGATGGTGCAACCTACCTCGTCGCGGTCAATGGTGAGTCGGACCCGGAGCGGGTCGCAGAGCGGGTTCCAGAGAAATTCGAGAGACGAGTCCGGTCGCTTCGGTGAAAAAGCAAATCGCTTCTGCGTACAACCGGGTCGCTTCGGTGAAAAAGCAAATCGCTTCTGCGTACAACCGGGTCGCTTCGGTGAGTAACCGAGTCACCCGGTTCAGTCCTGCCGAGCGTCGTCGATAATCTGCGAGAACTCGCGTGCCGTCTCGGTGATGGTCTCGAAGTCGCCGTTGGCGATGGCTTCGTCGTCCATGAGTGCACCACCCGCGCCGACGACGACAGCACCCGCTTCGATGTAGTCTGCGGCGTTGTCGAGTCCGACGCCGCCAGTCGGCATCATCGGAATCTGTGGAAGTGGCCCTTTCATGCTCTTGAGGTGCCCCGGACCGAGTGACGACGCCGGGAAGACTTTCACGAGGTCCGCGCCCGCCGAATAGGCGTCGACGGCCTCTGTCGGCGTCATGATACCCGGTGCGACGAGCGTCCCGTATCGGTTACACGTCTCGACGACGCTCTCGTCGAAGTTCGGTCCGACGACGAACTCGGCACCGGCCTGAATGGCCGCGTTCGCCGTCGGCGCGTCGAGGACCGTCCCCGCGCCGACGATTGCTTCGTCGTCCGAAAACGACGCTGAAACCTCGCTGATGAGCTCCATCGCGTCGGGATTGTCGGCCGTTATCTCGTAGGCGGTGACGCCGCCCTCTTTCAACGCGTCGGCCACGTCGATGATGGTATCGGCGTCTGCGCCTCGCATCACTGCGACGACGCCGCTATCGGCGATTCGCTGCATGTTCTCGTGTACGTCGAGAGTGACCATCGTTGGACCAACATTTACTACAGAAGTTAATAAAATGGGGTACCTCTGCCAACTATTCGTGAGATTTCCTTGGTGGATGTCATCACGCGACATGCTCAAATCGTCTCGGCACTAACCTGAGGTAAGTGACAGCAGATGGCGTGTGCTGTCTCGCTGTCGCACTACCATGTCCACTCACTCCGATTTCGAAGGACTGTACCGCGACGTTATTCCATCCGTCGTCTCCGTCTACGTCGGCGGGCGTCGCCGGCCGGGCGGTGCCGGAAGCGCGTTCGTCTACGACGACCAGCACCTCGTGACGAACGAACACGTCTCTCGGCTCGCTGACGAGACCAAGTCGAACCGCGTCGAACTCCGGTTTGCCGACGGGTCGTGGCGCGTCGGCAAAGTCGTCGGTTCAGACGTGTACACCGACCTCGCCGTCGTCGCCGTCGACGACTTGCCCGCAGACGCCGTCGCACTCCGACTGGCGACCGAAAACCCGTCACCCGGCCGGCCCGTCGCCGCACTCGGCAACCCGCTCGGCCTCGAAGGGTCCATCTCGGCAGGCATCGTCTCCGGGGCGAACCGATCGCTTCACACCTCGAACGGATTCGCCATCCCAGATGTCGTCCAGACGGACGCCCCCATCAACCCCGGAAACTCGGGCGGGCCACTCGTCGGGTTCAGAGACGACAGTGATGGCCCCCCGTACGAAGTCGTCGGCGTCAACCGTGCGAAACAGGGAGACAACATCGGATTCGCCGTCTCACCGGTCATCGCTAATCGCATCCTCCCAGACCTCGTGACCGATGGCTTCTACCGCCACTCGTATCTCCGGACGCGCACCCTCGACGTGACGCCGTCTATCGCCGAAGCGAACGGTCTCGATGCCCCTCGTGGCGTCCTCGTCGTCGGGTCGGCGGCCGCAGACAGCGGGTCCGAACTCCTGCGTGGGTGTTACGAGAAGACAGAACTCGGCGGCTGGGAGATCCCCGTCGGCGGCGACGTTATCGTCGCTATCGAAGGCAACGAGGTTCGCGCACACGAAGAACTGATGCGCTATCTCATCACCGAGACTCGACCCGGCGAACCCGTCGCAATCGACGTCCTCCGCGACGGCGAGCCGATGACACTCGTCGTCGAACTCGACGAACGTCCGTCAGTCAACGGGAACGGTCGAGACGGCGGCAGTCAAATCCCCATCGAATAACTACTGTTTTGACATTACGCGCCCAATACCTCCGCTGTGCCTTCTCAGTTCGATGACCCGGCAGACGGTGCAGACGACGCAGCTGGTGCCACGAGTGACATCTCATCTGCCACGTCGCTCTTCGACGAAATCGCCCCGTTCAGACTCGCCATCGGCGTCGTGTTCGTCGCGTTCGTCGTCTACGCGGTCGTTTCGGGGTGGATTTCGGCAACATCTCCTGACGCAATCGGTGTTGCGCTCCTCTGTCTCGTCTTTCTCTCCGGTGGGTTCGTTCCGTTCAACTCGACACTCGCCTACTACGTCAGCCAATCTGCGGCATTCATGCTCTGGGGCGTGCTCAGACTGCTGTTTGGTGGCATCGACCTCGTCCCGATGATACTCGGTGTGTTCGGCGCAGTTGGCGTCGTCATCTATGGTCGGCGTGCGCTCAGCGACGGACTCCGTGCACAGGTCTGACCAACTGAGGTTCCTTCGCTCACTCTCGAACGGTCATCACCGGAACGCGGGAGAGGCGGACGACTCGTTCTGTAGTGCTCCCTAAAATCGCGTGTTCGAGACCCGTTCGACCGTGCGTCGCCATCACGACGAGGTCGATATCGTCCTCGTCGATTGCATCGAGTATCTCTCGATGGGGCACGCCGATTCGAACGGCCGTTCGACAAGAGACATCCTCGTCGCTTGCGAGTGAAGCGATTTCGTCGACAGCACTCTCCGCTGCGTCTCGAAGACTCGCCTGTACCCGTTCGACCGGGATATCGGCGGTCGTCCACAGACCGAGGTCACTGGCGTCGATAACCGAGAGAGCGTGGAGTTCTGCCCCGTACGTGGACGCGATGTCGATACCACGGCGGGCGGCAGCGAGCGACCGGGCACTGCCATCGGTCGGAACGAGGACAGACGAATACATGTCACTCTATTGGTGTGCAATAGCAATGGCTTTTCCGCGGCACCACCGCTGTCGGCCACGGCTACAGGCGTCGATATCTCCGAGAGAATGGCGGCTCCGAACGGGTGGGGTTAGACGCGGGTGCGTGGTTTCGGCACAGTCTTCCGCACTGCCACGGCGGACAGGACGAGGAGTCCACCGAACAGGATGGAGACGAACAGTTCAGGGGCGACGGTCAGGCCGCCGACGCCACCGACTGTACTGAACAGTGCGTAGCCGGCGACGACCGTGAGGACGATGCCGATGACGACTGCAAGGCCAATTCCCGCTTTCATCAGGTCGAGTTTCATGCTCACCTACTCCTACAGCCTGTAATTCAATATAGAGGCAGAGTGGTTCCCAATCACCGGGAACAGTCGAGTTCGCTGCCCAAATTTAACGCCCTTTCATAAGTGATTCTGTGAGTCACGACGAGCTGTCGTGCATGGCCGTCTGCCAAAAATGATGGCGCTGAACGATTCGAGGCGAACGTGGTGAGTCGCGTCAGCGACGTGATTACGACGCCGACTCGGAGTTCTCGCCGTACAGTCCGTACAGGACGAACATGAGGGCGAGGAAGAGGAACTCGATGACTGCCACTGCAATCAGCGGCAGTTCGATGTTGAAGAATCCTGCAATCGTCCGCAGTTCGATTGCTATCGGGACGCTGATGGCGATGATGATGAGCGACGTCGCCTTGGTGAGTCTCATGCAATGACCCCCACGAGCGTGTTGACAGCGTCAGTCAGCACCATCGCCGTGAGGTCAAGACCTGCGGAGATGGTGGCCGGAACGGGGAGACCACCACCGAAGAGGCCGCCGCCGTTTTGGATGATAGCCGCCACCGGCAACGTGTACGCGAGGATGACGAGGAGCACCGCGATTCCGGTCCACATCGTCAGGTTGTCGAGGATGCGCGGACTGCCTTCGGGGCCCGAAAGCGGTTCTGGGAGGTACTCGTCGACCGGGCGGTCGGACTCCTCGCCGAACGCGGTCAGGAGCATGTTGAACAGGAACAGCACCACCGACAGGAACAGAAGCGTCCCACCGAGGGCAATCTGCACGCGAAGTTCGAAGATACTCCCAATCGGCGTCAGGAACTCGAAGTTCTGGTACTGCGGTTCTGCAGTACGGCGTGGGATGCCGGCGAGGCCAGCACGGTGCATCGCGTTCGACATGAAGACCATGCCGACGAACCACATAACGACCTGCAAGAGTCCGATAGGCCGACTGTAGAGTTTCGTCCCCGTGAGTTGCGGGACCAGCCAGTACGACCCCGCCATCATCGTCAGGGCGACAGCAGTCCCGACGGTGAGGTGGAAGTGCCCGGGAACCCACAGCGTGTTGTGGATGAGGTAGTTGATGTTCATCCCGGCGTTGATCATGCCGGAGAACCCACCGGCGGCGAACAGAATCCCCGCGAACGCCATGCCGGTGAAGGCGGGGTCACGCCACGGGAGCGCGCCGAGCCATCGGAGGTAGCCTTCGCCGCCGCGCTGTCGTGCACCGTGTTCCATACTGGCGACTGCGGTGAACGCCGTCAGCAACGACGGAAGGAGCAGGAACATCGTGTTCGTCATCGCGATGAACTTGAAGCCCTCCGCGATACCGGGGTCGAGGTACTGGTGGTGAATCCCGACTGGCGTCGAGAGTAAGAGGAACAGCAAGAACACGACGCGTGCGAGCGGGTCGCTAAAGAGACGACCACCCGAGAGTTTCGGGAGGATGGTGTACCACATCATGTACGCCGGCATCAGCCAGAAGTAGACGATAGGGTGGCCGAAGTACCAGAACAGCGTTCTGGTGAGAAGCGGGTTGACACTCGGGATGAGCCCGAGCGACCACGGAATGAGGAAGAACACCACCGAGATGGCGATGCCGACAGTCGAGACGTACCACATAATCATGGTCGTCAGAACCATGAACGTCTGCAGCGGGATGCGTTCACCAGCGTGGTTTTGCCGCCACGCACGGTAGGACATGAACCAGTCAGCGCCCGCAAGCCACGTTCCGACGACGAACATCGCCAGCCCGATGTAGAACAACGGGTGTGCTTGCAGTGGCGCGTAGAACGTGAACAGCACGTCTGCACTCATCCCGAGATTCGGGACGAACCCACCGAGAATCGCGATGGTGGTGAGCACTGTTCCGGTGGTCATCAGCCCGAACCACGCCCACGAGAACAGGTAGCTCTCGGCAGGGCGATCCAGACTCCGTGCAGTTGCCCAGTGGAAGAACCCACAGAGGAAGAAGATGGTGAACACGATCGCGAGCAAGACGCCGTGTCCGGTCAGCATCGTGTAGTAGTCTGCAGAGTCGATGACGCGGAGGATGTTCGTCCGGTGCAGTGCCTGGACGAGTCCGAAGAACGCGCCGATTCCGAGGGCGACGAACGAGACGAGGAACGTCGCTCTGACGATTGCTGCTTCCCTGGGGAATCTATCGACGAACGTTCGGCTCGTCGCTGAACCGGTCGCCATCAGTTCTCACCCTCCTGTTGTTGCTGTTCGTACCAACTGTCGAATTCACTCTGTTCCATGACGACGAGTTTGCCTTCCATGACGTGGTGACCGGAGCCACAGTATTCGTTACAAAGGAGCCCGTATTCACCGGGTTCGCCGAACTCGACGGTGAACTCGGCGACTTGACCGGGGATTGCCATCGTGTTCGCGTTCGTTCCGACGACTTCGAATCCGTGAATGACGTCCCCCGCAGTCACGTGGAACGTGACCGTACTCCCTGCAGGGACGCGAATGGGTTCGGACGTGCCGGGTTCGAAGACGAACTGACGGGCGACGACGTAAACGTCGTACTGGTTCTCGCCAGTCTTCTCGACACCGGGGTCACTGAACTTCGGGTGTTCGTCGAGCCTCGCCGGGTCGACAGTGCCACCCTTGTCGTCTATCATGTCGATGCCTGCGCCTGCTGCCCCGTACGTGATGGTGGCGATGAAGCCAACGATGAGGACGAGCGCGAGTGCGAGCCAGAGCTTCTCGTAGGCGTGAATCTCCATCTTAGCCCACCACCGTCAAACCCCGTCCGAGGAACTCGATGAAGTACATGAACACCCACATCGAGAGCAGGATAGCCATGTAGATGAGAACGAGCACGAGCGTTCCGACCGGGTCGAAATCGTCGTGGTCTATCTGGCGCACGATACCGTCGTCGGCCGTCCCGACGATAGAATCCACAGGTGGTTCTGAAGAACGATGTTTCGACGCCGCATCAGCCGGAGCGTCTCCCGAGCCGGCTGCCCGTGAGACAGGGGACGCGGCGCTCCCCTCTGCTGTCGAATCAACGGCCATACACCCTCTTGAGCAAGTACACACCTTCAAAGCCGCAGGCAATTCCCACCGAGTTAGAATAGGCGAAATCCGAAACACAGTGCCTGTGTATCAACCGATATGGAACTGACTCCACGCCGTGCTGGAACGGTTGCACTCCTTGCACTCTTACCGGTCATCGTCTTTGGAGCCACGAAGAACCTCCTCGCAGGGGCCGTCACCGCGATCAACGTCCTGCTCATCGCGGCGGTTATCTATCTCTTGATGAGTCCGACCGACGGCGGACACAATCACGACCACGACGCGGAGCACGACGCAGACCAAGAACAGGCCGTGTGAGATGAACGGTGGACTGACTCCGCCTGTCCTCCCGGCAAATCCACCAGAAGCGCTGGCGTTTCTCGTCGTTGGCCTCCTCGGCGGTGCACACTGTCTGGGAATGTGCGGCCCGCTCGTGAGTGTCTACACCGACAGATTGAGCGACCGAGCAGGCACGGACTCACTCACGCTCTACCACGTTCGGCAACACGCGCTGTTCAACGTCGGCCGAGCACTGAGTTACGCCGCTATCGGCGCGCTGGTCGCACTCGTGGGCGGGGTGTTCTTCGGTGCGTTCGACACACTCGCCACCGTCGGAACCGGCGTCCGCGCCACGACGGGACTGCTCGTCGGAACGGCCATCATCCTCACGGGAGTCGGCTATCTCGTCGGCCGGTCAGCAGCGATCGACCGACTCACACCAGCACCACTGACACGCGTGTTCGGGCGCGTGAGTGGGTGGGCGACCTCGCATGTAGACCGCCTCGTCGGTGGCCCACGAATCCTCGGACTGGGGGCGATACACGGCCTCCTCCCGTGTCCAATCATCTATCCCGCCTATCTCTATGCGTTCGCCACCGGTGACCCGATTCGCGCAGCAGCGTTGCTCGCACTGCTCGGACTGGGGACGATACCGACGCTGTTCCTCTATGGGACGCTCCTCGGACAGGTCTCTGCGCGACGCCGGACAGCACTTCACCGGGCGCTCGGCGCGGCCTTTCTCGTCCTCGGATACATCCCGCTGTCGCACGGATTGATGCTGTTGGGAGTCTCGGTCCCACACCTTCACATTCCCTTCTATCAACCACTCGGGTGAACATGGCGACGAAGACTCGGTCGCGTGACGACGCTGGCGGCGACGACAGCGGCTGCGACCTCTGTGGGATTCCGACGCCGACGCCGCCCGTGACGGGAGACGACGTGGCAGGCGAGTTCTGTTGTCGCGGATGTCTCGAAATCACCCGCACGCTCGGCGATGCCGCGAGTGCCGACCCAGAGACGGTCGAGCGCGAACTCGCCGGCGAAGACGAGTCGGTTCCGGAAGACGCCGAACGGGCCTACATGGCCGTCGATGGGATGCACTGCGCCACCTGTGAGGCGTTCGTCTCTGGGACGGCACGAACCTGCGATGGCGTCTACGCCGCAGATGCGAGTTACGCCAACGACATGATTCGCGTCACCTACGACCCGAAGACGACCAATCTCGACGACCTCTCGGGGACGCTCGCCCGCTACGGCTACGGGACTCGCGACCCGAACGAACGCGAGGCAGCAGACCGGTCTGACAACCAGGTCGCACGGTTCGTCATCGGCGGCGGCGTCTTCGGGATGATGGTGATGCTGTGGTACGTGCTGTTTCTGTATCCGACCTACGTCGGATTCTCACCGGTGGTCGAACTCGGGTCGTTCGACAGCGTCTACATCCTCGGCAACATCTGGGTGATGACCTCTGTCGTCCTCTTTTACACCGGCTTCCCAATCCTCAGAGGCGCAGTCGTCAGCCTGCGGGCCGGGCAACCGAACATGGACCTCCTCGTCTCACTGGCGGCGACGAGTGCGTACGTCTACTCGACTGCTGCCGTCATCGTCGGGCAGACGCACGTCTACTTCGACGTGACAGTCGCTATCATCCTCGTCGTGACGCTCGGAACCTACTACGAAGACCGTATCAAGCGGAAGGCGGCCGGGATGCTCTCAGACCTCGCCGCCTCGCGCGTCTCTGCGGCCCGCCGACGAACCGCCGAGGGTGTCGAAACAGTCGCCATCGACGACCTCGAACCGGGCGATATCCTCGACGTTCGACCGGGAGAGCGCGTCCCCGTCGATGGAACAGTGAAAGAGGGAACCGCCGCAGTGGACGAAGCACTCGTCACAGGCGAGTCGATGCCGCGGACGAAACGCGTCGGCGACGACGTTCTGGGCGGCACTGTCGTCACCGACCGACCGCTCGTCGTCGAAGTCGGCGACGACGCGACGAGCACGCTCGACCGACTGGTCGAACTCCTCTGGGACATCCAGAGCGCGCGCTCCGGCGTGCAACGACTGGCCGACAAACTGGCCACAATCTTCGTCCCCACTGTCCTCCTCCTCGCACTGCTCGCGTTCGCGTGGACGCTCCTGCGTGGCGAGTCTGCGACGGCCGCACTCCTCGTCGGACTCACCGTACTCATCGTCTCGTGTCCGTGTGCACTCGGTCTCGCAACGCCGCTTGCCGTCGCGTCAGGTATCAAAGAAGCGGCGAGTCGCGGCATCGTCGTCGCATCCGACGCAGTATTCGAAGCAGTTCCGGACGTGGACGTCGTCGTCTTCGACAAGACGGGGACGCTGACCGACGGCGACATGGCCGTCCTTCGAATCGACGGCGACGACGACGCACTTCGGGTTGCCGCCGCGCTCGAACGGTTTTCGGCACACCCACTCGCGTCGGCAATCGTCGCGGCAGCAGACAATGCCGGCCTCGACGTTCCCGAAGTTCCTGCAGACGACGCCGTCGTCCACGACCGAGGAGTCACGGGAACCATCGACGGCGAACGGGTCGTCGTCGGCCACCCGACACTCCTCCGTGACGAAGGGTTCACGCTCGGGTCTGACGCCGAGTCGGCAATCGATGCTGCCCGCGACGAAGGCGCGGTTCCTGTCGTCGTTGGAGTGGGGGAAGCGGTTCGCGCAGTCCTCGTCGTCGGTGACGAACCGCGCGACGCGTGGGACGACGTGGTCGCCGCCGTCGCCGACAACGGGAGACGAGACATCGTCGTCCTCACGGGCGACTCCGAACGCGCAGCACGTCGATTCCGCGACCACCCGGACGTGACCGATGTGTTTGCGGGCGTCCCACCGGAAGCGAAAGCCGAGACGGTCGAGCGCCTTCGAAGTCGTGGCACTGTCGCGATGGTCGGTGACGGAAGTAACGACGCACCCGCCCTCGCCGCCGCAGACATCGGTATCGCACTCGGGTCGGGGACTGATATCGCCGGTGATGCTGCCGACGCAGTGCTCGTCGGCCGCGACATCGACGCGATTCCATCGGTGTTCTCGCTGTCTGCGGGCGTCAACCGACGCATTCGCGGCAACCTGCTGTGGGCGTTCGGCTACAACGCAGTCGCCATCCCGTTGGCGGCACTCGGACTCCTCAACCCGCTTTTCGCCGCCATCGCGATGGGAACGTCGAGTCTCCTCGTCGTCGTCAACTCCGCTCGGTCACTGGACTGACGTCGGTGACTTGGACTGCCCTCGGTGGTGTCTAACGACTCGAACGTCGTCTATTCCACATTCCGACACCTCAGACACTGCCGGGAACGGACCAATCAAGTGCTCCCACACCGTCGTGTGAGACGATGACTACCGACCCCTTCTCACTCTCGGTCCCGGGGGGGTGGCGTATCTCTATCGAGACGGACGTCGACGACTCGAGCGGCCGGGTTATCTACGAATCACCCGACGAAGACTATCGGGTCGTCATCACCGAGTTCGCCCGCGGGCTGGCACTCTACTGGTGGGTTGATATCTTCGCCTCCGCGGGCGGCGAATGGCACCGACGAGAAGTCGGCCTCGGAGATTCCTTCCGCGACACTGATGCCGTCGCCGCCGCTGCTCAGGACGCGCTCGACGGCCTCACACAACGGACCCGGTCCCTCGAAACACTCCTCGAAGACTGAACTCCCTCGGTGTGGCCCTCTCACCGAACAACCGATTCGAATCGCGCCACACGGCCGGGACATCCATTCATGTGACAGGAGAGCGAAGTGAGTGCATGGAAGACATCGAGTACGTCTACACGGTGGGGATGGACGCCAAGACCGTCGCTGCGCGACTGGACGAATCCCCGTCCGGTGTCCTGTCACTCGCAGACGGTGGGCGAGCGTACGCGATTCCCGTCCACGTCACGTTCGACGACGCCGGGGGAAGACTGCTCTTCCGACTGAGTGACGACGGCCACAGCGAGAAGATGGCGTTCGTCGAGACCACGGACGAAGCGACGTTCATCTGTTACGACGACTGCGGCGACGAATCGTGGAGCATCATGGCACGGGGGACAGTTCGCGTCCTCCCCAACGAGGACCTCCCCGACGACGCGACGATCAACGAACTGTACGGCGATGTCCGCATCTTCGACGAAGACGTAACCGACCTCAAACTCCACATCATCGAACTCACGATAGACGAGTTGACCGGGCGCGAAACGCCACGGTAACGGTCGTCGTCCACGGTGACGGTCGTCGTGAATCTGTCCCACGCACGAGCGTGTGTGATTCTCGCTTGTGACTCGTCCGCTGGTATTCTTGCTTGCGACTCCTTCGCTGGTACCGTGGGCTGAAAATCGTCGGTGGACATACGTCGTCGCGTGTCGTTCAGTCGAAATGTGGACCAAGCGGAAGTGCAGCGTCGAACGACTGAAGACACCAGTGAGCCCGTTCCATGGCACGCGTTAGAAGTCGAGACAGTTCTCTCACGAGTAGATGTCACCGAAACTGGTCTCGACAGCGACGAGGTTGCACACCGACTCGCCGAGTACGGTCCGAATGAACTCGTCGAAGACGACACTGTCTCGCCGCTGAACCTCTTTGTCTCACAGTTCACCGGCCCGCTCGTGCTCTTGTTGTTCGCCGCTGCGGGTCTCTCGCTCGCCATCGGGTTACTCCCGGGGCGCGAACCGGGGTACACCGACGCTGCACTCATCTTTCTCATCGTCTTCGGCAACGGTATCTTCGGATTCGTCCAGAACTACCGCGCAGAGAAAGCACTCGACGCACTCAGACAGATGGCGATGCCCGACGCGACGGTTCGACGCGACGGGACAGTAAGCCGGATTCCAACTGACCAAGTCGTCCCCGGCGACGTCATCATCGTCGAAGCGGGTGATGCCATTCCCGCTGATGCACGGGTTCTCCACGCGGCCGATTGCCGCGCCGACGAATCAACGCTCAGTGGCGAGAGTGTCCCCGTAGGAAAAGGCGCAGCCCCTGTCGATTCTGATGCACCGCTCGCCGACCGGCGAAGTATCCTCCACGCGGGGACCACAGTCGTCCGTGGCCGTGCAGAGGCCGTCGTCGTCGCCACCGCCATGGACACCGAACTGGGGACTATCGCCGACCAACTCGAACAGGCGCGTGAGCGTGAGACGCCATTCGAACGCGAAATCGAGCGCCTGGGCCGCCGTATCGGTATCGGCATCGTCGGCCTCATTCTCGTCATCGCCGCGGTCCAACTGTTCTTTACGGCGACTGACCCCGTGGTCGTATTGCTCGTCGCCGCCACACTTGCCGTCGCTGCCGTCCCAGAGGGACTCCCTGCCGTCGTCACACTCACACTCGCACTCGGCTCACGGAGACTCCTCGAACGAAACGCGCTGGTTCGCAACCTCGCAGTCGTCGAGAGCCTCGGCGCAGTCGACGTAATCGTCACCGACAAGACGGGGACACTGACCGAAAACCGAATGACTGTCACGCGAGGCTGGCTTCCCCGTGGTCGCATCGTCGATCTCGACGCCAACGCCGACACCAACGCCGGCATCGAAATCGACGCCGACGCCAACACCCACGAACTCGACCCTCAACTCTCGGCGCTTCTCACCTGCGGCGCAGTCTGTAACGACGCCGGTGAACTCGACGATGGGACCCACCGTGGTGACCCGACCGAAGTCGCACTCGTGACCGTTGCCAACAGCGCCGGCATCGAACGCCCCGACGAACGACTCTACGAGGTGCCGTTTACCTCCGAACGCAAGTTGATGACTGTCGTCGTCGAGTCGTTCGACGCACCGGGAACGGGCCCGTTCGCCCTCGTGAAGGGGGCACCAGAAGTCGTCGTCGAGCGGTGTGATGGGATTCTCGTCGATGGGGTCGTCGAGGAGATGACCGATGACCACCGGCGCGACGTCGAAGCGGCGACGAGCGAGTTCGCCGCCGACGCGCTTCGAGTCCTTGGATTCGCCTACGCACCTGACGCAAATCTGTCGGCAGACGACGACGCACTCGAATCTGAGCTGGTGTTTCTCGGCTTACAGGGAATGACCGACCCAGCGCGAGACGGCGTCACCGAAGCCGTAGCCGACTGTCTGGCGGCGGGTATTCAGGTGACGATGGCGACCGGAGACACGCCGCTTACTGCCCGGGCGATTGCAGAAGAAGTCGGAATCGACACCGAGTCGGTCGTCACGGGTGCCGAAATCGCAGAGATGAGCGACGAACGACTCCACCGAATCGTCACAGAGACGCACGTGTTCGCTCGTGTCGCGCCAGAACACAAGGTTCGCATCCTCCGAGCGCTTCAGGACCTCGGCTATACGGTCGCGATGACAGGCGATGGCGTCAACGACGCGCCTGCACTCGGAAACGCAGATGTCGGCATCGCGATGGGCGAACGCGGGACGCAAGTCGCACAGGGTGCATCCGACATGGTGCTTCGCGACGACAACTTCGTCACCATCCGCGACGCAATCGAAGCGGGGCGAGGTATCTTCGACAACATCCGAACGTTCGTCAACTACCTGTTGTCGGCGAACACGGGAGAGGTGTTCGTCGTCTTCCTCGGAACGCTTCTTGGCGCCATCTTCTTCCCCGAGGTATTCAGTTCAGAGACTGCGCTCGTCATCACGCCCGTCGCGTTGTTGTGGTTGAATCTCGTCACCGACGGCTTTCCGGCGCTCGCGCTCGGGGTGGACCCGACAGCAGACGACGTGATGCGTCGGCCACCGCGCCTGCACGAAGAAGGCGTCCTCGACCGGCGGACTGTCGCGTCAATCGTCGGCATCGGCGTGGCACTCACCGGGGCCGGTCTAGGTGTGTTCTTCTACGCACTCGCCGAATCTGCTGACCTCGTGGTCGCACAGACCGTGTTGTTCACGTTCCTCGTCACGGCCGAGTTGGTCCGAACGCAGTCGGTTCGACTCCGGTATCGACTTTCGGTGTTTTCGAATCCGTGGCTTCTCGCGGCGGTTGGGCTGTCGTTGACACTCCACCTCTTGCTCCTCTACACGCCACTTTCTGCACTCTTCGGTGTCGTCCCGTTGGGACTCCGTGAGTGGGGATGGGTGGCAGGTGCGTTCGTCCCGTTCCTCCTCGCTAATCTGGTCCTCGTCTGGGTCAACGACCGGGTATTCGGTCACTGACCGCAGAGAGGAGTTCCTCGCGGTAGAGATAGCCGAGCACCGATGCCGACAGGAGAACGGCGACGAACACCGCGGTGAGCACCGGGTCGCTGTTCGCTGCTGCCGACCCGGCGAGGTTCACGAGTAGGAATCCCGGAAGCCTCCCCACTGCGGCGATGACGACGATACGACGAATCGGGATATCGGTGAGTCCCGCCGCGAAACAGAGCGCGTCGTCCGGAAGGCCGGGAACGAGAAAGACGACGAAGAGGACGGTGAGACCGTGTGTCGCCATCGTCTCGTCGAAGAGGTTCAGGGCGTCGGCGGTGACGACTCGTTCGACGTACGGCCGTCCGAGCGACCGGGCGAGTGTCGCCGCCAACGCCGTTCCGATGACGATGCCAATCATGCTGTAGACCGTTCCCCAGAACGCACCGAAGAGAAACCCACTCGCGAATCCGAGCGCCTGCCCGGGAACCGGTGCGATGAGAACCTGCGCGATCTGCACGCCGACGAAAGCCAGCGGTGCCAACGGACCAACGTCGAGAAGGAATAGCCTGAGTTCCCGTGGGTCCGCGAGAAACGGGAACTGACTCACGAGAATCGACCCGCCGGCGAGCGCCAGTATGGCGACAGCAGCGACGATGAAAACCGTCCGCCAGCGGTCGTGGGGAGACTCGAAGAGCGGCGGCAAACGTGGCACAAGCTATCGATAGTGAGCGACGAGCAAAAACCCCGCTGGGACCTGCGAGAGTGTTTTTGTGTCGAGAGAGCGTAACGATAGATATGCCCGATGTAATCCTCGTTGCCGTCGATGGGTCTCCGCTGTCGAAGCGGGCGTTCGAGCGTGCGCTCTCCGATGCCGAATCAGCAGTCATCGCCCTCCACGTCATCGACCCGAGCGACCCGGGGTACAGCGCGCCACTCGACGTAGACGTGACGCTCGAACCACTCCACGGCTCTGCTGAGTGGTACGAACGAGCGAACGAACTCGCAGACGAGATACTCGAAGAACTCACTGCACTCGCAGACGGAAGCGGTGTCGACGTTCGGACGATGACACTGCGTGGCGACCCTGCTCGAAGCATCATCGAGGTCGCAGAGGAGGAAGGCGTCGACGCCATCTACGTCGGCGGACACGGTCGAACCGGTGAGACGAATCTGCTTCTCGGGAGCGTCGCGGAACTCGTTTCGAGTCGTGCGTCTGTCAGCGTGACTATCGTCCGCTAACGTCCACGAGCGGCTGTTTTACGGGATTGGTTTTCCAGTGATTACGTCTCGTCTCGGACCGGTGGGACACACATCACCGGAACGTCTGAGAGCCGCACGACGCGTTCTGCAACGCTTCCGATGAGATACCGTTCGATGCCACTCGACCCGTGTGTTCCCATCACCACGAGGTCGATATCTCGCTCTGCTTCGTAGTCGACGATGATTTCGTGTGGCAGACCGACCCGAATCTCCGTCTCGACTGGGACGTCGCGATTGGCCGCGAGAGACGCGATTTTCCCGACCGCTGTCTCCCCGCGCGTCTCCGTCTCGTCGTCGGGTGCAGTGTCGGCGTGGGAGGTTCGCACGTCGACAACGTAGAGGACGTGGAGTGCCGCACCGTACATCGCCGCGAGGTCGACCGCGTACTCGGCGGCGTGTGCCGCATGGTCACTGCCGTCGGTTGGAACGAGAATATGGTCGAACATGTCAAAGAAGACGTGTGGAGTGGCGATAAAACCGAACGCTCGGAGGGTCGGCGATTCGACTGTCACTGTTCCCGACAGCCGAGAACGGTATTTTCGGCTTATGCTGGTTGCAGTCGTAGATACGGTTGGGGAGCCAGTGATGCAACGCAACGATTCACGAACTGTAGAACTCTGGATTCGACCGATACGAGATGGATTTAGGGAAGAACATCAGACACTCGTCGCTCGGTTAGAGCGCCTCGTCAGTGTGGACGAGTTCGACGATGTCGTCCTTCGGACGTGGAACCACAACGTCGCCGTCGAGGCGGATACAGCGCCGACGAAACGCGACGAATTCGTTCGCGAACGACTCTCGGCGTTTAAACAGTGGGCACGCAACGCGGGTGTGGAACTTCCGTCTCTCGAAGAACACGCGAGAGTCGGGTCGGGAAGAATGGGCCCTGCAACCGACACTGTCGTACTTCCGCAGACGCTTCTCGCGGTGTTCCGTGGTGACACCGTCGAGGCGGTCTACCCACACGTCAGAGACGGGTCGCTAACGACGATTGGTGATTGGCTCGAAGGCGTCGAAGCGACGGGTGGTGTCCACGACGAACCGGTCAACGTGTGACTACCGACTCGACGGCATATCCGAACAGACGGTAGACGAAACGAGTGCCCCGACTCCTCGGCGGAGTCGCTCAGAAGCCGACTGCGTCGAGATGTCGAGTTCCGCAGCGAGGTCCGAAAGCGACACAGTGCGAGGTACTTCGAAGTATCCACTGTCGGCAGCAAGCCTGAGTATCTCCTGTTGTTTCTCGCTCAGTCCGTATCCCGAAGTCACCGCGACATCACCCTGGTAGATTCTTCGAACCTTCATCTCGAGGCCGATCTCGCTGCAGCGGGTTCGGTACCGAACGAGTGCGTCCCGGTCAGGGAACCGCATGCGTGTGTGGAGTCCATCGGCCGTGAACGCGGCGTCGAGGCGGCAAGATTCGACTTCAGCATCGGTGGGATAGACGACTGCGCCCGCCTCGTCGGAAACCTGTACGCGATAGAGTCGTCGACCCGGAAGTGACTCCATCGGTTCGTGACTGACGACACTTTCGTCGGCTTCGAGACCCGACTCGAACGCCTCGAAATCACCACCGCTCGCCCACAGAAAGAGGACTGGTCGAACTGGGTCAGTTGCGACGGACTGTTCCACGTCGAGTCGCATCCCCGGTGCAGAACCGATGGCGTCGGATAAGGGAAGGGCTTGACTTGTAATGGTGAACTCCGCGATACAACTCATCTTTCAGTGACGACGTGATGGAGATTATAAAATACAACTCCTTTGACGTTCGGCCGCAGTTCCGAAAACGGGCCCCGGGCGAGGCCCTTCCGTTGTCAGAGGCACGCCCACTGGCACGACAGAACTGTCTGTCTGTCTGTGGGCAACTACACATATTCCCGGAAAGGGAGTATAGGTGTTCCCTGATTTATCAAGGTATTATATACCAATCTGGAAACGTCACCCTTACTCTGAACGGGGCAGTGGATGAGATATGAACGTCCCCTGTGTTCGTGTTCCTCGGGAATCGGGCGAAGCGACACGTCAGCGCCTCGCCGCCGACGGCCTGTTGGACCACGACCACCAGATTTCTGTCGTCGAGGGGTATCTCTACATCCCTGTTGTTTCTGCTGCCGACGTTCCTGACGCGTTCGACGTAGTCGAGTACGAACCACCGGCACGAGAGACGCAGACGACGCCGACGGACATTCTCGGCTCCGAACCCTCGTACGAACGACTCGGCGATATCGTCATTCTGGACGAAGACGACCCCGAACGTGCCCGGGAGATTGCTGCGGCCATCGTCGAATCCGACCTCAAGGCAGAGACCGTGGTGAACCGTGCCTCGAAAATCAAAGGCGAACTTCGTATCCGCGACTGGGACCTTTTGGTCGGCGACTCGACGGAGACGGTCCACCGGGAGTACGGAACCGAACTTCGACTCGACATCGACTCGGTCTACTTCTCGCCACGTCTCGCGACCGAGCGCCACCGCGTCGTCGAACAGATTCGCGAGGACGAACACGTCTTCGACATGTTCGCTGGGGTCGGGCCGTTCGCCATCCCGGCCGCCAAAGCAGGTGCCGAGGTCGTCGCCTGCGACCTGAACGAGGTTGCTATCGAGTATCTCCGCGAGAACGCCGTACGAAACGATGTCGCCGACCGCATCACTGCGATTCAGGGTGACGTCCGCGAGGTAGGAACCGAGTACGATGGGTGGGCAGACCGTCTCATCATGAACCTCCCGCACAGTGCGAGCGACTTTCTCGACACTGCAGTCCGACTCGCCGGCGACGAGTGTATCGTCCATCTCTACGACATCCAGCACGAAGACGACCCATTCGGCCCGGGGCTGGCCGCCGTCCGCGACGCCGCCGAAGACGAGTACGAGATCGAAGTTCTCGAAGAGAAAATCGTCCGGTCGTACGCCCCCCACGAGTACAACGTTTGTCTGGACGTTCGCCTGACGAAACGGCCGTAAGGAGTCGTGGTGACGACCGGCAGACACGGGGTTGATTCGCAAGTCTTAATTACGTAACCGGGGTACGAAAGAATGCGTTTGGAAGCCCACCGCGCCGGTGTAGCTCAGCTGGCAGAGCGATTCCTTCGTAAGGAATAGGCCGAGGGTTCAAATCCCTCCACCGGCTTCTGGAATAAGGGTTCAAATCCCTCTAAACGGCCTATTATCGTCTCTCGGTTCGTTTTCTGGCGTCGCTATTGGTTACATGAGTCCATGTGCAGTCGGTTGATTCCGTTGTAACGACAGTGTAATTATCCAACCATTTTTGCCCATTGAATATCATGAACAGTGAAACATCCATTTGAGAGCCACACATTTCAAATAACCATACATTTCTTGGATGCCCAACTTCTACATCGGTGTATGTGGGTCATCAACAAGGAAAATCTGGATACTATTGTGTCGGTCGTGGTTCGATTGAAGCGACGTATAGTCCGTGATTTGACCCTTGACCTCAGAGACGGGAGCGAATGGGCGAAGGACAACGTATCACGTGGGTTAGCGTTTTTGATTGAGAAATGGATTGGGTTTTGGCTAACAATGATTCTGTTGTCTATTGTAGGTGCCTTCGGCGGGAGTATCGTTGACGTCGCTCGATGGGCTACTGACGTCCCAGTGATAGTCGACTGGGTTCCTTGGTCCATTACACTCGTTGCTGTGTTTGGGATATTGACCGTGTTCACGACCGGAATCATCTTGTTCGGAGTGATTGCCGTTTCAGCGGTTCGGCTCTTGTTCTGGATTCGTGACCGATTCCAATCCTTCTGGAACCGGCACACTCCTCCGTTCGAGCAAAATGAAGCCGAGTCTGTAACTCATGAATGGCCGCGTTCCACCCATGATGTCTCGAAATCAATGGAGAAGGTGAAATCGTTCACTTTCCTCGGGTCTATCTGTTTTATGTTAGTGACGTCTGCGTTAGTGGCGATAGAAGTGACCTACCGAGAATCGTTCTATGCGACTCTGTCGACACCGGCTCTGTCTCCGATTTCTGAGACACTTAACCCGACACTCTGGATTATCAATGTGTCCGGTCTTATGTCGATTATTGCTCCCTACGTAACTCAAACACAGGTCGTGTTGCTCATCCTTCTCATCGGAATACCGGGTATATTGCTAACCATCGTTGCTCGTAATCTCTTATTTATTATTGAGAGAGCAGTGAGAAAAAGTATTGAGACGGTTCGTCAGGAAGGTATTGTGGGGTGGGCAGGTCTAAAACTTGTGTCCGTACTGGTGATTGTCACTACGACCGCGTTCAACGCCGGCCTCGTACTTCTCACTGGGAACTGACTCACCTGTTGGTGACGAACGGATATGACCCCATTGCGGAAATTCAGTGCTCTCTAATGGTGAACGATACTGACCGCCATGGACACGCCAATCATGGTGGTGGGCGGCCACGGTGTTCTCGAACTACGATTGCCCCTCGAACGACGTGTCCCGGGAACTCATCGTGACGCGCAACGCCCACGAACCGCCAGCGTGAGCACTCGTCATCACCCCCATCGTCCGTCTCATCGTCTGTCTTGAGCGACGGAGACACCGTGAACCACTTCATGTCGGTCGCCCAGTGACACGCGAGCGACCACCACTCACGGCCGCGTCTCAGTGCCTCAGCGTCCACGTCAGCATCTGTCGACGCATCCCCGTCGTCCACGTCAGCATCCACTCCATCGACCGCACGGAGTGCCTCTGCGGCCTCGTGTACCTCCGACGGGGGTGCCCTCGCGAACGTCGCCGCCGTTGACAGCGATTTGCTCAGGTACGAGCGTGGTGACCGACCCTCCGCTCTCTCCGGTGAGGACGACGACGTCCACAACCACGTTCCATCACGATTCGTGAGAGAGTCGCACCACACCACACGTCCACGGTCACGATGGCCATCCCAGTAGTGCGACAGCGGCCCGTGGGGTACAGACACCACACCGAACATGACGACATGGACGTGTGGCAGACTACGAGACGTGAACTCGGGCACGACGAGTGACGGTGGGCGCGACCCATCACCGAACCGGCGAGCATACCATGACTTCAACCGATTCACGTCGTCCATCAACGACGTCGCCGCCGAGTGAATTGAGTCGAACCGTGACGGGTCTGTCGTCAATGTCACCATCGTCGCACGCTCGAAGTGTTCGGCGGCATGGCCCCACGCCGAGTCGAACGTCTCGCGTTGGTCGGCTATACGAGACGGACTGTTGAATCGTGTCCGATACTGAACGAGCAGATGGGTCGATGGGACGTCCCTGTTCTCGAACGCCACGAAACGTTCCTCGGTCGCCTCACGCTTCGCTGCGAGTCCACCCAAGAGAGACCCACGTGCCGCATCTTCGTCGACCGTCCGTCGACGTTTCAGCGCGTTCTTCACATTTGACATCGCCACCCCGTCGCCGTCTGTGTGTTTTGGGCTGTGCTTACTGGGGGTCAAGTGAAAGGCATCTACCGTCGGTTCGACCCAGATGAGGTCACGTCGTCGGTCGATTTTGAATAATTCGGGGTGGTTCTCGAAGAACCTGTGTGCGAGGCGGTGGTCTGCGTCCCCCGCGTTAGCCTCGGGGTTCACGACGGACCGAACCGCGTACACGACCGGGACGCCCTCGGGGTTCTCGCACACGTATTCAAAGAGAGAGTTCTTGTCCTCGGCTCGTCCGTGGCCGCTCCACGGAAGGTTTCTCGGGACCACCCCACTCCCGGCCACCTTGACATCGTCCACTCTGTCTGTTATTTGACGTTTTGACACGGTGGATACTGTCGCGTGAGACGATTTTGGAGAGAGCGTCGGCTTGCACCCACAGGCGGAGTGTGAGGTGGCCCTCATCACCGAGAGCACTCATCGAAAGGTGACGTTTGATGAACTCGCCGATGACCCCATAGAGCGTCGTATCGGTGAGTCATCGTTCGCCCCGTTCATCGTAGTCGAGCACGTCGAGCAGTGCCTGTGCTATCCAATTAATCGGCAGGTCGCTCTGGGCGAGTGACTCCAATTCTTCACGGTGCTCGCTAACTGCGTCGAGACCGGTGGCACCGTCGCCTTGGATACCGCCGTCGCACATCACTATCTGTCCACCGTTGGTGGTACACAACGCCTTGCGTTCAGTTCGAGACCGTCGGAACCTACTTGCGAGCGGAGAGAGAATCCCTACGTGTCCAAAGGCGGGGCGTTCTCCCGTCGTTTTCTGCACTCGTTAGTTATATCTGAGGTCGTCGGCCAGCAAAAACATTTATCAAAATTGAAATTAACTGATGTGTGGTAGGTGGTAGGTATAATCCGTATATGGGCCCATGTTCAATTGTATAATTTGTCTGTCCATTACGTCTATAGAGTGCACATCGAGACTCACAGACGCCACCATCCCGTTTGAGGCCGTGGCTTGAGGACTCGGTCGTAAAATCCGATGGGCGTCCACAGAGAGGCACTCAGGGACGTGTGAGCGCATAGAGGCCACCGTCGTGAGCACACTCTGTATTCATGTGGACCTGTCCACCCCCATCCGACGGAGTAGTGCCGTTTTCACCTCGGGGTCATCAAGAAGCGAATCGAGCGCGTCGATTTTCGCCTGTGTCTCAGTGTCGTCAGGGTCGGTCTGAGCGTAGGACCGTTTCACGTCGGTCGCGACCTCTGCCTCGAAGTCTGCGGCCGTCTCATCGCCGAGAGCGAATCCACAACGTGAGCAATAGAACGAACTCGGCTCGTTGAGTTCCTGACACCGTCCACACGTTTGCACTCGTGGTTCGTCACCGTCCTCCTCGGGAACGTACAGACCGTGCATAGCGTCATATGCATTGTCGATGTCGCGTCCAGAGAGGTGGACGTATTTTGCCGGGACATTTGACCCTTGTACCCATCCGAACCACGCGCAGAGTTGAGCCTCAGTCATGTGATTCGCGAGATACGACGCCCGACTGTGTCGGTAGTGGTGAGGGTTAGACGGCTTCTCGATACCAGCCTCAGTCATCGTTTTTTTGAGAATCTTCTCGGTGATGTATCTGTATCCGAGTTGGTCGTCGGGGCCACCTTGTTGGATTTTACACCACAGGGGCGCGTTCTTGGTCGGGTTCGGATGCTGAGAGAGCCACCGATTGATGAGGGGGACGGACTCGACCAATGGGATTCGACGCGCACCGGTCTTGCCCTCAATGACGACTTTTCGACCGTTCTTTCGGTCCTCTATGTCGCCAACAGTGAGGTCGATGAGTTCGCCAATGCGAGCACCGGTCTCGTACAGCATCGAGATGAGCGCGGCATCACGTGCGTTCTTCGTGGCGTCTATCTGTGCACTGATGTCATCCTTCGTTAGTAGGTCTTTAGGGAGGGTGCTGTTCCCACTCGGTGGGTTCGTCTTAATCCATGCGACGGTGTCGGGATACTCGTCACCACCGTTCATCCACTTCCAGAACGCCTTGATGACGCTCTTCACTGTGTAGATGGTGTTCGGTTTGTCGTACTCCGAATGGACCCACTCGACGAGGTCTTTCATTTCCGACTTCCCCATTTTATCGAACGGCCGGTCACCGACGTGCTCGCCGATGAGTTTCATCCGAGTGAGGTTCTTCGACAGTGTTGAGTCTTTCACGCCGTCGAGAACCTTGTCGCGCTTGT
Organism: Haloferax sp. DFSO52; assembly: GCF_048158745.1. NCBI lineage: Archaea > Methanobacteriati > Methanobacteriota > Halobacteria > Halobacteriales > Haloferacaceae > Haloferax > Haloferax sp. DFSO52. The sequence goes on along the minus strand of NZ_JBLOPB010000001.1, from coordinate 1,061,324 downwards.
AGTCGACGATGAGTGTCTTGTTTCGGGGGTGTATGGAGTCGGACGCCTCGATGTTACGTAGAGTGTCTCTGACCCACTTCTCGTAGTCTCCCGTGGGCATGACTAACATACGTCGCCAACGAGCATAAGCAATGAACCCTTATTCTATAAGCCCTCCACCGGCTTCATTTTGACGCGAACTATACGAGGAGCGCAGCGACGAGTCCGTGAGCGTCAAACGTAGTGACTGGAGGGATTTGAACCAAGGAGCGAGCGTAGTGAGCGACTGAGGTTCAAATCCCAGCCACGGTAGCCAATGTAACTCACCACACAACCCACACTCACCCCAAAATAATACACGTCCGCGTTCGGCCCACGCCTTCTATCAACTGAATCTTGTCAGAGATAAGCATCAGCAGGTCCTGTTCGGAGTCTGCTTCCACTTCGGCGATGACATCGACCTCGCCAGCGACGATGTTGGCTTTCCGCACCTGGTCGAGTTCACGGAGTTCTTCGACGACGTTCTGTGAGGTTCCGCCACCGGTCTGAATCGTGACGTACGCTTGGACCATTCGTAATACTACTTTGCCTGTCAGCATAAACACGAGTCCGTTCGGGAGAACGACTCAGGCGTAGAACGAGCCCATGCAGTTGTAGAGGCCGCGTTCGTAGATATCTGGCTGTTTGAACACCGTGATGTGTGACCCAATCTTCGCGTCGGCCCAGTGGGCCTTGTCGTCACCGTCGAGGAGTCGCCTAAGAAGTCGGTCGTCGGTGTCGAGGACGACGTAGCCATCGGTGTCGGCGAGGTGGTCCAGGTCAGGCTTCGAGCCGAACTCGTAGCCGTCACCGTTGAGCCGTAAGTCGACCCACTGGTCGTCGACGAGCGGAATCAGCACGTGGGTATCGGTCGAATATCCGATTTTGGCTCGTTTGCGTTCGAGCGTCTCGTAGGCCTCAGGGACGAGACCGGTTAGGTCGTCGAGCGACGGATGCGGGTCTGCTTCGTACGTGAACTGCCGGTGTGCGAGGACGTTCTCGATGTAGTGTTGTTTGGCCTCGGTGTCTATCGGTTCGAACTCGCTGGAGCGCTCGCCTGACTCGATGTCGATGTACTCCCCAGCGTTCAAGAAGACCGGTTCGTGTTCCGCGGGGTCGACGTGTTCGAGGAAGAACGCTCGTGCTTCGTGTCGTGGGGGGTTGGCGGTGTACTGGGACAGCTGCGCGATGCTCCCCGAGAGGACGTACTCACCGGCAAATGGAAGGTAGTAGTCCGGTTCGAAGAGGTCGATGAAGCTGAGTGCGAGTTCGTACTTCTCCTGGATGACGCGGGCACGCTCTGCCAACTTCTGTTCGTGACTGTACTGTCCCATCGCCTGTGGGTAAAACTGCGCGGCACTGTACTGGTGAGCGAGCAGGTCGATGTGACCGTATCGGCGTTTTATCTCCCGGCAGGTCTGCTCTGCGATGGGATACGGACAGTCGTTCGTGTTCACGATCGTGTGCGTGCCGTCGTCGATGACGGCCATTGAGTCGACCTGTGTCGACCCGAAGGTGGTTGCTTCGGTGTCGTACCACGTACACCCGAAGAAGTTCCCACAGAGTTCGGGGTCACACCCATCCGCTGCGAGGATGTTGATGTGCGTGTCCCCTTGCAAGTGGAACCGCTCTCCGTGCGGTAGTTCGACCACCTCGAACCCCTGGGACTCGATATCTTTGCGAAGGTAGTCCCATCGGTACTGATGAATCAAGACGGGGATGTCAGAATCCATTCGGTCGAGCGTCGTCGGGTCGTAGTGGTCCGGATGGACGTGCGAGATGTAGATGTAGTCCACGTGGTTGAAATCCTCGGGTTCGTATTCGAGGGGTGGATAGTGCGACCACGAACCGAAGTACGCACCATCGACGAGCCACGGGTCACAGAGGATACTCACGTCCGCCGTTTCGACCAGAATTGCTGCCGAACTCAAATAGGTGACTTTCATAGTCAACCCATATCGTATCAACCCATTGCTATTAGCTCGATATCGGCAGCCGCTGGGCATTAATCTATTATTTACCGGATATTGCTCTAAGAATATATTTCATGTCAATATGATAAACAGATGGAGCCGACTTTCAGAGAGACAACACTACTCGACGGTGGTGATGTGATTGAATTACGTCCGACTGTTCGACGTACACTGAACGAGAGGCATCTGCAAAATCGGTCTTAATCACAGACAATCCAACTGGTTACTTCGAGGTTGGAATTCCGCAAACGCCCGCCTGGTCGCCCATCTTCTCGACACCCGGGGCGAAGCGGCCCAACTCCCACTCTGGGTCGTGGCCAGTCTCTTCGCGGTGTTCTTCGATACAGATCCGTGCAGTCGCGAGTTTCGAGAACGTCTCTTCGAGGTCACACTCTGGGCAGCGTACCGTCGCGCGAGGTGTCGTCATTGGTCGTACGGAACACAGCAAGAGAGGTAATTCTGTCGGGGTGAGCGTGTTCAGTCGCGACTGTGGAAATCGGTCTCAATCGAGTCTGCAGAAAATAGTGCTCGGCCGGCGGTCGTCAACCCATCACGAGGGTCAGCCAGCGGTTGTTCCTGACGAACTCCATGTTTTCGAGGTACGCATCGACACCGAGGATTCGCCCGGCACCGAAGGCACCGAGTCCGAACAGTAACACCGCGTAGACGATGTGGTCGTCGACGACCCATCCGTGGGCGAGCGGAAGGCCAGCGAGGATGCCACCCTCAAGGGATGCGGCCCAGTAGAACAGCATCATGATGGCACCCCAGAACGCGCTAAACCTGACGAACGCACCGAGGATGAGCGCCAATCCGGTGAGAGTGAGACCCCACATGTTCAGTTGGTCGATAAGTGGATTCCCGGCCATCGACGCGAAGAACCCAATCAAGGGGTTCCCCGGCGGGATGGCGTTCGCAAGGAATCCTGCCGCAGTCCAGTTGTTCGAGGGATCTGCATCTAAGTACGTGACGAGTTTCGTCACCCCACCCTGGAACAGTGTCCACCCCATCACGATACGCAAGATGAACAGCGAGAGGCCGACCCACCGCTCTGAATATTCGAACGTGACGTCCTGTCCAAACAGTTTCGTCTCTAGTACACGGCTACTCGTTGCCATATAGAGGAAACATTTACCGTCAGCATATTTAGGTGTGTTGCAGATTCTTACGCAGAGTCGAAGACCGTGTCACGCCGTTTATCATCGCCCACGACAGAGCAGGGGTATGCTCACCTTCATCGGACTCGGTCTCTTCGACGAGCGGTCTATCACTGTCGAGGGGCGTGAGGCGCTCGCCGATGCCGACCGTGCCTTCGCGGAGTTCTACACGAGTCACCTCGTCGGCGCGACTGTCGAAGACCTCGAATCGTACCACGGAATCGACATCGAAGTCCGCGACCGAGCGGGCGTCGAACAGGATCCAGAACCGATTCTCGACGCCGCAGAAGACGAACACGTGGTGTTTCTCACTGCCGGTGATACGATGGTCTCAACGACACACGTCGACCTTCGTCTCCGTGCTGAAGAACGTGGTATCGAGACGCGCCTCGTCCACGGAGTGACAGCACAGTCTGCTGCCAGTGGACTGACCGGGCTCCAGAACTACCGCTTCGGAAAAGCAGTCACGCTTCCGTTCCCTTACGTCCACGGTGGCGACCCAGTCCCGAAGAGCGTGATCGAATCGCTCGAAGCGAATCGTGAACGAGGGCTACACACGCTCGTCTACTTGGATATCAAAGTCGACTGGGAGGGCCGCCGCGGTGTGGAAGTCGACGGCGACGAATACATGACCGCAGACTACGCCGCCGAGTTGTTCGCAGAACACTGGGACAGCGACGCCCTGGGCGTGGCAGTCTGTCGAGCTGGAAGTCCGAACCCAGTGGTCGCCGCAGACCGACTCGGCGAACTCGCTGGCCGAGACTTCGGCGAACCACTCCACATGCTCATCATCCCCGGTGAGGTTCACCACGTCGAAGCAGATGCACTGATGGCACTCGGTGGGGCACCAGCGGCGCTGTTCGACCACGACGAGCGGTAAGCGGTCAGGTTTACAGGGAACACTTCTCGCGTCTCTGGAAGAGCTATCGACCACTTCGGCAGGAAGCGAAAGCGCGGTTCAGGTTTTGGAGAACGGTCAGGTCAGATTACGCCCGACGGTCGTTCGACCCGTCGAATCCAAGTTCACTGTGTAAGTCGTACTCCTCTCCAGTGACCATGTACAGCACGTCCTCGATGACCGTGAGGAGTTCCGGAACCTCTCGGACGACGAGGTACGTGATTCCGACGAGGGCGACGACGGCCAGAATCTGGCTGATGATGCGGTCGGAGATGAAGAACGACACCAGATACGGATCAGAAGAGCCGAACAAGAACAAAATCTCGTCGACGAACAGGTGGAAGTACTGCTTCCCGACCGAGATGGTGATGAACGTCGTTCGGAACAGGTTCAACGCGTAGATGATCGGAACAGCGATTGCTAACGCACGGAACTTCCGGCGGAGTGGTGCCTCGACAGCAGCGATGAGTCCTGCAAAGATGGCGATACTTCCGAGTCCCGTACACGCGAGCACGACGGCAATCTCGATTCGGTGGTTCCCTTGCATCCATAAGAACGTGTTCAGGTATCCTTCGTCGCCGCGAATCATGGTCGTCGAGTAGCCGAGTGACTCGATGAGGAAGTTCGTCTGTGCTGCGACTGACTCCATCAAGAAACCGCGCGGCGCAGGGATCGTCGTCCCGAAGAGCGTCAACGCCGGTATCGTCTCGAACGGCAGGTAGACGATTCCCATCGCGGCAACTGCACGCGAGAGGATGAACAAGGTGTCGCGACCACTGTAGAGGAGCCACCCAGCGTAGAGCGACGCCGGAACAGCGACGATCGTCAGTATCCCTTCGATGTAGCTCTTGTGGACGAGTGTGAAGTGTGGGATGAGTTGGAGCCAGAAGACCGCAAAGAGAACCCATGCTGCAGCCATCACTCGCCGCGCGAGTTCTCTGTCGCGTCGGTTGACGACCACACCGGCGACGAACGTGGCGATGGCCACCCACGCAAGGATATCGGAGAGCAGACCGGGCATATCTGTTGAAACACGTGGACGAAATAAATCCCTTGTCGTTGTGTGCAGCAGCGACGCGTGACCGGTCGAACACTGAGACTGTCTCGACTGGTGATACGCGGCGGTGCTGCCGCTCTGCGGTCAGCGCCAATAAAGAAAGTTGAGGGAACCGGGAAACCCGGTTAGTTAGGAATCGACTTAGTCGCGGCGGATCGCGAGGAGTGCCGCTGCGACGAGCGCGACGAGGGAGACAACGACGCCGAAGCCAGGCGTGCTGGACTCGGTGGTCTCTTCAGCAGGCTCTTCGGTCTGCTCTTCAGTCGTCTGCTCTTCCGTGGTCGTTTCCTCGGTAGTTTCCTCGGTAGTTTCCTCGGTGGTCTCTTCCGTGGTCTCTTCCGTGGTCTCTTCCGTCTCCGTCTCGGTCATCGGTTCGACAACGTTGCCGTCAGCCGTGACGTCAGCGGCCGTACCGGAGTCGACAGAGACAGTCACGGTGAACTCGTCGCCAGTCTTCTGTTCGGAGAAGTCGAAGGCGGCCGAGTAGGAACCGTCAGCCTGGACGGTTGCCGAGCCGGTCTTGAGGAAGCGCGGCTGGGTGTCACCGGTGGACTTCACGCGGAGCGTGAGTTCCGTACCGGGTGCGACCGTTGCCGAGCCCGAGACCGTCTGGTCAGCGGATGCGGTGAGGTTGACCGGGTCAGCGTCGAGGCTGAGTTCCGGAGCAACGACGTCGTATTCGGCGGAGACGGATTCTCCGTCTTCGACGTCAGAGAGGTTGCCTTCGAGGACGGTGAACGTCGCGTTGTACGCGTCGTCGTCAGCAACGTCGAGCTTGTCACCGGATTCATCGTAGAAGTCCGTGCGCGTGCCGTCGATGTCGGAGAGATCGTACACGAAGAAGTACGTGTCATTCTCGCCGTCAGCGATGACGGTTGCAGCGGAGTCGTTCAGAACCTTGGCTTCGCGGTTCGGGCCAGGGTTCGTCTGTTCGATGGTGAGGTTGGTTTCGAGGGCGAGATTGTCTGCATCGTATGCGCCTTCGAGACCGGTTGCGACAACCTGGTGGACGACAACGTCGCCGTTGGCGACGGAGTCAGTCTGCGTCAGGGTCTCGCTGTCGATTGCGTCGTAGACGTCTGCGGCTTCAGTGAGGTCTGCGGCGTCACCGGTTGGTGCCGTCCAGACAGCCTGACTGTCCGTGCTGCGCTCTTCGAGGACGAGGGTACCGACGTTGTCGGCGTCGCCGCCCGTCGAGACTTCGAGGTCGTAGTCGCCAGCGTCGAGCGTGGTTTCGACTTCCGTGTCGATGTCGCTCGAGGTGACAGTGACGTCGTCGTCGCTGTCCTCAACGTCGAAGGACGCCGTGTTGTCGACGTCGTACGTGTTGAACAGGAGGACGACTTCGCCGTCGTCGTTACCGTCTTCGACGGTGACGTTAGCCGTGTAGCCAACGTTGTCGCCGCCGATCATGACTTCTGCTTCGCTCGTGCCCTGCATCGTCACGGTGATTGCTGCGATGTCACCAACCTGCTCGGTGACAACGGAGGTCGAGAAGTCGGACGTGGAGTCCGCAGCCTTCGAGACCGCAACCGTGTCGGATTCGGCGGAGACACCGGAGAAGGTGTCGGTCACTTCGACGGTGAAGTTACCTGCTGCGTCAGGCGTCAGCGCGTATTCGTAGACACCCTGACCGTTGAGGGTTGCGTCGTCGGAGTCGACGACGTCGCCGTCAGCGTCCACGAGGTCAACGGAGACATCGCGGTCGCCAGCGTTGGACGAGACTTCGCCCGTGACGTCGTCGTCAGTCGTGATTTCCGTCTCGTCGACCGAGACCGAGAGGCCGAGGTCGCGCGTCACGACGGAGGCATCGCCGGTTGCGTTGCCGTTGAAGGAGACGTTGTATTCGTCGAGGTCAACGTTCGCCGTGTTGAAGACGTAGACTTTGCTGTTCGTGCCGGTGGAGCCCTCGAAGAAGTACGAGGAGTCAACGCCGGAGACTTCCACTTCTTCGTTGGTGACGTTGTTCGTGAATGCGACGTTCTCGCCCTTGTAGGCCGAGACTTCCATGTCACCGACTGCGACGGTCTTGGACGCGACGGTCACAGTCGTGTTGCCGCTGTTGGAGAGTTCGTTGAGTGCGGCGTCCTCGACGGAGCTGTCGAGGTTAACGACGACGTCGCCAGTCTGGAACGAGTCCAGCGTGATGACGGCGCGGCCGTTCGTACCGTCGTCGGTACCAACAGAGTAGTCCGAAGCATCGAGAGCCTCGTCGTCAACGTAGACGGTGACGTCAGAGTCCTCGAGTGCGTCGAGGTTTTCGCTGAAGGCGAGTTCGATGATTGCGCCCTCGCTCGCGTTGTTGTACTCCGTTGCGGAGAGGAGCTTGGGTGCCTTCGTGTCGATGGTGAGCGTTGCCGCCACCGAAGAGTTGTTCGAAGTACCTGCAGTGAGGGTCTCGTTCTCGACAGCGGTCACGGTGTACGTACCGTCGTCGAGGGAGCTAACGGAAAGGTTCTCCATGTCGACTGCACCACTCGTCGTGGATGCGTAGTCACCAGAGTTGTTCGTGTACGGTTCGTTGGAGTCCCATTCTCCGTCACCGTCAACGTCAACCCAAGCGTAGAGGCCGAGGCCTTCCTGACTACCTGCGGTATTGTTCATGACCTGTACATTTTCAAGGACTTTGCTGTCCGAAGCGTTGACCGTGAGATCGTCGCTGCCATCAGCGCTATCAAGGTCAACAGAACCAGGAGCCGCAGCAACGCTGCCCGAGAACGCGATGGACCCGGCGAAAACCGAGAAGACCATCAGCGCTGCAAGGAGCACTGCGCGGATCTGTTTGTTGCGTGTCATTGTTTTTAGATGTGTCTGCAGTCGGCGAAGCAGTTTTCTTCCCTAACACGCCCCGGGGTAGGTCAGGGCGGGGGGTTACTCACTGGTATCACCTTGAGTAGGGGTACGGACGGACCTATCTGCCGGCATTATAAATGCTTTGTGTATCTTCTTGGTAAAGATACATTCAAATGCGTCAGTCTATCTTCAGTATTGACAGTTACAAAGTCGCAGACGTGTCTGTACTACCGCGATAAACGGACAGAAAGAGCGGCCGTCGATATGTCGGTCCAAAGCAGTATCTATTCAGTTATTCGGAGTCTGCAGTGACAATCTCTATCTCGTGGCCGTCTTGGTCCTTCGTAAACGCGTAGCGGTCGTCGCACGATTCTGGGTCTCGGTAGTCTTCGGCTTCGCGCTCCATCAGCGTCTCCCAGTCTTCGTGGAGGTCGTCGGCGCGGACGGCGAGGTGGCCCCACGCGTCGCCCATCGTGTACGTGCGCCCGTCGTAGTTGTAGGTGAGTTCGACCGCCATCGCTTCTTCTGACGCGTCTTCGGGCTTCATGAAGTAGTTCGCGAAGGTGTCGGACTCCCAGCGACCCGTGTGTTCGTACTCGAACTTGCGGGTCCAATAGCCGAGTGCGTCGTCTGCGTCCTCGACACGAATCATCGTGTGGTCGAGACTCCACTTGGCACCCTGGTCGCGCTGGACGATTTCGACTTCGTGTCCGTCCGGGTCTTTCACGAACGCATAGCGCCCGCCACACGACTCGGGGTCACGGTAATCTTCGACGCCTTCGTCCATGAGTTGCTGGTAGGCGTCTTCGAGTTCACCTTCGGGGACGCGAACTGCGATGTGCCCCCACGCGTCGCCCATCTCGTAGGTGTGGTCACCGTGGTTGTAGGTGAGTTCGAGAACCGCGCCCTCTTCGTGGATGTCTTCGGGACCGAGGAAAACGTTGGTGAACGTGTCGGCCTCCCATCGACCTTTCTCTTCGTAGTCGAGGTGAGTCGTATACCACTCGAGCGACTCGTCGAGGTCTTCGACACGGATCATCACGTGGTCGAGGATTCCGGACATACACGTCAACTGTGTCGCATTGGCGAAAAACGTACCGAACGAGGAACCATCCGTGGGCAGTTGGCAGGGGTCAACGTCCCAGTTCTCTGGGAGTTACGTGCGACATAAGTACTCCCCTCCACTACGGTTCAGCCGTGTCTTCGGTCCCCAATCCAGTCCGACTCCTCATCGTCGGTATCGGACTGGCCCTCTCCCGCGCTGGCCTCGTCGACCGCGAGCGCGCAGTCCGTACCGCTGACCTCGCGTGGCCCCGCATCGTCACCGGCATCGCTCGGATGTCGAAGAACGCTGTGGACGTGGCGATGGTCGGTATCGCCTCGGGAACCGTCGCAATCACCGGCGTCGGGTTCGCGGGGCCGTTCTGGGGACTCGCATTCGCCCTCGGTGGCGGGATTGCTGGCGGAACAATCGCACTCGTTTCCCAACGGTACGGTGCCGACGCAATCGACCAGTTGGGTCTAGCCGTCAGGTCCAGTGCACTGCTCACGGTCGTCTCGACAGTGCCGGTCACAGCGGTTTTCTGGCTGTTCCCGACCCAACTCATCTCCCTTCTGAGTAACAACACCGAAGCGATAGAACTCGGTGCGGCTTATCTCCGAATCGTCGGCATCGGCGTCCCATTCGCCGGGCTGAACCTCATCGGGAGTCGGGTTCTCGTCGGTGCCGACGATGCCTACACCGCGATGATTCTCCGTGCGAGCGGCGCGGTCGTGAACATCGGGCTCAACGCCATCCTCATCTTCGGCCTCGGGATGGGTGTCGAGGGAGCGGCCCTCGGGACTGTCTTGTCGAACGTCGTGGTCACCAGTGCGTTCGTCGTGGGACTGTCTCGGGGTGCCTTCCCCGGTATCGGACAGTTCCCCGTCACAATCGACCCGTTCGGAACCTTCGTCGACATCGACACGCTTCGTGACCTCGTCGAAATCGGTATTCCGGTGATGGGCAGAGGACTCGTCTGGACCGTCGCAGAGTTCCCCATGCTCGCGATTCTCGACAGTTTCGGCCCCGACGTGGTCGCAGCGTTCGTCATCGCCCGGCGCATCTGGGGACTGATGAACACGCCCGGGTGGGGATTCGGACTCGCATCGTCGAGTCTCGTCGGGCAAGCGCTCGGGAAGAACGACGAACAGGAGGCTGAAGCCTACGGCAACGACGTCATCCGATTCGCCGTGGCGACGTATCTCGTCTCGGCCGTCATCGTGGCGCTGTTCGCCAGACCAATCGTCCTCGGATTCGTCAGCGACCCGGGGGACCCTGCCGTTCCTGTCGCGATCGATCTGGTGTACGTCGCCTGTGCCGTCGTCACTCTCCAGGGCGTCTCTGGTGGGGCCGCCGGCCCACTCGACGCGAGCGGAGACACCCAGTGGACGTTCGGCAGCCAGTTCGTCGGGATGTTCCTCGGGTCGATTCCGCTCGCGTACATCGGGTCGGTCACGTCACTCGGACTGGTCGGTCTCTATCTCGCCTTCGCCGCCGAAACGACGATTCCGGCCGCACTCAACTACTATCGGTTCCGAACGGGGACGTGGAAGACAGTCAGTATGAACTACCGTCCGGAGACGACTGCGGACGATTGAGGAGAGTCGGACCGACTGCAAACGATTGAGGAGAACCGCCCCAGCTGACGACGACTGGAGAGGGTCGGACTGACCGAGGACTCAGGGGATTCGCTCCGATTGTCGTTGGCTGAGAGCGGTCTGATTCGATTCAGCGACTCGTCGCTTCGCGGTGCGACCAGTAGACGTACCCGGCAACGGCCCACAACACGACAGTTCCCAGTGGCCACGCAGTCCGACCTGGTTGGACCGAAAACCCGCGAGCAACTTCGAGCTGTGTCACGCCAGCCAGCACGAGTCCTGCGGCAGTGACCCGAACGTCTTCCCGGTCGAAGAGACGGCCAGAGAACGCACTCGCGACGGCGACCACGTAGCACGCGACGCCGACGGGCCAGACGAGGATGTAGTCGGGGAGGCCAGCAGTGAACCGGAAGAAGAAGTCGGTGATGGTCGTGACACTGAGCGGAGACGGACTGAGGAGTCCCCACGAGAACAGAAACGTCGTCGACCCGGTCGCAAACGTCTGGACCGACCACGGGACGACGCCGGCCACGAGAACGAGGAGTAGCCTCACTGATTTCGAGACTGCGAGAGAAGAGAACGTAGGCCGGGGTGTGGACTGAGTCGAGTCGGGTGAGGTGTCCCCTGGCGTCTCGGTCGTCACCGCTGGGCGATGATGCGAAGCACGTCTTCGTCTTTCAGTACGTGGTCGCGGCCAACCTGTTGTTCGTCGTGTTTAGCACTCGGGCCGGACACGCGGGCGAATCTGAACCGTTCGTCGAGTTTCGCGCCGAGTTCGTGGATGGCGTCGTCGATGGTGTCACCTTCGCGGAGGATGAGTGGTTCCTCGTAATCGACGCCGCGGCCGGGTTTGTCCATGTAGATACGGATGAGACCGAGTGCCTCCCACATCTCCTCTTTCAGCGCGTCGAGACCTTTCTCCGCCTCGGCGCTGATGAACGTCACCTCGGCGGGGTCGAGTCCGACCTCGCGGAGGTTCTCTTCGACAGTCGGGAGATAGTCTTTGTCGATGAGGTCGGCCTTGTTGACGGTGACGATAGACGGCAGGTAGACCCGGTTTTTCATGATGCCGTCGATGAGTTCGTCAATGGTCGTCTCGCCGCGAAGCGTCACCTCGGCGTTGACGAACCCGTGTTCGCGGAGGACGCCCTTTATCGTCTCTTCGTCGAGTTCGACGCTATCACTCTTCGTGACGTTGATGCCGCCTTTTCCTTTCTTGTTGATAGAGAGGCTCGGCGGCGACGTGTCCAGTCGAATCTTGTTGTTGTAGAGTTCCGTTTGAAGTCGCTCGTATCGGTCGATTTCGAACACCGAGAGCATGAAGACGACGAGGTCGGCGGTGCGGACGACCGACAGAACCTCTTTGCCACCACCACGGCCCCCTGCAGCGCCTTCGATGAGGCCGGGAACGTCCAGAATCTGGATGTTCGCACCTTTGTACTTCAGCATCCCCGGATTCACGTTGAGCGTCGTGAACTCGTACTCGCCGGTCTCGCTGTCGGCGTTGGTGAGTGCGTTGATGAGCGTCGACTTCCCGACGCTGGGGAACCCAACCAGTGCGACGGTGGCGTCACCCGTCTTCTCGACGGCGTACCCTTGGCCACCACCGGCCGAACTCTGGTTCTCGAGTTTCTCTTTCATCTCCGCGAGTTTCGCCTTCAGTCGACCGATGTGCGCCTCTGTCGACTTGTTGTAGGGCGTATTAGAGATCTCCTCGCGGATCTCTTCGATGTCCTCCTCCAGTCCCATTGTCCACTCTTCCGCCTTGTCGGTCGAAAAACCCTTTCCTTCGAACTCGGAGTGTCACCGTGATGTACTGGTGACAGAATCGCCCGGTGCCAATTGAACATTCGTCAGACGTGAATCATTCGTCAGAATTTTTTAGTTTCGCATGCGCGTGTGCGAGCGGAAGAAGTTCGTCACGATTATACTGAGCCAATCCGACCCCCTGGATAACGACCGATGCCGAGTCCCGGAATGCTCCGAGATAGCACGCAGATCATCCTCCCGTACGATATTCTGGAGGACGTGCGAGAAGAAATCGAATCGAGGTTCGTCGTCACCATTCACGCGCACTCCGACGACTCGTGTCGAATCATCGGCAGTCCAGTCGAGATTCGCGCCCTCAGCGACTTTCTCACACGGCACGGCGTCTCAGTTCGGTAACGTCCGTTCCGAAGGGCTTGTTACGACACAGTCCAACTGGCGGGTATGGACGAAGCGCCGGGACTTTCCGACCAGTACCGCACGGCCAGTCCATGGCCGGTGTTCGTCGCGCTCGGAATCCCACTCTCTGAACTCGGCCTCTTGTTCGACGTGTTCCCCCTCGCCGTCGGTGGTTTGCTCCTGTTCACCGGGAGCATCGCCGGACTGCTTCGTGAGTCAGGCTACGTGAAATCGACGATGCGGTCTGTCGTCGTCCTCGCTGGCCTCCTGTTTGCATTCGGTGGCTTCCTCGCCTTTACGGACGTGAATCTCGTCACGCGCGGGTACGCATCCATCGTCGCGGGTGCGTTGCTGCTGCTCGGTGGCATCGTTTTCGAACTGTTCGTGTACGACCAGCAGCCGTACTAAGTGTGGCTCAGCAGCAGTACTAAACGAGGCTCAGCAACCATACTAAGTGAACCTCGTCTTCGACGCAACGATAACATCTCAGACGAGCGACACTGAACGTCCGGGGCGCGCCACGAGAAACCAACAATCTATTTGAACGGCGTCCCCAGTATCCCGGTATGGTAAGTAAGACCTTCGACAAGGAAACCATCCTCGACCTGACGGTCAACATGGTTCCGCTGGTCATCATCCTGTTCTTCGTCGTGGGGTACGCTGTGTTCAACCCCTTCGGGTTCGACTCGCTCACGACGGGGCTCCAGTACGGCATCATGGTCGGCTCGTTCGTCCTCTTGGCAGTCCTCACGTACATATCGGGGAAGGCCATCGCAGGGTCCGAGAAGACTTCGACCGTCTACCTGCCCGGACAGGCAACTGTTCCCGGTGCTGAACCACTTCACGGTGAGCACGAGGAAGCAGCGGCAGAACTCGAAGAATCGGCGGATGGCGAAACTGTCGAATCGGCAGAAGGCACGGCTTAAATCCCCTTTTAGCGCAGGGCGTTCCCGAACCTTTCATTACCCTGCACTCCTGACGCACTTCCATGGAGGTTAACGGACAGTTAGCACTGACGGTGTTGATGGGAATCTTCCTCATCGCCGTCGCCGCGTGGCTCGCGCGGGTCGAAGATTGGCGGTCGTACACCCCACTTGCGGGCGGTGGGGCCGTCGGAAGTACAGAGCAGTACGTCTCGGAGGAAAAGCCGTCCGGGGTAATTCGCTGGTTGACGACTGTCGACCACAAGGACATCGGGATACTCTACGGTGCGTATGGGCTCGTCGCCTTCGCCGTGGGGGGCCTGATGGTCGTCGTGATGCGCCTCGAACTCGCTGACCCTGCGAGTACACTGATTTCGAACACGTTCTACAACTCGTTGCTCACGAGTCACGGGATTACCATGCTCTTCCTGTTCGGGACGCCCATCATCGCGGCGTTCTCGAACTACTTCATTCCGCTTCTTATCGGCGCGGACGACATGGCGTTCCCACGTATCAACGCAATCGCGTTCTGGCTCCTGCCGCCGGCGGCACTCCTCATCTGGGCCGGATTCTTCCCCATCCCAGACGTCATCCCCGCGCAGACGGCGTGGACGATGTACACCCCGCTTTCGGCGGGTGTGGGTTCGGGCAACCAGATGAACGCCGGTGTGGACCTGATGTTGCTCGGCCTGCACCTCTCTGGTGTCTCGGCCACGATGGGTTCCATCAACTTCATCGCGACCATCTTCACCGAACGTAACGAGAAGGTCACCTGGGCGAACCTCGACATCTTCTCGTGGACCATCCTCACCCAGTCGGGTCTCATCCTGTTCGCGTTCCCGCTTCTGGGCAGCGCCATCCTGATGCTGCTTCTCGACCGGAACTTCGGCACGATGTTCTTCGCAGTCGACGGCGGTGCGATTCTCTGGCAGCACCTGTTCTGGTTCTTCGGCCACCCCGAAGTCTACATCCTCGTGTTGCCCCCGATGGGTATCGTGAGCCTCGTGCTCCCCCGCTTCGCGGGCCGTCGCCTCTTCGGGTTCAAGTTCGTCGTCTACTCCACGCTCGCAATCGGTGTGCTCTCGTTCGGTGTCTGGGCACACCACATGTTCGCGACGGGTATCGACCCGCGACTCCGGGCCTCGTTCATGGCTGTCTCACTCGCAATCGCAATCCCTAGTGCAGTCAAGACGTTCAACTGGATTACGACGATGTGGAACGGGAAGATTCGACTCACGACCCCGATGCTCTTCTGTATCGGCTTCGTGTCGAACTTCATCATCGGCGGCGTGACGGGTGTCTTCCTCGCGTCGATTCCGGTGGACCTCGTGCTCCACGACACGTACTACGTCGTGGGTCACTTCCACTACATCGTCATGGGTGCCATCGCGTTCGCTGGCTTCGCCGGCCTCTACTACTGGTTCCCCATCTACACCGGCCGGATGTACCAGACCACGCTCGGTAAGTGGCACTTCTGGCTGTCGATGGTCGGTACCAACCTGACGTTCTTCGTCATGGTGCTGCTCGGCTACGGTGGCATGCCCCGTCGCTACGCGACGTACCTGCCGCAGTTCGCGACGCTCCACCAGATTGCAACGGTCGGCGCACTCATCCTGTTCGTCGGCCAGATCATCTTCGTCTGGAACTTCGTCCAGTCGTGGCTCGAAGGGCCACAGATCGAAGACGCCGACCCGTGGGACCTCGCGGACGACGGCCTCCTCACGTCCGAGTGGCACTGGTTCGACCGCAAACTGGAGACGGCTATCGCAGACGGCGGCGAAGACGACGCTGAACTCGCAACCGACGGTGGCGTGGCAGAGGCCGACGCTGCCTCGGACGAGTAAGCACACGAACACCCGGTTTCATTCTTTGGCGACTGCGTTCGAGAGCGAGCGCTTTCGTCGTCACTCGCGTCGAGTAGGCAGTCGGTTTTCGAATACGCAGTCGCTCACCGCTCTTCTCCACTGAAAAGTGCACCCGCTCCCCGTCGTGACGACTGCCTCCAAGACAACCGCGATTCAGATGACGAGGAGGATACCAACCACGAACATCAGTAGTGCGACGGCCCCGAGGATGATTCCGAGGATGTCCGTATCCGACATATCGAAGCGTAACGAGTGTACAGCAAAAGGTTCGTCGGTGTGGTCAGCAGAGACGACACAGTGGGTGTGTTGGCACGAACGAAGGGAGTACTGCACGACGGGAACGAAAACTGCTAACCGCGTGCACGTCGGACGGCGAACTGTGAGCTCGAACGTTCGCGGTCATCGGTTCGTCCTCGGGTTGTACGCCGCCCTGGTCGCTGTCTCTGGTCTCGCTGGCTTCCTCACCGGGACGTTCGTCTCGGGACTCTCGGCACCACGGTTCTTGTTTCTCGTTCCGTTTCCGGCCACACCACTCGGGTTCGCTGCGTATGGTGCGCTGACGATCGCACTCGTCCTCGGTATCCCACTGGCGCTCGTCGTCTTCGTCTCGTCGCGACTCGACGACGACGCGGCGAGAAGCCAGTAATCAAAACGAACGTTCGACACAAATACTAAGCCCCGCCACTGGGACGTGGTACTATGTATCACGTAGTAGTCGGCATCGACGACGACGAAGACCACGCTCTCGCGTGTGTTCGAGCAGTCGCGAACCTCCCCGGTGAGGCCTCGGAGAAGGAGGTCACACTCATCCACAGTTTCACGAACAACCCGAGCGGTGCGTCTGCGACCCAGATACACTCCGTCCGGAAGGCAGGCGAGTTCCTCGAGGAACACGGCATCGAGTTCGACGTCAACGAATCGTCGGGTGACCCAGCAGAGGTCATCATCGAATTCGCCGACGAAGAGGACGCCGACCTCATCGTCACTGCCGGACGAAAGCGCTCACCTGCGGGGAAGGCACTGTTCGGAAGTGTGACGCAGACAGTGATTCTGAACTCCGACCGCCCCGTCATGGTGACGGGAGCGACGAAGTAGTCGGAAAACTAGTAGACTCGGCCGAAGATATCCGACAGTTCGTCGGGTGACCGGCGGCCGGATTCGTGTTCTTTCAGGTCGCCATCGAGGAAACAGAGGACCGACGGTGCAGCGTCGACATCGTACGTGCGACAGAAGTCACCTGCTGCCTCGCCGTCGAGGCCCGCGATGGAGACGCCGTCCGGAACGCGTTCGAGGATGGCGTCCATCTCTGCTTTCATCTCATCGCACGGTGCGCAGTTGCGTCGCCAGACAGTGACGACGGCGTCCGGGTTGTCGTCGAGGAACGCCTCGTAGGAGTCGTCGTCGAGTTCACGGAGTTCGGCCGGAACCGGCGACGACGGCGTGATTTCGACGAGGATGCCCGCCATGACGATGAGCAAGTTCTGTTCGACAGGGATGTCGAGGTACGACTGGGCCGCGAGATACGCGACGACGTCTTCTCTCTCGATTCCGAACTCGTCGATTCGTTCCGTGGCGGTCTCCGGGTCGAGTCCGAACAGTTCTGCGACGGTGTTGTTGAACTCCTCCGTCGAGACGGCACCGTAGATGTCGTGGTAGATAGCCAACGTCTTCTCGAAGTCGGCCGTCGTCGAGAGCGTTCCGTCGGGTGCCTCGTCGACGGCACCCGCGGAGATGAGCGTCTCGAGGGCCGTCTCCGGGTCGGGAAGGTGGTTGGGGTTTACTGCTGCCATCTTAGACACCTAGGTAGCGCTCGCGTGTCTCTTTGTCTTCTCGGAGTTCGTCGGAAGTCCCGTCGAAGACGATCTGTCCCTGGTCGATG
Organism: Haloferax sp. DFSO52; assembly: GCF_048158745.1. Classification (NCBI taxonomy): domain Archaea; kingdom Methanobacteriati; phylum Methanobacteriota; class Halobacteria; order Halobacteriales; family Haloferacaceae; genus Haloferax; species Haloferax sp. DFSO52. The sequence continues at coordinate 1,043,955 of NZ_JBLOPB010000001.1, read as the reverse complement.
ACGTACGCGCGGTCTGCGAGTTTGATTGCCGCAGCGGCGTTCTGTTCGACGAGGAGAATCGTCGTCCCAGCGTCGCTGATGCGTTGTACTGCATCTTCCACGTCCTCGATAATCTTGGGCGCGAGGCCCTCGTACGGTTCGTCGAGGAGCATCAGGTCGGTGTTTTGCTTCAACGCCCGGGCGATGGCGAGCATCTGCTGTTCGCCACCGGAGAGCGTGCCAGCACGCTGGTCTTTGCGCTCGTCGAGTCGGGGGAACTGGTCGTAGACCTCTTGTGTGGTCATTCCCTTGTGGCCGAACGAGAGCGACCGCCCCCACGTGTTGGACTTGTTGTTGACGACCTCTGCGAGGTGCAAGTTCTCGGCCACAGAGAGGTTCGGGAAGATACGTCGTTCTTCGGGGACGAGCGAGATTCCCTGCACGGAGACGTCCTCCGCGGGGACACTCGTGATATCGTTGCCCTTGAACCGAATGGCACCCTTTCGAACGTCCGGTGGCGTCGCACCGGAGATACACCGAAGTGTCGTGGTCTTTCCGGCACCGTTGCGGCCGAGAAGTGCACAGATTTCGCCCTCCTCGACGTTCATCGAGAGATTTCGGATGATGTGACTCTCGCCGTAGTAGGCGTCGATGGCGTCGATTTCGAGGAGGCTCATATCTCGACACCTCCGAGGTAGGCTTCTTGCACGTCCTCGTTGCCCCGAATCTCGTCTGGGGTGCCTTCTGCGATGATGCCACCGCGACTGAGGACGACGATGCGGTCGGAGATGCTGAAGACGATTTCCATGTCGTGTTCGACGAGGACGAAGGTGAGTCCGTGGTCACGCTTGACCTGCTCGATGAGGTCGACCGTCGATTTCGTCTCTTCGGGAGACATACCGGCAGTCGGTTCGTCCATGAGGAGCAGGTCCGGTTCGCTGGCGAGTGCGATTCCGATTTCGAGGCGACGCTTGTCGCCGTACGGAAGGTCTGTCGCGATGGTGTCGGCCCGGCCGAGCAAGCCGACCGAGTCGAGGGTGTCGCGCGCGACGTCGTGCACGTCAGTGAGCGAGTCACGGTGTTTCAGGAACTCGAAGCCGAACGCGCCGCGCTCGGCGGCAAGTGCCGCAATCTCTGCGTTCTCTCGGACCGTGAGGTCCGGGAAAATCGACGCCGTCTGGAACGACTTCGAGATACCACGCTGGACCACCTCGTGCGGTTCGAGGTTGACGATAGACTCGCCTTTGAACCGAATGTCGCCGCTCGTCGGGTCGAGTCGGCGAGTGATGAGGTTGATGAGCGTGGACTTCCCGGCCCCGTTCGGGCCGATGATGGAGACTCGCTCGTCTTCTTCGACGGTGAGGTTCACGTCGTCGGTGGCGACGAGGCCACCGAACTCTTTGACGAGGTTTTCAGTCTCTAAGAGCGCCATTAGCGCTCACCTCCCATACGCTCGGAGACGAACGTGCGGACACGTCCGATCATTCCCCACAGGCCGTCCGGAACGATCCAGACGACGGCGACGAAGACGATACCGAGCAGCAGGTGCCAGTAGTAACCAAAGTCTTGAATGAGCACGATGTCGGTGAATGGAATCGTCAGTACCTGGATGGTGCTGACGATGTTCTCGATGTAGAGGTAGACGCCGACCCCGAGGACGGGACCGAACATCGACCCTGCACCACCGAGCACCGTCATGACGACGATGTCACCGGACTCCGTCCAGAACAGCGACTGGAGCGGAACGTACGCACCGTGGATGGTAAAGAGACTTCCAGCGATGCCGGCGAAGGCACCGGAGATGATGAACGCCATGAGTTTGTATCGCCAGACGTTGAGCCCGACGAACTCTGCGCGTTGTTCGTTCTCGCGAATCGCACGGAAGACCATCCCGTACGGCGAGTTGAGGATGCGGTAGGCGGTTGCGACTGCGGCGACGAAGAGCACGCCGACGAAGGCGTAGAGCCACGTTCCGAGGAGCATCCCGCCGATAGAGGGAATGTCGGCTTCGAGGTGAATGACCCCGAAGAGGCTTCCGACGTCGACGCCCGTCAGGCCGTTCTCACCGTTGGTCAGGAACGCCAGCGGTGAGGCCGCCATGAAGTACATCATCTGTGCGAACGCCAGCGTGAGGATGGAGAAGTAGATTCCACCACGACGCAGTGAGAGGAATCCCAGAAGCCACGCGAGCAGTATCGCAAAGAGCGTCCCCGAGACGACCATCACGATTGGGTCGCCACTGATGTTCTTCGCGACGATACCGGACGCGTAGGCTGCCCCGCCCCAGAAGGCGGCGTGACCGAACGAGAGCAAGCCCGTGTAGCCCAGCAGCAAGTCGAACCCGATAGCGAAGATGCCCCAGATGAGAATCAACGTCGCCAGACTCTGGTATCCCTGAAGGATATCGGAGACGACGGGCGCGCGGGCGAACAGCCACGGGAAGAGCGCGACGAAGATTGCTGTGACCCCGACCACAGTTCCTTCTCTGCCGCGGAGTTGTTCCCAGCGGCCGAACAGTTCGCCGCCGACGAGCGTCTGGTTTGCACTTGGATTGCTTTCTTTTGCACTTGGGTTTGCGTCTTTTTCGCTCATGGTGCCACCTCCTCGTCACCGAGGAGACCCTGTGGGCGGGTCAGGAGGACGATTGCTGCAATCGCGTACAGGCCGACCTGTGACCACGCAGGTGCGAGCGACACGAGTGCGGCCGTCGTGAGTCCGAAGACGATGCCACCGACGACTGCGCCGGCGATACTGCCGACACCGCCGATGACGACGGTGAGGAACGCCGGAACGAGGATGTTCGTCCCGATAGTCGGGTTGACGACGTTCAGCGGGCCACCGACGACACCTGCGACACCCGCGAGCGCCGCACCGATACCGAAGACGACGATGTACGGGCGGGTAATCTTGATGCCGAGCAATCGAACCATCTCTGCGTCACGGGTCCCTGCACGGACGACCAGTCCGAAGTCGGTGTACTCGACGAGGAGATACACGAGGGCGACGAGGACAGCCGTGATGCCGATGACGTAGAGACGCCATTGCGGGAAGTTCCCGACGATGGGGAGTGCGATGGGTCCTGAGACGGGAATCCCCGCGAACGAACCGAACGAGAGAATCGTCTCTGGCTGGTCGAAGGGGAGACTGTTACTGCCGAAGAGGATGCGGAACAGTTCTTGAACGACGATTGCGAGCCCGAACGTCACGAGAATCTGGTCGGTGTCGGGTCGGTCGTAGAACGGTCGGGCGACGAACCGCTCCATGAGCAGGCCGACGACGAACACCAGAATCGGGACTAACACCAACGCGGCGAAGAAGCCCCAATCGAGGCCGAACGTCGTAAAGCCCCATTCGAATAGTTTCCCGTTCGACAACGAGATGTTCAGTGCGATGAAGACACCCGCGTAGGTGCCGATCAGATAGAGGGCACCGTGGGCGAAGTTGACGAACTTGAGCGTCCCCAAGATGATGGAGAGACCGACCGCCAGTAGGACGTAAATTGCACCCTGCTGGAGGCCGTTGAGCAAGATGAGGATGATGTCGGAGAGGATACTCACGACTGACCACCCCCACATCTGCGACTTGAGACAGATTCTACCATGGGTATGTTACTCTTTCTCATTTACGTGTGCGTAGTTGTCTGCGATTAACTTTCATTAATATAACGATGAAGGCAGGCGGCCTTACTCGTACGAGCCGAGTTCACACTCGGCGGCCGGACCTGCATCACATGCGTAGCCGAGATCGTCGCGGCTGGTGACGTTGACAATCTCGAAGTATTTTCCGGATTCCTGTTCTGAGCCCGGGAGACCTTGCACGACGGGCACGTCGCGCTGTGCCTGGTGGTCGCAGCCGCGCATCGTCTCTGCGCCCATGCCGATGTTGTCGTATTCGTAGTCTTCCAGTTGCTTGATGACTTCAGGCGGGTAGAACGTTCCCGCACGCTCGACTGCTGCGGCGTACTGGAGCGTCTGCGCGTAGGCGAGTTGTGCCGGGCCGGACGGACTCCGGTCGTACTCGGCAGAGAACGCCTCGGTGAACTCCTGCGACGGCGTGTTGTCGATTTGGGAGTCCCACGCGACGGTTCCGTAGATGCCCTCGATTGCGCCGCCCGCTGCCTCCGCCATCGGACGGTTGTACAGCGGAACGAGAATCTCCATCTCCTCGTTGATACCCGCGTCCACAGCCTGCTGGACGGAGTTTGCGCCGTCGAGGCCGTAGTGGTTCAGGATGAGGACGTCCGCACCGGAGCTCTGTGCTTCGGAGAGGTACGTCGAGTAGTCGGTGGTTCCGAGCGGAGTCGCGACAGACTCGACCTGTTCCCATCCTGCGACATCGGTCATGAACTGGTTCATCGACTCTTGCTGGGTCTGACCCCAGCTGTAGTCGGCGTAGAGCTGGTAGAAGCTCAGGCCCTCACCGTAGGCATCCCTGACGACAGGCGCGAGTGCCTGCCCGGTCATGTACGCGTTGAACATCTCACGGAAGGAGTAGCGGACACAGTCCTTCCCGGTGGTGTCGTTCGAGTGCGTCAGACAGGCCATGAACATGACCTTCTCGTTCTGACACAGCCCCTGCACTGCGATAGCCACCGCAGAGGACGACCCGCCGGAGATCATGATTGCGTTGTCACGCTGAATCATCCCGGAGGCAGACTGTCGTGCCTGGTCTGCGTCGGTCGCCGTGTCGCCGTCCACGTGGTCGATGGTGTAGCCGAGCACGCCATCGCCCGAGAGGTCGTCGAACTGGGTGTCGACCCAGCCGCCACCTTCGTTGAGGTGCTTCACCGCGAGCTGGTACGCTCGCAGTTCGTCCTCACCTTCAGACGCGTACGGTCCAGACTGCGGGACGTTGAACCCAAACGTCGCCGTGTCTCCCTCGATAGGGAAGTTACCGAGCGATGGGTACTCTTCACCGCCGCCGTCGCCGCCGCCATCGCCGCCGTTGCCGCCGTCGCCACCGCCGCCGTTGCCGCCATCTCCGCCACTATCCCCGCCGTCACCGTCGCCGCCGCCACCTGTACAACCGGCCAGTCCAGCCAGACCGACTGCACCAGTTGCCTTTAGCACATCTCTGCGATTGAGTGGCTTGGTATCCCGTGCCATAATCAAACCGGGAATAGGTAGTTAATAATTGTTATGTATATATATCCTTTAATCTGTATAATTTATTAGCAAAATATACCGAGTATATTTATATGGTATTATGTAACATACTTAGTTTTTCTGTCACAGCGATGTTGACGGAATAGAGTCGGCACTTCCTAACGTCCGGAAATCCTAGATTTTGGAAGACACGATGGAGACAATTCGGCGACCGCTCGATTCGTGATAATTAGTTGAACTGCGTGCCGGCAGAACGACGTGACTAGATTCAAACCAGTGGCTATCAGCCCCCGAGCGTCTCGAACACGCCTTCGTGACTATCTGAAACACCTGACACTCTTGTTTCGTTTATTGTCATTGAAAGCGATATATGGTCCCTAATTGTCGTGGTTCAACTGATATCTCGTGTGAACTGGTTACTCATATAATTCATCTAATCGTGAATTTCTGACCTATAACTAATCCTACGAATCGCGTCTCTCTATTCGCCACTCTCGTGGCTGATTGACATGACGAAAGACAAATTCTCGCCAACGCGTCGCTCCGTTCTACGACTTGGTGCGATGTCGGCACTCGGCATTGGTGTCGGTATCCCAGCAGTCTCCGGAAGCGTCGCTGCGACATCCTGCCCCCGTACTCCCGGGTACTGGGCGAACCACCCCAAAGCGTGGGGAGTCGAATATCCGTACGACCTCTACGGGTACGTGTTCGTACCCAAGATGAAGAAAAACGGGCCGGAACCCACCAACGGGAATGGGGACTATATCGAACTCCTCGACCCGTCAGAGGGTGCGAAGGACCTTATCATGGCCAAGCACCTGATGGCCACGATTCTGAACTTCCAGAACCGGAAAAAGGAGGACGACCCGTGTCTTGACAAACCAATCAAGTACGGTCCGTACGAAGGTTCCACGGTCCGTGAAGTGAAGCGTAAAGCAGAAGACTGGCTTGAGAACGCCGAGAAAGGCCAAGAACACTGGTACGTCAATGGGGTCAACGGCGAACCCATCAAGAACGTCCTCGACACCTGGAACAACAACCCTCAGAAGCTTGGCCTCAAGTACTGCCCCTGCTACGGCGACGACTAAAGCCAAAGCCACCTGACGTTCCCTTCCCGTACCGTTTCGTTTTCACGTTCTTTCACCCCTGTAGCGACCCCGCTGTTTGTCCGAGAGAGTCGAGTGCCACTACGAGCGTGGGTGTGACTCGCCGTCCGATGATTCAAACGCTAAAACTCAGGAGAATCCGGCGAACCGAAGGTCAGTGAGTCTCCCGCGACTCAACTATCCTTCGCCGACCATCCGGCCTTCGTCTTCCCACTCTTGCTCGCGGAGTTCGTACTTCTGAATCTTCCCCGTCGCCGTCTTCGGGAGTTCGGCGACGAACTCGATCTCCTTGGGGACTTTGTACGTCGCGATGCGCTCTCGGCAGAACTCGATGAGCGCTTCGGCTGTCACGCCCGGTGCGTCTGGGTCGCCGCTCCGCGGAACGATGAACGCCTTCGGTGATTCGCCCCACTCGTCGGACGGAACCGGGATGACGGCCACGTCCGCGACGTTCTCGTGGTCGAACAGCGTGTCCTCTAATTCGATACTGGAGATGTTCTCACCGCCGGAGATGATGATGTCCTTCTTGCGGTCCTGGATGCTGATGAAGCCGTTTTCGTCCACGACTGCGAGGTCACCCATGTGGTAGTAGCCCTCCAGTCGAGACGTGAACGCCTCTTCGGTCTCTTCGGGCTTGTTCCAGTACTTTTCCATCACCATGTTGCCGGCGACGACGATTTCACCGATACTCTGTTCGTCCCTCGGCACGTCGTTTCCGTCTTCGTCGACGACGCGGACGTCGGCCCCGAGATAGCCGATTCCCTGTTTCTTCTTGATGCCGAATCGGTCGTCATCGCCCGAGAGATATCGATGTGCCTCGGACGTCGTGATGAGCGGCCCCGTCTCAGTCGCACCGTAGACGTGCATGAGTCGCCATCCGAACTCGTCTTCGACCGTTCGAATCGTCGCTTCCGGCGGGGCGGCACCGGCCGTCGCTGCGCGAACCGGGTTGGCACCCGCGGTTTCGACCCCACCCTCGCTGCGGTAGTGTTTCATTAAGAGGTTAAGCACCGTTGGCGCGGCACAGAGATACGACACGTCCTCGGTCCGAATGGCGTCGAGCACGTCCTCGGCATCGACACCGCGTGTGCAGATGTGCTTCGCACCGTGACCGGTGATTGCGTAGATGTGCCCCCATCCGTTGACGTGGAACATCGGGAGCGTCCACAGATAGATATCCTCGTCTGAGATGTCTTGATGCATCGAGATGAGGTAGGCGTGAATCGTCTCGGCCCTGTGGGTTCGACAGACCCCCTTCGGGTCGCCCGTCGTCCCCGAGGTGTAGTTGATGGTGATTATCTCGTCTTCGGCCATCTCCGGCCGGTCGTAGTCGGTGGACTCGGCGATGATATCGTCGAAATCCTCCCAGTCGCCATCGACCTCGTCGGGGTCGTTGGTGATGAATATCTCTGTGGGGATGTCGTCTCGAATCTCCTCGATCTTGTCCGCAAACGCGTAATCGGCGTAAATCGCCTTCACCTCGGCGTCGTTGAGCATGTACTCGAAGTCCGCCGGGACGAGTCGGTAGTTCAACGGCATGTGAACACCGCCGAGTTGCATCGTCCCGTAGGCTGCTTCGAGGTGGTAGTGTGTGTTCGGGTCCAGGACGGCCACTCGGTCACCTTTTTCGACGCCACGCGACTGCAACGCCGCCGAGAATCCATCTGCCCGTTCGCCAAGTTCCGCGTAGGAGAACCGTTCACCTGTCGTCGCGACGACCGCTTCCTCGTCGGTGTAGTACCGACGGGCCCGGTCGAGGAAATCGGTCACCAGGAGTGGTTTTTCCATACGTAGTGTCCTTCACTAACGTTCGAGATAAATGTGCGGGATGGTGCCACTTCTCTCGACGCTCGACCCACCGTCATATCGAGGGGCTCACCGGCTGATGCGCGGTACTGACGAATCGTGACGACCGAGACACTCCCGAGTTATGGTGTCAAAAAATACGTGAAAACGCGGCGAGCGATTAGTTAGACTGGACTTTTCGCTGGATGTCCTCGACGATTTCCGGGTTGCGGAGCGTCGTCGTGTCACCGAGCTCGTCGCCGTTGGCAATCTCTTCGAGTAAGCGACGCATAATCTTCCCAGACCGCGTCTTCGGCAGTTCTGGCGTGAAGACGACCGCCTCGGGCCGCGCGATTGGTCCGATGGCGTCTTCGACACCTTCGATGATGCGTCGGCGCATCTCGTCGTCTTCTTCCTGGCCTTCTTCGGTGATGACGTAGGCGTAGACCGCTTCGCCTTTCACCTCGTGGTTGCCGCCGACGACTGCGGCCTCTGCGACGCCTTTGACGCCGACGATTGCGCTCTCAATCTCCATCGTCCCGAGACGGTGGCCAGAGACGTTGATGACGTCGTCCACACGTCCGAGGATGGTGATGTAGTCGTCCGCGTCGATTTTCGCCCCGTCTTCTGGGAAGTAGACCCAGTCGGCCGGGTCGTCGCTGTCGGTATCAGAGTACTCCTGCCAGTACTCGTTGATGAAGCGCTCGTCGTTGTTGTAGAGCGTGCGGAGCATTCCCGGCCACGGCTTGTTGACCGTGAGGTAGCCAGCACGTCCGGCATCGACCTGTTCGCCCTTCGTATCGACGATCTTCGCGTCGATTCCCGGAAGCGGCGGGCCAGCAGAGCCGGGTTTCATCTTCTTGATGCCGGGAAGCGTCGTAATCATCATTCCGCCCGTCTCAGTCTGCCACCACGTGTCGACGACGGGGCACTCCTCGTTGCCGATGTGTTTGTAGTACCACTTCCACGCGCGCGGGTTAATTGGCTCACCGACCGTCCCCAACAAGCGCAGACTCGACAGGTCGTGTTGCTCTGGGTACTGGCTGCCCCACTTCATGAAGGCGCGAATCGCCGTCGGTGCCGTGTAGAAGATGTCGACTGCGTACTTCTCGATGATGTCCCACAGACGGTCGCGGTTCGGGAAGTCCGGTGTCCCCTCGTACATCACTGTCGTCGTCCCGAGCGCGAGTGGGCCGTAGACGATGTACGAGTGGCCGGTAATCCAGCCGATGTCTGCCGAACACCAGTAGGTGTCTTCTTTCTCGATGTCGAGAACCGCGTGTGAAGTCCACGCGGCGTACGCGAGGTAGCCGCCGGTGGTGTGTTTGACACCCTTCGGCTGGCCCGTCGTCCCCGACGTGTACATCAAGAAGAGCATGTCTTCGGCGTCGCGCTGGACCGGGTCGACCCGTTCGCCAGCGTGGTCGGCCAGCAGGTCGTCCCAGTCGTGCTGGTTGCCGCGGAGTTCGTGACCGAAGCCATCGTCACCCAGACGGTCGACGACGACTGTCGCCTCGACGCCGTGGTCGACGCCGTCGAGACCCTCGTTGGCCTTGTCGAGGTGGTCGAGTGCGTCACCGCGTCGGTAGTAGCCGTCACACGTGACGAGATACTCCGAATCGGCCGAGTTCATTCGCGTCGCGAGCGCTTCTGCAGAGAAGCCGCCGAAGACCACCGAGTGCGGTGCGCCGATGCGGGCACACGCGAGCATCGCGATTGGAAGCTCCGGAATCATCGGCATGTACATCGTGACGACGTCGTCTTCTTCGACGCCGAGGTCACGCAGTGCCGCCGCGAACTCGTTTACTTCACGATAGAGGTCCTGATAGGTGTACGTCCGCGTCTCGCCGTGTTCGCCTTCCCACTTGATGGCGACGCGATTCTTGTCGCCGTTTTCGACGTGGCGGTCGACACAGTTGTACGAGACGTTCAGCTTCCCGCCCGTGAACCACTTGTAGAACGGCGGATTCGAGTCGTCGAGTACCTGGTCGTACGACTCGTCCCAGTCTAACATCTCGGCCGCGCGTTCCCAGCTGTGCGGCCAGTTTTCTTCGAACTCGTCGTAGATTTTCGGGTCGGAGACGTTCGCCTGTGCGACGAACTCCTCGGAGGGCTCGAACTCCTCTTGTTCAACCAGCCGTGCCTCTAGTTCTCCATCTCCGTCACCGTCTACCATAGTACGTGCTAACCAATAGAATCATCCATGATAAATCTATGTAGTTCGGCAGTGAGGGCGTGCGATTATCAGGCGACGGGGCACCGATTCGACGAGTAAACAGATGACCAGATTTTCGGAGTTTTCGGCAGTGTAGACTGTCGTCGGCGTGAGCAGTGTAGCCTGTCGTCGGCGTCGGCAGTGTTGCTAGACCACAGACAGAACTGGGATGGCAGTCCCGTGCGTTACATCACGCCAATCGTCTCGCGGTAGGTGCCGTACTCCTCGGCGAACACGTCCATAATTTCGCCCATCGTGACGTACGCTTTGACCGCATCGACGAGGACCGGCATGACGTTCTCGCCGTTCTCGACGGTTTCACGGAGTTCGGCGAGTGCCGCGTCGACTGCGTCGTCGTCGCGTTCGTCTTTGACCGATTCGAGGCGGCCGAGTTGGCGGTCCTGCACGGCCTCTTCGACGTGGAGGAGGTCGGGGCGACTGTCGTCGTCGCTGGCGTACTTGTTGACGCCGACGACGACTTCTTCGCCATCTTCCACGCGCGACTGGTACTCGTAGGACGCCTCACCAATCTCTCTGTGATAGTATCCTTCGTTGATACCTTCGAGGACGCCGTCGCGGACGGAGCCATCGCCCATCTCGCGAATCTCTTCGATGTAGGCCATGGCCTCTTCCTCGATTTCGTCGGTGAGTTTCTCGATGAAGAAACTCCCGCCGAGGGGGTCGATAACGTCGGCCGCACCCGACTCTTCGGCGATAATCTGCTGGGTTCGCAGGGCAACCGTGACTGCCTCCTCAGAAGGGAGCGCCAGCGCCTCGTCGAAACTGTTGGTGTGGAGTGACTGGGTCCCGCCGAGGACGCCAGCGAGCGCCTGAAGCGTCACGCGGACGATGTTGTTGAGCGGTTGTTGGGCCGTCAGCGACTGCCCCGCAGTCTGTGTGTGGAACTTCAGTTGCTTCGAGCGCTCGTCTTCGGCGTCGTACCACTCGGACATCACGTCGTGGTAGATGCGACGGGCGGCACGGAACTTCGCAACCTCTTCGAAGATGGAGTTGTGTGAGTTGAAGAAGAACGACAGCTGGGGTGCGAACTCGTCCACGTCGAGACCGCGGTCCATCGCGTCTTCGACGTAGGCGAACCCGTCGGCGAGCGTGAAGGCGAGTTCCTGAATCGCCGTCGACCCAGCCTCACGGATGTGGTAGCCAGAAACCGAGATGGGACGGATTCGCGGCGTCTCCTCGGCGGCGAACTCGACGGTGTCGGTGACGAGCTTCAGCGAGGGTTCCGGCGGGATGACCCACTCCTTCTGCGCGATGAACTCTTTGAGCATGTCGTTCTGGAAGGTGCCGCCGATCTGGTCGCGGGAGACGCCGCGATTGTCCGCGAGTGCGACGTACATCGCGTAGACGACCGGTGCAGAGGGGTTGATGGTGAACGACGTGGTGACCTCGCCGATGTCGATGCCGTCGAAGAGGATTTCCATGTCGCGGAGGGTGTCGACGGCGACGCCCTCTTTACCGACTTCACCGTCCGAAAGCGGGTCGTCCGAGTCTTTGCCCATGAGCGAGGGCATGTCGAACGCCGTCGAGAGACCGGTCTGCCCGTTCTCGGTGAGATAGTGGAACCGCTCGTTCGTCTCTCGGGCGGTCCCGAACCCCGCGAACTGGCGCATCGTCCACGTTCGGCCACGGAACATCGTGGGGTACACACCACGCGTGTAGGGCGCTTCACCCGGGAACCCGAGGTCCGCTTCGTAGTCGAGGTCGGCCACGTCGGTGGGCGTGTAGATATCCTCGACTTCGTGATTCGAGACGGTCGCGAATCGGTCCTTCCGCTCGCCACCTTTCTCGAGGAAGGGGTCACGAGTTTCGGACTCCCACTCTTCGCGCGCCTCTCGAATAGACGCTAACTCCTCGTCGTCGTACATGCTCGAAAATCAGTATGGACGATGATTAATGATTCGGGTTGTCCCATTCCGGGTCCGAGTCTCGGTTCGATGCACAGACCATCGTGCATATCACCCCTCGCGGACGTAGGCGCATGCATGTGTGATGTCGAGAGCAGCACGAACCACCCATCGTCGGCCGTCTACGACCCATCAGCCGACGGTTCCGTCGTCGTCGGGACCTGACCGCCGATGGCACTCGTGACCCCGACTGCGACTCGCTGGGCCGCGGGCGTGGCAGCGTTCGTGCTCGTCCTCGCGAGCGTCTCGTTCGTCGTTCCCGCGTCGGGAACCGTCTCACCGGCCCCGTTCGAGGACACGGTGAAGACCGGCGGGACTGCGGTCGATACCCGGATTTCTGAAGTCGAAGGGTTCGAAGTTCCCGTCGCACAGGTTCACTTCTCTCGGTATCGCTACGTCATCGGATACTACGACGTGACGACTGCCGCTGCGGACATCGAATCCGCGGAGAGCACTCGACAGTTCGGCGACCCACTCGCCGTGTTCGTCACCGACTACGCGCCAGTCTCTCCGGTGGTCGACGACGACGGCTATCTCCGGACGCAACACAACCGAGAACCCGGCTGGGTCGAGGTGTCCGATGCCGCGTTCGTCGTCGACTCGAAGGCGCGTGTCCCATCTGGCCCCATCGCCGTCCCCTTCTCCGAAACTGACGCGGCCCGGTCGTTCGCCAGCGAGTACGGCGGCGAAGTCGTCGACTGGCAGACGCTCCGAGAGCGGTCAGATAACCCACTCGACAGCCGAATCGCCGCGTTCGACGCGGCAGTCGCCGCCCACCACGACTGGGCCAATCAAACAATCGCGACGAGTGACGCGCTCGTCGACCGACCCGTCTCGACTGTCGTCGGTGACGACGCACCGACCATCGGGGCGGCTCTCGAATCCGCACCCGAAAACACGGCTGTCTACGTCCCTGCCGGGAATTATTCCGTCGATACGGTCGAACTGAATCGGTCGATTACGCTGGTCGGTGCCGGCCCCGAAACCCGACTCGTCGGCGATGGAAACGGAACCGTCGTCCACGTCCGTGCAGACCGTGCAGCGGTCGCGAATCTCGCGATCTCGGGCGTCGGTGACGTTGGAACGCGGCGGGTGAACTCGACGAACGAATCCGTCGATTGGGACACGCGCGTCCAACTCGCCTACGGGCGTGGTGACGCCGGCATCGTCCTCGACGGGGCGAACGAATCCGTCGTTCGCGGCGTTCGTATCGACACCCCATCGAGCGGCATCATCGTCCGCGAGAGTGCAGACAGCGTGTTCGCAAACGTCACTGTCAACGGGGCAGCGAAAGCCTCTGATGGATTCATGGGCATCGTCCTCATCGGCCAGCGTTCGGTTATCGAAAACTCGACGTTCCTCGACGGACGCGACGGCGTCTACACCCACCGTGCCGACGGGAGCGTCATCAGAGACAACTACATGGAAGGCGGTCGCTACGGCGTCCACGAGATGTACACCTCCGACGTGCTCGTCGCCGACAACGTCGTCCGCGACAGGCGAATCGGGGTCATCATCATGACTCGCCCCGTCGGCAATCTCGTCGTTGGAAACGACGTTCGAGAGTCCGGATTGGGGTTCATCCCCGCCGGCAGCGACACCTACGTCGCAGACAACGTCTTCGCCGACAACAAATTCGGCATGACCGTCACTGGCGACCGGCAGGTGTTCACGCGAAACGTCGTCGTTGGCAACGACGTGGGCGTCCACGGGAGTTCGACGTTCCCGACGAACGTCGTCATCCGCAACGATATCGTCGGCAACGAGCGGCACGTCGATTCCTCGCACGGGCCCATGCGCACGTGGACACGAAACGGAGCGGGGAACTACTGGGGTGCCCTCCCGCTCGAAGATATCGATGGTGATGGCGTGTACGACAGAGCGTTCCAACCATCCGGCCCGGTCGATGCTGAACTCGGCCGTCACCCGGCAGCACTCACCCTCTCGCGTGCACCGATGATGGACGCTCTTCGGACCGCACGCGACGACGTCGCCGGACTCCGCTCACCCGGCGTCGTCGATGCAGCACCACGAACGGACCCTGTGCAACCGGATGTCCTCGCGACACTCAACGCGACGGAGGAGACAGATGCCTGAGACAGAAGAGACAACGTCTGATGGAGATGTACCTGCCACCGAGGCGACAGAGGCGACAGAACCCGTGACCGAGGCACCCCAGACGACCGATGCCGATTCCTCGATGCGACGACCAGCACTCGAAGCGACAGGGGTGACACACGCCTTCGGCGACCTTCGCGTGCTCGAAGACGTCTCGCTGGCTGTCGAACCGGGCGAAATCGTCGCGCTCGTCGGCCCGAACGGGTCCGGAAAATCCACCCTCATTCGGTTCCTCGCTGGGGTTCGGTCCCCCGATAGCGGGACCGTCTCACTCGGCACCGACGGTGACACTCGTGTCGGCTATCTCCCACAGCAACCGGGGTTCCGAGACGGCTTCTCCGTCGAAGAGACGCTCGAGTTCTACGCCCAGTTCGTCGAGGGAGCGGTGGACATCTCCGAAATTCTCGACCGAGTCGGCCTCTCGGACGCCGCGAACCGACGAGTCGACGCACTCTCCGGTGGCATGACTCGCCTGCTCGGACTCGGCCGGGCACTCATCGGCGACCCTGCCGTCCTCGTCCTCGACGAACCAGCGAGTGGCCTCGACCCCGGGATGGTCGAACGACTCTTCGATATCGTCTCGAGTCTCGCCGCCGACGGGACAGCAATCGTCCTCTCGTCGCACAATCTGGGGCCGGTCGAACGCACTGCAGACCGTGTCGTCCTCCTCGACGGTGGCCGGTTCGTCACCGACGCCGCACCCAGTGAGATAGTCGAATCGACCGGCGCGTCCGACCTCCAGACGGCGTTTGGAACACTCGTCTCGACCGACGGGGTGGACGGCCGATGACCGGCGCGCGTCCCCGCACGAGCGACCTGCAGGACCTCTTCGCCACCGCGACCCGCGAACTCCGAACCGTCGTGCGAACACCGGCAGTCGTCGCACTCTCGGTCGTGTTCGCACTCAGCGTCGTCGCCGTCGCGGCCGCAGGGTCCGGGTCGCGCGGCGGATACGTCCCACTCGTTCTCGACCTGGTCCCCTTCGTGGAGGCACTGGTTCCGCTTCTCGCGTTCGCACTCTGTTATCGCGCGGTGCTGTCCGACCGCAAATCCGGGGAATTGGACGTGCTTCGAACGTTCGACGTCTCTCGGGTCGCCTACGTCGGCGGCGTCTTCCTCGGGCGGAGTCTGGCGCTCGTCACCATCGTCTTCGGGTCGCTTCTGGTCGCCGCCGCGACGGTTCCCCTGTTGTCTCCCGACAAATCGACGTTTCTCGCGTTGAACGCCGCTGCCGACTCACCCGTCGCGTTCGTCCGCTTCGCCGTCCTCGCAGTGCTGTTCGCACTGGCGACGGCGGCAGTCGCACTCGCTATCTCCGCGGCAGCACGCACCGCGCGGCAGGCACTCGCCCTCGCCGTCGGATTGCTCGTCGCGTTCGTCGTCGGCGTCGACGCGGCGGCGGTCGCTGGCCTCACCTCGGGAACAATCGGCATCGACGCAGTCCCGTACCTGCTCGCCGTCAGTCCGAACGGCGCGTTTCGGTCGCTCGTCTTCGGCGTCGCCGTCGAGACGGGGAGCGCAGCGTCCCCACTCGCGGCAGTGGTGGGCCTCGTCGGATGGGTCGGTGGTGCGTTGGCAGTGGCGGTCCTCACGGCGTGGCAACCAGTAGAATAAGCGCCGAGCGACTCGGTCGCTCTTAGCCGAAGTTTTCGACTTTCGCCGCGTCGGCGTCACCGCCGGCCGCTTCAAGTGCTTCGACTGCTGCATCGACGAACGTGGCGAAGCCGTAGACGAACACCTGTTCTCCACTGTCGCCAGAGAGCGCGGCAGCGACGGCGTCAGTGAGGGCAGCCTCGTCGTCGGTGACGACGACACTCGCACCGTCGTCGCTGAGGGCGTCGAGTCTGTCCTCGTGCGCGGGCGCGTCGTCGAGATAGACGACTGCCGCCTCGTTTCCGTCCCCGACGGCGGCCTCGGCGATACCGACTGCGGGGCCGATACCGGGGCCGCCGGCGAGGACGACCACTCGCGACTCACCGTCGTAGTAACTCTGGCCGAACGGGCCGGAGAGGTCGATGGTGTCGCCCGCAGCGAGTGATTCGAGGTGGTGGCTGAACGGGCCGGCTTCCTCCGGGTCGATACCGACGGTCACTTCGAACGTCTCTGCGACACCCGGCGACGAGAGCGTGTAGAACCGTGCGTACGACTCGCCGTCCACAGTGGCCGAGAGCTTCACGAACTGGCCCGGTTTGGCCTCGAACTCCGCTGGCGATTCGAACTCGATAGCGACCGTTCCGGGTCCAACCTCACGGGCCGCAGTAACGGTGACGGTAGCGTCCATGGGCCCGATTCGGCGCACGCTCACAAGGGCCTTGCCTTCCAGCACGACCACCGACAGACCGACTCGAGAGAAACCGGTTACCGTTTCCGATAGCTCCCAGATTCGAGGTAATTGGACGTTTGTCCACCCTACGACGTGAGAGTGCCTAATCAACGAGGGTGTTGGCATGAAAAATACACTCTCGAAGCCTGAGAGCCCAGTATTCGTTTTTTGACACCTGTGGGGGAGGACGCAATTTTTCAGAAGGCTTTTGACCCGGCTATGGGTAGATTTCACTCAGCATGCCTGCGGACTTCAATTGGGCCATCGGCGGCGAGGCTGGCGATGGTATCGACTCAACGGGGAAGATTTTCGCTCAGGCACTCTCCCGGGCTGGACGCCACGTGTTCACCTCCAAGGATTTCGCATCGCGAATCCGCGGTGGCTACACGGCGTACAAGGTTCGGACTGCCATCGACCCCGTACAGAGTGTTGTTGATCGACTCGACGTCCTCATCGCACTCACGCAACGCACGATCGACGAGAACCTCGACGAACTCCACGACGGGTCGGTCATCATCTACGACGGTGACCGCTCGACGATGGCTGACGTCGAAATCCCGGAGGGGATGATAGGGCTGGACGTTCCCCTCAAGGCACTCGCAGAGGAAGCTGGTGGCGCTATCATGCGCAACGTCGTCGCACTGGGTGCGGCGTGCGCCGTCGCCGACTTCCCAATCGAGAACCTCGACAGCGCACTCAAGAAGCGCTTCGGTGGGAAAGGTGAGGCAATCGTCGAGAACAACAAGAAAGCTGCTCGCGCAGGACTCGAATACGTCGACGAGGAGTACGACTACGAGTTCGACTACGACCTCGAAACGACGGACAACGATTACATCCTCATCAACGGTGACCAGGCAATCGGCATGGGTGCCATCGCCGCTGGATGCCGTTTCTACGCTGGCTACCCCATCACGCCCGCAACGAACGTGATGGAGTACCTGACCGGTCGCATCGAACGCTACGGTGGCCACGTCGTGCAGGCAGAAGACGAACTCGCAGCCATCAACCTCGCACTCGGTGCGGCACGCGCCGGTGCACGGTCGATGACGGCAACCTCCGGTCCGGGTATCGACCTGATGACCGAGACGTTCGGTCTCGTCGCCACCTCGGAGACGCCGCTCGTCATCGTCGACGTCATGCGCTCGGGCCCCTCGACGGGGATGCCGACCAAGCAAGAACAGGGCGACCTGAACATGATGCTCTACGGTGGCCACGGCGAGATTCCACGCTTCGTCGTCGCGCCGACGAGCATTGACGAGTGTTTCTGGAAGACGGTCGAAGCGTTCAACATGGCCGAGAAGTACCAGCTTCCGGTCTACGTCGCGGCCGACCTCGCGATGGCCGTCACGGAACAGACCTTCCCGCCGGAAGCCTTCGACATGGACAAAGTCGAAATCGACCGCGGCAAGGTCGTCGACGACGACTCCATCGACGAATGGCTCGACGAGAAGGGTCGCTTCCAGCCACACGCCCTCACCGACGACGGCATCAGTCCGCGTGCGTTCCCCGGCACGGCACAGGGCGCACACATGTCGACGGGTCTCGAACACGACGAACTCGGTCGCCGGACCGAAGACAGAGGAATGCGTGTCAAACAGGTCGACAAGCGCGAACGGAAGGTCGAGACGGCGAAAGCCACCGAAGACTTCTCACCGCGTGAGTTCGGGAATCCCGACTCCGACACGCTCATCCTCTCGTGGGGCTCGAACGAGGGTGCGCTCATCGAGGCGCTCGACTTCCTCGAAGACGACGGCATCGACGTTCGCTTCCTGTCGGTCCCGTACATGTTCCCGCGACCTGACCTCTCCGACGACATCGAGGCTGCCGACGAAGTCATCGTCGTCGAGTGTAACGCGACGGGGCAGTTCGCCGACGTCGTCGAGCACGACACATTGACCCGTGTCAAGCGCATTAACAAATACGACGGCGTCCGCTTCAAGGCGGACGAACTCGCAGACCAAATCAAAGCTACCCTCGACAAAGAGGAGGTTTCCGCATGAGCTCAGACGTTCGCTTCACCGACTTTAAATCCGACAAGCAACCGACCTGGTGTCCCGGCTGTGGGGACTTCGGGACGATGAACGGTATCATGAAGGCGCTGGCCAACTCCGGCACCGACCCCGACAACACGTTCGTGGTCGCCGGTATCGGCTGTTCCGGCAAAATCGGGACGTACATGCACTCGTACGCCATCCACGGCGTCCACGGGCGCTCGCTTCCCGTCGCCGCAGGCGTCAAACTGGCCAACCCCAACCTGACCGTCGTCGCCGCCGGTGGCGACGGTGACGGCTACTCGATTGGTGCTGGTCACTTCATCCACGCCGTCCGCCGCAACGTGGACATGGCCTACACCGTCATGGACAACCGTATCTACGGCCTGACCAAGGGGCAGGCGTCGCCAACCTCGCGTGAGGACTTCGAGACGTCGACGAC
Source organism: Haloferax sp. DFSO52 (assembly GCF_048158745.1). NCBI lineage: Archaea > Methanobacteriati > Methanobacteriota > Halobacteria > Halobacteriales > Haloferacaceae > Haloferax > Haloferax sp. DFSO52. Next base: position 1,024,966 of record NZ_JBLOPB010000001.1, on the reverse strand, counting down.
GCCCGAAGGGCCGAAACAGCCGCCGGTCAACCCGCTCGCACTCGCGCTGGCCGCCGGCGGAACGTTCATCGCGCAGTCGTTCGCGACTGACCACAAGCGCCACGCCGAAATCGTGCAGGCGGCTATCGAACACGATGGCTTCGGCTTCGTGAACGTCTTCAGTCCGTGTGTCACGTTCAACGACGTCGACACCTACGACTACTTCCGCGACAACCTCGTCGACCTCGCAGACACGGACCACGACCCAACCGACTTCGACGCCGCCAAGGACAAGATTCTCGACTCCTCGAAAGAGTTCGAGGGAATCCTCTACCAGGACGAGAACTCTGTCTCCTACGAACAGAAGTTCGGCGTCACGGAGAACATGTCCGACATCCCGTCGGGCGCACCCGACGACGCGATGGACCTCGTCCGCGAGTTCTACTAACTCACTCGCGACGCACTTACGTTCCCGATTTTTCGACCGTTCCCGGATGTTCGATAGCGCTCGCCAGCGACGCAATCGAATCCGTCTCGTCCACACTCGCCTCGTGGACTGCGACGACGACGATGATGTCGCCATCGTGTTCGACTGTCGCGACGTGGATGCGAACGTCTGCGCTGCCACCTTCGTAGGCGACTGGTTCGCCGTCCACAGTGGTCTCGCCGGGTTCGACGACGACAGTTCCCTCGTAGGTGACGAGTTCCGTCTCGTCGCCGAGTATCGTCACGGTTCGGGCGTCGACCTCACGAAGCCCGTTGACCTCGGGGACGTTGCCAAGGGCCTGCGCGTCTGCGAGGTAGCCGAGTCCGACACCGACGAGTTCTCGGTTGCCGAGGTTCGCGAGTGGGTTCACCGACTGCCCGGCGACCTCCCTGTCTGGCGACGAGACGACGGCGAGGACCGTCACGTCGTCGTCTGCCGTCGTCTTCGAGTAACCAGACACCCACACTTCGACGCCGACAGTTTGCGAGGCAGGGCCGGCCCCAACGTCGTACGAGAAGGGGACGACGGTGCTGTTACCGTGGACGTACCCGTGTGATTCGTACGCCGACGCGGGAATCGTCGCTGGGGACGCCGCGATGGTTGTCGTCCCGCCGAGACACCCGGCGAGGACGACCACGAACGCGAGCGCAATGGCAGGTCGAAGCAATCGCATGACGCCTCTAGAGGCGCTCTGACACCATGACAGTCTCGCTCAGGCTACAATCGAGTACAAAGACAGGTCCGCGTGTGAGTTCTTCTCGACGAGTTAGCGAGCGGCTCTCTCGGACAGCCCACCCATCCCCCCAAGTTGTGAGGTCCATATACGGTCGTTTTTTATTACGGCAGCATCAACTTCGGTTGATATGCCAGCGGAATCCTACGATATAGTCGTCGTCGGTGGAGGAACGGTGGGTGCCTTCGCTGCAGCGACGGCTGCCTCGGAAGGTCTCGACGTGGTGATTGTCGAGCGAAAGTCCGAGGAGGATAAAGGGAACATTGCCTGTGGGGATGCCATCAAAGGCAAGAGTACGTTCCCCGACGTAATCGACCTCGATTATCTGAAAGACGAAGCGTTCACCAACCAGAACATTCGCCGTGCTATCTTCGAGAACCCACAGGGAGACGACCTCGAAGTCGAGTTCGGCGCACCCGGTGCAGTCCTCGACCGCAAGCGCTACGGTGAAATAATCCTCGAAGAAGCAGAACGCGTCGGTGCTGACATCCACTTCGACACTGTCGTCCAGGACGTGGTCCAAGACGACGACGGATTCGTCACCGGTGTCCGTGGCAAGCGTAAGGGGAAGGTCGTCGAATACGAATCAGAAGTCGTCATCGACGGCGCTGGGTCGCTGTCGATTCTCCAGGACAAGACCGACTTCAGTGGCACGCGATTCGACACGAACGTCTCGTACCAGCACTTCTGTTCTGCCTACCGCGAAGTGATGGAGGTTCCCGACCCGGTCGACTACCACGACGCAATCGTCTTCGGCCCCACCGAAGAACTCGGCTACGTCTGGTACTTCCCGCGAACGCCGACCGAAATCAACGTCGGTCTCGGCTTCCAGATGAACAAGCCGCCGATGAAACTCGTCGAGGACCTCAAGAAACACGTCGCCGAACGCCCCGAGTTCGACGAGGCGAAAGTCACGAGCAAACTCGGTGCTGCCCTCCCGACCCGCCGACCCTACGACTCCGCCGTCGCGAACGGCTTCATCGCTGCTGGTGACGCCGCAGGCCACGTCAATCCGACGACTGGCGGCGGCATCCCCGGCGCTGCGAAGTCTGCACACTGGGCTGTCAAGCGGGCCGCCAGCGCCATCTCGGAGGGCGACGTGAGCGAAGCGAACCTCTGGGAGTACAACCGTGACGTGATGACCGACTTCGGCAAGCGATTCGCTGCGGTCGACCTCTACAACATCTGGGGCGGTGCTCACGACGTGGACGAACTGACGCGCATCGTCGCCTCCGTCCCCGGCCAGCAACTCGCCGACGCACTCAGTTCCGGCACCTCGTCGATGGGTCTCGGCCTCAAGCTAGAGACGCTCGTCAAGACGTTCGGTCACTGGGGCAAACTCTACGAACTCTACAAGGTCAGCAAACTCGCCGACGAGATAACCGACGTGTACAACGCCTACCCGTCGCGGCCGGGTGCCTTCGAGTCGTGGCAAGAGAGTCGTGACGACGTGATGGACCGACTCTACAACCTCTCCGGCGCGGAACCGAAGTACTGACTGCGCGAACTGTCGGAACTCTAGTCCGGCTTTTGGAACTAATTTTCGTCTCTGTCCGTTCAGTACAGGTGTCCCTCGCGTGGCTTCGCGAGAAGGGAATCACGGCCATTCCGAAGGCGACGAGTGATGCCCACATCCGCGACAACTGGGTGTCGCTCTCGCTCGAACTCGACGACAGCGATATCGAGGCAATCGACGCCATCGAACAGGTCGACCGCCGGCTCGACCCAGACTTCGCACTCTGGTAAGTTCCCGACCGACGTGTTTCCGAATCTGAGCCACAACGGATTTGGGAGCCGAGTCCTGACGGACTCGCATGGAGTTCGACCTCCCAAAGACAGTCGCACTGCTCGTCGGTCTCGTCGCGGTCGGAACGGCGGCACTCGTCGGGATGGGTGTCATGGCGACGAGTACCGTGTTGATGATGGTGACGCCAACGATGCTCGTCTTCGGTGCAGTCTGTCTCGCCATCGGTGTCAAACACGGCGAGTACCGCGCGCTCGACTGACGACGAGTCGATACCCGAGCGACGCTAATTTTCTGCTCGCGTCTCGGAAATCTCGTCGAGTGGTTCGTCCGAGACAGTCGCCGAGATGCGAACCCCGGCGAGACTGATGACGATGCCGGCGACGATGAACATCACCAGTCGCTGGGCCGGCGAGAGTTCGAGTCGTCCCAGGAGGACGAGGTGCGCGAGTTCGCCTTGCCGTTCGAGGAGGAATCCCGCGAATCCCCTGAGGACCAGCCCAATCGCGATGACGCCGAACGGGAGGTTCATGTACGACGTCGAGACCACTTCGTTTCCGATGAGTTCGTCCAGGAGGCGACCCGCGCTCGCAGTGAGGGCGGCGAGCGCCAACCACGGAACGCTGTGGTAGACGAACAACAGCGACGGTAACAGCAACTCGTCACCGGTCGTGCCGGGCGTCCGAACCGCCAGCGCACCGAGGAACAGGCCGACGATAGCCAATCCTGCCGCCACGGCGTAGGTGACGACCGACACCTGACCGGAGTAGAGCGCGTCGCGAACCTGTTCCGGTGCGTTCGAGAAGAACTCGTCGATTGCCAGTCCCTTGTAGAGAAGTACAGCACCGAGGAGTGCGGCGAGTCCGGCCAGCGCCACCGCGGGTGTGAACTGCACGAGGAGCAGTGGCAACAGGAGCAACCCGACACCGAGGGGGACGAGCACCGTCGAGCGGAGTTCTTCGTCGGCGAGGAACTGCTTGAGGAGGTAGTAGGTCGACTCGATGTCGTGGGCCTGCCGGACGACCACGCGGTCGACCGCATCGACCCGGAGGCGACTCTCGATGACGGGGACGAGTCGTTCGTCCTCTGCGCTGTCGATGACGATTACCGCAGAATCGAAGTCGTACTGTTCGACTAACGTGTCGAGTTGTGTCGCGACTGCTCGGTCTGCACCGATGGCCGACTCAGACGACCCGGAGATGACGGCGATTTCTGCATCCTCGCGTTCGTCTCTGAGTTCGCGGGTGACGCGTAACGTTTCGAGGAGGCAGTTGACACTCGAATCCTCAGGGTCCGCGAGCCCGACGTCCGTGACGAGCGACCGAACGGCCTCCCATCCGACGACAGGCGTCGAGAGTCCCGACTTCCGACCGATGTCGTTTGCACGGTCGACACAGAGGACGAGTGTTGTCACGTGGAAAATGAATGCAGTCGTGGGCTAAAAAGCCTCCCAGTCGTCAGTGGCGAAACGAAAACCCGTCGTCGACGTCGAACGACGATGCGACTCCAGCACCGAACGCGAACGCGACACCCTCGGCCCCGCCGCGAAGGCGGTCAGCGATGCTGACCTGTGGCGTGAACTCACGAACCGATACTTCCTCACGGTCGAGGAGTTCTGCCAATCGATCTTCGACGTCGTCGCGGGTGCCGAGCGAATCGACGAGTCCGAGTTCGTGTGCCTCTTCTCCGAGATAGACCCGGGCTTCCGTCTCTCGGATGGCTTCGGGGTCCATCTCTCGTCCCTCGGCCACGCGCTCGACGAAGTCGTCGTAGTAGTCGTCGATGAGTCCCTGCAAGTACGCGCGTTCGTCGTCCGTCGGTTCTTTCAGAACGCTGCCGGCGTCTTTGTACTTCCCGGCGGCGAACCGTTCGTAGGAGATACCGACCTTCTCCGCGAGTTCGGAGGCGTTGACAGACGACCCAATGACGCCGATCGACCCGACGATGCTGGCGTCGTGTGCCCACAACTCGTCACACCCACTGGCAATCCAGTAACCACCAGACGCGCAGGTATCGGTCGCGTAGGCGATGGTCGGTCCATCGAAGTCGGCGGCGGCCCGTCGGATGTCGTCGCTCGGGAGTACCTCACCGCCGGGTGTGTTGAGTTTGAGGACCAGCGCCTCGGCGTTTTCGTCGGCAGACGCCGCGTCTATCTGGTCGACGATGTCGTCGGCGGGCATCCCACCACCGCGGCCGGGAATCCGCCCGCCTCCACCGTCACGCGTGATGGGCCCTTCGACGGCGACTTCGGCGACATCGTAGGTCGGGAACACCGACTCGGCGAGTTGCCCGCCGAACCGAAGTGCGGTGACGACCGTTCCGATGATGAGGAGGATGCCGAGGAGTTCCGCGAGGTCGGACGGAACGCTGTAGAAGAGCACCCACCCGACGATGGCCGCGAGAACGGTGACGACGAGGACGACTGCTACTCGAAAGAGGCGTGTAAACTGATTCGTCACGAGATATCACTCACACCTGACGGTCAGGGCGCAGTCGCCATAAAAATGATACGTCGCGTCTGCGACGAAGAGAGAGAAATAAACCGGGCTTAGAGCAGGCCGGCCTTCTGCAGCTTCATGAGGTCCTCGGTCTCGAGGGTCTCGCCTTCCTTGAACTTCTGGTAGATTTCCTCGGCCTCGGCCTTTGCAGCCTCGCGCTCTTCGGCACGCGAGTCCTTGCGCTGGCGTTCTTCCTTCTTGTCCAGTTCGCGGAGGCGCTTCTGGACGCGGACGAAGTCCTCGTGGTGGCGGTCGGCCGCTTCCTGGGCCTCGACGAAGAGTTCGTGCATCTCGTCGGCCTTGTCACGGATGTCGTCGGCCTCGCGGTAGGCCTCGATCATCTGGTTGTGGTGCTCCTGTGCGTCGTCGGCCAGCTCGGTCACCTTCTGGTGGTGCTGGGACGCTTCGGAACGGACCTCTTCGGCCTCGGCGATGAGCTCTTCGAGGTCACCGCTCTCTTCGACTTTCTCCTTCTTCTGGTGGAGTTCGTCGCGCTTGTTCTCGATCTTCTCGATGAGTTCGCGCTCGTCTTCCGTCGAGAGAACCTCGGTCTGCTGGCGGAACTCGAGTTGCTCGATCTCCTCTTTGAGCTCGTCGATGTCCTTGCCGTCGTCGAGTTCGAGGTCGCTCTTCATCGAGTCGACCTCGTCGAACAGCTCGTTGGCCTTCGCGTTGAGCTCGTTGCGCTTGTTCTTGTGCTCTTGCACCTGCGAGTTCATCTCGTCTCGCTGTTCGCGGTGCGTCTGCGCCTCGTCGACCTTCTCGCGTGTCATCGCGTTGAGGTCGTCGCGCTTGGAGGCGCGCTCGGAGGCCATCTGGTTCAGTTCGTTGCGGCGGTCACGGAGTTGACCGGCAAGTTTAATGAGTTCGCCTTTCGAGCCGCTCTCGAGCTTTTCTTCTGGGAGATCAATGTTTCGTGACTCCTCGAGTTCCTGCACATCGAACTCGTTGAGCACTTCCTGCTTCGTTACCATGCGTAATCAATCCTCGATACCATCACCGCTCCGTGCGTGGCGGCTGCTCATTGCGTGCAATCGACCGTGGATAAGAATTCCCGATCATTCTGCGTGCTATGCCGCCGGAACGCCGGAGGCGCTCAGGTACATGTTCATACAAGCGTCCGATTAATAAAGACTTCGGTGGATAATCGGGTGAAAACCGTTACCACACCGCCCACAACTGCCATATTTGGCATGTTAGCGATTCACAAACCCGCTTATAAACACCCGGAGAAATCGTGGAGGATAAAGCCAATCGTCCCCCACGGAACGCCATGAGAGAGGTCATTCGTGCGCGCGGCCACGAACACGTGCGTGCCGAGCACACGAGTACGTTCGAAGTGACGAGCGACGACTGGCTCACGCCCGCTGGCGACTGTATCATCGGCATCGAAGCAGACCGCACTCCCGCCGAGTTCGACGACGAGTTCGTCGCGGCGTGCCAGTCACACGATGCGACCATCACCGTCACCGTGAGCGTCGACACGGGTGAACGCACGTTCGAACAGACCGTTCGCGGACGCGGCCACCCTGACCTCACCTTCGACGGCGACCGGAGCATCGTCTTTCGGACGAGCGACTACGTCGACGACCGAACCGGGATGGTCGGCGCAGAACACGCCGCGGCCGGGTTCGACGACAAACTCGTCTCCGCGCTGGTAGTGGGTGCACCTCTCACGCTAACTATCGACGTCGAATAATCGCTCGTCGTATCTCCTCGCAGACGACCAGCGAGACGAGTGGTGCTTTTCCCTGTCGGCCCGTATCTCCCGACTATGTCCGACGAACCGTCCGAGAACATCAGCGGTGGTCCCACCGGCGGCGGCCAGATTGCGGCGTTCGAGGCTGCCGACCCCTCTTCAGCGACGCGTGCTGAAGTGGTCATCGACCGACTGGGTGACCTGTACTGGCGGAAAGCCTACGGTGGCCAAGGTGGATTCGAGTGTCTCGTCCGGACGATTCTGAGTCAGAACACGAGCGACAAGGCCAGCCAACCCGCGCACGACGCGTTGATGGCTCGGTTTGACAGTTCAGACCTCGCCGAATCACTCGCTGCGGCCGACCGGGAGGAACTTGTCGAGGCCATTCGCTCGGCCGGCCTCTACAACCAGAAGTCGAAACTCATCATCGGCGTCGCCGAGGAGGTACTGGCCGACTTCGGGAGCGAAGCAGACTTCGACCGCTACGTCCGCGAAGCGGATCCCGCCGAGGTTCGGAACCGACTGCTGGAGATGAAGGGAGTCGGGCCCAAGACGGCCGACTGTGTCTTGCTCTTCGCGGGCGGGCGCGGAGGTGTATTCCCCGTCGATACGCACGTCCACCGAATCTCGCGTCGTCTCGGCATCGCACCCGCCGACGCCGACCACGAGACCGTTCGTGACTATCTCGAACGCGACGTTCCCGCCGAGAAGTGCGGCTTTGGCCACACAGCCATGATTCAGTTCGGCCGCGAGTACTGTACGGCGCGGAAACCGGCGTGTTTGGAGGACCCGGAGGCGTGTCCGATGTACGATGTGTGCGAGCGCGTGGGAGTGAATCCAGAGATGGGAGAAGTAGTCGACCCCGCCGAGACCGTCGCCGACGACTAAGCAACGACCGACCGGGTCGGCACCCACAACCGACTAACACGACTTCGTTTTCAGCCCACTCACTGGCGACCCATCGTCCTCGTACGACGACTCGACTCCCGTCCCTGCGAACATCGGGAGATTCATCGAGTAGTCGTAGACGACGCTGAACCGGGCGAATGGATTGGAGAGAAACGCAGTCGCGGGGCCGACGCCGTCGAACGCGACACCAGCACGGAGTTGGACGATCGGCGTACTCCCGATGCCGCCGGTGGCCTCCATGCCGAACCCACCCGGCTTGCCGAGGTTCTCAAAGATAGAGAGAAAGACGACGAGGTCGATTCCGGCAGTCTCACTTCCGATATCGAACTGGTGGCCCTCCCCGGGGAAACACGGCGAGGTCGGACTACTCGCGGCCGCGACAGGTGCAGTCGCAAGCACGACGACGAGGAACAGCGTTAGAGCGACACGAATCGCGGCGTCCATACGCCCGCTACTTCGTTCTGATAATTAAGAGTACGCCGACGTTCTCAGGATTGATATATCGGCACGACCGCCCATCGCCTCACGCTTCGCCTTGCACCTGGTCGACGAGTTCGTCGAGGACAGCGTCTGCGCTGGCGAGATTAGTTGCGAGTGGTGTCTGATGCACGTCACAGATACGGAGGAGAGCAGTGATGTCTGGCTCGTGCGGTTGGGCCGTCAGCGGGTCGCGGAGGAAGATAACGCCGTCGCACGTCTCGCTGGCGATCTCGGCACCGATTTGCATGTCTCCCCCGAGTGGCCCGGACTGCTTGCGTTCGATATCGAGACCCGTCGCGTCGATGAGGCGTTTTCCCGTCGTCCCCGTCGCCATGAGGTCGAAACGTTCGAGGTCCTCGATTCGTTGGTTTGCGAACTCGATGAGGTCGTCTTTCTTCTCGTCGTGGGCGATGAGTGCGAGGCGCATAGAACTCACTCGTTCGAGAGTAGTCATTAATGTTCGGCACGGGAAACGACGAGGAAACAGTCTGCGGCGAGAACGCGTCTCGAACGGGTGCAGTTACTTGAAGCGGAACGTTTCGAGGTTCTTCGGTGCGAACGTCCGCATGTTGTAGTTGTGGTAGAGCGCAGACGAAAGGTCCTGCACAGAGCGTTCGTCACCGTGGACACACAGCACCTTCTCGGGTCGTGGGTTCATCGTCTTGATGAAGTTCTCGAGGCCCTGTCGGTCGGCGTGCCCGGAGAAGCCATCGACCGTCTCCACGTCCATCTTGAGCTTCAACGTGCTCGAGCGGCCGGAGTTGTCGCGGTCGTTGACTGGAATCTCGTCCCATCCGTTCTGGATACGGCGGCCGAGGGTTCCCTGTGCCTGGTAGCCGACGAAGACGAGTCGGGATTTCGGGTCGGGGCCGATGTGGCGGAGCCACGACATGATGGGGCCGCCGGTGACCATCCCTGACGTCGAGAGGATAATCGCCTGGTCGCCGTCGGCGACGTCCTGTCGTTCTTCTTCGCCGCCGTCGATGTGGTTGAACTCGTCGGCGAGGAACGGGTTTTCGTCCTCGTGGAAGATGCGGTCGCGAAGTTCGTCGCGGAGGTACTCGGGGTACGTCGTGTGGATGGCCGTCGCCTCCCAAATCATCCCGTCGAGGTGGACGGGCATCTCCGGAATCTTGCCGTCGCGCATCGCCTGTTCGAGGACGAGCATAATCTCCTGCGAGCGACCGACGGCGAACGCCGGGATGACGACCTTGCCGCCGCGGTCGTACGTCTCGTTGATGACCTCGATGAGGCGTTTTTCGGAGTCTTCCTGGTCGGTCTGGTAGTCGTTGCGACCACCGTACGTGGATTCGAGGACGAGCGTCTCGACCCGTGGGAAGTCGTTGACTGCGCCGTTGAATAGACGCGTGTCGTCGTAGTGAATGTCGCCGGAGAACGCCACGTTGTAGAGGCCATCGCCGATGTGGAAGTGGGATACCGACGACCCGAGAATGTGTCCCGCGTTGTGGAACGTGAGTTTCACGTCGGGGGCGATGTCGGTCACGTCGCCGTATTCGAGCGGGATGGTGTGCTTGATAGCTTCACGAACCATCTCGGATTCGTACGGTGGGGTGCGGCCTTCTTTCGACGCGACGTCGAGGTAGTCGAGCGTCAGGAGACCCATCAGGTCGCGCGTGGGTTCGGTCGTGTAGATTGGCCCGTCGTAGCCGTACTTGAACAGCAGCGGAATCAGTGCAGAGTGGTCGAGGTGAGCGTGGGTGAGGACGACGGCGTCCAGCGAGTTCGCGCCCGAACCGAGTGCCTCGGGAACCTGGAGGTACGGCACGTCGTCGGACCCGGGTTTGTCTCCACAGTCGATGAGAATGCGCGTCTCGGGCGTCGAGAGAATGAAAGAGGCGCGCCCGACTTCGCGGCAGCAACCGAGCGTCGTGATACGAACCCATTCGTCGTTCGAGAGCTGTTCGCGGTGAATCTGCCGACCGGTCCGTTCGAGGATACGGCGACGGTCTTCGCGTTCTTGTTTCAGGAAGTTGCGGACGTTCGAGACGGTGGACGACTCGATTGGTGGTGTGCGGACGACCTCGGGAGTCCACCCGACTTCCTGGGTAATCTCTCTCAGGGTCGACCCGTGTCGACCGATGACCATGCCCGGTTTCTGCGCTTCGATGACGACTTCGCCCGTATCGATGTGGAAGTCTAGGTCGGTGACGCCTGCTTCCTCTGGGATGACGGCCATAATCTGCGGTTCGGCGTCACGAGGATCCGAGAGGACGTCGGGGTCCGGTCGAACCGTAATTCGTTTTCGGAGCTTACTCGCGAGTTTCCGAATCAAGTCACCGTTCTTGGCAAACTTCTTCGGGTCGCGTGTATAGACGACGAGTTCGGGACCCTCGTACTTGACGTCGGAAACCGAGATGTCGCGTGGAAGTTCGTTCGTAATCTCTGCTTTCAGATTCTCGAGTTGTTTATCTACGGAACTCATAGTTACGAGCGACCTATCCGGACCAGTGCCGGTAGGTCTCGGGAACCGCTGCCTCAGGAGCGTTAACACGAGACGGTCCACACGTGGTGGTTCCGTTCTCGGTCGACGGCGAAGAGAGCATAGTGAACTGTATAGTGGTATCTCGACTGCGGGAAGAGGCAGGGGAAAACCCGCTTATCCGAGTGTACCGTTTCGTCAGTATAAAACCCTTCGCAAAACCGAAGCATATCGCCGCCGTTCGGTGGGGCATGGAACTCACACCGAACGCGGTGAGCGACGAACACCAATGGGTTCGCGACAGGGCAGACGTCGTCGTCCCGCTTATCAACGAGACGAGAGGCCGACTCGGCACGCTCTTCGATACCACCGTCGGCGAAGTCGACGAACAGACCTACCTCGCGGCCGTCGACGACGTGTTCGTCCGCGGCGACGTGGCTGTGAACGTCGCAGCCTACATCCGTCTTCTCCGCGAATTAGACGTCGAAGGGGATTATCCGGGGTTCATCGTCGACGAGGTGCTCGGGCGCAAACTCGCAGCGACTATCGCCGGCGGTGACCCACTTGGCCTCCTCGCAGAGGCGACGTTCCACTTTGCCGACGTCGCAGTCCACACAGACGGCCCCGCCGGACTCGACGACCTGGACGCTGCACTCGCCGCTGGGTTTCAAACGATTCTCCCCGGCTGGTCGTGGCGCGAGCGAGACTCACCGTTCTCCAGCACGCACTAACATCGTCAAAAAGTTCGAGAGAGCGCTTCGGACACCAGACTACCACTCGATAGTCATCGGACTGCTCGGCCACTCCGGTTCGATGTGCGATTCGAGTTCGTCGACTCGTGCTCGGAGTGCACCCATCGATTGCTCACACGCGGTGACGTGCGAGAGTACTCTGTCTTCGTACTCAGCCATGACCGCTCGTGGCGTCCGTCGCGTCACACGTTCTGGCCCCATCCGGCCGACGCTTCGTTTGAACGGGTCACCCAACCCCGTGAGCCGTTCGCCTCGATTCGCACTCCATCTCGCGTACGACTGGAGTTTGTCGCGGGCGCGCCGCTCAGTCGGTGAGAGACGTCCCGAGATATCCACGAATTTACCCCACGTTTCGACCGTGTAGTCGTCGATACTGCCGCGTTCTACTGCGTCGTCTAACCGCTCGAGTACTGGTTCGAACTCTGGTCGTTTTCCACTGCGAACCCAGAGCTCGATTCGAATCGGCCGACGCTGTGAAGTCGGACGCTTGTCGCTCTTGGTACTGTCTATTGCTAGCACACCATCCACCAACTCGCAGGTACGTGTTCGTGGAATATGTAGCTAGGTGTCTTCTTACACGACCGACACTCGAGAAGAATTGGTGATGTGAGAGACAGGTTTCGAAGCGACGACGACGATGCCAGTGTCCGGCCCCCTTCGGGGCGTTTAAGGGTTCGCTACGGCTACCGATGGGCAATGAGCGACGAGCAGGAACTCGGAATCACCGAGTCGAAACAGTACAACACAGGCGAGTGGTACGCCGAAGTCGTCCAGAAGGCAGGCCTCGCGAACTACGGCCCCGAGGGGATGAGCGGGTTCATCGTCACACGCCCGCGAGCATACGCGCTGTGGGAGCGGGTCCAGGGCTACCTCGACGACCTGTTCAAGGACACTGGCGTCCAGAACGCCTACTTCCCGCTGTTTATTCCAGAGAGCTATCTCGAACGCGAGAAGGAGATCGTCGAAGGGTTCGACCCCGAAGTCGCGTGGGTCACACAGGCAGGTCGAGAGGAACTCGAAGAACGCCTCGCCGTGCGACCGACGTCTGAGTCCATCATCGCACCCTACATGTCTCAGTGGGTGCGCAGCCACCGTGACCTCCCGCTCCGCGTGAACCAGTGGGCCTCGGTCGTTCGCTGGGAGGCGACCGAGACGAAACCGTTCTTCCGAACGAAGGAGTTCCTCTGGCAGGAGGGCCACACCGCCCACGCCACTCACGACGATGCGTGGGAGGAGACGATGCTCCGCCTCGACCAGTACGAGTCGGTCTACGAGGACCTGCTGGCGATTCCGGTCCTCCGTGGCGCGAAACCCGACCACGACAAGTTCCCCGGCGCGCACACGACGACGACGGTGGAAGCGCTCATGCCCGACGGCAAGTCGGTGCAGGCGGGGACCTCACACCACCTCGGAACCGGGTTCGCAGAGGCGTTCGACCTGACCTACACCGACGAAGACGAGAACACCCAGGTCGCGAACACCACCTCGTGGGGTCTCTCGTGGCGCTCGCTCGGCGCGCTCATCATGACTCACTCGGACGACCAGGGGCTCGTCTTGCCCCCGACTGTCGCCCCCGAACAGGTCGTCATCGTCCCCATCTGGCAGGCAGACACCCAGGAGAAGGTTCTCGACTACGCCGAGGACATCGCCGACGAACTCGAAGACGCGGGCGTTCGTGTCGAACTCGACGACCGCGACGAGCGTAACCCCGGGTTCAAATTCAACGAGTGGGAGCTCAAGGGCGTCCCGGTCCGCTTCGAAATCGGCCCGAACGAAGTCGACGACGACGTCGTCACCGTCGTCCACCGACCCGACGGCGAACAGGTCGAACTCGACCGCGAGAACATCGCAGAGGCCGTCTTCGACCAGTTCGACGAAGTCTACGCGAAACTCTACGCCGCCGCCGAAGCGAACCTCGAAGCGAACATCCGCGAGGCGTCCTCGCGGAACGAGATTCTCGGAACCATTGGCCAGCACGGTGGCTACGTGAAAGCGCCGTGGTGTGGCAAGGAGTCCTGTGAAGACGAGATAAAAGAGCAAATCGCCGCGGAAATCGTCATGGTTCCCCTCGACGACGAGGAGAGCGAGACCCACCACGGCGAAGACTGCGCCGTCTGTGGCGAACCCGCAGAAGAAACCGCCTACTTCGCGAAATCCTACTGAACGGGTTGCTCGGCGGTTCTACACGGTTAATTATATTCTTCGGCAACCGTCGAAAGGTATCTAGAGGAAATACCAACAATCGATATTCCCTTATATGCTATTGTAACACCCTTATGGTTTCAGGAAAAGGGGCTTATGCCGGTAGTGAATTTAGAGGGATATGACCAAGCCACACATAGACACACCCTCTGCTCGTGCTGGGTTAGCTGACCCCACCGACGAGCGCTCAAACTGCGGCGTAGGGGCCGTTGTAGACCTCGAGAACGGCTCTTCGCACCAAGTCGTTGCAGACAGTCTCGAACTCCTCGAAAACCTCGAACACCGTGGTACCACCGGGGCCGAGGAGAACACCGGAGACGGCGCAGGAATCCTCTTCCAGCGACCTGACGCCTTCTTCGAAGCAATCGTCGAAGGTGACCTCCCCGACCTGTACGCTGTCGGGTCAGTCTTCATGCCAACCGACGAAGATGTGCGTGAACGCGTCTCGGCGGTTGTCGAAGAATCGCTCGAAGCGTACGGCCTCTCAGTCTTCCACTGGCGCGACGTGCCGACGGACAACTCCGGTCTCGGCGCAACCGCACTCGAGTCGGAACCCGACACCTGGCAGATGCTCGTCGAACCCACAGACGAGATGGACGAAGACGAGTTCGACCGAGCGCTCTACCTCGGGCGACGTGCCGCCGAGAAAGCGGTCGAGTCACTCGCACTCGCCGGCGCAGGTCGGTTCTACGTCTGTTCGCTGGACCGCAAGACGCTCGTCTACAAGGGTCTCCTCACGGCAGAGCAACTCCCTGCGTACTATCCTGACCTCAGCGACGAACGGTTCGAGACGGAACTCGCACTCGTTCACGCTCGCTTTTCGACCAACACGCTGGGCGCGTGGCACCTCGCCCACCCGTACCGACAGGTCATCCACAACGGCGAGATAAACACCATCCGAGGGAACGTCAACTGGATGCGCGCCCGCGAGACGGACCTCCAACACGAGGCGTTCGGTGACGACATCGAGACGCTCAAGCCGATTACGAAGGCCGACCAGTCCGACACCGCGAGCGTCGACAACGTGGTCGAACTGCTCCTCAAGAGCGGTCGTGAACTCCCACACGTCCTTCGGATGCTCATCCCCGAAGCCTACCGCAACGACGACGCGATGGACCAGTCGCGCCGTGACTGGTACGACTTCCACGCATCGCTCGTCGAACCGTGGGACGGCCCTGCACTCGTCGCGGCAACCGACGGCGACCGTATCGCTGCCGTCCTCGACCGTAACGGCCTCCGTCCGTGTCGGTACGAAGTGACGACCGACGGCCGACTCATCGTCGCCAGCGAAGTCGGCGCGCTCGACACCGACCCGGCGGAACTGGAGTCTCGCGGCCGTCTCCGCCCCGGTGAAATCTTCATGGCCGACCCCGAGGAGGGGCGCGTCATCCCAGACGCCGAAGTGTTCGACTCACTCACCGACAGCAAGTACGGCGAGTGGGTACGTGACCAACAGCGGCACCTGGACGAACTCGCCGACCAGAGCGACACGAACGCCCGCGGAAACATCAAGCAACTCCGTGCGACGCAGGCGGCGTTCGGCTACACCCACGACCAGCTCAACCACATGATCGAACCGATGGCCCGCGACGGGAAAGACCCCATCGGGTCGATGGGTGACGACACGCCGATTTCGGTGCTGTCGGACTTCAACCGGCCGCTGTTCACCTACTTCAAGCAACTGTTCGCACAGGTTTCGAACCCGCCAATCGACTACATCCGCGAGAAACTGGTGACGAGTCTGGAGTCACGGCTTGGCTTCCAGCGGAACTTACTCGACGAGTCTGAAGACCACGCACGACAACTCGTCCTCGACTCACCAGTTCTGACGGACGCACAGACGGCGGCCATCAAAGAGATGGACGACGACATGGTGAGCGCAGTCGTCGACATCACCTACGAGCGCGGCGGAGACCTCCGCGACGCCATCGAGACAGTCCGCGACGAGGCATCAGCGGCTATCGAAGACGGTGCAGACATCGTCGTTCTCTCCGACCGCGACGTCGGCCCTGACCGCGTCGCTATCCCGAGTCTCCTCGCGACGGGCGCGGTCCACCACAGTCTCGTCCGCAACGGCCTGCGGAACCGTGCCGGCCTCGTCGTCGAATCCGGTGACCCGCGCGAAGTCCACCACCTCGCGACCCTCATCGGATACGGCGCAGGCGCGGTGAACCCGTACCTCGCCTACCAGACCATCGGCGACATCGTCGCCGGCCCAGACGGTGCCGACGAAGGGGCCGCAATCGAGGCGTACATTCACGCCCTCGAAGACGGCCTCCTCAAGACGATGGCCAAGATGGGCATCTCGACGGTCGAAAGTTACCGTGGTGCGCAGATCTTCGAAGCGCTCGGCCTCGACTCCGACTTCGTCGCCGAGTACTTCGAAGGAACCGAGATTCGCACCGAAGGAATCGGCCTCGACGTCATCGAGACCGACCTGCTGACGCGCCACGCCGCTGCCTTCGGGTCGGACCCCAAACTCGAACGCCAGGGCGAGTTCGAAAACCGGTCGTCCGGCATCCGCCACGGGTGGAACCCCCAGACCGTCGGCACGCTCCAGCAGGCCGTCCGCGCCGGCGACTACGAGAAGTACAAAGAGTTCGCCGAGTTAGTCAACGACCAGTCCGAAAGCCTGCTGACGCTACGCGGACTCCTCGAATTCGCACCCGACCGCGAATCCGTCGATATCGACGAGGTGGAGTCCGTCGAGTCCATCGTCACGCGTTTCTCGACCGCTGCGATGTCACTCGGGAGTCTCTCGCCGGAGGCCCACGAGAACAACTCCATCGCGATGAACCGCATCGGCGGCAAGTCCAACTCCGGCGAAGGTGGCGAACCACCGGAACGGTTCGGCACCGAAAAAGAGTGTAACGTCAAGCAGGTCGCATCCGGCCGCTTCGGCGTCACCTCGCAGTACCTCTCGTCGGCCGACGAGATTCAGATCAAGATGGCACAGGGGTCGAAACCCGGAGAGGGCGGTCAACTCCCCGGCAAGAAAGTGAACGAGATGATTGCCCACGTTCGCTACGCGACGCCGGGCGTCGGCCTCATCTCGCCACCACCGCTGCACGACATCTACTCCATCGAAGACCTGAAACAACTCATCTTCGACCTGAAGTCTGCCAACCCGGACGCCGACATCAACGTCAAACTCGTCTCCGAAGCAGGCATCGGCACCATCGCAGCAGGTGTCTCGAAGGCGAAAGCCGACGTGGTCCACATCTCGGGCCACGACGGCGGGACCGGTGCGTCGCCGAAGACGTCTATCAAAAACGCAGGCCTCCCGTGGGAACTCGGCCTCGCCGAGGCGAACCAGATGCTCCGGTCGACTGGCCTTCGGTCCCGCATTCGTGTCTCAGTCGACGGCGGCTTGAAGACCGGCCGCGACATCGCAATCGCCGCCCTCCTCGGTGGTGAAGAGTACGTCTTCGGGACTGCTCCGCTCGTCACCTCGGGGTGCGTCATGGCCCGACAATGCCAGGATAACACCTGTCCGGTCGGCGTCGCCACCCAGAACGAGAATCTGCGTAACCGGTTCCCCGGCCAGCCAGACCACGTCATCAACTACATGACGTTCATGGCGGAGGAACTCCGCGAAATCATGGCCGAACTCGGCTTCACCTCGCTCGACGAGATGATCGGTCGGCCGTCGCTCCTCCGGCAGATCGAGACGGACCACGAGAAGGCGAAACATCTCGACCTCTCGGCAGTCCTCGCGGAACCCGAATCGGGTGCCCGCCGGAAGACCGAAGACCAGGTCCACGCGGACGTCGACACGCACGTCGACCACAAACTTATCGACGAGGCCAGCGATGCTATCGAAACTCGCGACCCCGTCGTCATCCACCGCGAACTCTCGAACGTGGACCGCGCAGTCGGCGCGATGCTCTCGAACCGCATCTCCAACACCCACGGCGTCGATGGCCTGCCGGACGACACCATCCGCTGTGAGTTCTCCGGCATCGCCGGCCAGACGTTCGCTGGCTTCCTCGCCGACGGCGTTACGATGCGTCTGACCGGGGCCGCGAACGACTACGTCGGCAAAGGCCTCTCCGGTGGCCGCGTCGTCGTCCAGACGCCCGCCGAGGCCAACTACGTCGCAGAAGAGAACATCCTCATCGGCAACGTCGCACTCTACGGTGCAACGCAGGGTGAAGCCTACATCAACGGCCTCGCCGGCGAACGCTTCGGCGTCCGCAACTCCGGTGTGAAGGCCGTCGTCGAAGGCGTCGGCGACCACGGATGTGAGTACATGACCGGTGGCGTCGTGGCCATCCTCGGAGAGACGGGCCGTAACTTCGCCGCTGGCATGTCCGGCGGTGTCGCTTACGTCTACGACCCCGACGACGAACTCGCCGCGAAGACCAACACCGGCATGGTGACGCTCGAAGACACCCTCGACGAATCAGACGTTGCGATGCTCACGCGTCTGGTCGAGAACCACCTCGAGTACACCGACTCCAACCTCGCCGCAGAACTGCTGGACGACTGGCAACACACGCTGAGTGACTTCGTGAAGGTGATGCCCGACGTCTACGCCGACGTCATCGCCGAGGACCCCGAACAGGACGTTCGGTCAGAACTGCCGCCGAAAGCAGGCGTCATCGCCGGAGCCAGCGTCGACAACGTCGGTGCCGCGACCACCAGCGACGACTGAACGTCGGTCGTCAACCACGGGGCCGACTTCGGCCGCTGTACCACGTTTTAGCTCGAACTCTCCGCCCGACCACACTGTTTCGTGTCGTTTATTGTACAGATAATGATGTGAGATTCGAGCGCATCGTCGTGTGGAGATGTTCCGAAAACCCTCCCGACGGACGTTTCTGACGACGCTCGGTGCCCTCACGGCAACCGGCGTCGCTGGAGTCTCGCTCGCAGACAGTGACTCGACGGCAGAAGACGGCAGTATCGATTCGATCGATTGGCCACGCACTGGGTGGGCACAGTTCCGTGCAGGACCAGGGCGAGCCGGTAAAGTCGCGTCCGAATCCTCTCCTGACGAGGAGTACGTCACCGAGGCGTGGCGCAGCGAAAGCGGTGGCGCCGTCTCTGTCGACGAACCAATCGTCACGGACGAGGCGGTGTTTCGTCCGTACATCGTCGACGACAAGACCTTCCGCGGGGGCGTCGTCGCCTTCGAGGGTGACACCGGTGAGGAACGGTGGCGATATCTCGCTCCGGAGTACGGAGCAGACGAGCCCGGAATCGGCCGCGTAACCCACGCACCGGCCACGGCCGAAGGAGCGCTCTACCTGACGAGTGAGGCGGGGTACACCGACTCCAACGTCAAATACGGTGGACTCCACGCGCTCGACGTGGAAACTGGCGAAATCGAGTGGCAGAAGACACCGAATGACTACGACAATCCGAGCGATGCGTGGGTGGGTACACCACTCATCACCAATGCGTCCCTCTACGTCCAACACCTGACAAACGTCGGCGCAGACCCCGACCAGCAGGAGATGGTCATCGAGGAGATCGACCCCATAAGCGGTGAGGTAAAGTGGCGTTCCGACGCGTCGTACCGGGTCTACCCTAACGTGGCTGTCGACCAGACCATCTATGGAACGGCGACGTACACTGACGCGAAGAACGAACTCGTCGCGTGGAACGCGAACGACGGGAGCAGACGGTGGACAGTCGTTCTGGAAGACGGCGTGAACTTCATCGACTCGGCCGCAGGGACCGGCAGTATCTACCGGTCTTCGGGTAATCAGTTCCGTACCGGCAGTCGGAACCGAGTTGTCGCACACAGTATCGACGACGGAGGCGTCCAGTGGGAGACTGTACTCACACCCGAAGGCGAAGAGTCGGAGCGGTTCATCAGCGCACCGGCAGTCGCCGACGGAAGAATCTACGTGACCACCGCCCTCCGAGCCGATTCGTCCGAACAGGGCGTTCTCTCGACGGTTTACGCACTCGATGCCGACTCCGGTGAAGTCGTCTGGTCACACGATACCTCGACCGAACTCCGCGGTGACCCGTCCGTCGACGACGACACAGTGTACGTCGGTGGCGGCGCACTTCCGAAGTACACCGGCGAGACGGAAAGTGGGGGACGCTCTCCGACCGTTCACGCACTAACGGCAGCAGATGGGTCTGAGCAGTGGTCCTACCTTCTTCGAGAGGACAGCACAGACACCAAGCGAGCGTCCACACCGACGCTTTCGAACGGGTTCGTCTACGTGGGCCGTCTGGACGAGGGGTCCGACCAATCTGACGGAGTGGCCGCGTTGGAGGGAAGCGACGTTGCTCCCGACGCCAAGAACCTCCCGCGCTCCTCTGACGCACCGGTCGCTCGCATCGTCACCGACCCCGAAGACGCCGAGCGGAAGGACCTCGACTCCGGAACCACTGTCGTCCTCGACGGGACGGCCTCGACGAGTGACGTCGAAACCTACGAGTGGCAGTTCGGAGAGGGCGCGCCGTTCGATACGACTGGCGCGACCACCGAAGTCACACTCAACTTCTGCGGCACTCTCGACGTGACGCTTCGCGTGACTGGACCCGACGGCCGCCAGAGCACCGACACCGTCAGTCTCTCTACCGACGGGTAGCGTTGCCGTTCCAGGGGAGTGACCGTTTCTGGGGAACTGTTTCACGTCAATTATCACACAGATAATGATGGGGAGTTCGGGCGCATCGTCGTGTGGAGATGTTCCGAAAACCCTCCCGACGAACGTTCCTCGCAACGCTCGGTGCCCTTACGGCAACTGGTGTCGCCGGAACGTCGCTGGCGGACAGTGACTCGACGACAGACGCAGACACCAGCACCGTCGCTGCAACCGGATGGGCGCAGTCCCGTGCCGAACCGGGACGCACGGGTGCAGTTACTCCCGAATCCGCACCCGACGAGGAGTACGCAACCGTGTCGTGGGTCGACGGAACGTGGCACGACTCCGACGTGGACGAAGTTGTCGTTGGTGACGGTGCTATCTACCAGCCATTCTTCCTCAACGATAGTACGTTCCGCGGGGGTGTCGTCGCCTACGAGGCAGACACGGGCGAAGAACGCTGGAAGTATATCGCACCGGAGTTCTGGTCGGACGTTCCGGGTATCGGTCGTGTGACCGCGACGCCGGCGGTTGCCGAGGGAACACTCATCCTGACGAGCGACGCGGGGTACGAAGACCCGGACGTCCAGTACGGCGGACTTCACGCGCTCGACACCGAAACAGGCGAGATGGCCTGGCAGAAGACCCCCGACAACTACGAGAATCCGGACGACGATTGGCGAGGGACGCCGCTCGTCGCCGACGGGACGCTCTACGTCTCGCACCTGGCCAACGCACGAGCAGACCCCGCCGAACAGCAGACCACCATCGACGCGATCGACCCCGAAACCGGTGCGGTGCAGTGGCGTACAGACGCCTCCTACCGAACGTACGCCCACCTGTACGAAGAGGGGACACTCTACGGGATGTATACGCACACCGACGCGAAGAACGAACTCGTCGCGTGGGACGCGAGCGACGGAAGCATCCTGTGGAAGACGACCGTCGATGACGGCGTGAACTTCGTGGATTCGGCCCTCGAAAACGGACGAATCTATCGCTCGGCAGGGAATCGATGGCGAACCGGGGACGTGAACCGGGTTGTCGCACACAGTACCGACGACGGGAGCGTCGAGTGGGAGACCACGCTCACACCCGAGGGCGAGGAGTCAGCACGATTCGTCAGTGCACCGGCCGTCGCAAACGGAACCGTCTACGTCACCACCTCGCTCGATGTCGACTCGGTGGCGATAGCGGGCATCCTCTCGACGGTTTACGCACTCGATGCCGACACCGGCGAACTCCTGTGGACACGCGACTCATCGACCGAACTCCACGGAGACCCGAGTGTCGCCGGCGACACCGTCTACGTCGGCGGAAGTGCACTCCCCAAGACCACCGGTGAGTTCGAACTCGAAAAGCGGTACCCGGTGGTACACGCGTTCGCTACCGAAGATGGGTCTAAACGGTGGTCCTATCTAGTCCGGAATAACCAGAACCAACACCACCGTCAGGCGGCCACACCGTCACTCGCAGGGGGGCGAGTCTACGTGGGTTACCTGACCGGCGAATCGTACGAAAATTCAGACGGAGTGGTCGCCCTCGAAGGGAGTTCCACCGCCCCCGACGCGGAGAACCTCCCGCGCGCTTCCGACGCACCGGTCGCCCGCATCGTCACCGACCCCGAAGACGCCGAGCGGAAGGACCTCGACTCGGGAACCACTGTCGGCCTCGACGGGACGGCCTCGACCGGTGAGGTCGAAACCTACGAGTGGCAGTTTGGGACAGGCGCGCCGTTCGAAGCGCGCGGTCCGAAAACCGAGATTACGCTCGACTTCTGTGGGACACTCGACGTGACGCTCCGCGTGACCGGACCCGACGGGAACCAGAGTACCGACACCGTCAGTCTCTCCACCGACGGCTAGTACAGACACCGCGACCCCTCCCCGACGCCCCCATTTTTTCACCTGCTATCCGAACTCGATGGTATGCCCCGCGTGTACGACAAACTCGTCCGCGACGACATCCCTCGAATCATCCGCGAGTCGGGAGAGACGCCAGTCGTCCACACCGCAAGCGACGAGGAGTTCGCCGAGTCGGGTCGAATCGAAGAGTTGGCAGACGTGTTCGCCGTCGTGGATGCAGTTCTCGACCGACGACCCGAAAGCTGGGAGGGGGTCGAAACGATGGCGAACGAGAAGGCCGCAGAGCGTGGCGGATTCGAGGACGGCATCGTCCTCGAACGCGTGGAGTGAGGTCACCCCGGTGTGGGGGTGCTACGTCGACAGACGACTAGATACAGTCGTCGTTTGTCCCGCCATCGGTGCTTCCGTCGTCTGTGCTTCCATCATCAGTCGACCCACTTCCATCATCAGTCGATCCGCTTCCATCATCAGTCGACCCACTTCCGTCGTCAGCCGAGTCGTCGCTGTCAGCGGGTGCGACAGATATCATCGTCTGTGTATGCGCCTGCCGGCCGTAGATGTCGGTGACATCCACTTCTACGAGTTCGTACTCGCTGTAGTCGTAGATGACAGTCTCGCTTCTGTCGTCGCCGTCGCCGTCGACGATGGTCGTCGGTCCCTGGAACTCCCAGTTGTACGAGTCGAATTTGCCCGCTCCGGTGACTTCGAAGGTTATCGGTTCTTCCGCTGTCGGGTCTTTGGTGAGGATTTCGATGCTCGGGTCCAGTTCACCCTCGCATTCGACGACTTTGAACGTCGTCGTCGCCTCAGCGGTCTGGTTGTACTGGTTCCGAACGACGAGGCGAGCGGTGTACTCCCCAACGTCGTACTCGTGTTCTGGGTCCACGTTGACGGCAGCGACCCGACTATCCACGCCGCCGTCGTTCTCGAAGTCCCACTCGAACAGGAGGTTCGACCGTTCGTCTTCGGTGAGGTTCTCTTCGAACTCGACGTCGAATGACGTCGGGACGCACGCCCCGGGCGTCGTCGCTTCGGGTTCGATGCTCGGCGTCGGTGCCGCGGGCGGGTCGGGGTGCGTCTCGATTGCTTCTCCCGGCGTGTAGAGCATGTCACCGTCGTGGGCCATCGCGTAATCGCCACCCACGCCGGGTACCCAGTTCTGGAACTCGCCGGACTGTGCGTCGAAGACGGCGAGACCGGAATTGACGTCGATGTCGAAGTTGACGTAGAGGTTTCCGTCGGCAATCAGTGGCGGTGCGTTGAACGAAACTCTGTAGTCAGAGAGGGTCTTGCCGGGTTCGCTCCACTGTTCTTCGCCGGTCGAAGCGTCCAGTGAGACGACGGTCCCTTCGGTCGTCGTCAGGGCCACTGTCTCCGCGCCGACGGCGAGCGTCAGGGCAGGGTCGTACCCGCCGACGTCCGGAACCTCGTGTCGCCACACTGTCTCCCCAGTGTTCGAATCGATGGCGTAGACGGACGTCGTCTCTGCGGTGCCGACGACGAAGACAGTCCCATCGTGGACGCTCACCGTCGAGACACTCGTCGCGTCACTCGCGGACGACCACACCGTCGAACCGTCGGACGCGTTCGCCGCGAGAACGCCGGTCTCTGTGGGGACGTAGAGCGTCCCATCCGCCACCGCAGGCGACGTCGAACTCAGAATGTTGTTCATCACCCGGTCGTCTTCGAAGCGGCGGAACGTCACGTCACGACGCCACAGTTCGGTTCCGTCGGCGACGTCGTAGGCGACGAGGCTATCGGGGTCCCCGTCGTCCGTCGTATCTTCGCCGACGAAGACGGCCCCATCTGCAGTGACAGCGGCGGTGAAGACGGGTGTACTCGTCTGCCACTGGACCTCGTAGGAACTCGTGTCCCACGCCACGAGTCCCTCGTTCGTCGGTACGAGGAGCGTCCCATCTGCGACTGCGGGCGTCAATTTGTAGCTACCGCCCTCACCGCTGCCTATCTCGACGAGCGACCCGTCGGTGGTGTACGCACCAAACAGGCCATAGCCGAGGCGCATTCCCATGTAGACGACGCCGTCCGCGACGACGATACCCGTGGATCCTGCGGGAGCGACCTCGAATTCGACGTCTGCCCACGCATCTCGCAACGCTGTCGTTCCAAACGGGTCGGTCGCTCTCGACCCAGTGTGCGCCGCGCCTCCCTGAAACTGTGGCCACGCCCCGGAAGCCGCCGCAGTATCGGACCCGTCGGCAGCGAGTACCTCTCCACCGAGGAGTGACCCCCCGGCGAGGAGCGCAGTCGATGAAAGAACTGTGCGTCTGGTCAGTGAGTTTCGGTCGTCTGTCACGACTCCCGGTTCGGAGGTATGGTAATTCATTATCCACCCGATAAGCCGACTGCAACGGTCGAGAACAGCAAGCGTAATCCGTCGCTGTCTGGGTGTTTTCCGGTGTCCTCTGTCGAACCGGAACCCACCACCGTCCTCTGTCGAACCGGAACCCACCACCGATTCTCTCACGTTTTTCACCGCGCACCCCCTCGACCGAATATGGACACCGCACTCATCATCGGCGGCACGCGCTTCATCGGTCGCCACCTCGTCTCTGACCTCCTCGACCACGAGTACGACGTGACCATCTTCAACCGTGGGACCCACGACAACCCTTTCGCCGACGACCCCCGCGTCCACCACGTTCAGGGCGACCGGACCGACGGCGAGGCGCTTCGCACGGCGAAACTCACCGTCGAACCCGACGCAGTCTTCGACTGTGTCGCGTACAAGCCGCGTGAAGTCGCCACTGCAGTCGATATCTTCGCCGACGTCGACGCCTACGTCTACATCTCCAGTGGGGCCGCATACGAGGCCGAAGAGATACCGAAACGCGAGGGCGTCACCGAACTCTGGGACTGCTCGGACGAACAGGCGACCGACGACTCCCACGACAGTTACGGACCGCGAAAAGCAGAGGGTGACCGCGTGGTCTTCGAAGCGGCCTCCCGCGGTATCAACGCGATGTCCGTCCGCCCGTGTATCGTCTACGGCCCCCACGACTACACGGAGCGACTCGACTACTGGATCGACCGTGTGCTGAACTACGACCGAATCGTCGTCCCCGGCGACGGGACGAACATCTGGCACCGCGCCTACGTCGAAGACGTAGCGAGCGCGATGCGGGTCGTCGCTGAAGAAGGCGAGGCGGGCGAAGCGTACAACGTGGGCGACAGACAACTCGTGACGCTCGAAGAGATGGTCGAACTCATCGCGGACGTGGCCGGAACCGACGTGGAAATCGTCCACGCCGGCGAGCGCGAACTCGCGGCTTCGGGGCTCGAGATGTCTGATTTCATCCTCTACCGAGACTACCCACACGCACTCTCGACGGCGAAGGTGGCCGAACTCGGATGGGAGTCGACACCCGTGGACGAAGCGATGCGCCGGTCAGTCGAGAGTCACCGCGAGAGCGACCGAGACGGGGCCGAGTACGACCCCGGGCGGGAGGCCGAAGCACGCGTCCTCTCGATTCTCGACACGCTGTGAGTCGTCGCTGAAGGGAACGCTAGAATCAGTCTGCGCTCTGTAGAACAGGCTCGCGAACCGTTACGAAACGGAGGAGTGCGAGACGGTGGAGTGCGAGACGGTGGAGTGCGAGACGGTGGAGTGCGAGACGGTGAGGTGCGAAGCGATGGAATCTGAGACGGTGCAGCTCGGTGGCGGTTCCGCCGTGCTTACCGAAGTTCGGTGTCGTGGTCCATCTCGGGAACCTCGTCTTCTAACCACTCACGGAACCACTTGACGCGCTTGAGACGCTGGTATGCGATGCTCTCTGCTCGGTCGCTTTCGAGCCGTCGTGACGCGTCGCGGCCGCGTTCGAAGACGCGTTCGACCATCTCGGCGGCGTCCATGTGTGTCCGGGCTTCGTATCCCATTCGCAGGAGCATCAGTGCCGTTCCGTTGGCCCCGATTTTGTCGAGGATGTCCGCTTCGATGAGACACCGCGTCTCGAGCGAAACGTCGTCGAGCGACCCCTGATAGGAGTGGTCGGCGACGACCTGACACACCTGTTCGATGAACGATTCGGGGTAATCGCCGTGCGTGTCGAGGAACTCCCGCGCGACGCGAGCACCCTCTTCGGCGTGTATCTCTTGTTCTGCTTCGAGTTTCGAGATGTCGTGGAACAGAGCGGCAACTCTGACGACGTCGACGTCTGCACCTTCGTGCTCTGCGATGTCGGTCGACAGCGAGACGACGTTGAGAATGTGGTTGAACCGGTACTCCGCAGAGTGCCACGGATACCAGCGCATTCGCCCACCGTCATCTTCGTTCTCGACGCTCGCAGAAAGATAGCCCGAGACGAAGCGCTTCATATCCTCGAACTCCGCGTCGGAGACTGCCCCCTCTTTGATTTCAACGCCCACAGTACCACCTCTGTAGGTGTTGGCGAGTACGCGTTCTCATTACACAGAATGAGGACCGTTCCACTCTTAGGCGTTACGCACAGGAGGAGTGAGCAAAACGCTCTCGTCGCCCGAACTCGCGGCCTCTCGCGGCGACCAGCGAGCGGAGGTACCATCCCTTCGTCCCCCTGTCTCGCGATGCGTATACCTAACTCGTCACCCCGCTTCGAACACCACATGACTGACGCTCGGTATCTCGACGACTCCACCCGTCTCACGTTCGAGGCGACGGTCCAAACGGTCCGTGGAACGAATCGAGTCGTTTTCGACCAGACGTACTTCTACCCGACTGGCGGTGGCCAACCGCACGACACGGGGACGCTCTCGGCCGGTGACGAGACGTGGACCGTCACAGACGTACAGAAACGAGACCGAATCGAACACGTCGTCGACGGCGACGCACCCGAACCGGGGACGACGGTGACCGGGCAAATCGACGCCGACCGGCGGCACGCACATATGCGCTACCACACGGCCCAGCACCTGCTGTCTGCAGTTCTCCTCACTGAATTCGACGCCGAGACGACTGGGAACCAACTCTACGCCGACCACGCACACCTCGACTGTGCCTACGAGCGATTCGACGACGACGACCTCCAGCACATCGAGACTCGACTGAACGAACTCGTCGCGTCCGAGATGCCGGTTCGGTGGTACACACTCGACAGAGACGACGCGGAGGCGACGCTCGACCCGGAGCGAACCCGACTCCATCTCCTGCCAGACTCGATTCGTGAGGTGAGAATCGTCGAAATCGGCGACGAAGACGACCCGTTCGACCGGACTGCCTGCGCCGGGACGCACGTCGAATCGACGAGCGAAATCGGAACGGTCGTGCTCACGGGTCGAACGACACAGGGAGCTTCACACGAGCGCATCGACTTCGTACTCGAATGAACTTCCGGCAGGCCATCCAGAGAGATGCTATCCCGAGCGTCGAGAACCCCGAGTTCGTCGAGACGTACGACGGTCCGACAGACGACGACGCCATCTCGCTCACGGTCGGTGACGACCACGGAACGGACGCATTCTATCTCGGGGAGGACCTGCGAGCGCTCTGCTTCTCTGCGTTGTCTGCTTCTCTGCGTTGTCTGCTTCTCTGCGTTGTCTGCTTCTCTGCGCCCACGAGAGTCACGCCTGTGGCTCACAGACGAACCCATCTTGCACTTGGACGATATCGTAGTTATGCTGTCGCAACAGGTCTGTTGCCGCTGATTCGTCGTGTCCACCTCTCGACTCGTGGCGTTCGAAGTAGATTCGTGGGCGGTGTTCTTCGAGGACCCACGCTGCACCTCGGAGGACGTTCAGACCGTACCCTTCGACGTCGATCTTCAGATGGTCTGGCGGTGGAATCTCACCGTCTTCGACGAGTGTGTCGAGACGACGCATCGGCACTTCTTCGGTATCGACGACACGCGCCGTCCACGCGCTCGCGTGCGCCTCCGAGAACGACCCTAACTCGTCATAGCTGGACAGGTGGAACGAACAGGTCTCGTCTCTATCGCCCAGTCCATAGTCGAGGACGGTGACACGAGATTCGAATCCGTTGACCTCGACGTTCGCCTGCAGCTGTGACGCAACGTCGGGGTTCGGTTCGACGGCGACGACGTCGACAGTCGGTGATTTGGCCGCCGCCGCGAGTGTGTACGTTCCCGTGTTGGCACCCACGTCGACGACGACGTCGCCGTCACGGAGATACAACAACATGGCTTCGAGAAGCACGTCGCGGCCGTGTCTGTTGTACAGTTCGTAACTTCGGAACGACGCCTGCCCGACGTTCTTCTTCGTCGCGAAGACTCTCCCCTTGTAGTTGGCACGGACGAGTGCGTAGTGGAGCGCGAACCCGACGTGACGAATCACAGCGACCGGGTGGAAGAATGACACCTTGTCTATCTGTCATACTATGTCGATAAAAATCACTCGGGATGGTCGGCGACCGAGGGACGAGCGGCGGTAGTCGGAACGTCGAACGCGCTCTACGAATCGAATGCACGTTCGATGCGCTCGATATCGGAGTCGCGAATCCGGTCGGGTGACGACTGAATCTCCGTGAGGGGTCGGAATTTCGCTTCGAATCCGTCTGCTTCGGGTGTCAACTCGCCAGCGACTGCAGACCGCTCCAGTGCGTAGGTGATGAAGTAGAACGCGACTGTCGGTGTCTCGACGTGGAGTATCGTCAGAAACCGCAGGTCGTCGGGGTCCGCACGCAGTCCAGTCTCTTCTTCGAGTTCTCTGAGAACCGCTTCCCTCGGTCCTTCGTCGGGTTTTACGTGCCCACCGGGGAGGCTCCAGACACCCTCGTGTTGCGGTATCGGTTCGTCGAGCACGAGGACGGTGTTGTCGTCGCGGACGACGACGTGGACGGCCGGTACGGCGGTTCTGGAGAGGATGAGGTCACACGACGGACACCACGGGTAGTCGTCGCCTTCGAACTCAGTGGTTCCCAACTTGGTTCCACATCGGTGGCAGTAGTCCGGTTCGACTGCGACAGAGTCGATATCGAGTGCTTCGAAGTCGACCATGTGTCGAGCTACTATGTGTCAGATAGAAAACGTTGCTCCGGTATCGTGTCGGGGGGTGGTTCCGAAGGCTCACCGGTCGGTCCGGCACCGCGCCGCGGCCCAGCGCTACCCACTCAGATATGGGGTCACTATTCGATCTGAGTTCCTTATTGTACCGGACAAAAGAGGTGGTGTATTTCTTTGACTATGCCGTATATTTATGCGAGAGAATATCTAGCGTAGTTTGCACAGCGTCACGCGGCAGCTACGGGGGCGGTGAAGGAAACGAACAAACTGGGGGCTACGTCGTGCCCCACTGACCACTAGGCACTCTCTCGTGTGGAGACCCTCCGGCGGAAGATGGAGATGGAGGCCGACAGCATAGCGAACGGAATGTAGTCCCCGACTCAAGAGATGGACCGAGAACAACAACAAGACCTATCGGCGATGACCCGGCGCACCGCGTTGCGAACAGGGCTCGCAGTATCGGGCGGACTCGTACTGGGGTCGTCGATGGGTGGAACAGTAGGCGCAAACTCGGGACTGACCGTCAGAGCAGTTCCGATTAGTCTCTTCGTGCGGGCGGCCGATGACGGAGAACCGTCACCGGTGCCGGACCCACAAGACCTGCTCGTCAATCGCGCAGGAAGCAACCCAATCGACGACGGAACGACAGTCGGACTCGATGGGTCACACCAACTCACCTGGGGGGCGTTCAGGGCAATCCAAGGCAAGGCAAGACTGGTGGAGAAGGCGGGAGGCACCAAGGTGAATATCAAGCTGTCCGGGTTGATACCCGGCGGTGTCTACACGGTCTGGGTAGTGAAGTTCGCCCCACCGGGATTCGACGGCACGACCCGGGATATCGCCACGGCACTGGCGAGCGTCAGTGGGCTAGGCTCACTCGGCGCAAACGACGGAAGTGAAAACACCCTCAACGTGTCCGGGTCGTCTGGAAGGCTCTCTGTCTTCCATCCGAATGGAGCGCTCTCCGTATTCGGCGATGTCCCAGATGGACTCACCAACGAGTACGAGACACACCTCGTCGCGGCAGTCCACCTCGACGGCCAGACGTACGGCCCGTTCCCCGATGGTGATGGAAGCGGTGCAACAATCGCAGAACACGCCGCGTTCATCTTCGGGACCGGCGTCTGAGACGGTTGGAGTAGGTTGTGAAGAGGGCCGAAATTCGGCTCTCCAACCTGTTTTTTGCGGGTGTGAGTCTCTTGTGTGGATTCGAACCTTGGTCGCTCACTGTCGTTCGCTCCCTGATTCGAATCCGCGTTGTGACTATTCGCTCCTCACATTCGTTCGTCGCAGAATAGTCCCAGGCGGATTCGAACCGCCGTCAACGGCTCCAAAGGCCGCTATGATTGGCCACTACACCATGGGACTTCGTACACTCGTCCCACGTACCTCGCACCCTCTTCGAGGCTGCTCAACACCATGGGACTTCGCAATTACAGGTAGCGCGGTGACGACACAATAACCTTACTTTTCGTCTCGGTCCCAGAATACTCCAAATCCGGAGGACGTGATGGGGTAACACAGCTCTTGGGCGGCGTCTCCGAGGGCTGTACTGGTCGTTCTGGACATCTCCCTGAACTGAACCTTAACCCTCGACCCGATTCTCGTAATCTTGGAATTTCTATGCAATATTATCCTTCCTCAAACCGTATCAACACCTGTGAGAAAGCCATGACTGGATATGCAATTGTACTCGAAGCAAGCACCCTCGAACGCCTCCAAGCCGTTGGAAACATCGCAGCAATCGCCGCGGCATCTGAGATCCCTGTAGACATCTTCGCAACGATGGGAGGGCTTGAAGCGTTCGATAAAGAGCGTATCGAGTCGATGGACTACGAAGTGGGCGAAGTCGGACAGGCCATGATGGCAAACGAAGATGTCCAGATGCCGATGTTCTTCGAGAGCATCGCGCAGGCGAAAGACATCGGCCCACTCCACGTCTACGCCTGTGAGTTATCGATGGACATGCTTGGGAAAACTCTGGACGACTACCACGACGTCTTCGACGACGTGCTCGGCGTCTCTGGCTTCCTGAGCCACGCCGAAGACAAGCAAGTAATCTTCGTCTAAGGACGCCCACGCGCCCACACCCTGAAACGCCTCCAAACACCCCAACACAACACAAACCACGACAATGAGCGAACCAATCCAACCCGATGTGACGGTCGATTCCCGCGGTGCAACCTGCCCAGGTCCCCTGATGGACCTTATCGGCAAAGTAAAGAAAGTCGATGCAGGCACCGTCCTCGAACTCCAGACGACTGACAGCTCGTCCAGACACGACGTTCCCGAATGGGTCGCGAAGGCCGGCCACGAGACCCTCGACATCGTCGAACACGAAGACGAGGGCTACTGGTCCGTCTTCGTCCAGACCACGAAGTAGCTGGCGTGTCGCGCGGCCACGCGGCCGAATCAACCAACATTATCCAAACACTATGACAGAACGAATTGTAATCGTCGGCGGCGGAACGGGCGGGTCAGTCCTGACCAACCGACTCACTGACGAACTCTTCGCTGAAATCGAAGCGGGCGACGTCGAGGTGACGCTCATCAACGACACGCCAGAGCAGACGTACAAGCCGATGTTCCTCTACATGGCCTTCGGCAAGAAGACCATACACGATGCACGTCGGCCACTCTCTGACCTCATCGACCTCCGGCACGCGAACCTCGTCATCGACCGAGTCACCGGCATCGACACCGAGAGCAAGCACCTGACACTCGAGAAAGACGTGGATGGAATCGACTACGACCACCTCGTACTCGCGATGGGTGCCGACCTCGCACCGGACGAAGTTCCCGGCCTCAAAGAGGGCGGACACCACTTCTATTCCCCCGACGGTGCCGAGCGTCTCCGCGACGAACTCGCCACCTTCACCGAAGGACACCTCGTCCTCTCGGTCATCGGTGTTCCGCACATGTGCCCAGCGGCACCTGTCGAGTTCGTGCTGATGGCCGACGCGTGGTTCCGTGAACGTGGCCTCCGCGACCAGGTGGAGATTACCTACACCTACCCCATCCAGCGCGCTCACGGTATCAAGTCCATCGCGGACTGGGCGACAGAACTCTTCGAAGAACGCGACATCAACCTGGAGACGTTCTTCAACGCCGAAGAGGTCGACCCCGACGCGAAGGTTCTCAAGACGATGGAAGGGACCGAACTCAGCTACGACCTGCTCGTCGCCATCCCGCCGCACGCGGGAAGTGACCTCGTCATCGACGCCGGACTCGGCGAAGACGGATGGGTTCAGGTGGACAAGAACACACTCGAAGCCAAGGACGCAGACGACGTCTACGCCATCGGTGACGTGGCCGACCTGCCGACCTCGAAAGCCGGCAGTGTCGCCCACTACGCGGCCGGAACGCTCGCAGACCGCCTCGCGAGTCGCGTCCGTGGTCTCGTCCCCACCGCGACCTACGACGGCAAGACCATCTGCTTCGTCGAGAGCGGAATGGACGAAGCCACGTTCGTCGAGTTCAGCTACGGCGACGAACCGGTCGTCCGCGAGCCATCGAAACTGCTCCACTGGAGCAAACTCGCGTACAACGAGTCCTACTGGCTCACTGCAAGAGGGCTCATCTGAGGTGATTCGATGAGTGATTCATCAACCGAAACGACGACGGAAGACCGCCAAGAGCAGATCGAGTCGGACGAATCGCCACAGGTCGACGAGGTGCGCGACGCCCTCGAAGCGGCCGTCGCAGAACACCCAGACGAAGTGCTCGCGTTCGTCGAGCGACTCGGCCTGTTGAACGAACTCCTCGACGCCACGTCGCTCGCCACGTCCGCGATGGACGACGAGATGGTGTCGAAACTCGCAGGCACGTCGTCGCTCCTGATGGAGTCTGCCGACGGCCTCGCCACTCGCGAGATGTCTCATCTCGCAGGCGAAGTCGGAGACAACGCCGGAGAACTCGAAGGTGCGCTGCAGAAACTCATCCGTCTCGAACGGGACGGAACCCTCGACGAACTCGCGCAGGCGGCCGACGCCATCACCCTCGCCACGTCCGCCATGGACGACGAGATGGTGATGAAACTGGCCAAGACCGGAAGTTCGCTGGGCGAAATGGCCGACACGGCCAGCGACCCGGATACAGTCCGGGCCATCCAGACGATGCTCCGAGCGATGGGAACGGCCGGCAGCGAACCCCCGAAGCGGACCGGCACTCTCGGCATGGTTCGCCAACTCCGAGACCCGGAGGTCCAGCGTGGCATGAACTTCATACTGGCACTCGCTCGCGGTATCGGGGCCGACCTCGATACCCACGACGAAGTCAGTGACTAGCTGCAACAACCGACGGTAGAGTTCTTCAGTCCGCCGCTTCTGTCTCTTTTTCAGTCTCTGCCTGACACACGTCGAGATACTGGCACGCGTCCGTCTCGGGGTCGAAACAGTCGGGACACTCCGAATTTCGGTCGATGATGGTGTCGAGTCGGTCGGCAATCATGCCGTCGATGACGGGTTCGAGTTCGCGGGCCTCGGTGCGGAACTCGTCCACGTCGAGGACGTTCGCGAGGAAGCGCTCGATGATACAGTAGGTCTGGAGCGCGTCGCGAGCGCGGATGATGCCGTCGTCGGTCAGCGTGACGCCTTTGTATTTCTCGTGTTCCGCGAGGCCACGGGATTCGAGTTTGCCAATCATCTCGTTCGCACTCGCTGGACTCACGTCCATCATGTCTGCGAGTGCACCGGTGGCGGCCGGGCCGTTTTCCATCTCCTGCAGCAGGTAAATCGCTTTGACGTATTGGTCTGCCGTGTTCATTGTGTCACTCGCGCTCTTCCATTATCTGCGTCACTTTCTCCACGCCCTCGGCCTCCTCGTCGCGAATCGTTGCCAGCGTCGCGACGAGTTCTTCGCGGTCGATGGTGAACTGTGCGTCACTCGCTTCGATTGCCCTGATAACGTCGTCGTAGAACTTGTAGGCCGTCTCCTCGTTACAGAGTTGGTCGTAGAGCACGCCGTCGAAGTCTTCTGGTTTCGTCTGCCCATACTGCGCTTCGACGAGCGCCTCTATCTCCTCGAACGGAACGCTCTCGACATCTAATCGGTCGATGACCGCTTCGAGCCGATTTCGGTGGTCGGCCGACTCTTCGGCAGCGTGTGAGAGGAGGTCACGTAGTTCCTCGTCGAGTTCTACCTCGTCGAGTTCCTCGTAGTGGTGGTAGGCCCGCGCCTCCACGACTTCTTCGAGGACGATACCGATCTGGAGCAAGCGGGCGAGCTGGTGGTCCGACGTGACCTGATAGCCCACGCTCATCGGCAAAGCCCTCCGTTCGCGTGCGATACCAACTGAGTCATACCCAGAGGTGAGTCTGTTACGGACTTAAGCGGTTCCCCTTTCGGGTTCCGACTCGGCCGTCTCGGCCTCTTCAGGAGTCATTGGCTCTTCCGTAGACCGTCGCAGTTCTTCTTTCGGCGTCACGCGGCGACCCATCCAGTGGTAGGTCCCGATACTGGAGTAGCCTTGCTCGTCGATGATACTCTCGATTACCTTCCGGTCATCTTCGTCGATGGAGACGACGTGCGCGATTATCTGCCCGGGAACGGTTATCGGGTCTGCGGCCATCCCGATGATGAGTCCCGTAAACGGTGCTTCGACGACGTGTTCTTCGCGTTTGAAGTGGTCCGAGATGGTACAGACGGACTTCCCCTCTTCGACGATTGGATACGGTCCCCAGTCCATGTCTATCCACCCGCCCGCAGTCGAGCGAATCCACTTCTTCTCTTTCGACCCGACGACTCGTTGCCACACAGGTTCGGACTCGAACTCGGCGTCTATCATGCCGTAGTAGGCGAAGAGATTGTGCAGTTTTTCGAGCGCATTGTCGACCATCAGTGGTTGGTATCGGTGGGCCTCACCCATCTCGACAGTAATGGTTGGAATCCCGTTTTCGGACGCGACTCGGCGCATCATCCCCTCCGAACCTGCCCCGTCGAGAACGACGTTCGAGAGGAATGCGTCCGCCACCTCTTTCACTGCGGGGTCACTCATGTCCGCTCGCGTGTGGAAGATCGTCACTTTGCTCTTCGTCGACGTGTGGAAGTCCACACCTATGTCGCATTTCGAGATAAAGCGGTCGTAGATGACCTTCGCCATCTGCTGTCCTTCGTTCCCGTGGTCTGACCCAGGGAACGACCGGTTCAGGTCGCGGTCGTAGATGGGAAGATACCGCATGTGCGCACGGTAGCCCGGGACGTTGAGGACGTGCAGACACACGATAGTTCCAGAGAGGTCCTGTGGGTCGTATCGGTCTGCGACTTCCTGGACGACCTTCACGCCGTTGACTTCGTCACCGTGCATCGCCGCGCTGACGAACACCCGTGGACCCTTGCGGGCACCGTTGATGATTGTCACTGGAAGCTTGATGGGGTCTCCGAGGAAGGACTCGCCGACCTCGTACATGATGTGTCGTTTCTCACCGGGGCGGACCTCGGCGTCGTAGCGGAATGGCTCTCCATTGTTGTTGTTGGACATTGTCTGTTCTCCGATTGGTCAGAATACGTTCGCAACCGAGAAAAATACTAGTAGATAGACACTTTCCTGACTGACCGACTCGCAGGAATATCACAACATCATAGAAGAGAACAGCAGTCGTTCGTTCACACTACGGAAGCGTAGCTGAGTAAACTGCTAAAAATTCGAGAAGAGTAGGCGTCTTAGTGCAGACGCGCGGCGATGAGTGCTTCGAGGTCCTCGCGGAACTCGTCGACTTCGATCTCTTCGAGAACGGGCACGAAGAAGCCCTCCACGAGCATGTTGCGTGCCTGCTGCTCGGGGATGGACCGAGAGACCATGTAGAAGAGGTCCTCTTTGTCCACCTGCCCGACCGTCGCGGCGTGCGACGCTTCGGTGTCGTGGTTGTTGATGATGAGCTTCGGCGACGCGTCTGCCTCGGACTCGTCCGAAAGCATCAGCGTGTTCTCACGCTGGTAGGAGTTCGTACTCCACGCGTCGCGGCCAACGTCCTGGACACCCTCGTAGACCGAGCGTGCGCGGTCGTCGAGGACGCCACGCGTCACGAGGTCTGCAGTCGTGTTCTCGGCTTTGTGCCAGACACGGGCGTTGACGTCGATGTGCTGGTCGTTGTGACCGAAGAACGCGCCGACGATTTTCGTCTCCGACGCGTCGCCGGTGAGTTCGGTCTCCACGTCGCTGCGGGTGAGACGCGACCCGAGGTTGCCCTCGATCCAGTTGATGGTGGAGTAGGTGTCGGCGTCGCCACGCTTCAGCGAGTAGGTGTAGGTGTCTTCGTCGAGGTTCTGGAGCGACCCGTACTGGACGTACGAGTTCTCGCCCGCGTCGATTTCGACGAGGTTCGAGAAGTAGCGCTCACCGTCGACGTCGGCGTCGCCGGATTCGACACCTTCGAGAATCGTGACCGACGAGGATTTCTCGGTCACGACGAGCGTGTGGCTGAAGAGCGACCGAGAGTTCATCTCGGCGCGAATCTTCACGTCTTCGGCGTTGACGCCCTCGGGGACGTAGATGAACGTGCCCGTGGTGAACAGCGCTGCCGACAGCGCGGTCAGGTAGTTCGTCTCGAGGTCGGTGACGGAGCCGAAGCGCTCCTCGATGAGGTCACCGTACTCGTCGAACGCCTCCGTAAAGGGGAGGACGACGACGTCGTCGGGTGCCTCGCGAGTCGTCTCGTCGGCCTGATTCAGGGGGTCGACTAGCGACTCGAAGTCGAGCGCTTCGAGGTTCGTCCATCGGCGGCCCGGCGTCTGGATGACGTCGGGGAGTTCGAGTCCGTCGAGTGCGTCGAGGGCGTCGAGTCGCGCCTCGAGCAGCCACTCGGGCTCGTCCCGTGCGTCCGAAATCTCTCGTACTGTCTCTGCAGACAGGTTTGCGGGAAGTTGCGCACTCATTGGTTATCCGAGGCTACCCTCCATCTCGAGTTCGACCAGTCGGTTGAGTTCGACTGCGTACTCGATGGGCAGTTCCTCCGTGATGGGTTCGATGAACCCGGAGACGATCATCTGCTTTGCGTCGTCGTCGTCGAGCCCGCGCGACTGGAGGTAGAAGATGTCTTCGTCTCCAATCTTGCCGACGGTCGCCTCGTGGGCAACGTCGACCTGGGACTCGTTGATCTCCATGTACGGCATCGTGTCCGAGGTGGACTCGTTGTCGAACATCAGCGCGTCACACTCGACAGCAGTCGAGGAGTTCTTCGCGCCGTTGGCGATGTGGACGAGGCCGCGGTAGTTGGTGCGGCCGCCGTCTTTCGAGATGGACTTCGACTCGATGGTCGACTTCGTATCGGGCGCGTTGTGGTAGACCTTCGCACCGGTGTCGATGTTCTGGCCTTCGCCCGCGAAGGCGATGGTGATGTGGTTGTCGGATGCGCCACGGCCCTTGAGAATCGAAGCCGGGTAGAGCATCGTCGCCTTCGAGCCCATGGAACCGGAAATCCACTCCATGCGGCCGTTCTTCTCGACGATTGCACGCTTGGTGTTGAGGTTGTACGTGTTCTTCGACCAGTTCTGAACGGTCGAGTACTGCACGTGAGCGTCCTCACCGACGAACACTTCGACGCCGCCGGAGTGCAGGTTGAACGCCGAGTACTTCGGCGCGGAACAGCCCTCGATGTAGTGGACTTCGGAGCCCTTCTCCGCGACGATGAGCGTGTGTTCGAACTGGCCCATCCCCTCGGAGTTCATGCGGAAGTACGCCTGTACCGGCATGTCGACCGTCGTGTCCTCGGGGACGTAGACGAACGACCCACCGGACCAGATGGCCCCGTGGAGTGCGGCGAACTTGTTGTCGCTCGGCGGGACGCACTTCGTCATGAAGTACTCCTTGACGATGTCTTCGTGTTCCTGGACCGCCTGGTCCATGTTCATGAAGACGACGCCTTTCTCCTCCCAGCGCTCCTGCATGTTCTGATAGACGACTTCGGACTCGTACTGGGCACCGACGCCCGAGAGGGCGTTCTTCTCGGCTTCCGGGATACCCAGTTTGTCGAAGGTGTCCTTGATGTCGTCCGGCAGGTCACGCCAGTCGTCGACACCGCCACGCACGTCCACGTCGGGGCGGATGTACGGGACGATTTCGTCCACGTCGACCTCGGAGAGGTCCGGCTGGCCGGGCCAGTCGGTCGGCATCGGCATCTTCTGGAACTGCTTGAGCGCGCGAAGGCGGCGCTCAAGCATCCATTCAGGTTCGTCTTTGTCTTCCGAGATGACGCGGATGGTCTCTTCGGTGAGACCTTTCTCTGCCGCGAACGCGGCCTTCTGCTCCTTCTTGAACTCGAAGCGAGCTTCCGTGTCTGTCTCTTTTAGGTGGTCTTGGTCGGAACTCATGGTGTTGGGGTAGGTTTACGCGGCCTCGTAGACTTCCTCACGGACCCAGTCGTAGCCTTTGTCCTCAAGTTCGTGTGCGAGCGACGCGTCGCCGCTCTTGACGACCTTGCCGTCCAGCATGATGTGGACGTGGTCGGGTTCGACGTATTCGAGGATACGCTGGTAGTGAGTGATCTGAAGGATGCCCGTGCCCTGCTCGTCGCGGAGCGCGTTGATGCCTTTCGAAACGTCCTGCAGGCGGTCGATGTCGAGACCGGAGTCGATCTCGTCGAGCACTGCGATGGACGGTTCGAGGATGGCGGCCTGGAGCACCTCGTTTTGTTTCTTCTCACCGCCGGAGAACCCGGCGTTGAGATAGCGCATTGCGAACTTCTCGTCCATGTCGAGGAGTTCCATCTTTGCTTTGAGGAGTTTCTGGAACTCGGCGACACCGACTTCGCCGTCGTCGACGTTGCCCTCCATCGGGGAGGTGTCGTAGCCTGCTTCCTCTTCTTCTGCGTCGTCGTCTTCGCCGAAGAGGAGTTCCTCGCGCTCGTCGTATTTCGCGTTGAGCGCGGTTCGCAGGAAGTTGGTCATGGTGACGCCTTCGATCTCCGCGGGGTACTGGAAGCCGAGGAAGATACCGAGCGCGGCGCGCTCGTTCGGTTCCAGGTCAAGAAGGTTCCACGTGCGGGCGTCTTCCGGAATGTCGATATCACCGAAGTCACCGTCCTCCAGGTGGAGGAGAATCTCGCCCTCGGTTACTTCGTATGCGGGGTGGCCGGCGATAATCTTAGACGTCGTAGACTTGCCGGACCCGTTCGGACCCATCAGTGCGTGGATCTCGCCGGATTTGACTTCCAGGTCGACACCTCGCAGAATCTGCTCACCATCGTCCTCCGCGACTCGTGCGTGGAGGTTTTTAATCTCGAGAGTTGCCATCGTTGGTTCGTTGCCTCGTACTCGAAGGGTAGGGAGTATCGCCCATAATGGTTGCGCATTTACCCCCGGCGACTTTTGTAGAAAGAAAATTTGTTTTCAAAACCGCAAAGAATCAGTGACGAATCGTGACGTGTGTCCGGATTTCGGGTAGCCGAAGTCAGTGTCGTCTCCGCGAACGATGTAACCGAATTCGGTTTCATCGGTGTCTCAAACGCGGTTCGAGAGAGGGAGTGAGTCGGGTGGTCAGACGAAGCTCCCG
The DNA here is from genome assembly GCF_048158745.1 of Haloferax sp. DFSO52. NCBI lineage: Archaea > Methanobacteriati > Methanobacteriota > Halobacteria > Halobacteriales > Haloferacaceae > Haloferax > Haloferax sp. DFSO52. The sequence goes on along the minus strand of NZ_JBLOPB010000001.1, from coordinate 985,188 downwards.
AGCCCGGTCTGTTCTTGGCCGCTCTTGACTTCGTCCCACGACATCCCGAGCGCCTCGATGATACGCGAAATCGGCCCTTCGAGCGTCTTGTCGAGCATCGTATCCCAGTCGACCTCGAACTCCTCGGGTATCTGGTCTGCATACTCGAAACAGATGACGTCCGGGTCGCGTTTGAATGCGCGATAGAGGTCGTCAGTCTGCGGGTCGAAACTGCCTGCTTCCATCTCCCGGAACCACGACGGGTGGACTTTGGCGAGGTAGACGCGTTTCGGCTTCGACCCACGCCCGAAGTTCGTCCCGAGGAACGCGTTTGCGTACTGCGCGCCACGGACGTGTGCAGTCGCCGTCTCGTAGGCCGACAGTCGCTTCCCGATACCGCCGGGGATACCGACTTCTTCGAGCGGCAGGTTCCCGGATTGGAAGTCGGTGATGATGTCGTAGAGGTAGTCTTTGATGACCTCGGTGTCCTCACCGTGGACGATCATGTCGATGACGTTCTTCTGGACCTCTTTCGTCACCTGTGCGATGTCTGAGCGTTTGTACTCGAAGCCGGTGATGTCGATGTCGTCTACGTCTTTCCCCTCTTTCCAGATGATGTGGCCGGCGTAGCGTTTCTTCTTGCCCGCCTGGAAGAACCGCCGGTAGAGTTTCTCGAACTCGATCTGGAAGCGATGTTCGTCTGCGCCGAGCGCCTCCTTCGCGAAGTCGTCGTAGGCACCGTTGATGTGCTCTTCAATCGCGAACGACTGCTCGATGGCCTCGTCTTTCGACACGTCGGGGCCGAGTTCGAGCATGACGCTGTCAGTATCACCATAAGCCACATCGTAGCCGAACTCGTTCGCCGCTTTCTCGGTGAACTCGATGACTTCGCGACCCGTCGCCGTCACCGCCGCACCCATCTCCTTGTCGTAGAGGCGGAACCGGTCCCACCCCAGCACGCCGTACAGCGAATTCATGATGACCTTCACTGCGGCCTGCTGGCGGTCGAACTGCTCGTATTCGGCGCTTCCGGGTTCGTGTTCGTTTCGGAGACCCTTCTTCTCCTCGCGTTCTGCGAGGAGTTCGTCCACCATCTCCCGAATCATCCCGTCGGGTTCCTGCCGGAAGTGCGTCCCGTTGGGCGCGTGGAACATCTCCCCGTCGTACTCGTCGGGGTCGACTTTCGTCTCCGGCGACGCGTTGATGGTCACCATACACATCGGGTACAGCGACTTCAGGTCGAGCACCGTGACGTTCTCTTTGACACCCGTGATGGGGTCGAAGACGGCACCACCTTCGTAGTCTTCAGATTCCTGTTGGCCCTTCGAGGGCAGGGCGAACTCGCCGTGAACTTTGTGCAGGACGTAGATGTCGACGGTATCGCCCGGCGTCGGCGCATCTTCGAGTTTACACCCGACGAACGTCCGCACTTCGTCCCAGAAGGCGATGATATCCTGTTTGCGGTCGATTTCGACACACAACTCCACGTCACGGAGGTTGTACTCCAGCAAGCGCTCTGGGTCTTCTTCCCAGAGGTCACCGATTTTACCCGTGTAGCGCTCTTTGCCGGCGTCGAGTTCGAGTTCGCCCACGGCGTCCAGTCGGTAGGATTCGAGTTCCGTGAACTGGGTCCGCTTGTAGGCGTACAGCAAGTCGAAGACGACGCGGCCTTTGATGTCCGGGCCGCCCCAGTTACTGCGCCACACCTCTCCGAGACGCGACATTCGGTCGCCGTCGAGGTTGTACTCGGTCGTCGGGTTCAGCACGTCGAGTCTGTCGAGGAAGTACGGTGCGTCGAAGTCTTCGAAGTTCCACCCCGTCATCACGTCGGGGTTCGTCTCTTCGATGTACGCGAGGAACGCGTCGAGCATCGCCGGTTCGTCGTCGAACGTCCGGACCTCGACTTCCCCTCCTTCGTGGAGGAACTCGTAGTTTGGAAGGGCGTCGGGGCGTTTGCCTGCGCCGTCGGGGGCGACTGCGTGCCAGACGATGTACTCGTCGCGGTACGAGTCGTGCGACGTGAGACAGATGATGGGTTCTTCACCCTCTTCGGGGAACCCGTTTCGGTCGTTCACCTCGATGTCGAAGGTGTTCACGCGGAGGTTCGCTTCGACAGACGTGGGTTCGACTTCCTGATGGGGAATCTGAATCGTTCCGTCGTCGAGACGGCGTTCGGGGACGCGAATACCGTCGTTGATGTCCTTGTCGATGAGGAGGCGATTCGGAAAGAGGATGTCCGCTTCGTAGTGGTCGAACTCGTCACGAATCTGGCCGACGTCGCGTGGGGTGCGCGTGAAAATCTTCGTCAGTTCCTCGCCGCGAATACTCTCGTATCCGGCTTCCGTCTTCGTGATGACGTCTTTGTCGAGAAGGTCGTCGTCGAGGCTGTCTGTCGGGGCGTAGAAGTACGGTTCGAACCCGAGGATGCGAACGTGTTCTGGGTCGTCGTCGGCCGTCCGACCGAAGACGTGGAGGACGGGATACTCTGTTCGGCCGGTTCCCTCGATAGTGTAATCGACCTGCGTGACCGCAAGTTCGACCACGCCGTCCGGGTCGGGGAAGCGTATCTCGTCGGTGTCGATGATGTCGGAGATATACTGGTCGGCGTCGCCGGCGACGATTTCTGCGATAGCGGCCTCTCCGTCGGGCCGCTCGTCGCCCCCGCCGTCGGCGTGTCCCCCGAAGTCGCTCAAACCCGTCTGCGTCATGCCACTCGCTTCGGTGGCGCGGCTAAAAACCCCGGCGTTTCTCCACCCCCGCAGAATCACGGAAAGACATATACCAGTGTGTGACATTCATTGACACACGATATGACCGACCACGCAGCACCCGAACGGTGGGACGGCACGATCGACGGCGACGGACCGACCGGTCCGACTGGAGCCGAGACGATCGAATCCTACGATATCGACGGTGGCGTGGTGTTCTATGACGCGGAGAACCCACTTGCATGGGTCGAGGCGACGCGGTCTTTCCGCCTCGACGATTGCGCCTAACTCGACCGAAGCGGACTCTTTTTCTCGGCCCAGTTCTTCGACGACATCGTGACGGACGACGAGCGACGAGCGCGCGACAACGCCGAGAAACTCGACCCCGTGAAGCGATGGGGCGACCCGGAAACTCGGTGGGGAAACCCCGAAAAAGACCTCCCCAAGATACCTCGCGTCCGAATGCCGGGCGAGAAGTCCGGGGCAGGAGGCGAACCCGGCGACGACTACGCGCCGGAGTTCACGACCGACGTCGACCCCGAAGTCTCCCGCCTGTTCTGGGCCAGCGTCATCTTCGCCAACATCGGTCTCGCCGGCGTCACCGTCGGGCCGATGCTCATCTACTTCCGTGGTGACGTGATGCTCGGCCTCGCCTTGATGCTCTTCGGCGTCGGCGCATTCGTCCGCGTCTACCAGACGTATCAGAAGTTCCAGAACCGCGAGCGCCCGGACGACGAGGCAGATTCAGCGGAGGACGAGACGGGGTCGAACGACGAATCCGAAGAAACGCCGGCGGCCGACGACGCTGCGTCCGACGCCGACGAGCGCAACCGATAACCCACGCCGACGCCTTCGACTCATCATGCGTACCGTTCGCGGGCCGGATGGCCGAACGTACCTGCTCGTCAAACGCTCCAGCGACAGCAGTCGCGTCCGCGACCCGAAGACCGGCACGGAGCGCTATCTCCCGAACGCCGAACTCGAAGACGTGGGTGGCGAGTCTCCGCTCGAAACCGCGGCGCGTGCCGTCCCCGAATCAGTCCGTCGAATCCTCGTCGCGACCCCGACCGAGCGTGGCCTCGGCCTGCTCGTAGATTTGGTCGACCGTGGTCCGCTTCCAGTCGTGGACATCATGGGCGCGTACGACCTCTGCGAGAGCGACCTCCACGGCCTGCTGACCGAGTTCAAAATCGCCGGCCTCGTAGAAGAGACGACTATCTACGGCGAGCGAGGCTACGAGGCGACGACAGTCGCGAAAGAAGGAATCGAGCGCTTGCGAGATATCGAGCGGGACGTGTAGTGAGGGCGACCTGCAGCGAGCACGACCCGCACTCTCAGTCGGTCGCGGGAGCGCTCCTCAGTCGTCCGCGAGAACGCTCGCGAGGTCCGGCGCGTCGGTGCGTTCGACGGTCGAACGGTTGGTCGTCGGGTTCTTTTCGACTCGGACCAGGTCGTCTGCCGCCCCGACGAGTTCGTCGTCGTGGCTGACGATGAGTATCTGCTTGACGCCGCGCGATTGCATGTCTTCGACGAGGTCGACGAGACGAGAGACGTGGCCGGTGTCGAGGAAGACGGTCGGTTCGTCGAGGATGAGCGGCGGAAGCGGTGCTGCGCCGTCGATACCCTCCGCGAGCAGTCGATAGATTGCACAGCGAAGGCTGAGGTTGAACAGGGCACGTTCACCGCCGGATAACTGCTCTGGGTCGAGTGCCGTGCCGTCTTTCTGGAAGACCGTGAGGCCGTACTCGCCGTCGAGACGGATGCGCGAATATGCGTCGTTGGCGTAGACGAGGTCGAACGTCTCGTTGAGCATCCGTTCGAGCACTTCGACGTTCCGCTGACGGAGGTCCGCTCGAAGGTCGCCGTAGGTCGATTCGAGCGTCGAAACCTCCTCGTGGAGTGAGTCGAGTGCGTCGACTCGTTCGCCGAGTTCGTCCCGTCGCTCTCGGAGTTCGTCGAGGCGTTCGAGGGCCGACTGGACGCCACCAATCTGACTCTGGATATCGTCGCGCTGGTCGCGCAGTTCGGGGAGTACTTCGTCGACCTGGTCGATGTACTTCTTGGCCTTCTTCTTGTACTCCTTCGCCGACTCGACGGCCGATTCGTCCACTGCGTCGCGCAGTTCGGTCCGTCTGTCTCGGCGGTCTTTGAGGTGTTGTCGTCGCTCGCGGTTGACCTCCGCAATCGTCTCGCGCTTCTCGCGCAGTCGCTCGCAGGCGTCTCGGTTCTCGTTCCGCGTTTGGACGAGAGATTCGACGCGGTCGACACGTGCTCGGCGCGTTTCGAGCGTTTCGAGGTCGGATTCGAGTTCCTCGACCGTCTCAGTCACCGTTGCGGCGCGTTCGGCCTGCGTCTCCGCTGCTTCGCGCTTCGTTGCCGCCTCGGCTTCGAGCTCGGCGGCGGTCTCGCGTTTCTCTTCGGCCGCTTCTCGGCGTGATTCGACCGTCGTCTCTCGGTCTTCGATACGTTCGTCGAGATGAGAGAGACGCTCCGAGAGCGAGTCCGCGCGGTTCTCCAACTCGACGAGTCGCTCCGCCGTCTCGACTGCCGAGTCGAGTGCTTCGACCGTCGATTCGAGTTCGTCTCGGTCGGATTCGAGCGACTCGACGTCGGCCTCCCGGTCACCGATGGCATCGACGTGTGGCGACTCCTCGACGGGTTGGCCACACTCGGGGCACTTTCCTGCGTCTCGGAGTGCTTCGGCCTCTTCGAGTCGCTCCCGTGTGTTCTTGAGTTCGGTCTCGGTCTCCGCCAGTGATTCGCGCGCCGCTGAGCGGTCGCTCCGTCGGTCATCGAGGAGTGACGCGGCGGCCCCCCGGTCGACGGGAGCGTCGGCAAACTGCTCCTCGATGTCGGAGAGCGACGACTGGATGTCCGCTCGTTTCTCGCGGAAGGATTCGAGTTCGGCCGCCGCGTCTGCCGCGGCAGATTCGTCTTCGTCCGCGCTCTCGCGTTTTTCTTCGGCCCGGTCTTCGAGGTCAGTCGCACGTTCTTCGAGTCGTTCGGCCTGCGTTTCGAGGGCCTGTGCCTGTTGTCGAGCGTCAGATAACTCCTCGCGAATCTCCGATTCTCGCTCGGTGAACTGTTCACGTCGCGTCTCGATCGTCGACTCGGTGGCGTCGTCGAGGTCTGTCTCGGCGAGTGCGGACTCGATGTTCTCGCCAATCTCGTCGAGTTCGGCGTCGAGTTTGCGGATTCGCTCGGTGAGTGTGTCGCGCTCTGCTTCGTCTTCGGCGACCTTCGATTCGATCTCTTCGATGGCCGCTTCGACTTCAGCCAGTCGTTCGCGTTTTTCCGCGTGTTCTTCGAGCGTCGCCTTCGCGTCGTCGAACCGCGACTTCGCCTTCTCTCGCTGGGACTCGTAGTTCGAAATCTTCTCGTCTTTTTCGGCGAGTTTGGATTCGAGCGCGTTGAGTCGCGTGTGGAGGTCTTTATCTTCTATCTGCTCGATTTCGGACGCTTTTTCTTCGAGAACGCTCCGTTTGCTCGTCAGTACGTCTTCGACCCCCAATCGGGCGTTTCCGGCCCGTTCTCGGTACTCTTCGAGTTTCCCGAGTTGCAGGAGGTCGTCTATCATGTCCTGTCGCTGGGAGGGAGAGGCGTTGATGAGTTTGTTGACCTCGCCCTGCTGGACGTACGCGCAGTTGACGAACGCCTCGGCGTCCATTCGGAGGAGCGACGCGACGGTTCGGCGCACGTCGCGCGCACCTTCGACGGTGCCGTCCGGGCCTTCGAGGACGCATTTGGCGGTGGTTGCGCGGTCACCCGAAATCCGAATCCGGCGCTCGATTCGATAGGTACCCCCGTCGTGGACGAATTCGAGTTCGATTTCGGCGTCCTCCTCGCCGGTCGTGACGATGTCTTCGAGCGTCCCGTCGAGTGCCTTCGACCCGTAGAGGGCGAAGAAACACGCTTCGAGGAGCGACGATTTTCCACTCCCGTTGACGCCGTGGATGACCGTCACACCGTCGCGTAACTCGAGTTCAGCGTCGTCGTACGGCTTGAAGTTCTTCAGTGCGACGTGGGTGAACCTCATGCGAAATCACCCAGCGAACTGTCTCGGGCGGGGGTCGGGTCGGGGTCGGACGTGGATTCGTCTGTTGAGTCGTCCGTGGTTCCGGCTTCCGGTTCGTCTGCCGATTCGTCTGCCGATTCGTCTGCCGATTCTCCTACCGAGTTCTCTCCCGGTTCGTCTCCTGGTTCGACTGCCGATTCGACTGTCGCTTCGTTCGACGGTTCGCCGTTCACGGGTGCAGTCGGTTCGCCGTCTCCTGCACCGTCTTCACTCTCAGAGTCGCCGTCCTTCTCGGCGGCGACGAACGCACCGGGGTCGTCGTCGAGGAGCGACGCGACGCGTTCGCGAACCTGGTCACGGACGTTCGAATCCGCAACCTTGCTGGCACGGACCGTCTCGTCGACATCGAGGGCGGCGCTCGACAGTCCCATGTCGCGGACTCTGTTACGGACGGCCTCGTCGGGGTCGGCGAACGAGACGTCGACGCGCAGTTCGGCCTCGGTGTCTATCTCGCGACGGTCGTTGACACGCGCGACGAGTGCGCCTTCTTCGACGGCGAACGATTCGACGGCAGCAGGGGTGACGGACTCGCCGTCACCGGTCAGTTCGACGATGACGACGGCGTCTTCGAGGTCGAACTCGCGGACGCGTTGTCGAACGCGTTCGATTCCCTCGTCGCCGGAGAGGTCCACCTCGATGAATCGGAACGGCCGGGTTTCGAGCGTGCGTCGGCGGATATCTATCTCTTCGGCGTCGAACGAGACGATGTTGTACCCGCGTGGGTCGCGTTCGCTCGCACTCGCGCGCTCGGTCGACCCGCAGTACGTGACCCACGTCCCGTCGAGGTCCACCTTGTCGGGGACGTGGTTGTCGCCGAGGAGTACCGCGTCGAACTCGACGTTCGACTCCGAGAGAACCGTCTCAGTGTCCCAGTCCGCGTGGGCAAAGGGCGTAAAGAGACCGTGGCCGACGAGCGTGGCCTGTGACTGGTCGTGAGGAGTAAACTGATAGTCGAGTTCGTCTCGTCGGGAGCGCGGGACGTGGTCGAGTCCGTAGAACGCCACGTCGCCGAGGACGTAGGGGTCGCTCCCGAGACGCGTCGCGAGGCCGAGCCGCTCGAAGAGGTCTAACCACTGGCCGCCGCGCGTCGATTCGTGGTTGCCGACGATAGCGAGGAAGGGGATTCCTGCATCGTCGAGGCGGCGGAGCGCTGCGAGTGTTCCGAGGAGGTCAGGGAGTTCGGGGCGACGGTCGTGATAGAGGTCACCCGCGTGGACGACGGCGTCCACCTCCTCCGAAATCGCGTCCGCGACGACCTGTTCGAAGGCGTCGAGGAAGTCCTGACGGCGCTCCGGCGAATGGTACTGCTGATACCCAATGTGGGTGTCGCCGGTGTGTATCACCCGTGTCATCTATCAGTTGGTTCACCGCCACCGCTGAAAACGGTTGTGCGAGGGGAGTGAAAGTGGTCGCCGTCGCGTCCGTGAGCCGATAGTGAATCCAACGACCGCGGACACGACGATGGTGATTCCGATGCCGACGGGCGCGACGATGGTGAACCCGACGACGGCGGACGCGACGCCGACGGAGCCGACGACTCCGGACCTGCTATCGACTCGCGCACTCGAGTGAGGTCACGAAGTAACGTGCGGCCGGTTCGTGCACTTGGATGACCGTCACGGGTCGCTGCACCGACTGCACGGCGAAGCGTCGCCTCACCGTCGTCGTCGAGAAACGTCGCAGCAGTCGCGATGTCGGAGAAGGCGTCGGCGGCGGATGCGATAGTGTATTCGTAGGACTGTCGCTGAGCGGTGGCGTCTGGGTCGGCGAGCGCCGCGAGAGCGCGGCCAACGACGGCAGGGTCGGGCATACACCGTCTGGCCCCGTCCTCTGATTTAAATGTTGAGCGTGTAGAGGCGCTTGCGGGCGTCAGAGAACGAGAAGCGAGAATCGACTGCGCCTTCCTCTTCGAGACGCGAGAGTGCGTACCGAACAGTTCGCGGCGGGAGGAGCGACTCTTCTGCGATTTGGCTCTGCGTGAGCGTGTCCTCGTAGTCGAGAACCTTCGCGACCAGCTTCGCGCTCGGGGGCATCTCTCGAACCGCTGCCCAACGGTCTTCAGTGTGGGTGTCGGCGTCTCGTTCGATCGCTTCCGTGGTGCTCATCGTACCTGTACTCAGGGAATGCTATTAGATAATATTTGCTATCCTATTTTATTACTGTTAGAAATATGTGTGACGGACGTCAGACTCGACATCTCAGCGCAGAGACGGCTCATAGCCGGCGAATCCCACACACACCCGAAGCCTCTTATGAGCCTGCGCCCTATCCCGCCTGATGACCGACACTGTGGACGACGTCGACCTACCGTACGATAAGGACTCGGCGTCGCAGCAGGAGAAGATCACCGCCCTTCAAGAGCGGCTCGAAGTTCTCGAAACGCAAAACGAGGAGATGCGCGACAAACTCCTCGACGCGAACGCAGAGAACAACAAGTATCAGCAGAAACTGGAGCGACTTACCCACGAGAACAAGAAGCTCAAGCAGTCGCCGCTCTTCGTTGCGACGGTTCAGGAAATCACCGACGAGGGGGTCATCATCAAGCAGCATGGTAACAACCAAGAGGCCCTCACCGAGGTGACAGACGAGATGCGCGAGGAGTTAGAACCCGACGCGCGTGTCGCCGTGAACAACTCTCTGTCTATCGTCAAGCGACTCGACAAGGAAACTGACGTCCGGGCACGCGTCATGCAAGTCGAACACAGCCCCGACGTGACCTACGAGGATATTGGCGGACTCGAAGAACAGATGCAAGAAGTCCGAGAGACCGTCGAGATGCCACTCGACCGTCCGGAGATGTTCGAGAAGGTGGGTATCGACCCACCGTCTGGCGTCCTCCTCTACGGACCGCCGGGCACCGGGAAGACGATGCTCGCGAAAGCCGTCGCCAACCAGACGAACGCTTCGTTCATCAAGATGGCCGGGTCCGAACTGGTGCACAAGTTCATCGGTGAGGGCGCGAAACTCGTTCGCGACCTCTTCGAGGTCGCTCGCGAGAACGAACCCGCCGTCATCTTCATCGACGAAATCGACGCCATCGCGTCGAAGCGGACGGACTCGAAGACCTCCGGCGACGCCGAGGTCCAGCGGACGATGATGCAACTCCTCGCGGAGATGGACGGCTTCGACGAGCGCGGAAACATCCGCCTCATCGCAGCGACCAACCGCTTCGACATGCTCGACCCCGCGATTCTCCGGCCCGGCCGGTTCGACCGCCTCATCGAGGTGCCAAAGCCGAACGAGGACGGCCGTGAGATCATCTTCAAGATCCACACCCGCAAGATGAACGTCTCCGACGACGTGGACTTCGTGGAACTCGCCGAACTCGCAGAAGACGCATCCGGTGCCGACATCAAGGCGATCTGTACGGAAGCCGGGATGTTCGCCATCCGCGACGAGCGCACGGAAATCTTCATGCAGGACTTCGTGGACGCCTGGGAGAAGATTCAGAAAGAAGCAGAAGACACCGCAGATATCTCGCGCGCGTTCGCCTAACTCGGCGCTCCGCGAGTATTCACACGGTTTTCATTTCCGAACCGCCACTCGCAGAGTGACTACGCCGCGAACGCGAGGTACGGGAGGACGAACAGCACGACGAACATCGCGGTGAGAATGAGTCCGTATCCGGCGAACGTCGCCGCCGCAGTCAACCACGATTCACGCCGTCCCGGGAGTTCGAACGCAGACATACGCTCTCGGTCACGGTCGTCGCTGATAAATTGTTGGTCTCGGGCGGGACAGCAGAGTTGCAGCCGAGCCTACACAGCCTCGTGGTCCGGAGCAGGTGCCATCAGGTATCCACCGAATCCGAGTGCCCACAGGAGTATCGGGTACGCGACGTACCGTTCTACGCCGCCCGCACCGAGGAACGCGAGTGGGTGGACGATACCGAGCAATCCGAGGCCGATGATGCTCAGTAGCAAGAGCACCACGAATCCACCGACTGCTGCCGAGAGATACTTGAACGGCGTGTCTATCACCCGGGATGCGACGACAGCCGAGACACCTCCCGCGAAGAACGTGAGGAGTGCGAAGATGCCGTGCATCGGGGCTTCACTCCCGTCGAAGAGACCGACGCCGACGATGCCGAGTCCGAGCAGTCCGAGGGCGACGGTGACCACCCGGTCACGGAACGTCTGGTGGGCGAAGTACGTCGCAGCGAGTACCAACAGCCCCGAGACGAGCATCGTCGTGTTGAAGATCGTTGCCGACGGCTGGAGAATGACACTGTTCGGTGGCCTCGTCGCCCCGAGGTCGCTTATCTCCTGCACACCGGCGTTGTAGCCGGGATAGAACGCTTCCGCAGTGATGATGCCCATGAGCGCGACGAGTCCGAAGACGAACAAGAGCGCACCCGCGAGGAATCGCTCACGGACGTAACCGTACTCGACGTGTGCATCAACTGCCTGTTGTGTTCCAGTTTGAGTCGTTTGGGTCGTTTGGGTCGTATCTGTCATCCGTACTCATCCACCGCACTAGACGTGAGATATCGATAAAGCGGCGAGCGATGTGTCTCAGTTGCTAAGAAGCAGCACCGTCGAACAGACCCACGTGTCGCCGGAACCCGAACGACTGAAACCACCCGGGTCGCACCCACAGATATGGGCACGCCACTCGACACCCGGACAGCACAGGCCGAGGAAGTCCTCGAACGCCTCTACGAGGAGTATCCCGACACCACCATCTCACTTTCCTACTCGAACCGGCTCGAACTGCTCATCGCCGTCATGCTCTCGGCGCAGTGTACCGACGAACGCGTCAACACGGTCACCGCCGAGTTGTTCGAAAAGTACGACACCGCAGAGGACTACGCTGCCGCCGACCAGGAGGAGTTGGCCGAGGACATCAACTCGATTACGTACTTCAATAACAAGGCGAAGTACATCCGAAGCGCGTGCGCGGACATCATAGAAAAACACGACGGCGAGGTTCCCGACACCATGTCCGAACTCACCGACCTCGCGGGTGTCGGCCGCAAGACTGCCAACGTCGTCCTCCAACACGGCCACGACATCGTCGAGGGCATCGTCGTCGACACACACGTCCAGCGGCTCTCGCGTCGACTCGGTCTGACCGACGAGGAGTACCCCGAACGCATCGAAGAAGACCTGATGCCCGTCGTTCCCGAGACTGACTGGCAGCAGTTCACCCACCTGTTCATCAGCCACGGCCGTGCCGTTTGCAACGCCCGCAACCCGGACTGTGACGCGTGCGTCCTCGAAGCTATCTGTCCCTCTTCGAAACTCGACCACGACGTGGACCTCGCCAGCGGCGACGAGTGGTAATCACGACGGGCTCTCCGGTTGCGACCCTTCTTCAGGCCAACAGATAGCCAGTGACGTATCGGTAGATACCGAGAACCCACGCGAAGAACCAGAAGATGACGTATCCGAAGACGCCGACGCGGAGACGGCCACGCCACGCACTCATGTTCTCGTGTAACTCGTCGAGCGAGACGCTCGGGTCTGGATTGCGATAGAGGTCGGCCTCCCACTTCGCCTGAAAGATGCGGACGATGCCGGTGAGCGCGAACACGAGCATCGCGTACGCTTGCAGGCCGAGAATGGCGTGTAAGGCGCTCAAGCCGTTCAACTGGTCGAGCAAGCGCGGCATCATCCACGTGACGACCGGAACGGTGTTCAAGACGAGTCCGGGGAAGATGACCTTGAGGTGGAACACGAGGACGTCCCACGACACCGTCTCGGCGTCTATCATAATCCACGCACCGTAGAGATAGAACGGAAGACTGGCCGTGACGGTGACCGCGGCGAGTGTGGCGAGGGTCGTCTCGTCTGCCATCGCCCGGCGTTGGGACGCAGTCGGCGTAAAGGGACCGATGCACGGACGAGCATTCGAGCGCTAGACCACATCGCGGCCACTGAATCGAGGGTGTCCGATGAATTAGGGTCGGAACACGTTTACCGGCCTACGCCCTACTCCCGGCGATGGCAGATTCGTCTTCCGCACCGGACGACGACGGAGCGTCACCGGAAGCGGGTGCCGACGATGCGGTGTCCGAGGACGAACTCGAAACCCTGCGCCGGGAAGTCGAAGAGAAGTACGACTTCGACAACTTCGGCCCGGCGGATATGGCGAAGATGAGCGTCGACGAGTGGGAAGCCGCGTTCGACCCGGACTCGTGGATCGTCGGTGAAGAACTCTTAGACCGGGTCGAAGAGGAACTTCGGTACCGCGTCGCGATTCGCGAAGTGTTCGCCGTCCTCGAACGCGTCACCGAAAACGGCGAGCCCCGTATCCTCGCGTACTCCGACGAAGGCTACGCAGTCGTCTACCCAGACGGCAGCGTCGAGGGTGAAGGGACCGTCCTTCGCGACGTGAAACCGACCGTCGCACTCTGTTCGATGGACGACTTCGAAGTGAATCAGGCGCCTGCGAACGTCCGCCTCCCCGCCCCCGACGAAGTCTCGCAGGGAAGCGGTGACTTCGGCAACCGAATGCTTCAGGTCGTCGCCTTCGGGCAGTTACTCGGCGGTATCGCGCTCATCGGGGCGTGGATTATCTCGCCGAACGTCCAGACTATCGTCGCGCCCGTCGTCGGCGCCGGATTCATCCTCATCGGCCTGTTTCTCTTCGTCACCGTCGCGAACGCTCGCCTCTCGGACCGCTTCCGGTCCGAAGAGTACCGTGACCGACTTCGCGCGATCGGCCTCGAAGACGGCGAACGCCCCGCGTTCGTCCCATCGTTCGACGGCGACACCGACAGAGAGGCGCTGGTCGAGGGGCCAGAGGGCGAACCCCTCAGTTCTGAGGGATAACGTCACGTCCCCACACACTGCGCTAATACCCCTCCGCGAGGCCATAGTCGGTGGGTTTAAGCGCGTCCCATTCTGACGAACGAGCGTATGAAAAGGCGGGAGTTTCTCCGAACGGCCGGCGGTGCGACAGCCGCCGCGACTGCTGCCGCCGGGACCGCTGCTGCGCAGGAAGAAGGCGGCGGTGGAGCGCAGGTTCAACCTGACTTCGGCGGTTGGCTCGACGGCGTCGATGGAGGCTACGAAGACCTCCGCGGCCAGAGCGAAGTGACAGTCGAGGTCGGTGCCTCCGGAAACGGTGGTGCCCTCGCGTTCGCCCCGGCAGGCATCTGGGTCGACCCCGGCACGACCGTAACGTGGGAATGGACTGGCGAAGGTGGCGGCCACAACGTCAAGATGGGAGAGGGACCAGCAGGTCTCGACTCTGGTGCGCCCGTCGCTGAAGCCGGAACTACCTACGAGTACACCTTCGAAGAGGGTGACGCAGGTATCTCGAAATACTTCTGTGCACCCCACGAAGCACTCGGCATGAAAGGCGCAGTCGCCGTCGGTGGCGACGTTGCAACCGTCAGCGTCGGTGGCGGCGGCGGCGAGAAAGAACTCGAGGAACTCGGCGTTCCGATTCAGGCACACTGGGTCGGCGCGGCGACCATCCTCGGAATCATCGTCACCGTCATCTACACGTTCTTCATCTTGAAGTACGGCGAGTCCCCCAATACGGGTAACACTGGAGGTGGCGAATAATGTCCTCAACCGGCAGCACATACGGCGACATTCACCGATACGAACCGGCACGCGAGAGTACTGCGGCGGCCATCGCAATCGTCCTCTTGACGATTATCGAGGTCGTGTTCGTCTTCCTCTTCACCTACGGATTCGTCTCCGGGTGGGGCCTGACGGACACGGGTAACATGTTCCTCGGTGGTATCCTCGCCGTCATCTTCGTGGACCTCGCGTTCATCCTCGCACTGTACCGCAAGGAGTTCCTCCCTGACGTCATGATCGTCAAGAAACGACGTCGTAAGTGGGAAGACCTCTACGTCCGCGAGGAGGACGTCGACGGTGTCACGCTCGGTGACGGCGCGTGGGAACAGGTCAAGCGCGCGGTGTACCCCTACTACAAGCGATAAACCATGAGTCTCGAACGCAAAGAAGACCACGACCACAAAGCCTGGATGAAGGAGAAGGACCTCACACCCATCGAGGCCACATTCCTCACCACCCTCATCTGGCTGGATAAGCGACTCCGCATCGTCGACTACCTCGAGCTTCTGGAGGGCCTCTACTACCGAGTCAACCTCCAGATGCCGAAGAGCCACACCGAGCAATACAACCTCGACAACAAGTTCTGGTACTGGTACCCCCTGTACACGCTTGGGTTGTTCTCGACGCTCGCATACGTCGTCGCGGCAATCAGTGGTGCCCTCCTCGGGTTCTACTACTCCCCCGCGACGACCGGTGACCCGACGACGGCGTACAACAGTATCGAGTTCATCATGCGCGACCTGCAGTTCGGCTTCATGCTTCGTTCCATCCACCGGTGGTCGGCACAGGTGATGGTCGCAGCAGTGTTCCTGCACATGCTCCGTGTCTACTTCACGGGGTCGTACAAGGAACCCCGCGAGCTGAACTGGCTTCTCGGAATCGTCCTGATCAGCCTGACGATGGTGTTCGGGTACACGGGATACCTGCTCCCGTGGGACCAGCTCGCCTTCTGGGCCGGTCAGATCGGCGTCGAGATGTCGCTGTCCGTCCCGCTCGCCGGTGAGTGGGTGGCACAGCTCCTGTTCGGCGGCTTCACGCTGAGTCAGGCGACGCTCCAGCGCATGTACATCATCCACGTGTTCCTGCTCCCGTTCGTCGTGACGACACTCATCGCGATTCACATCGGCATCGTGTGGGTGCAGGGCATCGCGGAGCCGCACTGAGGTGACAAACATGAGCGACAACGAATCCGACAACAAGGAGATTCGCACCGACGGCACGGGCATCGTTGCCCCGGACAACGAGACGCCCACGTGGAGCGAGCGCAAGGCTCGCAAGACGGGGCTCTCTCGGCTTACCTACGAGTACTTCGAGCGTGCACGTCGTGAAGACCAGGACCTCCGTACGGAGTCCGACTACATCGAACGCGACGTACTCGCGTTCCCAACGTGGCCCCACGAGACGGTTCGGAACCTCTCGATTGCGTCCTTTTTCGTCGGGATGATGCTGTTCCTCTCGGCGACGATGCCGCCGCACATCGGCCCACCGGCGAACCCATCGAGCACGCCGGCGATTATCCTGCCCGACTGGTATCTCTACTGGTCGTTCGGGCTGCTCAAACTCAACCCGCTGAACCCCGAACTCGCCATCCTCGGCGGCCAGAAGATTATGGCCGACCGGACGTATGGTGTGCTCGCGAACGGTGTCGTCGTCGGTTTCATCGCCATCGTCCCCTTCCTCAACAAGGGGTCGGCCCGACGTCCCGTCGAGCAACCGTTCTGGGCGGCAGTCGGTATCGCGGGCGTCGTGTTCGCAATCACCATCTCGCTGCTGGCAGTCAAGAACCTCATCCCGATGAACGTCGACCTGCTGTTCGACTTGACGTTCCTGCTGCCCATCGTCTTCGGGACGGTCACCTACGCCGTGCTCAAGACGATGCGCGAGGGCTACATGTATAACCTCAACCGCCGCTACTACCGGCTGCGTCCGCCGAAATAGAGCGGAACCACTACCAACCGCCCCTTCGTAGAGATGCTAATGACAGATAGCGACGCGAAAAGCGGGGCCGGCGACGCCGGCGAGTCGCGGCCCAGCAGACGTGGCCGCCGCGACATCGTCGTCCCCATGCGACTCTACAAGACGATTACCGTCTTCTCGACGCTCATCGCCGTCATCAGTGTCGTCCTCGGCTTCGTCTTCCTCGACGCCGCGACGTTGCAGGTGAGCGCACTTCGGGCAGTCATTTCGAGCATCCTCGCGTTCGTCGGTGTCGACGTTGGAGATGGCATATTGAGTTCTGCGCTGGCGATCGTCGGCCTGTCCATCATCGCGTTCGGTGCCGTCGTCTACACACTCGGAACCAGATTCCGCGCTCGCGGAATGGGAAAGTCTCAAGAGGACTCCGGCGAAGGTTCGAACAATGGCTGACGAATTCATCAAGGGGCTGGGCATCCTGACCGGCGCCGGTCTCGCGTGGATGGTACTCGCGTCGTGGTACCGGACGAGCAGTTTCGAGAGCACGAAACAGCTCATCGAACCCCTGTCGTCGGGTGCGACCGAAGGCATCTTCAACATCATCGGCGTCACCCTGATGGACGCATTCCTCTGGTTCGCCATCCTCGGTGCACTGACGTTCTGGGTGCTCATCCCTGTGGGCCATCAGATCATGTCCGCGCTCGAAGAACGCCGTAACGCGCAGTAACGCTCCGACACGCTCTCTTCTCGTCTCGTTCGGAGCTAGTATAAAAATCCCCTCGTGATAGCGGTTGCTTCCTCGCGACGATGCCGCGTCAGATTGGAAAAACTCTAATGAGTATCCCTCTGACGTTCCTGTATGCAACCACTCCAGTTCCTCGTCCCACTCGACCAGTTGGCGGCGGTCGAACCCATCCTGCCGTTTGCGATACTGGTACTCGTCCTGGCGAACTTCGCGACGCGACTCCTCGCATACCGGTCGTACGTCCAGCAGGCCGAAGACGGCGCAGAAGAACTCTCGCGCTCTCTGGCGCACAGTTTCACGTCCGGTGGCCTCGTCTTGCTGTCGTTCCTCTACATGGTCGTCGAACCGCACGGTGGGATGGTTATGTCCGTCCTCGTCGTCGGGATGTTCGTGACCGACTTCTTCGAGTTCGAAGCACGCAACGTCGAAGCGCGGAACGACCGTAAACTCGACCGTCCGAACGGCGCACTCGTTGCATCCGTCCTCGTATTCCTGTACGCGGCCTATCAGGCGCTGTTTTTCCTCGTCGCCGACCTCTGGAACGCCGTCATCTAAGGCGTTCCCATCGTTCGTTTTTACGCCCGTTTCGAGACGGTTCGGTCACTCAGACGGAGACGAGTTTCGATGCTGAGCGGGCGCTCTAAACACTCGGTAAACGTCTGAACATTCGGGAGCCGCGCAAAACGACCGCTCAGTAGGAAACGAGCGTCGCCGTCCCGTCGAGGGTGATATAGACGGGGTCGTCGGGTGCGACGTCGCAGACCACCTCGTCGTCGACGACGAGTGAGACGGGTGTGTCGTCGCGTTCGACGGTGAGTCGAAGCGGTGGTTGGTAGACCCACGTATCGGTCTGTGTCGCGTACGGCGAGACGGGCACGACAGCAACACCAGCGTCAGGGCCGACGACTGGGCCGCCTGCCGCGCGAGCGTATCCAGTGCTCCCGAGTGGCGTCGCGACGACGACGCCGTCGGCACGGAACTCGTCGACGGTCGCCCAGTCGTCTGCTGTCGTCTCTTCGAGTGGCGCGTCCACCGACGCACCTGGCCGAATGTGCGCGACGCCGTACTCGGAGATGTGTGCCGGTTCGCTCGTGACGAGCATCGTATCGAACAGTGCGCGTCCGACGTGGTCAGCACCGACCGAGAGTGAGAGAATCGGGTGCTCGACCGGCCAGCTGTCGCCTGCGAGGACCGACGAGACGGCGTCGGCGAGTTCGAGGCGAGGAACCGACCACGGCATCCCGCAATCGACTGGGAGGACCGGACAGTCCCACGCCGTGTCGAAGACGGCGTCGGTGACGGCCGACTCGCCGACGGCGACGACGACATCTATCGCCGCCGCGTCGTCGGCCGAGACGACGTCGCCACCGGCCTCGCGAATCGCGGTGCCGACCGGCTCGTCACCAACGACTGCGAATCTCATTGCCGTCTCCCTCCGACGGGGCACCAGAGCATCGTGCCGTGCTACGCTTCCCCGAATAAAAGCCCTCGTGGTTCGCTGCGAGGGTTTCCCCGTCGATGGGGCCGACGGATGCCAGTTGGGAGGGTGACGCTGTACTACCGGGCGGAAGAATACCCCCGAGACGACTGAGATGCCGCCTCAGAACGGCCAGTCGCCAGTGACTTTCATTCCCTCGGCCTGGTCTTCTGCTTCGAGTGCCGCCGCGATGGTGTCGGGGTCGGCGTGTGGAATCTCACGGTCGGTGCGAGCGACTTCGACGGTGAGTTCGGTCAGCAAGATTGCCTGTTCGCGGAGCGTCCGCGATTCGAGTTTCTCGATGGTGTCGGCGTGCGTGTGACCCCAGCCACGGCCGCGTCCTTTCTTCTCACTGCCGACCATGAACGCGGGCACACCGTAGACGACGAACGGCCAGTGGTCGCTGTGGGGGAGTTGCTCCGGAATCGTCGCGATTCGGTGGTCGTATCGCTCTGAGACGGTCGTGGCCACGTCGTCGAGTTCGTCGAATCCGTGCGTGTGTAGTTTGAGCGTCCGACCGGCGACGACGCCGTCGTTGTTGACGAGTGCTTTGACGTTCGCTCGGTCGTCGCCCAGTCGCTTCGCTTCGTACTCCGACCCGACGAGGCCGACTTCTTCCGCACCGAAACAGACGAACCGAACGCGCGTCTCCAGTTCGTCTTCGCGGGCGGCGAGTGCGCGCGCGATTTCGACGACCATCGCCGTCCCCGCACCGTTGTCCATCGCGCCTTCGGCGATGTCGTGGGCGTCGAGGTGACTCGTCACCAGCACTTCGTCGTCGGTGTCTGGCCCGAGTTCGGCGTGGACGTTACCGCTGCTCGCGCTGGGTGTCTCACAGGTAACCTCGACGGTGACTTCCTCGCCCTCGAATCGGCGGCCGAGACGAGCACCGACCTCTTTGCTCACACCGACGGCAGGGATGTCGCCAATCGGTGCATCGGCGGTGCCGACGCTGCCCGTCGGCGGCAGCTGCCCGGGGACGTGGTTGGCGAAGATGAACCCCGCAGCGTTCGACTGAACCGCGTAGTAGTACTTCTCGCGGCGGTGGATGAACCGGTCGTAGTGGTCGGGAACCGTCGACGAGACGACGACGATTTTCCCAGAGAGGTCACGGTCGAAGTCCGCTGGAAGTCCGTAGCCGAGGTCGACGAGTTCGCCGGTGGCTTGGCCGGCAGGACTCCGCGGAAGCGCGATACATTCCTGTGTCGTATTTTCGGCGACGATGGTGCTGTCGCCGCGTTCCCAGCCCTGAATGTCGAACGAGTCGATGTGGGCGTTTCGAGCACCGACCGAGTCGAGCGCGTCGCGCGTCACTTCCATCGCCTCGCGTTCGCCCGGCGACCCAGCCATTCGGTTTCCGATATCGACGAGTCGTTCGAGATGTGACCAGCCAACCTCACTCGTGAAGGTATCTCCGATCCATTCGGTCATACGATGCAGTCACGTGGTTCGGGGGTAATGATTCCGATACACGTGTCGTCTTGGGTGAAACTCGGACACGAGTGAACTAATTTGCCAGGTTTGCAGACGAACGGCAACTTCAAGGGGCGTCTATCACGTACAATTATCCATGAACGACGTTCGAATCGCTGGGGTTGGACTGACCCATTTCGGCAGTTACCCCGAGCGAACGGGCCGCGACCTGTTTGCCGAAGCAGCGCTCGCCGCCCGCGACGAGGCCGGTATCTCCCGTGACGAGTACCAGGAGATTCACTACGGGAACTTCATGGGCGAACTCGCGGAAGGGCAAGGCCACCAGGGGCCGGTCGTCGCCGAAGCGGCAGGGCTGGAGTGTCCTGCAACTCGGTACGAGTCGGCGTGCGCGTCCGCCGGTGTCGCCTTCCGACAGGCCGTCCAGACGATTCGTGGCGGCGGTGCCGACGTGGTCCTCGTCGGTGGGATGGAACGAATGAACAACCTCGGCACTGCCAACGTGACCCGGTCGCTCGCCATCGCGGCCGACGAGTTGTTCGAAGTCCGTGCCGGCGTCACGTTCCCCGGCGCGTACGCGCTCATGGCCCGAGCGTACTTCGCCGAATTCGGCGGCGACAACGAAGACCTCGCCCACATCGCCGTCAAGAACCACGCCAACGCGATGACCAACGAGTTTGCGCAGTTCCACCGCGAGATTACCGTCGAAGACGTCCTCGAAAGTCCCGTCGTCGCAGACCCGCTTCACCTCTACGACGCCTGCCCAATCACCGACGGTGCGAGCGCCGTGGTCCTCGTCAGCGGCGACTACGCGGACGAACACGGCCTCGACGCCCCAGTTCGCGTCACCGGGTCCGGACAGGGCGGCGACAAAGCCGCACTGCAGGACCGCGAGTATCTCGCGCAGACGCCGGCAGCGACGAAAGCCGCCGAGATGGCGTACGCAGACGCAGGCATCACCGCCGCAGCTGTCGACGTGGCCGAAGTCCACGACTGCTTTACCATCGCGGAAGTGCTGGCGCTCGAATCGCTCGGCTTCTACGAACCCGGTGAAGGCATCGGTGCCGCCGCCCGTGGAGAGACGACCCGTGACGGCGACCTGCCGGTGAACCTCTCAGGTGGGCTGAAGGCGAAGGGCCACCCGGTCGGTGCGACGGGCACCGCGCAGGTGGTCGAGATGACGAAACTCCTCCGCGGTGACCACGCCAACAGTGACGCGATTCCGGACGCTCGAATCGGCGTCACCCACAACGCAGGTGGAACCGTCGCGAGTGCTGTCGTCCACGTGCTGGAGGTGATGAACTGATGGCAGACGCTGGCTACGACGAGTGGTTAGCCGCAATCGCCGACGGAGAGGGCTACTATCTCGCCTGTCCCGACGGCCACGGGTCGCTCCCTCCGCGACGGTCCTGTCCGCACTGTGGCGACGACGAACTGACCGAAGAACCGCTCGCCGAGACGGGCACCATCGTGACCTTCACCGAAGTCCACGTCCCGGCACCGGATTTCGCCGACGAAGCGCCGTACGTGACTGCAATCGCGTCGTTCGGGCCCGTCAGACTCACTGGCGTCGTCCGCGACGTGTCTGGGTCCGACGTCGAACTCGGGATGTCGGTCACGCCAGACCTCGGCGTAAACGCGACGACGGGTGACCAGTTGCTCGTGTTCCGACCGGCCGACGAGTAATCCCTCTGTCGCTCACTTCTCACTTCTCGCTTCGTTCGACGGCCTCGGCCGGCGAGGTCCATCCGTAGGCGTACGACCCGACGACCCATATCCAGAATCCGCCTGCGAGGAGCGCGATTGCACCGTAGAGGAACAGCGAAACCACGTCGACTGCACTGCCGAACATGACTACGCGAGGGCGTCTCGAACTGTCTCGACGAACTCGTTCGGGAACTCCACGTGCGGGAGGAGCATCGCGTCGTCGAACACGACGAGGGTGCAATCGGCGGCGTCGGCCAGTTCACGGCCGTCTTTCAGCGGCGTGATGTCACTTTCACGGCCCCAGATGAGCGTCGTCGGCACGTCGAGGTCTGCCAGTGCCGTCCCGAGGTCGATATCCGAGTTGAGATAGCCCGAGACGAACGACGCGGGTGCGAACCGTGCGTTCTCCTGATGGGCCGTCCGCCACTCGTAGTCTTCCCACTCGTCGCTCGCCTTCGATGGGTCGAAGTAGCCGTGGTCGTCGTTGAAGTACTGGATAGAGCGTCGGGAGGCGACGACGTTGAAGAGTGTCTCACCGACCACGGGCGTGCGGACGAGTTCGCGAAGCCACTCTTTGGGGTCTGGTCCGCCGCGAGACGTCGGACAGATGAGGACGAACTGAGAGACCGACACGTCGTCGCGGGCGGCAGCAGCGACCGCGTACGCCGACGTGAGCGACGAGGCGACGACTGCCGGGTCGTCGTACTCCGTGAGGAAGTCGCCGACGAAATCCTCGTAGAGCGCTGGTGAGTAGTACAACGACGGGCGGTCCGAGAGGCCGAATCCGGGGAGGTCTGGGGCGACGACGTGATAGTCTTCAGCGAGTTCAGAAAACACCTCACGGAACTCGCCCGACGACCCGGCGGCGTTGATACCGTGAAGGAACACGAGTGTGGGCGCGTCGGCGTCGCCGGCCTCGACGAAGGAGACATCCATCCCCCGCCAGCGATACGGTTTCTGCGTGCCGTCGAGGGGCGGTTCGAGGGGGCCCGCACGGTTCGAGAGAGCAGTGTTGGCGACGGCAGCGACGCCGAGACCGGCCGCAGCGAGACCAATCGCTCGTCGGAGTTTCATGTCAAACAGATTGTTCGCTGAGGCCTTAATTCGACCGCCCGTGGTGGGGTTGGTCGTCGAACGTTCGGTGTCCCGAGTCAGTCGTCTCGGTCTTCGAGACACTCACGAAGCGGCTCGAGCACGTCTTCGGCGACGGCGTAGGGGTCCGTCTCTTTGTCGACGACAGCCGACGCGAACTGGTCGATGCCGCCGCGACGGTCGAACTCCCGTTCGAGCAGGTGGTTCACGTCGCTCCGAAGCAGTTGTCGAATCTCCTCGCCGGCACGCTGTCTGGCTTTCTCTTCGAGTTCGCCCGACTCGATGAGATAGGTGTAGTGGTCCGAGAGCGTCTCGACGAGCGTCTCGATTCCCTCACCGGACGTGGCGATGGTCTCGACCACCTGTGGCGTCCACACCGGTGCTGCAGCGCCTTCGTCGCCAGTCTTGGTTCCGGTCTCGTCAGTGCCGTGCGGTTCGCCATCGGGCTCTGCGTGACCGCCGTGACCCGGCGTCTCCGACATCGCGTCGCTGCCGTGGTGACCCATATTCAGTCCTTTCGTCGGGTCGTCGTCGCGAAGGTGAATCATCTCTTGTAACTCGGCGACGGTGCGCGATGCGCCTTCCATGTCCGCTTTGTTGACGACGAACACGTCGCCGATTTCGAGGATGCCGGCTTTGAGCATCTGCACGTCGTCGCCGCTGCCGGGTTGAACGAGGACGACGACGGTGTCGGCCGTCTTCACGACGTCTACTTCGTTCTGGCCCGCGCCGACCGTCTCGATGATGATGCGGTCCTTGCCGAAGGCGTCGAGCGCCTTCACGGCGTCTGCTGTCGCCGTCGAGAGGCCACCGAGTTGCCCACGGGCACTCATCGACCGGAAGAACACGTCCATGTCGCCGACGTTCGATGCCATTCGAATCCTGTCACCGAGGACCGCACCGCCGGTGTACGGTGAGGATGGGTCGACAGCGATGACGCCGACGGTCTCGCCCTGGTCGCGGTAGTGTTTGGCGAGTTTGTCGACGAGCGTCGATTTTCCGGCACCGGGGCTGCCGGTGATACCGACGACAGACGCGTGGCCCGTGTGGGCGTGAATCTCGGAGACGATGTCACGATAGCCCGGCGTCTGTGACTCGATTTTCGTGATGACGCGAGCGAGCGCTCGATGTTCGCCGTCTAACAGTCGCTCGACGAGGTCAGATTCGGCCAACTGGCCCATCGTCACTTTCGCTCGGGGGCGTTTTCCTTCACGAACTCGATGGTCTCTTGCATCGGGGTGCCGGGGCCGAAGATGGCGTCGACGCCTTCTTCGAGGAGTGCGGCGCGGTCTTCTTCGGGGATGATGCCGCCGACGATGACGAGCGTATCGTCGAGTGCGCCGTACTCTTCGAGGCCAGCCAACACTTTCGGTACGAGCGTGTTGTGGGCACCCGAGAGGATGGAGATGCCGAGAACGTCGACGTCCTCTTGGACCGTCGCCTGGATAATTTCGTCAGGCGCGCGGTGGAGTCCGGAGTAGATGACTTCGAATCCCGCGTCGCGGAAGGCGCGAGAGATTACGTGTGCGCCACGGTCGTGGCCGTCGAGTCCCACCTTCGCGATGAGACACCGAATGGTTCGTTGTTCAGAGTCCGCGCTCATACGCGGAGGTTCGGTGTCACCCGATTTGATTCTAACGGAAGATAAGGAACGTTACTGTCTTCCTGACGAGACTGGCCCTCCGCTGGCGTTCGCCTACTCGGTGTGAACGCTCCCTACGTACTCGTCGAGGAACTCTGCAATCTGGGTGTAGGCGTCGATGCGATTTTCGAGTTTGGCGAAGCCGTGGCCCTCGTCTTCGAAGATGAGTTCCCGGACGTGGGCGTGTTTTCGCGCTTCTTCGACGAGTTGGTGGGCCTCGCTCACAGGGACACGTGGGTCGTTTTCGCCGTGGAGGACGAACAGCGGTGCGCGAATCTTCTCGACGTTGTTGAGCGGTGAGATAGATTCGAGGAATTCTCTGTCGTCTTCGAGCGAGCCATACTCCGCTTCGCGGAGTTCGCGCCGCCAGTCGCCGGTGTTTTCGAGGAACGTGACGAAGTTGGCGATCCCGACGATGTCGATGCCGGCGGCCCACAGGTCGGGATATTCGGTCATCGACGCGAGGACCATGAACCCACCGTAGGAACCACCCATCGCGACGATTTTCTCCGGGTCGACCGCCGGATGGTCGTGTAACCACTCCACCGCGGCCTCGATATCTGCCACCGAGTCCATTCGCTTTTCCACGTCGTCGAGGTGGCCGTACGCCTTTCCGTAGCCTGACGACCCGCGGACGTTCGGTTCGAAGTAGGCGTACCCGCGCGAGAGGAAGTACTGTTTCACCGCCGAGAAGGACGGGCGACGTTGTGCTTCGGGCCCACCGTGGATATCGACGATGACGGGGGTCTCGTCTTCCGGTGACTCCTCGGGGAGCGTGAAGAATGCAGGGATGTTCCGCCCGTCGAACGTCGGATAGTGGACGAGTTCCGGGGGAACGAACGTGTCACGAGGGATTCCAGCAGTCGCTGCGAACGTCCATCGTTCGGCCTCGCCCGTGGTCAACTCCACCACGTAGACGTTTGCGTTGTCGGCGCTGGCGGTGACCGTCAGCGCGGCACGAGCCCCGTCTGGCGAGAAGGAGACGCCGCCAGAGACGCCCTTCGGGAGGTCTGGTTGGGGGAACGTGTCGATCTCGTCTGGGGAGAGGAACTCGCCGAACGTGAGTTCGGTGTAGCCGTCGACGTTGCGAGCATAGACGAGGCGACCCGATTCGTGGTCGATGCTGATTCCGTCGACCTCGTCGTCGCCACCGGATTCGACGAGTGTGAATTCGCCCGTTTCGAGGTCGTATCGGACGAGTTCGAGCGTGTCGCTGTCGCGGTCGGTCACCATGTAGATGTTCTCGCCGTTCGGTCCCCACGAGGCGCTCTGGAACCGGACGGTTCCCTCGTGCGGCGTGATGTGCGTCAGTTCGTTCGTTATCAGGTCGAGGACGTACACGTCCTGGTCGGCGTTGGAGTACGCTTCCTCGACGATGAGTTTCGAGTCGTCCGGCGACCACCCACCGAGTGTGAGCCAGCCGTCGCCCTCGTGGACGAGTGTGGCGTCGTTTCCGACGCCGTCGCGCGCCTGAACGTACACGTCGAAGACGGCGTTGTCCCGGCGGTTCGACGTGAAAGCGAACCGACTGCCGTCGTGACTCCACCCACCCCATCGGTGTTTCGCGTCGGGGTGCTCGGTCAGGTTCTCGATGACGCCCGTGTCGGGTTCGAGGCGGAACAACTGCTCGCGCTCGTTGCCGCCTTTGTCCATCCCGAAGACGAGTTCAGGGTTCTCAGGCGACCACGACGCGAACGTGACGCGCTCGTCGTAGAAGGTTCGTTGGTCGGGCCAGACGCCGGGTCCGTCGACGGTCCACACCTGCGGGACGCCCGTCGTATCCATGAGGAACGAGAGCCGGGTCCCGTCGGGAGCAAAGGAAGCACCGTACGCGCTCCTGATGTGCAGGTAGCGCTCGATGTCGTAGGTTCGCATAACTTCGAAATATAGGCGCGGTGACGTGAAATCGGTTTGGGAGTCAGAAGTCGGACAGTCGCGTGTCTTCGCGGTCGGTCCACCCGCGCATCTTCGCGTACGCATCGGGGTTCGTCGGCACGCCTTCTGTGTTGAGCAACCGCTCGGGATACAGTTCGAAGGCGATGCCGATGAGCTGGTACTCCAGTTCTTCGAGATAGGGATACGTGTCGGGGTAGGGGCCTTCTGTGCCGACTTCCCACGGTTCGACCCAGAAGTACACCGGTTCGCGGAGACGTGGCGGTTCTGTCGAGACGAAGAGGTCTGTCACCCAGCGGTCGTACTTGTTGCTCCCGTCGTCGCTGAAGACCGCCGACGAGAGGTCTCCGAAGTGGTAGTAGTTTCCGTAGCCCCACCGCGCGAGTTTGCCGTCGTTCGTCTCGACGTTCTTCAGATTGCTGTTGAGGGCCGTTCCCGACGCACCGAACTTCCCGCACTTGCCGAGGTATCGGGGGACAACCTCGTCGCCGTCGAGGGTGTACATCATGTAGACGAGGCCCTCGTAGTGACCTGCTCTGCGTTCGTAGTCGGTGACGACTTTCTTGCCAGCCTCGCGGAGCGTTCGCTCCATTCGGCGGCCTCGACGGAGCGTCGGGCGCTCAGACCTGCCGTACCCGAAGGTTTCGATAGTTCTGTCGCTCGTCGTCTCGAAAAGTGGTATCGGGTCCGTGGTGTCGACGAAGCGGTCGACCCAGCGTTCCCAGAGTGCGCGTTTCGTATCCGTCACGGCGTCGAGCCGTGCTTAAATCATCCCTTCGGCCTTGAGCCCCTCGATGATGTCGTCGACGAGGCTCTCGGCGTCTTCGTACGGGAAGTCCTGGTGTTTACCGAGTTTTGCAGCGAGTTCCATCGCCGTGATGGTCACGTCGTCTGCTTCGAACTTCGTTCCGGGGCCGTTCGGGAGTGCAGGGACGAGCGACATCTGGTTCTTGACAGGGAAACTCGCGTTTTCGAACGCATCCATAAACTGGTCGCGGAGTTGAGATTCTACGTCGGACATACTCTGTACGTTCGTAGTGAGGTGGAAAAATATTCCGGAACAACCAACAACACGTGGGCAGTTTTTCGTTCGGTAGCAGTACACGGGAGTCGGGAGGTTCGTCCGGGAGACGGGAGGTTCGTCTGGGAGTCTGGGGCTTCGTCCGGGAGTGGTGGACTTATCTACGACGGGATTGCAACCACACGCATGGCTTTCGACTTCGACTTCGACCGTCTCAAGCAACTCACAGAGACCAGCGGTGTCCCCGGCTACGAAGACCGAATTCGCGCGCTCGTCCGCGAGGACCTCGAAGAAACGACAGACAGCGTCAGCGTCGACGCCATGGGCAACGTCGTCGGCACCATCGAGGGCGAGAGCGACTACGAAGTGGCTGTTGCAGCGCACATGGACGAAATCGGCTTCATGGTCCGCCACATCAACGACGAGGGCTTCCTCCAACTCGACGCGCTCGGTGGCTGGGACCCTCGCGTCCTGAAAGCACAACGCGTCACCGTCCACGCAGAAGACGGCGATTTCACTGGCGTCATCGGCTCTGTCCCCCCGCACACGCTGACTGAAGAACAGAAGAAGAAAGAACCGAAGGTCGAAGACGTGTTCGTCGACCTCGGCCTTCCCGCAGAGACCGTCGAAGAGGAGGTTGCCGTCGGCGACCTCGTGACGATGGAACAGACGACCGTCAAGATGGGCGACCACGTCACGGGCAAAGCCATCGACGACCGTGTCTGCCTGTTCGCCATGCTCGAAGCGGCCCGTCGTATCGAGAACCCGCAGGTCACCATCCACTTCGCGGCGACCGTACAGGAAGAAGTCGGCCTCCGCGGCGCACAGGCACTGGGTGTCGACCTCGACCCGAACCTCGCACTCGGCCTCGACACCACCGTCGCCAACGACGTCCCCGGATTCAAGCCCGCAGATTACGTGACCAAACTCGGCGAGGGTGCGGGTATCAAACTGAAAGACTCCAGCGCCATCGCCAACCCGAAAGTTCACCGTCGCCTGCGCGACGTGGCCGAGGAGAACGACATCGCCTACCAGATGGAACTGCTCCCCGCGGGCGGCACGGACACCGGTGGCTTCCAGAACACCTACGGTGCGAAACCCGTCGGCGCTATCTCGATGCCGACGCGCTACCTCCACACCGTGACCGAGAGCGTCCACGGCGACGACGTGACCGCGTACATCGACCTGTTGACCGCGTTCTTGACGAGCGAAACCGGCGAGTTCGATTACACGCTCTAACGCGGCCGATAAATGGCGGTCTGGCCCCCGTCAAACTGTGGGCCCATCCCCCGTCGCTGTCGAACGCGAACCAAAGTATTCACTACAGGCCCACACCAAGCGGCGGACATGACCGACGGCAACGTGGATATGTCTCGGCGGGCGTTCCTCGGCGCGGCCGCTGGTGGCGCGGCGGTTGCCGCCACCTCCGGAACGGCCGCGGCGCAGACTGAAGAACCCGACTTCGGCGGCTACCTCGACGGCGTCGATGGTGGCTACGAAGACCTTCGTGGACAGAGCGAAGTCACCATCGAGGTTGGTGCAGAGGGCAACGGCGGTGCGCTCGCGTTCGCGCCCGCTGGTGTCTGGATAGATGTTGGAACGACGGTGACGTGGGAGTGGACCGGCGAAGGCGGTGGCCACAACGTCATCGCGAGTGAGGGTGCGTCCCTCGAATCCGGTGCACCGGTCGCTGAAGCCGGTTCGACCTACGAGTACACCTTCGAAGAAGGCGACGCAGGCATCACCAAGTACCACTGCGCACCGCACGAAGCACTTGGGATGCTCGGTGCAGTCGCTGTTGGCGAGGAAGTTCCGGTTGTGACCAACGAGCCACCGAGCGGCGGGAACCTCCCCTCCGTACCAGACAGCGCGAAAGCGCTCGGCGTCGCGACCACGTTCGCGATGATTGCGACGCTCGGCCTCGCGTACTTCTTCATGAAATATGGCGGCGACTACGAGATAGACGACTAACCCGCCATACGTTCCAATTTTTGCCGGTCGTGAGCGACTGCGCTCGAGTGCAACGAGAGGGCTCACTTCGGGGAAACAACTGGTGCCTACTCAGAAGAATCGCTCTGGTTGTTCACCGAGACTCCAAGCGAGTATCGCTCCCCTTTGGAGCACATCGTGTTGGAGTCCTGAAAATGGGGCCACTGCATCTACAAGTACCGTGTTGTCTGTCCACAGCTCTACGTCAGCAGCGAACTTCTGCGCAATTTCTCTCCCAGTAATATCCGCGCCTGCGCCCCGTGCCGGCCGATAATAGATTCCAAGCAATGTCTTTGAGGCTCGAATCTCTGCATTCGCGAGCTTGTTGACATCGTGGATGAACGACCTTGGATTCCGGTCTTGATATGGACTGAATACTTTGCTGAATCCCTGTGTCGATGGGTGTCCGTTTGCCTTCTGGAACCGGAAGAGCTTCACTTCGCAGAACTCCGACTGTGGTCCTTCAACGACGAGGTCAGCCGACTTTCCATCTGGATACCGAACACTCGCTGAGTCGGATTTGACGGTCGAGAGCCGCCCATCAAATCCATCACGGACCTCTCTGACGAGTGCATCGACCTGGCCATTCTCGTCGTGGGGGCCAATTCCTTCTCCGTAGGTTTTGTTCTCCCCAATAGATTCGTCTACTTGGTTGATGGCCCCTGCAAAAGAGTGGGCAAGTTCACCTGTGAGCGTGGATATATCGTCCATTACACAGATTCACAAGTCCATTTGGTAAACTTTTGTGTCGGATTCTGTTGTGGACACAGACCAGTCGACGCAGACACAACCCCGGTCGTCGCCTCAGAAGAAGCCGTAGTCGTCTATCTCTGCCTGATACACCGACTTGTACTGGCCGATGACGTGGCTGTAGTCGTAGTCGGCGAACGCCTCGTCGACCGTCTGGTGGTCGAATCCGCGCGCGGCGACGATTTCGTCTGCGAGTTCCTGCGGACTCGTGACGAGTGAGCACCGCTGGCGGCCTTCGACGAGTTCGTGCGCCGCCGAGCGTGCCTGGTACTCGACGATGCTCACACAGCCGCACGCGAGCGCCCACAGCAAGTTCGTCGCGAAGGGTTCGACGGTGGCCGTCTGCGCGAAGACGTGTGCGCCTTTCATAATCGGCACCGCTTCGTCGGCAGCGAGTTCGCCGAGGAACTCGACTCTGTCGTCGATTCGGAGGTCTCGCGCGGTCTGCTCTGCGGTCGCTCGCTCGGAGCCGTCGCCGACGACGACCGCATCCCAGTCTTTGTCGCGGAGTTCCGCGAGCGCGAGGAGGAAGCTCTCGACGTTGGCGTGTTCGTCCAACTCGCGAGCGTAGACGACGTCGGCACGTTTTTCGACCGGTGCGTCGCGGACGATGTCCATGTTGATGGGTTCGGGGACGACGTGGGTCGACTCGACCGGCGCGCCGAGTTCGCGGACTTGCGTCCGAACCATCTCAGACGGTGCCAACACGGCGTGTGGCGATTTTGCTGCCCGTCGGTACGTTCGTGACCCGCCTCGCTCGTCACGTGACCACCAGTCGGCGACGACGGGAACTCTGAGGAATCGCGCCGCCGTCTTGACCGCCGTCACGTGCGACGGGGGGAAACTCGTCACCTGAATCACGTCGGGATCGACTTCACGCAGGGCGAAGGGGACGCGCGAGGCGAATCGGCCCGCCGCCGGCGAGTCGGTGACGCGGTGGTATGTCACGTCGTGCTGTTCGAACTCGGTGACGTCGCCGTCCCACCACTTTGCACAGAGAACGACGACGTCGGTGCCGCGTTCTGCGAGGAGTTCTGCGGTTCGCCGCATCCGCAACGTCGCTCCCGTCTCTTCGTGGTGCGGGGTGAACATCGAGACGAGTGCGACACGCATATTCGCGGCCACTACGGGACGCGATAAAAATCCACGTCTTTTGCACGCGAGTTCCGGTCAAATCAGTTGGGCGAGTCGTGGATACCACCCCGAGTAGTCGGGAAGTACGTGGCCGGGAAATATGTGGCCAGAAGGAACTGAGACGTGACTCGCGAGGTTTCCTCAGAGTCCGACGACAGGTGCGACGAGTACGCCAGCGGCAGCCACGGTGTACTCCCATCCGTAGATGTGATTGAGGAGGAAGTAGGTCACGACGCCCAGCGAGAGCGACAGAAGCCACGCTGAGGCCGCGATACGCCCGATTTTTCGGTGTGGTGTCTCGGTTCTGATTTCGTGTTCGGTGTGCGTGAGGCCGAGGATGAGCGCGTAGAGCACCACCGGAACCGACACGATAGAGAGAGTGATGTGAATCGCCAGCATCGCGAGATACGGGTAGTACGCGAACGCCGGGCCGACGAACTCCTTGGTTCCGCCCCCGCCAATCTTCGTGAGGTAGAGGATGAGGAAGATGATGATGAGCGTGAAGGCCATGACCATCGCGGTGGCGTGTTTTCGAACCTCGTTACGGCGAATCCAGCGCCATCCCGCCGCGATGACGAAGACGTTTATCGTGTTCACCAGGGCAATCGCATCTGAGATGCGGTTTACCTGCTGGAGGGTCAACTCGGGGAAGACGCTCCGGGGGACGACGCCGGCGAAGGTTCCGATGACGAGGGCGTAGCCAATCACCGAGAGGATGGCCGTCGCGGCCGCGGGGTGTTCTTTCAGCTGGTTGCTGGCGCTCGCAGTTGCCATACCCGGCCTTTCGTCTGCAATTCTCTTGCCTCTTCGGGTTTCGGTCGATACGTCGGAAAACGCACCTGTCAGAACGTCGGCGGGCTATCGGAGGTCGAGTGTCGTTCCAGCGTGCGACCCAACTCCCCGTCTGGCGTGTTATATGACGCCCGTAATCGTCGCCGCTTCGATGGCTGCCTCCTTGCTCACGCCGTTTCCGAGAATCGTGTAGCGGTCACGAATCGTGTGTGCCGTCGTCATCGCCTCGATAATCGTCTCGTCGTCGATGCCGAGTTCGTTGGCCGTCGTCGGCGCGCCCATCGTCGAGAGCGCGTCGCGGATGTTCCGCCAATCGCCCTTTTCGCCGCTGTGGAAGTACTCGGTCATAATCGCGCCGACGCCAACCTGGTGCCCGTGAAGGGCACGTCCGGGCGCGAGGCGGTCGAGCTGGTGCGAAAAGAGGTGTTCTGCACCCGACGCCGGGCGCGACGAATCGGCGATAGACATCGCGACACCGGACGAGACGAGCGCTTTCGTCACAATCCACGCGGACTCTTCTAAGCCGGGTTTGATGGAGTCCGCACGTTCGACCAGTAGCTCTGCGGTCATCTGGGCCAGCGCACCAGCGTATTCGGAGTACTCGACGTTCTGGAGGCGATGGGCGAGTTGCCAGTCTTTGACTGCCGTGTAGTTCGAGATGATGTCGGCACACCCCGCGGTCGTGAGTTCCCACGGCGCTTCAGCCAGCAGTTCGGTGTCGGCGACGACTGCCAGCGGCGGATCCGCCGCGACCGAGTGGCGGGTGTCGCCTTCGGGAATCGACGACCGCCCGGAGACGATTCCGTCGTGACTCGCCGCCGTGGGGACCGAAACGAACCCGCACTCGAGGCGGTCAGCGGCCATCTTCGCGACGTCGATTGGTTTCCCTCCGCCGAGCGCGATGAGGTAGCCAGCGTCCATCTCGCGGCCGATTTCGACGACGCGCTCGACCGCCTCGAAACTCGCACGGTCCAGTGAGACCGACGAGATATCACCGAACTGCGCGCGAACTCGGTCGCCCGCAATCCGGTCGGGAGACGGGCTCGTGACGAGAAGCGGCTCTCCCGAGAGGTAGAGCTCTGCGACTGCGTCAGCGAGTTGGTCGAGGACGCCGTGGCCGACGAGGACGTTCCGTGGCAGCTTGATCCACGTCGATTTGTCGAACATACGAACGCATCGGCCACGATGGTTGATAGTGTTTCCCGTCTGGCCGCCGACACGTGGGGCGTGCCTTCGGCGTGTCGTCGGTCACAGACACGACAGCGGCGCTCTCTGGACTCAGATGAGCACCCGCACGGCGTCCCAGAGGAACATGACGCCGAAGCCACCGAGGACGACAGCACTGAGTGCAGCGACCACCGGTGCGAACGACTCGACTCGTTTTTCCGCTGCGACGAGGGCCGCAGGGAACCCAGTCACCCAGATAGCGATACCGCCGAAGAATCCGAGGATGAGCGCTGGACTCCCCGTTCGGACGATGAGCAGGTTCGAGAGCGACGAGCCGAGGTACGGCGTGTGCGAGAGAACGTCGACGGTGCCGGTTTCGAGTAATCCAACACCGATCGTGAGCCAGAACAGAATCTGGTACGGATTCGTCAACGCGAGGACGAACGCCTTCGTAAAGCCGGCGCTGTCGGTGTCTGGGTCGGCGGCCTCCCGAAAGGTCGAACGCATCTCGTTGGCCGCACCGTACGCGAAGTAGAGCATGAGCAGGCCCCCGGCACCGACCATCACGGCCCGAATCGTCGGGAACTGCTCGACGAAGGCGACGAGTCCGAGTGCCGCGAGGACGAAAAAGAGCGCGTCGGCACTCATCGCGCCGAGCCCTGCGCGCGCACCGGACGACCACCCGCGGACGACGCTCTCTTCGGCGATGACGGCGTTCATCGGCCCCGGCGGCGCGGCGAGGGCGAGGCCGAAGACCAACCCGGCAGCGAGCGACGGGAGGACGGTTGACATCGGCGTCTTTTGGGTCGAACCCGTGAAAAATGACGCGGAACCGGTGGTGGCAGCGCCGGTCAGATAGTGGCGAGAATCGCGTCGGAGACAACACCGACGAACGTGTCCCACGCGGAGAATCCGGTGAAGATGGCGACAGTGGTATCGATGGCAAAGAAGCCGAACAGGGCGGCCCCTCCGAGGTGGGCCTTTCGGGCGTCGAACAGGCCCGAGAACCGATGGAAGAAGTACGCGTTCGCGATGCTCACCGGGATGATGGCGAGCATCTCACCGGCCCAGATTGCTGGATGTGCGCCGTACTGGACGGCGAGTCCGATGGTCACCAGCTGGGTCTTGTCACCGAACTCGCCGGCGGCCATCATCGCGAAGATGGGGAAGAAGCCGCCAAAGCCGTGGTTCGACAGGTCACGCCCGAAGACAGTCGGCGTCGCGTCGAAACTGGTCACGCCACCGTCAGTGACTGCGGTCTGGGTGCGTCCCGGCGTCGACCGGAAGAGAAGCACGGCGAAGAATGCGAACAAGACGGCAGTGACAGCATCGAGTGCGACCGGTGGAAGCGCAGTTTTCAGCGCCTGCCCGACAGAGATTTCGAGCGCGGTCCAGATGGCGAACGCTGACCCGGCGGCCCCGACGACGATTTTCGGGTCGTATCGGGTCGAGAGTCCAGCGATGATGAACTGAACCTTCTCGCCGGGGAGGACCGCTAACTGGGCGACCAGCGCGACGACGAGAATCTCAGTCCAGTTCGTCATACCGTCGAAATACTCTCGTCCTCGCACTCCTCGTCGGGTGCGCGGACGCGAATCGTCTGTGCGACGGACTCGGGGAGACTCTGTTCTCGGCCGGAGTCCGCGACGCGAACAGTAACCATGCCGAACGGAGCGACGTCGGTTATCTCGATGGTCGTCCCCGGTGTGACGCCCGCTTCGGAGAGATACTCCAGTTCTTCTGGGTCGCGGTCGCTGACTCTGCAGACGACGACCATCTCACCGACGCTGTGGTCAGAGAGCGAGGAGAGACCGTTCGATTCCGGAGGTGTGAGGTCCGCACTCGGGATTGGGTCGCCGTGCGGGTCGACTTCGGGGTCGCCCAGTGCGGCGGCGACGCGACGCTCGAACTCTTCGCTGATGTGGTGTTCGAGTGCGTCTGCCTCTTCGTGCACTTCACTCCACGAGTAGTCGAGATGTTCGGTGAGATACGCTTCCAGGAGACGGTGGTGCCGAAGCACTTCGAGCGCGACGGTCTCACCTTCCGTGGTCAGTTCGACACCCTTGTACTTCTCTCGTTCGAGCAGGCCACGGTCTTCGAGTTTTCCGACCATACTCGTCACTGTCGGTGGTGTCTTTCCGAGATACTCCGCGATGCTCGAAGTCGAAACTGGCGGCCCATACTCCATCTGGAGCGAATAGATTGCCTTCAGATAGTCTTCCATCACGTCGCTCAACATGGGTTGAATTAGACGCGTCTAAACTAAATATCCTGCGGGTGAAAACCAGCGTTCGAAACGTGGACTACACCGGGAAGACCACAACGAGAAGACCACAACGGGAAGATTACAACGAGAAAGATCGACGGTGTCGGTCCCGTTAGATTCCCTGTCCCATCAGGTGGCTGCGGAGGATGTCGGCGTTCTTCGTTCCGGATTCGGTGTTGACGACGACGACGGTGTCGTCTTCGGCAAACTCGTCTGCGAGTTCCCACGTCGCGGCGAGTGCGACGCCGCCCGCAGGCCCGACTTCAACGCCAGCGGTCTGTGCAGCGGTGACCGCCGACTGGAGGGCGTCGTCGTCGCTGACTGAGACTGCCACGCCGTTCGTCGCGTCGAGTGCTCGCAGTGCGAGCGTCCCACCCGCAGGGTCTGGAATCTCCAGTTCACCGACGATGGTGTCGGGGTGGTTCCACGCTTCGGTCGCGTCGTTTCCAGCCTCCCACGCTGTCGCAATCGGCGAACAACCCACAGACTGCGCTGCCACGAGTCGCGGCACGTCGTCGACGAGGCCGAGGTCAGTCAGGTCGCGGAAGCCTTTGGAGAGACCGTAGAGGAGTTCGCCGGTTGCGGCGGGCACGACCACCCAGTCAGGAACCGACAAGTCGAGTCGCTCGGCGATTTCGTACGCGATGGTCTTCGCCCCCTCGTGGCGGTACGGGTTGTCGAACTCCTGCAGCGTGTACCAGTCGCTCTTGAGTTTCTCGTGAAGCGCAGAGAGTGCGGCCGGATAGCGCCCACCGATGACTTTCATCTGTCCGCCGTGGACGTTCACCATCGCCTTGTTGGGAAACGGCGTTCGCGACGGGACGAACCCGTACGAGCG
The DNA here is from genome assembly GCF_048158745.1 of Haloferax sp. DFSO52. Classification (NCBI taxonomy): domain Archaea; kingdom Methanobacteriati; phylum Methanobacteriota; class Halobacteria; order Halobacteriales; family Haloferacaceae; genus Haloferax; species Haloferax sp. DFSO52. The sequence goes on along the minus strand of NZ_JBLOPB010000001.1, from coordinate 949,030 downwards.
TACGTCGATGAGACCCGCGTAGGATGCCGCCGACTGCGCGCCGTTTCCGGGCGAGGCGTGGGCGACGAGTTCGGTGCCGGCCTCTCGCGCCGCCGTGACGGCGAGCGAAAAGCCTCTGTCGAGGACGGTTCCAGTCGGGTTTCGGCCTTCGTCTTTGATGTACAGCGACCCGACCGAAACCTCGTCACCGAGCGCCGACGCTTCGACGAGCGGTGTCGCGCCCTCGTTGGCCGTCACCGGGTCCGAAAATGGCAGGAGTTCCCGATAGCGCCACATGGTATCGAACGGTCGTTCTGCGAGGGTCGCTGCATCCCACTCGACGGCGTCGAGGTCGTAGGTGGGGTCCAGTGGCGCGTCGGCCGCACTGGTGCCGGTTACGTCGGCGTCGTACTCGTCACCAGTCTCCGTACACACCAGCCCTGAGAACGTGTCGGATGTCTGCATACGCGGCCCTTACAGGGGGAGGAACTAAGCCCTTCTCGTCGGGCGATGCCGACACCCACAGGTGCTTTGTGTCATCGCTCCGAGAGACAGTGTATGGACGATAGCCACATCGTAGTCGTCGGTGCGGGGCTGGCAGGCCTCGTCACCGCGCGACACCTCGCTGCCGATGGGGCCGACGTGACCGTCATCGAGCGGCGTGACGACGTCGGCGGCCGAGTTCGAACGCGAACGAGAGACGGGTTCACGCTCGACCGGGGCTTTCAGGTGCTGTTTACTGGCTACCCCGCCGTGCGGCGCGAACTCGACCTCGACGCCCTGAATCTCCGGCCCTTCACCCCCGGTGCGACCATCTGCCGGCCGAGTCGCCGGTCGGTCCTCTCGGACCCGCTGCGTGCCCTCACCAGTCTGTTCGACTCCATTCGCAACCCAGAGGTGACGACGAGCGACAAAGTCCGGACGCTGGCGCTCAGACAGGACGTCAGCACGCGGACCGAAGCCGAGATATTCGCCTCCCCCGACCAGAGCATCCGGTCGTATCTCCGCGACTGGGGCTTTTCGGAGGACTACATCGACCACTTCGTCGCGCCGTTCTACGGCGGTATCACCCTCGACAGAACGCTGTCGTCGTCGAAGCGCGTCTTCGAGTATACGTTCAAGATGCTCTCCGCAGGAACGACAGCAGTCCCAGCGGCGGGAATGCAAGCTATCCCCGAACAACTCGCAGACAGCGCCCGCGACGACGGTGTCACGATACGGCTCGGCGAGCGTGTCGACGGCCTCCAGAGCGACGAGAGTGGCGCAATCGTCACCACAGGTCGAGAGTCTCTCGAAGCTGACGCCGTCGTCGTCGCAACCGACCCGAAAGAGGCACACCGACTGACTGGCGTCGAGTCGATTCCGACCGACGCACACGGCTGTGTGACGCAGTACTACACGCTCCCGTCCGGACGCGGCCTCGACGCGGGCAAGCGAATCATGCTCAACGCCGCCACCGCGGACCCGAACACCGTCGCCCCGCTCTCGACTGTTGCCCCGGAGTACGCACCGGCGGACAAAGCGCTTCTGAGCGCGACGTTCCTCGGTGACGCCGCCCAGGACGAACCCGAAGACGAACTCTTCGAGAAGACGCGCCGGACGCTCGAAGCGTGGTATCCCGACCGCTACTTCGACGACCTCGAACTGGTCCACACGGACTACATCTCGTTTGCGCAGTTCGCCCAACCGCCGGGCATTCACGACTCACTTCCCGGCCACCGCGACGCGCCGGGTCGCACCTACCTCGCCGGCGACTACACCGCGTGGTCGTCGATTCAGGGTGCGATGCGGAGCGGCCGAGAGGCGGCGAACGCCGTTCGGATGGACCTCTCGAAGTAGTACCTCGGTCGAGGCGTGGGTGTTCAGTCGTTCGAGTGCGTGACACCGGCGGCAGCATCGGTTTCTCTTTCGGAACGGGTGTCGTCGAACGAGAGCCCACCCGTCGGGAGTGGGCGAGACGACAGTCGTTCCGCGCCGTAGCGGTAGACGAGTATTCCCGCGAAGAGCCACGCCGCGACGGCAAGCGCCGCTTCCGACGGGAGAACGCCATCGCCGACGACGCCCACAGACAGATAAACCGAGATACTGTTCCACGTGGTGTGAAACACAATGGGGAGGAGGACGCGCCCACCGGACTCGTTGTAGAGCCACGTCGTGATGACGCTGATTGCGAGGACCGAAAGCAGGTAGAACCCGAACGACGTTCCAGACTGGGAACTCCCGGGCATGGCAAAGAGCGGGATGTGCCACGCCGCCCAGACCACACCGATGACGAGTGAGGCGCGGAACGCGCCGAGTCTGCGCTGGAGGACCGGAAGCCCGTAGCCGCGCCATCCGGGTTCTTCGAAGCCGCCGCGGATGAGCGACGAGAACAGGAGTGCCCCGAGCACACCTGCTGGCCCGAGTGCCGCAACGTCGAACGTCCACCCGAGTGCCACCGTGAGTACGAGTGTGGCACCGAATAGGATGACTGGAACGACGACGGCGGCGCCCCACACGAGCGGTGAGGCGCGGACGCTCACCAACTGCCGGCCCCACGGTCGGATGTCGCCAGTGGCCGTCGCGAGGACGATTGCCGCGAGGAACGGGCCGAACCCGCCAGCGAGGACTAACAGAGACGTGTACGTGATGGACCCGCCTGACCTGACGAGCAGCGTCGCCGGTATCCACCACACCCACGTGAGGACGTACGTCAAGACCAGAAACGCGAGGAATCGGTTCGCTTCGAGTCGCTCTGTGAAGGAAGGCATGACAGCTAGATGTACTCTTTCGTCCGCTATAGCCAGCGCCTGCGCTTCTCGAATGACGGGAACGGCGCACCTGCGCTGCGTCCTCGCACAGGTTTATATCAGAGGAGGCGACGAAGTTTCCCCAGCGGCGGGAAGGTGAGCGTCTCGTCGGCGTCGTCGTCGCGGACGAGTGGGCGGAACACACTCGCGTCGCGGACGAGCGGAGAGTCGAAGTCGGCCCCTCGCATCCCGTTGATTTCGACACCCGGAGCGAGACGGGTGAACGCTGGGAGCATCAGCACGTCGGACTCGCGGTACGCATCGGGGCCGTAGAGGACACACGGCCGCCGGCGACCCTCGATAGTGAGCATGGGGTGGTCGTGGCCGACCACGTAGAGGTGGCTCTCACCATCGGGTTCGCAGTGACCATGGGAGACGAGCGTCTCGTCGGCGAGTCGGTACTCGTCGTGCACGTCGCCGGCCCACACCTCGGCGAGCATGGTGTCGTGGTTGCCGGCGACGAACACCGGGTCGGCACCGGCAGCGACGCATTCGTCTGCGATGGTTTCGAGGGCCACGACGTGACGTTCCGAGACCCGGTCGAATCGGTGGAGAACGTCGCCCGCGAAGACGACTTCACGCGGTTCGAACTCGGCACAGAGTGCCGACAGTCGGTCGGAGAGGTCGGTCTGTTCGCCGAGTGGGAAGTCGACAGCAGAGGCGTCTGCACGGCCGATGTGCAGGTCCGAGCAGACGAGTGCGTCCGCTTCGAGAAGGTAGATTGCCCGGTCACGGACAGCGACGCGAAGCACGACGGAGAGAGGGACGACGACGACAAAGTTCCTCCGAGACGCTACCAGTGGACCTTCCTCCGAGACGCTACCAGTGGACCGGGCTCTGCGACACCGACCGGGCGACGGAGCGAGGGCCTTTTTACACGACGCCACCCTCACTCGTAGTATGAGCGGCGCACTCGAGGACAAGCGGACGGCGACCCGCTTCCGAATCCTCGCGGAGATTGCCGACCGGCAACCGGCGGTGAGCCAAGGCGAGATAGCCGAGGCAGTCGGCGTGACGAGCCAAGCAGTCTCCGAATACATCCGAGAACTCGTCGACGACGAACTGGTCGAAAAGGAAGGGCGGTCCCGCTATCGAGTGACCAAGGAAGGCGTCGATTGGCTCTTTCAGGAGGCCCGCGCCCTCCAGCGGTTTGCCGAACACGTCACCGACGACGTGCTCGAAAGCGTCAACGAAGACGCCGCGATCGTCACCGACGACGTGTCGGCCGGCGATACCGTGACCCTCTCGCTCCGCGATGGGCTTTTGTACGCCACACCCGGCGACGACGGACCGGCGATCGGTGTCGCGACGACCGATGCCATGGCTGGAGCAGACGCCAGCGTTACCGGCTTCGAAGGCGTCATCGAGATGGAACCCGGGAGCGTCCGCGTCCTGCAGATTCCTCCCGCGCGTCTCGGCGGCAGCAGCGACGTCGACCTGTCGGCACTGGCCGACGCCTGTGCGGAGGCAGATATCGTCCTCGCGAGCGGTGTCGAAGCAGTCGTCGCCTGTCGCCGTGCCGACGCGGAACTCGAAACGTGGTTCTCACCGGGCGAAGTCGCCGCCGACGCCGCCGCCCGCGGGTTAGATGCCGTCGTCGTCGCCAGTACCGACGCCGCCGGACGCGTGACCGACGCGCTCCGCGACGCAGGCGTGTTGTTCGAAGTGACCGAACCGTAGAATCAGACCGAACCGTAGAATCCGACCGAACAGTAGACACCTCACTCGTCGGCGTGTTCCCGCGCCGTCGTGTACGCCTCTCGGAGTCTGCGGAATCGCTCCCGGTCGCCGCCGTGGTCGGGGTGGACGTCCTTCACTTGCGACCGGTAGGCGTCGCGGACGGCGTCCGTCGTCGCGGACGGCGTCAGTCCCAATCTGTCGAACGCTTCCGAGATTGGGTCGTCGACGTCGGCCAGCTCGGGTTCGATTTTGGGGACCTCGAAGGGGAGTCGCCGGCCGAGTTGATAGCCGGGCATCTCGTGTTCACACAGCACGGCGAAGACGCTCGTCCGTTCGAGACGGAAGAAGGCCTGTGCGTCGAAGGTAATCGCGACGTGTCGCTCCGGGAGATAGAACGCCACCGTCTCACCGTATATCGACCAGTCTTCGACGAATCGCTCACCAATCGTCGAGAGGAAGTCACGGATTTCGAGGCGACGACGACCAGCGCCATCTACTCGTGGACCGCGTGAAACCGGTCGGTCCGGGAAGAGACGGCCACCGACGACGAACACGCCGGCGACGACGACGGACGCAACTGCGCCGACCACGAGGCCGACTACCAGCCACGTGGGGAGCAGAAATACCCACTCCGGAAGCACGCTATAATTCACGGGACGAACAAGTAAGAACCCCTCGCTGCCGGACTCGGTTGCTGGAGAGACGACGATGCGACCCAGACACTGCTATGTCGGTAGAACGCCATCTTCTCACATGCAACCGATTCGCTTCGAGGAAGCAGACAGCACAGAGCGGACACAGATCGGTGAAGGACTGACTCGTGTTGCCGTCGTCGCTGGCCGACTGGAGACCGGGCGAAGCGAGGGGAAATACTTCCTCCGACACGACGATGGGTGTGCGGTCTGTGGTGAGCCTGTCGTCGCAGGAAATCCGTTCTATCTCGACCCGGACACTGGCGAGATACTGTGCGAAATTCACGGGAAAGAGCGCCGAGAAGCGTGAAAACCAGTGCGACCTCGGGACACAATTAAATTCCATACTCACGACCGAGTGAGTTTTTATTCACGCATGTCCCGGTCGCAAACTTCTTTATCGCCCTCCGGGACCATACGAACACCACATGGCTGTAGTCTGGCTGGACGACGTACGGTCCGACGACCTCAATCTGGTCGGCGGAAAAGGCGCGTCGCTGGGCGAACTCACTGGTGCGGGACTTCCTGTCCCCCCGGGGTTCGTCGTAACGGCGGGCACGTACCGAGCCTTCATCGAGGATGCGGGAATCGACGACGAACTCTTTTCTGCGGTCGAAGTCGACCACGAGGATTCTGCGGCACTGAAAGAAGCCCACGAGGCGGCGCACGACCTCATCATGGGCACGCCCATGCCCGACAGCGTCCGCGAGGAAATCGTCGACGCTTACCGAAGTATCGGTGACGGAGACGCGTACGTCGCAGTCCGCTCCTCCGCGACGGCAGAAGACCTCCCGGACGCTTCGTTCGCAGGACAGCAAGAGACCTTCCTCAACGTCACCGAAGACGAACTCTTAGAGAGCGTCAAAGCGTGTTGGGCCTCGCTGTTCTCCGAGCGCGCCATCTACTACCGCAACCGGAAGGGCTTCCCACACGACAAAGTCGACATCGCGGTGGTCGTCCAGCAAATGGTCGACTCCGAGAAATCCGGCGTGATGTTCACGTGCCACCCCTCGACTGGCGAGAAGAAAGTCATCATCGAGGCCGCGTGGGGACTCGGTGAGGCAGTCGTCTCCGGCACTGTCTCGCCCGACAACTACGTCGTCAACCGCGAGAACGGCGACGTGGAGACGGCGACCATCGCGGACAAGAAGACGATGTGCATCCGCGACGAAGAGACGGGCCAAACGGTCGACCGCGAAGTTCCGAGCGAGAAGCGTCACGAACGAGTGCTCACCGACGACGAAATCGCTCGCCTCCTCGAACTCGGCGAACTGGTCGAAGACCACTACGGCACGCCACAAGACGTGGAGTGGGCCGTCTACGACGGCGACGTCTACATGCTCCAGTCGCGGCCGATTACGACTATCTCCGAAGGCGGAGAGGGCTCCACCGCGAGCGACGACAGCACGTCGAGGAACGCCGGCGACGACGTCATCATGCGTGGCCTCGGTGCAAGCCCCGGAATCGCGTCGGGTCGCGCCCGCATCGTGACGAAACTCGACCACCTCGACCAGGTCGCCGAAGGCGACATCATCGTCACCGAGATGACCATGCCGGACATGGTGCCCGCGATGAAGCGCGCCGCCGGTATCGTCACCGACGAAGGGGGGATGACCTCTCACGCCGCCATCGTCTCCCGCGAACTCGGCGTCCCGGCAGTCGTCGGCACGGGCGACGCCACCTCGACGCTCACCGACGGCGACGTCGTCACCATCGACGGCGACAAAGGAACGATTCGCGAGGGCGAGATGCCCGAAGAGAAGCAGCGCCAACCCGTCGAAGAAGCACGACCCAAGACGCCCGTCAAACCGATGACGGCGACGGAAGTCAAGGTCAACGTCTCCATCCCCGAAGCGGCCGAACGCGCCGCCGCGACGGGTGCAGACGGCGTTGGGTTACTCCGAATCGAGCACATGGTGTTGACGCTCGGCAAGACGCCAGAGCGCTTCATCGAGCAGAACGGTGAACGTGCCTACGTCGACGAAATCGTCTCCGGCGTTCGCGAAGTCGCAGAAGAGTTCTACCCGCGGCCAGTCCGCGTCCGTACCCTCGACGCGCCGACTGACGAGTTCCGCCAACTCGAAGGCGGCGAGAACGAACCGCGCGAACACAACCCGATGCTCGGCTACCGCGGCATCCGCCGTGGCCTCGACAACCCGAACATCTTCCGCCTCGAACTGCAGGCGTTCCGCCGCCTGTACGACATGGGCTACGACAACATCGAAGTCATGTTACCCCTCGTCAACGACGCCGAGGACGTTCTTCGCGCCAAAGAACACATGATCGAGGCGGGTATCAACCCCGACAAGCGCGAGTGGGGCGTCATGATAGAGACGCCTGCCGCCGCGTTGTGCATCCGCGAACTCGCCGACGCCGGTATCGACTTCGCCTCCTTCGGGACGAACGACCTGACGCAGTACACACTCGCCGTGGACCGCAACAACGAGCACGTCGCCAACATCTACGACGAACTCCATCCGGCCGTGCTCAAACTCATCGGCGACACCATCGAAGCGTGCCGTGACGTCGGTGTGAAGACGAGCATCTGTGGACAGGCCGGGTCCAAGCCCAAGATGGTCCAGTTCCTCGTCGAGAAGGGAGTCAGTTCCATCTCGGCGAATATCGACGCCGTCCGCGACGTCCAGCACGAAGTCAAGCGGGTCGAACAGCGACTCCTGCTCGACTCGGTTCGCTGACGCACAACTAACCAGCTACACGAACGCCCCATTTCTCCGTCTTTCTCGTTTCCCTGTTTCCCTGTTTCCCTGTTTTTTCCGTTTTGCCCGTTCTCGGCGCTCTCTGTCCACACAGCCATCTGTCTTTTTCTCTGCAGGTCTCGTACCTTCACGGTGAGAGGTCCCTGAACCACCCATGTCCACCGCAGTCGATTCCCCCTCCACTCGGCAGTCGAGCCTCACCGGCCAACTCCGTGCCGTCGTCGTCGCCGTCGCAATCGTCGTCGCCGCACTCATCCTCGGTGTCGTCCTCACGTTCGCCCTGTTCGTTCCGCTCCTCGCAGCGAACATCTCCATCGACTCGACCGGGTCGACGTTCCTCATCCTCGCACTGATACCGTCACAACTCGCCTTCGCACTCGTCGGCATCCTCGTCGCGATTGCGCTCCTCGGCGGTGTCTCGGTCAGTATCCCGACGCGGGGAGACCTCAGATGGGTTGCCCTCGGCCTCGTCGGCAGTTTCGCCGCCGTCGGACTACTCGTCGCCGCATCGACAGTCGTCGACCTCAGCCCGGTCGAATCGGTCGTCGGAGATGCCGCAGTCGTCGACCCGACGATTCTCGTCGCACTCGCGCTCCTGTCGATCTTCGTCATCGCGCCCGCCGAAGAGTTGCTCTTCCGAGGCGCTGTGCAGGGTCGCTTGCGCAAGACGTTCGGCCCACTCGGGGCCATCGTTCTCGCCAGCGCCATCTTCGCGTCGCTTCACGTGTTCAACTTCGTCGGTGGCGGCATCGTGATTCTCGTCCCGGTTACGGCACTGTTTCTGGTCGGGGCGGTGTTTGGCTACATCTACGAACGAACGGAGAATCTCGCCGTTCCAATCGCCGTTCACGGCCTGTACAACGCGACGCTGTTCCTGTCGTCGTTCGTCCTCGGGTGAGACTGCGAGCGGCGAACTCCGTGTCGTCTGTATGCCCCACGTCTCTCGAGAGTCGCTTCGGGAGTTCCTCGCGGACCTCGACGACGTCGGCGGTAATCCAGCACGGAACTGAGTCGGACTATTAGTTCGGGGAGACTCTCACCGAGAGAAGACTGTTCTACGCGCCAAGGAGTCTCTACCGAAACCTGAAGGCTTACATTCGGTTGGTTGCGAGTGACTGGTGTGACCCTTCCCGCGCTCGTGCCGCTTTCCGACCTCGCCCTCGGAATCTATCCCGACTTCTCGTGGCTCTCGTCACTCGTCGAGACGGCAACCGGGTGGTTCGGGCTGGTGATTATCTTCGTCTACTCGTTCCTCATCGCCTTTGCCCTCCCCGGCGTGAGCGAAATCGTCCTCTTTGCACCCCTCAATCTCGGCCTCTCAGAGACTGCGAAACTGGCGCTCATCATCCTCGTCAGTGGGACAGGAAAGGCCGCTGGGAGCGTCTTCGCGTTCTACATCGGCCACGAGACGAAAGAATCGGGATTCGTCGAACGGGCGCTCGACCGCCTTCCAGTGGACGTGATGGGTTGGACCGAGCGACGGGCCATCGAAATCGCCCAGAAATGGGGCTACGCCGGCCTCGCCCTCGCACTCTGCGTTCCGGGGTTCCCCGACACGCTCTCGATTTACGCGTTCGCCGTCCTCGAAGACGACTACCTCAAGTTCGCCGCGGCGACGTTCGTCGGGTCGGCCGGTCGCCTCATCGTGACCGTCGTGGGCATCGAAGCGGCCCTCGTGTTCCTCTGAACTCACAACTGACAGAATTCGGACGGTAGAGCGGGCCGACGCCACAATAAACTGAGAATCAGAATCGCTGGTTATCCCCTCTTGATGCGTATCTCTAACATGGCATACAGACGCATCTCGAATCAAGTCGTCGTCGGGGGTGCAATCGTCCTCGTCGGCCTCGTACTGCTCGCAAACAGCACCGGACTCTACGACACGAGCAGCCTGTTCCGATACATTCCGTCGCTGTTCGTACTCGTCGGCCTGTACGCACTCGTCGCCAGCGGCTTCCGAAACGTCGGTGGCCCGCTCGTCCTCATCGCCGTCGCCGGCGCGTGGCAAGCCGTCGCCCTCGACCTGGTGACCGGGTCGCAGGTGCTGTCGCTGTGGCCGTTGCTCATCGTCATCCTCGGCCTCTCTGTCGTCCTCGGACGTGTTCGGTCGTCCGTCGAACCGGTCACCGGTGAACGCGTGGACCTCGTCGCAATCTTCGGCGGTCGGAACGCGCGTGTGACGACCAGTCGGTTCACCGGTGGGGCAATCACTGCACTGTTCGGGTCCGTCGAAGTGGACCTCCGTGAGGTTCCCGAACTCGAAGAGACCGCCCGAATCAACGTCACGGCGCTGTTCGGCGGTGCAGAACTCATCGTCCCGCGCGACTGGAACGTCCAGATAGACGTGATTCCAATCTTCGGCGGGGCGGAAGACGAACGCCCACTGCGTGAACTCGAACACGAACGTGTGGACCTCGTCGTCAGCGGGTTCTGTGGCTTCGGTGGCGTCTCGGTTAAAGACTGAGCTGCTCCCACTCAGATTCGGCGTCTGAGGCGCGTCTTTTTTATTTCTCCCCTGTCTCAGTAGCGGTGTGACCGTCTTGCGTCCGGACAACATGCGTATGCGTCCCCTCTTTTAGCCACGGGTGGACCCGTCTTCGGCGTCCGTCTCGGTAACGCGAGACGAGGGCGAATCCGGTGAACCCCGAGGTTGCATCGCATCGACCGACAGACGCACCTGTACCGGCGGGCTTTAGGCCCGCATCCGAGATACACGACACATATGAGCCACGAGGAATTCCCCACACAGAACCCAGCGGTGGTGACGTGCGGGTTGCCGTACGCGAACGGCGACCTGCACATCGGCCACCTTCGAACGTACGTCGGCGGCGACATCTACAGTCGCTCGCTGCGAAAACTCGGCCAAGAGACGGCCTTCGTCAGCGGCTCCGACATGCACGGCACGCCCGTCGCCGTCAACGCCGAGAAAGAGGGCGTCACGCCCGAGGAGTTCGCACTCCGCCACCACGAGAAGTACCAAGCGACGTTCCCCCGATTCAACATCGACTTCGACAACTACGGCCACACCCACGACGAGACGAACACCGAACTGACGCAGGAAATCGTCCAGACGCTCGAAGCCGAGGGTTACGTCTACGAAAAGGAGATACCGGTCGCTTACGACCCCGACGCCGACCAGTGGCTTCCAGACCGATTCGTCGAAGGCGCGTGTCCGTACTGCGGCGCACACGCCCGCGGCGACGAGTGTGACGAAGGCTGTGGCCGTCACCTCGAACCCGGTGAAATCGAGAACCCAACCTCGACGCTGACCGGCAACCCCGCGGAGTACCGCGAGCGTCAGCACAAGTTCTTCGCCGTCTCCGACCTCCAGGAGTACCTTCAGGAGTTCATCAATCGGGTCGAGGGCACCTCGAACGCCCAGAACCAGCCACGAGAGTGGATCGAAGGCGAACTCCAGGACTGGTGTATCACCCGCGACATGGACTGGGGGATCGACTACCCCGGCGAGGAAGGCGACGACTTGGTTCTCTACGTCTGGGTCGACGCGCCTATCGAGTACATCTCCTCGACCAAGCAGTACTCTGAGCGCGTCGGTTCCGACGTGTTCGACTGGGAGCAGGCGTGGAAGGAGTCGGGCGACATCGTCCACATCATCGGCCGCGACATCATCCAGCACCACACCGTCTTCTGGCCGGCGATGCTCAAGGGAGCGGGCTACACCGAACCGCGTGCCGTCATGGCTTCTGGCTTCATCACGCTCAACGGGAAGGGCTTTTCCACCTCTCGGAACCGCGCCGTCTGGGCCGACGAATACCTCGACGAGGGCTTCCACCCCGACCTGCTTCGCTACTATCTCGCCACGAACGGCGGGTTCCAGCAGGACGTGGACTTCTCGTGGTCGAAGTTCCAAGAGCGCGTCAACAGCGAACTCGTCGGCACCGTCGGCAACTTCCTCTACCGGTCGATGCTCTTCGCCTACCGGAACTTCGAGGGAACGCCAGACGCCGAGGTCTCCGAAGAAGTCGAAGACCGCATCCAACAGGCCATCGACGAGTTCGGCGCGGCCATCAACGATTACTCGATTCGCGAGTCCGGCAACGCCGCCGTCCGTCTCGCGCAGTTCGGAAACGAGTACATCCAGCGGAACGAACCGTGGAAACTCACCGACGAAGACCCCGAAGCGGCCGCACAGGTCATCCGCGACTGCGTCCAGATTGCGAAGGCCGTCGCCGTCATCTTCCAGCCCGTCGCGCCCGCGAAGATGCAGGCGCTCTGGGAGCAACTCGGCGAAGAAGGCCTCGTGGCCGACACGGACATCGATGACGCACTCGCCGCCCCACCCGCGTCGTTCGGCGAACCCGAAGCGCTGTTCGAGAAGATAGAAGACGAACGCGTGGAGGCGCTCAACGAGAAACTCGCAGAACGAGTCGCCGCGACGGAATCCGAAAGTGACGAGTCCGAGGAGGACGCCGACGAACGTATGGCAGACGACGCTGACCTCGAACCCATCGCCGCCGACCGTATCTCGTTCGACGAGTTCCAGAACCTCGACCTGCGCGTCGGTGAAGTTCTCTCCGCCGAAGGCATCGACGGCGCGGACAAGCTCGCCAAACTGACCGTCGATATCGGCGTCGAAGAGCGCCAAATCGTCGCCGGTATCAAGCAACTCCACGACCTGTCGGAACTCCCCGGCAAGAAGGTCATCATCGTGGCCAACCTCGAGAAGGCCGAACTGTTCGGCACGGAGTCCAACGGGATGCTGCTCGCCGCCGGTGACCAGGCCGACCTGCTGACCACCTACGACGACGCGACGCCCGGCACGAAGGTCCAGTAAGCAGACTCGCCCGATTCCAGTACCGTCGCTCAGTTCGACTTTCGTTTTTTCCCAGCTGACGAGACTGGACCGTCGGGGCTTTCACTACTGCCTCCCCAGCGCAGTCTATGGAACTCGGTGGCCGAACCGTGGTCGGAATCGTCTTCGCGCTCGTCGCAGTCGTCGGCGTCGTCGGTGCCGTCGCTGGCGGTGGGGCCGGGACACTCACGGTCGAGCGCGTGGACGACCTCCCACAGGGACAGGGCGCAGTCGCCTTCGCGAATCTCGACCCCGACCAGCGAGTGACGTTCGAAAACGCGGTGACGACTGGTTCTTCCGTCGACCTCCCAACTGCGTCCGCACGAAACGAGTTCGTCGACCCCGGATACGTTCGATACGATGGCGACATCTACCGCACGACAGTCTCTTCGTAAATGCCGAAAACAACCCAGAGAGACCCATTAGCCGAACATCTTCGGTCGAATGTCGGCACAATTCCGGAGTCACTATGAGTGACGAGATTCGACCCCCACGTATGCGACTGGGCGTCTCACTCGTCGTCGTGTTCGTGGTCCTCACCGCAGGCTGTCTCGGTGGGAGCAACGGCACCGGCCAGTTGACCGTCGAGCAGGTCGACGAACTTCCGCAAGGAGAAGGCGCAGTCTCCTACGACAACCTCTCGCCGGAACAGAAAGACGCGTTTCAGCGAGCGCTGGACGAAGACGGGAGTGTGACAATCCACAAAGGGACCGACCGAAACGAGTTCATCGACCCCGGATACGTCCGGTACGACGGTGGCATCTACCGCACGGCGGTTGCGGTTCCCTGAGAGCCAATCGGGGCCAAGTGGCCACCCGGCGAGGGTCCTATTTCGGCGGACGCAGCCCCTATTTTGGCAGTCGAAGCCCCTATTTCGGCGGACGCAGCCGGTAGTAGCGGCGATTGAGGTTATACATGTAGCCCTCGCGCATCGTCTTGAGCACCGCGTAGGTAACCGTCCCGAAGACGATTGGAAGCAGGAACGTCAGGTCGAACAGCAGGTCGACGTTCATCGGGACGAGGTTCTTGACTGCCAGCAGTGAGATGGTCAGCGCGAACACGACGCCCGCGATGCCGACCGCCGCCCAGAATGGCTCTTCGACCGGCCTGCGTGCGGACCCCTTATTGAGGAAGGGGACGAGGGCGATGAAGCCGACGACGACACCGTTCGCGAGCACGCCGTAGGTCCGGTCGGCCATGAGTTTCTGGCCGCCGAGGATGGCGAGGTCAGGATTCAGCGGATTGAGTTTGAGCAGCCCGAACGACCAGTAGAGATACCAGTCGGGCAGGATAATCGCCGGCGTACTCGACGGGTTTGCAGGCGGACCGATGTGCGGCGGCATCGTCGCCGAGAGAAACAGCATCATCCCGACGAAAAAGGACGCTATCGAGAGATTCCGAACCGTCTCGTGAGGCCACGTCGGGAACGCGAGCACGTCGCGTTCGATGTAGTCTGACGACTGGCGAACCGTCTGGTCTTCGTAGCGCGCCCGCTCGAAGTACTCGTACGTCAGGCGCGACAACCCAGTCGTTCTCTCCTTGCGCTCGCGCCACGTCGGCGTCTCGTTGTCAGGTGCAACCGGTCCCGCCGGGACCCCTCCATCTGTGGTTGCCGACGTATCCTCTGGTGTGCCGCCAGCGTCGTCCACCCCACCGTCAGTTCGGAGCGGAGACTCCTCGGTCGGAGACATGGTACAGTATTAGCTCGAACACACAAAAAGTGTGCGTCGGACTCTCAAACAACCGTATTCGTGACGTTCACTGATTCGAGAGCATCTCGCAGAGAGAGTCCGACTGGTGACTGTGCGGTTGCCCACCCAGCGGACTACAGAGAATAGTTATGTGAACAGCTTACTCACAAACGAGTTCATCATCGGGCTTTTTTATTCGTCACTCATAGACGGGGTTATGCGCAACGCTAAAATCGTCTGTACACTCGGTCCCGCGTCGGCCGACCGAGAGACGATTCGTGGACTCGCGGACGCTGGAATGAGCGTCGCTCGGATGAACGCGAGTCACGGAACCGTCGAACATCGGTCGGACGTTATCGATGCGATCCGTGCCGTAGACGATACGACCGAAGAACCGCTCGCGGCCATGCTCGACTTGCAGGGTCCCGAAGTGCGGACCGCCCCAATCGACGAGGACATCTCCCTCGAAACGGGCACTGAAGTCCGATTCTACGAAGGTGACGATGCGACACCCGAGGCGGTTGGTCTCTCGTACTCTATCTCTGCGACCGAACCCGGCGATACCATCCTCCTCGACGACGGCCGTATCGAAGCACAGGCCGAACGAGTCGAAGATGGCTCCGTCTACGCCACCATCGTGTCCGGCGGCAAACTCGGTGCCCGAAAGGGTGTGAACGTCCCCGGTGTGGACCTCGATATCGACCTCATCACCGACTCCGACTACGAGAACCTCAAACTCGCCGCCGAGAAGGAAGTCGATTTCGTCGCCGCCTCGTTCATCCGCGACGCAGCGGACGTGTACACCATCAGCGACACGCTCGAGTCGCTCGGTGCCGAAATCCCCATCATCGCGAAAATCGAACGCGCCGGCGCAGTCACGAACCTCGACGAGATTATCGAAGCCGCACACGGCGTGATGGTCGCTCGCGGTGACCTCGGTGTCGAATGCCCGCTCGAAGAAGTCCCAATCATCCAGAAACGGACCATCCGAAAGGCGCAGGCAGCGGGCGTCCCCGTCATCACGGCGACCGAGATGCTCGACTCGATGGTTCACTCACGGCGACCAACTCGTGCCGAGACATCTGACGTCGCAAACGCCGTTCTCGACGGTACCGACGCCGTGATGCTCTCCGGTGAGACGGCCGTCGGCGACCACCCGGTTCGCGTCGTCCAGACGATGTCCCGCATCATCGACGAAGTCGAAGAGAGTCCCGAATACGACGAGAGCCAGGAACAGCGCGTCCCCACTGCAATCGAAGGGTCGCGAACTGAAGCGCTCGCTCGCTCGGCACGCTACCTCGCCCGCGACGTGAACGCGGCGGCTATCGTCGCCGTCTCCGAGTCCGGGTACACGGCGCGGAAGACCGCGAAGTTCCGCCCGGGCGTGCCCGTCGTCGCCGTCACGCCGAACGACCGGACGCGCCGACAACTCGCCATGATGTGGGGCGTCTCTGCCGAATACTCGGATTACAGCACGACTGTCGAGTCCGTCATGGACGACGCTGTCACCGCCGCCCTCGACGCCGGCGCGGCAGAGTCTGGCGATACAATCGTCGTCCTCTCGGGGATGATGACAGAACTCGAAGGGACGAACACGACGAACATGCTCAAAGTCCACGTGGCCGCAGAATCGATTGCCACGGGCCGGAAAATCGTCGGCGGGCGTGTCGCAGGCCCACTGCACCGGACTGCAGACGGTGACCTCTCAAACGTCCCAGCGGGCGCGATTCTCGCGCTCGCCGCCGACTTCGACGGCGAGTTCGATGGCGATGCAGACAAACTCGCAGGCATCATCGACGCCCGCGCGGGCATGACTGGCTATCCCGCCCTCGTCGCCCGCGAACTCGACATCCCGATGGTCTCCGGTGCGCCACTTCCTGCAACGACAAAAGATGGGTCCTTGGTCACGCTGCACGCCGAACGCGGCATCGTCTACGAAGGCGACGTCATCGGCCACGAACAAGACGGCCGATAGAAGTGCGGTAGCCCTTTCCCGACGCGGAGCGTATCTCTTCTCGATGTCGCGCGCTTCCGACCCGAAAACCGAAAACGAAGGCGAGTGGCGATTCAGTATCGACGACGTCGGCCCCGACGGAATCGTCGACGATTCGCCCGACAGCGTGGAGGCTCTACCCATCGAACCCGGGTCACCGACGCTCGAGAACGTCGCGTTCGTCCTCCTCGGTGTCCTCCTCGCAGTTGGCCTCCTCTTCGTCACGGTGTTCCCCAACGCCATCTGATTCGCTCTCGTCGTCGCGTCTTCTCGCCGCATCTCCTTATCGCACCTTCTCGTCCCACCTCGTCGCTTACGTCTCCGAGCGTTTGCCCCGACAGTCCCCCACTCGGCCCGGCTGAATGCGGGGTTGGGCCACTCGCTCCCAACCCCGAACGAGTACAGCGAATTTCCGTTTTGATAATCGGGCCTTTTGATTTATGTAACCCCGAACGAAATCGCCGTCAACCCCAACCGGGAACACTCCATGAGTTACGCAACCCGTGCACCCTCGGTGTTGGTCACCGTCTTGGTTCTCGTCGCGACGCTGTGGGTTCCGATGCCCGCCGCTGCGGCCGACCAGCCGACCGCTTCGTTCGAGCAAGACATCACCACCGTCACGCGTGGCGATGTGGTCGAAATACGGGTTCGTCACTCGGCTCCCGGCGTCCTTCACGTCGGTGGCGACGATTACGGCTATCATCTGGCGGTCGAACTCACGGGAGCGGGTGTGACGACGGTCACCATCGACACCTACAACTCGACTGGGTCTCCCGACTCGTACGTCTCTGGCGGTGGAAACAAGACGCTTCACACCGCCGAACTCGAGCGCCCACTCGAACCGACGACGTACTTGATGAACGTGACGATCGACGGCGTCGAACGCGCCATCGGGCAACTCAACGTCCAGCCTCGTGGCAACACGTCGGCCTCGACTGCTGTCGCACCGGCGAGTCTGACCGACGAAGAGACGACACCGTCGGTCGAGAACATTCGCGCAGCCTCGACGCAGCGAACAGTCGTCGCCAGCGGTGACATCGCTGTCATCCACCTCAACGAGAGCGGCCTCGAGTCGGCGCTCGCAGCAGGCAACGCGGCAGGCGGCCCAGCAGCAAACGGTATCGAAATCTCGATGAACCAACTCGAAGTGCGGCCGAATCACGAACAGCAGACGTTCCTCGCGACTCCAGAAAACGGCGCGACAGTCGTCACCGACTTCGAAACCGACGACGTCTACATCGTCTGGGACACCTCGGACATCCCACTCGAAGGCGACCGTGAGACGTACGAAGTGACGGTGACGCTGCAGGGTGAACACAACGCCCTCGTCGACGAAGACACCATCACTGCACGGACACCAGTCACCCTCGTCGAACCGACGGTGTCGATGGACGTCATCAACGAGACGATATACCCGTGGGAGGCGCTCACCGTCAACGTCACGGGTGGGACGTCGTTAGCTCCCGGAACGGTTCTCGAACTCCGTGCACGAGCACCCGGCCAACCGTTCTTGCGACTCGTTCCGATGACCGTCACCGAAAACGGAACCGTGGCCACCAACCTCACGTTCGCGCCCGAAGACAGAGGCCTCGTCTTCCCGGTGTGGATTCGCGAGTACGAAGACGAGACGAAGACGACGATGACGTTCCACGAAGCAGACGCGAGTCTTCGGTTCGTCGACCAGGAGACAGACGGGACGTTCGTCACGATCAGCGAAGTCAACCTCTCTGTCGGTGGGTTCGTACAGGTCGAGACGCCTGACGAAGAACCGCTGGGAACGAGTGTGTCTCTCCCACCCGGCACGCACGAAAACGTCGTCGTAAAATTCGACCGCCGGCAACTGGCCGACAGCGAACTGCTCGCTGTCGCCTACGCCGACCGAAACCGAGACGGGAACTTCTCGCCCGCAGTCGACCTCGCGTTCCGAGAGAATTCGAGTGTCAACGGGTCGCTCATCGCGGACGACGCGATGGTTCGACTCGAACCTGACGCGAAGACACCAACACCCTCACCGACGGCAACACCGACAGAGACACCCGAAACGGGCGACCAGACCGCCGAGACGACGGCGAACACCACGCCGTATCCGGTCGTCGAACGGACGCCACTCGAACCGGCAGTCGCCGGGACGAACACCGGAATTCCGTTCTCGCCGGCGCTCGCGGTTCTCGCGCTCGTCGTCACCGGATTGCTCGCACGCCGACGAGCGACGGAGGAACCCTGACGATGGCGAGACTCGTCGAACTCGAACCAGCGAACTTCGTCCGATTCCTCTCGGACCTCTGGACACAGCGAAACTGGCAGACGAGCGTCCAGCCTCGTGGTGAAGGCCGCTATCTCGTTCAGGGACAGCGCGGCGACGGCACGAAAGGCATGATGCTCGTCCTTCCGGCCGTCGAGGCCACCGTCGAGAAAGACCACGTCAGAGGCTTCGTCGCGCACGCGAAGAAACGCCAGATAGACGTCATCGCAATCGCGACACAGGGCGTCTACACCGACGAAGTCCGGGGATTCACGACCAAACACGACGTGACACTCCTCGACCTGGACTTACTCGGAGAGACAGTCGATGACGAGGGCCTCGAAGAGACGGTCAAACAGTACACCGACGGCGAGGTGTACGAGACCGCAGACGTCGAGTTCGGCCTCCCGTTCGACGTCCCCGAACCGGTCGCGAACGTCATCTCGTCGGTACCCATTCACAGCGTGCGCGAGCGACTCGACTCGCTCAGGGGCAGCGATGGCGATGGTGGGTCGCTTCGTGACCGACTCCCGTCGTCGCTCGACGACCTCAAATCCGGGTCGCCGCCGAGCGTCCGCGTCGTCGTCGTCGCCGTGCTCCTCCTCGTCCTCGCACTCGGGTCGGTCGCTGCCCTCGGGCCGATGGTCGACGGTCTCGGCGGACCGGGAATGCAAGACGGTGTCGCCGTCTCGGCGCTTTCGAGTTCCCCCTCCCCGTCGGCAGATATCGTCGCACAGTGGAACTCGCGGACGACGGATTCGGTCGCAGTCGGAAACGAGTCGTACACTGCACCCGAGGGAAAGCAGTTCGTGCTCGTTTCGCTGAACGTCTCTGCGACGGGGTCGTCACCGGGGTCGCTCTCGCAGTCTGACCTCGTGTTCGAATCTGACGGTGTCCGGTACGGCTATCAACCGCTCTCGAACTCCAGTGGGTTCGCGAACGGCGGACTGTTCGCCCCGAACGAGTCAGAAACCGTCTGGACGGTGTTTACCGTCCCGTCGAACACGACGACAGGAACCGTTCTCGTCCGTGGTTCGGGCGACGACACGGTCGCGTTCGTCTACGACGAATCGCTCCCGGTCGAACCAGACCAGACTGCGTAACTCGCGTCTTCGACGTGACCCGAACCGGAGACCCCGAATCGTCGATTTCGACCTGATTCATCCTCAACCCTTAATCGGCCAACGGCCCTAGAGCACCTATGGCACACCCGCCGTTTCCGTTACAGACTGGGCTCGTGGGCCCCGAGACACTGCCGTTACTCCTCGTACTCGCGGGTCTCGGCCTCTCTCTCGCCGAAGCGATGGCACCCGGCGCACATTTCGTCGTTCTCGGCGTCGCGCTCCTCGCTGCCGGACTCATCGGTCTGCTCATCGGGCCGTTCGCGACACCACTCGTCCTCGGCTTGCTCGTCTTCGTCTTCGGTGGGCTTGCACTGTACGGCTACCGCGAACTAGACCTCTATGGCGGCAAAGGTGAAAGTCGAACAAGTGACTCGGCGGCGCTGAAGGGGAAGATGGGCCGTGTAACCGAACGTGTCACCCCGACCGGTGGGCAGGTCAAACTCTCCGAAGGTGGGTTCAATCCGTTCTACGCTGCCCGGTCGGTTCACGGCGAACTCGAAGTCGGGAGCGAAGTGGTCGTCGTCGACCCTGGCGGTGGGAACGTCGTGACCGTCGAAGGAATCGGCCCCGGTGAAGACGAAATCGACAGAGAACTCGCCAGAGAGCGTGCACGCAGCGCACGTGAACGAGACGAACGCGAGCAGGAGTCAGACGAACGCGAGCAGGACGAACGCGAGCGGGAACCAGAAGACGTCGAACGAATCTGACGAGTGGTCGCCCCCGCACGGTCGTGGAAAAACCGTGTGACGTGATTGGTTTGGTACACGAATACTTATCATACGGCCAACCCTAGACGGGCTTATGGACCTACTAGCTCTCCAGGTTGGGCTCGGGCTTGGAAGCGCCGTCGCAGGCCTCCTCGTCCTCGTGCTCGCCGTCGTCACGGTGTACCAGATGGTGGAGATTGTAGACGCCTACGAGAAGAAGGCGCTCACCGTCTTCGGGGAGTACCGACGCCTCCTCGAACCGGGTATCAACTTCATCCCGCCGTTCGTCTCCCGAACCTACGCGTTCGATATGCGGACCCAGACGCTCGACGTTCCCCGGCAGGAAGCAATCACTCGCGACAACTCGCCGGTGACTGCCGACGCCGTCGTCTACATCAAAGTCATGGACGCCAAGAAGGCGTTCCTCGAAGTCGACGACTACAAACGCGCCGTCTCCAACCTCGCCCAGACGACGCTCCGTGCCGTCCTCGGTGACATGGAACTCGACGACACGCTCAACAAACGACAGGAGATCAACGCCCGCATCCGCAAGGAACTCGACGAACCGACCGACGAGTGGGGTGTCCGCGTCGAATCCGTCGAAGTCCGCGAAGTCAACCCGAGTGCAGACGTGCAGCAGGCGATGGAACAACAGACCTCCGCCGAACGTCGCCGTCGTGCGATGATTCTCGAAGCACAGGGTGAACGGCGCTCCGCAGTCGAGAAGGCAGAGGGTGAAAAACAGTCGAACATCATCCGCGCACAGGGTGAAAAGCAGTCGCAGATTCTCGAAGCACAGGGTGACGCAATCTCGACTGTCCTCCGTGCGAAGTCCGCCGAGTCGATGGGCGAACGCGCCATCATCGACAAAGGCATGGAGACGTTGGCGAACATCGGCCAGAGCGAATCGACAACGTTCGTCCTCCCGCAGGAGCTCACGTCGCTCCTCGGCCGCTACGGCAAGCAACTCTCCGGCTCCGACGTACAGGACATGGAGGGGCTCACCAGCAACCAGTTCGACGAGGAGACGCGCGAACTCATCGGATTAGACGACATCGACGACATCCTCGGCCAGATAGACCAGGCCGCCGAGATGAACGTCGAACAACTCGAACAGGAAGCAGAGGCAATCAAAGCCGGCGCAGAGGTCAACAACATCAAATCGCCGGACGAGGTCATCGCCGAAGTCGACAAAGAAGAAGAGCCGATCAAATCGTCTGACGAAGTCGTCGCTGAATCGGACGAGGCGGACGAACCGTCGAAGACCGAAGCGACGTCCAACGGCCAACAGAGCGACGACGACACCGACGAATCCGACGACGAGTCCGAGATGGCGTTCGAGAAAGACCTCGAATAGGGACCCCACACGCTCGTTTTTTGAACCGTCTGAATCGACAGACAGTCGTGCTATCGTACGGCATAGATGGCGAAGCGCTTTTCTTTGGACCGTATCGTATGTCCACGTAGATGTCGAATCGACAGATAGACGACGACAAGCGCGCGACGCTCCGTCGTTTCGCCGCCCTCGGTGCCGCGAGTCCGCTCGTGGGACTCGGAACGCGAGACGACGACGAGACGGGGTCGAGTGACGCGCGTGACGCAATCGTCGGGTACGTCGCGTCCACGCCGGGCGCACACTTCTCGAAGGTACGCGACGACTTGAAGTTGGGAACGGGCGAGACCCAGTACCACCTTCGGAACCTCGTCGACGACGGAACGCTCGCGGTTCGCCGCGACGGCGACTACAAACGGTTCTTCGTCGCTGGTCGATTCTCCGAGTTCGAACAGGTCGCACTCGGCTATCTCCGGCGCGACACACCACGTGGGATGTTCGTCCACCTCCTTCGTGACCCGGACGCCACCGGGAGCGAACTCGCAGACAGACTCGGCGTGTCGCGGGCGACAGTCAGTACGTACGCCAAAGAACTCGATGCAGTCGGTCTGCTCTCTCGTGAAGACGGGTACGCCGTCCGCGAACCTGAGACGGTCATCACGCTCTTGATTCGCTACGCCGACTCCTTCGGGGCCGACGCGGCGGCGTTCGCCAACGACGCCGCCGGGTTGATTCGGTTCGACCCCTGAGGAGACCGAACCTGAATTTTCGACAGAGCCGAGAGCCGATTAGACGGTGACTTTCCACGTCGTACCGGACGAGTAGCCCCACTTCTCGATACACACGTCGAACTCGCCGTCGAGGAGTGGACGCATGTTTGCGCCGACCTCCTTGGCCGTGAGGTCGAGGTCTTCGGCGATGAGGCGCGATTTGAAGTACATCTGGGAGTCGGCGTTGCGGCGGAGATACTGGAGGATACGACGTTGTTTCTCGGAGAGTGAACTGGCGGTGTCGAGGGCGTCGCCCTCGACTGCGGCGGCGGATGCAGTAGTGCTCATATCTACATACAGCCGTGAGGTCCCTATCAGGGGTTTGGTACAGGAGGTTAACACCTCGCTGTCGTTCGATTATCGTTGCGGAAAGGGCGCACAGGGGTCCCCTCGAACCCGCCGCAGGTACGGTCGCCTAACACCCATACGGACCAGACACGTCACAGCCACACCGGTCGAACGCCACAGTGACACTCGAGCGACTGTGAGACTGAACGTGTTATCGTCGGTGACTGTGTCGCGTAATACTCCGTCTAAACGGAGTGTAGCCGACCGAAGACAGAAAATTCATACCCGGAAAGCGGCCATACCACGACAATGGGTCTCCCGACAGACCGACGCTCGGTCACGGCTTCCTCGACCGGCGTCGAAGTGAGCGTCGTCCTCCCCGCGTACAACGAAGAGCGGACTATCGAGAACACAGTCCGCGTCACGGTGGAGACGCTCGAAGGATTTCTCCCCGCTGACGCGTTCGAGGTCATCGTCGCAGAAGACGGATGCGACGACCGAACCCCCGAAATCGCCACGCGAATGGCTGCCGAAGACGACCGGATTCGGCACTATCACAGCGACGAACGACTCGGAAGAGGCGGCGCGCTCGAACGCGCCTTCGACGCCGCAGACGGTGAGACACTCGTCTACTTCGATACGGACCTCGCGACGGACATGCGACACCTCGAAGAGTTGGTCGAGCGCATTCGCTCGGGCGAGTACGACGTGGCGACCGGTTCGCGCTGGATGCCAGACCACGTCGCGAAACGCCCGGTGAAACGTGGCTTCCCGAGTCAGGTCTACAACGGCCTCGTTCGCTTCTTCCTCCGGTCTGACCTCCGCGACCACCAGTGTGGATTCAAAGCCTTCAGCAGGACGGCGTTCGAGACGCTCCGCGACGACGTCGAAGACAACCACTGGTTCTGGGATACGGAGATGCTCGTCCGCGCGCAACGCGCAGGCTTCCGCGTCTCAGAATTCGCCGTCGATTGGGAACCGAAGGGCGACACGAAAGTCGACCTCGTCCGCGACGTCCTCGGCATGGGGAGTCAGATTCTCCGGACGTGGTGGCAGTTGTCGGTTCGGCCGCGAATCACCCGCCGGGTGACCATCGTCGCCGGGTTGCTCCTCACCCTCACCGCCGTCGCGTTGATGACGCTCTACATCGACCCCTCGGAGGTGTTGTCGGTACTCAGAGAGGCGAACCCCGCGCTCGTCGCTGCCGCCGCCGGCATCTACGTCCTCTCGTGGCCGCTTCGCGGCATGCGCTACCGCGACATCCTCGACCAACTCGGCTATCACGAGTCTGCAAGCTTCCTCACCGGAGCGATATTCATCAGTCAGACCGGGAATCTCGTGTTCCCCGCACGTGCAGGTGACGCGGTGCGCGCGTACGTGGTGAAAGCGCGGCGTGGCATCCCGTACCCGACTGGCTTCGCCTCGCTCGCCATCGAACGCGTCTTCGACTTGCTGACGATTGCCGGCCTCGCAGGCGTCGTTCTCGTCGGCCTCGCAGCGACGGGTGGACTCGCAGATATCGCGACTGTCCTCGCGACAGGCGTGAGCGGTGGGTCCGTCCAGGTGTCCGCCAGCGACGTTCGGACCGTCGCCTACGTCGCGACTGGCGTCGGACTCGTCGCCATCGCCGGCGTCGTCGGTATCGCACTCTCTGCGCGCGCCGACCGCAACTACGTCCGCGCAGTCGTCGGGCGCTTCTCGTCAGACTCCTACGTCGAGTACGTCGCAGACATCATCGAACAGTTCGTCTCCGACCTCCAGGCCGTCGCGGGCAACCGAACCGCGTTCGGCCTCGTCGGCCTTTCGAGTCTCGCTATCTGGACGGTCGACGTGGTGACGGCGCTCGTCGTCCTCTACGCACTGGGCGTCGATATCGACCCCGTCGTCCTCGTCGGCGTCTCCTTCTTCGCCGTGAGCGTCGGTAACCTCGCGAAGGTTCTGCCGCTGTCTCCCGGTGGCGTCGGCCTCTACGAAATCGCCTTCACCGTGTTCATGGCCGCCCTCGCACCGATTGCGCCAGCAACTGCTCTCGCGGCGGCAGTCCTGGACCACGCCGTGAAGAACGCCGTCACGCTTGTCGGTGGTGTCGTCTCGATGATTTCGCTGAACGTCTCGTTGACGACGGCAGTCGAAGAGAGCGCGGACGTCCGCGAGCGCGAACTTGCCGAGTCAGAGTGAGTAGTAGAGGTCGCTTCGGAACGGTGCGAACGCGGCCGTCACCGCCGATTCGAGCGCGTCAGTTCTGGTGATTCGGCCACCAGTGAACGCGCCTGCAGCACCCTCGTTTTTCGCGATATCGTCGGTTCCGAGCACGTCGTCCATCACCGGTCCGAGTTCCTCGCCGTCGCGGACGCGGTCGGCGATGCGGTCGGGGAGCAGGAACGTCGGCCCGGCACCCCGTCCAACCCGCTCGCCGTCGGTCACTGCCGACCACATGATGAGATAGAGGTCGTCGCCCGTACCGTCACCAGCGGGGTACGCGGCGACACCGCCTTCGATGCCGACGCCGAGGTCGTACGACCCCGCGTCGAGCGCGCGACGTGCGCGAGTGACCGCGCCTGCGATCGTCTCGTCGGTCCCGAACGGTTGCTCCGAGACGCCCGATTCGACGACGACTGCCGAGATGGAGGCGTCAGTAGTTGCCCGTTCGACCGCACGGCGTTTTACCGGATTCCCACTTCCGACCGCGATGTCCATGTGAGCTATGCGTCGGCGTGGTCATATGCGTCCATCGGATTCGTGTTCGGGTGGCGACCACGGCTCCGGGAGGTCAGCATGCGGATGAAAACAGCGTGCGAGTCGGTCGATGCCGCCCATCAACGCGGGACTCGGTTGGTTGAGAAGCGAGTCGTCGATTGCGTGTACGTCGGCATCGACGCCCCAGTTTCGTGCCTCGAACGCGGCGGGGTCGCCGCGTGTGCCCTTTCCACAGGGGTGGAGGACGACGTGGTCTGGGGCGGCCGCTTCGACGGCCTTCCGTGGGATTTCACGGGACCGCTCGCCCGCTTCGAGGAATGGATACGAGCCACCAGCGGCCCGAACCACGTCTGGCACCCAGTTGCCCGCGGCCATCGGCGGGTCGGCCCACTCCTCGCAGTAGACAGTCGGTCGAGATTCGTCTCCGACCGCGGCGTCGACTCGGTCGAGATGCCGCTGGCACTCCGCTGCGAGTCGCTTCCCCGCATCTGCGTCGCCTGCTGCCTCGCAGACTGTCGAGAACGTGTCGAACACTTCGTCGAGCGTCGCCGGCGCGACGTGCACCACGTCGAATCCGTGGGTTCTGGCCTCGGCCGCGATATCGTGCTGCATGTCGTCACAGGTACAGAGAACATCCGGGTCGAGTGCGTCGAGACGGTCGAAATCGGGGTTCAACCATCCACCAACGCGGGGGCGGTCCAGTGCCGAGTGGACTGTTGCCCCAACGACACGGCCTGTGAGCCCCGCCGCGGTGAGAATGGCCGTCGCACTCGGTGCGAGTGAGACGACGCGTGGTGGTTCAGTCATCGATATTCGTCTCTTCGTCCGCCGCCGAAAAGATGCCTCGGGTTCGGATTCACGACGAAGCACCGACAGATACGCCGAATTTCGATAGTCGCGTGTGAGAGCCTGACACATGTAAAATTAGGCAAATCCGAGAGCGATACCAAACCATTTATGCAGTCGTCTACGGTCGTGAGTGTTACGGACAGCATCCGGGTTCTAGACGTCTTTACCCACCTTACCCGGAGCACCCGCCGTCGTATCCATGAGCGAACGAATCTGGACCCGAAACCCTGGCGCACAGAAGCGAGAAGAAAACACGAAAAACGGCCGACAGCAGGCCGAAACTGAAGAAGAGGCCGTCAAAGGAGACACGCTGAAGTGTCCCGAATGTGACGGTCACGTCGTCACCGACGACGAACACGGCGAGACCGTCTGTAACGACTGTGGCCTCGTCGTCACTGCCGACTCCGTCGACCGCGGCCCGGAGTGGCGTGCCTTCGACTCCCGCGAGAAAGACGAGAAGTCCCGCGTCGGTGCACCGACGACCAACACGATGCACGACAAGGGACTCTCGACCAACATCGACTGGCGCGACCGCGACGCGTACGGGAACTCTCTCGGCGCACGCCAGCGCCAGAAGATGCAGCGTCTCCGCAAGTGGAACGAGCGCTTCCGCACGCGTGACTCCAAAGAGCGCAACCTGAAA
This sequence comes from Haloferax sp. DFSO52, assembly GCF_048158745.1. Classification (NCBI taxonomy): domain Archaea; kingdom Methanobacteriati; phylum Methanobacteriota; class Halobacteria; order Halobacteriales; family Haloferacaceae; genus Haloferax; species Haloferax sp. DFSO52. Next base: position 922,023 of record NZ_JBLOPB010000001.1, on the reverse strand, counting down.
CAGGCACTCGGCGAAATCGACCGGATGGCCTCCGCGCTCGGCCTCCCCGAGAACGTCCGCGAGACGGCCTCGGTCATCTACCGCCGCGCACTCGACGACGACCTGCTCCCCGGCCGGTCCATCGAGGGCGTCGCCACCTCGTGTACCTACGCCGCCGCCCGCATGGCCGGTGTCCCGCGCTCGCTCGACGAAATCGCGGAGGTCTCCCGTGTCGAAAAGAGCGAAGTCGCCCGCACCTACCGCTACATCGCTCGCGAACTCTCGCTGGAAGTCAAGCCCGCAGACCCCGAGCAGTACGTCCCCCGATTCGCCAGTGAACTCGGCCTCTCTGACGAGTCGAAGATGCGCGCACGCAAACTCCTGAAGAACGCCAAAGAAAAGGGCGTCCACTCCGGGAAGTCGCCGGTCGGCCTCGCCGCCGCCGCCGTCTACGCCGCCGCACTCCTCACTAACGAGAAGACGACACAGGCCGCCGTCAGCGAGGTTGCGGACATCTCCGAAGTCACCATCCGCAACCGCTACCACGAACTCCTCGAAGCAGAGGACAACCTCAGTCTCGTCTGAATCGTCGACGCTCCTCGACGACGCGGGTACCCAATTGGTGATTCAGTTTTTCCGTATTTCGCCTTCCAGCAACAGCGCTGGGTGATGAACCACACCGACACCGGGTGGCGAGATGCGACCGGGGAGAAACATTTTGTCGCCAGGTGAACACCTATCTACGATGCGCACGGAACACGCCCTCTGCGTGGGCGACGCCGCTGACAGTGGACTCGCCGACGGGAGCGTGGACCTCGTCGTTACCTCACCACCGTACCCCATGATAGAGATGTGGGACGACCTCTTTGCTGCGCGCGACGACGCCGTCGCCGACGCGCTGGATGCAGGTGACGGCGACGCCGCCTTCGAGGCCATGCACGAGCAACTCGATGCGGTGTGGGACGAAGTCGAGCGCGTCCTCACACCGGGCGGCATCGCGTGCGTGAACGTCGGCGACGCGACGCGCAGTCTCGACGGGTCGTTCCGGCAGTATCCGAATCACGCACGGATTCTCACCGCACTCTCTGAACGGGGGCTGATTCCACTTCCAGACGCAGTCTGGCGAAAACCAACGAACAGTCTGACGAAGTTCATGGGGTCTGGAACACTCCCGCCGAACGCGTACGTCACACTCGAACACGAGTACGTCCTCATCGTTCGGAAGGGTGACCGCTCTCGGTCGTTCCAGCCAGGAGACGAGACGCGATACGAAAGCGCGTTCTTCTGGGAGGAGCGAAACCGCTGGTTTTCCGACCTCTGGGACTTCACAGGGACGGCCCAGAAACTCGACTCGGGCACACGAGAACGGTCTGCGGCATTCCCGGTCGAGCTTCCACTCCGACTGATTCGGATGTACTCCGTCTACGGCGACACCGTATTCGACCCGTTCACCGGGACGGGAACCACGACGCTGGCAGCCATGCTCGCCGGCCGCGATTCGGTCGGGTACGACCTCGATGCTGACCTCGTGAACGCGTTCGAAGACCGGATAGACGGGATAGAAGCGCGCTCGCGAGCAGAAGTCGAACGCCGACTCGACGACCATCGGTCGTTCGTGAGCGAGCGAGACGAGCGCCCCGGACACGAGGCCGAACACTACGATTTCCCCGTCGTCACCAAACAGGAACGACAGATTCGATTGTACGCTATTTCGTCGGTGACGAAGACCCGGTCGGGTGCAGACCGTCAGTTCACAGTCACCCACGAACCAATCGACGAGACGACCCCGACCACTCCAGCGCCGTCAGAGTCGAACTCCGACGTAGTCGCTGAAGACGCGCAGACCACCGACTAATTGGACGACACCGCGCCTCGACGCATCGACTGCGACCGATTGCGCCCTGATTGCGACCCGCTTGAGGCCTAATTGCGACCGACTGCGGTCGACTGCGACCTTCCCGTAACCGACTGCAATCCGATTGCGGACACGAACACCGATTTATCACCGGCCGACACACAGGGTGTATGGACCTGTCGTTCGACTCGTTCGTCCTCGCAGCGAGCACTGCAGACCTCTCCGACGAACCGGCCGCACGGGACGTTGCAGACGCTGTCGAGTTCAGGATGGACCTCGCAGACGACCCGCTCGACGCCCTCAGCGAGTACGACGGGTCGCTTCCGATTCTGGCGACGAACCGCGCGACGTGGGAAGGTGGCGAGGCCGACGAGTCCGAAGGTGACCGCCTCGACGCACTGGTCGCCGCCGCCGAAATCGACGCCGTCGCGGCAGTGGATATCGAACTCGCCAGTCTCCGTGACGAACGTGGGAGCGACGCCGCTACCAGCGCACGGGCAGCAGACGCGACAGTCGTCGCCTCTGTTCACGACTTCGACCGGACGCCCGCACGGTCGGCGATGCGCAGCCTCCTCCACGAAGCGGCCACGCTCGGCGACGTCGGCAAACTCGCGGTCACTGCCCATTCGGACGCCGACGCGCTCCGACTGCTCCAGGCGACGCAGACGGCGACCGCGTGGGGAGACACTGTCGCGACGATGGCGATGGGAGACGCAGGGAGACACACCCGCGCTGTCGCACCGGTGTACGGGTCGAAGATTGGCTACGCACCGGTCGACCCCGCGGATGCGACCGCTCCCGGCCAGTACGACGCACAGACACTTCGCTCGCTCGTGCGCGAACTGTCTGACAATCCGGACGTTTAAATGCACGGGCGTTGAGGCCAACGAACAATGGTCGATGCTCGCCGCCGTGCCGTGGTCGCCGCCCTCGTTGGCGTCGTAGGCGCATCTCTCGGAATCGCAGGGGCTGGCCACGTCTACCTGCGAGAGTGGCGACGAGCAATCGCGTGGTTCACCTTCGTCATCGGCGCAGGACTCGTTCTGGTCTCGACGTTCTCAGACCCAGCGACAGCGAGTCTCGAGACGCTGCCGGCTGAGGTGACGGTCCCAATCATTGTCCTCCTGTTTTTAAACGCACTCGACGCGTACCGCGTTGGGATTCGTGGGCGTCGACAGACTACAGACGGCAAACCCGCCTGTCCGATTTGTGGTGGTGCGCTCGACCACGAACTCGACTTCTGTCCATGGTGTGCGACAGAACTCGAATGGCACTACGTCGAAGAGTGACGATTCAGCCGGGCGAAAACAGCGAAAACAGGTGATGTGTGCCGACTCGACGGCCGGGTCGTTACTTCTCGATGATGCTCTCTTCGACGGCCTCGCCGAAGTGGCGGGCCGTATCTTCGTAGTAGATGAGCATCTCGTCACCGGGTTCGAGGTCAGTCACTGCGGTTCGACCGTCTCGTGTGTGGACTTTGATGGTCTCTGCGTTCTGCAGGAGTGTCGTCACACGGTCACCTTCGTAGTCGGCCGTGATGCGGAACATCGGTCGCTTTTCTATCTTCACGCGCCCGACGATTGCCTCGCGAGTGTGACCCTGTTCGTCGACGATTTGCACCTCGTCACCGCTTTCGAGTTCAGAGAGATAGGTCGTCCCGCCGTCGGGAGTCCGCGCGTAAGCGTGGACGGCCCCGGCGTTGACGCGGAACGGGCGAGAGGCGACGTACGGTGACTCTGCGGTCTCTGCGTGAACGAAGAAGAGGCCACGAGACATCGACCCGACGAGCATGCCTTCGTCGTGGTCCATGAGCGACCCGGTATCGACGCAGACACGGTCGGCCATCCCCGTTCGCTCGACCTCTTTGACCTCTGCCCAGACGAGGTCTAACGTCTCGCGTTCGGCCTCGTCTCGAATCTCGGTGGTCTTTCGTATCTCGTCGGGGTCGTCGCTGTCGAGGAGGACGCCGTCTGCACCGATTTCGAGCGTCTCGAAGGCGGCCTGTGCCTCGTCGGCGCTCGTCACCCCGGCGATGAGGTCGGTCTCGTCGCCGATGCGGGCGATGAGGTTCTCTAACGGGATGATCGTCCAGTCTTCGCCGACGACGATGGTGTAGTCGCCGTCGCGAGCGGCTTCCTCGGCGAACGCTTCGTAGTCCTTGCTCAGGATGCGGATGTACGACCCGTTTGCCAGGTCGTCGTCGCGGCGGAGTGTCGTCAGGTCAGCAGACCCAGAGAAGTCAGACGGAAGGTCGACGGTACCGTCGCCTTCGCCGTCTTTCCCGACGATGTACGCGTCGGCGAGTGCCTCGGGTTCATCGTCATCTTCTGCTTCCATCACGTGGACGTCGGCGTCGGTCCGGAACGCGGCGACGTTCACGTCACCGAGTTCGCGGACGTTTTCGACGTCGCCCTCGTCGACGAGGACCCAATCGACGCCTGCTTCGAGGCCCGCTGTGATGCGTCTCTTCCGCGACTCCCAGTCGCCGACCGTATCGTCGGCCTTGAGCCAGACGCTTCGTGTCATTATCGACCACACAAGGTCAGTCGGCTTGAACGTGGCGGATGAATCAACCGACAGCGGTGGACTGTGGCGGAGAGTTCACTGAACCACGAGAGACATATTTTGTATCGCATTATGTGGTTTATCAGGCCCGTATCGGACACAGTTGAGCCAAAATATGGGGCCACAGCAGACGCACATTCTGTGGATGTAGTCTTCGAAGGAGCAACCGGACGACGGGTACTCGAAATAGCGAATGTGTGCTCGACAGCTACAAAGGGAGGACAGACACACACTCGAACCTCCGGGTTCTGTGCATGCAGAAAATTCCGCTGGACATATCTCGGCCCTCCCGTCAGAAGTCTGGGATGGGTGCTCCGTACCTACCGCTCGACGATCTGGGCCCTCGACCGGTGAACGATGCTGCAGCGTTCGGGTTCGTGCGAAAGCCTGTGGGGTACACGGTGAATCCCCGACTCCCCGAGGATAGAAGGCCATGTTTAGCACGCTACCCCAGGGGTTGAGACGGTGAAGACGACTGTCCAGAATTGCGGAATGTGGGGTAGTTCCTGAGGAGACACCACGAAACGTAGAGCGGGTGAGCGACCGAAGCGGTGCCGAACGTCGTCGAATACGTTTGTGGCGATGTCGATACCCGCAGTACACAGGTGGCTGTACAGAAAGTGCGTACGAGCACGAAGGGCGGAGAACACGGCTACGTCCGGTGGAGAACAAGAACATGGACGGGTATCGGAGCACTCGATCACACTGCCCGCCGGTTTCGAGTACCGAGGCTGCTCCACCGGTTCGTTTCACCGCGATGACCGGTGGGCACGTGAGACGGTTCCCCGGAGTCTTCACCTATGCCTTCGATGAACCAACGTTCACGTCATAGACGCAACTTCACGAACACTCGCGTGTGGTTGGGCTCACTCTAAACATACGGCTACAACAGGTGAAACCCCCACTATCTGCATGAAAGACGGCACTCAGAACCAGTCAACCAGTCGAATACGCACCAGATAAACCAAATAGCGCGATACAAAAACGTCCTGTCGCGTCAAATCCCTCGCTGCAGACAGTACGTCCGCTCGGCAGACTCGCTGTCCGGAGAATAGGTGCCCACTGGCCGGTTCGAAGCCGAGAACGTCAGCGATACGCGTCCAGCGCAGACTGTTCCCAGTCGCTGTCGTGTTCGTGGGCGAGCAGTGCGCGTTTGAGATCTACCCCACCCGCAGCAGAGAATCCACCCAGTGAATCGGAGCCGACGACACGGTGACACGGGACGACGAGCGGGACAGGGTTGCGACCACAGGCCTGGCCGACTGGAACGGGGTGGCTATCGATCGCGTCAGCAATCTCGCCGTAGGTACGAGTCTCACCATACGGAATATCCAGCATCGCTCGCATCACGTCGCCGGTGAACGAATCCGGGAGCCTGACTGGCAGGTCGAACTCCCGCCGCTCGCCAGAAGCGTATTCTGCCAGTTGCGACGTGAGTTCCTCCATCGGCGCGTCGAGAAACTCCTCGTCGATTTCCACACCATACTCCCACATCGTAACCTGCATAGACTGTGCTTCGCGGCGAACCCACATTATCTGTGGCGGTCGTGCTGCACGGGACGAGAAACGAAACGGAGCGACGTGAGTGTCAGACGGAGAATGAGGGACGTTAGGCTTCGATACCGAGTCCGGCGCGCTCGAGGGCCGTCTCGACATCGGCATCGTCGTGGATGATGGCGCTCACGGCGCGCGTGATTGCCTCGGGGTCGTCGTGTTGGAAAATAGACCGACCCATCGAGACACCGGCGGCACCGGCGTCCATCGTTCCGCGGACCATCTCGACGGTTTCGCGGTCTGTCCCGCGACTCCCGCCCGCGATGACGACGGGCAGGCGCGTGGCTTCGACGACACGGCTGAAGGATTCCGCATCGCCGCTGTAGGCCGTTTTGACGATGTCTGCGCCGACTTCCTCAGCGAGGCGGACTGCGTGTGCGAGGCTCTCGGAGTCCTGTTCGTCGATACCGGGGCCACGAGCGTACGCCATCGCGAGGACGGGGACACCGAAATCGGCGGCGCGAGAACAGAGGGTCGCGAGTTGCGTCATCTGGTCGGGTTCGTACTCCGACCCGACGTTGATGTGGAACGAGACGGCGTCGGCACCGACGCGGAGGGCGTCTTCGACGGTGCCGGTGAGTCGTTTGTCTGCTTCGTCCGGGCCGATGACCGTCGAGCCGTTGACGTGGACGATGTATCCTTTGCCGTTTTTGTTCGGGTGGACGCGCGGTGCTGTCCCCTTGTGTGTGAGGACGGCGTCCGCGCCGCCGCGTGTGATTGCGTCGATGGTTGATTCGATGTCCACGAGGCCCTTGACCGGGCCGAGCGTGATTCCGTGGTCCATCGGGACGATGAGGTATCGTCCATTTGTCGAAATGCGTTCGAGTCGTGCCGAGATTCCTACGTCAGTGTTCATGTATGTGAAAGGGTGGCAGAGTAGTTATGTGCGTTCCGGATGCGGTGGGCGTTGCGAGAGTCCGACCATCGCACCCTCTTTGAGTTCGCGGGCGAGCGTTTCGAGGCGGTCTGCGACGGTTTTGGGGTCGTCGCCGTTCTCGTGGCCCTGTGCAACGTCACCAGACGTCGTCTGGTTGCCTGCCGAGGTTCCCTCGGCAACGATGTCGACGAGGGCACTTCCGACGATGATTCCGTCTGCACCGCTTCGGACGATACGTTCTGCGTGTTCTCCGCTACTGATTCCAAAACCAACAGCCTTGGGCACGTCGTAGTCGGCCAATCGGTCGAGCGAGGAACCGGTCTGGTCGGAAACGTCCGTCTGCGCGCCAGTCGTGCCGAGACGCGCCTGTACGTAGACGTAGCCGGAAACCTGTTCCATGATGCGCTCGAGGCGTTCGCCCTGTGTCGTCGGTGCGACGATGAACACCAGGTCGAGGCCGAACTCGTCGCAGGCCGCACGAAGCGGGTCGGACTCCTCTGCCGGCAGGTCGGGGACGACGAATCCCTCGATACCGACCGAGGCCGCTTTTTCGACGAACGGGCGCGGGCCGGGGTCGTCGCCGTAGCGGTAGATGAGGTTGTAGTAGGTCATACAGACCAGCGGCACCGACACGTCGAGGTCTTCGACGAACTCGAAGAAACGCGTCGGCGTCATTCCGCCTTTGAGCGATCTAACGACGGCGTTCTGGATGGTCGGCCCCTCCGCGATGGGTTCCGAGAAGGGCAGACCGAGTTCGATGATGTCCGCACCGCCGCGTTCGAGCGCCTCCACGTATTCGAGCGACGATTCGTAGTCGGGGTCGCCAGCGGCGAGATACGGGATGAACGCGGGGCCGTCCGCGAAGGCGTCTTCGAGCGCCATCACAGTCCCCCCGTGAACTCGTCCATGTTCGGCGCGATGTCGATATCGCGCTCGTAGGTCTCTTCGATGGCCGATTCGAGGTCCTTGTCGCCGCGTCCGGAGACGTTGACGACGACGAACTCGCCGAGGTCGTCAGCGTCGTCGGGAGCGTCGGGACCTGCGACTGCTTCGAGATAGCCGAAGGCGTGGGCCGTCTCCAGCGCGGGGATGATGCCTTCCATCTGCGAGAGGCGGTGGAACGCGGTCAGCGCGTCGTCGTCGCCGACGTTGACCGCAGTCACACGGCCGATATCGACGAGGTACGCGAGTTCCGGGCCGACACCGGCGTAATCGAGCCCCGAGGAGATGGAGTGAGACTCCATAATCTGCCCGTCGTGGTCCTGAAGGATAGTCGTTCGCGCACCGTGGAGGATGCCCTCACTGCCAGTCGTGAGCGACGCAGAGTTGGGTGCGACACCAGCCTCTTCGTCGACTTCGAGCGACGACCCGCCTGCTTCGACGGCGTAGAGTCCGACTTCGTCGTCGGACACGAACTCGGCGAACGCGCCCATCGTGTTCGAACCGCCGCCTGCGCACGCGAGAACTGCGTCGGGGAGGCGGCCCATCTTCTCGTGTGCTTGCGTGCGCGCTTCCTCAGAGATGACCGACTGGAAGTCGCGGACCATACTCGGGAACGGGTGCGGACCGACGACAGACCCGATGACGTAGTGGGTGTCTTCGACGTTGGTCGCCCAGTCGCGCATCGTCTCCGAGATGGCTTCCTTGAGCGTCCCACGGCCGACAGTCACGGGGTTGACTTCCGACCCGTTGAGTTTCATCCGGAAGACGTTGGGGCGCTGGCGGTTGATGTCGCGTTCGCCCATGTAGATTTCACAGGGCATATCGAGGTGGGCACAGGCCATCGCCGTCGCCGTCCCGTGTTGGCCGGCACCCGTTTCGGCGATGATTCGCTCTTTGCCCATGTACTTCGCGAGCAGAACCTGCCCGAGGGCGTTGTTGAGTTTGTGTGCGCCGCCGTGGACGAGGTCCTCGCGCTTGAGATACACCTCGCGGCCGTAGCGTTCCGAGAGGCGGTCCGCACGTTGAAGTGGCGTTGGTCGCCCGCCGAAATCACGCAGTCGCGTCCGGAAGTCGTCCATGAAGCCGTCTTCGTTGTTCAGGACGTATCGCTCGTACGCGTCTTCCAGTTCCTCGATGGCCGGCATCAGGGCCTCGGGAACGTACTGTCCGCCGAACTCTCCGAATTTTCCGTCTACACTCATGGTGATGTCGTCAGTGACTGTGTGTTCGCTTGGACGTCGCCGTCCATGATGGCCGTCCCGACGAGGAGGGCGTCTGCGCCTGCCTCGCGCATCCGACGAACGTCGTCTAGGGTCTTCACGCCACTCTCTGCGACGAGCAGCACGTCGTCGGGCACCTCGGGTGCGAGTTCCTCGAAGGTTCCGAGGTCGACTTCGAGTTTCCCGAGGTCGCGGTTGTTGATTCCCACGATATCCGCACCTGCGGCGAGGGCCGCCACGAGTTCGTCGCGCGTGTGGACCTCGACGAGCGGTTGGAAGCCTCGCTCGCGTGCTGCCGCGACGAGGTCAGGAAGGTCGTCGCCGACGAATCGCGCGATGAGGAGCACGAGGTCAGATTCGACCGCGTCGAGCTGGTCCTCCCGCATGATGAAGTCCTTCCGGAGGACCGGCACGTCCACCGCGTCGCGGATACGGCGAAGGGATTCGAGCGACCCGCCAAAGTGGTCGGGTTCGGTGAGAACCGACAGCGCCGTCGCCCCACCAGCGACCATCTCACGGGCCAGTTCGACCGGGTCGTCGTCGCGGACGCCGTCGGTCGTCGGACTCGTCGGTTTGACTTCAGTGATGACCGGAACTCGTCCGTCGGCCGCCGTTTCGGCGACGGCGTCTGGAAACGACCGCGCATCGACCGACACGCGCGTGTCGCCGCCCGGTCGCTCCCGTGCCGCGTCCAGGATGGCGCGTACTTCGGGAGCTAATTCATCTCCGCTAGCGTTCATTGATGTACACTAACGAACGCATCTGTACATAAGGCTTGCGTCGGCGGGGAGACTGACCGTCAATCGCACGCGCACGTGCGCGAAGTCGAGTACAAGTATCCAGTCGTCGCCGGAAGGGTCAAGCGTCCTGCGTGAAGACGCGAACGTATGGAGGTCTCCGGAATCTACGCTCGCACGTCACCGACACTCGACCGTGTCGTACAAGTCGGCGTCGTCAGTGGGAAACTCATCAGCGTCTCGTTTCCCGACGCGATTCCAGACGACGCCGAGCACGACAACGCATATCTCGACGCTGTCATCGACGCCATCGCCGGCGAAGACGCCGATTTGGGTGCGATTCAAATCGGTCTCACCGTCCCCACCGACCAGCGTGCGGTGTTGGAAGCGGTCCGAAACGTCCCACGGGGGGACGCGGTCGATATCGGTGTCGTCGTTCGGATGGCAGGGTTAGACCCCGAAGACGACGACTCGAAGCGTCTCGTTCGTGAGACACTGGCGGCGAATCCGATTCCGGTCGTCATCCCCGACCACCGGGTTCGAGACACGCCGAGTGGAGCGCCCGCCGATGTTGCTGACGCACTCCGCCGAGCGGAAGGAATCTAAGTCTTCGGTCCGTCAGAACGGCGCGGCGTCTGTCTGCCGGCGCAGTGCGAGATAGCCGAGGAGGCCAGCGAGCAGGAACAACGTGCTGGCGAAGGCGATCGACTGGAGGCCGGTCACGAGTTCGGCGAACTGTGCGATACCGGCGAGGAGAAAGCCACCACCGGCGATGTATTTGAGCTGACTGTCGACTGGCACCTGCAGTGTGACGACGCCGAGAAGAATGGCGACGATACCAAACGCGACGTCTGCCGCGAACTGAAGTGTTGGATTCCCCGTGGCGATGGCCGCAACGACCAAGACGAGATACCCGATGAGTCCCGCCTGTGTCAGCATCTTCGTGTCGATGTCCATACCAGTACCGCGCAGGCTGGGCACTTGAACACATCCCCGCACAAGTGTTCGAGCGGTGTGACGCTACCAGCCGAATAGTTCGTTGCCGACGAACTCCAGCGCGTTCACGAGGTAGTGGGCGACGAAAACGACCAGCAGACTCCCTGTGAGGACGAACGTCGCCGCGAGGACGAACCCGAGGAGGCCAGTGACGACGATACCCAGCCGGCCCTGAGCCGTGTGACCTGCACCGAATGCGACCGACGAGACGGCGGCCAACAGCCACGGCGACACGTCGAATCCGACCGAGAGCGCACCGATGAGCGCGCCACGGAACAGCAACTCCTCGAATCCTGCGATGAGCGGAAGGGCGACGACGAGCAACAACACCCACCCCATCGTCGTCTCGGGCGTGAGTGACTCTCTGAGTGCTTCGTCGGGAGCGAACCCGAGGTGCCGACTGAGTGACGACCCAATCCGATTAAATCCGTAGAGGGCGACACCGAGGACCGTACCGAGGGCGAGTTCCATCGGAACGTTGCCAACAGAGATACCGAGCGCCGACGCTGGGATACCCGCGTACCACGCACCCATGGCCAAGAACCCGCCCAGCAACCCCTGTGAGACGGCGACGTTGGCGATGAGGAGGTACGTCGGCATGTCCGCGGGTGACGAGGACGAGTGTGCCCTCGGGACGACGGGTGTGGGCGTGGGACGGTCGCGTTCGTGGTCGTCCGCCGACGCTGAGACGACCGTCGTGGACGCTGTGTCGTCGCCGTCGAACTCAGCAGCGTCGCCACCGAACCTATCAGCCTCGTCGTCTGTCGCAACTCGAGCGTCAGTGTCGTCGGACGGCAGAGAACTGACTCCGTCTCCGTGTGGGATACCGCGTGAAAAATATGCGAACGAGAGGAGGACGACGAGGACGAGGCCGGTAAAGCCCGTAAACGTCGCCCAGTCAGCCATCCCGCGTTACTGCGGGCTTGGGCTGGAGGGCCCGACGCCCTTGCCCTTGTTGAGGGCAGAGCCAGTGATGCTCTTGAGGCGGTCGACGAGCGAATCTTTCTCGGGTTCGCCTTCGAGGGCGACTTCGAGAACCTCGCTGATGTGCGAGACGGGGATGATGTCGATCATCTCCTTGTACTCGTCTTCGATCATCACGTCCTGCTCGTTGGAGGCCGGGATGATGACCGTCTTACAGCCAGCCTTCGCGGCGGCCTCGATCTTGTGGGTGACACCGCCGACTGGCAGCACGTCACCGCGCACTGACAGCGAACCGGTCATGGCGACCGACTGGTCGATGGGGATGTCCTCCAGCGCGGAGATGACGGCGGTCGCAACCGTGATGGATGCGGAGTCACCGTCGACACCTTGCTGGCCGGTCTGGACGAACTGCACGTGCACGTCCATCTCCGAGAGGTCCTGGTTAGAGAACTTCTTGATGATGGCCGAGACGTTCTGGACGGACTCTTCTGCCATCTCCTTGAGTTGCCCCGTGGCGATGACGCGACCCGGACCCTGCGACGGCGTGACCTCTGCCATCACGGGGAGCATGATACCGGAGTCTTGGCCCATCACTGCGAGACCGTTGACGCGGCCGGTGACGAACCCATCGTTGACCGAGAGTTCGTAGTCCTTGCGGCGCTGGATGTACTGGTCGGCAATCTGTTGTTCGATGGAGCGCGCGCGCATCTTCGCCTGCAACACGTGGTCGCGAGTCGTGTACTCTGCGGCCTCGCCGCGAGCGATGTCGCCAGCGACACGGACGAGCCCACCGAGATTACGGAACTCGAGGGTCAGGTGGCCCTTGCGGCCGGCACGTCGACGGGCTTCGAGGATGACTTCCTCGATTGCCTGTTCGGTGAAGTGCGGCAGACGGCCGTCGTTGGAGACTTCCTGTGCCACGAAGCGTGCGTACTTGCGGCGCATCTCGGGGCTGTCCTCGATGGTGTCGTCCATGTAGACCTCGTACCCGTACCCTTTGATACGAGAGCGAAGTGCGGGGTGCATGTTCTCCATCGCGTCGAGGTTACCCGCCGCGATCATGATGAAGTCAGTCGGAACGGGTTCGGTCTGGACCATCGCACCCGAGGAACGCTCGGACTGGCCGGTGATACCGAACTCGCCTTCCTGAATCGCCGTCATCAGGTGTTGCTGACTGCGCACGTCGAGGGTGTTTATCTCGTCGATGAACAGCACACCCTTGTTGGCCTTGTGGATGGCCCCGGGTTCGACGCGGTCGTGACTCGGCGTCTCCATCCCACCGGACTGGAACGGGTCGTGCCGAACGTCGCCGAGCAGCGCACCCGCGTGAGCACCGGTCGCGTCCTGGAAGGGCGCGGCCTTCTGGTCGGCGTTGTTCACGATGAGGTTCGGAACCATCGCGTCGCCGCCACGCGAGCCGTAGCGGAACGCGAGATAGATGATACCCGCAGCGAGGATGCCAAGGAGGACCTGCTGTGCGATGATGAGGGAGTAGCCCAGCACCACCGCGATGATGATCCACATGAGGAACGAGCGCATCTGGTTGCGCTTGCGTGCTTCCTCTTTGTGGGCCTCTACAATCTGGTCACCTTTGCCCGCGGGAACAGTGCGGACCTTCGGGCGGTTACCGTCGTCGGGGTTGTGGTAGACGAGAACGTCCTGTAACTCTTCGCGGGGGAGGAGTTCGGACATCGCCTTCGCGAGCATCGACTTCCCCGTCCCCGGAGAGCCGATCATCATGACGTGGCGGCGCTGTTTGGCCGCCTTCATGATGACGTCGCGGGCGTGTTCTTGTCCAATGACCTGGTCGACGAGTCGGTCTGGGACAGTAATCTCTTCGGAGGAATCTATCTGAAGTCCACCGAGGAGGTCGTCTTCGTCCACGTCGTCGGCCACGTCGGCCTCGATTTCGACGTCGCTCCCGAGGTCGTCGATAGTTTTGTTATCGACCTCTTCGGCCTCGTCCTGCTGGAGATTCGACTCGCTGTCTGTCCCCTCGTCGAAGGGGACCTCAGCGGGCGAATCCTCCTGCTCTTGGAGGCTGTCGTCGGTATTCGTATCGTTACTCATAGAACTGTCGTCGCTACTTCTAATGTAGGCCCTACGCCTGATATACTTTCTCCCCATTTGCATAACTCGTACATTGCCGATACTGCATGTTTCGAAGCCCCTACCACCAGAATACCGGATTTAGACCAACTCGGCGTATTTATAAGTAGTCCGACCAAACGGCCAACCAATGCGGGGGTTCTACATCGGCCGGTTCCAGCCGTACCACAACGGCCACCACCGAATGGTCGAAGAAATTGCCTCACAGGTCGACGAACTCGTCCTCGGCATCGGGTCCGCAGGTGACTCACACTCACCGCGGAATCCGTTTACTGCTGGCGAGCGAATCATGATGGTCAACAAGGCCGTCTCTGATTTCGACATCACGACCTACGCGGTCCCAATCGAGGACCTCGACCGCAACTCGGTGTGGGTCAGTCACGTGCAGTCGATGTCGCCAGCGTTCGACGTCGCGTACTCGAACAACCCGCTCGTCATCCAACTGTTCACGGAGGCGGGCGTCGAAGTTCGGCAGTCGCCCATGTTCAACCGCGACGTGTTGGAAGGGACCGAAGTGCGACAGCGAATGATAGAAGACCGCGACTGGGAGTCGCTCGTTCCCGATGCCGTCGCCGACGTCATCCGCGAAATCGGCGGTATCGAGCGAATTCAACACATCACCGACACCGACCGGTCCGAGGCCGCATCGTCCGGTGTCACCGACGATTCGAACCCCTGTTGAGATGATTACGCTCGCGTCTGACTTCGGGTCGGCGTATCCCGCCGCGATGAAGGGCGTCATCCTCTCCAAGACGGACGCTCGACTCGTCGACGTTGCACACGACCTGCCCCGACAGGACGTTCGCACCGCAGCGTTCTGGCTTCGCGAGACGCTCCCGTATTTCCCGCCTGCAACGCACCTCGCCGTCGTCGACCCCGGCGTCGGAACCGACCGCCGAGCAGTCGTCCTCCGCGTCGGCGACCACGTCTTCGTCGGCCCCGACAACGGCGTTCTTCGCCCCCCGGCACGTCGCATCGAAGCGGAGAGCAACGAAGAGAGTCCGGTCGAGACCAAAGGCGATGGAGAGAGTCCGGTCAAGACCGAAGGCGACGGAGACACCCCAGTCGAAGCCTACGAGATTCACGTCCCTGACCCCGACTCCACGACCTTCCACGGACGCGACGTGTTCGCCCCTGCGGCAGCAGATGCCCACGTCGTCGGCGCGGACGCGCTCGACACCATCGACCGATTCGAAGCACTCTCGGTCGATTCACTCACCGACCTTCGGTTTCCGGTGGCAGATATCGACGTCGACGCGACGACTGCACGCGGCGAAGTGCTCGTCGTCGACGACTTCGGCAACTGTCTCACGAACGTTCCCGGGTCGTTCGTCCGCGGCCACGACACCGTCAGTGTCAACGGCGAACCCGTGCCTGTGGGCCACACCTTCGAGGCAGTCGAACGCGGTGAACGACTCGTCACAGTCGGCAGTCACGGCAACGTCGAGTGCGACGTAAACCACGGGCGAGGAGACGAGGCGTTCGGCCTCGTGCCCGGCGACACCCTCACTCTCACTGTCAAGTGATGGCGGCAGCAATCGACCCCTTCGCGGTGATGAACGTCGTCGGACTGCTGGCGTTCGCCATCGCCGGGTCGCTCAAAGCCGCCGACGCCGGCCTCGACATCTTCGGCGTGGCAGTGCTCGGGGTGGTGACGGCACTCGGCGGCGGGACGACCCGAGATATTCTCGTGGACCGCCTCCCGGCCTCACTCGCAACGACTGGAGACATGAGCGTCGCGCTCGTCGGTGTGGGCCTCGCACTCGTCCTCATTCGCTCGCTGCACGGGCAGGTGCGAGACCATCCCGCATTCTTGACCTCTGACGCGATTGGGCTCTCGGCGTTCGCGGCAACCGGCGCGCTCGTCGGCGTCGAGGCGGGCGTCTCGCCGTTCGGCATCGTCATCCTCGCGACGATTACCGCCGTCGGTGGTGGCTCTATCGCGGACATCCTCATCGGGCGCGTTCCAACCGTCCTCCGCGACGATTTCTACGCGACTCCAGCGGTCGTCGGTGGTGTGGCGTTTCTCATCGCCGAGGCAGTCGGTGCACCGACTGTCGTTCCGTCGGCGCTCTGTGCCGCGCTCGTGTTCACGGTGCGGATGCTCGCGCTCCGATACGAGTGGCGATTGCCGCGAGTGTGACCTACCGAGATAGAACGGGGAAACGCAGCGGTTTCGGCAGCGATTGGCCTCACACCTCGTTTTCGATGCGGCGTTCGACCGACCGAACCTCGCGTTCTAGCGGTTCCCGTTCGAAGTAGAGGAGTTCGACGCCGATGACCACCACAGCGAGGACGAGCACCGTCCAGAACGTCCCGCGTTCTGCGTCGAAGAGATGCCACAGGAGGGCGACCACAGACGCCCCCGCACCAACAGTCCCCAGCGTCGGAATTGCAGTGCTCAGAAGGTTCTCGCGCTCCTGCAAGGCGAGGAAGCACAGTCCGCCGAAGATACTGATGAAGGCGAGTGAGGCGAACGAACTAATCGCGTCTAAACTCCCGACGAGGGCGAATCCAGCGGCGAGCACACCGAGCGTGAGCAGTGGTCGAATCGGTTCGTCGGCCTCCTCGTCGCGGAGTCTGCTCGGGAGCAAGTCATCGATGACGAGGTTCTTCGAGAGACGCGCAGAACTGAACAGTGTGGCGTTGATTGCGCTTCCGGTGGAGAACAGCGCCGCAACGGAGATGAGAACGAAACCTGCTTGCCCGAGGAAGGGCCGGGCAGCGATAGCGAGCGCGGTCTCGGCGTGTTGTTGGATTGCCTGTGTCCCTGCGAGGTTCGTGGTCACGAGTGCGACGAGGATGTACAACCCAGTCGCGCCGACGATGGAGACGTACACCGCCGTTCGGACGGTCTCGCGCGGGTCCTCGATGCTCTCTTGGTCGAACAAGAGGAGTTCCCACCCCTCGAACGCGACGAACGAGATGCCGGCCGCGACGAGTGGCCCGACGCCGACGTTGCCGAGGCCGAATTCGAGGCCGCCGTGTGTCGCTCCGTAGGAGACGCCACCGACGCCGAAGACGAGCAAGATAGCGACTTTGAGTCCCACGAGAACGTCTTCGGCGCGACCAGACGCGTGCGCACCGAAGATGTTGAGTCCGACGAACACCGCGATGACGAGAACCGAGATGACGGGTTGGAGCGCGAACGACCCCACTGTCGAGACACCGACGAGACCGGTGAGGTCCACTGTCGAGACGCCAGTGAGTTCGGTGAAATAGCCACCGAACGCGTAGGCGTACATCGCCATCGTCCCGACGTATCCGAAGACGAACGTCCACCCGACGACACCCGAGAGCGTCGTATTTCCGGTGAATCGCTGGACGTACCCGACTGGCGTTCGGGGGGAATCACAGAGACTGTTCAACCGGAGCAACGAGTATCCTGCACATAGCGCGAGGACGCCAGCGACGACGAACGCTGCCCACGCGAGCGTCCCTGTCGCACCCGCGACGACACCGAGAACGGCGAAGATGCCGCCGCCAACCATTCCACCGAGTGCCATCGACACGGCTTCTGGAAGCCCGACATTGTCGGACATACTGTGTCGTGTTCGGCCCTCCTGTCAGTTGAATATACTGGCTGTTTGGAAGACTCTCTTCGAGAGTGGACGGTCGACGACGAGCGAATGAGTGAACGAAAAGCGACACGAAATAGCCCGACGGCGAGAGGCGTGCCGTCGATGAGCAGTACAGATGTAGTCGTCCGTGACTACTTACTTGGCAGCGATGACGTCGTCGATGCGGACGATCATCGTCGCGGCTTCGGTTGCGGACTCGATGGCCTCGCGCTTGACGGCCACGGGGTCGATGACGCCGTGTTCAACGGGGTCACCGATTTCGCCGGCACGGCCGGTCGAGATGATGCCGGCGATGCCTTCCTTCTCGTAGCGAGCGCGAAGGTCAACGAGCGCGTCGATGGGGTCCATCCCCGTGTTCTCTGCGAGCGTTCGTGGGAGGGCTTCGACGGCGTCGGCGTAGGCTTCGACAGCGAGTTGCTTGCGACCCTCGATACCGGCGGCTTCAGACCGGATACGGTCGGCAATCGCGATTTCAGTCGCGCCAGCGCCGGGGACGACACCGCCCTTGTCGATGGCGGCGACGACCACGTCGATGGAGTCGTTGATAGCGCGTTCGAGTTCGTCGACGACGTGCTCGGTGCCACCGCGGAGGAACAGCGTCACGGACTTGGCCGCGGCACCGCCTTCGACGAAGGTGAGTTCGTCGTCACCGAAGCGGCGGATGCTGACGGAGTCGACGTGCCCGAGGTCGGACGTTTCGAGGTCGGAGAGCGACCCGAGGCGCTTTGCACCCGTCGCACGGGCGAGGGAGCGAGCGTCGGAGTTCTTGACGCTCTTGAACGCGAGGATGCCTGCGTCGGCGAGGAACCCGGCGACGCGGTCGTCGATGGCCTTCGTGCAGAACACGACGTCGACGCCGGCGTCCTTCAGTGCCTTCGCGTAGCCACGGAGTTCGCGGTCTTCGGCGTCGATAGCTGCGGTGAGCTGGTCGACGGAGGTGATGTTGTACTCGGTGTCGACCTCGCTCTTGCGCACTTCGAGTTTCATGTCGAGGACGGCCACAGTCGCGTCTTCGACGGAGTGGGGCATGTTCTCATTGACGGGTTCTTTGTCGAGGACGACACCCTCGACGAGTTCGGTCGCAGACGACGATGCGCCCGTGCGGGTGAGGACGCGAACGTCTTCGCGGTGGAACTTCCCGTTGCTGTCCTTGTGGACCATTCGGACGCCCTTGACGACGTGTTTCGCGAGCACGTCGGCCGTGACGTCGCCGGTTCCCTTGCCGGTCATCGAGGACTCGGCGACTTTCTGGAGCAGGTCGTCGTCGAGGTCCACGTCGAGGACCATGTCGTCGACCGCTTCTTGTGCGATGCGGGCCGCCTCGGTGTACCCTTCGACGATGACGGTCGGGTGGAGGTCGGAGTCGAGGAGGTCCTCGGCGTGCGCGAGAAGTTCGCCCGTGAGGACGGCGGCGGTGGTCGTCCCGTCACCGACTTCTTCTTCTTGCGTCTGGGACACTTCGACGATCATCTGCGCGGCGGGGTGCTCGATGTCCATCTTTTCGAGGATGGTCGCACCGTCGTTCGTGATGACGACCTCACCGGAGGAGTCGACGAGCATCTTGTCCATGCCGCGCGGACCGAGTGTGGTCCGTACTGCCTCTGCGACGGCCTTGCCGGCACGGATGTTAGAGTCCTGTGCGGAGCGGCCGCGCGTTCGGTTCGAGCCCTCTGCGAGAATGTATAACGGTTGCTGCATTCGTGAAGCCATATTGAAACCTCAAGCGCTAACAACGATTGCAGTTCTATAAATATGTTTCGGCGTGGGGTGAGCTAAGAAATCGCACGACAGGGTGGCGGTTGCCGAGCTAAAGAGTCACGTGGTCAGCTGGTCAATCCTCTCCTTTTGCGACAGTCACCGTTCCATCGCCGAACAGTGAGACGAGGAATCCGGCGTAGTGGAACCGAATATGCCGAGATGCATCACGAGAGGGTTGGAACAGGGCGTCTAACGCTTCAGGGTCCACCCCGATGTCGGCTAATGGAGGGAGTTCGAGTGGGCTGAGTTCAGTTGCTGTCGCGACAGCAGAGGTGATTGCAACGGCGACTTCGTCATATCGGTCAGCGGAGATGGTTACCACGGACCCAGCGTGTTCGTCCAGCTGGTCGTCCATACTGTTCGCAACGGTAGTGGAGTACGTATGGGTGTGGGTTGACTATGTAATCTTGCGGGTCAACGACCCTGTTCCCGTGTCAACTCCGCGAACGTTCGGTACGCCCTCCGGAGACGTGCCGCAACGGCCTGTCGCGAGATATCGAGTTCTGCACCGAGTTCGTCGAGTGAGGTTCGCCGGTGTTCGTCGAAGTAGCCGTGTTCGAGTGCGAGAAGCAGCGCCTCGCGTTGGCTCTCGGTCAACTCGTCACTGACAGACGTTTCGACGGAGTCGAGGGGAGTGATGCGGTCGAATTCGGAGTCGATGCCGTGGGCGGCCCAGTATCGGCGTAAGTCGCTCAGTGCGCTATGGGACGGAATACGAAGTTTGAGTCGCCACGATTCGGTGGTGGTGGCACATTCGAGGAGGACGGCATCGAAGTTCGATACTCCCGCGAAAAGTCGGTCCTGGGTGAAATCCCAGTCAGCCGCGTAGAGTGCCCCGTTCGGAACCGCCTCGATGAGTTCCACCGCAGATGTGTCACGCACAGACTCGAATGCGTCGAGGAAATCGGCTGCGTCAGGGCCCCACACCCAAACGTACGAGGGCTCGTCCGCCGAAACCGAGATGACTCGTTCCAGCTCGACGTCGACGTCGTATCGTTCGACTGACAGACCGAGTGGGAGTACAGAAAGGGGAACGAGAACCTCAGCAATCAGACACACAGTGAACGATAGCCGGAACAGACCAAAAAGCTGCGTCGTTGTATTCTCTCGCGGCACTCTGGGAGAAATGACTGTCTCGAGTTCTGTCTGAATTCTGCCTCGAATGCTATCAGAATGCTGTCCTAATTGTGGTCTCGAATGCTGTCGGAATCCTGTCTCGAATCTCTCCCGCGGCTGGCGTCGAAACGTGCTGGTGCAATTCAAACGGCCAACACGTATTCAGCGCCGTGATTCTACAACCTATTTGACGAACACGGGTGACCCAAGAATGATGCTGGAGTTGGAACACGGGTTCAGGGTGGTCGACGTAAACGCTCGCCTCGACCCAGACAAACAGTCGATTGCGACGCGCGGGCGAGAGATTAGCCCCGAGCGATTAGAACGAGAACTGCATCAGGCGGGTGTCGTTCGGGCGATCGTGTCGCCGGGTGCCCAACCCGGAGACCAGAGTTACCTCCGGCCGAACAACGCCGTCGCGCGGATGAGCGTGGACCGACCGTTCCTCGCGTTTGCTCGCGTCAACGGGCCGCGCGACCCGAGTGGACGGACGTCTGCTCGACTCCGGAATCTCACGTCGTCGCGAAAAGACTACCACACGGACCCCGACGACGTCGAGCAGTACGCCTACGACGACAGGTTTCACGGATTCAGTCTCGCGCCGGCCATCGATGGCCTGCCGGATGAAGAGACGCTCTCGATGCTGGAAGACGTCGGCCTCCCCGTCTTCGTCCAGAGCGGACAGGAGTTCGAACCAAGTGCGGTCGCTGAGTCGCTGTTAGGACGCTTCCCCGTGATTCTCTCGAGTTTCGGTGGCTTCCCACTCGACCGAGACCTGATGGACGACGCGCTGGAACTCCTCGACGACCACGAGGACCTGTATCTCGAAACGAGTTTCGTCCGCTATCGCAGTGTTCTCGAACAGGCGCTCCTCGAACATCCAGACCGTGTCCTGTTCGGGAGTGGCGCACCGGAGACGCACCCGAACGTCGGCGTCATGGAGATACTGACACTCGACGTGTCGGAAGACGCGTTGGCTCGTGCGTTCTCGAAAAACGCTGCCAGAGTCATCTCGGCGCTCGGGCCGGGAGAGTCCTGACTGTTAGCGCCAGTCGTAGCGGGCGACTGCGCGGTCCGCGCGCGCAGAACACCCGTGTGGATTGCGGGCCCGAGAGCGGTCACGGGCGCGAGCGACCATCCCATCGGACGCACCTGTCGCGATGCCAGTAATCACGTCGCGTCCAGTTCCAACCCACCCAGACGGCGTTACGTCGCCTTTGAGAACGCCCACGGCGGCTTGGCCCGCGTCGGAGGCGGCGTGTTTGACGGTTCGTTTGATGGTCGCCGGTCGAAGTCCGTAGTTCTTTACGAGGCGATAGGTCAACGCTCGATACTTCCACCCCCACTCTTGTTCCGAGATACCGCCATCGGCTTCGAACTCACGGCGAACGCACATCTCGGGTGCCCACGCGACGTCTCGACCGAGAGATGCGAGGCGGTGTGCGGCGTCACGAGCACCGCCAGTCAAGAGATACTCGTCGAACCCGTCGAGCGATTCGATGACGTGGCGGCGGAAGGCGACGTTGCTCCCGTTGAAGTAGGTGACCTCGCGGCCTGCGATGGTGTTTTCCTCTACCGATTCGGTCGTCATCCCGTTACGGAGCGTCTGATGGAGCGGTCCGGTGGCGACATCGGCGTCGTCGATGGCGTCTTCGAGTGCCGAGAGCCACGAGGGTTCGACTGCGAGGTCGTATCGGAGGAGGGCAATGACGTCGCCGCGTGCGACTTCGATGCCCGCGTTTCGTGCGACGTTCAGATTTCTGTCGGAGAGTTCGACGAGTACGTCTACGTCGTCGCGTTCGCGTACCATCCCGGTCGTTCCGTCGGCCGAAGGGCCGTTGACGACGATAACCTCGGCGTCGGGGGCGTACTCCGCCAGCGCGTCGAGGCTGGTGGCGAGACGCTCCCGACCATTGAGGGTCGGAAGCACAACCGAGAGTTCCATACCCGACACTTGCGATGGACGCACTTAAATGTGAATCGGCAACCGTGTTACTGTGTATCGAGAGAAGGCGTCACGAACGCTTACTCAGCATCGCTTGCGCGTGTCGATGCACGCGCTGCTGTCGCCGCACCTTCGACGTTGGCGTTCCAGTACGACACCGATGCGATATCGTCACCAATCGGTGAGCTACCGACCGAGAGGTCGAGCGACCGGAACGGCCGCGCGATCCCGTTCGGCACCTTTCGGTAGAATCCGAACGGAACGACGAAGTCGTGTTTGGCGTCCGTGAGTTCGAGTCCCGCGTCGGTGAGGAGTCTGTTGACCTCCGTTTCGGAGTAGAGTCGCGACCCCATCGGAAGCAACCAGTTGTACGCGACGCGAAGGCTCTGGTCGTTGAATGTATCGAAAAACACCTGATTTTTCGAGACGCGAGCCATCTCCGCCAAGAACTTCGCTGGTGTGTCCGCGAGGTGGAAAAACCGCATCGCAAACACTGCATCGAAGTAGTCATCCGGGAATGGAAGCCGTGCAGCGTCGCCCCGAAGGAACTCGATCCGATCGGCGACTCCTGCTGCTCGGGCTTTCTCCCGCCCCTGTACCATCATCGCCCGCGAGATGTCCAGTCCGACGACGTTCGCTCCCTCCTGGGCGAGCATCACGGTGAACCGACCGGTCCCACAGGCGATTTCGAGGATATTCTTGTCCTCGACAGGGCCGAGTGCCGCGAGGACTGCCTCTTTTTCTCGCCGGTCGATGAGCCGACCACCCTTGGAGAACCGCTTCGAGTCGTACTCCTGGGCGACCTCGTCGGCCTGGTACCACTCCTTTCCTTTCACGCTACGCATAGTCGCGGGGGCGATGGTAAAACGGTACTGGATATCCGTTGCGGTCTATGGATATACTTTCATCTGTAGAACGCATACCATGGTATATGCCAACGTGCCGAAGTTGCAGGTCGGAACACGACGCCGAAGAACTGACGCGTCACGTCATCGAAGAGTATCTCATCATCCACTGTCCCGACTGCCACGCGCCGATGGGGAGCTACCACGTCGGCGCGCCAGCGGTCGATACGATGCAGAAGGCCTGATAAATCGATTGCTGGGTGGCGAATGTCTCCCGAACCGCAGACGATAATATGTGTATAAGGTGTCTGCATTGTTTTGTCACACTTGAAGCTAACTCTTAACACAGAGGAACAATCTGACACTGGTATGAGCACCACTACCGCAGAGCCAGATACAGAAGACATCCTCACGGAAGCCGAGTTCCGTAACCGCCTCCGCGAACTACCGCCGAGTGCGAAACTCGTCGCCAAAGTTCTCGAAAGCGATGCCCCGCTCTCGCAGGGCCAACTCGCAGAAGAGTCGCTGCTGCCGGACCGCACCGTCCGCTACGCTCTCAACCGTCTCGAAGAGTCCGACCTCGTCGGTTCGCGCTACTCCTTCAAGGACGCGCGCAAGCAGGTCTACTTCCTCAACACGTAAACTGGACGGCCACCGAATCGCAGTCGACTACGCCCGCGGGGGCGCACCCCGCAGACCAAGCCACCACTTCTGCCGAACCGATAAACCACCCGCGAGCGTAGCCGTCGGCATGCACGTCACGCGCGTCTCGGTTCCCGTCGCGACTCGCGCCCCTACTGGTGCGACCAACGCCTATCTCGTCTCCGACGGCGGCGAACGTTTGCTCGTCGACCCGGCGGCCCGAACGCCCGAACTCGACGCACTCGTCGAAACGGGCCTCGACCACGTCGCAGTCACCCACACTCACTCGGACCACGTCGGTGCGGTGGCCGACTACGCGCGCGACACAGGCGCAACCGTCTGGTGTCGTCGCGGCCGAGAGCGCGAGTTCGTCGCCGCGACTGGCGTCGAACCAGACCAGACCTTCGTCGAGGGGACGACCATCCCCGTTGGATCCGGTGTCGAGGTACTCGACACACCGGGGCACGCACGCGACCACGTGACGTTCGTCGTCGGCGACGACTCCCTGACGGGTGACCTCGCAGTCGCCGAAGGGAGCGTCGTCGTCGGCGCGCCCGAAGGCGACGTTCGCGCCTACCTCGTCGCACTCAGACGGCTCCACGCGCGGAACCCGGACACGCTCTATCCCGGCCACGGCCCACCGATTACCGACTCGCGCGCGACACTGGCTCGCCTCATCGACCACAGAAACGCCCGCGAATCGAAGATTTTCGACGCCATCCGCGCGGGCAACGAGACGCCCGACGCCGTCACCGACGCCGCGTACGACAAGGACATCTCGGCCGTTCGTGACCTCGCTCGCGCGACGGTCGTCGCCCACATCGAGAAACTCGCGGCCGAGCGTCGCGTCCGGTGGGACCCCGAAAACGAACACGTCACTCCCCGTTGAGTCGGTGACGACAACGGTCGGCGAACGCTCCTGGTCGCTTTGAACCGCGTGCCTCTTGACGCTCGCGCTCGCATCAGGGGTATGGACCTCGAAGCCGAACTCGCACGCGCCCGCGACCTCGACGTGTCGGAACTGGCCGACGCCATCGAGTCGCTCGGCTTCGAATGCACACGCTGTGGCGCGTGTTGCAAAGGATACGAGACGGACGACGGCGACCGAGAACCCCACACCGCGACTATCTTCCCGGACGAAGTGCGGAGGATTCAGGAAGCGACCAACTACGACGCAGACGGCGACTCCGTCGCCGTGGCCTCCAGCTCGGACGCCTCACTGGAGTGGAGAGACGTCGCTCGTCCCATGCCCTACGGCCTCGTCGAGGGCGACGACGGCCTCGAAGGCGAGACGTTCGAGTGGGCACTCCAGACGAACGCCTGCGGCGACTGCCGATTCTACGAAGAAGACGACGCGGGGAAGGGAGCCTGTCAGGTCCACGCGGACCGACCACTCATCTGCGAGACGTACCCGTTCAGCGTCGACCTCGCGGGCACGAGTCAACCGATGGGCGAGGCGGTCGACGAAGCAGGAGTCGTCCGCGCACACGAGTGTGAAGGCCTCGGCCGAGATATCTCACGGGCAGACGCAGCGGAACTGGCGAGTGCACTCAAAGAACGCGCCATCCGCGAGATCGAGGAAGCAGTCGCCGTCTCGGACGCCTACTCCCCGGTCGAAACTGGTCCGGGTGAGGTGGTCGTCCACGACTCTGAAGGTGCCAAATCCCCGGATGGGTCGGACGTGTGAGTGCCGAATGTCAGGGACGGCGGTACATCTTTAACAGTTCGGGATGACCACATAATGGAGGTCTAACGGTGGAAATCTCAGATAAACTCCTGTGTCTGTTCAATGCTGACGTTCGCACCGAGGACGACCGATATATCGTCGAGATTCCTCGCCGCGAAGTCGAAAATGGGGCGATCGACCCTGGCGAGACGTATCGCGTCGCGCTCATCTCTCGTGAAACGCACGAAGTTGTCGAGCCTGAATCGAGCGGCGAGACGGCCCCGTCCGCCGAACCACAACCGCCGGTCGAACCCGGTGAGCTTCGATACGTCGAAATCGAGGATATCGGCAAGCAAGGTGACGGCATCGCCCGCGTCGAGCGTGGCTACGTCATCATCGTCCCCGGAACCGACGTTGGCGAACGCGTAAAAGTCGAAATCACCGAAGTCAAGTCTAACTTCGCAGTCGGCGAAGTGGTCGAAGACGACTTCTAAGCGCTTCATCTTTCGAACACTGCGGTGCTGCTGTCCTCTCTCGGGGTGATTGCTGCCGATTCATTCGTAGTACTGCCGCACTCGCACGAACAGACGCTGTCTCGACCCAGACAGACCACGGTTACGAGTGAACCACCCACCGGTCTTGCGAGTGAACGAGAGAGTACTCTTTCACGTGAAGAACGCCGTCAGAAGCGCTGTATCCTCTACTGAACGTATTTGAGTAGATTCGCGTCGATACCCACGTCGGCCGGGTCGTCGTAGGGGCGGTTCACGACGATGTCGCCGGCAGTCGACCGGCCGATACCGGGAATCGCCGTCAGTTCGTCCATCGACGCGTCGTTGATATCCAGCGGATACGGGACGCCCGTGACAGACCGGTAGCCGTGGTCGGTGACGACGATATCGACGGTCCGGCCCAGTTCTCGCTCGCCGGGGATGCCGACGAGGAGTGGGTACGTTCCGAGTTGCCGGCCGAACGTCCGCCCGTCCTGGTGATATTCGAGGTGAACGTCCGGGAGGACGGTCCCCGGCGGGGCGACCCGTCGGAGCATCGGTCGGTCGATCTCCTCGCGGACTTCCTGTTTGTACGTCTTGAACAGCTGTTTGTGGTCGCGGGCGATAGACGCGCCAGTCTCGGACATGTCCGTGCCGTCGAACGCCATGACCTGCCGGATGTTGATACGGCGGACCATCAGGCCCTCGTCGTAGACGCGCTGGAGGAATCGCTTGTTGTGCGCGAACGTCTCTTCGGATTCGCCTTTCAGGCCGTGGAGGAGGTTGATTCCGGGCAGCAGTTTCGGGAGGCGACTTGCGGCGTCCGGGCCGTGTGTTGGCGCGTCTGCCGGGTCGTCACCGGGCCGCCACCCAGCGACTTCGTTGACGATTTTGACCGCCTCGAAACACTCGTCCGCGGAGACGTTGAGGTTGTTCTCTTCCTGAACGACGGGGTCTGCCGATTCGAGGCCGAATGCGGCGGTGTCGCCTGCCGTGTTGTGTTCCGCGATGATGCGGAGTGCTTCGCGCGATTTTTCGGGCCACTTGACGATGGTAATCGGGTTGACGTTGTCGAGGTGGAGCGTCCCGAGGTCGGGAGCAACCTCGCGGATGCCGCCGTAGAGACGACGCAGTGCGTCTGGATTCGGTGCTTCGCCGTCGCCGCCGAACGCCAGGATGTCTGCCTGTCGGCCGAGGCGGAAGTGCCGTGCGCCTCGGTTGTACAGATTCTCGACTTCCCTGACGACGGAGTCTGCGGTTCGGAAGGCGGGATTTCCGTAGAGCGGTTCGGTACAGAACGAACATCTGTAGGCACACCCGCGAGAGGTCTCCATCTCGCAGATGAGGTGGTCGGGGTGGTTCGGGTGTTGTTCGACGACGAACGCCCCGTTAGCCGCCCAGCGGTCGAGTTCCTCGTTGTCGCGCATCCGGTTCCCGAAGCCTTCGAGACCGGAATCGACGAGGTCGTAGGCGGCCGCCTCGATGTCGCCTTTGGCGACGAAGTCGTAGTCGAGGTCCTTGCGCTGCATGTCCTGTCCGCCGGCGTTTTCGTCACCGACACCGAAGCGAATCGGCCCGCCCATGAGCGCGGTTCCGTCGGCGACCCACGCGAGTTCGCGGACTTCGTCGGGTTCGGCGGGCGTTCCGCCGACGTACTTGCCGGGGACGGTCATGCCGCCGATGTAAATCATGAGGTCCGCGTCGGCGACGTCGCGCCACTTCTGGCGGTCGTCGCGGAGTTCGTCGATGGTGTGATAGACGACGTTGGACTCGGGGACGCCCGCGTCGACCACCGCACCTGCGGTGAATCGCGGATACGTCGAGATGTACGGCGGCACCCCGAAGTGCGCCGGTTCGTCGACGTATCCGTCGACGATTGTCACGGTGAGGTCGGCGGGGTCGGTCATCGGTCGCGATTCGCGTTCGACGCTGAAAACGCAACCGGTCCAGCGTCAGGGTTGTGAGCGTCCAGCACCGTCGCGGCGAGAAGCGACGACGACCACGAGGTTCTACGGGCGAGATGAGACGACTCCCCCGACGTGTGACGAGTTCCGCCTCCCGCGCGTTTATGAGCGTGGGAACGCTACAATCGGGTATGCCTTCGACGCTCGAAATCAAGTGCACCAACGAAGATTGCGAACTCGACATGTTCGAGTTGCACTACACCTACGATATGCCGCACGACGTGACGCTCGCAGACTTCGACTGCCCGTACTGCGGCGAACAGCAGTTCCTGGAGGAGATTCAACTGTGAGCGACCTTCGAAAGTTCGGCGAGTCGGCGGCCAACGCGGTTCTCGAACGCGTCGGTCGAGGCATCAGCCAGATGCAAGAGCGCAAACCGCTCGCCCACGACCTGCTGGAATCCGACGACGCCTATCTCCTCGTCTTCGACGCGCCGGGTGCCCACGCCGAAGACGTGCAGGTCCGCTTCCTCGACGGCGAAGTCGAGATTCGTATCGACCGCTTCCGCGACTTCCACGAAGGCTTCGAGATGCGCTTCCCCGGCCGCGGCCTGACGCTCTCGGGGAGCGCACCGCTTCCCTCCGATGCCGCCGTCGAAGCGGCCGAGGGGTCGGCGACGGTCAAGAAGAACGGCACGATACAGATTCGAATTCCCAAAGACGAACGCAGCAGCGACATCCAAGTCACCGAAGAAGGCGACGAATCCGCGGACGAAGCTGTCGATTACGACGACGTCGACGACCAGGACGCCTGAGTTCTCTCACTGTCGGTCGGTTCTGTTCGGTCGTCCCTCTGTTTCGGTGTCGTCCGGTTGCGTCATCCCCTCCACGACGGCGAACGACTCGTCGCCGTCGAACCGACGCGGGTCGAACGGGTCGGGGACGACGCCCGCGTTCTCGAGAATCTCTCCAGCGAGGAGTTCCCCTATCGCCGGTGCCCACATGAATCCGTGGCCGTGCCACCCGCACGCGACGTAGACGCCGTCTGCGACTTCGCCGACGAGTGGATTTCTGTCCGGTGTTGCACCGCAGAGCCCCGCCCACGCCCGCTCGACGCTCGGGTCTGTGTTGGTTCTGTGCCCGGCCGCCGCGAGCGAGTCGCGGACGAACCAGTCGTCTGCGGTTTCGTCCCACTCGTCCGGGGTGGCCTCGACTGGTTCGACACCGTCGCCTGCGAGGACGCCCGACGGATGGGGTCGGAGATACGACTCGTCCGTGGCGTCGTAGACGATTGGTCCGTGGTAGTCGCAGCTACCGACGAGCGCCTGCACCCGATACGGTTTGAGCGCAATCGGATAGCCTGCGGCTTCGAGCACGCGGCGTGAGTGGACGCCCGCCGCGACGACGACGGCGTCGAACACGTCGGTCACGTCGTCGTCGACCACGTCGCCGTCGACGACGACACTCGGTGGGTCGGCCCGAACAGACACCGCGTCGCCGACGTGGAACTCTACGCCCACGTCTTCGCAGTTGTCGACGAACAGGTCGACGTAGGTCGCCGGGTCGGCCCAGCCAGCATTCTCCGCGACGCCCGCCAACGCAACGTCGTCGGTTCGGATGGGGAACCGCTCTGCAACCTCGTCGGCGCTCTCCGTCGATACCTCGCGGCCGTGAACCTGCATTCGTTCGACTGCCTCTTCGAGCGCAGAGACTGCGGCGTCGTCGCCCTCGCGCGCCAGAAAGACGTACGGCGTCTCGTGGAAGATGAACTCACCAGTTCCCGACAGTGACCGAATTCGCTCCATCGCTCGGTCGGCCACCGACACGTCGATATCCTCGGCGTAGGCGTCGTAACAGATGCCTGCTGCGCGGCCAGTCATCCCCGACCCGGGTGCGTCCCGCTCGAAGAGCGAGACGTGCGCGCCGCCAGTTGCGAGGTCGTGGGCGACAGTCAGACCGACTGCGCCCGCGCCGACGACGGCGACTCGGTCGGGAGTATCCATACGCACCGCTGAGTCGGCATGCTATTTGAATGAATGGGGGTGGAGAGCGAGTTCCCTACGTGGTGAACTCGTCGACGCCGCGTGCGGGGTAGCCGACGAAGAGGTCGACACCGATGTCGCGCAGGTCGTCGATACGCTCGCGAACGTCTGCGACAGACCCGATGAGCGCGTAGTCGCGGGCGGCCTTGAGGAGAACCTCACGCGCGCGACCCTCGGCCGACGAGTCGGTGGGCGCGCCGTCCGGGAGCGCCCGGGCGACGGGTCGGCGTCGTGAGACGTACGCGCCGACAGCGTCGAGAATCTCGTCATCGTCGGCGGAGAGGACAGTCGGTGCGTAGAGTGCGATTTCACCGTCGTATCCGGCGGCCCGAAGCGCACGAACGTCGCGGCGGGTCGAACGCGACAGCAGTTCGTACTGGGTGCCACCGGCGGCGAGCGCGATTCGCTCGATTCCCTCGGTGCCGACCCACGCGTCTGGGACACGCTCTCGCGCGGCGCGGAGTCGAGGTGCGACTGGCCGCCGCTTTTCTTCGTCGGTCAGATACGCGGGGTGACCAGCGACCAGCACTTGATTGACACCCGCAGGAACCCAATCGAACAGCGAGTCGTCACCGAGTGGGTCGAAGCCATCGACTCGAACTGGCGTCGTCAGTCTGACTTCTTTCTCTTCGGCGAGCGCTTCGAGAACGTCGCTGTCGGGCATCCTGTGCGGACCTTCGTAATCGATGGCGACGATATCCAGCGGGATATCGAGCGCTCGACGCACGTCACACTCGGCGGGTTTGAGTGCGACCGCATCCAATCCAGCTTTCGAGACCGCACGTC
The DNA here is from genome assembly GCF_048158745.1 of Haloferax sp. DFSO52. NCBI lineage: Archaea > Methanobacteriati > Methanobacteriota > Halobacteria > Halobacteriales > Haloferacaceae > Haloferax > Haloferax sp. DFSO52. The sequence goes on along the minus strand of NZ_JBLOPB010000001.1, from coordinate 891,490 downwards.
CGGCGGTCAGCATGCTATCACCACAAAAATTTCAGTACCGTCGCGGAACGCGATCCATCGTCTGTGCGACCATGTGAGAACGGATAGCGCGGTTGACGGCAAAACCCTGTCGATGACGGCGATGCTAACCTCGCGAACAGACCCTTATATACTGCAGTTACGGCGACAGCACCAGATGCACAAACTGTCACGATTGTTCCACACATAGCCGCCAGTCGGTGGTTCGCCTCTCGAACTCTCAGAATTGTGAAGTTCGGGCAATTGTCTAATCAAGTGAACTGGCGAATTCGGGGAGGAAACGGGCTCAGCGGTGCTGTTTCGATGATTCCCAGTTCCAAAGATTCGGAAATCATTCTCTCTTTATATGGCATGTCGGCCCGACGTTTCAGATGTAAGGTGAACTAAGATGGCCGAAACCGGACAGATTCAGATGCTGGGGAACCGCATGGACTTCGACTACTCGCAGGGCGTCACTGGGTACGTCCTCCTGCTCGTCCGCATCCTGACGGGCTACTGGTTCCTCCACGCGGGCTGGGGGAAACTGATGGGTCCCGAAGCCTTCAACGCAGGCGGCTGGCTGGCCAACGCGACCGGTGGCTCGCCCATCCACGGCTTCTTCGTCTTCGCGGCGAACACCCCGTGGCTGCTCGACCTGACGAACTTCATGATTCCCGTCGGTGAATTCCTCATCGGTCTGGGAATCCTCCTCGGGGCACTCACCCGGCTCGCTGCCTTATTCGGTGGCGTCCTGATGGTGTTCTTCTACCTCGGGAACGCCGACTGGGGCCACGGCCTGGTCAACGGCGACCTCTTCGGCCTCCTGCTGTTCCTCGTCATCGGCACCACCGCTGCGGGGAGCATCTACGGCCTCGACGCCATCATCCAGAAGATGGAGTTCGTCCGCCAGCGCCCGGCGCTCAAATACCTCCTCGGCTGAAGGCCGGATACCGGCCAGACGAGAGGGGGATTTCGGTGGCTGATTTTTGACGTGTGTTACACCGCGAGCAGTGGCGACACTGGTGAGTGAGCGTTGCAGGACGCGATGCTGTGGCTCGGAGGCGACATTCGGTCTGTGGCTCGGAGACCAGTCATTCGGTCTGTCGCCCGTCTCGACACATGTCTGTGAGAAACAGGAAGCAAGAGACAGGAAAAAGGAACCGGCTACACTGGGTAGTCGGCGTCCGCATCGACGATTCGGTCGACTTCTGGCGGGGCTTCCCACTCTGTCGTGAGTTCGAGGAGTTGCACGAGCATTCGCCCCGTCGCACCCCAGACGGTGTAGCCGTCGACGTGGAAGAAGTGGAGTCGAACCTCGCCGTACTTCGGATGGTCACGGAGTTCCGACTCGTAGTTCGCCCGGTCGGTGAGGTCGTCTACCGCGAGCGCGGCAATCTCGGCGACCTCCCGGTAGTCTGGTTCGTACTCGCGGTCAGGAATCGTCGCCACGAACGGGGTGACGGCGTAATCGGTCACGGTCTGGATGTCGTCGAGACGGCCGTGAAACGTGACTTCCTCTGGGAGGAGCCCAATCTCTTCGTTGGATTCTCGCAGGGCAGTCGCTCTGAGGTCCACGTCGACAGGTTCGCTCCCGCCGCCGGGGAAACTCATCTGGCCCGGGTGTTGTCCGAGGTGGTCCGCACGCTTCGTGAACAGAACGTGCGGCCGCTCGTCGCGGAACAAAACGGGGGCGATGACCGCCGCCCGTCGTCCCGCCTCGACTGCCACCGGTTCGTGTCGGGTGACGCCCGCGAGGTCCATCGTCACACATCGTAAAGTGACGGCGCGACTTAGGCCTGCCCCTCTTCGGCCAATGCTGCGTCGAGTCGCTCTCGAATCTCCGCCACGTCGGTGTTCGCCCACGCTTCGAGGTCGTAGGTCACGTCGAGCAGTCGGGCGATTTCGTCGGTGTCATCCGAGTTGACTGCGGCCGCCGCGGCCGCACGCAGACGCGCTTCGACCTGTGTCGCGAGTTCGTCACGCGGCACCTCGCGTTCGGGATAGTCGAGAATGTGTGGCAGGTCTTCTGCCCGCGGCGGCAACGTCGGAAAGGCCATCGGTCCGACAGTGATGAGTTCACTCGGTTCGTCGCTGTCCGCATCCGAGGGTGAATCTTCACGCTCCCCAACGGCATCCGGGTCGTACGCGACGAGGTAGTAGGCTTCGATGGCGTCCGAGATTGCATCAGAGAGTGCGTTGGTGTCCGTTTCGCGGCCCTGCTTGAACGCGAGTTCGTCGAGTGCATCTTCGAGTTCCTCGCGAGTGAGCGCTCCGAAGAGGTCGACGACGCCCGCCAGGTCGTCGTACATCGACTCGCTCATCGTCCCTCCTGTATCGCCGCGATGTCATCGGCCGCAGCAGTGAGTACGTCCTCGGGCGAAATCGATGTGTCCGCCCACGGTGGAAGTCGGGGGTCTTCGTCCGGTTCGACGACGGCGTCGGCGTACGTCTCGACCTGCTTGCGTTCACCTGTTCGGTCGTAGCCGAATCCATTGAACGCCGCGTCGGCGGCGTACTGTTCGACGAACTGGTAGCCAGTTTCGCGATACCGCTCGGCGAGTGTCTCGTAGTCGGGAGAGACACCGTGTTCAGTTACCGTTTGGAGGAGCGTCCGGCCGACAGACTCGCTCATATCCGAGAGTCCGGTCGGGCCGCTGATGGCCCGATGGTCGTGTTCGTACGAACCGAGGTCAACTTGCGCGCTTCTGTCGAATCCTGCGTGAGTGAATGCGTCACCCAGTGTGCCGACTTCGAGACCCCACGCGCGAGGCAACCGCATCTTCTGTGCGAGGTCGCTCGTCATCGCGAACTCACCAGCGAGTGCGTACCGGAACGAGTCGAGATAGTGGACGATTGGCGCGTTCGTCTCGTCGGCGAGCGTGCGGACCAGCGGGGCGTAAAAGAGGCGAAAGAGGCGGCCGTACAGGGTGCTGTCTTCGACGCGGGCGTAGTATCCCTTCGAGAAGTCGTGGCCGTGAGCGAGGGGGAACAAGAGTCTCGTGACGTACCGTTCGTCGTAGGTCTTCGTGTCTGCATCATGGACGACGACGTACTCCTCGCGGGCGGCACAGCCGAGGGCTAACCAGACGTCTCGGCCTTTCCCTCGTTCGCCGTCGATGCCGTGGTCGTCGAGGAGTTCGGTTACGCGAGGTCCATCACACCAGACCACGTCGAGCGGGAGGTCGAACTCGTTCAACCAGTCGACGAACGGAACGACGCGCTCGGCGGGTGCGCGAAGCGGGACGACGACGCGGGCGGGCGACAGCGACTCCAGTGTCGAGAGGACGTGTTCGGCCGCGAGGCCGGCGTACTCCCGTTCGGTCATCGGGACAACGACGGCCGCCCGGTCTATCGGGGCGTCCGGAATCGACCCAGAGAGGTCGTGGAGCGTGGTGACCCGCTCTTGTACGTACTCCATCGACTGAGTCGTGGGACTGGGTGAGCAAAAGTGCGGCGAGAGTGGCGGCGACTGCCGACGCTGTCGCTCAGTTTGGAATCCGACCGGTCCGCTGGAAGACGACTAATCCCGTGACGACGACACCAAGTCCGAGGGCGAATCCGACGAACACTTGGTCGAAAGAGTACCCGACGTCGGTCAGATAGCCGACGACGCCCGACCCGCTTGCCTGGAAAATCATCATCCCGAACGAATAGACGGAGTACGCGCTGCCACGACTCTCGTCGGGGAGCGTGTCGAGCAAGTACGCATCGAGCGCCGGAAACAGGCTGTGCATGACGTATCCGATGATAGCTGTGACGACGAGCAAGGCGACGAAGCCCGTCGTCTGGGTGAGGACGAGGAGCGAGGCGACGAACGCGGTGAGGACGCTGAGGATGTACGGCACCCGTGGGAGTCTGTCCGCGAGACGCCCCGAGACGAAGAACGCCGGCACACCCGCGCCGAAGACGACGGTGAGCATGTTGCGCGCTGTCGCCGGCGGGAGGCCTTTCGTCTCCATGTAGAGTTCGTAGAAGTTGAACACGCCTTGCCAGACGAATCCCGTGAATCCGAGGATGACGATGCCGGTGAGAATGATACGCCACTCTTTGCGGACGGCCTCGAGGAGGTCACGGTCCGACGCCCCAGCAGCCGGGAGGTCAGTCGAACGTGCGGTGAGGAACAGTGCGACGGTAACGATGGCGGCGGCGAGACCGATACAGACGAAGACGAGTTGCCACGACGCCGAGACGAATCCGTAACGAGTCACGATTTCCGGCCCGACAGCGAGGACGAGCGTGACGAAGGGAGCGACGGTCACGGCGGCGAGTGCGCTCGCAGTTCCGTGGATACCCATCGCGCGTCCCACGCGCTCTGGATACAGTTCGCTCACGAGTGGATTCGCCGCGACGAAGTATGCACCCGAAGCGAGGCCCATGGACGCAGCACCGACCATCAACATCTCGATCGACTGGGCGCTGGCGGTCAACGTGGACGCGAGGATGAGGATGACGCCGGTACCGAGGACGACGTAGTGGCGGGGAACCCGCGTGAGAATCCATCCCGTCGGGATTCGGAGGGTTGCACTCCCAAGCCAGACGAGCGTCGCGACGAATCCGACAGTCGCTCGGTTGACTTCGAAGAACGTGATGAACTCACCGAGGAGAGGGGCAAAGACGACTCGCGCCAGATTGACGAGAAATATCATCCCACAGAGGGTTCCAAAGAGGCGGCCACGTGACACGCTCGAAACCCCGGTCCCTGGAGTGACAACCCTTTCGAAGCGAGATTCAGTTGCCGGGTTGCCGGCGGCTTTTTATGTGCGTTACACAAACGAAGATTCATGAAGACAACGCGGAAGGGCCTTCGAGACGGCGACTTGGATAAAGACACCTACGGGCGACTGACCTGCGCAGAGTGCGGCGAATCACTGAAGAAACGGAACGACCCGGACGAAGTGTTCGCGCTCCGCATCTGCCCCGACTGTGGGGTCCAGTACAAAGAACTCAGATAAGACACCAACCCTCTCGAATCACACCGACCGAACCACCCTCTCTCGCCGTCACTCGAAGACCGAATCGAATGCCCGCGCGCCAAGCGGGTCGAACGTGCCAGCGGCAACATTTTCTGCGACGTGGTCAGGCGACGACGCACCGACTAATGCGGCAGTGACACCGGGCGCACTCCGTGAGAAGTTGAGCGCGCGTTGCGCGAGCGTCTCTCCCGTCAGCACGTCGGAGACGGATTCCGGAATCTCCCGTGCGAGGTCACCCTGTGCGATGCTCGCGCTGGCGAAGACGTGGAGGTCGTGTTCGTGTGCGTACCACAGCGCACTCGTCAGGTCGCCATCATCGGTCTCGTGGGCATCGACGGTGAACGCGTCGGCCATCACGACGTTGAACGGGAGTTGTATCGCGTCGAGCCCAGACTCGTCGTTACCGACTGTCTCGGCCGCGCGTTCGGCCCGACGAACAACTTCTGGAAGCGAGAGATACGCGTCGTGGTCGGGTGGGACGCGGAACGCCTCCCACGTGGCGACACCGTACCGACCGATATCGTCGGCGGCGACGCGCCGTTCGAGGACTTCGAAGGCCGCCTCGATGCGGTCGTACACCGTCTCACAGTCGGCGACTGCCAACTGTGTCTCGGGGTTGTGGAGGTAGTAGAGGTCGATGTGGTCGAGGTCCAAGAGGTCGAGCGAGCGGTCGACCATCTCGTCGACGAACTGCGGGGCGATGGTGTGACTGCCGTGTGCGAGTTCGTCCCGAGTTGCGAGTCCGGCGTCGAGAACTGTCTCTCGGATGTACTGGCCGGGGTTTTCTGGCTTGGAGCGGTCGAAGGGGACGAACCCTGCCTTCGACGCTACGACGACGGCGTCGCGGTCGGTCGCTGTCTCGCGGAGTGCGTCGCCGACCACGCGTTCTGAGCGGCCGTGGCGGTAGTTCGACGCCGTATCGACGAGGTTGATACCGCTCTCCAGTGCGAGCACGAGCGACTCACGGTATCTGTCGTCTACCTCGTCTGTTGGCGCTCCGAGATACGTCCCGATGCCGATACTCGACACGACACCGGGGCCGAATCGACGGAAGAAGGTCCGACCGAAACTGTCGCCGAAGCGATCACGGTAGGTCCACGTCCCCCGTTCAGTAGCCATGCGCGGCGCTAGGTTGGCAGACGGTTAAGGGCCACCGGTTCGGCAGCGAAGCAGTGAACATCGAATCGAACGCTTCGGCAGCCAAGCAGTGAACATCGAATCGAACGCTTCGGCAGCCAAGCATCGAACAGCAAACAGCGAACGCTTCGACGACGCGTCAGATGTCGCCCGTGAGCGCCTCGAAGATGTCCTCGATGAGTTCGTCACGGACGATGCCGTTCCCGTTGCCGCCGTCAGCGACGGTGTCAGGGCGGAGAATCTGTCCGCCACCCATGCGAGCGTGGCCGCCGGCGCTGGCACCACGGTAGTCGGTGAGCGCCGCTTCGAGGGTTCGGCCCATGTGGACTCTGTCGTCGCGGGAGCGACCCGAGAGATAGACGTTGCCGTCGCGTTCGCCGCAGACGACGGCGGCGGTGACGCCTTCGAGCTGGATGAGTTCGTCTGCCGCCTGGGGAATCGCGTCGACGTTCGAGAGCGACCCGATGTCGGCGACGGCGAACGGGCCGCGAACGTCGCGCCCAGCGATGGCGCGTGCTTTCGCTTCGAGCACTTCGCGAGAGACTTCGGGGTTGGCGATGCGGTCCAAGTGGTCTTCGTTGACGCCGGGGAACAGATAGCCCGCGGCGTCGAAGTCGGCGGACGAACATCCCGCTGTGAGGTTCTTGGTGTCGGTGAGAATTCCGTAGACGAGCCCCGTCGCAACTTGCGAGGGAACCGTGTAGGTCGAGTTGACTTCGCTCGCGTGCATGTCCGGGGGGACGGGTTTCGCGCCAACGTCTCGGAAGTACTCCGCGACGATACTCGAACAGGCACCGTAGTCGGTGCGCACGTCGGTGAACGCCTCGCCCGTGCCATCGCCGGGGTGGTGGTCGATGACTGCGTACGGGAGGACGCCTTCTGCCCCCGCGAATCCACGCGGGGAGTTGTGATCCACGAGGACGACTGCCTCGGCGGCGAGGTCACTCACGTGGTCGATAGCGTCTAAATCGAGGTCGAGCACGGTTCGGAACGCGCGGTTTTCCTGATGGCGAATCTGCCCTGCGAACTGAATCGTCGGCGTCGTGCCGACCTGTTCTGCGAGACAGGCGACGCCGATTGCGGCCGCCATCGCGTCGGGGTCCGGGTTGGGGTGCATGAGGACCGCCACTTCGTCAACATCTTCGAGTGCCTCCACGAAGCGTGTCCCCATCGGGCGCTTGAAGCGAATCGCGGCGTAGAGCGCGAGGACGACGGCACCGATTCCGACGACGATGGCCGCCGCTAACTCCGGGTGAGTGCTGACGAACGAGCCAACCGACTCGAATATCTCGGTCGAGTCGTACTGCCCCACCGAACCGGCCATACCCAAGACGACTGGAGGAGATGCTATGAATATTCCCCCTATTCGAGCATTCACGATTGACAGGTTGTCTGGGGGCCAAACCTATCGGCGAGAGAAGATGCTCAGTGGTGATTCGCCCGATAGGCGTCGATTGCCGCGCGGTAGCCAGCTCGATATGTTGGAAATGTGAACTCGTAACCGAGTTTTCGGAGCCGCTCGTTCGAACAGCGCTTGCTCGTCAGGATGCGACGACGAGCGGCCTCGGAGAGGTCACCATCGTTGAGTCGGTCGGCTTTCGACTGCTTTTCGGGGCGGGGAACGCCGCACTCGTCGGCAAGCCAATCTGCGAACGCGTGTTTCGAGACGGGTTCGTCGTCGACGACGAGGACTGTGTCGTCTCGTGCGCGGTCGGTTTCGAGGAGGTACGCGACGGCACCGGCAGCGTCGTCGCGGTGGACCATGTTGAGATAGCCTTCGGTGACCGGGCCGGTCAGGTAGCGTTCGAGGCGATACCGGTCTGGACCGTAGAGACCGGCGAAGCGAGCGACAGTACCGTCGAGTCCGCACTCGGCGGCGTACTCGCGTGCGACGCGTTCTGCCTCGGCCAGCACGCGTGTCTTGTCGGTCGTCGGGTCGAGCGGGGTCGATTCGTCCACGAATGCACCGCCGTGGTCGCCGTAGACGCCCGTACTCGACGTGTAGACGACTCTGTCCGGCACGTCGTCGCGCGCGGCGAAGTGGTCGATGGCGGTTCGGAGCCCCTCGACGAAGACTCGTCGGGCCGCATCCGCACCGCGCCCGCCAGAACTCGCCGCGAAGACGACGTGGTCCACGTCGGGGATGTTCTCGAGAGATTCCGCGTCGGTCACGTCGGCACGAATCGCCGTCGCACCGGTTGCAGAAACGGCGTCGAGACCGGCGTCAGACCGCCGGACGCCCCACACGTCGTGGCCGTCGGCGACGAGTTGGCGGGCGAGTTCGAGGCCGACGTAGCCACAGCCGAGGATGGCGACCCTCATCGCTCGTTTCGAACGGCGATGACGTGGTGGATGGCGGCGAGTTCGTCGAGCGTCGCCGCCGTCCGGCCCTCGATAGCTTGCTGAATCTCCTGCCCAGAGAGGTCGAGGTCGACTTCGGACGCGAGTGTGTCCACGTCGAGGATTCCCGTCGTCATTCCCATGAGGAGATGGTCGCGGAACTCCCACACGATGGCGTCTGCGTCGGGGTATCCGTCGGCGAGCGCGAGAATCGACGCGGCCTGTTCGAGCGTCAGTTCCAGCACCCCGTTCGAGAGCGTCTCTTCAGAAACGTTGGCGGCGTCGGCGGCGGTGGTCGTCCCGGTCGCAGCAACTGCCTCGCGGACTTCGTCTTCGTAGGCGGCCCGGAGTTCGTCGACGGTGACGGTGCCGGGATTCGCGACGGCGTCGTACAACATATACCGGGATTTGGGCAGTCGGGCGGCAAAACGGTTGTCACTCGGTACGGGATGGGTAGTGGACGACGACCGTCACACACCTCGACAGTCGGTGGGGATGGTACACCCAGGTCCGCCCGCCCATCCTTCCGAGCGTTCATCGGCGTCACCATCGATGTCACCCACGCCGACTCCCGATGGCGGGACGGCGATGACGATAGCCGTCTCGACAGTGAAGGCGACGCGCTCGCTCTGACCGACTGTCTCTGCTGTCCCGTCGTCGTCCCAGTCGATTGTGACTGTCGACCCGTCGCGGGCGTAGGTGAGCGACTCCGTTCCGTTGCCACGGGCGTGGACCCGTCATCCGACATAAACCTCAGGACCGAGAGACGGGGTGCGCATTCGCTCGCAACACGTCACCGCTGGGGAACGTTGAAGAGACGCCCCAGAGTGGCTTGTGGTATGAAAACCGTCCTGATTGGTGTGGGACAAGCAGGTGGAAAACTCACAGCGGCCCTCCAGTCGTTCGACCAGCAGATGGGATTCGGTGCCGTCCTCGACGCGATCGGGGTGAACACCGCGAAGACAGACCTCCAGTCGCTTCCCTTCGAGACCGTTCTCGTCGGCCAAGACCGGGTCAAGGGACACGGTGTCGGCGGCGACAACGAACTCGGTGCCGACGTGATGAAGGCAGATTCGGCGGAGGTGATGTCGGCACTCGACGGTCGCGTCACGGCGAAGACGGAGTCGATATTCGTCGTCGCCGGCCTCGGCGGCGGGTCGGGGTCGGGCGGTGCGCCCGTCCTCGCCAAGGCACTCAGCCGCGTCTACGACATCCCCGTCTACGTCCTCGGTATCCTCCCCGGCGAAGACGAGGGTGCGATGTATCAGGTGAACGCCGGCCGGTCGCTCAAGACCATCGCACGCGAGGCAGATGCGGTCCTCCTCGTCGACAACGACGCGTTCCGGTCGTCCGGCGAGTCGATGCAGGAAGGCTACGACGCCATCAACGACGCAATCGCCAAACGTGTCGGACTCCTCCTCGCCGCCGGCGAAGCAGTCGAAGGCGTCGGCGAGAGCGTCGTCGACAGTTCGGAAGTCATCAACACGCTTCGCGCCGGCGGCATCGCCGCACTCGGATTCGCGAGCGCCGAAGCCTCGGAGGTTGCAGAAGAGAACATCAACGCCGTCATGAGCACGACCCGGCGGTCGCTTCTCACCGGGACGAGTCTGCCCGACGCGAGCACCGCCGATTCGGCGCTCGTCGTCGTCGCTGGGAAACCAGAGGTGATTCCGCGGAAAGGCGTCGAGCGCGCCCGGCGGTGGGTCGAAGACGAAACGGGGAGCATGCAGGTCCGCGGTGGCGACTTCCCGCTGGAGAGTGGACGCCTCGCATCACTCGTCCTCCTCAGCGGCGTCGAGCGCTCAGAGCGCGTCGAATCGTTCATGAAACGCGCTCGCGAGGCTATCGAAGATGCCGAGACCGAAGTACGAACGGACCAGACCGAGCAGTGGGCGAACGACGAACTGGACGATTTGCTGTAAGCGGCGAGAACGGAGAATGTTCGGTTGACGCAGAACGCGTCTGCCGAGTCGTGGGTTGGTACGAGTCGCGGTTACTGGCGAATCAGACTCGCGCCGTCGAGTTCGGTGCGCGTGTAGTCGAGTTCCATCAGTTCGAGAATCGTCGGCGCGATGTCGTAGAGGTCGGCGTCTTCGATTTCTGCCTCTGGGTCGTCGACGAAGAGCGACGCGTTGTCGAACGAGTGCATGCCGTTTCGCGGACCAGTTCCGAAGACTTCGTCGTGGCCTTTGAACCCGGACTTCAGGTCGAATCCGTGGTTCGGGATGACGACGAGGTCCGGAGCGATGTCGTCGTGGTCGCCGCGGAAGGCCTCTTCTTTGACGACGACGCGGTCTGCGACCTTCTTCCCGTTGGGGCCTTCGAGGGCTTCGAGTTCGGCTTTCAGTTCGGCACGGACGGTTTCGTACTCGTCTTCCGGAACCGAGCCACGAGGTTCGCGGCCTTCGAGGTTGATGAAGAAGCGACCGGGGATGAGGGAGTACGCCCTCGAATCGGAGTCGATGTCGTTCAGCGAGTCGTGGTCGTCGGACTCGTAAGAGAGCCATCCTTCCTGTTCGAGCCAGGTGTTGCAGTGGACTTCGTAGTCGAGCGAGGTGAAGCCGTGGTCGGAGGCGACGACGAGGGTCACGTCTTCGGGGAGGAGGTCACGGATGTTTCCGATGTACTCGTCGACTTTGCGGTAGAACTCGACGAACGCGTCTTTGTTCGGGCCGTCGCGTTCGTAATCTTTGAAGAGGAAGTGGTTGACGCGGTCGGTCGTCATGAAGACGCCGAAGAAGAGGTCCCAGTCGTCTTTCTCGAGGTAGTGTTCGAACGCTTCGTATCGTTTGTCGAGCGTCTCGTGGGCGTCCTCCATGAAGGCCGTCTTGTCGTCGTCGTGGCCGAGTTTGGCGTTGACGTCGATTTTGTAGCCCATCGCTTCGAGGTCGTCGCGGAACTCGTCGGGGAAGGCGGCTTTGTCGACGCTGGGCGAGAGGAACCCAGAGACCATGCGCTGGATGTTGCGTTGCGGTGGGAACGTCACGGGGACGTTCATCACCGTGGCCTGCCGCCCTGCGTCGGTGACGCGGTCCCAGACGCGAGTCGCCTGTACGTCACGACCCATGGGGACGTACGTGTCGTACGAACCGACTTCGCGGTCTTGGAACCCGTAGACGCCAGTCTCACCGGGATTGACACCGGTCGTAAGTGCCGGCCAGCACGCGCTGGATTCTGGCGGGACGATACTGTCGATAGCACCACCCGAACCGTCGTCGGCCAGTGCCGCGAAGTTCGGGAACTCCTCGGGATGCTCAGAGAGGAGGCTAAATGGTACCCCGTCGATACCGATGAAGGCGACGCGGGGATGGTCCTTTCCACGGAGTCGGTCGAACAAACCCATGCTTCACGATATCCAAGATAGCCATAAGAAGGTTCGTCTATGTACGCGCGTTTGCGGCGATGTACGACGAATACGAGCGCGTGTCCGTGACCGCGGAGAGCGTTGCCGGCAGATGACAGGTCAAAGCAGGGCAGAAAAACAGGTTAGCGGGACGAAAACAGGCGTCGCGGTCAGGCCCGCGGCGACCCGCGTATGTTGAGCGGTCGTTCACTCGAGATGGAGGTCCGTCCAGTCGCACGAAGTTCGCTCACGGCGACGAACACCACACCCCACAGGATGAGCGCAGACGCCCACATCAGCCCGAGACTCGATGTCTGCGTCGGGAAGACGAGAGAGAGGACACCGAAGTAGATGGCGAGACCAGCGGTCAACCACGCGACGAAGCGGTGGCCAGTAGCGCCCGCAGAGGCCACGAGCCCGAGCAGGAGCAGTCCGATGGCCATCGTCGTCATCTCCATGTAGTGGCCTAAGAGCGAGTGGACGTCGCCCGAACCCTGCAGGGTGAACTGGTTCACCGCGAACGCGAGGACGGGGATGGCCGCCACGGCGACGAGGCCGAGGAGCGCCGGACTGTAGTCGTCACCGAACGAGAGCATCTCACCGCCGGCCGGGTGGAACAGTGACATCAACCCGATGAGGACGAAGAACGGCAGTACTTCCTGGACCGGGCCGCCACCGACGATGGTTCCGATGAGGAGGAGCGTGATGAGGGCGAACGCGGCTTGCATCAGTGCCACCCGCTTGAGCGGGCGGTACAACTGACTCGCCACGCTCAGGATGACTATCCAGACGTTCGCCGCGATAATCATCACGTGGAGGCGATGTTCTGCGAGCACCTCGCCGCCGGTCCCCCACCCGGTGAACGAGAACATGAGTAGGTCCGAAACGAACGCCGCTGCCATTCCGAGCGTCACCAACGCGAGCAGATAAAACGCATAGATACGGGCGCGCTTGAACGCCGTCGATTCGCCCTGCTCTCCAGACTGTTGCATGTTACCAGTGGACATGGTTGCTAAGAAATACGTTAGAATACAAGATAACCGTTATCTGGGGTTTTCGGACCTGTTACTCCCCGTGAAGTTCTTCGGGTACTGTAAGACACTGGTGTGGGCGAAGGAGCGAAGTGCCACGCGAGGTAACGTCAGTACGTGAAGGAGTTCGAGCGCAAACAACTCCTGGAGCGCGTCAACCGCGAGGGGGCGACGGTGGGCGCACAGATTCCCGACCGAATCGACATCCAGGGAGAACGGATAGACCTCAAGGAGTTCGTCTTCGAGATAAAACGCCGCGACACCGTCCCGCCGGGAGAGCGTGACCAGGTCGACCAGGCAAAGCGAAATCTCCGCCGGGAGCGCATCGAACGGCTCCAACCCATCGAAGACGGCGAGATAAGTTACGAGGAAGGACGCAAACTCGTCGACGACATCATCGGTATCGACCGGGCGCTGAACGCCCTCGAGCAACTCCGACCTGCCGACCTCGAACAGGAGGCCAAACTGCAGAACGCCGCCGACCAGAAGCGCTGGATGAACTTCTTGAAGAAGGCGCTCGGACGCGATGGCGGCAAAGGCAAGCGAGGTGGCCGATGAGTCGAAACGACGAGGTTGCGAGACTCCTCGAAGAGTTCGCAGACTTACTCGACGCGAAAGACGTGGCGTACAAACCGTCGAGTTACCGCCGCGCCGCCGAGAACGTCCGCGAGTATCCGACACCCATCGAGGAACTCGCCGCCGACGGCGCAGACGCCGTCGAAGAAATCGACCGGGTCGGCGACGCCATCTCGTCGAAGATCGTCGAGTACTTCGAGACGGGCCACATCGAGGAGTTAGACGACCTGCGCGAGGAGTTACCCGTCGATATGGCTGGGTTGACGAGCGTCGAAGGCGTCGGCCCGAAGACGGTCGGCAAACTCTACGACGCACTCGGAGTCACCGACTTAGACGAGTTGGAAGCCGCCGCCCGCGACGGGAAGATTCAGGAACTCAAGGGCTTCGGTGCGAAGACAGAAGCCAACATCCTCGACGGTATCGAGTTCGCCCGCGAGGCCACTGGCCGAGAGACGCTCGGCAAAGCACGGCCCATCGCGGACGACTTACTGGCGTATCTCCGCGAGAGCGACGCAGTTGGCCGGGCGGAACCCGCCGGGTCGATGCGGCGGTGGCGCGAGACGGTCGGTGACATCGATATCCTTGTCGCGAGCGACGACCCCGAGGCGGTCATCGACCACTTCCTCGCGTCGGACCTCGTCGCAGACACCATCGAAGCGGGCGCACAGAAAGCGAGCATTCGCGTCGACGCGATGCGCGTGGACCTCCGCGTCATCGACTCCACAGAGTACGGTGCTGCACTCCAGTACTTCACGGGAAGCAAAGACCACAACGTCCACCTGCGAAACATCGCAATCGACCGCGGCCTCAAGATGAACGAGTACGGGATGTTCGATATCTCCGACGTTGCAGACGCCGAGAGCGGCCCTCGTGTCGGGACACGCGTCGCCGGCGAAACAGAGGAGTCGATGTACGCCGCGCTCGACTTGCCCCTCATCCCGCCCGAGATGCGCGAAGATACCGGCGAGATACAGGCGGCCACCGATGGAACGTTGCCGACGCTCATCGAAGAAGGCGAGATTCGCGGTGACCTCCACACGCACACCGTCTGGTCGGACGGAAACAACACCATCGCGGAGATGGTCGCCGCTGCCGAAGAACGCGGCTACGAGTATCACGTCGTCTCTGACCACGCCACGGGACCGGGGATGGTCGGCGGTGTCGGTGTCGAAGACGATGAACTCCTCGAACAGGTCGACGAAGTTCGCGCCGTCGCCGCCGACGCCGACATCACTGTCTTCACCGGTGTCGAAGCCAACATCGACGCCGAAGGCGGCATCTCGGTGGCCGACGAGGTCCTCGACGAACTAGACGTTGTCGTCGCCTCCCCACACAGCGCACTCGACCAGGACCGCGAGACGGCGACCGAACGACTCGTCCGAGCGATGGAACACCCTGCAGTCGATATCCTCGGTCACCCCACAGGCCGCCTCATCAACCAGCGCCCGGGTCTCCCAGTCGATTACGAACGACTCGCCGCGGCCGCCGTCGAAAACGGCGTCGCACTCGAACTCAACGCGAGTCCGTACCGCCTCGACCTGAACGGCGAAGCGCTCAAAATCGCCGTCGAAGCGGGTGCACCCATCGCCATCGATACCGACGCACACCGGCCGGCCGGTTTAGACCAGATTCGCTACGGCATTCACACGGCACGTCGTGGCTGGGTCGAGGCGGCCGACGTGGTGAACACGTGGCCTGTCGAGGACCTGACGGACTTCCTGCATTGACTGACGACGCTCGGCCGACTGAGGGCGACCGCGACGAAACAACGCGCGACGGAAATGGCCACGACGAGACAGGACGCGACGAAACTGACCGCGACGAAATCGGCGCGAACCACCCCGGAACGGTCGCATCGGGCGTCGAGACGGCCACAGCTGACGACACTGCACTCCTTCTGGACGTGATGCTCGGCAAACTCGCAACCTACCTGCGGATGTGCGGATACGACGCCGCGTACGCGATGGACGGAGACGGGGAAGACCCCGGCGACGAGCGATTGCTCGCGCGTGCCAGTGCCGAACACCGTGTCCTTCTCACCCGCGATATCTCGCTGGCCGGGCGGGCCGACCGAAGCGTCCTCTTGGCCGGGCGAACGCCGATAGTTCAACTGCGTGAACTCGAATCGGTGGGGTTCACCATCGAACTCGGTGAACGGCCAGCACGGTGTGGCGCGTGCAATGGACCGGTCGGACCACTCGGTGACGACGAGCCGATTCCGGAGTTCGCTCCGGACCCGACGGAGACGACACTCTGGCGGTGTCGTGACTGCGGACAGGTGTTCTGGCGAGGAAGTCACTGGCGCGACGTCGAGTCACGGTTGAACGAGAACTGAAACGAGAACTGAAACGAGAACGTCGAAACTGCGCGGTCGAGTTAGTAGCGACTTCGGGGGAACCACTCGTCGCAGGCTTCCATATCCTGCATCATCTCGTCGTGCGCAGCGCAGTAGGGTTGGAGGCCGTCCGAGGTGCGGACGTATTCGAAGTAGGTGCAGTTACCGCAGTATCGGTCGCCGACCATGCTGTCCTGTGGTCGGTTCGCGTCCGGGTGTTCCATCGCACCTTCCGGTGACCGGGTCGGCGAAGCGCCGACAGTATCGACACCCTGCGCAGAGTGCGTCGTCTCGGTGGACTGTGTGGCCGGTTCGAGGTCGAGCGGTGTAATCGTCTGCGACGACGCACCGCCGTCGGTTGCTCCTGCGGTGTTGGTCATAGGCGAACTCGAAGCCGAGTTGGTCTGTGTCTCCACGTCGCCGTCGGGCGTCCCGCCGAGGAAGCCGATACTGCTGAGGCCGCCGCGGACGCTCTGTTCGACTTCGACGATGCGGGTCTCTCCCTTCTTCGTCACCTGCACGGTGGCCGTCCCACCGGGGTCGTTTCGCGTCTTGAAGTTGGCGACGCCGACGAAGAGACACCAGAAGGTGGTGATTGCGCCGAAGAAGTAGACGGTGACGGTCTCGAGAGTCAGGTCAGTGAGGCCAGCGCCACAGGTGGCACCGGTCCACTGGCAGGGGTAGGCGTGTGAGAAGAGGCCCACACCCAGAACAGCGATGCTCGCGCCGATGACCGCTGCTGCACGAGTGCGACGACTTGCCGGTAAGACGGCAAACACACCGAGGAAGACGGCAGGAACGCCGATTCCTCCGAGGATGCCCCCGAGTTCGCGAGCCTCACCGAGTGTGGCACCCCCCGACGTGTAGACGTCGGTCGTCGTGACCACGATGCCCGCGATGACGAGCAGTACACCGGTGATGAAGACCCCGAACCCCAGGGACAGCCGTCGGAGACTCGGGCCACCCCGGCCGCCGTGATATGCCTCCGAAAGACTGGTCATGAAACCGTGTACGAAACCTGCCCCTAAAACGATGCGTCAGACGATTGTCTGTTTATCGACACGTCGTGGGCTTGCGTTCTCGACCGGCGTCGAGGCCGATAGGAATCTCGAAGGGATTATCATGCGCGGTGGCTAACCTCCGCCCATGGCTGACGAGGAAGCAGACGAAGCGCCTGCCGTGGAACTTGGCGAAGGCGAGTCCGTCGAAGGTGCGCCCCTCGCGCGTGTGGCGTCTCGACTGACGTGGCCCCAAGAGAAGAGTAGCATCCTGAAGAAAGAAGGCGACGCGGTCATTCGGACACCGAGCGGCCCACAGACGCTCGAAGACGTTCTCGCCGACGTCGACGAGACGTACTTCGACACGCGCCAGACCTTCGTCAACGACGTGCTGGACGTCGTCGGCCGAGGTCCGGTCGCGACCGAATAGCGGTGCTCCGTCGTCGGTTCGCGCGACTTCCGTGGCTCTATCGCGCCCTTCTCGTCGGAGGCGTGGTCGGTGCCGCGTGGAGCCTCTGGCCGATTCCTGCCGGCGACCTTACCTACCGTGCGGTCCACGACGCGCTCTTGTTTATCCTCGTCCCCGGAGCGCTCGCACTCTCACACGGCCGTAATCTCGGGTGGAACGTAGACCGAACGGCACTCAGAAACACCGTCCTCCTCGCACTGTTCGTCCTCCCGTTCTACCTCGTCGGGTCGTCACTCCCGACGATTCGGACGTACTACCCGATGTGGCACACCTCGACGGCACTCGTCGAGTTCGTCCCGCACGCCGCACAGCAACTGCTCGTCGTCGTCGCCGCGGAGACGTACTACCGAGGATTGCTCTGTGTCGGCATCCGCGACATCGGTCGGAAGAGCGCGCTCATCAGTCCGATTCTCTACGCGTTCCACCACGTCGGAAAACCACCGATAGAGCTTCTGTTGTCGGCCCCAACTGACGTGCTCTTCGGCCTCGTGGATTACGAGAGTGACTCGATTCTTCCGTCCATCGTCGCCCACGGATTCGGACTCATCCTCCTCGACTGGTTGGTGCTCCACCCACCGCTGTTCCCACCGGACGAGGTGGCCGCAGCACTGCAGTGGCTTCCAATTCCGCTATGACCGCCGGCGAAGGTGACGAAGACGGTTCAACAGACACCAGTGACGACAGCAAGTCACCACTCGGACTCGCTCGCGGAACGGTCGAACTCGTCGCCCACAATCCGGCGTGGCACGACGCCTACGAACGCGAAATCGAGCGCCTTCGGTCTCGACTCGACATCACGGTCCTCGGATTCGAGCACGTCGGGAGCACTGCGATTCCGGGTATCGCCGCCAAGCCAATCGTCGATATGCTGCTGTTGGTTTCGGACCTCGACGAGCGTGACGGGCTGGCAGCGGAACTCGAAGACGTGGGCTACGAAGAGCGACCGAACGACGACGTTCCAGACCGGCGATTTTTCGCCCGTGGACCACCGTCCCGCCGGACGCACTATCTCTCTGTGACCGAACACGGAAGCGACTGCCACCGAGAACAGGTTACGTTTCGTGATGCCTTGCGGGCGGACCCCGAACTCGCGGCCGAGTACGACCGGCTAAAGCAGTCGTTGGCCGAGGCACATCCAGACGAGCGCTCGGCCTACACCGACGCGAAGTCGTCGTTCGTGGAGTCGGTGCTCGAAGCGTCTCGACAGTCGGAGTGAGTGACTCACAACAGACTGGAAGCGCGAGAGAACGCTTCGGGCCACCGTTCTGGGTCGATTCCGTACTCGCCTCCGTTTCGAAAACAATTGTCTCCTGTGCAAATCGACTACAATACCGTAGATTTTCACCGCTGGAGCCTGAACACGAACCTATGGGACTCCCAATCGACCCAACAGCCATCAAACCGGAAGACATCGGTGAAGAGCGAGTCGTTCTGCACATGGAACACGAGGCGGCAATCGAGCACGTCCGCGAGGCCTTCACGGACGCTGGGTTTGGTATCGCAACCGAATTTTCGCCGTCGGAGATGCTCAACGAGAAGGTAGATGCCGGACGTGACCCGTACCACGTCCTCGGTGCCTGTAACCCCTCGATGGCGGACCGTGCACTCGGTGCCACTGACAACAAGATGGGCGGCCTCTTCCCGTGCAACGTGGTCGTCTGGGAGGAAGAACCGGGCACACAGGTCGTCTACCACCTGAGCATCATGCGCGTCGCCCGACTCATCGGCATCGCACCCGACAACGACGAGATGGCAGACATCATCGCCGAGACGGGTGAACTCGTCGAGAAGGCGCTCGCCAACCTCGACGCTGTCGAAGCGTAACTGTCGTCGTTTTCCGGTCGGCCCGTTTATTCGGTTGACCAACCGTCTACCCGGTTACTCCGTCGACCCACCGTCTTCTACTCCGTCAGTGCTGCGTCCGTCGCTACCACTGCCACCAAATTCGCTGTCGTCGTCGTCGCCGTTCAGTGCCGAGACGACGTACATCACCGCAACGATCGCGACAGCAGGGAGTAAGAGGAGGCCGACGATAAGTGCGATTACGAGCAGTTCCGGACCGCCGGGAATCTGGAGGGGGACCATACAAAAAACATGGCGTTAGATTGTCAAAAGCCTTCGTTCAGGAGGAGCCGATTCGCTCAGGAGAAGTCGAAGATGTTCGTCTGGAGGCCAGCTGCCATCGTCGATTTTCTCCGGAGGTCACCGAGCGAGACGGGAAGATAGTTCGTCACGTCGCGGACGGCGGCACCGAACGTCTCCGCACCGGCTTTCTCGCCCTCGAAGGCGTGACGAATCGACTCTCGAATCTGCCAGACACCGACCGGACCCCAGTAGTCGTCGGAGACGTGTCGAAGGACGAGCGCCTTGGCCTGTCGGCCTCTGTCGTGGAGATGTTCGAGCACCCCGAGCCGAGAGGCGTGATACGCGCCTGCCGTCTCGTTCACGTACGCGGACCGACCTTCGTAGCCCTCGCTGTCTGCGGCAAGATACATCCCTGCTTCAGGGTCGGGGTTCCAGACGCTCCCGGGAGCCTTCATCTCGACTAACTCGAACTCCCACCGACCCGGTGCGAGGATAACCCAGAACGCGTTCCCGATGAACTCGTTTCGGTAGATTTCCACGTTGTCGATGGAGGGTGCGTGTTTTACCGTTCCACGGAGATACTGACCGAGCGTGTCGTCGACGGCAGTAATCGACCAGCGCGTCGGGACGAGACGGCGCTGTTTGGTCTGACCGAGTGCGCCGGCCGATAGAATCGTGTTGATGTCGTAGACGTCGAATCCGCGGCGGTAGAGGTAGGTCATCGCACCCTGCGCGTTCCAGTCGTCGTCTTCGAGCGTCTTCTTCACCGCTCGGGGGACGTGTGGGTTCTCCGCGAGGTCAGCAGACCGAGCGTGGGCGCGGGGGCCGACCGGCGTCGCCACGTCGTCGGTGTGGGCGTCCAGATTCAAATCCGGCGTTCCGTCGAGGCCGATTTCGACTGTCACTGGGCGGTCGGCGATAGCGACTTCGCGCTGTGTGCCAAGGAATCCGTCCCACGAGTCGGCGACGTTCGTCACTTTCGTGCCGCGATTCGAGTTGAGAAGCGAGGTCCGGCGTTGAAACACGTCGGAGATACTCACGCCTTCGTCGTACCACGCGGCACTCGTCTCGAACGACGCGGCGTCTTCGTCGTGACCGACGGGCGAGAGGATGCCCGTCGAGACACGCGGATAGTTCGAACGCCCGACGAAGATAGACGGCGAGACGCCACCGTAGAGCGAATCACCCTGCACCGTCTCCTCGAATCGGTCTTGAAACGTTTCGAGGTGGTCGAGGATGCCGTAGGACTTCTCTTCGGCGAGGCGGCGGCGCTCTGCGCGTTCGTCTCGCTCGATGTCCATGAACTCGTCGAGCCGCATCACCGGATGTGGGTCGCCCTCCGGTATGAACCTTCGGCGACGGACGTGGTCGGTTCACCCTTCACAGACGCGGAGGCCGTTCGGTCGCTCCCCTTCGACACGGACCCGACCGACTGTTGCAACTCGCTTATTCGGTCGATAATAACGACACACTCGGCACAACCTGTCCACGCCGGGTCCCCGTTTGTTGACCCGGAGTGAATCAATCGAACGATGTCTGAACGCTACTCGGAACGACGATAATGGTACGAATCACACGCAGACGAACCCTCGGACTGGTCGCATCGGCACTCCCGTTCGCAGCGCTCTCGTCGTCGGTCATGGCCGCGTCGAACGCCTCACTGTCGGCATCACCATCCACGCCCGGAGAGACGGCGACACACACCGCGACGGTTACCGTCGATGGCGACGCCGTCGGAAGTTCGTGGAACTCGCTCGTCCTCGACTACACGGGAACCGGCGGCGACGTGAGCGACGTCGGCACCGACGACGTGTCGGTGATTGGGATCGACCGTGGCGACGACGCGAGCGGTGCCACCGTCGACGTGGACGCTGCTGACGACGTCAGCAGTGTGAGCGCGAGCAACGACGGCGAGACGCTCACGCTCGGCCTCGGTGGAAACTACTCGCTGGAGTCGGGTGACGAACTCGTCGTCGTCGTCGACGGCGTCGTCAATCCCGGCGAGGGGACGAGCACCGTCACGCTCGTCGTCAACCAGCAGAGTGCTGGAGAGTCCGCCTCGGCCGACCTGACTATCGGAGAGGAAGACGACGAGCAAAACGTCGGTGGCGATACCGAAGACGGCGACGCAGACGGAACCGAAGACGGCGACACAGACGGAACCGATGATGACGACGCAGACGGAACCGAAGAAGACGAGCGTGACGACTGCGCGTCCGTCTCCTTCGATGACCAGCAGACCGCCGGCTACGAACTCGTCGTCGACGAAATCACCCTTCCCGACGGTGGGTACGCCGTCGTCCACACACTGGACCACGACACACTCGGCGTGAGCGACTATCTCTCCTCGGGCACACACGAGAACGTCACCGTCGAACTCGACACCCCGCTCGAATCAGACGCGACGCTCCAGGCGATGGCCCACAGAGAGACGAACGGAAACGAGTCGTACGACCACAGCAAGAGTTGCAGTGAAGACGGTCACTACGCCTGTGACGGGGACGCAGTCGCTGAGAACGCAACCGTAACCGTCGACGCTGACTGCGAATAGGGACACACTCCACGCAGCATAGCGACGGGGTGTAGTGAGCCGACTGAAAACGAAGCAGTTCGACGCGCGTCCCGTCTCTACTGACGGGGGTTTTCTTGCAGTGGTCGCGCCGAGTCGGTGTGGACCCGGAGAGACCGACGGTTCAGGCGTGGATGCCCATCGCTTCGATCTGTTCTTGGTACCGGTTCCGGATGGTGACTTCGGTCACCTGCGCGACGTCTGCGACTTCGCGCTGTGTCTTCTTCTCGTTACAGAGCAACGAGGCCGCATAGATTGCAGCGGCGGCGAATCCAGTCGGGGACTTGCCCGAGAGCAAGCCCTGCTCGGCCGTCGTCTCGATAATCTCGTTCGCTTTCGACTGCACCTCTTTCGAGAGGTCCAGTTCAGACGAGAACCGAGGGACGTACTTCTTGGGGTTGACTGGCCGCATCTCCAACCCGAGTTCTTGAGAGATGTACCGATAGGTCCGCCCGATTTCCTTCCGTTCGACGCGCGACACCTCGGCAATCTCTTCGAGCGAACGGGGGATTCCCTCTTTCCGACAGGCGGCATAGAGCGTGGCGGTCGCGACGCCTTCGATGGAGCGTCCCCGAATCAGGTCTTCGTCGAGGGCGCGACGATAGATGACGGATGCGACTTCGCGGACGGACCGCGGAACGCCGAGTGCCGACGCCATGCGGTCGGTTTCACTGAGCGCGAACTGGAGGTTTCGCTCGCCCGCGTCTTTCGTTCGAATCCGCTCTTGCCACTTGCGAAGGCGGTGCATCTGTGAGCGCTTTTCCGACGATATCGACCGACCGTAGGCGTCTTTGTCCTTCCAGTCGATGGTCGTCGTCAACCCCTTGTCGTGCATCGTCTTCGTCGTTGGGGCACCGACGCGCGACTTCGACTGGCGTTCCGAGTGGTTGAACGCACGCCACTCTGGCCCCCGGTCGATTTGTTCTTCTTCGATGATGATGCCGGTCTCTTCGTGGATCAACTCACCGTCTGCCGTTCGTATGACTTCGTCAGAATCGAGATTCTCTAGGTCTACCTCGGATTCGTCCATCGCCTCTTCGTCTTCCGACTCGTCTCCCCATCGAGCACGGTCGTACTCACGTTCCCGCTGGCGGGTGGGCCGTTTCATCGCATTTTTATATTGTCTGTTTGGTGATACTTGAAAGTTTTCCCTGATTCGTGAACCTGTTCAACTGGTCACCCCCCCACGAACGGAGTGCCTTTACCGTGGCCCAAGCGAGGTGGAGGTATGCCGACGGTCGAGTGTGACCCCGACGAAGCACGACGACGACTCGAAGAATCGGGTGTAGCCGTACAGTCAGGCAACACCGAGTACGAACGCTGGCGTGCCGAGCGAGGAGACGCCAGCGCAGTCGCGTACGACGACAAAGTCGTCGTTCAGGGGGCTAACCCCGCAGATTTGCTGGCCATCTTGCAACCGAAAGGAGGCCGGGCACACGTCTACTTCGACGGTGCGAGTCGCGGAAATCCCGGTCCGGCAGCGATTGGCTGGGCAATCGTGACGAGTAACGGAATCGTCGCCGAAGGCTCGAAGCGCATCGGGAAGACGACCAACAATCGCGCCGAGTACGAAGCACTCATCCATGCGCTGTCGGTGGCCGCAGAGTACGGCTACGACGAAGTCGACGTTCGTGGAGACTCCCAACTCATCGTCAAGCAGGTCCGCGGCGAGTGGAAGACCAACGACCCCGGACTCCGTGAGCGTCGCGTGAAAGCAAACGAGTTGCTCACGAAATTCGACCGCTGGTCGCTCGAACACGTTCCGCGAGAGATAAACGACCGCGCAGACTCTCTAGCCAACGAGGCCCTCGATAATGCCTGAGTCAGAACTCCCCGAAGAGGTAGTAAACGAAGCAGAGCGACTGACCCGGTTGGCCCGCGACGCCATCGACCCAGCTGAACGTGAGATGTATCTCTCGGCACGAGACGAATTCGTCGAGCCGTACGACTTCGTCGCCCGCCACCGCGACGAAGACGACGTGCTCGTTCTCCACCCGGCCGAGTGGGTCGACGACGAGGGGACTGTCCGCCCGGCACAGATAGACGACGTCGACCGAGGGATAGAACGACCGCTGTCGGGCACGGGCGAAGACCACGAGTGGAGTACCGTCGAAGAACACAACGCCGCCATCGTCGACGCCGTTGCCGACGAACACGGTGCCGACCACGCCGCGAACGCCCGCGCATTCGCAGATTTCCTCGGGAATCACTACGTTCGGCGAATAGAGACGGCTGGCGCTCCTGAGGTTCGTGAGTTCGTCAAAGAATATTATCCACGCAATGCGTGGCCGACCACTGAACAGCGGTCGATACTTTCGGAATCGCTTGAATTCGTGTTCGACGCCGCAGGCGCCGAATTGCCCGAATACGAGTGAGCGAAACCGGGGTTTTACGTGATTACAGTTTGGCTTCGATGAGCTCGGAAACCATCTCGCCGCGTTCGTCGTCGGTGACGAACTTCGAGAGCATCCAGTCGAAGCGGCCGAGGACTGCCTCGAGGCCGTCGTCGGTCAGTTCGTACTGGTTCGTACGCTTGTCGAGTTCGCTCTTTTCGACGAGGCCCATCTCGACGAGGTCGTCGAGGTTGGGGTACAGACGCCCGTGGTTGACTTCGGTGTCGTAGTACTCTTCGAGGTGTCGCTTGATTGCCAGCCCGTACATCGGCTCCTCGGCAAGGATGACGAGGATATTTTGTTGGAACGCGGTGAGGTCCCGAGCCGCACCGGATTTGTTGCCAATAGTTTGTGCCTCTGACATGGATGTGGAAATGTCATCTACCTATTTAAACTTTGTCAACGCGCCATTGGGTTGATAAATGCCGAGTCCCACAGAATAGCGGGAATGCGACGGAAGCGCACATTTATGCCGGAATATGGGGAAAGGAATTAGATTCTGAATATCAGTAGTTTTGATAGGGTTGTTAGTAGAGGCATACTAGAAGATTATCTAGGGCTTAAGGAGAGGTACATCTTGGGATTCTCTGAAGAATATATCCGTTTTCAGGTAAATCCACAGGACAGTCACTAGCACAGTTCGAGGACCGGTCACTGCTCGATAACCGGAGTTTGAGAGCAATCCCGAAAGTACTTTTGCCCGTTTCGAGGATGGATTCAGTATGGCGAATCTCTGGGAAGACATGGAGACCGGCCCGAACGCACCGGACGAAATCTACGCTGTTGTCGAATGCCTGAAAGGCGAGCGCAACAAGTACGAGTACGACAAGGACATCCCCGGTGTCGTTCTCGACCGTGTACTCCACTCGAACGTTCACTATCCCTCGGATTACGGCTTCATGCCGCGGACGTACTACGACGACGAGGACCCCTTCGACGTGCTCGTTCTCGTCGAAGACCAGACGTTCCCCGGCTGTGTCATCGAAGCACGACCCGTCGCGCTCATGAAGATGGACGACGACGGCGAACAGGACGACAAGGTCATCGCCGTCCCCACTGAGGACCCACGCTACGACCACATCGAGGATCTCGAAGACATCCCACAGCAACTGCAGGACGAGATTGACGAGTTCTTCTCGACCTACAAGAACCTCGAAGCGGGCAAAGAAGTCGAGACGCTCGGATGGGAAGACAAGCAGGCAGCGAAGGACGCCATCGAACACGCGATGGACCTCTACGAAGAGAACTTCGCGTAAGCGACAGTTCTCACTCTCTCTTTTGACGTTGTGCAGACGGGGTAGCATCTGATATCGACAGGACAGACGGGGAGCAGCAACCGGTATCGACACGTGGATTTCGCGATGCGCTTCGAGACTCATCAGTCGAAACTGTCGTCCGGCGGCACTACCCATACGCCGCAGTTATCCCACCACGTCATCAGATAAATTATGCGCATGAGTAATTATTTGTCCGTGGCCACCCACTGTCCAACTGAGTATGGCAGCCAAACAACCCCGTCTCGGAGTGAACCACATGACGGTCGTTCCGACGAACTTCACGCCCCCTGCTGACGCCCAGAGCGACGCCGCCGACGAGGTGGACAGCGAGACAGACGACGCCTGAGCTTTCTACACATCGCGTGACGACTCCCCCAGAGAGCCATCTCCCACCGCTCGCCGCTCACATCGAGCTGTGCAGATACGACGCGCAGGAGGGAACCCCTTTTTATCTCGCCGCCGCAAGGCGTTGGTAATGGCTATTTGCGACGTGTGCGGCGCGGACGAGAGTCTGCCATACCGCTGTTCACGGTGTGGCGGCACGTTCTGCTCCAACCATCGCCTCCCCGAGAATCACAACTGTACGGGGCTGTCAGACTGGGACGACCCCGCAGGAGTCTTCGAGAGTTCGTTCGACTCCTCCGTGAGCAATCAGCGTAGCAGCAGCGGGCTCCTCGACTCTCTCACCGGGACTGGGGGCGTGTTCAGCTACTTCCGCGGGAACGTCACGTATCTGTTCCTGGCACTGATGTGGCTCACGTTCCTCGCGCAGCTCACCCTCGGGTCGCTCGGATTCCGCGGCCTCACCTCGAATCTCTTCTATCTCACGAGTGTCCACCCCGAGTACGTCTGGACGTGGGTGACGTCGATTTTCGCCCACGGTGGGTTCTACCACATCGTCGGCAACTCCATCGTGCTGTTCTTCTTCGGCCCGCCAGTCGAGCGCTACATCGGGTCGAGAAAGTTCACGGTGCTGTTCCTCGTCAGCGGGATGCTCGCCGGACTCGCACAGATCGCCTCGTCGATGGTACTGTCGCCGGGCATCCCGACCGCCGTCGTCGGAGCGAGTGGGGCAATCATGGCCATCCTCGGCGTCCTGACCGTCCTGAACCCGGGGCTGAAGATTTATCTGTACTTCATCCTCCCCGTCCCACTGTGGCTGTTCACCATTGGATTCGCCGGCATCTCGGTGTTCTTCTTCGTCAACCAAAGCGCCGACGGAGTCGCCCACTTCGCCCACCTCATCGGCCTTGTCATCGGCCTCGCGTACGGCGAGCGGGTAAAGGGCAAGCGGAACGTCCCGTCGGAGATGTCTATCGGCGGCGGAATGCGTCGTGGCCCCGGTGGCCCCGGACGTGGCCGCTTCTGAGATGCGACAGGCACATCCAGAACTCGCACCACAACCCGGCCTCGCGAAGGCCGAGATGGAGTCACTCCAGCGCCGCGTCGCTGAAACTGCCGTCTTCGAAGACCACCTCTCGTTCGACCCGACGACTGTCTCGCTTGCGGACCCCGAAACGACGACGCTCACCTCCGATTCAGACCCGCCCCTCGTCGCCGGTATCGACCAGTCGTTTCTCGACGACCGAGCGGTGAGTGCCGTCGTCGTGCTCCGTGGCGGTTCGGTCGTCGAACGCGTCCACGCCGTTTCCGAACTGACGCTCCCGTATATTCCCGGCCTCCTCTCGTTTCGCGAAGGCGGGCCTATCCTCGACGCGCTCGCGAAACTCGACAGCGACCCAGACCTCCTCGTCTTCGACGGCTCGGGACGAATCCACTTCAGACAGGCCGGCCTCGCGACCCACATCGGCGTCGTCTGCGACGTTCCGAGCATCGGCGTCGCTAAATCGCTCCTCTGTGGCACGCCCGACGAAGACGTAGACGGCCGCCCCGAAGGCTGGCGAACTCCAATTCGAGCGGACGACTCGGTGGACGCTGTCGGCGGCCATCCTGCAACGTCCGACACAGTCATCGGCTACGCGTTCCAGTCGCGACAGTACGACTCACGGCCAATCGTGAACCCGCTGTACGTGAGCCCCGGTCACCGTCTCTCGGCGGAGACGACTGTCGACCTCGTCTCGCGTCTCTCCGGTGACTACAAACTCCCCGAACCGACGCGTCTCGCTGACGCGTACGCCGACGAGGCGAAAGCACAGTACGAGTAGCCACCGTCGGCGGGCATTCGAGCGACCAGTGGTCGTGCCGAATCGCGTACACTTAACAGCGCACGGTTCGACCTACCGACGTGCACCAAAAGACGGTCCTCATCACCGGTTGCTCCTCGGGAATCGGGCGCGCCTCGGCGCTCGGATTCCTCGACGAGGAGTGGGAGGTCTACGCCACCGCCCGAAACCCAGCGGACATCGAGACGCTGGGCGAACGCGGTGCGAACATCGCGACGCTCGACGTGACCGACCAGGGAGACGTCGACCGCGTCGTCGACCGCATCGTCGACGAACAGGGACGAATCGACTGTCTCGTCAACAACGCAGGCTACGGCCAGATGGGCCCCCTCGAAGACGTGCCGACCGAGATGGTCCACAAGCAGTTCGACGTGAACGTCTACGGACCGCACCGACTCATTCGCGCCGTCTTGCCCCACATGCGGTCGCAGGGCGACGGGACGATTATCAACGTCTCCAGCGTCGTCGGGCGCGTCTCGTTCCCCGGCGGCGGCGTCTACGCGGGGTCGAAGTTCGCCCTCGAAGCGATGACCGACGCGCTTCGCGCCGAAGTCGAGGAGTACGGCATCGACGCCGTCCTCGTCGAACCCGGGCCGGTCGAGACGCAGTTCGCAGACCGCGTCGAAGCGGAGGTCAACGGCGGCGAAGAACAGGACGGCATCGAGCGCTCGGGTGCCTACGAGAAGTTCTACAAACTCTTCGAGGACAGAGACGCACTCGGCGGAACTATGCCCGGTGCAATTCCGCCAGAACGCGTCGCAGACGACATCGTCGACGCTGCGAGTTCGACGAAACCACACGCACGGTACCAGCCCGGAACCGTCGCTCGCGTCACCGTCCTCGGTCGGTTTCTCCCCGACTCGTGGCGTGACACGCTGTTCGAATTCGCTCGAAAACTCCCCTGAAAACCGCACGACGACCGTTTTTTATCGATTTTCGCGTTCCCGGCCCTCGTCGAGACAGGACGCGGCTTAGTCGAGACAGGACGCCACGACGCGGAGGGCGTCTTCTCCCTGTACCTGGTCCGCGAGCAGCGGAACTCGTTTGACGTCACGACCACGGAAGAGGTCTGTCGCGGAGCGGAGTGCATCCTGCTGGACTTTCCAGCGGCGCTGGCAGAAGCCACAGTTCTCCAGGTCCGGTGACTCGAACCACGACGAGTCCACGTCGGCGACGTCGTCGACGTTCTCCATGACGCGATTGACGACGAGCGTCTGGACCGGAATGCCGAACTCGTCGAGGCGGGCGACGAGCCGTTTCGACTCGACGACGCTCATCTCTTCGGGAATCATGACGACGCGGAAATCCGTCTTCGAGGGGTCGCGGAGGACGGCCCGGAGTCGCTCGATGCGCTCTCTGAGTTCGTCGAGGTCGGCCATGCCTGCCTGCGGGTCGTTTGGGCCGCCGCCGAACATCCCCTTGATGTTGTCCATCATCCCCGAGAATCGGTCGCGCATGCGGACGATACGACCGAGCATCGAATCCATCATCTCGGGGAGTTCGAGCAGTCGGAGCGTGTGGCCGGTCGGCGCGGTGTCGATGACGACACGGTCGAACCGCGGGTCGTCCAGATATTCGAGCAGTTGTTGCATCGCCGCCGCTTCGTCCGCGCCGGGCATCGGACCGCCCATTCCCATCGGCCCGTCGCCACCGAGCAAGTCCTCGAATCCACCCATCGCGTCACCCATACCGCCGAACGGCGAGTCCCCTCCATCGTCGCCGACGAACGGGTTGTCGTCGTCGTACTCGTTCGTGTCGTACTCAGTCTCGTCTGCGGGGGTGTCGCCCGCGCCCGCGAACGGGCCTTCCATCACGGAATCGGGGTCGATTTCGGCGGCGTAGAGGGGGATGTCCTCCTTAATTCTCGACGGTTCGCCGTGGAGCGAGACGCCGAGCGTGTCCGACAGCGAGTGTGCGGGGTCGGTCGAGACGACGAGCGTCGACGTTCCATCGGCCGCGCTGGCGAGTGCCGTCGCCGCCGCCATCGTTGTCTTTCCGACGCCGCCTTTGCCGCCGTAGAGGACGTAGTCCGGCGCGTCGATACCGCGTGGCAGACCCGCGCGGTCAGTCGTCGTCGTTTCGGGGTCGGTGACTTCGACTTCTATCTCCGCTGGTCCGTCGTCGCCAGCGTCGTCCGTCTCCTCGGGGCGGTCAGTCGGCTCCACGTCGATGTCCATGTGGGACCCGAAACGGCGCTGGTTTGTGTACTTCTCGGTATCGGAAGCTCGCGCGACGTGTCGTGTACGCGAGACGACGACACCGACTCGCCGCCCGGGTTTTTGTCGTCCCCGAGCGATGGCTGGCGTATGCGCGAGTTCGCATCCGACCCACCTGAAGAAGAACGCGCGGGCGACGCCCTCCGCGACGCGGGCCACACCGTCGCCGTCGCGGAGTCCTGTACCGGCGGCCTCGTCGGGTCGCTCCTCACCGACGTGCCGGGGTCGAGCGACTACTTCGACCGCTCGCTCGTCGTCTACTCGTACGACGCCAAGCGCCACGAACTGGCCGTCTCGCGAGAAGCACTCGACGAGTTCGGTGCCGTCTCGGAACCAGTTGCGCGCGAGATGGCCGCCGGCGTCCGCGACGTTGCCGACACGACGTGGGGAGTGGCAACGACGGGCATCGCGGGACCGGGTGGGGCGCTCCCCGGCAAACCCGTGGGAACCGTCTTCGTCGGTGTGGCCTTCGCCGCCCCGTGGGGGTCCGAAGCGTCGTATACACGCGTCGAACGGTTCGAGTACGACGGGTCGCGAACGCAGGTCAAAGAACAGATTGCACGTGGGGCGCTGGCGGTACTCATCGAGGAAGTGGCGTCGGTCGGCGAACGCGGCGACGGCTGAGACGGCGCGGACACTTACGACGAGGAGGGAGCGCAGTCGGCCGATTTACTGGGAAAGCTTTGTAACCCGGCAGGTCAGTTTCAGCGCATGAACAAGAAGGGACACGTACTCAACGCCATCCTGCTCGCGCTTGGCCTCGGTGTCATTCTCAGTGTGGACCCGTGGACGTTCCAACCGAACAACACCGAGGACTACCTCCTCGTCGCCGAGAAGATTGGGCAGTTGTCGCTTCCGGTCGTTCTCGGTGCGCTCTTTCCCGACGTGGACACCGCCTTCGGGAAACACCGCAAGACGCTCCACAACCTGCCTGTGTTGATTACGTTCCTCGTCTTCCCGATATTCTTCAACAATCTCCACTTCGTCTGGATTGGCGTCGCCACGCACTACGTTCTCGACATGGTCGGATCGAAACGCGGCATCGCGCTGTTCTACCCGCTCTCACCGCAGGAGTACGACTTGCCGACGGGCGTGGCGACGAGTTCGAAGTACGCCGACTCCGTGACGCTCGTCGTGACCGTCGCTGAACTCGCCGTCCTCGCCGGCGTCCACTACTACCTCGTTTCGCTCGACGTGTCGCTCGCGGCGGCGGCAGCGTCCTTCAGCGCGATACTCTAACTCGGCACCTGCGCCATTGTTGCAGAATCAGTAGACGCTCACGTCGTCGAATCGACCGTCGTACGCGATGTGGTTCGGATGCGTCGGTTCCATCCCCGACAGGAGCAATCGGTCGACTTTCCCCCACGAGTTCTCGTAGCCGAGGTGAGCGAATTCGATTGCGCCGCGAAGTGTGTGCGAGAGGCCAGAACGTCGTTTCACGCGGCGGTCTGCACCCTCACGAAGCGCGTCGACGAGGTCCGCCTCCGAGTCGATGTCGCGGTCGAACTCGGTCCACGCCTCGCCAATCGTTCCGCGAAGGTGGGCGTACGACGACCCGAATCCCGGGAGGCCAACCTCGTGAGCGATTTCACGGCCGCGTCGGTTGTGGCGCGCGAACGCTTTGGCGTTGTACGTCTCGACGGCGTGGAGGGATTCGCGGTGTTCGGCGACGTCGTCGGCGGTGAGACTCACCGTGAGGAGTTCCGGGTGGGGAACGAGCGTCGCCGCTTCCTGTCGCGCGAACTCGTCGAGTGCGCCATCGAGTGTGATGAAGTCGGGGACCGGGTCCGACAGTCCGATTGCGAGGAGGTGTTTGCGGTCGTTCCACGCGCCGGTGAACACCTCACGCGCGGGGACGACGAGGAGTTCGTCGTCAGAAAATCGTTCGGCACGAGCACGGATGGTGGGGAGACGGACGAAGTGGGGAGCGTATACCAGTACGTCGATGCCCCGGGCTTTCGCACGCGAGACGACCCGCTCGTCGAGAATCTTCACGTGCATGTCTACCCGAGTCGTCGTGCTCGCGGTCACACGACCACCTCCGGGTAGATGATAGTTAGTGGTTGCTATCTTTCTGCAAGAGAGAATCCCGCCGTCTACGATGGGGGATGTCAGTTCTACGACGCAAATAGACCGAAGAAACGGTTTTGTCCCCTAGGTCCGTCGGGGAGAATATGTCCAGGTGGAAGTGCGGTGTCGAAGGGTGCGGTGGACGTTTCGAAGACGTCGAAAGCGTCATCATCCACCAGACGACGGAACACGAACGACACGAGTGTAAAGTGTGTGGAACCATCGTCCCCGAGGGATACTTCGCGATTCGTCACGCGTTCGACGAACACACGCGCGCGGAGTTCGTCCGGGCGTACGAAGCGGACTCGACGGCGGTCCGTATCCGAGAAGACGTCAAATCGACTGTCGAAAAGGAGGCAAATCTCAACAACGTCGTCCAGACGCTCCGTGAACAAGGTGCGCTGTAACCTGCACCCTCGCTGAACCGACCCCGTCGCTCGTCTGTGGTGGTCGTGCGACGCGAAGAGAGAAGAAAAACGGACCGAACGCGAGATTATCGCTCTTCGGAGTCGAGGACGCGAATCTGGTCGCCGCGGACGGTGACCGGAATCGGGACCGTCGCCTCGTAGAGTTCGACGGTGACCTGGTCTTTCGTCTCGTCGATGCGCTGGACGCGCGCCTTCTCGCCTTTGAACGGCCCAGCGATGAGTTCGACGATGTCTCCCTCTGCAATCCCTTCGACGTCCGGCGTCGGCGAGAGGAAGTGCTCGACTTCGGACATGCTGGAGGTGCCGACCATCCCACCGCTCTCGACGAGGCCACGGGCGTGCGGAATCTCTTCGAGGACGCGGGTAACGATGGCGTCGGAGTCTGCTTCGACCATCACGTAACTCGTCAGTGAGTCGGGAGCCAAGACGGCGTGAATCTCCGCGAACTCCTTCGTGGCGATCATGTCCGCGACCGTTCGCTCCTGTCGAGCGGTCGTCTTTACGGCGAAGATTGGCATCTCAGACGCCCCCGGGGAGGAAGCTCATGACCGCGAAGATGATGAAGCCGAGCAACCCGACGAGGAAGATACCCGCACCGGCGATTTTGGAGATCTGTGAGAACTCCTGCCAGGAGGGTGTGCTCGCGAGTTTCAGCACGCGAACGTAACTGTTCAGATCGTACTTGACGTCCATGTTGGTGGGGGCTAAGACGGCCGGCTTTTTCTATCTATTGATGCAGACTGCTGAGTACTCACGACTCTGGCACGACGGTCGAACGCAAAAAACGGGCGTGTTCGCGACTGACGATGCCGTCTCGTCGAAGTCGCGGTCCGGCGTCGATTACTCGACGTAGTCGATGTCTTCGAGGCGTTCTTGGGCCTGCTGTTGGACCTGCCCGTTTCGCCCGTAAATCTGCGGCGACTCGACACCGGTGACGACGATCATCGTCCGCATCATGCCTTCGAGTTCGTCGTCGACGGACGTCCCCCAGATGATACGGGCGTCGGGGTCGATGCGGTCGTAAATCTCCTCGACCACACCTTCTGCCTCTTCGATGCTCATGTCCGTCCCACCAGTGACGTTGACGAGCGCGGAGTTTGCACCGGAGATATCCACGTCGAGAAGCGGAGAGCGCAGCGCAGACTTCACAGATTCCTGAGCCTTGGACTCCGAGTCGGACTCACCGAGACCAATCATGGCGACGCCACCACGTTCCATGACCGTCTTCACGTCGGCAAAGTCGAGGTTGACGAGGCCGGGCTTGGTGATGAGTTCGGTGATACCCTTGACAGAGCGCATCAGCACTTCGTCAGAGACCTTGAACGCCTGCCGAACGGGGAGTTTCCCGACGGCATCGAGCAGGCGGTCGTTCGGCACGACGATGACGGTGTCAGAGACGTCGCGAAGACGTTCGAGACCCGCCTCGGCGTTCGTGCGTCGAACTTCGCCTTCTGCCGTGAACGGCGTCGTCACGATCGCGATCGTGAGCGCGCCGGATTCGCGTGCCGCCTTGGCGACGACGGGGGCAGAGCCAGTCCCGGTTCCGCCGCCGAGGCCGGCCGTGACGAACACCATGTCAGAGCCCTCGATGGCGTCGTAAATCTCCTCTTGCGATTCGAGTGCGGCCTCTTCACCCACCTGCGGAAGCGACCCTGCACCACGGCCACGGGTCTTCTGCTCGCCCATGAGAATCTTCGTGTCAGCCCCGATTTCGACGAGGTGCTGCACGTCGGTGTTCGCGGCGACCAGTTTGGCTCCCTTGATGCCTTCGTCGTGCATTCGGTTGACGGTGTTGCCACCCGCACCACCGCACCCGACCACCGTAATGTTGGTCTGTAGGTCCTTGAGAACCGCTTTCAACTCGTCATCAGTCATCGTACCAGACCGGTTGATGTTCTCTGGGCCGCCGACGTCGGTCGCCCCATCCCCCATGTCCTCGGCCTCATCGATTGCGTCGTCGACGATTGAGTCCATATTTGAGCAGATGGTTTACGAGGATGACTAATTATCTTTCCCCCTTGTGTCAGACATGCGTCTGACATTGACGATATTCGGGGCATTTAATTGGTATTCAATGACATTTTCTCCGGGGAAACCGGGAGATTGCAGCTAACTGATGACTATCTGAGTCAAACTGTGAACTCGATAACCCGCTCGCGCGAGACGTCCGCGGGGGTTATCGTCGTCCCATCGACGTCGACTGGCTGCCCAGACGAGAGTTTACCGAACGCCGGCCCCTCGGGGACGCCACGGTCTCGGGCGGCCGCAGGGTCGAACGCGCTCACGCTCGCGGTGACGTGACCGTCTTCACGAACGACAGTGTCGTACTTTCGACGGAGAATCTCACAGAGGCGCTCGACGAGTTGGTCGTAGTTGTCGCCAGTGACTGCGGCGCGTCCGAGGGCGCGCGTTCCGCCTTCGGTCGTGTGGAAGGCAACTGTCGTCGCTGTGACGGCGTCGAGTGCCGCGTCGAGGTCGATGCCCTGTGCCTCGCCCAGCAGGCCGTCTGGGAGCGAGACAGTCTCGTACGACTCGGCGTCGACATCCGCGCCGAACCTGAGGCCGTCTTCGATTCGCGTGATGTCAGATTCGAGTTCGCGAACGCGTTCGAGTGGGACGCCAGCAGTCTCGCGAACCCACGTCTCGGAGACGACTCGGTACCCCTCGTCGTCGAGGACGGCCGCGAGTTCGTCACGGTCCCCATCGACGAGCGCGATATCGCTCGCCGACGCGTCGAACGCGCGACGAATGACGCCTCGATTCGCGTCTGGGTCGCCCATCGCCTTCAGTTGCCAGTCGGCGGCGATATGCCCGATGCACCAGTCCGTGTCTTCGAGGACGCGAAGGAACCGTGGTGCGTAGTGCCCGCCACCGAACCCGACGAGTTGTCGGTGCGTATCGGGCTCGACACCCTCGATGTCGAGGACGGCGGCCGCCACGGCACGCGCACCGTCCGGGTCGTCCCACTCGTTCTCGCCGCTCCCGAGTTCGACGAACATCGAAGGGACGGTTGGTTCAGTCGGGCCGTGGTGCGTCGCTTCGATTCCAACGTCGTATCCCGCTGGGGCGTGGTTTCTGAGGGCCGCGACGACGGCGCGTTGTGCGTTCGGGCAGGCACGAGCGAACTGTCCGGATTCACCACCGTACTCGGCGGGGCCGAAGTTCCCAGTGAAGTGTGCGGTCAGCAGTGGCCCCGTCTCACCGGAGTGCCGAGAGACGACGACGAGCAGGTCGAGGTCAGCAGAAAACGCCTCGACAGGGTCGTCGAGATAGATGTGTAAGTCGTCGAACTCGCGGAGTTCGAACCCGTCACGTCGGTAGACTGTCCCACCACCATCGGCGTCCGACCGCTCGTCGTCTGTCTGTACGTCCCAGTCAGCGAGCGACAAGAGGTGCTCACCGATGTGAACCGATGCGCTGTCGGCGCGGCTGACGACGATTCCAATCACGACTCGTGAGTCGCTGAGGGTGGCGAAAAGAGCGTCGGAACCGGCGACCGGTCAGTTCACTCTCCGGCAGTCGGATCGTTCAGTCTTCGGCGGGGTCGTTCAGCGGCCGGGTCGTTCAGTCTTCGGCGGGGTCGTTCAGCGGCCGGGTCGTTCAGTCTTCGGCGGGGGCGACAGTGTCGCCTGGTGGGTCGGTGAAATCCCCTCTGACCCGTCGAACTGACCGTTTTGCGACCGATATCAGTTGCCGCCATCTGACGAGGAACAGCACCGTCCCGAGCACCATGTAAATAACAGCGAAAGCGATGAGTGACGTCGTTCCGTCGAACGTCACGAGTCCGAGGGGAGGGATAGTGAGCGAGACTGTCGTCCCAGTGACAGCGTAGACGAACTGGGCGAAGAAGAGTCCGAGGAGAACCAGTGCCTCACGAACGCTGATAGCGAGCGTGATGAGAATGGCGATGGCGAAGTAGCTCTGTGCCGCAGTCAGCCAGATTTCACCCATCTGGTGCGTGTCGAGGGGAAGCGGGGCGTAGTAACCGAGCGAGAGACTGTAGACGAGGACGAGCGTCCCGATGAGGAGCGTCCACTGGTTGAGCTTCGACGAGATGAGCGCGTTGAACCCGGCGGTAGACCGCGCCTTGTTGACGAGATAGGCGACGACGATGAGTTCGGGGCTCTCACTCGCGAGTGGCGCGACCCACTGAATCATCAAGAAAGGCGGAATGCCGACGGCGGTGCCGAGTTCTTCGAGACCGTGAGCGAATGGTTCGACGGCGACGAGAATGACGAAGCCAGAAAAGACGAAGAGCGTGAGTGTCGTGGCGATGCGTTTCGGTTTGACGTACGATTGCAGATACGCGGGGACGCCAATCTGCTCATCGTGTTTGTGGGGGGAGTTCAACGCGACGAGGATGTACGAGACGTAGAGACCGACGAGGACGAACATGTCGAACGCGCCGATGCCACCGCCGAGCGGGACGAAGAATGCGAACACCGTCGCCGCGAAGAGGAACAGAATCTCTGTCGAGATGTCCTTGTCGAGGCGGACGGCGTCCGCGAGGAACCCGGGTCGGTTCTCGACTGCTTTGTCCCCGGTGTCACGCGCCCGGAAAACGGTGAAGAGCGCGATTGCGGACCAGCCGATGCCGATGAGGATTCGGTTCGCTCCGGTCATGTTGGCGACGGCCAGACTGGCGGCCTCTGCAGACTCTGGCGTGCCCGGATTGATACCGGCCTCCCACGCGTAGAGCGCGTCGACAGCGTACTCGGGGGCGACAGCGAGGACTGCGAGAATCGCCAGCGCGAAGGCGCGTGGAACGTCCGCTTCCGCCGTCTCGGCACCCCACGCGAGGAGGAACGACGCACCGAGGACTGCGATACCGCTCAGCGCGACAGTGACGGCAGTCTGTAGCTCGATGCCGAACAGCGTGTGGAGCCCCAGCCACGGTACTGTGAGCAACGCAGCGCCGAACACCGCGACCAACGGGTGGCTCAGTCGTCGTCGTACCATCGTTGCTACAGATGTGACTGGGAGGCCGGTAGCTTTTGCGTTTCAAATTTGTGAGAAGAAAATCCCGCCGTGAAGAGTGAGCGCTCTCGTTACGGGAGGATGAGCCAGAAGAAGACGAGATATCCACCGACGAGAATCCCCCCGTCGAGTCGGGACACGTCACGGTTGCGGAGCATCAAGGCGATGACGCCGAACGTGAAGGCGAGGAGTGCCGGAAAGTCCAGCGAGATGGTTCGCGCTGGGACGTTCACTGGGACCATGATGGCGAGGATACCGAGAACGGCGACGACGTTGTAGATGTTCGACCCGACGACGTTTCCGATACTGAACTCGGACTCGCCGCGGACCGCACTGATGACGGATGCCGCGAGTTCTGGAAGTGACGTCCCGAACGCGAGAATCGTCAGGCCGATAAATCGCGTACTGAAGCCGTACGCTTCGAGAAGGCCTTTCCCGCCCTGAATGAGCCAGTTCGACCCGAGGAAGAGCAAGACGAGGCCGAGGCCGAGGTAGGCGACGTCTTTGAACCGTGCGGACACCTCGTCTTCGTCGTCGATATCGAGTTCGTCTACACCGAGAGCGTCGGCTTTCGTGGAGCGAGCGCGGTAGAGCAAGAAGCCAGTAAACGCCACGAGGATGACGAGGAGTGCGACACCATCGTACGCGTTCAGGTTCCCATCGAGTCCGAGGACGACGAGCGCCACGGCAGCAGCAATCATAAACGGAACGTGACGCCGGAGCGTCGCCGTCGAGACGCCCATCGGTTGGATGAGTGCGGAGATACCCAGCACGAGGCCGATGTTCGCGATGTTCGACCCCACGATTGCACCCAGTCCGAGGTCAGAACTGTACCCCAGTCCACTCAACACGGCGACGAACAGTTCGGGCGTCGTCGTCGCGAACGCGACGATGGTCACACCGACGATTGCGGCGCGAAGACCGAGCCCGATAGCGAGGCGTGACGCACCCTCGACGAGTGCTTCTGCCCCGAGATAGAGTGCGGCGATACCTGCCAGAAGAATAGCGGTATCGACGGAAACCAGGGTTGCGAGTGCCGACATACGCGGAGGTAGTCTGACGCGGAAGTAAAAGTACGCCGGTACACAAAGCGAGCGTCAGCATATGACACGGCACCGACTCGGGTCGCGGCGGAATCCGACGGGGGCGGGCGAACTATATCGACGGCGGGACTCCACCCGTCCATGCAAGTGTACGGTCTCGTCGGGAACCCTGTTGGGCACTCGTTGTCGCCGCCGATGCACGAAGCGGCCTACGAAGCGACCGGTATCGATGCGCGATACGTCACCTTCGAACCCGAACGGTCGGCGATCGACGCAGCCATCACCGGCGCAGACGCGCTCGGCATCGCCGGACTGAACGTCACGATACCGTTCAAACAGGACGTTCTCGAACTCGTCGAACCCGACCCACTCGCAGCGCGAATTGGGGCGGTCAACACCATCGACTTCGGCGGTGGTGAACCGACGGGGTACAACACCGACGCCGCCGGTGTCACTCGTGCATTCGACCGCCACGGCGTCGAACTCGATGGGGCGGCTGCCGTCGTGGTCGGTGCGGGTGGCGCAGGGCGCGCCGCCGCGTTCGCGCTCGCAGACGCCGGTGCAACGGTCCACATCGCCAATCGAACCGTCGCGAACGCTGACGAACTGGCCAGTGTCGTCCCCGGTGCGACCAGTGGCGGATTAGACACACTCGACCGAGTTTGCGACGCCGACGTGCTCGTCAACGCGACGAGTGTCGGCATGGACGCACCCGACGAGACGCCAGTGCCGGCGTCGTATCTCCACGCCGACCTCGCCGTTCTCGACGCCGTGTACACACCAATCGAGACGAGACTCCTCCGAGAAACGGCCGACGCGGGTGGCGTCACTATCGATGGTGCGTGGATGTTGTTGCTGCAGGGCGTGGAGGCGTTCGAACTATGGACTGGCGTCGATGCACCGGTCGAAGTGATGAACGCCGCGCTTCGGGACCACCTTTCTATCGGGTGAGGCCGCCGGTTTTTAAATAACGGGGTTGCATAGAACAAACCAATATGGGCTTACTTGACAGTATCTCGTCGTTCCTGAAATCGCTCCTTGGTGGCGACAAGTCCTCCTCCGAATCGAGTGGACGTGACGAGCGTGCGACTGTTACGAAAGAGCGAGAAGCGCGCGATAGAAGTGGGACCGCACACGTCGAGACTGAAGCAGCAGTGAAAGAACCGGTCGAAGAGACGGCCGAGGAAGCGCCTGCAGTCGAAGACGAAGAAGAAGCTGAAGAAGCTGAAGAGGCTCCTGAAGAAGAAGAAGTTGAGGAAGCTGAAGAGGCTCCTGAAGAAGAAGAAGCTGAAGAAGCCGAGGAGGTTCCTGAAGAAGAAGAAGTTGAGGAAGCCGAGGAGGTTCCTGAAGAAGAAGAAGTTGAGGAAGCCGAGGAGGTTCCTGAAGAAGAAGAAGTTGAGGAAGCCGAGGAGGTTCCTGAAGAAGAAGAAGTTGAGGAAGCCGAGGAGGTTCCTGAAGAAGAAGAAGCTGAAGAAGCCGAGGAGGTTCCTGAAGAAGAAGAAGCTGAAGAAGCCGAAGAGGTTCCTGAGGAAGAAGAAACCGAAGTTGACGACGATACCGCAGACGCTGACGAATCTGAATCGGTATCTGTCGATATGATTCGCGGAATCGGCCCGGCCTACGCCGACCGACTCACCGAAATCGGCATCGAGACGGTCGACGACCTCGCCGTCGCCGACGCAGACGAAGTTGGCGACGCAATCGACGTGTCGCCGAAGCGGGTCCAGCGCTGGATCGACCGCGCGAACGAAGCATAAACAGAACCGCTGACACATCACGAAACCGTTTACCTGTCGCAACGATTGGTGCGAGTAATGACCGCACCGACCGTCGTCACCGACCGAGACGACTTTCGCGCGACTGCCGGGACCGCACCCGTCGGTGCACGCGTCCCCGTCGAAGTTCGCGTCAGGGTTTCGGACCCCTTCGACGCCTACCGGCGGAGCCGTCGGGACTCGGGCGGGTTCTTCTACGAGACGACCGGTGGCCAACCCGGGTGGGGCGCGTTCGGTGTCGAACCGGCCGAGCGCCTGACCGTCTCGGCAGGGGCCGTCTCCCGAGACGACACCGCACCGACGCTCGCCGCCCTCGAAGGTCTCACAGACGCAGAGACGCTCGTCCGTGGGTCGTGCGACGTTCCCTACCCGTGCGGCCTGTTCGGGTGGCTCTCGTACGACGTCGCCCGCGAACTCGAATC
The DNA here is from genome assembly GCF_048158745.1 of Haloferax sp. DFSO52. Taxonomy (NCBI): domain Archaea; kingdom Methanobacteriati; phylum Methanobacteriota; class Halobacteria; order Halobacteriales; family Haloferacaceae; genus Haloferax; species Haloferax sp. DFSO52. Next base: position 850,853 of record NZ_JBLOPB010000001.1, on the reverse strand, counting down.
ACTCCCCGAACAGACGACCGACGACCGACACCTCCCGCACCTCCAACTCGGCCTGTACGACCTCGTCGCATCGTGGAAAGAACCCCGGCCAGCGGGAGAGACGACGGTTCGAGTCACGTGTTGCCCCAAAATCTCTGCAGACGCCGACCTCGACGAATTGTACGACGACGCACGCGAGAGAGCAACTGCACTCGCAATCGATGCAGTCGACGGGACGCCAGACCCAGTCGAATCTCCTGTCGAATCCCACGAAGCAGCGTTCGAAAGTGACTGTGGTCGCGCGGTGTTTGCCGACCGAGTTCGGGCGGCAAAGCAGTACATCCGCGACGGCGACACCTTCCAGGCGAACCTCTCGCAACGGCTCGTCGCGCCAGCCGCAGTCCACCCCGTCGATGCCTACGCTGCCCTCCGAGCAGTCAACCCCGCGCCGTACTCCGGACTCCTCGAACTTCCGGGTCTCGACCTCGTGAGCGCCAGTCCCGAACTCTTACTCCGAATCGATGGCGACCGACTCGTCACCGAACCCATCGCTGGTACTCGGGGGCGGGGTGCGACACCCGAAGAGGACGACGCGCTGGAAGTCGACCTGACGACCGACGAAAAAGAGCGAGCAGAACACGCCATGCTCGTCGACCTCGAACGAAACGACCTCGGGAAAGTCTCGGAGTACGGGTCGGTGGACGTGACCGAGTACCGTCGGGTCGACCGCTACTCCGAGGTCATGCACCTCGTGTCGCTGGTCGAAGGCCGCCGACGCGAGGGGACGACGCTCGCAGACGCAATCGCGGCAGTGTTCCCCGGCGGGACCATCACCGGCGCGCCCAAGCCCCGAACGATGCAGATTATCGACGAACTCGAATCGACCCGACGCGGGCCGTACACCGGGAGCATGTTCGCCATCGGGTTCGACGACCGGGCGGTGTTGAACATCGTCATCCGGACGCTCGTCCGCTACCGCGACGAGTACCACCTCCGAGTCGGTGCCGGTATCGTCCACGATTCGGACCCCGACAGCGAGTACGACGAGACGCTGGCGAAGGCCCGTGCGCTCATCACCGCCATCGACGAGGCACTGGGTGAGCGCGCGAAGATGACCGTGGGGGCAGACCGATGACGCCCGTGAGGGCAGACCGATGATACCTGTGGAGGCCGCCCGATGACGCGCATCCTCGTCGTCGACAACTACGATTCGTTCGCCTACAACCTCGTCCAGTACGTCGGAGAGTTCGCAGACGACGTCGTCGTCTACCGAAACGACGCCGTGACGACCGACGACATACGCGACATCGACCCCGACGGAATCGTCGTCTCGCCGGGGCCCGGAACGCCTGCCGAGGCGGGTATCTCCATCTCGGTGTTTCGTGACCTCGCCTACCCGACGCTCGGCGTCTGTCTCGGCCACCAGTCGCTGTGTGCCGCACTCGATGCGCACGTCGGCCACGCTCCCGAAGTCGTCCACGGGAAGCCATCGGTCATCGAACACGACGGGAAGGGACTCTTCGCCGGCCTTCCAGACCGAATCGAAGTCGGTCGCTACCACTCGCTCGCAGTCGAACTCGACGACATCCCAGACGAGTTGGTCGTCACAGCGTCGACAGTCGACGACGAGCGCGCTCGCAGCGATGCTCCCAACACGGATGCCGACGAAACGCAGGTCGTGATGGGTGTTCGCCACCGCGAGAAACCACACATCGGCGTGCAGTTCCACCCCGAGAGCATCCTCACGGAGTCGGGGAAAGCTATCGTTCGAAACTTCGTCGCGCTCGCCGCTGGCGAGGGGCCGGCGATGAATGCATGGCACGCCCAGGAACCGGAGACTGACCGATGAGTGACGACTCGGACCGCTTGTACTACGTGGATGGCGACATCGTCCCTGCCGACGAGGCGTCGATTCCCGTCACCGACCGCGGGTTTCTCTACGGCGACGCTGCCTTCGAGACGCTTCGAGCGTACGGCGGCGACGTGTTCCACTGGGAGGCCCACGCAGACCGTCTCGCCGAAACCTGCGACGTTCTCGGGATGGCCCACGGCCTCTCAGACGACGACCTGAAAGGCCATATCGACGAGACACTGGCCGCGAACGACCTCTCGGAGGCGTACGTCCGACTCTCGGTGACGCGCGGGAGTCAACCGGGTCGCCTCACCCCTGCCGAGGACGTGGACCCCAGAGTCGTCGTCATCGTCGAACCACTCCCACGCGGTGGTCGCGGGTCAGACCCCGTCTGGGACGGTCCGGCGACGGTTCAGACGGTCCGCACTCGCCGGATTCCAGACCGCGCGATTCCCGCCCGGGCGAAGACGCACAACTATCTCAACGGCATCCTCGCCCGAACCGAACTCCGTGTCACCGGCGCAGACGAAGCACTCATGCTCGATTCAGACGGATACGCCACGGAAGGCGCGACGAGCAACCTGTTTTTCGTCGACGACGAGGCGCTCTGTACGCCGAGTCTCGACGGCCCAGTGCTCCCCGGAATCACCCGTCGGGTCGTCTTGGACCTCGCTCGACAGGAGAACATCCCGATTCGTGAACGGCGCTTCACTCCAGACGACGTGCGCGGCGCGAACGAAGCGTTCCTCACCAATTCGACGTGGGAACTCCGGCCCGTGGAGACGGTCGATGGCATCGGTGTCGGCGACGGCCCGGTGACGAAACTCCTCTCACGACTGTACGACGACTACGTCGAACGACGGCACTACGGGAACGACGCGAGTGGAGAGTAGCCGCGAGTGGAAAATAGCCGCGAACGAAACGTAGCCGTGAGCGAGGGGTAGACGCAACCGAAACGTCAGAACTCGACGTTCGAACGCGACGTTCTGTCAGCAGGGTCGGTTTCGATGCCGCCCGTCGCCTCGAAGGAGAAATCGTCGTCCGAGAGGAAGACGTGCTCGCCGTCGATGGTGATGTCCAGTCCATCGAGAACTGCACCCTCACACGGTCCGTAGTTGCAATATCCGGTGTCGGCCTCGAAGTACGCCCCGTGGTTCTCGCAGATTATCTCGCCGTTGCGCATCTCCGCGCCAGAGCCCTTGTCGAGTTTGATGTGCGTCAGGTGCATGCAGTAGTTCAACCAGCCCTTGATTCCGCCGTCGTCTCGCACGAGGATGGCCTCGCGTACCTCGTCGTCGTCGCGAACGCGAAAGAGAAACGTCGTGTCCGCAGGCACGTCGCCGACCGAACAGATTCGTTCGAGGTCACTCATTGGCGTGAGGTTGGTGTGGGGTGGAAAATCTCCTTCGGAAGTGGATGGCACGGAGACCCGGCACAGTGGAGATGGAACAGTCGATAGGGTGCGCCGTCCAGTAGCGGCGTACGGTCGGTCGTCTGTGAGTTGACACCTGCTGTGGTTATGCTCTCTGCAGTCGAAATACTACGCAACTGTTTGTCAATGACGAACCAAACCCCCCTCGACGACGTAGAGTTCCTCGCTCGGTCCCCCCACCGAGTGGAGGTGCTCCAGACTCTCATGTCGGGGCCATGGTCTCGCCCCGACCTCCACGACGAGACAGGCATCTCTCAGCCGACGCTCGGTCGCGTCCTCGGGTCACTTCAGGAGCGTAATTGGGTCGAACAAACCGGTCGCACGTACGCGCTCACCGCACTCGGTGAACTCGTCGCAGAAGAGTTCACTGACTTGCTGGACACAGTCGAAACCGTCCAGCGCCTCGGGAAGGTCATCTCGCTGTTGCCCACCGAACAGATGGACTTCGACGTTCGTCTGTTCGGTGACGCCACCGTCACGACGCCAACGACCGGCGATGCGTTCCGACACGTTCGCCGAGTCGAGGACCTCGTCTACGATGCCGACCACCTGCGACTCCTGAGTACGACAGTTGCCCCGGGGTCACCCGAAGACCATCTGGAACGAATCGAGAAGTTTCTTGCCGGTGACCAGGTGGTCGAATCGGTTCTCACCATAAACACACTCGACCAGTCTTTCGCCGACCCGGAGATAGCAGACATATTCGCGGAGGTGATGTCGTTCGACCGAGTACGGCTCTATCTGTACGAAGGGACCATCCCACAGATGGTCGGAGTCGCAGACGGAGTCGCATTCTTGGTTCCCTTCGACGACCAGGGCATCCCTGCTGCAGTTATCGAGACGACGAACCCAACCATCCGCTCGTGGGCAGACAAAACCATCGACGAGTACATCGAGAACTCGATTGCGCTGACGGCCGATACCCTCTCAATCTGAGTGGGTTGCGTGGTGGGCAACTATTGCGAAGCTAGTGAAATAGTTGCGCTAAATATCATTATCTCTACATAAAACCATATATCAGTTGGTATGTCATCTACCTATGCATCGACGACAATCACGTCGAACACGAACACTGAACTGACCCCGATCCACTGGACTGCCATCGGTCTGGCAGCCATCACCGGTGTGATCCATCTCTCCCTGTACGTCACCGACGACTGGCTTCCCTTCCTGTTCGCTGGTGTCGGGTTCCTGGGCGCAATCGCACTGTTCGTCGTGCTGCCGCGCCACCGCCGGCCCTTGTACGTGGCCGGCATGCTGTTCACGGCGTCTCAGATAGTCGGGTACCTGTTGTTCCCGATGGGGCCGCTCTGGCTCGGCGTTCTCGACAAAGCCGTGCAAATCGCACTCATCGTGGTGCTCGGCTATCTCTTCGTGGTCGAAACACGACACACGTCTGCATCGAGACTGTCTGCGGAGGTGACGAGACGTGGACCGGCGTAACTACCTTCGGACTGCGGGACTGCTGGCCCTCACGACACTCGCCGGTTGTGTCGCAGCAGGGGCTGGCGAGTCACCGTCTCCAGAGACGACTGAATCGACGCTCCCTGTCGAACCGGAGTACGGCGACTGGTTCGAGAACGTCAGCAACTACGACGGCACTGTTGACCACCGGGGTGAGGCGGAGGTACTCGTTCACGTCGGCGTGAAGGGTAACATGGGTGCCCTCGGGTTTGGCCCGGCCGCAGTCGCTGTCTCTCCCGAGACGACGGTCGTCTGGGAGTGGACGGGCAACGGCGGCGGTCACAACGTCGTCTCCGAAGACGATGCGTTCGACAGCGGACCACTCGTCGCTGACGCCGGCCACCGCTACACCCTCCGGTTCGACGACGTGGGAACCTACCGCTACGTCTGCGAACCTCACCGAACGATGGGTATGCGTGGCGCTGTCGTCGTGGTCGAAAACTGAACCTGTGTTGGAGTCGACGCAGCGGCACTCCGTTCCACGTGTTCAAACTACTCCGAGCTATGACGCCGACCTCAGTGGATCACACCGAGACGAGACTCGACGTTCAGGAGTTGAGGTCGGCAAAAACATAGCGGGAGGTAGATTTGAACTACCGATCTCCGGGTTATGAGCCCGGCGGAATCTCCTGGCTATCCCATCCCGCTGAATCAACAAATGCGACGTTTACTGTTAAGGCTTCTGTTTCGCTAGCTGTGTGGCAATTTTCACCGTGAGTCACCGTGACGCGAACCCGTGCCGATACGCCACGTAATCAGACTCTCAGCGACGTAGTTCAGGAACATCGACGCGCCGATTGCGATGGGGAGCGGGATGAGTTGCCAGAGGTCGATACCACCGACTGGAATCGACAGCGAGACTTCTCTGAGGAGACGGACGACGAGCACCTGTACGGCGAGGCCACCGCTCCTGACGAGGTTCGACTTCACGAATCGGCGAAGTTTCGCCACGAGGTGGTCCGACCCCGCGTCCGCGAACGTCCATCGGTCGTTGATGACGAACATGATGATGATGGCGACTTCTGCACCGACGAGTTTGGCCACCTCGCCGACGACACCGAACAGCACGATGAGCAGACTGCTCACGGTCAGGTCGAACACCGCGCCGACCGCACCCACGGACGCGAACTTCCCGATTCGAGCACCCGACAGCAACGCAGAAAAGCGATTAGTCATCTGTGACCTCTGGCGAGGAGTCGTCGACGAGGGTCCGTTGGTCGTTGCGGGCGGCGATGAACGAGTGGATTCTGTCCTCGCGAATCGTCCGCGCTCGGTGTCGCGAGCGAACGAGTCCACGGGCCATCTTGAGCGTCGTATCGACAGGTGAGACGGTCGAGTTCGGCTGGTCTTCCCAGACGACTGGCACCTCCACGATTCGGTGGTCGAACGCGCCCGAGACGGCGATGAGTTCGATGTCCCACGCGAATCCCGGTTCGTAGAGGTGTGTTCGCACGTCCGCCCATGCCTCCGCAGTGATTGCCTTCGCACCGCACTGATAATCGTACAACGGGACTTCAGTGAGGTGTCGAGCCAACCATGCGAATCCGTCGCCGAGGTAGCGACGTGCGACCGTCTGGTGAGACGCGACAGTCGCGTCCGGATGTCGCCGTGACCCGACCGCGAGGTCGGCACCCTGATAGATTGCGTCGACGACGTGTGCCATCGACTTCGCGGGCGTACTGCCGTCGGCGTCTGCGAAGGCGAGAATATCCGTGTCGAGAGCTTCGAATCCGGCGGTGATGGCCGCGCCTTTGCCACGACGGGCGCCGACCGGGTTCACCACAGCAACCGATGGGAGGGCATCGAGTGCGTCGAGTGTGTCTGCCAGCGGAGCGTCGAGTTCGACCCGAACGGCGTCGGGGTCCAGCGCCTCGACGAGTGCGTGGACGTACGGAACCAGGCGATCGGGATCGGGCCGATAGGCTGGCACCACGACCCCGACAGACTGCATCATGCACGTCCATTCTTCCAACGGGGTAAAAAGCAAACCGCTCTCGTGCGCACCAGTCATCACAAAACGTATTGCGTCGGCCGAACCTTCCTCGGTCAGATGGAGTACGCCCTCGTGGTCCGTTGGCTGGTGATGTTCGCGGCCCTGTGGGCAGTCGGCCTGCCCCTCGCTGCACGACTGTTCCGCCGCCTCCCCGGCCACGGTGCTGGATTCACACTTCCGCTATCGCTCGTCGTCGTGACGCTGCCGGTCTACTACGTCGGTCACCTCTCGTTCGGTCCCGCGACGATGCTGGTCGGCGTCGTCGCGCTGGTCGCCGCGTCTGCCGCGAGTGGTCTCGACCTGACGGCACTCCGCAGTGGCGACGTTCGTCTCGCAGCTGACCTCGACATCGACAGGCGAGCAGTCGCAGAGGCGGCAGTCGTCTTCGCCATCGCCTTCCTGTTCGCCGTTGGACTCCGCGCACTCGACCCGTCGGTCCACGCCGGCGGCGGCGAGAAATTTCTCGATTTCGGACTTCTCCAGTCGCTCTCTCGGGCAGCGGTGTTGCCACCCGAAGACATGTGGTTCGCCGGTGAACCGGTTCGCTACTACTACGGCGGCCACCTCGTGTCGATTCTCCTGGCGTGGCTGACTGGAACCGAACCCGAATTCGCGTACAACCTCGCGTTGGCCGGGTTCTTCGGCTTCCTCGTCGCGGCGGCGTTCGAACTGGGGCGGAGTATCTCGGTTGCGACCGGCGCGAATGGTCGCCTCGGTGGCGTCCTCGCCGCGTTCTTCGTCGGGTTCGCGAGCAACCTCGTCACGGCAGGTCGGTTCGTCCTCCTCGCGCTCCCTGACGGAGTTCAGCGCCCGATTGCAGAAGCCGTCGCCGAACGCTCGCGCTATTCTGTCTCGAAGATTCTCGCCAGCGCCGCCGACTTTTCGTACTGGGACGCCAGTCGCGTCATTCCGGGCACCATCAACGAATTCCCGCTGTTCGCGTGGCTCAACGGCGACTTACACGCACATATGATGGGGACGCCGTTTTTGCTCCTCGCTGCCGGCCTCGCGTTCGCGTACTTCCGGACGCCCGAAGACGCGGTGGGTGAACGTCGCCTGCTCGTCGGCGTCATCGCCGTCGTCGGTGCCCTCCAGGTCGTCGTCGACACGTGGAGCTTCCCGTCGATATTCGGCGTCCTCTTCCTCGCGATGGTGTTCGCACCGACGCGGCCATCGACCCTCGTTCCGGGTCGTGAACGGCTCCGAGCACTCACCGACCGCACCCCGGTCTCTCGGGAGGTCACGAGACTCGTCGGAACCACCGCCGTCGTCGGGCTCGCAGGAGTCGTCGCCCTCGTTCTCGCCAGTCCGTTCCTCCTCGGAAGCGTCGCAGGCGGTGGGAGCACTCGAACCATCGAGATTCTCACGCCGGACCAACGAACTGGATTCGGCGCACTCGTCCTCGTTCACGGCGCGTTCCTCGCTGCGTTCGCGCTTCACTACGCCACGCGACTCGGCCCGAGACGCATCCTGCCAGTCGTCGCCGGCCTCACGGCAGTGGCCATCGTCGCGGTCATCCACTCCTTCGCGGCCCTCGCACTCGTCGTTCCGTTCGTCGTCGTCGGGTGGGTCATCCTCAGACGCAGCGACGACCCACGGTTCGACACGGTGCTCGTCGTCGCGGGGGCGGGACTCGTGATGCTCGTCGAAGTCGTCTTCGTGAACGAACAGGCCGGGCCGGGGCGGATGAACACCGTCTTCAAGACGTACATGCAGGTGTGGGTGCTCTGGGGGTGTGCGATGGGGCCGGTCCTCGCTGGTCTCGTCCGCGACACGGCCGATGTGAGCAACCTGTCGCTGCCGAACACGACGTTCCACATTCGTGGCGAGGCGGTTCGAGCGCTCGGCATCGTCGTCGTCGTCGCCCTCGTCGCCTCAACGTCTGTCTACGCCGGCCTCGCCGTCTCCGACCACACGCAGACGCCCCGGCAAGAGACGACGCTCGACGCGACTGCCTTCGCAACGTGGTATCACTCGGACGAGGCGACGGCGATTACGTGGCTCGACGAGAACGTTGACGGCAACCCAACGATGCTCACTGCCCCGGGGACCGAGTGGTCGGACACCGTCGACGACAAACGAGAGTACGTCATGTACGCGTGGCGTGGAAATCCCGAATCGAGTCTGACCGGGGTTCCGACAGTCGCGGGATGGGCACACGAAGTCGGCTATCGCGGTCCAGAGGCGTACTACAACCGGGTGCGCGATGTCGACGCGATGTACGTGGGCGACGAATCGACGCGAACGCGTCTCATCAGGGAATACGACGTGCAGTACGTCTGGGTCGGTCCCGGCGAACGCGCCCGCTACGGAGAGATAGAGACCGACGTTCCGTGGTTGACGCCGGTGCACCGCTCTGGGTCGGTCGTCGTCTACGAGGTAGAAGAAGCGAGACTACCTTAGGCGACCTGGCCGCTCTTGCGAACGACCTCGATAGCCTCGGCGTCGACGCCCTCGGTTTCGAGCCAGTGCGGGACGAACTCGCGCTTTTCGAACGCCTCGCGCTCGTCTTCGGTGCCCACGGTACACCACAGTTGGACGCGGTCCGGGCCGTGCCAGTCGCCCTGCCGGTCGATGGCGAAGCAGATGTACTCTTCACCGTCGTGTTTGATGACGGCGTCGCGCCGAATTCCGGGGTCGCCGTGGATGATGAGCTTCTTCATGTGCCGGGATTGGCACAGTCACCGCTTAATCGCTTCGGCTTCGAGCGTGGAGTGACGGTCGACCAGTGTTTTTCTCGCGCCTGCGTGCGATGGCTGCTCGTGAGTCGTCACGAGCTGTGACCACCGCGAACCACAACGCCACGAGCGCCGTCTCGAATCTGCGTCGACCTCCGAGTTCGCGGTATCTGCCCACACGTACCACAGGGGGTGAACTGGGCTTCGAGAGCGGGTTTGACGGTCGCGGCGAACCAAACGGGTTTTAACGGGCGACACCAAACCCATCCACAAGGTCGATATCTATGCAGATGCCACGCCGTTTCAACACGTATTGCCCTAACTGCAAGGGTCACCACGAGCACGAAGTCGAAAAAGTCCGAAAAGGCCGTCCAACCGGCATGAAGTGGAACGCCCGTCAGACTCGACGCGGCAAGGCCACTATCGGTAACGCCGGTAAGTTCTCCAAGGTTCCCGGTGGAGACAAGCCGACGAAGAAGACGCACCTGAAGTACATCTGCTCTGACTGCGGAAAGGCCCACATGCGCAAGGGCTGGCGAGCAGGCCGTCTCGAGTTCCAGGAGTAAACACATGGCAGGAAATTTCTACAAAGTCGCATGCAGTGATTGTGAGAACGAACAGATCGTCTTCGGTAAGGCCTCCTCGGTCGTCAACTGTGCCGTCTGCGGGACGACCCTCGCCACGCCAACCGGCGGCAACGCCGAGTTCCACGGCGAAGTCGTCGAGACGGTCGAACGCCGAGACACCGACGAACTTGAGGCGTAACGTCCTGGAGGACTTCTCATGAAGTACAGCGGATGGCCCGACTCCGGCGAACTCGTCGTCGGGAAGGTAGACGACATCACTGACTTCGGTGTCTTCGTCGACCTCGAAGAGTACGAAGACAAACGTGGGCTTTGCCACATCAGCGAAGTCGCGAGCGGATGGATCAAGAACGTCCGCGACCACGTCCGCGAGGGACAGACCGTCGTCGCCAAAGTGCTCGACGTCAACGAGAGTTCGCAGCAGATAGACCTCTCTATCAAGGACGTCAACGAGCACCAGCGCAAAGAGAAGATTCAAGAGTGGAAGAACGAGCAGAAAGCGGACAAGTGGATGGCCATCGCCTTCGGCGAGGACATCGACGACGACCGGTATGGCGCTATCGCCAACGCCCTGCTCGCCGAGTTCGAGACGCTCTACGACAGTTTCGAACAGGCCGCAATCCACGGCACTGAATCGCTCGAAGACGTCGAGCTGGACGACGACGAAATCGAAGCCATCGTCGACACCGCACGCCAGAACGTCTCGGTCCCGTACGTTAACGTCACGGGCTACGTCGACCTGCGCTCGCCCGCGGGCACCGGCGTCGACGACGTGAAGGCGGCGCTCAAGGCCGCCGAAGGCGACGATGAAGTCAGCGACGAAATCGAACTGACGGTCACGTACGTCGGTGCGCCCGAATACCGCATCAAGGTGAAAGCGCCCGACTACAAGACCGCCGAATCGGAACTCGACGCAAGTGTCGCTCGCGCCCGCGAAGCTATCGAAGCGGCCGGTGGCACCGCAGAGTACCACCGCGAACGCAGCGGCGACGACGAGTAATGAAATCTGACATCCGGGTGTGTAGTGTGTGGCGCGACCGCCACGAACGCCCGGTGTACTCACTTTCTTCTTCGTGTCCTGAGTGTGGCGCATCCACAGAGAACAGCGCGCCCGCTCCGTTCAACCCTGAGGACCCGTACGGCGAGTACCGTCGTGCGCGCAAGCGCCGGGTCGCAGACGAGTAGTCTCGGATTCGGCTACCGACGCCCTCTTAACCGGTGCGTTCGGCACTATGTGCATGGACGACATCGAAATCGAGGCTGTCGCCGAGGCTGACCTCACCGACCCCGTCTTCATCGAGGGACTGCCGGGCGTCGGCAACGTTGGAAAACTCGCCGTCGAGCACCTGCTCGAAGAGTTCGAGGACGCCACGTTGGTCCGTCGCATCTACGCCGACGTGTTCCCACCGCAGGTGAGCCTCGACGACGGCATCGCCGAACTGACCCACGCCGAAGTCCACGCCGTCGTGACACCGGGCGAGGGACCTGACCTGCTGTTACTCACCGGCGACCACCAGGCACAGTCGAACGAGGGGCACTACCACCTCACGGACGCCTTCCTCGACGTTGCCGAGGAGTTCGGTGCCGAACGATTGTTCGCACTGGGCGGCGTTCCGACCGGTGAGCTCGTCGACGAACCGTCCGTTCTCGGTGGCGTCACCGACGAGTCGATGCGCGAGGAACTCGAAGACGTTGGCGTCGAGTTCCGTGAAGACGAACCAGCAGGCGGCATCGTCGGCGTCTCCGGGCTGCTTCTCGGCCTCGGTGGCCGTCGCGGCTTCGAGGCGGCGTGTCTCATGGGCGAGACCAGTGGCTATCTGGTCGACCCACAGAGCGCACAGGCCGTCATCGAGGTACTGCAAGACTTCCTCGACTTCAGCGTCGACTTCGAAGCGCTCGAAGACCGGGCAGAAGAGATGAAAGAAGTCGCCGCGAAGATTCAAGAGATGCAGCAGCAACAACAGGGCGGAATCGCGAGCGACGACGACTTGCGGTACATCGGGTAATTGCGGTACATCGGGTACGCTCGTTCTTCGACGCCCGGACTCTGATTTCGGCGTCGGCCACCGACGCTCGGGGCGTTACGCCTCGATGATATCGTCGTCTTCGAACGCTGGAACGGTGAGTGTTCCATCGAGCGACTGCACTGCCCGTCCGCCGACCTGTATCTGTTCGTCGACGGTGACGCGGACGAGGCTGGGGCGGTCCACGAAGTGTCCCTGTTCGAACCGGAGTTCGTCTGGCACGGAGTCGAACGCACCCATCTGCCGGAGATACGCGCCGCAGGCACCGCTGGCAGTTCCGGTTGCGGGGTCTTCGGGGATGCCGACGCCAGGGGCGAAACAGCGAGCGTGGAGCGTCGAGTCGCCGTCGATGGTGTCGAACGTGAACGCGTAGATGCCTGCAGCGTCGTGCTCGGTGGTGAATTCGTCGATAGCGTCGAGGTCAGGAGCGGCACCGGAGAGATGTTCGAGGAAGTTCACCGGGACGATGACGAACGGAAGTCCGGTCGATGCGAGCGCGATGGGGAGGTCTTCACCAACGTCCTGGAGTGCGGCGACGTCGATGCCGAGCATGGTCGCGATTCGGCCGTAGTCGACGTCGAGCGGTTGAATCGTCGGTGCGTCCTGTGTCATCCACACCTCACCGAGTTCGCCGATGTCGATGTCGAGTGTTCCGACGTTCGTTTCGAGCGTGTGGGTTCCCGGGTCGAGCGTGCGTTCAGCAGCGAGGTGGGCGTGGGCCGCAATCGTGGCGTGCCCGCAGAGGTCGATTTCGCGTGTCGGCGTGAAGTATCGAATTCGGCGGTCGGCGCTGGACGACGAACAGACGAAGGCCGTCTCGCTCGCGCCGAGTTCGGCCGCGATTGCGCGCATCTGCTCCGCGTCGAGGCCGTCGGCGTCGGGGACGACACCAGCGACGTTGCCTGACATCGGTTCGGTCGTGAATGCATCGACGAGGAGGGCGCGTCGGCGGTCCATGCACATGCGCACTGCATGGGACTGTATCAAACCCGTGGGTCGAGCGGGGGAGCAATGAACCGAGGAGGGCGAGAAAAAGCGGGGATCTACTGCCGATTTACGCACGCGTCCAGCGAACACGACTCTCGCTGGCCGCCGCGCCGTAGCCCTGCATCACTTCTCGCATGTTCATACAAGCGGGACACCCGACTACTTCGTCCATATCGTTACCAAAGACCCGGACGAAATCTCGGGACACGAACTCACCACAGTTACCACACGTGTGCATATGTCTTTCACCTACGAAGTCGGATACTCGCTATTCCACTATAACTATGACTCTTGTTAACATGGGTTATAGAGTGCCTGAACGCTTCAGCACCCGATTAATGGCATCTTAATGGGATTTTTCCGTGTGTTGTGACTGTCCCACATGGGCGAGGCGAGTCGTACAGATTAAAGGGAGTCAGGCACCCCAATACGGACGGTGAACAGAAGTTATGGGCGACCTCCCCGACGAATTTAAGTGCACCATCACAAACTGGGAGTACATCTACGGACTCTGTCGTGACGTCTCAGACGACGTCAAATCGTCCGAGTTCGAACCCGAAGTCATCGTCGCGCTGGCACGCGGCGGTTGGTTTGCGGGGCGCTGTATCTGTGACTTCGTCGGTCTCGACGACCTGACGAGTCTCAAGATGGAGCACTACGTCGGTACTGCTCAGAAGTCGAACGAACCAGAAGTACGCTACCCCATGCCAGAGGGGAGCGTCGAAGGCAAAGACGTGCTCATCATCGACGACATCGCCGACACCGGCGGGTCGATCGAACGGGCCTACGAGTACGTGACCGACCGAAACGCAGGTGAAGTCCGCACCGCGACGCTTCAACTCCTCCAGACGAGTGAGTTCGAACCCGACTACGTCGGTGAGCGTCTCGAAGAGTGGGCGTGGGTCGTCTACCCGTGGAACTTCATCGAAGACATGATAGACCTCATCTCTGGCGTCATGTCGAAGGCCGACGAAGAGACGTTCGAGTTGGACGACATCCGTCACTACCTCGCTGAGTTCCACGACGTAGACCGTATCGAGATGGAGATCGCCCAACCCGACCGGATGACCGAAGTCATCCAAGAGATGGAACGACGCGACGTCGTCGAATCCGCCGGCGACGGTGCTTGGCGTCTCCTCGACAACGACGGCCTCGGTGCCTAACCTCGGCCGCCACCATCTCGTTTCGACACTGCATCTCGACGCGAGCGTCTTGTGCGCTCATACAGGTGGCCTCGCCAGCGAAGCGAAACCTTGGAGAGTGTCACCTTCGTCGCCACGCGTATGTCGTCACTTCTCTCTATCTTCGTCACGGCGCTCTTGCCCATCCTCACGATCGGGGCGGTGGGGTTCGTCCTGGGCAGAACTCGTGACATCGACCCCGACCCGCTCAACACCGTGACCGTCTACGTGCTCGCGCCAGCACTCGTGTTTTACAGCCTCGCGACGACCGAGCTCGCCGGGTCCACGCTCGCGACCATCGTCGGCAGCGTCGTCGCCTTCCACGTCCTGATGATTCTCGTGGCAGGGGTCGTCGCGCGACTCGTCGGCATCTCTGAACCGCTTCTCGGCGCGCTCGTTCTCGTCGCTGCCTTTCCCAACTCCGGTAACTACGGCATCCCGGTCAGTTCGTTCGCCTTCGGCGACACCGGCCGTTCCACAGCGGTCGTCTATCTCGCTGTACAGGGCGTGCTCGTCTACACATTGGGTGTGTACATTGCTGGACGTGGAGCGTCCCGTACTGACGAAGGCCCCGCCGCGTGGCGCATCGGCCTCACCCGCGTCCTCAAGATTCCGCTGGTATACGCCGTCGTCGCCGCACTCGCTGCACGATGGCTCGGTGTCGTCCCACCGACGACGATTCCAGCGATGCAGACACTGAAACTCGTCGGCGACTCCTCGATTCCGGTCATGCTCCTCATCCTTGGCATCCAACTCGCCAGTGCTGACCTCGGGGCGACGCTCAGAGAAGTCGGGTTGGTCGCGGTGTTGAAGATGGCCGTCGCCCCCGCAGTCGCCGTTGGAATCGTCCTCGTCGCCGGATTCAGTGACCCAGTCGTCGCCCGAACGTTCGTGCTCGAATCCGCGATGCCTGCTGCGGTGACGCCGCTCATCCTCGTCGGCGAGTTCGGGGATACGTCGGGGTCGACCGTCTCAGTCGCCGAGTTCGTGTCTGCGGCCGTCTTCGCGACGACGCTGTTGAGCGTGCCGATACTCTCGATTCTCATCTTCCTCCTCGACGCAGGCCTCATCGTCTAGGCACGGATTCGCCACAGCGTCCGCACTGTCCTCTCGCGAGTGGACTGTAATCGACGAAAAATGAAAATGTGAGTTGAACGCGATCTCAGTCGTCGCTGCTCAGGTTTCTCGCGGCTGCCTTCGACGAGGCGGGTTTCGCCGAGAGATCCTTGCGTCGGGCGTCCAGTTCGGAGAATCCGTAGACGAGGCCGACGAGCGTCAGAATCCCGAACGGGAGCAGCACGAGCGGACTGGCATTCGTTGCACCGTACAGGAAGTACACCACGATGGTGGCGAGCAGGACGGTGAACGCGTAGTACATCTGTGTCCGGACGTGGTCGATGTGGTCCGCTCCTGCGAACGTCGACGCGAGGACGGTCGTGTCCGAAATCGGCGAACAGTTGTCGCCGAAGATGGCACCGCTGAACATCGCACCGATGGCGACGGCGATGAAGCTCGGGTCGTTCCCACCAATCGCCCACGCCAACGGGATGACGATCGGCGTCATGATGGACATCGTCCCCCACGACGTCCCGATAGCGAACGAGATGAACGCCGAGGTGATGAAGACGACGACGGGAACCATCATGGGCGAGACGACACCCGTCGCGTACTGCGTGACGTATGCGCCGGTTCCCAACGCACTCGCGACGGCACCGATCGACCACGCCAGGACGAGGATACTGACCGCCGGGAGCATCGTCCCGAACCCGTCGAGAACCGTCTCCATCGCCTGATTGAGCGACATGATGTTCTCGCTCAATCCGACGACGATGGCCATCGTCACCATCGCGAACGACCCCCAGACGAGCGCCGTCGCGACGTCGGTGTTACTGACCATCTCGACGGGCGTTCGGCCGGGTGCGTAGCCCATCATCGCTGCACCGCCAATGACGACGGAAACGAGCGCGATGACTGGCAGGAAGAACACGCGCAGTGGCGCATCATCGGAGAGTGGTTCACCCAGTTCGTCCTTGATGTTCTGGAGCGGTTGTGCGTCCTCTCGGATGACGTTCCCCGTCCGCTGGGCGCGCGTTTCGGCGTCGAGCATCTCGCCGAAGTCCCGTTGGGTGACGACGATGATACCGACCATCGCAATCGCGAGAATCGCGTACACGTTGAACGGGATGCTCTGGATGAACGTCGCGGCAGCAGAGGGCGTTTCAGCCTGAATACCGAGTTCTTCGTACTGGTTGGCGATGAGACCGATTTCGAAGGCGACCCAACTCGAGATACCAATCGTCGCCACCGGCGCGGCAGTCGAGTCGAGCAGATACGCCAACTTCTCGCGCGACATCTTGAGTTCGTCGGCGAGGTTCTTCATCGAACTCCCGACGATCGCGTTGTTCGCGTAGTCGTCGAAGTTCCACAGGATACCGAGTAACCACGTCGCAATCCCGATTTTCCTGTGTGAGTCGATTCGTTTCGTCGCGAAGTTGGTGATAGCGATTGCACCCCCTAACCGCCAGATGAGTGCAATCCCGGCCCCGATCTGGAGTGTGAACACCAGAATCTTCGCGTTGAACGTACTTCCACCGATAGACGTGACGATCCAATCGTACAACTGTGCGACACCTGTACCACCGGTATAGATGATTCCCCCAACCCAAACGCCGATGAAGAGCGACAGCATCGCCCTCCGGGTTGCAACTGCCAGCACGATTGCCAACAATGGTGGTACGAGCGACAACACGCCAAATTCTGACGCCATGCTAATTGGTTACATAGAACATTCCTTATATATTTTATTGCCAATGAATTGTCACTATTTGGCCGAGTTGCCCGGGCAGGACTGCTGGTCTCAAGCGGTACACCACGAGTAGGTATCGACGCCATCTCCGCGACACCATTTTCCTGTGGCCCGATTCGCGGTTCTCATCTTCCTCCTCGACACAGGCGTCATGGTCGAGCCACAGATTCGCCACGAGACACGGTTTCGCCACGATTTTGTGCACCCTCCACCTCGTTCGAATATGAAAATCGGATTTATCGGCGGCAGCGGAATCTACGAGGCACTGCCCCTCGAAAACACCCGTGAGGAACCGGTCGAGACACCGTTCGGCGAACCCTCGACGACGCCAATCGTCGGTGAGTTCGGCGACACCGGCCGCGAAGTCGTCTTCCTGCCTCGACACGGCCCCGACCACCAGCACTCCCCGACGACGCTCCCGTATCGCGCGAACATCTTCGCGCTGAAGAAACTGGGCGTCACCCACATCCTCGCCAGTAACGCCGTCGGCAGTCTGAAAGAAGACCTGCCGCCGCAGACGCTCGTCGTCCCAGACCAGATTTACGACCGCACGAAACACCGCCCGCTGACGTTCTTCGACGAGGGACTCGTCGTCCACCAGCCGTTCGCGATGCCGTACGACGAAGAACTCGTCTCCATCCTCACTGAAGCCGCTGAAGAAGCCACCGACGCCAACGTTCAAGAAGGCGGCACCTACGTCTGCATCGAAGGCCCGTCGTACTCCACGAAAGCCGAGAGCGAACACTACCGCGCACAGGGGTGGGACATCGTCGGCATGACCACCATCCCCGAAGCGAAACTCGCCCGTGAGGCCGAAATCGCCTACGCGACTATCACCGGCGTCACCGACTACGACGTGTGGAAAGAAGACAGCGAAGTCACCCTCGACGAGGTGTTGAAGAACGCCGCCGCCAACGAGGAGTCCATCAAAGAGACTGTCGAGGCTGCAATCCGCAAGATTCCCGATGGCCACGAAACGGACAGCCACTCTGCCCTCGAAGGAACCATCAACACGCCGGACGAGGCGATCCCCGCAGAGACGAAAGAGAAACTCGCTCCCCTCATCGGAGCCTACGTCGAGTAATCTCTCCGCCGTCTCGTCTCCGAGTGACTGTCCCCCCTCCGACAAGTGGTATCACCCACCGAGTAAACTTTCATAACCTTTCAACTCCGTTCTGTATGCCATGAGTTCTACAGACAGAGTGAAAGTCAAAGACGTCATGTCAACACCGCTCGAGACTATTTCGAAGGATGCGACCGTCATGGATGCCGCACAGAAGATGCGCGACATGGACATCAGCGCACTGGTCGTCCGGACGACACCACGGTCGATTATCAGCAGTACGGACGTTCTCAATGCCGTCGCAGACGGCAAAGACGTCACGAAACTGTCGGTGGCTGACGTGATGACGACCGACGTCGAAACCGCCACCCCGGACCTCTACATGGAGGAGGTTGCGGCGATGATGACGACCTACGGCATCAAACACCTGCCAGTCGTAGACGACGACTACGTCGGGATGATTTCTTCGACTGACGTGACTGCACACCTGTCGTAACCACGTCGCACAACCAAGCGAGCGGGCTGCTCGCGCAGTATTTCGTTTCTCGAAGCCAACTAGTGGTATGACTCCAGAGACAACCACCCAACTCACGGCCGACTCGACAGAACTCGCCACTCGTGGAGAGAACTTCTACCTTCACGCGCTGTTGGGTGCCGTCGTCACCTTCTTCACGGCCATCATCCCGTTTTCACCCATCCTCGGCGGGGCCGTTGCGGGCTACCTCCACGCCGAAGGGACAGACCGCGGGATACGAGTCGGTGCAGTGTCTGGACTGATCGCTTCGCTCCCGCTGGTCGCGATATTCCTCCTCCTGTTTACTGTCATGTCGATCGGGTCGGTCGTAACCGGTGAAGTCGCCGGCCCCGTGTTCGTCATCGTGCTGGTCGGAATCGGCTTCGTACTGGTCGCGTTGTACACCGTCGGCCTCAGTGCTGCCGGCGGCTACCTCGGTGCGTCGTACGCCGAATCGAGGGCCGAAAAACTGGCCGCGAACGCAACACTCGATTCCCACGCGGACGAGACTTCCGACGAAACCGTATCCACCGACGACGCCGAGTCAGCGCCTGTTGAAGACGATTCGACAGCCATCGACGACGACGAAACAGCTGCCGACGACGACGAATCCTCGACCACGACAGACGAGGAGAACTAACCTGGGTGCCGATATCGACACCGCATCGGCTACTGAAGAGCGAACCTCAGGAGAATACCGTCGTCAGTCGCTGACAACCGCTTCGACTTCTTGTTCGCCGTCGGGATGTCGTTCGCTCCGTTCAGCGTCGTCGAACGCGTCGGGGTTTCGAATCCAGAGGTCACCGAATATCTCGTCCTGCTGGAGGCGGACGACGCTCCGGTGAGACAGAAACAGCAGCGCGAGATACGTCGTCATCACGGTGTCGGCGACGTGTCGAATCTCGGCGAACAACACCTCGTCGCGACCCTTCTCGTAGTGGGTCGAAAGCACGTCACCCACTTCCTCGACGATTGCCTCGATGTCTTCGTTGTGGGCGGTTCCCGTCACGTCGTCTTCGGTCGGTTCGCCGGCACCGCGCATGTCGCCGGCGGCGTGGTAGTCGAGCGTCTGCGTCCCACGGGAAAACCCGCGCGGCGATTCGGACGTGTCGTACTCGCGGCGGCGTTTCCACCACGACCCGCGTTCTGCTTCACGGAGTTCGTGGACGAGTTCGTCCAGCGTCTCGGGCGATCCACGAGCGTGTTTGCGCTCGAGGCGTCGGTCCATCTCGTCTTCGAGCGCGTTGATGGGGTCGAATCCGGACACGTCGTCGCCGGGATGTCCGTCGTCGCCGCCACCCTGTAAGGCGAGTTCCCACGGTTCGAGTTCTTCCTCGGCGGGTTCGTCGGGTGCGAGGAGTTCGTCGGATTTCATCCGCAAGAGGACGCTCGCGTAGAACAGCGCCCGCCCAGTCGTCCGGAGGTCCATCGCATCGAGTCGTTCGAGGAACGCGTCCGTCACGTCGACGATGTCGATATCCCACGGGTCGATTTGCCCCTCTTTGGCGAGTTGCACGAGGAGTTCGACTGGCTCGACTTCGTCGTCGTCCGACTCGGAGACGTCGTCCGGAAGCACGTCGTCGACAGCGTCGCCTTGCTGGTCCGTCTCGAGGTCCGAATCACCCGAAAACGAGAACGTCTCGCTGTCATCGGACTCGCCACGGTCTCGCGAGAGGTTCAGTTTCGGGATGTCGTCAGTCATCCGCCGGGACCTCCGGTTCCGTCGTTTCGTCGTCGCCGTCACCACCGTGGCCATCGCCATCGGTAGTATCGTCGTCGCCGCTGGCATCGTTGCCATCGGCGTCGTCTCCGCCGTCATCGCCGTCGGCATCGACGCTCCCGTCGCTTGCTTCGTTCCCGCCGAACTGGATGCCGGTGACGGCGCTGACGTTGTCGCCTTGCATCGTCACACCGATTGCGCGTTCGGCGCGTTCGAGCAGGGCAGAGCGGTGCGAGACGACGACGAACTGCGCGTCGCCCGCCAGGTCGTCGACCATCTGGCCGACGCGTTCGGCGTTCGCGGCGTCGAGGAACGCGTCCACCTCGTCCAGGGCGTAGAACGGCGCGGGGTTGTGGCGCTGAATCGCGAAGATGAACGCGAGTGCCGTCAACGACTTCTCACCACCGGACATCGCGTCGAGGCGCTGAATCGGTTTGTCACCCGGCTGGGCTTTCATCGTCAGCCCCTCTTCGAATGGGTCTTCGGGGTTCTCGAGGTGCAGGTGGCCCGTCCCGTTGGAGAGTCGTTCGAAGATGTCGGTGAAGTTCTCTGCGATGGCGTCGAACGACTCCATGAACGTCTGTTTCTTCTGCGACTCGTACTGGTCGATACGCTCACTGATGGCGTCACGCTCTTCGACGAGGACGTCGCGACGCTCTTGGAGGTCTTCGAGGTCAGCCTTCACGTCGTCGTACTCGTCGATCGCGAGCATGTTGACGGGTTCGAGCGCCTCCATCTCCTCGGTCAGGCGCTCGATTTCGGCTTCGACCGTGCTGTGGTCGGGAATCTCTTCGGGGTCGTAGTCGCCGACCTGCGACTGGAGTTCGTCGATTTCCCACTCGAGTCGCTCGGCCGCAGACTCGAGGCTCTCCAGTTTGGATTCGACCGCGTTCACCCGGTCTTTCTTCTCGTCGCGAGCAGACCGCGCGTCGCGCAGTTCCTCTTGGAGTTCGCGGCGGTCTTCTTTGAGGTCGACCAGTTCTTCTTCGAGTTCCGCGACTGCCTCGCGCTTCGCGTCGAGGTCGTCTTCGCGGTCTTCGATCTTCGACTCGGCGTCTGCGACGGTCTCGCGTGCTTCTGCCTTGCGGTTCTGTGCGGTCTCGACCGTGTCGTGGAGGTCGTCGACCGCGTCTTCGGCGTACTGTTTTTCGAGTTGTATCTCGTTGAGACGGCTATCGAGCGTCCCCATCCGGTCTTCGAGTTCGTCGATATCGGCGCGAATCTCGTCGGCTTTCGCGGTGAGTTTCGGAATCTCTGAGTCCGCGAGTTCCTGTTCGATGTCGGCGATGTCGGCTTCGACCGCCGAAATCTCCTCGTCGAACTCGGCGATCTCGTCGTCGAGCGCCGACATCTGTTCGTCGACGGATTCACGTTCGGACTGCAGGTCGTCGAGTCGGTCGTTCAACTCCTCGATTTCTGCTTCCGCGTCGTCGATATCCTCCTGTGCGTCTTCGATTTCGCGCTCGATTGCACGAACTCGGTCTGCCGCGTCAGAGGCTCGTCCACGGGCGTCCTCCAGGTCGTCGTCGATGTCGCGGATTTCGCCGTTGAGCGACCGACGGCGGTCTTCGAGTTTCGTGATTTCCTTGGCGATGCGTTCGAGCCGGCCTTCGCCCGACTTCGAAAAGGAGTATCGAGAGCCACCGCCGGACCCACCGGTCATCGCACCGGAGCGTTCGACCAGGTCACCGTCGAGGGTGACCATCCGGTAGTCGCCCATCAGCGCGCGAGCGGTCTGCATGTCTTCGACGACGAGCGTCGACCCGAGAACGTACGAGAAGATGGTCTCGTACTGACTGTCGTAGTCGACGAGGTTGCGCGCGAAGTCCACGACGCCGGGGTGATTCGGCTTGCTCGGCAGGCCACGGTTGTCCATCTTCGAGATGGGAAGGAACGTCGCTCGACCCGCGTTTCGGGACTTCAGGTGGTCGATACAGGACGACCCAACCCCGTCGTCGTCGACGACGACGTTGGCGAGGCGGCCACCGGCGGCCGTCTCACAGGCTTTGGCGAACTCACCATCGACCGACCCGAGTTGGCCCACTGCGCCGTGAACGCCCGAGATGCCGGCGTTGAGAATCGTCGTGACCGCCCGTGGCCACGAGTTGTCCCCGTCAGACCCAGCACGCGCTTCGAGACGGGCGTACTCGGACTGTTTGGTCTGGAGTTCGTCGTTGACCTCCGAGAGGTCGTCTTTCAACTCGGCCTTCTCGGCCTGCAAGTCCTCGATAATCCCGTCTATCTTCGCCTTGTTCTTCTCGGCGGTGTCGAGTTCGCTGTGCAGGTCTGAGAGCGTCGCCTTCAGCTCTGGAATACGCTCGTGCGCCTCGTCGATTTCCGTCTGCGTCTCAGAGATTTCGTTCGAACGCCGGCGTGCGTCGTCGAGGAGGCGGTCTTTGGCACGCTGTCGGTCGTTCTTCTCGTCTTTGAACTCGTCGAGCGTCTCTTTTTTCTCCGTGAGTTCGGACTTCAGTTCGTCGAACTCGGTGTCGACCGAGTCGATTTCGGCCTGCACTTCGGAGAGTTCGACCTGCTTGGACTGGATGTCGCTTTTGACCGACGCTTTCTCGACCTTGATTTCGCGAATATCGCCAGACAGGTCGTCTATCTTCTCCTGTTTGCGGTCGATATCGACGAACGCTTTCCGGCGTTCGGCTTCGGCGTCTTGTCGCTTCTCTTCGGCCGCTTCGATGGAGTTTTCGAGGCGTGCGATGTCGCCTTTTATCTCCTCCATCTCGGATTTGATGCGGAGTTGTTCGTCCTCGCCCTTACGCTCGATTTCGTGGGTGAGGTCTTCGAGGTCCTCTTCGAGACGGGTGACTTTGCCCTGTTTCTCGTCGAGTTCTGCCTGTAGGCCTTCGAGTTTGGATTCGGTCGACTCGATGCGCGATTCGGTGCGCGAGAGGTCGTCGCGCTTGTCTTCGAGTTCCGCCGCCTTCAGATAACCTTCGTACTCTTCTTTCTCGTCGCGGAGGTTCTTGTACTGAAGCGCCGTCTCGCGTTCGTCGGCGAGTTGGTCGAGACGCCCTTCCTTCTCTTCGATACGCAGGCCGGCCTCGTCGACGTGTTCTTGGACCGCCTCTAACTCCTCGAAGGCGGCGTCTTTCTTCGCGTCGAACTCGGCGACGCCTGCGATTTCGTCGATGATGCCCCGGCGCTGGTAGGGCGTCATGTTGATAATCTCGGTCACGTCGCCCTGCATGACGACGTTGTACCCCTCCGGCGTGATACCGGCCTGTGCCAGGAGGTCTTTGATGTCCGAGAGGTTGACCGACCGCTCGTTGAGATAGTAGTACGAGTAGTAGTTGTCCGGCGTCTCCTTGACGCGGCGCTTGATGGTGATTTCGTCGACGTCGCCGATTTTGTCCGTGCCTGCGGCGTTGACGACCTGCGACCGGTCGAGCGTGCCTTCGGAGTTGTCGAGAACGACCGTGACGCTCGCTTCCTTGGGTTGCGCCACCGCCTCGTCACTCCCGTCGGCGTGGCCGGGGTTGTAGATGAGGTCTGTCAGTTTCTCGGCGCGGATCCCGCGAGTGCGGGCGAGGCCGAGGGCGAACAGGACGCCATCGATGATGTTCGACTTTCCAGAACCGTTCGGGCCCGTAACGACCGTGAAATCCTCGTAGAACGGGATACGGGTCGGCCGCCCGAAGCTCTTGAAACCGTCAAGGACGAGCTCTTTGATGTGCATGTGTTGGTGTTCACGCGGGCGACGCCCGCAAGGGAACGCGCCGCATGGACACAGGGGCGCGTCGTATGTGTGTCAGCGCGCCCGATCAGGCGACGATGATGTCGTCTTCGGGAGTCTGACTTTCTTCTTCGTCACCAACGTCGGCCTCATCTGTTTTAGTCTCATCGCCGTCGGCCGCATCCGCCTCGGGGGCGTTTTCAGGCGCTCCTTCTTCGGCAGGCGTCCAGTCGCCGCGACGTCGTGGGGCACGCGATGGCACTTCCACGTCGTTCGCGTCTTCCAGTTGTCGAAGTCGCTCTTTGGATTCGACGAGTTCCTCAGTGAGTCCGTTCACTGCGGCCTGCAGCTCTGCAACCTTAGATTCGAGTTCCTCCACCCGATTACTCATGAGTAATATAGCCCCGCGCGTGAGACATAAAAGTGCGTCAGACAATCACCGATAATGTGATACGTGTGTGAACGGACTACCCCCTGCTTCGCTCGCCTCACGAATCGAGTGACAGTTGGGTCCGGAGACCCGAACGCACACAGACTCCTCGATTCAGGATGTTACTCGCGGTACGATTCAGTCGTCGTCGCACGGAACGCTCGAACCGCATCGAGGTAGTCTTCACGCGACCGCTTTTGTGATTTCGCGTCACGAAGAGCAGCCATCGCGTCGGGGTCGGTAAGCACGTCGACGAGCATGCACGCCGTGAGTTTCGCCGGGATGACGTACGCCATCTCTTCGTCGACGACGCGGAAGTCGCGGGCGTGGACCGCACCCTCGAAACCGCCAGTCCACGGGTGGATACCGGGGACGAGTTGCGTGACGTCGCCCATGTCGGTCGACCCAGAGAGGTGCGGTTGGCCCTCGGTGACGGCGTTCGGGCCGACGATGTCGCGGGCGTTCTCGTCGTAGACAGATGCGAGCGTCTCGTTCGTCTGCAACGGCATGTACCCGGGGTAGTCTTCGATTTCGACGTCGCCACCGACGGCCATCGCACCGGACGCGAGCGCGCGGTTGACCGACTGGTTCGTCTCCGCAACAGCGTCGATAGCGGCCGCGCGGACGTATGATTCCATGGTCACTTCGGCCGGAACGACGTTCACCCCGTCGCCACCGCGCGTAATGATGGGGTGGACGCGGACGTGGTCTTCGTCGCGGAAGGTCTCTCGCTGGGCGTGCACTGCGTTCATGCCGAGCATCGCGGCGTTGAGGGCGTTGACACCTTCTTCGGGGGCCGCACCCGCGTGGGCTTCTACCCCGCGATAGGTGACGAACTTTCCGACGAATCCGTTCGTGGAAAAACTACTCGTAATCGTCCGCTCCGGCGTGTTGCTGCCGGCGTGCATCATCGCGGCGGCGTCCCAGTCGTCGACGTAGCCGCGACGGATGAGTTCCTGCTTGCCGCCGAAGAACTCGATGTCGCCCGCGTCGAGGAGTTGGCGTCGGTAGTCGAGGTCGAGATACTCTTCGGCGGGAACGGCCACGAACTCGACTGCGCCGTCGAGGTCGTCGACGACACCGCTTCCGACGAGACCGATAGCAGAGCCGACGAGGTGGGCGAGTTGCGCGTTGTGACCGCAGGCGTGAACCGCGCCAGTGTCGGGGTCTGCCAGTGGGTGGTCGGGGTTGACGAGTGCGTCGAGTTCGCCGAGCACGGCCGCGACGAACTCTCCAGACCCGGCGCGAGCGCGGGCACCGGTAATCGCGAGTTCCGTCTCGACATCGAGGTCGAGGTCTTCGAACAGCGAGACGACTTTTTTCGTCGTCTCGACTTCCTTGTAGCCGAGTTCGGGCTCGGACTGCACGTCTTTTGCGAAGGCGACGATGTCGTCTGCGCGGGCGTCGATGGCGTCGCAGACGCGGGCTTTGAGTTCCTCGGTCATTTGAATTACGTCCCGAGAGGAGGCGCGCCATGATAAGTGGAACCGCCGCGGGTGAACGACGGAAGAGCGCGTTCGGTTCGAGCCAACGCCGAGACAGCAATCGATTCGAACCGACACCGACAGACCGTCCGCTCGCGCCCGTCCCGTTAGTCTTTAGCCCACCGCCGTCGAAGCGCGCCTAATGACTGCGCAAGCGCTCGAACAGCGCGAACTCGCGGTCGTCATCGGGTTGGAAGTCCACGTTCAACTCGAGACGTCCACGAAGATTTTCTGTGGCTGTTCGACCGAGCCTGCCGAAGACGAAGCGCCGAACACTCGCGTCTGCCCGGTCTGTCTGGGACTCCCGGGTGCGCTCCCGGTACTCAACGAGAACGCCGTCGAGTCGGCGGTCAAAATCGGCAAGGCGCTCAACGCCACGATCGCCGAAGACACCCGGTTCCACCGGAAGAACTACTACTACCCCGACCTGCCGAAGAACTTCCAGATCACCCAGTACGACGCCCCGATCTGTGCCGACGGGACGCTCGAAGTCTCCGTCGAAGGCAAGCGCCGCAAAATCGGCATCACGCGCGCCCACCTCGAAGAGGACCCCGGCAGTCTCCAGCACAAAGGCGGCAGCATCGACACCGCGGACTACACGCTCGTCAACTACAACCGCGCCGGCACGCCGCTGATGGAAATCGTCACGGAACCCGACTTCCGGAGTCCGCAAGAGACCCGCGCGTTCCTCGCCAAGTTAGAAGAAGTGCTCGAATATCTCGGCGTCTTCGACGCCACCCGCGACGGGTCGCTCCGTATCGACGCCAACATCTCGCTCGTCCCTGCCGACGAAGTCGCAGACGACGGGTCTATCTCCGACGAGACGCTCGAAGCCGCGAACCGGACGGAGGTCAAGAACATCTCGAGTCACAAAGGCGCAGAGAAAGCGCTCGCCTACGAGGTCACCCGCCAGAAGAACGCCGTCAAGCGTGGCCGCGCCATCGAACAGGAGACTCGCCACTGGGACGAATCCCGCGGCATCACCGTCTCGATGCGCTCGAAAGAAGAGGAGAAAGATTACCGCTACTTCCAGGAAGCCGACCTGCCGCCGCTTCAGGTGGCCCACTGGAAAGAAGAGATTCCGATTCCGGAACTCCCGGACGCCCGCCGCGAGCGGTTCCAGACCGAGTACGGCCTCGACGAAGAGTCCGCCTCGAAACTCACCTCCACGAAGGAAGTCGCTGACTTCTTCGAGGACGTCGCCGCCGAGTTCGACGCCGACCTCGCCGCGACGTGGGTCGCCGACAACCTGCTGGGCGAACTCAACTACCGTGACATGCTCATCACCGACGTGTCGGACCGCCTCGACGAGTTCACCCGTCTCATCGAACTCGTCGACGCCGACGAGGTGACGACGAAGAACGCCGAAGAAATCGTCCTCCGCAAGATGCTCGACGAGGGAACCGACCCCGACACCATCGTCGAGGAAGAAGGCCTCGGCAAGGCCGACGACGACGAAATCGGCGGCTTCGTGCAGGAAGCCATCGACGAGAACCCAGACGCTGTCTCCGACTACCACGAGGGTGAAGGCGGTGCCCTGAACTTCCTCGTCGGACAGGTCATGCAGAAGTCCAAGGGGAGCGCCGACCCCGGAACGGTCAACCAACTGCTCCGCGAGAAACTCGACGAGTAACGCGACTGCGACCTGCGGGCCCCAGTCTTTTCCTCGCTGTTAGTCTCGCTGGATGAGTACGACCGCCCCGTAGACGACGGCGAAGAACGACAGAATTGCTTCGGCCGTCGGGTTCGAGGCAAGTGCACTGGTGCTCCCTGACTGGTAGACGGCGTAGTACTCACCATCGAGCTCGAACACGCGTCCTTCACCTTCGTCTGCCCAGAGCGGTTCGTCAGTCCGTATCCGTCCCTGTCGAATCGCTCGTTCGGCGGCCGAGTCCGGATATGTCGAGAGCGACTGCGCGACATCGTCGAGGGCGGTGGTCGCGGATATCCGTTCCGTCGAGAGGACGAACTGACCATCTTCCCACGTCGAGTTGTAGGCGTAGACGCGGCCGTCACTGTACGCGAGGTACTCCTCGTCGGTGTGGAGATATCCCGGCGAACTCGACGTGATGGTGGGGTGGTCGACTCTCACGGTCTCGTTCAGCGTCAGCGCCTCCAGCGTGCAGTATCGTGTGTCTGCCGTCCCCCACGTACAGTCGAATCCGGAGATACCGTGATACATCTCGATTGATGCACGCCTGTCGGAAACCTCCAGGCGATTCTCTTCGACCGTTATCTCGGTCGACTCGTAGACGTAGTCGGTGCCGGTCACCCCGAGTGCCGGCCCCCAAAACGGGTTCGTGACGAGAAGAAAGCCGAGAATGAGGCGGCGCATTCGAGGGGAGGGCAGTCGCATACAGTATTGCCACACGCACTCTGAAAAATCGTTTCGGCTGTCAGGTCCAGGGAAGGGTTCTCTCAGTCGTCGCCCGCCGCGGGAACCGCGTCGTGGTCCAACACGCCTTCACGCCACGTTCCGGCGCGGAACCACACGACTGCGACGACGAACGACCCGACTGCACCGGCGACGTACGCCCACCAGAGTCCCTCGACACCCCACGCGAGACTGGAGATGGAGCCCAGACCGGGAATCGTGACGGTCCACGTAAACGCGACGGCGATGGCGACGGGGACGCGGAAAATCCATCGCGAGAGGAACGACAGCGCCATCGACGCCTTCGTGATTCCGGCCCCGCGGAACGCACCCTGAATGACCATGACGCCGCCGAAGAACGCCCACGACGGCGCGATGATACGGAGGAACGTGATTCCCGCGTCGACGACGGCCTGGTCGTCGATGAACAGGCGCATCGCCTCGGCAGGGAACGCGACGACGAGTCCAGCGGCAGCGAAGAGGAATCCCATCGTTGCTGCCACCGCAGTCCACGTGACTGTCGCCGCCCTGTCAGGCGTTCGTGCACCGAGGTTCTGCCCGACACCGGTCGCGGTTGCCTGCCCGACAGCACCCGAAACCGACCACGAGACAGACATCAGTCGAAGGCCGATGCCGTACGCCGCAGTGGGGATCGGCCCGAACCGGGCGACGAACCCTGCCATGACGACGGCGGAAAAGCTCCGTGCCCACCCGTCGAGCGTCGCTGGCGAGCCAATATCGACGAGTTTCTTCAGGCGCTCCGGGTCGGGTCGCAGGTCTTCGAGGTGGAGTTTGACACCCCAGTCACCGCGCAGGAGGATGTAGACGCCGACGCCGGTGGCGAACAGGCGGGCGATAAGCGTCGCGATGGCCGCGCCGCGCGTCCCCATCCCGGCGACAGACAGGTTCACGCCGAAGACAGAAATCGGGCCGAACCCGAGGATGAGAACCGGGTCGAGGACGACGTTCAACCCCGCCGAGACGACCATGAGCCACATCGCCGTCTTGGTGTCGCCTGCGCCCTGTAAGGCGGCCCGAAACGCGAAGAAGAGGAACGTGAGCGGGAGCGACAGGAAGATAATCTCGATGTACGCGAGTGCTTCGGTGAACACCGCTCCTTCTGCGCCGATGAGGGACAACAACGGGTGTCTGAAGAGGAAGCCGAGTGTTGCGAGGGTGACAGAGACGGCAATCGTGAGGAGAATCGTCTGCCCGACGACGTGGTCTGCCGCTCTGTCTTCGCCAGCGCCGATATGCTGCGAGACGAGTGCGATGGTCGCCGCCGTGATCCCCATCGCTGTCGAGACGAACATCCAACTCATGGGGAACATGAGCGAGACGGCGGCGACGGCGTCCGCTCCGACACGGCCAACCCAGAACACGTCTGCAAGATTGTAGAGCGTCTGGAGGAGGTTTCCGGCGACCAGCGGCCACGAGAGCGTGAGGAGTTTGGGCGCAATCGCCCCGTCGGTCATATCGATGCGCGATTCGCTCGACACGGTTTGTGGTTCGTCGGAACCGCGTTAAGAATGTGGGTCGCGGAATTCGTCGCAGGCGAGTGCGCGAGCACAGAGCACGGTGTTCGTCGCGACACAGAGACCACGCTGTCCATCTCAGCAGCGATACCACACACCTCTCACGCGCGCGAAGCGCGCGCTCCCACTCGCACAGGCCCGTATACGCACGCATTGAGGCTTCTGTGGGCCGAATTCGGGCACGAAAGGTTTAGGGCGCCCCCCGACATATCGCCGGCCAATGAGTCGTGGCCCCGACCTCATCATCACAGAAAAGGACAACGCCGCGAGGCGTATCGCCGACATCTTGAGCGGCGAGACGGCCTCCGCAGAGCGAATGAACGGCGTGAACGTCTACAAGTGGGGCGGTAAGCGCTGTATCGGCCTGTCCGGTCACGTCGTCGGTGTTGACTTCCCACCGGAGTACAACGACTGGCGTGACGTCGAACCGGTCGAACTCATCAGCGCTCCCGTCGAAAAACACCCCACTCAGGAGAACATCGTCGCCGCCCTCCGACGACTTGCCCGCCGTGCCGGCAGCGTCACCATCGCGACAGACTACGACCGCGAGGGTGAACTCATCGGCAAGGAGGCGTACGAACTCGTCCGCGAGGTGAACGAAGACGTGCCCGTCGACCGGGTTCGGTTCTCCTCGATTACGAAACGCGAAGTGACCGAGGCGTTCGAGAATCCCGACGACCTCGACTTCAATCTCGCCGCCGCCGGTGAGGCACGACAGATTATCGACCTCGTGTGGGGGGCCGCCCTCACGCGATTCCTCTCGCTTTCTGCCCGCCAGCTCGGCAACGACTTCATCTCCGTTGGCCGAGTGCAGGGGCCGACGCTGAAACTCATCGTCGACCGAGAACGCGAAATCGATGCGTTCGACCCCGAAGACTACTGGGAACTGTTTACCAATCTGACGAAGGACGCCAACGGGGCCGCCGAATCCTTCGAAGCCCAGTACTTCTACCTCGACGACGACGGAACCGAAGCAGAGCGCATCTGGGACGAGGAGGCTGCGGAGTCGGCTTACGAGACGCTCCTCGGCGTCGACGCTGCCGAAGTCACGGCAGTCAAGCGACGCACTCGAACCGACACGCCACCCGCGCCGTTCAACACGACGCAGTTCATCCGCGCCGCCGGGTCGATTGGCTACTCCGCCCAGCGGGCGATGAGCATCGCAGAAGACCTCTACACCGCCGGGTACATCACGTACCCACGGACGGACAACACGGTCTACCCCGACGACTTGGACCCGCGCGAACTCCTCGGCGCGTTCGAGGGAGACCGCCGCTTCAAGGACGACGCGGAGTCACTCCTCGAACAGGAGGAAATCGAACCGACCGAAGGCGACAACGAGACGACCGACCACCCGCCAATTCACCCGACGGGCGAACTTCCGTCGGCGTCTGACCTCTCCGAAGACGAGTGGGACGTGTACGAACTCGTGGTTCGGCGCTTCTTCGCGACCGTCGCAGAAGACGCCGTGTGGGAGCACCTCCGCGTCGTCGCCGAGGCCGCCGGGCTGTCGATGAAGGCAAACGGCAAGCGTCTGCTCGAATCGGGATACCACGAGGTCTACCCGTACTTCAACTCGACCGAGTCGTTCGTCCCCGACGTCGAAGAAGGCGAGTCGCTCGCGGTCGCCGACACCCACCTCGACGCGAAGCAGACCCAACCACCCCGTCGCTACGGGCAGTCGCGTCTCATCGAGACGATGGAACAGATGGGTATCGGGACGAAAGCGACCCGTCACGACGTGATTCAGAAACTCTACGACCGTGGCTACATCGAGAGCGACCCGCCGCGTCCAACCCGTCTCGCCCGCGCCGTCGTGGAGGCATCCGAGGACTTCGCGAAACTCATCGTCAGCGAGGAGATGACCTCGCAACTCGAATCCGACATGATGGCCATCGCCCGCGGTGAGGCCACGCTGGAGGACGTCACCGAAGAGTCCAAAGAGATTCTGCAAGACGTGTTCGAGGGCCTGATGGAGTCCCGCGAGGAACTCGGCAAGCAACTCCAGGATTCACTGAAGGCCGACAAAACCGTCGGTCCGTGTCCCGACTGCGGTGGTGACCTCGTCGTCAGAAAGAGCCGTCGCGGGTCGTACTTCATCGGGTGTGATTCGTATCCCGACTGTACGTACACGCTGCCGCTCCCATCGACGGGCAAGCCGCTCATCATGGAAGAGACGTGTGAAGAACACGACTTACACCACATCAAGATGCTCGCCGGGCGCAAGACGTTCGTCCACGGCTGTCCGCTCTGTAAGGCCGAAGAGGCAGACGAAGAAGAGGACATGGTCATCGGGACGTGCCCGGACTGCGGCGAAGAACACGGCGGCGAACTCGCCATCAAGCGTCTCCGCTCCGGGTCTCGTCTCGTCGGATGTACCCGCTACCCCGACTGTGACTACTCGCTCCCACTCCCGCGTCGTGGCGACATCGAAGTGACAGAGGATTCGTGTGAGGAACACGAGTTGCCGGAACTGCGCATCACCTACGACGGTGAGCGCGAACCGTGGGAACTCGGCTGTCCCATCTGCAACTTCCGGGAGTACCAAGCCCAGCAGAACAGCGAAGGCGGGTCCGAGTTAGAGAGCATCAAAGGCATCGGCGCGAAGACCGCCGAGAAACTGAAAGATGCCGGGTTCGACGACGTCAAGACCCTCAAAGCGGCCGAACCGGACGATGTTGCCGCGAAAGTAGACGGCATCGGCGCGGATACGGTTCGGAAGTGGCAGTCTGCGGCTGACTAATCGGAAAATTCATCCGCACGCTTTTTAGGCCCCCTCCGGTATAGACCGACCAATGAGTTATCCGTGGGAAGACTGGGATCATATCACGAAAATCGACCCAGACAAAGATCTGGCCGATGGAGAGACGTTCGAAGACGTGTGCCAGACCGGCACCGACGCCCTCGAAATCGGCGGCACGCTCGACATCACCGAGGAGAAGATGGAGCGCGTCATTCAGGCAACCGCGAAGTACGACGTGCCCATCTATCAGGAGCCGTCCAACCCCGGTGTCGTCATCGACGACCCGGGCCTCGATGGCTATCTCATTCCGACCGTGTTCAACGCCAGTGACTCCTTCTGGATTACTGGCGCACACAAAGAGTGGGTCCGCATCGAAGACGGCCTCGATTGGGACCGCACCCACACCGAGGCGTACATCGTGATGAACCCCGACTCGTCTGTGGCCGAGTACACCGACGCCGACACGGACCAGTCTGCCGAAGACGTGGCCTCATTCGCTCGCGTCGCCGAGAAGATGTTCGGCCAGAAAATCGTCTACATCGAGTACTCCGGCACGTACGGCGACCCGAAGAAGGTCGGCGCGGCCCACGACGCCCTCGAGGAGGCGACGCTCTTCTACGGCGGCGGCATTCACGACTACGACACGGCCTACGAGATGGGCCAGAACGCCGACGTCGTCGTCGTCGGCAACCTCCTGCACGACAAGGGCGTCGATGCGGTCCGTGAGACCGTCGAAGGCGCGAAAGACGCATCTACCGAACTCGTCGGCGCAGAGTAACCCCGCTCGGAGACGAGCACAGTCTCAGTCTCTCTTCTCGACTACACCGACTCGACACCACTGAACGCCGGTTGCTGGTCTATCTGCGTCTCGATTTCTGAACAGCCGACTCCTCGACCGAGGAGCGCCGCGGCCGCGACGAGCGTCAGAAACGACACGCACGCGGTGAACACGATCCCGACGAGAGGAATCGCGCCACCGAGGAACCCAAGCAGTCGGCCGCCGAAGACGACGAACGCCGCTGCCGAAGCGACCGACGCGAACGAGGTGTCGGACGCGAGAGAGCGAATCAGCGGAATCGAGGCGACGACAGAGCCTTCAGCGGCGAATGCAACAGTCGCCGCGACGCCGAGATACGTTCCACCGAGTGCAGCAATCCCAGCGATGGCGAATCCGAGCACGGTGAACACCGAACCGTCGAGATACTGGAGCATTCGAGGGTCGGAGACTGCGGTGGCGACGGCGAATGGTGCATCTGACGCGGTGAGCACGATAGCCACGAGCGCGAGTGCAGGAAGTTGTACTGCGACGATGACTGCCGAGAGACGCCCTCCTTCGACTACCATGTCGAACACGTCGTCGAACGTCGGGAGTGCAGTCGCGCCCCCGGCACCAGCGCGAACGAGTCGGACGACGTAGCCGACGAGGAGCACACCCGCCAGCGGCGTCGTGAACGAGGCAAGCGTCACGAGAATGCCGACGGCGACGGTGTCGAACGACGTTTCGCGGGCGAACGGGAGTGCAAACGCGGCTTCGAAATCTGAACTGTCCATGTCTGGGGCGGAGTGGCCCCGGGTTCGTATATAAATCTCCGCCCCGAGTCGAGACTACGGGTCGTCAGTCGGTTCGTCCTCCCAGTAGCCGACGGCGGCGTCCCGTGGGAAGTAGTCGTGAAGCGTTCGCGTATTCGAGTCGCCACCGGGTGCGGACCCACAGAAGACACCGACTTTGCCCGAGTCGGGATAGACGGTCACGTCCGGGTGGTTCATCGTCGAGAGCGCGAGATACCGAAGCGGGCCGTCGCCGTCGTTTTCGACCTGTCGCACGTACTCGCCGCCGGACGGGAGTGCAACGTACGTGTCGGGGCGGAGGTCGATGTCCGCCGCGTCGTCGCGAGTGTGGAGCGTCCCACTGCCCGAGAGGACGAAGAGTGCTTCTTCGTTTCCTTCGTGGTAATGCGTCGGCCACGGACGCTTTCCGGGTGGGACTTCGTAGAGCGAACAGCCGATATCCCGGCCGCCAGCGGCCGCACCGAGTTGCTTTCGTCGGAAGGCAAATCGAGCGCCGCGTTCGGACTCGGTCCAGTCGAGGTCCTGTTCGCGGGCGGCACGAGGGGCGGAAGCACCGCCGTCTGTCGGTGTCGGGTCGGATTCCATAGCGGATAGTTGGCCCACCAGACAAAGTAACATGGTACTGAGTGACGCTCGAAGTCGAAACGACCGTATTTATCAGGAACGGTCGGCAAACACGTCGTATGCGAAACCGAACGTACACGGCCGACGCCGAACCCGGCGACACGGTCACCGTCGCCGGCTGGGTTCACGAGATTCGTGACCTCGGCGGTATCGCGTTCCTGATTCTCCGCGATACGACGGGCAAGATTCAGGTCAAGTTCGAGAAAGACGACATGGACGAGGAACTCGTCGAGACGGGCCTCGGCGTCCACCGCGAGAGCGTCATCACCGTCACCGGTGACGTCGCAGAAGAACCCCGCGCACCGACGGGCGTCGAAGTCACGCCCGAGACCGTCGAAGTCATCGCGGAAGCCGAGGCGCAGCTCCCCCTCGACCCCTCCGGGAAGGTCGACGCAGAACTCTCGACGCGTCTCGACAACCGCACGCTCGACCTCCGCAAGGACGAAGTGAAGGCAATCTTCGAGATTCGCGCCGAAGTCCAGCGCGCCGTCCGCGAAAAGTTCCGTGACCTCCGCGCGACCGAAATCAACACGCCGAAAATCGTCGCCACGGGGACCGAAGGCGGCACCGAACTCTTCCCCATCACGTACTTCGGCAAAGAAGCGTTCATGAACCAGTCGCCGCAGCTGTTCAAGCAGCTGATGGTCGGCTCCGGTCTCGAACGCGTCTTCGAAGTCGGCCCGATCTTCCGCGCCGAAGAGCACAACACGCCGCGCCACCTCAACGAGGCGACCTCCATCGACTTCGAGTCGGCCTTCATCGACCACACGGAAGCGATGGACGTCTGTGAGGCAGTCGTCAAAGCAGCCTACGAGGCAGTCGACGAGAACTGTCAGGACCAGCTCGAAGCGCTCGACCTCGCCGAGGAGTTCGAAGCGCCGTCCGGCGAGTTCCCACGCCTCACCTACGAGGAAGCCATCCAGCGCATCAACGCGACGGGCGCACTCGACGAGCAACTCGTCTGGGGCGACGACCTGCCGACCGAAGGCGAGAAAGCGCTCGGCGAAGACGTCGGCGAACACTACTTCATCACCGACTGGCCCAGCGAAATCAAGCCGTTCTACATCAAGGACCACGACGACGACGAGACGCTCTCGACGGGCTTCGACATGATGCACCCGAACATGGAACTCGTCTCGGGTGGCCAGCGTGAACACCGTTACGACCAGCTCGTCGCAGGCTTCGAACAGCAGGGTCTCGACCCCGACGCGTTCGAGTACTACACGAAGATGTTCAAGTACGGTATGCCTCCGCACGCAGGCTTCGGCCTCGGTGGCGAGCGTCTCATCATGACGATGCTCGGGCTTGAGAACATCCGCGAGGCTGTTCTGTTCCCAAGAGACCGTCAGAGATTGAGCCCGTAGGGCGAAATCGGGGTCTCTTGGGAGCCGGGAGCAAATCTTCGATTTGCGACCGAGTTCCCGCGAGATCGCCAACGTCTGAGCCCGTAAGGGCGAAGACTTGGAGAGCCAGCGAGACGAACGAAGTGAGTCTCGCCGGACCGCCAGCGTCTGTCGCCGTAGACGACCAAACGCAGACTCGACTATTCTTTCGCTGCCTCGTCGATGAGTCGATAGGCTGTCTCTCGAAGTTCGCCAGTCATGTGCAACCCACGAGAGTCGATTCGGCGGACGAGGTCTTTCGCCTCTTCGGGGTCCATCCCCTCGTGAACGGCGCGGACGACGACACCGACGGTTCCTGTGACGGTCGCTCCGAGTCCTTCGGCAACGGTTCGGACGCGGCGGTCGTCGGAGACGATGGCGATGTCTTGGTCGTGGTTCCGAGCCCAAAGAACCGTTCCGATAAGTGCGACATCGCCGTTTACTTCGTCCTCGTTGAGGGCCTGCTTGGCTTGTGGTCGGTACTGGGTGAATACAGCGCGGTCACCGGCACGGTACGCGCCATCTCGTTCTAGTAGAGATGACACATTCGTCCACGCGGGCTCAGTATTCACCTCTTCGAGTACCTCTGTGGGGACTACGATATCACCGTCAAAATGCAACAACAGATTCAGTTCCCCAACCGTCCCCAGCGCTATCAACGTCGAAGCATCCACGTAGATATCCATCTACAAATCGAGCGCCGCGTCTGCTTCGCGCTCTACTTCCTCAGGCGACAACTGCGAGGTGAGGTTTCGGTCTCGGGCGATTTCGAACCACTCTCCCAAACTCACACCCGCGAGGCGTGCTGCTTGATTGAGTGAAACATCGCCAGATTGGTATCGTTCGATAGCAACGCGAATTCGTAGTTCGCGGAGTCCTTCTCCGAGTGCTTTCCGAATCACCGTACTTCGGTCTTCACCCAGCAGTTCCGCAACGTCCT
The DNA here is from genome assembly GCF_048158745.1 of Haloferax sp. DFSO52. Classification (NCBI taxonomy): domain Archaea; kingdom Methanobacteriati; phylum Methanobacteriota; class Halobacteria; order Halobacteriales; family Haloferacaceae; genus Haloferax; species Haloferax sp. DFSO52. The sequence goes on along the minus strand of NZ_JBLOPB010000001.1, from coordinate 813,807 downwards.
CCAGTTCGTCTCGTTCGTCGTCGGGGATGCGGGCACTGATAGACGGCATCTGTATACATTGTACTACATCGTATTCGTATTTGAACTTACGCACTGTCAGCGAAACAGTCGTTATCTCTCCGACACGTGAAGAGAGTATGAACGAACGCCGCCGCTGGGGTCGAGTACAGTGAGCGACGCGAGTCGAGTCGCCAGCGACGTCGTCGAAGACGACGATACACCACTCGAACAGATAGTCGCAGGGTCGGTCATGGCGCTCACCTTTCTCGTCGGGTTCGGTCTTCTCGCGCTCGGCTACTGGTGGTTCTGGATCGTCTTCCCAGTCGGGTTCGCCGGTGTTCTTCCCGCCGCAATCGGCCTCGTCAGACTCTACGAATCCCGCCGACGCGACGACAGCGATGAGGCAGGCTCCGAGACCGAAGACGCACTGGAGACGCTTCGCAGACGGTACGCATCGGGCGAACTCACAGAAGCGGAGTTCGAAGAGAAAGTCGAGCGACTACTGGAGACAGAGACACTCGGAGACGCTCGACAGACGGTGTCCACACGTCGAGAACGAGAACGCGAGCGGGAGCGAAACGACGACATCGAATCCGACCGTTCGTAAATCGAGACACCGGATACCACGGGGCACGACCGGCCGAGACGAAACGCAACATCGTTAACCAACCCCCGTCGTAGAATGACCGATGAGCGACGACGCGACGGCTTTCGTTCCCGGTCACATTACGGGCTTTTTCAGCGCCCATCCCGACGACGACCCAGCAATCGCCGGGTCGCGCGGGGCAGGCGTGACGCTCTCGCATGGCGTCACCGTGACAGTCGAACCAGCAGCCGAAACCGTCGTCACCCTCGGTGGCGAGACACTCGAGATGGAACCCGTCTCGAGCGTCCTCCAGCGACTCGGCGTGACCGCGTCCGTCCACGCAGAAAGTGAGCTTCCGCTCGGGTCTGGCTTCGGCCTCTCCGGGGCGATGTCGCTCGGAACCGCGCTCGCGGCCAACACAGTCTTCTCGTGCGAGCGCTCTGAAAACGAACTCGTCACGGTCGCCCACGAATCGGAGGTCGAGGCTGGGACCGGTCTGGGCGATGTCGTAGCACAGGCCCGCGGAGGACTGCCCATCCGTATCGACCCCGGTGCGCCGGGGCACAACCGGATGGACGGCATCCCTGCGCGCCCCCACATCGAGTACGTCACGTTCGGCGGCCTCTCGACGGCCGACATCCTCGGTGGGGACACCACCACGCTCACCGCCGCCGGTGAAACCGCGCTCGACGCACTCATGGAGAGACCGACGGTAGACCGATTCCTCAGTGAATCACGACAGTTTGCACGCGACGCGAATCTGCTCACCGACCGGGTCGAAACAGCAATCGAAGACGTGCACGCCGCAGGGGGCGACGCGGCGATGGCGATGCTCGGCGAGACGGTCTTCGCCGTTGGAACTGGCCTCTCAGACGCTGGCTACGAACCCAAGCGGTGCCGCGTTCACCCCGCCGGTGCGATGGTCGAGTCCGAGTAAGCTGGCGTCGGCAATGAGAAAGCGTGTTACTCCAGGAGTGTGGATTCACCAGTAATGAGCGACATCGAGATTCCGGAGAGTCACCCGCGATACCAATCGCTGCTCACCCGCCATCGAATCGAAGCGGGCGTCGAGAAGGGTATCACGAGTAAACAGGGCCTCATCGCACAGGGTCGCGGCGAGGCGTTCGACTACCTCCTCGGTGAACGGACGATTCCGAGTGCAGACGACGCCGCGCGTGTCGCTGCGGCACATCTTCTCCTCGCCGAGCATCCCGTCATCTCCGTCAACGGCAACGTCGCCGCTCTCTGTCCCGACGAAATCGTCGAACTCGCGGACACGGTCGACGCCGACATCGAGGTGAACCTGTTCAACCGCACCGACGAGCGCATGCAGGCAATCGTTGACCACCTCCGAGAACACGGTGCCGACGAGGTGAAAGGGCTGACCGCAGACGGCCAAATTCCGGGTATCGACCACAAACGCGCCAAAGTCGATGCGGACGGTATCGGGAGCGCCGACGTCGTCGTCGTCCCACTCGAAGACGGCGACAGAGCAGCGGCGCTCGGCGCGATGGGCAAAATCGAAATCGTGGTGGACCTCAACCCGATGTCGCGGTCCGCGCAGGTTGCGACGGTCCCAATCGTCGACAACATCGTGCGTGCCGTGCCGAACATCACCGCCCACGCACGTGACCTGAAAGACGCCTCTCGCGACGAACTCGAAGCAATCGTGGCCGAATTCGACGCCGACGCCGCACTCGACGCCGCGGAACGTGCGATTCGAGCAGGGAGTGACGAAGGCAAGTGAGGACCCACAGAGAGGCAGACTCGCGACAGTAAGTTTATAAATTTGACACGATAGAGGTCGATATGGACCGTCAGCGAATCCTCGCAGTCGCCCTGGCAGTCGTCGGGTTCGCCGCCATCGTCGTCGGAATTCAACAGGAGTTGCTCCACGTCGCACCCGGGTACGAGGGAACGATAGAGACTGGGTGGGGCGGACGAATCAATCACGAGGAACGACTACTGGCACAACTTGCGGGCGTCGGTGTCGTCGGAACGCTAGTCACACTCCGCTGGAAGTACGCCGCAGTCGTTCCGCTGGTCATCGGCGGTGTCGAACTCGGATACTCGATTCGGGCCGTCCTCCACTACGTTCAGGACCCGGGCCTCTACACGCAAGTTCAGAAGTACGATGGGACGACGACGCGCCTCATCCTCGGGGCTGAACCGTTTTTGCTCGTCGCCGGGGGTCTCTTCCTCCTCGGCGCGGGCGTCGTCGGATGGCGGTTACATCAGCAGTCGGCGACTGCACACGACCGGTCGACAGGAACGTTGTTACAGACGTAACGATTCGGAAGGGACCCGACGACAGCGCCTGAACCGGGAGAACATCGACGACACCGCCCGAACCAACGTGCGACCACCGCCATCTTCACCAGAATCCACTGACGAGAACCGCGAGCCACTGCGCCGGGTCGCGGTATCGGCGAATCTCGATTGTATCTATCCACTTTACCCACTGGAAGCCACGCCGGTTCGGTGCGACAAGTCGAAGCGGTGCACCGTGGCCGTGGGAAATCGGCTCGCCGCCGACGTGTGTCGCGAGGAGCATCTCACTCGCTTCGTCGAGAGGGAACGACCACCGAAAGCCCGTCACCGACCTGACGGTGACCCACCGTGCTGACGAGTGAACACCGGCGGTTTCGAGGAGTTCACCGAGTCTGACGCCGGTCCAGTCTTGTTCCGTGTACCAGCCACTCGTACAGTCGAGAAGCGCCGACTCGGTTCTGTCCGGGTTGAGGTCAGTGACACCAAGAGAAAACGGGGTGGAGACGAGTCCGTCGAGAGAGAGTCGCCACGAGTCGGTGTCTATCGGGTCCGGGTCGTCGGCGACCCAACTCGTCACGGGGAACGCTGCGTTTCCATCGCCGGGGGGAAGCGGCCGAGACCCGGTAAACCGACGTTCGATGCGCTGGAGCGACCCGACTGTCTCTGTTGCCCGATACGCGACCGCACCGAAGACGAGGAGTGCGCCGTACTGAAGTGCCCGGCGGCGGCCGGCGAAATCGACACGGCGAGGTGTGTGAAATCGCGAACTGAGGTGGACGAGCAGAATCGGCACGACGAGGAGGCCGAACCCGATGTGGACGTTGAGGAGCGTCCAGAAACCGATTCGAACCGTCACACCGGCGACCCACGCGATGCCGGTTGCCAGCGCGGCGAGTGCGACGACGGCGAGAACGATAGACGTGAACGTGTGCCGGTCGTGGAGTCGCGAGTCGAGCACGCGGTGGCGGACACGGTACAGTTTGAACCCGACGAGTGCGACGAGTGTGAGGCCGACGACGCCGTGGAGGAGAAACAGCACGCTGTGGGCAGGGTGACCCGCACCGAGACTGAGGACGCCCGACAGCGCTTCGAACACCACGATCACGAGGATGGACCAATCGACTGCTCTGGGTGGTGGTTCGAGTCGCCTGACTGCGCGAACGAAACGACTCGCCATGGTACGTTCTAGCAATCCCGAGAAGAAGTATCCGTCGTGGAGACACGCGAGAGTCCAACCGCGAGACGTCGAGACGGTGGCGTCTTCAGTCGTCTGCGGCGAGGGCGGTCGGTAGTTCGGCCTCGAATCGGTCTCTGTCGTGCGGTTCGGTGAAGTCGAGGTCCGGACCGACGCCGTAGATTCGTTTCGGGTTGATGTCGCCGTGACTGACGAAGTAGTGGCGGACGATGTGGTCCATATTGACCGTCTTTTCGACGCCCGGCAGTTGGTAGATATCCTTCGTGTAGTTCCAGAGGTTCTCGTACTCGTGGATTGCCTTCTTGTTACACTTGAAGTGCGTGTGGTAGACGTGGTCGAAGCGAACCAGCGTCACGAACATGGCGATATCCGCTTCGGTGAACACGTCGCCAGCGAGGAATCGCTGGTCGTCGAGAACGTCTTCCCAGTGGTCGAGCGCGTCGAAGAGTTCGGTGACAGCGTCTTCGTACGCCTCCTGCGTCGTCGCGAACCCAGACCGGTAGACACCGTTGTTGATCGGTTCGTAAATTTCGTCGATGAGTCGATCGACCTCGTCTTCGTAGCCGTCGGGGTTGAGGTCCACGTCGTTCTCGGCCAGGGAGTCGAACGCTTCGTTCAGCATCCGCATGATTTCGCGCGACTCGTTGTTCACGATGGTCTCGCGTTCTTTGTCCCAGAGGACCGGGACGGTGACGCGTCCGGTGAACTCGTCGTCGGCGCGAAGGTAGATGTCGCGGAGGAACTCCTCGCCGTAGAGTGGGTCAGGATGGGTTTCGGAAAACTCCCACCCGTCGTCGATACGGACCGGTTCGACGAGCGAGAGCGAGACCACGTCTTCGAGTCCCTTCAGCGCGCGCGTCATCGCGGTTCGGTGTGCCCACGGACACGCCCGGCAGATGTACAGGTGGTACCGTCCCGCTTCGACGGGGAACCGGTCGTCTTCGCCGACCCAGTTGCGGAACGTCGTCGTCTGCCGTTCGAACTCGCCGTCTTCGTTGTTCGCGACGAACTTCTCTGTCGTCCACTCGCCTTCGTAGAGCATGTTCATGCGCTCACGACCTCCGATGTTGGCATTGGCCGTGGTTAGGGACTCACGAATAAAAGCAGGCAGGCAACACGAGTGTAACCGGGACCGAGGCGGCAGCGACGAATGCAACGCAGTCACGGTACAATTCGCCCGAAAAAGCGTAACTCACCCAAACTGTGCGAATCACCGCAACTGGATGAATAACAACAATTGTGTGAAAAAACCACCCAATGACACATAAAGAGGCGAGGGAAGTCAAAATAAGGAGGTAATTATCAATCAATTATACACAACATTCTGTCAATTTGGGAAACTATGATAAACAATGATGACAATCGTTGTGATACCACATGGTGGTAATTGACATAGAGACAGAAGGTGGACAGCGAGAGGCCCTTCGTCGGATGCTGACGATTCGGTCCTTCGATTCGAAGGCAGGCGATCTGTTTGCGGACGGAGAGCTTCCAGGATTCGTTCACCTCTACGTTGGAGAAGAGGCAGTCGGCGTCGGCGCGTGCTCTGCGCTCGAAGACAACGACTACATCACCAGTACCCACAGAGGCCACGGACACTGTATCGCGAAGGGACTCGACCCGAACGTGATGATGGCCGAACTGTACGGAAAAGCCGGTGGGTATTGCAATGGGAAAGGTGGGTCAATGCACATCGCTGACGTCGACGCCGGGATGCTCGGCGCGAACGGGATCGTCGGCGCGGGACCACCGCTTGCGACAGGTGCGGCACTCACATCGCACCTGAAAGGTGAAGAGACAGTCGCGCTCGCGTTCTTCGGTGACGGCGCAGTTGCGCAGGGACAGGTTCACGAGGCTATCAACATCGCCGCGACGTGGGACCTTCCGGCCATCTTCGTCGTCGAGAACAACCAGTACGGCGAGGCGACACCGGTCGAAAAACAACACAACGTCCAGAACCTCAGCGAGACCGCAGAGGCGTACAACATCCCCGGGTTCACCGTCGATGGGATGGACATCACCGCCGTCTACGAAGCGGTGAAAGAGGCTCGAAAGCGCGCCGCGAACGGTGAGGGACCGACGTTTATCGAAGCCGAGACCTATCGGTACCACGGTCACTTCGAAGGCGACCAGCAACCGTACCGGACGAAAGAGGACGTCGATATCTGGAAAGACCGCGACGCCATCGAGACGTTCAAACGACGACTCATCGAGGCCGGCGTCATCACCGAAGCCGAGTTCGACGAGATGAAAGCCGAAATCGACCAGCAGATCGAGGACGCGGTCGCCGAGGCGAAGGAGGCACCGTATCCAGACCCAAGCGAAGCCTACGAAGACATGTTCAACGCGACAGTGCCGGAGATTAGTGAGTTCTCGAGACAGATGCGGGCCGACGGTGGACGCGGGCGGACCGACGGAGGTGAAGAGCGATGAGCACTGAGACGTCTACAGGCTCAGGGCCGTCGGACACCAAGGAGATGACCGTCCGTGAGGCGATTCGACTCGCCCTCCGCGAGGAGATGAACCGAGACGATGACGTCTTCTTGATGGGCGAAGACGTCGGCAAGTTCGGCGGTGTGTTCGAAGTCACCGGCGACCTCGTCGAAGACTTCGGTGAGACACGCGTCCGCGACACACCCATCAGCGAAGCGGGCTTCATGGGCGCAGCAGTCGGGGCGGCGGCGACTGGGACACGACCGGTCGTCGAAATCATGTTCGCCGACTTCATCGGTGTCTGCTCCGAGCAGATTATCAATCAGATGGCGAAGAACCGCTACATGTTTGGTGGCAAGACCGAGATGCCGGTCACCATCCGCACCACCGAAGGTGGCGGCATGGGTGCTGCGAGTCAGCACTCCGGAACGCTCCACACGTGGTTCGCCCACTTCCCCGGAATCTTGGCTGTCGCTCCCGGGACGCCTGCGGCCGCAAAAGGGCTCTTGAAGTCGGCTATCCGGTCGGACGACCCGGTCATCGTCTTCGAGAACAAGATGATATACGAACAGAAGGGCGACGTCCCACTCGACGAGGACTTCACCATCCCAATCGGGCAAGCGAGCGTCGAACGCGAGGGTGAAGACGTCACCGTCGTCGCCACCCAGCGCATGGTCGGCGAGTCACTCGAACTGGCCGACCAACTCGAGGGGCAGACGAGCGTCGAAGTCATCGACCTCCGGTCGCTGTACCCACTCGACACCGACACACTCGCCGAGAGTGTGAAGAAGACCGGGCGGCTCGTCGTCGCCGACGAGAGTCCGCTGTCGTACGGGACGCACGCAGAAGTTGCGACGCGCGTCATGGAGAACGCGTTCTTTAGCCTCGACGCGCCAGTCCAGCGCGTCGGCGTCGCAGACGTGCACATCCCGTTCAGCCCAGCGCTCGAACAGGAAGTCCTCCCGGACGGCTCCGACGTGGAAGCCGCAATCAACCGCATCGTATAAGTGACGACGACAGTCGGACTCGTCGTCAACCCGGCCGCCGGCCGCGACATTCGTCGGCTCACCGGCGGTGCCAGCGTCAGTAACAACTACGCGAAACGGCGTACAGCGGGGTGTGTCCTCGCAGGGCTGACGCTATGTGACGACATCGAAGTGCTCGTCATGCCGGATAGCTCCGGGCTTGCAGACCGCATCGTCGACGATGCACCGTCGGAACTCGACGTTGACTTCGTCGAGATGCCGGTGACTGCATCCGGCCAGGACAGTCGCACTGCCGCGGCACACTTCGAAGAACACGCAGACGCGGTGGTCGTCCTCGGTGGCGACGGAACCACCAGAGACGTTGCCCACAGCATCGGCGACGTTCCAGTCGTGAGTATCTCGACGGGGACGAACAACGTCGTTCCCACGCCAATCGACGGGACCGTCGCGGGTGAAGCCGCGTGCCTCGTCGCAACCGGACTCGTGTCGGCAGACGAAGCCACGATTCGCCACGGAACTATCGAGGTCGAGGTAGAGAGAGACTCCGGCACGAGTACGATTCAGGGACTCGCGACAGTCGGGATTCTCGACCGTGCGTTCATCGGAACGCGCGCGATTCTCGAACCGGACGACATCGTCGGTGGTGTCGTCTCGCGCGCCTCACCGGCCGAAATCGGCATCTCCGGTATCGCCGGTGGACTCGTCACGCACCGGCCAGACGAACCCGGTGGCGTGGGCTTCCGACTCGCCCGTGAGGACTCGTCCGGAACGCACGTTCGTGGGATTACCGTCCCCGGGACGCTCTCGGACGTTCGCGTCGCGGATTATCAGGTTCTCGGCGACGGTGAAGCCTACATCTTCGAGGTGCCTCGCGGCGTCGTCAGCGTCGACGGCGAGCGCGAACACGAAGTGAAAGACGGCGTCGTCAGCCTCCGACCGGTTTCGGATGGCCCACGGCTCGTCCAGATAGAAGCAGTTCTCGAACGAGCAGCCCACGAAGGCTACTTCCGAGACTGAGTTCACTTTTTTCGCCCGACTGCGCGACTCGCGTCTAGTTCCCACCTGCGGCGATGACGAGTGACCACGGATTTTCGACGTGTTCGACGAGAGCTCCGAGGAACCGTGCTGCGTCGGCACCATCGACGATTCGGTGGTCGAACGACAGTGAGAACGAGATGACACGGCGGACTGCCACGTCTCCGTCGTCGGTCGGAACGACCTGCTTGCGAATCGTGTTGACGCCGAGAATGGCGACCTGTGGCGGGTTGATAATCGGGTCGAACGACTCGACGCCGAGGACGCCGAGGTTCGAGATGGTGAACGTCCCACCGGTCAAGTCGTCCATCGTGTAGTCACCGGAGAGCGCTCGTTGGGTGGTCGCTGCACGTTCTTCGGCGAGTTCGGCGAGCGAGAGCGAGTCGACGTCGCGGACGACGGGCGCGATGAGGCCCTCGTCGATGTCGACTGCCATGCAGATGTTGTGCGACTCGTGGAGTTTGTGGACGTTCTCTTCGAACGTGGCGTTGAACGCTGGGTACTCGTCGAGCGCCGCTGAGACGGCGAGGATGAGCACGTCGGAAATCGACACGTCGACACCGAGTGCGTCGTCCGCCGCGTCTGCGGCCGCGAGGAGTTCTTCCGCATCTGCGCTTCGGTTGACCGTCACGTGGACGGATTCGCGGTAGCTCTGTCCCAGGCGATTTGCGATGGTTCGACGCATCCCCGACAGTGGCCGTTCCATCTCGACTGGTTCTGTCTTCGCAGCGGTTGGTTCACCACCTGCCCCGGCCGCTGCCTGCACGTCTGATTCGGTGATACGGCCGTTCTTGCCCGACCCGGAGACCCGTGAGATATCCACGCCGAGTTCTCGAGCGAGACGGCGAGCACTGGGAGGGGCGAACACCCGCTTGTCTGCACTCTCTTCGCTGTCTTCCACGTCTGCTTCTGCCGCTGCCGAATCGCTGGCTGCCGACTCAGCCGCGTCCTCGACATCTGACTCGGTGATCGAGCCCTGGAAGCCAGTCCCTTCGACGGTCGTCAGGTCGACACCGAGGTCCGCTGCGAGTTGTTTCGCGCGTGGCGATGCACGGACGTCGCTGGCGTCCTGTTTCGATTCGGACTTCTGCGCAGTGGCATCTGACTGGCCAGCACTTGACGCCGCAGCAGTTGCAGTTTCGGTCGCCTCTTCTTCGGCTGCGTCTTCGTCCGCCGCCGATTCTGCGGCACCCCCTGCCTCTGCTTCCAGCGAACTGATGTCTTCGTCTGCACCGGCGACGATTGCGACCACTCCACCAGGTTTTGTCGAGTCGCCTTCGGAGAGGAACACCCGTCGAAGCACACCATCTTCTTTCGCCGAAATCTCTGCAGTCGTCTTCTCAGACTCGATTTCAGCGATTGGCTCGCCTTCGGACACGTCCCCACCTTCCTCGACAAGCCAAGCAGAGAGTTCACCGGACTTCATCTCCAAGCCGAGCTTGGGCATCTTGACAATGTAAGCCATGGTACAAACGTACACGATTAACCACGATATAAGTTCGTCAACAGACGAGCTTCAAATGATAGCGCGTTGAATCGATTCGGCCGTGAGTTCCGGTGCGGAAAATTCCAGATTTGTCACAATCGGCCGCTCATCGACGCTGCTCGTCTACTCCTGGGCTGTGACGGTTCCGACTCGAATCCGGGCGAATCCGAGCGCGTGTGTCGTCGCGACAACGTCCTCGCACCGTGTTTCGAGCGCTCGGTGGGCCGAAACCAGACGTTCGTCGAGCATCTCGGTCGGTGAGCGTCGCATCGTCCGCGTCCTCGGAGGCGCGGTCACTCGGACGAGCGCTCGAAACAGTGGGTTGAGAACCTGCCACGTCGGATGCGTCGTCCGTGCGAGGTCCACGAGACAGAGTCGTCCGCCCGACCCAACGAGGTCCGCCCACGACGAGACCACCGCGCCGGGGTCGCCAAACATTCCTGAGACGAACGTCGCGAGGACGGCGTCGGCGTCGACCACCGGGGGGCGAGTCGCGTCGGCGCGGACGAGATGGACGTGTGGATAGTCGCTGACTCGCTCTCGCGCAACGTCGAGCACGCCGGGCGAGAAGTCGATGCCGACGACAGTTCCGTCGGGGCCCACACGGTCGGCGAGATACGGGAGATTCGCACCCGTTCCGCACCCCATCTCGATGACTGTGTCACCTGTGTCGAGTCCGAGGGCGTCGGCCGCCGACGTTCGGACGGACCCGACACCCGGTGTCTGGCGGGCGATGGCGTCGTAGAGTGTCGCCCAGCGGGTGTAGAACGACTGCGCGACTGACGATGGAGACTGAGGCGACGACGGTGTGGTGGACGTTGAAGGTTTCACAGCAGGATTCGGACGACGTCGGCAACAGTCGGTGCATCTGGGCCGAGAATGTACGTGATTGGTTCGATACCGTAGCCGCCAGTCTGGTAGACGACGAACGTCTCGGGCAGGTCACGGTCTTCGAGCGTGGCACGAACGGGGTCTGTCGGCGCGTCCGGGTCGAACTCGATGCACTCGTAGCCCGCCGCTTCGAGGTCACTGACGACGCCCGCGTCGTAGACGACGTTGAGCGCTGCGTTCACGTCGGCACCGGCGGCGCGAGCAGACAACAACACACTGGCGACGTGCTCACTGACGCCGAACTCCGGTTCTCCGGGGACCGTCGCCTTCCCTTTCACGTCGAAGATACGGCCGGGAATCGCGGCCACGTCGTCGATGTTGGTCGAGTTCGGGAGGGCTTCGACGAGGTTCGACCCGACGTTGGGGATGAGTCCGGCGAACCCGGACGTGTTGGTGAGTATCCGCAGGCCACGCCGAACCGACGCCCGGACCTGTTCGACCGAACGCAGGTGCCCCTCTGGGTCGTGGATGCTGTGAAATCCATCGTACGAGGAGAGTTCTGGCATCGCCTCTTCGTGGAGGTCAGCCAGCAGGTCGCCCTCTTCGAGTTGGCGGATGAGGACTTCCGACTCGACGAGCGCCTGCACGGGCGTCATGTCGCCGCTGGCGAGTCCCGCACCGACGCGCGTGACCAGGTCGTGGATACGTGGGTCGTCGGCGATGCGGTCGTTCATGCTGACTTCGCCGTGGGCGTACTTCGAGACGGCGCTCTGGCTGATGCCGAGTGCGTCGGCGACTTCCGCCTGTGTGAAGCCACGGTCGCGAAGGTCCTCGGCGAGCAACGCTCGAAACGTCGGGAGGAACGCGTCGACGACTATCTCCTCGATGAATCTCATTCGTCAGATGGGTTGGTGAACTCTGGGTCGTCGCCGATGCGAGAGGCCTGCGGCCCACGCTGACCCTGATATTTCGACCCGCGTTCTGCGCCGTATGGGCGCTCTGCGGGCGACTTCATCTCGGTGAAGACGAGTTGTGAGATACGCATTCCGGGTTGGAGGGCGACGGGTGCAGTGCCGAGGTTCGACAGTTCGAGCGTAATCTGTCCTTCGTAGCCCGGGTCGACGATACCGGCCGTGGCGTGGATGACGACTGCGAGTCGACCGAGCGACGAGCGACCTTCGACCGTCGCCAAGAGGTCCGGCGGGATCTCGACGCGCTCTTTGGTCGTTCCGAGGACGAAGTCACCCGGATGGAGGATGAAGTCGTCACCTTCGTCGACGTGCGTCTCGCGGACGTACTTCGTCACTTCGTCTTCGCGGTTCGGATGGATACACGAGATGTTGGTTCGCTGGAACTCGAGGAACTCCGTGCCCAGTCGGAGGTCGACGCTCGCAGGTTGCACTTGCATGTCGATGTCGTCGATTGGGTCGACCACGAGGTCACCGCGTTCGAGGCGCGCGAGGATATCTGCGTCCGAGAGTATCATTGTGGAAACGAGTGCGAGCAGACAACGTAAATCCACCTTCTCACGCGAGCGGGTCACAGCAGTTCGAAGACGAAGCCGACGAGACTCAGTCCCACCGTGACGATGGCCGCATCGGCGAGGTCGAGGTCACGCCCGCGAGCGATGCCGTAGGTTCGGACGTACGTCGCCCACGCGACGACGACGAGCGTCACGAGACCGGTGACGAGCCCGAGTCCCGAAAGCGCCGACTCCATAACTGAGACGGCCGCCGAAGGGTCCGACGGAAGCGAGATGCGACCGAGTTTGTAGACCAGGAACGTCCCGACGACGAGCAGGCGGAGTGCGCTCGGGACCATGCCCCACCCGGCGACGGTGAGCGTGTCGGTGAAGCGGCCAGTCCCGTCGAGGAGCGACGTTCCGACGTGTAACAAGACGCCCTGGACGACCCACGTCACCGGGACGAACACCAGCATCGCCCACGGAACCCACGAGAGTTCCTGCCAGACGAGGTCACCGAGTCGTCTGTCGACCTGCTCGGGGACCGATGGGTCACACCCACTGGGGGCGGGCATCTCTTCGAATGCACCACCTTCTTGGTACTGTTCGCACGACCACTCGGGGTTGTGGTCGGGGTTGTCGACAGCCACCTGTTGGTCGAGTTGGTTCGTGAACGTCCAGAGGATACCGCCCACACCGGCGGCGACAATCACGGTGATGAGTGCGACAATGACGACGACGCGACCGAACTCGAACGGAGGGGTCTTCGATTCGAAGTATGCGCGAGGCTTGAAGAGGGGCGTTCGGGGACCAGCCATCATTCGAACGTCGAAACTGTCAACTAAATTTTTTCTGGCTCACGGAGAACGACGCCCACGATGGGAGGACATTTACCCCGTCGGTGGGGAGAACACGCCATGAAACAGGCCATCGTCGCCCGAGCGGACCTCGGCATGGGTCGAGGGAAACTCGCCGCGCAGGTCGCCCACGCCTCGCTGTCCGCCTACGAAGATACGGACACACAGACGCGAAAGCAGTGGAAAGGGAGTGGACAGAAGAAAGTCGTCCTGAAGGTGAACGGCGAGTCGGCTTTGTTCCAGCTCGCGGACAAGGCCGAACGCGCCGGCCTGCCGACCGCCATCATCCGCGACGCCGGACACACGCAAGTCGACCCCGGCACGGTGACGGCGCTCGCAATCGGCCCCGGTGACGACGACGAAATCGACCGCGTGACGGGCGACCTCTCGCTATACTGATGCGCGAGGCACACCCGCTCGAACGCACGGTCGGCATCGACTACTACGTGAGTGACGCAGACGGAACCGGGGGGACGCTTCGCGTCGCGCCCGAAGACTTCCGGGTTCGCGAACTCGAACTCGACTCGCTCAACATCAGACCAGCAGACGCACACACCGGTGACTTTCCGAACCTCGTCCTCCGCGTCACCCTGCGCGGATGGGACACGAACGACTTCGCCGGTCGCCTCTCCGACGAACTCGGCGCGAGCAGAGAGCGCGTCTCCTGGGCCGGAACGAAGGACAAACACGCCGTGACGACGCAGTTGTTCACCGTCCACGGCGGCGACGCTGCCACCGTTCCGGAGATTCCGAACGCCGACATCGAAGTCGTCGGCCGACTCGGCCGTACACTCGATTTCGGTGACCTCGCTGGGAACGGTTTCCGAATCCGCGTCCGCGACCCGGACCACCCAGAGAACACGTCGACTATCACCGACGCGCTCCGCGAGTTCGGCGGCCGAGAAGATATGGTGGGCGTCCCCAACTTCTTCGGCCACCAGCGCTTCGGGAGCATCCGCCCCATCACGCACACGGTCGGCCTGCACGTCGTCCGCGGCGAGTGGCGCGAGGCCGTCCTCGCGTACTGCGGCGGCCCGACCGAAGACGAACCCCCAGAGACGCAAGAAGGACGAGAAATCGTCGACGAAGAAGCCGACTCCGACGACCCAGACTGGCATCGCGCACTCGACGCGATTCCGGGCTATCTCGGCTACGAACGCGGCATGCTCCACCGACTCGCCGAAGACGGGGCAGAGACCGACGAGGACTGGCGCAACGCACTCGAATCGGTTCCGTCGAACCTCCAGCGCCTGTTCGTCAACGCCGCCCAGTCGTACGTCTTCAACCGAGTCCTCTCAGAACGACTCACCCGTGGTCTCCCGTTCGACGAACCCATCGAAGGCGACGTGGTCTGCTTCGCCGACCGAGACGCTCCCGAGGGGCTCGAACTCCCCGACGTGAGCCGTCTTCAGTCTGCAACCGGTCGCCGCGTCGACGTGATGAGCCGTCACATCGAACGTGGCCGCGCGTTCGTCACCGCCCCACTCGTCGGAACCGAGACGGAACTCGCAGACGGAGAACAGGGAGAAATCGAGCGCGACGTGCTCGACGACCTCGACCTCGAGCAGGGCGACTTCGACCTCCCCGGGAATTTCAGTTCGGCCGGAACCCGACGGGCGATTCTCGTGCGAACCGACCTCTCTATCGACGAGGACGAGGACGGATACAGTATCGATTTCGCACTCCCACACGGGTCGTACGCGACGGCCGTGATGCGAGAGTATCTCAAAGCCGGCCCGCTGGACCTCTAACGGACGAGTGTTAGCGCGCCCGGTCCGCGACTCACTCTCTCGGTCCGCGACTCACTCTCTCGGTATGCGTCTCACGCTACTCTCTTACTGGTCTGCTGTTCGAGCGTCGCCCGGGGCTGATTGGTTCGCCACTCCGTTGCGGGTCGCTGCATAGCCAATTGCGGCGAAGGGGAGCGAGAGGGCCGTCGCAACGAGCGCAAATCCGATAGCGAGCGCGACGGTCCAGAGTTCGAATCCCGACGCTTCGGCAGCCGGTGGGAAGTACATCCAGACAGGAATCGCGAAGGCCACCGTCGAGACTGCTGCGCCGAGGCGGTGTCGTCCGTGTGCGCTCGCAACGCCAAGCGCATAGCCAACTGCGAGTGGAAGCGCGAGTGCCGACGTGCGAGCGACGTTCGGACCCACGAGTGCGTAGGCCACGGCTCCGCCAAGAGCGACTGGTGCCATGGCGTACAGCGACCCCGTGACGACGCCATCAGTATTCGACCGACCGGCGAAGATTGCGCCGGCAGCGGCGAGGAAAACGACACCCGTCCCGACGACGACGAGGGGCCTGTCGCGAGCGAAGACAGCGACGAGCGGGATGCTTGCAGAGGCGACGAGCGCGAAGACGAGTTCGGCGGTAGACCGGGTCTCTACGGGGTCCTTGTGGACGAAAAAGGCGCGGAACGAGCCCGCGGAAAGCCACGCGAAGACGGCGAACAGGGCTGTCGAGATGGGTGCTGCCCGTCGGAGATACGACGCGATTCCACGGCCAGTGTCGACGATCGACCGACCCAGTTCGGTTGCGAGACGAACGGTCGTCTCCGGGTCGAGTGCGAGGGCGACCAGCCCGACGAATCCGGCGAGAGCGAGCGGAGAGAGAGACGCAAGAAGGGCGCGACGGCGCATACCCAGGACTCACGGACACGGCACCAATAGTTTTCGCCACGGGACCGTCGTCGGCCGAACACAGTGAGTGGTCGCATTCAAAGTATCGACTCGACCGCCCACAGACTACCGACATAAACGGTCTTTTGTACGCGCACACCTGAACCGACTGGTATGCAATGCCGGCGGTGTGGAAATCCGTTAGAGAAACCAGCGGACTACTGTCTGACCTGCAACACCGCCAACTGTGACGCCGTCGTCGTCGCCTTCGACACGGACCGCGCGACGCTGACGTTTCTCGACGAAGACGACATCGTCGGTGAGACGACGGTGACGACCATCCCCGAGACGGACGGCGACAGCAAAATCGTCCAACTGCGGAACTTCGCGGGACTCGTCGCCGACGAGATTCGCCGAAAACGACCGGAGACGGTCTATGCAGCTGGCGAACGTGACCCACTTCGCGAGACGCGCGCGCAACTTCACTACGAATTCTATCGAGTGTCCGAGACGGACCCGGTCGAAGCGGTTCTCACCCGACGCGACGAGCGAGCACTGGAAGTCGTCGATATCCCCCCGGTAGAGAAACTCGGCGGCAGTCACTCGACGCTCATCGGCGGGCGAAAAGGCAGGCGGGCGATTGGCGTCGTCGCCGGCCACCCACACGTCAAGAAAGTCATCCCCGGCCCCATCGACGCCAGTGGAACTGGGTCGCGGACGGGACTCCGGGCGAAAGTCACCCGTGCCGACGACAATGGAAACGTCAGACTCCTCCTACGCGACGGGTCGAGCGTGCAGGAGAATCGCATCGTCACGACGGCGATGAACCGCGAGATGGGCGAACGCGTCCGCGACGATTTGAACGAAGCACTCCGCGAAGACGAGTTACAGGACGAGTGACGCCGCCGACTGGGTGAGCGAAGCGGTTCTAGTGATGTCCGCAGAAATCGAGAGGAGTCGTGTACGGAATACAGAGAGTGGACTCTGCAAAGAACGACTAGACGTCCGAATCCCCCATCTGTACGAACTCTGTTTGCTTGCTCGAATCCTCGTGGTCTATGCGAGGCCATTTCCACGAGAACCAGACGATAAGTCCGAGAAGGACGGCTTCCACGATCGCGCCGACGTACAGATACATCCACGACTCACCGAGCGTATTCCCCAACGAGACGACGATATACACGATGGCGGCGACGAGATTCACCCATCGATTCACCCTCGCCGGTAACACCACCGAGAGAAACACCATGAGAATGGGGACAGTCATCAACAAGAGCGAGCCCATGATCCAGAGAGGAGTTATCTCGAACTCCCAGACTCTTCCCACTAGAATACCTTCGACAGTACCCGGTTCGTAGATGCTGAAAATGTCGACATAAATGTAGAGAAAGAGTACCGAGATCCACAACGCTGAGAGCTTCAGTTTTATATCTATCTTGGTGTCTTCCAGTCGTCGACCGACGTTTCCACTGCTCTCCATGAATACTGTTCTCTCGCTAACAGCAAATAGCTAGGCGGATTTCCCAAATCTCGGGAGTTTCCGTCGAAACCGAACCTGTGGGGTACCCTGCAAAACACGTGCCCTGGATTCAGCACGGTCACGACTACCGATTACCTGAGATTCCGACAACCTCAGAAACCCTACTCACTGGGAAGACGAAGACGCTTCGAACGGCTGTTCTTCTCCTGTTTCGATGTGAATCGGCCCAGTCGCCGGCCGCTGGTCGCGATACCACGCGACAGTCGCTTCGATAGCCGTTTCGAGCGGCGTCGGCGGCACCGCGTCGTCGAACGTACTTCGGAATTTGGAGTCGTCGACGATGTACGGTGCTTCGAACGCGTAGCGCTGTTCGATGAACTCCTTCAGGGGTGGTGAGTTCACCAACCCATCGAGTGACGAACTCACGACCCCGCCGAGCGTCAGTAGCGGGCCAGAAAGGGAGAGGATGCGGGGGGCGTCGGGGTCGAAGCCTGCGGCGTCGTAGACGAGGTCGACGAATCGGCGCGTCGAGACAGTTTCGGGGTTCGGAACGTGCCACGCTTCGCCCAGCGCCTCGTCTTGCGCTCCGAGGAACACGAGGGCGCGTGCGAAGTCGGGGACGTAGGAGTACGTGTGTGGGAGTTTTGGTTTCCCGAGGACCTGTGCGCGCTTTCCCTCGACCGCTTCGCCGAACACTCGCTCGCCGACGGCGGAGTTGCGGACACGCGGTCCGAAGAAGTCGCTCGCACGGCCGATGGTCGCTTCGATTCGTCCCTCGTCGTGGGCGTCGAGGACCAATCGAGCACATCTCGCGCGAGTTCTTCCGTTCGGGCCGGTTGCTGCGTACGGCAGGTCTTCGGTGATTCTGTCGTCAACGTCGCCGTACATGTAGAGGTTCTCGGCGACGACCAACCGTGCGCCGGTGGCTTCGACACCCTCGACGATACCGCGCGTCAGGTCGGGGAAGAGTTCTGGCCACAGGTCGTACGGCGGTTGTGCGCAGTGATAGACTACGTCGGCGTCTTCGAACGCCGATTTCGCGAGGGCTGCGTCGGTCACGTCGATACGTCGATGCTCGGCACCGTCGGGGAGTTTGTCGGTGAGGTGTCGCGCCACCACCGCGACGTCGTCACCGCGTTCTCGGAGGTGTTCTGCGACTGCGAGTCCGACTGGGCCCGCTCCGACCACGACGTGTGTCGTCATACCACTCATACGCGCAGCGTCGGCATAGCGGTGTCTAGGGTGCGGTGTCTCGGGGGCAACTCGCCGGCGTGACTCGTAGGGTTTATCCATACCGCCGAGGTAGATTGCCCTACTATGGCCGACAAGAAGGCACGATCCGTTGGAAGTGCCGGGCGCTTCGGTGCTCGGTACGGCCGTGTCGCCCGCCGCCGCGTCAAGGAAATCGAAGCAGAGATGCGAAGCGCAAAAGTCGACGGCGACAACGTCACCCGCGTTGGAACCGGAATCTGGAAGAACGACAAGACTGGCGAAGTCTTCACCGGCGGTACCTACCGCCCCCAGACCCCGGCCGGGAAGCAGGTCCGCCGTTCCATCCGCGCCGCACTCACCAGCGAGTCCGAATAACCGAGTTACCCTCGATTCCTCACATCTCACAATGAGCTACAAGTGTTCCCGGTGCAAGCGCGACGTCGAACTGGACGAGTTCGGTGGCGTTCGTTGCCCGTACTGTGGGCACCGCGTCCTGCTGAAGGAGCGGTCCCCCAACGTGAAAGAAGTCAACGTCGAGTAACGTGCGCCCCGCGCACAGCGCTTCTCTCGAGTTCGACTACCCCGACGAGCGGCGCGCACGCATCGTCGAACAGAGTGTCGCCGTCGAAGTCGGTGAGATAGACGATGCGCGGTCACGTGCGCGCGTCCACCGCGATGGGCGGACCGTCGTCGTCACCGTCGACGCCGACGACATCGTCGCCCTTCGTGCCGGCGTAAATACGTGGATACGCCTCGTAGAGACCGCAGAGGCCGTTTCTGCCGCGAGCGAGAATCGTTCACAGACTGCGTAGCAGACCGCGGGTGTTTTAGGGCCGGCGTCCCGTCGGTTCGGGTATGCAGGGAAGTCTGCCGCCGGAAGCGCAGGAGAAACTCGAAGAGCTGCAGAACCTTCAGGAGACCGCACAGAACGTCTCCGAGCAGAAGCAGTCCTCCGAGACGGCACTCAACGAAGCACAGACCGCACTCACCACGCTCGAAAGCGTCGATGCTGACTCGAAGATGTACCGCGAAGTCGGCGAGCTCCTCATCGAGACGGACTACGAGTCCGCCCAGGAAGACCTCGAAGAGAAAGTCGACAGCCTCGAAGTTCGCGTCGAACAGCTGACGAAGCAAGAAGAGCGCGTCCAAGAGAAGTTCGAGAGTCTGCAGGAAGAACTCCAGCAGATGCTGCAGGGCGGTGCAGGCGGTGCCGGCCCGATGGGCCCCGGCGGCGCATAAATGCCACAGCCAACGGACGAAGAAGTGGTCCAGACCGCCGCCGAAGCGGCAGAGGGCCTCATCTTCGCCCGGTTCAAGCAGTCGCGCGTCACTGACTTCGACGTGACTGTGACGTTCGAAGACGGCGTGCTCGACGTGGACGTGTACATCAACGCGCCCGACGACGCCGACGACGCCGAAACAGTCGCCGACGAGGCGGCCCGAACGGCACAGGAAGCCGTGGACGAACTGTTCGCGGCCGCCGACGAAGAGTAGGGTTTTCTGCGGGCACCCCCCGCGTCTCACACCACGGTGAGCGATGCGTCTGTGTCGTCTGGGAAGACGATGGAGAGCTGTGCGTCCGTGTCGTCTGGGGAGAAGAAGGCCTGCTCCGTCAGTTCGACTATGCTGGCCGAATCGAACGGTAAAACGCCGTCGAGTACGCTGCGAAGAACCCACCGAAGAGACTACTGACGAGGAGTAAGACGACCACGAGTCCGACCATTCCAGCGATGCCGACCGATGGGACGTCGAGTAGTTGTGGAGTTACAGCGGGCGAGGTACCTACTTCTGTCATCCCGGGACGCGGTGCCGAAAACGAGGGTCTGGTGAGCAGGGAGTACAGCGCGCCGAAGACGCCAAGCACAGCACCACCGACGGTGACGATGATGGTGTACCCGAGTACGGACACGATGTTGTGCCGGACACACCACAGGCTCCGTTTGAGGCCGTCGATGGCCCCCAGATTGTCGATGACGATCGCATGCCCGAAGAACTGCGAGACGAACAGGACGGCAAAATAGACGAACAGGGTAGCCAAGCTGATTACCGCGAGGACTGCCAGAAGGGCGAGGCCCGGTTGCGACCCGCTCGCAAACAGGAGTGCACCACCGACGCCGAGTGCGAAGAAGCCAATGAACCCCAACACGAAATAGAGGATGAGCAATCCGAAGTACACCGCCAGTATCGAGACGTAGTGCGCTTTCCCCTCGCTCACGAACGTCTCGACAGTCGTCCGGCCACTCGTCGCCTCGTTCGCCATGCCGATGACGCCGCCGATGAAAAACGGCATGACGAATAGCAGTAGCCCGCTAAACACGAGCGAGATGAGACTCCCAAGGAGCGGGTCGATAGACTGCGCGACCAGTCCGGGAAGTTGAAAGAGACTGATTGCTGCGGTCACGACGAACAAAATCGGGTTGCGTCGTAGCGTCTTACTTGCTGTTCCGAAGGCTTGGAGGGCTCCCATAGTAGGGAGAACGTATCAATTTATAAAGTGTTTTTGAATGATGTTTTGAGAGATACCCAAAAGAGCCAACCAGTGAAGTAATTCCACTCGATTTGGGCGATTTTGCCGAATACATCGGTGAAAACGGTCAAATCACCCGGTACAATTATCAATCCCCATGGTGTATGTTACCCCATGTCAATCAGGCGTACTCCGAGAGGGACGACCGCGTTAGACAGACTTCGAGAGCGCTACACGGATGTCGAACGCGTCTGTTCGAAGTGTGGATACGACGACGAAGAGGGGGAGTGGTCTGCCAAGACGACTGGGTCGAGCGTCTTCTATCGACATATCTGTCCGAGTTGTGGGAACATCGAGACGCGGACACTCTCGTTGAAGTAGTGCGGCGAGGCAAATCCTCTCGTCGTTCGAATTTACATCGATGAGTGCCAACGAAGCAAAGAAATCGGTGGTTCCTCCTACGCCAACAGGAACACGAGGAGACTGACGGCCATCGACGCGAGGATGACGGCGAGCGCCAGCGCCCCGCCCATCGAGACGACGGCGTTGGCGTGACTCGCGAGCGTCTCAGTCCGGTCGTTGCCGAAGATGGTCACTTCGGCACGCTCGGTTGCCATCCCTGCCGTGACAGATTCGCGGTCCGAGCGTGCCTCCTCGACGAGGTTCTCGATAGTCGCCAGCAGTTCGTCGTGGTCGATTGCCGCGCCGACCTGATTTTCTGCTTCGACGGTGTTGACGATGTGCGTGTCCGTCGTCATGACTTCGGCGACGTCTGCCGGTGCAGCCGGCCCCTCGGTGAGTGCATCGACGATGTAGTCTCGGAGGCCGGGTTCCATGTTGTTCCCGTCGATGAGGACGTACGCCGTCACCTGGTCGTTCACGTCCGTCACTGCCACGCGGATACCGAGCGGACCGATTCCGTCTCGTGGAACCCACTTCGTCTGGTCCCACGCCGTTCCGAGTTCGAGCGTCCCCGTCGGCAACTCGGACAGTTCGTTGCCCGAGTTGGCCGCCGCGGAAATCATATCGAACGAGCGCTTGCTTCCGGGAGTGACGTGGCCGAGGTCCGGCCCCTGCAGTCCGTTGTTACAGTTGTGCGCGTCTACGAGGAGAACGTCATCGAGCCCAGTCGTTCGGGCCTCGGCAGACGCCGAGAGGCCGACAGCGTACTCCACGTCGTCTGCAAAGAGTGGGGCGTACGTCGAGACGAGGACGGCGTCGTCGCCGAATCGCTGGCCGAGCATCTTCGCGTCGCCGGACGCGACACGGACGCTCTCTGTGGCCTCGTCGGTGTACTCGATGTTCTCGTACGCGACGTCCGCGGCGTCGAGAACCACGTCGACTTCGCGTTCGGTCACGAGGTTGAAGTCGTGGCCGGCAGTCGCGTGCGGCGGGAACGCGAGGCCTTCGGAGCGTCGTGCGACTCGTTCGGGGAAGTTGCCGCCGCCGATTTCACCCATCGGTCCCGGATGAATCATCGGCAAGACGAACCGCGCTTTCTCGGTCCCGTCGTCACGGCGGAACGACAGAACCGTCACGGGAACGATTGCTTCCTGCCCAAGTTGTTCGAAGAAGTCTTCCAGTTCTCGGGTTCCCTCGGCGACGTGGCCGATGAATCCACGGATGAAGTCGAGCACCGACACGCCGAGACTGCGTCGCCACGGTCGGTCCACAACCTGCAGGAAGG
Source organism: Haloferax sp. DFSO52 (assembly GCF_048158745.1). Classification (NCBI taxonomy): domain Archaea; kingdom Methanobacteriati; phylum Methanobacteriota; class Halobacteria; order Halobacteriales; family Haloferacaceae; genus Haloferax; species Haloferax sp. DFSO52. Next base: position 791,198 of record NZ_JBLOPB010000001.1, on the reverse strand, counting down.
CGTAGACACCGAGCGAGTAGACGACACACATGATGGCGAGCAGTTGGAAGTGGCTGAGTGCGATAGCCGAGAGTTCGGGTGGTGCACGGTCTGGGCGGGCCAGATACGGCAGCAGATACGCGTCGAGGATGGGGCCACCGACCTCGAAGAAGGCCAGCGTCCCGCTGTAGATGAAGAGCAGTGCTGCGGCCGTGAGCGTCTGGATACTCGCCGGAACCGCCGCGATGAGAAGCGACGACCGAGAGACTGCCATGACGATGAGCAGTCGGAACGCGAAGACTGACGCGAGGGCGACGACGAGTGCGTCGAAGACGAAGCGCTGGCCGAGTCCGGTGAACACCGAAACGATTGCCGCCACCGTGACGAAGGTGACGATGATGACTTCGCCCGCCAGTGCGAGGAGCGACGAGCGGTTGTGCGTCAGTTTGCCGCCGACGAATCGGTCGACGCCAGTCGTCCCGAACGCTGCGACGACCGTCGGAATGCCGATAAAGAAGATGCCTTCCCAGGCGTCTCGACCGAGGAAGAAGATGCCTCGCCACGAGCTTTCGAGGTCACCCGAGTCGAACGCCGCGATACCGGCCATCGCGGCGACGAGCAAGGCGAACCCGAGGCTCGTATACCAGTTGGGCGCGCGGAAGATGAACCGCGACAACCCGGCGAGGTCGCTCTGCGTGGAGGTCATTTTCGGAACAGACTGATTCGAGTAGGGTAAATCCCTCGTATTATTCCGGCCAGAAACGGATGGGAGATAGAAGATGGCCGCGAGGGGGCGGGTTTTTCGCCTCGATTGTGCGAACGAGGCGACGAGATGCGGCCCCGACAAGCCGGGCTTACTGTTCGCAGATCGCGATGAAGTTCTCGAAGACTTCCTCGCCCTCGTCGGTGTGTGCCACTTCGGGGTGCCACTGGACGCCGTAGAGGTCGCGGTCGGTGTCGCTCATGGCTTCGATCGTACACACGTCGCTCGTGGCGGTGTGGGTGAATCCTTCGGGAACTTCTTTCACTTCGTCGGCGTGACTCGCCCACACGCGCGTTTCCGGTGCGAGAGAGCCAATGAGTGGGTCGGTGTCGTCGAGAATTTCGACGTCGACGTCGGCGTAGCCACCGTACTCACCGGAGCCAACGCGGCCGCCGAGTTCTTCGGCGAGAATCTGCATGCCGAGACAGATACCGAGAATCGGAACGTCGAGGTCGAGGTAGTCGGCACAGCGGCCGATGCGGTCCATATCCGGGCCGCCGGAGAGGACGATGCCGTCTGCGTCGATAGCTTCTGGGGCCGTGTCGTTGTCGACGAGTTCGGTGTCGACGCCGAGGTCACGGAGTGCGCGCCGTTCGAGGTGGGTAAACTGCCCGTGGTTGTCGATGACGACGATGCGGGTCATATCTCGGGTTGGACTAGCGTGCCTAAAAGTGGTTCGAAGAACGGTCGAGATGCGCGTGTCCGTGCATTAGTTTGGCACGTTTGTCGGTGGTCACTCGTCGTCCGCGCGTTCGCGTGCCGACTGAAACCCCATCTCTTCGAGCTCTTTCGTCCGCCGCGCTTCACGTGCAGCGATGGCCTCCGGGTCGGGTGCGGCGTCGTCGTCGATACGCGCGAACGACTTGTGGACTTTCGTGTGGCACCACCGGCAGAGTGCGACGGTAATCTCGTGTGAGGGGTCGTCGCCGTCGCGGTTGCCGTACGAGAGGTGATGTTCTTCGAGCAGTGGGCGGGCCGACGAGTCGTGGGCCATGCGGACTTCTTCGATGCCGCACCGAGTACACTCGCGGCCGTTCGTCGTGGAGGCGTAGTGTGGGCAGTCGCGAAACTCGCAGTCTTCGTCGGCGGCGACGCATTCGTAGTCGAAGCGTGCGCGCTCGCGAGCGAACTCGGGGTTGCGGTCGGCGTACTCGCGGGCGAGTCGGCACTTCCCGTCGCCCGTGAGGTGGTCACACCGGCCGGCGTGGTCGTAGGGGTCGTCTACACCGACGGGCGTGCCAATCGGCGTCTGTTCCATAGTCGAGGTGCGGCCAGCACCGGTGTAAACGTTGCTTTCAGTCGGGGAGTGCCGACAGAAGCGACTGAGTTGGGGGAGACAGAACTCAGCGGAGGTTTCATCATGTCCACGGTCCAAAAAATATCAGTGAGGCTCGTACACCGCCAGAACGGGGACCAGTCGACGCTCGCATCGAACGTCGAGACGGCCGATTCGTTCCTCTCGAAAGCCCGTGGGCTAATGTTTCGAGGGTCGGTCCCCGACGACTACGCACTCGTCTTCAGGTTCGACGACGCCGACCACCACAGTCTCCACATGGTGTTCGTTCCGTTCGACATCGATGCCCTCTGGCTCATCGGCGACGAAGTCAAACAGAAAAAGCGACTCTCCGCGTGGACTGGTATCGGATTCGGGATGGCCGACACCATCATCGAACTCCCCGCAGGGGCCGCCGAAGACGTCGAGCCCGGCGACCTGGTGCAACTTTCCGAATAATCGGAGGCTGTTCTCGGCTCTCTGACGAGCCATTCTGCACGACCGGACAGCCCTCCCCGCAACGAGACACCAATAACTGTCGGAACCATCTCTTTTATACATCTTACAACAGATGTGTTCAATTACTATGTCGGGAGATACCACACCGACGGAGGATAGAGTAAGTCGTCGCGAGACGGCTGGCTGTGAAATTCAACGGTTCTAACTTACAAGGACACGATTCTACCGTGAACGAACGATTCGGGAAGACCCCCGAGCTACGCACTTCTGAGGCGATACAGCTGTTAGATACTACGCTCCGCGATGGCGAGCAAGCGCCCGGTGTCTCACTGACACCGGACGAGAAGGCAGACATCGCGCTGGCACTCGACCGCGCCGAGGTGGATTACATCGAAGCGGGGAGTGCCTGTACGGGCCCCGGAGAACGCGAGACCATCAAACGCGTCACGTCACTCGGTCTCGACGCGACGGTGACGAGTTTCGCACGGGGCGTCCAGAACGACATCGACCTCGCACTCGACTGCGACGTCGGTGGCATCACGCTCGTCGTCCCGGCGAGCGAGCGCCACATCGAGTCGAAGGTCGGAACGACCCGCGACGGCGTCATTCAGACGACGGACGAACTCGTCGCCTACGCCAAAGACCACGACCTGTGGGTCGAAGTCATCGGAGAAGATGGCTCGCGGGCGTCGACAGAGTTCTTGGACGAACTGGCACAGGTCTCCCACGCCGCAGGTGCAGACCGGTTCTGCTTCGCCGATACGGTCGGCCACACGAGTCCCGAACACACGTACGAAGTCGTCTCCCGCCTCGCAGAGTACGGCCCCACGTCGACCCACACCCACGACGACCTCGGCCTCGCGATGGCGAACGTCCACGCGAGCCTCGCCGCGGGTGCAGACCTCGTCCACACCACGGTCAACGGAATCGGCGAACGCGCCGGCAACGTCGCGCTCGAAGAGGTCGCAATTGCGCTCCATCACTGTTACAACATCGAGACGGTGAAACTCGACGAACTCTACGCACTGGCGCAGAAGGTCGCCCACGCGACGGCCATCGAGCTGCCACCGAACAAGGCAGTCGTCGGTCAGAATGCCTTCACACACGAGAGCGGCATCCACACCGACGGAACGCTCAAAGACGACGCCATGTACGAACCGTACTCGCCGGAGACGGTGGGACGTGAGCGTCGTCTCGTCCTCGGGAAACACGCCGGACGCGCCGGCGTCAAAGCCGCCCTCGACGAACACGGCGTCGATGCGACAGACGACGAAGTCGCGGCAGTCGTCAGTCGCGTGAAGGAACTCGGCGACCGAGGGAAACGCGTCACCGACGCTGACCTCCTCGCCTTCGCAGAAGACGTCCAGGGGCGCGAGCGTGACCGGACTGTCGAACTCCTCGACTTGACGGCCGCATCCGGTGGTGGAACACCGACAGCGAGCGTCCGACTCAACGTCGATGGCGAAGAGCGCGTCGCCTCAGGAATCGGGTCCGGTCCGGTCGACGCCGCAGTGAAAGCGGTGCGAAAAGCACTCGGCCCAGACGCTGACGCCCAACTCGACGAATATCACGTCGACGCGATTACCGGCGGCACCGACGCCGTCGTCACCGTCGAAGTGACCATGTCGCTCGGCGACCGAAGTGTCACCGTCGCTGCATCGGATGCAGACATCACGCGAGCGAGTGTCCAGGCGATGGTGGACGCGCTCGACCGACTGCTCGAAACAAAACAGACGACGCTGGAACGCACGTCTGCAGACGACTAAAACGACGAGGTCGTCGTCTCAGATTCGACGTTCACGCCGCGTTCAGCGGTTCTCTTTCGCGACGAGGTAGGTCCACCCACCTCGGCGTTCGAATCCGATCGCATCGTCACCGAGTGTCGACTCCGCGTAGTCGGCGACGCGGCCAGTTCGGACCGTCGTGACGTCTATTCGGCGCGTCCCACCGTCTTCGCTCGTGTTCGTGTTCGCCGCATTCGCACTCATACATCTGCAAACGGATGGAGGGAATATGTATCGAATCCTAGTGGAGTGAAAGTGTAATCGGTAGACTGCGGCAGGGTGAGTCAATGAATCGCATAGTTCCTCGAGATGAGGTCGTCCCGGGATAGAGGAGCGTTCGTGACCACCGACTCAGCTCAGAGGGTTGGCTCATATACACTCCGTGGCACGTCAATCACATAGATGCGCGAACCAATCTGCTCGAAACAATCATCCGAATCGAGCGCCTATTGCTAAAGATGTCAGACGACAAACGTGGCCGAGACGAGAACCCAGAGGACGAACAGCGACAACAGCCAGAGCGGAAGCGAGAAGAAGTACGTGACCGCGCTCGTGAAGACCGAGCGAAAAGCGGCGATCCTGATGGGCGCCTTGGTGGCCTTGATGCGGTACTCGAAGCCCAGGACTATCCAATCACGACGGATGAATTGGTCGAGGCCTATGGCGACTACGATATAGAAACCCAGGGTGGGACGGAATCCCTCGAAGAAGTGCTTGCTCCAACCGATAACCAAACGTACGACTCCGCCGATGACGTTCGAAGCCGATTACTGGGATTGATACATCGCTAACCCTGGAGTGTAGATTGCATACGTCCAGTTCTCCACCACTCTCTGAATTCTGTTTTGATAAAACGGGTGAAAAATATCAGAGGCTTTGGTAGTCCGGTACCACCTAGTATTGTGGAGTATGAAATCGGTGCCGACGAATTGGTCAGCACGGCCGTTGTACGCGCGGTGAGCGCAGTCGACGGTCGTGAACCCAGTTCGCTCCGACCGCTGGGGAACGTCGTTGATCCAACCGCGTTAGATGCGTTGTTCGGCCCACGGTACGACGGGACGCCTCGGACAGGTGGACGCCTCTCATCCGTCTACAACGGTTGTCACATCACGATTGACAACGGTGAGTATCTCACTCTTCAAATGCTCGATGACCGTTTCTGCAGTGAACGTGTTCCAGAACTGACCGACAGTTGCGTCCGCTGAAGGATTGGTCAGTAGCCGCTCGTCGCTAGACCACTACTTTGGGTCACGAGCGGTCAACAACCCTTGAGCCATGAGCCGTCGGGAGATTACGACGAGACCATTCCCGAACCCTTCGCCGAAGATTGCTTGTTCCTCTTTGCTGCCGGGCATGATAGAACTCACGAGGATCGTCGAGCGGTCAGTCAGGAGGAGTCGGCCGATTGCCGTCTCGTCTTCGGAAGCGTTCTCGCCGTGTAGCCACTCTAGGCCAGAGATGAACGTCGTGGCGTCCGGCACCGCCGTTTGGATCTGGTCTTGAAGCGACTCCGTCAGCGCGCCGATGAGAAGATCGACGTCGGCAACGGCGTCGTTGAGTCTGGCAACGAGATCCTCGGTCAGCAGTGACTCATCGCCCAGTACCAGCACAATCTCCTCGGACGCTTTCTCGATGAGTTGGTCCGTCCGATTTTCAATCGCGGTGCGCCCGGACATCGCCCACACCTGCTGGACGGCTCTCTCGTCGTCTCCGTCGATGATTTCGACCGAGTCCAGCGCATTGTGGAGTCTATCGACTCGGTCTTCGTACTGGTCGCGCAGTGTCTCGGTCGCCTCATCGAGCGGAACCGCCCGGAACCGCTGCGGGCTCGAGTGCTGGATCTCGACCAGGCCTTGCGCCTCCAGCACTCTAATCGCATCGTACACCCGCGTTCGGGGAACCTCCGTCATCTCACTCAATTGCTTTGCTGTTCCCGTGTGGAGACGGGACACGCCGACGAAACATCGCGCCTCGTATTCTTTCAAGCCAAGTTGCTGGAGGACTTCGATTGCGTCCTCCAAACTGTCAGTAGTAGTCATGTGTCCCAACCTCACGGGGGGTTCCCCAGTGATTCTCTAATTAGTTTGCTCCCGACACGGATTAGTATTGTCACTCAGTTCTGGACAGAGAATGTGGATGAGTCGTGAGATGGGAGGTGTAAGCGTCTGGAACCGCTTCATATGCGGATTCAGCAAACCGTTTTGTGAGTATATTAGTGACAAGAGGCGGATCTGGGTTTCTCAGCATCGAAGCATGAATACACGAGAGGATAGAGTGTCACCCGTTTAATCACAAAAGAGATATACCGAGTGAAGGCCAACCATTGTACCTGTACGCGGTCCAGTTCTGTGTCCCAACCACCGTACTTCTGCGTGCCGGCCCGGCCACACTCCGTGGCTGGGCTCACAATGACCCACATCCGCCTGACCGATGAGTAACAATCCAGACGAGGACCCACAGTCCGTCGCGATTCAGCAACTCGAACGGTTCGGGTTGAGTGCTTACGCCGCGCGGACATTTGTCGCGCTTGCCAGCCTCGGCACGGGGACAGCCAGAGACGTCAGCCAAGTGTCTGAGGTACCACGCACTCGAGTATACGACGCGATCGACGAGTTACACGACTGGGGACTCGTCGATATCCTCCAATCGTCGCCCAAGCAGTTCTGGGCAATCTCCGCCGAAACTGCGAGTCGGACGTTCGTCCACGAGCTAGAACACCGCGCGGAACTCCTCCAGACGGCGCTCAGTGAACTCAAACCCACCGAACGACGGGCCGAACAACGGGGCGTCTGGACGGTAGACGGGCAGATGGCGGTCACGGAGCGAGTTCTGGAGTTCATCGCGAGCGCGGAAGAGGAAATCGTCTACATGACCGTCGAGGACCTCCTCACGGACGAGTTAATCGGCGGGTTGGGCGAGGCCGCAAAGCGGGGTGTTTCGATTCATCTCGCCGGGGTGTCGGCGGAGGTCCAAGAATACATTCAAGAGGAGATTCCCGGCGCGACGATGTTCGAATCGCTGTGGGTCTGGTCGGACACGTCGGCGGGACGACTCATGATGGTCGACGGGCGAAAAACTCTCGTGAGCGCGCTCGTCAACGGTGAGGACGCGAGTCCGTCTGACCCGCGGTCGGAGACCGCCATCTGGGGCGAGGGTGACACGAACAGTCTGGTCGTGGTTCTGAAGGCTATCTTCACCTGGCGACTCGACGCGGAGAATCCAAATTGACTGCATTCACTAACAACAACTCGACCATCCACGGCATGAATCTGTACTACCGTAATCTGCATGGCCAGACGCCTGCACCGACGTACTGGCGGTATCACTCATGACTGGCTTCGATAGTAGAGACGATCACAGCCCCGGTACCGATGCGGACGGTGTCATTCGAGCCGAGTACGACTGGTCGACGCAGGCCCCGAGTACAGCAGTTATCGAGACCGTCGCAATCGCGGCAAATCGTGAGCCCGCAGCACTCGAATCACTATACAATACGGTCGACCCAGACGCCCTCGATGTGCTCTTTGATTCCAGTGGGAGTCACTCGACTGACAGGTTCACTACCATCTCGTTCGAGTTCGCTGGCCATGGTGTAACTGTTCAGAGCAATGGGATCGTCGTCGTCCAACCGGCCGACTAGCGACACGAATCGGAGTAACATCAGGGATTCGGCAGCGACACTGCCCCAGAGAGCGAGTCGAGCACTGTCTCGACCTGTTCGTTGGGGTGGTACCGGACGGCTCCGCTTCTGTGTTCGAACTCGACGACGCCGTACTCTGCTAACTTCGGCAGGTGGACGTGGTGTAGTTGAATGAAGAGATTTTTCCGGTCCTGCAGTGGGTCGTTCTTGGAGTCAGAACCACTACTGTGGAACTGGTCAACGATCTCGTCAATCGTCGTGGTCTCGTCAGCCTCGTGGCGCAAGTGGTGGATGATTCGTCGTCGGTGCTGGTCGGCGACAAGGTGGAGACACGCGTCGAGACTGTCGTTCGTCATACTACGTCCCTCTCTACAGAAGTGCATCAATTATGACTATTTTCACACGTGAGCGGGTTTTGATTATGTGAGTGACGACCGATGTCTGTATATTTCTGCGTCGATAGTCACTTGGTTGTAATAGTCACTTGGTTGTAATAGTCACTTGGTTGTAATAGTCACTTGGTTGTTGTAGTCCCTCAAGCCCACGTCACCCGGTTACTCAAAAACCATCTGATTGGTAAAATATCGTCACTTGATGCAGTCGAAGTGCGTTAGTCCCGGTGTCCGCTCACCAGCGGATAGATTACAGATGATACGAACCCGAAGTTGTCCCACAGCCGAACGAACGACATCAGGACCGCAAAGAACGTAGATGGCACCGATAACGATCGACCACAGAGACGTCCCTGCTAGGCCCTCCTAAGCCACTGAACGATGCCAGAATGCAACGACTGCGGTACGTTCGTAACGCCACAATTTGCCCGCGTCTTCGGGGACAACGAGGACAATCTCTACGGCTGCCGTGGCTGTCTATCAGTCACCGCACTCGTCGATGGACATGCGTCACGAGATACTTCGTGACGCCGACGAGCGCTTGCTTCCGATGGATCTCTGACGTGCAGTACGGTCCCACTCACTAAAAAATGACAACAAGACATACCACCGGTTCGACACCAACACTCTACGTCTGCCGTGACTGTGGAGACGGCATCGAAGACCCCGACGACACAAACACCTGTCCCCATTGTGGTGGATGGTTGGTAGACAGTACTGTCCCGCACGATTAGCGGTGCGCGCGTTCGGAACACCCGATAGTCAAGGCGAGTGCCTCAGGGTTTGAGCCCGAAGGTGAAGCCGACACTCAGCCGTGTGCTGTCCGTTCGATATGCCGTTCAACCGTCTCACAAATGGTCACCACTCGGGAGTACCGGTGGCGTCACCATCAACCGTCACACCACGGTTCGTGGTCGGTCGGCGTGCCACCGGTGACGACGCGTGTCAGGAGCACCGACAGTCGTGTCAGAACGAAAGGTCGGCTTCGTCCGTAGGCCCGACCGCCGCTGCGGAGGGGTTCGCACCACGGTCATCGTAGTATTTGCGGCCAATATACTCGTCGCTCACGTTACCGATGATGGTCGTGTACAACTCGTCGGCCGAGGCGTACGTCTCCTGGCCGACGTGACCGAGTATCGTCGAAATCGTCTCGGTTTCCTGTGCGTCCGGTGCCTCGAGTTCGGTGTCACCAATCTGCTCGATGACCGAGCCGTGATCGATCGGAAAGCTGAATTCGTCTTCGAGGGATTCGAGTACGGTACGTATCTTCATCAGATGTCTGCAGAATCGTTCTCCAGCCACCTAACCTGACACGAATTTACAGCCGAGACGTTTTTTGATTAACTGAGAGACTGTACGAGCCACGGCGTTGGCGGAGACACGCGTCGAGACTGTCGTTCGTCATACGACGTCCCTCTCTACAGAGGTGCATCAATTGCAGCGAATTTCACACGTGAGAAGATTTTGATTATGTGAGTGACACTCGAGACTGCGTCGATAGTCACTTTTTATTAGACGAGTGAATGTAGACGAACCGCCTCCCCTGATGGCCGATGTCAGCCGAGTACTCAAAAACTCGTCTCTGCAGAAAATTGTCCCGGCCCCACTCGTCCGTTTGTGGGAAACTACGTGTGGCCTTCCACGCTTCCTGTGTGCATGGCCTGTGAAATTTCCGTGGAACACCGTTCTCTATCGAACATAACCGGAAGCTCGATAGAATCGGTCGATAACGGAGATTTCACTGACCAGAAGCACTGCCGAGAATCTCAATCACCGGAGAATGTTCGTCACACCAGTACGGCACTTATCTCCTTTCCGGACGTAGCTGCGAGTATGGCTCGCGAAATTAAGTTCACTGATATTTCGACCGTGCTCGATGAAATCGAGTATCCCATCGGACGGTCTACAGCATCGGAGGAACTCTCTGATGTCAGGTTGATATTGGCCGACGGTGATACAAACCTGGGCAAATTGGTTTCTGAGACGTCACTTGAGTCGTTCGAATCGGCTGCTGATATTGAGTCCGCACTCCACAACGTACTTCCACGGAAAGCGGTCGGGGAACCGTATCAGTCTGAGGGAGACGCGTAACCCATCGGACACTTGCTGTCTTCGAGGGAACGGAGATGGTGAGATTCCGACGGGGATGTACGAGGGTTCACGGCGGAGCACGAACGTGAGAAAGAGCGGCTTCGAACAGTCATTCCAAGGAAACAGCCAGTCTGACTGTCGTACACCACTGCTCGTCGGTGTATTCTGCGCGTAGTTCGCCTCGGGCATCCTCGTCCGGTTGCCGAATCTCTCCCGCTCTCTCGTCATAGCCGTCGAGAGGGAGGGAGCAGAATATATCTCCGTGTTACCCAATCGTGATTTCGACCAGGGACATCTCGTTTGCAGGAACGACACGTTCGAGGACGGTCTCAACCTCGGACCACGTCTCTGGCCGGTAGCTTTCGATCCCGAAGCTCTCGGCGAATCGCTCGAAGTTGGGGTTCGTCAGTTCGGTTCCGAAGTGTTCACCAGTGTGTGCGACTTGGTTCTCCGAGATGAGGCCGTAGTTGTCGTCGTTGAACACGACAATCGTATACCCGAGGTCGAGCCGGGTGGCCGTCTCGATCTCGGCTGCATTCATCAGAAACCCACCGTCGCCGGTCGCGACGACGACGTTCGCATCGGTCGCGAGATCGGCAGCAATTCCGCCGGGGACGGCAATTCCCATACTTGCCAACCCGTTCGAGATGATGCACGTGTTGGGTTCGTAGGTGGGAAAGTTCTGTGCGATTGCCATCTTGTGACTCCCAACGTCAGAGATGAGAATGTCTTCGTCAGCCATCACCTCTCGGAGGAACGGTAACGTCCGTTTCACCGAGAACGGGTCGTCTGACTCGGGTTTTCGGTGCACGTCCGCGACGATTCGCTCGCGCAGGTCCTGACACCACTCCGGCCCAGGCGCTGATTCAAGATGCATCCGTAGCTCTCGGAGGACCGTCGAGATGTCCGCGACAATTTCCACGTCAGGATTGTAGTGTCGGTATACTTCAGCAGGTTCGTGATCGACGTGGATGATGGCCTTATCGAGGTCGGCGTTCCACGAGCGAGGGTCATGCTCAGCGATGTCGTAGCCGACTGCGAGTACACAGTCGGCCTGGGAAATCGCCGTTGAGGCCTCGGACTGCGGTCCAGAACCGAGTGTCATCAGTGAATTCTCGAGACGATCCGAGACCGCTCCCTTTCCCATGTACGTCGCGACGACGGGCATCCCAGCGTGGTCGACAAGTTCGCGCAACCGGTTCGATGTTGACGTTCGAACGGCACCGTTACCGGCTAACACCAGCGGGGTGTCTGCGTTCTCGAGGAGTTCGACGGCGTGATCGAGTGACTGTTCGTCGGGGGCAGCCCGTCGCACACGTGGCCGAGTTGGAAGAGGCTCTGCGTCGAGTTCTTGTGCTGCAACGTCCTCGGGGAACTCGAGGTGGGTCGCACCGGGTTTCTCGTACTCGGCGAGCTTGAACGCCTTGCGTACTGACTCCGGGATGATCTCGGCATCGGTGATCTGTGTGTTCCACTTCACGACCGGCTCGAACATGTGGACGATGTCGAGGGCCTGGTGGCTCTCCTGATGGAGGCGCTCGAGCCCCCCTTGTCCCGTAATCGCGACGAGTGGGGACTTGTCCAGATGGGCGTCCGCGACGCCCGTGAGAAGATTCGTGGCACCCGGCCCCAACGTGGAGAGGCAGACACCGGCTTCGCCTGTCAACCGACCGTGGACGTCGGCCATGAACGCCGCACCCTGTTCGTGTCGCACTGGGATGAACTGGATGTCTGAATCTCGAAGAGAGAACAGCAGGGCTTCGAGTTCCTCTCCGGGGAGCCCGAACACGTACTCGACACCCTCTGTTTCGAGGCATCTGACGAGGAGGTCGGACGCCTTCATTATTCCACCCAGACGGTCTTGCGATTGACGAACTCCATGATGCCCGCATTCGAGAGTTCTCGGCCGTAGCCAGACTCCTTGACCCCGCCGAACGGGACCCGCGGATCGGACTTCACCAGCTGATTCACGTACACGTTACCGGCGTCGATCTGTCGAGCGAGGCGCTCGCCGCGCTCACGGTCTTCGGTCCAGATGCTCGCACCCAGACCGAACTCGGTATCGTTGGCTTTCTCGATCGCCGCGTCCTCGTCTGAGACTTCATAGACGGCGGCGACGGGCCCGAACGTCTCCTCGCTGTCGACCGGACAGCCCTCAGGGACATCGGCCAGGATTGTCGGGGGGTAGTACGCGCCCTGCCGGTCGAGGGGTTCACCACCTGTGACGACCCGTGCGCCCGCCTCGACGCTCGCCTCTACCTGTTCGTGGAGGGACTCCAGGAGGTCTTGACGGGCCTGTGGACCGACGTCGGTCTCCTCGTCCATCGGATCGCCAACCGTGAGTGACGAGACCGCTTCGGTGAACTTGTCGAGGAACGCCTGGTACACGTCTGTGTGAACGATGAATCGCTTGGCTGCGATACAAGACTGCCCACCGTTCTGGTTTCGCGCCCACGCGCCGGTCTCCGCGGCGGCCGAAACATCGGCGTCGTCGAGAACGATGAACGGATCGCTTCCGCCGAGTTCCAGCACTGTCTTCTTGAGGTGCTCGCCCGCTGTCGACGCGACGGCCCTCCCAGCCGGTCCACTTCCGGTCAGTGTCGCGGCCCGAACGCGGTCGTCCGCGAGGATTCCGTCGACGGAACCCGACGGAATCAACAGTGACTGAAAGACGCCTTCGGGGTATCCAGCCTCGCGAAAGACCTCCTCGATTGCCATCGAACAGCCGGGGACGTTGGAGGCGTGTTTCAGCAACCCGACGTTGCCCGCCGTCAGCGAGGGGGCGGCGAACCTGAACACCTGCCAGAACGGGAAGTTCCACGGCATTACTGCAAGGACCGGTCCCAGTGGTTCGTAGACGGTCTCGACCGCCGCTCCCGGTGGACTGGGGTGTCCCTCGGGTTCCAGGTACGCGCTCGCATGTTCTGCGTAGTGATCACAGCCCCACGCGCACTTTTCGACCTCTGCGATAGCTTGCGAGACCGGTTTTCCCATCTCGCGAGTCATCGTTTCGGCGTACTTGCGTTTGTTCTCGCGTAGGACCTCGCCGGCAGCTGCAAGCAGCTCTTCGCGTTCCCGAATCGGCCGGAGGCGCCAGTCTTCGAACGCTGCATTCGCCCGGTCGAGCGCTGCTTCGATCTCCGACTGGGTGTGGTCCGCGTACGATTCGACTCGCTCGCCAGTCGACGGGTCGACTACGTCCATGCCCATACGAATTCGGTGTGCAAGAGGTTAACTCACAGGGGTCCCGTCGGCGGCGCGGCGGAGATTGCACGCTGGCGACGGACTCGGTCGTGAACGCGACCGCCATCTGTTTCGCCGTTTCCAAGTAGCCGGGTTGAGGGTTGCGTGTACCACCGAGAGCAGTCGGGGTGAGGCTACAGAACGAACGTGACGATAGCGAGGACGACGAAGATGATGACGAGCCACTTTGCGATATCCATACTGAGTCCAGCGACACCCCGGGCACCGAGCACCGCTGCGACGATCGCGAGAATCAAAAAGAGGACTGCAAGCTCGAGGAAATTACCCCCGAACTGCAACGGCACCGCTTGCAATGAGACGGCACTATCCAGAACTCCGCGTGATGCTACCATAGCGCACCTACGTCTTCTGACCATTTCAACCCGCAACGTATTCACCCTCATCTTGTTTTTGAGTAATCGAGTAACTCCATAGGGTGGGCGTGATTCACTCAGTTAATCAGAATACATTCTCGTTGGGAAATTCGGGGCTACTATTCTGTCGCCAGCCGTATTGGATTGTACCGTGTCCCGAGACGACTACGAAGCGGAACTGTCAGCCGGTCGGGGGGAGATTGCATCCATACTAAGCGGTGTGGCGGAGGGAATTCGCACAGGAGCCGTTCGGTTAGGCGATAGCCCGGATGCCGTGACTGTCGATACGCCAGACGAACTCACGCTGGAAATCGAACTCGAAACCGAAGACGACGAGATAAGTCTGGAACTGGAGTTGGAGTGGACCGTATCGAGTGAAGCGTCTCCTGTTTCGTCCCTCGACGTTACTCCCGAGGGTGAGGACGAGGAGGTCGAGCTTTTGGGAGCCACTGATGGAGCACAATCACTGGCTCGATTCGAAGTCTACCGGGCTCGAGATGCGGAATGGCGCTGGCGACTCCGTCATCAAAACGGGAACATCATTGCGAGCAGTGGCGAGGGGTACACCCGCAAACACAATGCCCTGAAGGGCCTCCGGAGTGTGATAGCGAATTCGGCAGACGCAGCAATAAGTGAAGAGACATGTTAGAGATAGTTAAGATCATACTTGATCGACTGAATACGAGGTCCACCGACGGGGTCGCTGACGCCTGGCCACTTGGTCGAACGTTGGTCAGCGAGGATGGCGGGACGGAGGACGAAACCACCACGGGCGGTTCTGACACCGTCTCACCACCGCATCTGTATGAGTGCCGATCGTGTGATCGAGTCTATGTTGCCACCGACAAACGCACGTGCTCTACGTGCGACATTGCCGTCGATCGCGTCGCATAGACTGACGACACTACCCCTCAGGGACGGTGTGATTTGCCATCGCTATCTGTCGCTTCGGACGTCAGTGTCGGTCGGGAGACCGTGACTTCGTTCAATGGTTCTCATCGTATATCGTCCCGGTAAGAGATATCTCGCCGTTTGTGCGCGATGACATCTCTTATCAGATTGTTCAGTGACCGGCGGCGACGCCGAGGATGACGACATGGTAGATGACAACGGTAATGAACACCACGTAGAGAAGCCCGGCAACGAGGAACGGGGCTGGACGCATTCGATTCGTGGATGTGAACTGGGTCCGGAGCAAGACCATCGCACCACCAATAAGCGCGAGAACCGCTGAAAGCGTGTTCAGGAATCCAATCGTCCCCCACGAGACACCGAGGTCCCACGAAGTAAACAGGATACCGAGCGTGGCAGGGAGCGTTCCCTGGAACACCATCGCGCCCGTGATATTCCCAATTGCGAGGGTATCTTTACTCTCACCGATCCAGATGACGGAATTGAATTTCTCGGGGAGTTCAGTGGCCAGCGGTGCTAACAGGAGGGCAATCAGCGCAGCGGGAACGTCCAGCACCTCCGTCGAGAAGAACTCAACCTCGGTCACGAACAGATGGGCACCAGCGATGATCACGAGCAGCGCACACACGGTCTGCGTGACCACCATCCACAGGGGTGGTTCGTCGATGGGGACGATGGCCGATCCGAACGCCGGGAACGGTCGCTGGCCCTCGGTTAGCAATCCCCTGAGGTGCAGCCGATCGAGTTCTTCCCCGACGATAAGCTGGCCGGCTGCGAGTGTTTGCTTGACGTACACGGCATACAGGGCGACGAGCCCGAGGGCAATACCGATACGGAGCCCGCGGGATGGAACGAACGCGGCCACCACCGCGAACGTGTATCCGACGAGGAAAAACGAGAGGTCACGTCGGAGGGCCGGCACGTCGGCTTCGAAAATTGGGCCGGCGTCTCGACGACTGCCGAAATAGAGCACGCTCGCGCCGATCAGAGTCATCGCAATAGTCGCAAGCATAAACGGCGCACCGAGGATGGCCCCCACACCGATCGCATCGGCGGCGGCCTGGTCCCCTCGACCGAGGAGGACCGAAACGATGGCAATCATGGGGATCATCGTCTCGGGTAACGCCGTCCCGACTGCGGCCAGGATGCTTCCGGTCGCGCTCTCGCTCACGCCGAGGTGATATCCGAACCACTCGACTGAATTCGTGAAGATCTCCGCGCCACCGAGGAGTAATACAAACGCGCCGAGGAGTAGCCCGAGGTTCAGCAGCGGAATCGAAAATATTTCGAACGATTGAAACATAGAGGTGTGTTCAATTCAGTCGTCGTTCTGTTCGTAGGCATCGAACCAGCCAGTGACGGTCTGCTCGAGCGCCCCGGTCGTACTCCCGAGGTTCAGCATCTGGTAGCCCTTCGTCGCTTTTTCGTTGACATCATCCATCCCGAATCCGAGACCTGCGATAGGGACACCCGCATCGACAGCCTTCGATCGAACCGTCTCGACGGCTTCCTGCACCATCGGATGATCTATCTCACCGGGGTGACCGAGCGACACCGAGAGGTCGAACGGGCCGATGAAGACGAATCCCAGGTCCGGGACGGCCAGGATGTCGTCCAGGTTCTCGATGGACGCCTCGGTCTCGATGGTCACACCGACGAGGGTTTCTCTGTCTTCGGTCGCAATGTAATCGTCAGCGAGACCCCAGCGAGACGCCCGTGGCGAGGCCAGTCCTCGATCACCGGGACCATCGTCGTAACGGAACCGTGCGGATCGAACCGCATCGCGGACTTCGTCGGCGGTTTCCACGCGGGGGAGGAACACGTTTCTCACACCGAGGTCCAGCGCTTTTCGGACGAGCGTTGGATCTGTATCGGGAAGTCGGAGAAGTACTTCCACGTCCGTCCGTTCGGCTGCGCGGAGCAGGTCTTCCAACTGACGTGCATCCCACGGGTCCGGTCCACCGTGTTCGAGATCCACCCAGACGAAATCGACGCCGAGTTCACCGTAGAACTCCACGAGCGTCGGGCTGTACGTATTGTCGAGGACGCCGAGAGCGACACCTCCGTCCTTCAGGGTTGCGGCGAGGTTGTTGGCGGGCTGTGAAGCCTTCATAAACTAGTGGACGAGGTATTACTCTTCGGTACGTTTTCGGAGCTTGTCGATTCGGGCCTGGACGTCGTCGATCGCCTCTCGAACCTCCTCGCGGGCCTCACCACCCGCCTCTTTCGACTCGTCAATAACCTCGTCCAACTCCTTGCGCACCTGGTCAATCGCCTTATCGGCGCGCTTGAATCGGTCTTTCTTTTCGTTGCTCATCGTAAGTAGAGCATTCGGGACACTCGACTAATACAGGCCACATTTTCATAGCACACTTAATTGTGATTAATCGAGAGACAGGTGATAGTCGGACGACCGCTGAGTGGATCGGCCTTACGTCCACAGAGAATCTGTCATGGAATCGCGATCGGTACAACCCGTCGTCGTCGTCGTCGTCGTAGTAGTCGAGTGGGCTGTCCATCTCGGCGCGGTCGTGCTCGGCGACGACGAGTTCGCTCTCGACGACCGTGGGGTTCGGGGCCCGGTCGTCGGAGAAGTCGAGGCCGGGCGCTGCGGCCGACACCGTCCCGACGAGCAGGAGCGCGACCATGCCGAGTGCCGCCACTAGGAAGGCTCCCTCGCGGAGTGTCACGCCGACCACCCCCGTATCCGGGGTGGGGTTCGTCTGTCCGTGCGTCCGTTCCGTAGCGGCTGTGAGCCGCCGTGTGTGCCAAACATTCGGAGTCCGAGGCGTCTGCCTCACTTGCCACGGAACACAGCCGGGTACAAGATAGGAAGCGAGAAACGAAGGTGAGAGACGTGTATTTGAGCGCAACCGAGCCGTGTTCTCGGCCGCAGGTATGGTCCATGTATTCGCGCATATCGGGGAATCGGCGCCAGCAGGAGAGGCACAGCACAACGTGGCCGACCTTTTCAGAGTCCGGCACGAGTGGCGGGGAGTGTCCGATATCGTTGACTTGGTTCTCGGCCGACGAGAACCGCGTTCCGTCACGGTCCACGCACCTCCTCGCTCACGGGATTCGGCCGAGGGTCGTCGCGCGGGCGCCGACCACCGCGACGACGAGCGTGGCCCCGATGACGAGTGCCGTGACACTCTCCACGGAGAGGCCGCCGACCAGGGCGAACAGCGGCAGACCGACGGCGCCCACCACGGCGGCGATGGCGGCCGAGACGGACGTTCCGCGCACCAGTTCCGCGTCGGTCGCCGAGTCGTCGCCGTGGACCCGCCCGTGGTGGAGGAACTCGACGAGCTGTTCGGCCTCGTCGCGGAGGACGACCGTTCCGCGGTTCTTGTCGAAGTCGACGACGTCGGCCCGGTCCATCCGGGGGAGGTGACACTGGTAGAGCCCGATGTAGACCCGCTTGCGCTGGCTCGAGGAGAGCTGGTCCACGTCGATGCCGTTCTCCAGGGCGGCGATGTGCTCGGCGAGGTCGCTCAGCGTGGACCGCCCACCGTGAGCGAGCAGGTACTCCAGCGTGTCGCGCCGACGCCTGTTCATCAGTATCTCGAACGTCGTGTCGAGCGAGAAGTCTCCGACGGTGGCACGCCCGTCGGGTTCCGTATCGGACTGCGCCCGGTCCGGGGACGGCCGTCGCCGGTCTTCGATCGCAAAGCTGAGTTCGTCATCGGGGGATTCGTCATCGGGGGATGCAAGTACGTTACGTAGCTTCATCAGACACCCGACAACCGTTCCCCAAATGTCTAAAGTGACAACAATTTACTGACCGAGACGTTTTTGATTAACTGAGTGACTTGGCTTCCTCCACCGTTGGCGTTGACACGTTCGTCCCTGAACTGGTCAAGCACGATGGATCAATATTGGCTCTACCGAAATCCGTCTCAACTGACATTCGAAGAAAAGACTCTTCGACCACCCACATTGCCAGTAGCTGCGCTCGAATCGCATCTCAACCTAGTCATTTCGATTCCAGATCACCGTCGAAAGCATCTGAAACGTAACTCCGGAGATCCACGAAGGTATGGGTAAGAGACAGCGCTAAACCACGGGGGTTTCTCCTCAAACTTCGTAAACCCTAATAGGGTTACCCGCCAAGCCACCAGCCATAGAGCTGTGCCTGCTCGTCAGTGTCGGGATGCTTCTTCGAGTCGCCGTAGGTCTTCCCCTTGAGCAGTTGACGTTCGACCGCGTTCGCGGCGAGTCGGAGAGCGTGGGTAGCGCCGTAGCCTTCTCCGTCGGCCGTGAAGTAGCCGCGGTCGGTGACCAGTCGAATCCGTGCCAGCACCAGCGGCACACCCCGATTTTGCTCCTTGTGCTCCTGCAGTTCGATACTGGCCTTGATCACGGTCATCTCACCGTACTTCGAGGTGACACTCTCGATCAGCGCGGAGACATCGTCGTAGTCCATCCCCTCCAGCAGCTCGAGGCCGAACACCTGGACGGCGTTCCGGTCGTCGCGCTCCCAGGTGAGCGCCTCGATGACGTCCGTCTTCGTGATGATACCGACCGGGTCACCGGTTCCCTCGGCCGTGACGACGAGCGACGAGACTTCCCGCTCGAACATCGTCTCGACGACTTCGTCAAGCGTCGCGCTCCGCTCGACCGTCGCGACTGCGTCGGACATCAGGTTCCGCACTGGCAGGTCGAGCATCCGGTCGGCATCACCCTCGCGTGCGCCGAATCCACCACGGTTCTGCCCACCACCGGCACGGCCACCGAAACTGCTCGACGAACCACCTTGACTCTTGCTGCCGCCTCGCGTCGTGAAATCGATGACGTCGTACAGGCTCAGCAGTCCCACGAGGTCGCCCTCGTCGACGACCGGGAGATGGGCGATTCCGGCTTCTCGAAGCAGATTGAGCGCTTTCCCGATCGTGGTTTCAGGGGTCGCACTGACCAATTCCGCCGTATACGCGTCTTCGACGGTCGCTGCGTCGAGAAACGGACGGACAGCCTCGAGCACGGCATCGCCAGTCACCACACCGACGACACGGTCATCGCGGAGTACGGGGAGCGTTTTGGCGTCGCTTCCGATCATGAGTCGGGCGACCTCGCGGACATCTTCGGTGCGGTCGACCGTCGGGACGTGCTGTACCTGTGAGCCGACCTTTGCCGAGGGTTGGTTGGACGAGGAAGCAAGCTGTCGGCGGCTAACGACCCCGCGATACTCGTCACCGTCTGTTACGATGACGGCATCGAGTTCCTGATTCTCGAACGCCCCGGCGACCTTCGAGAGCGGTGTACCGATGTCGAACTCCGTGAATTTTGGAGAGAGGATGTCAGAGATATCCATGTGTGACTCTATGGTCAGAGGGTCGCTGGACGGTTATGCTTGTTCCACTCCCTATCCACTCGGTGCAGGCCTGTCTAAGTGACTGTCTCCTGATTTTGAACTACCTGAACCTGCATGAGAATATCTCGACCTTCTTTACCGAACGCTGCGTGATGACTCCGGGAGCCGGACAACCGCGCCGTACAAGGGCCCGGAGACACGATATCTCACTGTGACAGACGCCGCGTTCGTCGTCGCCATCAAGCCCTCGGCCCGCCGGACCAACGGTGCAGTGGGAACACTCGTCAACAAACGCGGGGCGCGACACGTGTTCAGCTCGCGCGATGACGCCGAGATGTGGGCGAGTGGCCTGACGAGTCGCGGCGGCGTCGCCGTCTGGATTCGCAGCGCCGACCCTCGCGACGAGAGCGACACCGACGCCTATCTGGTCGGTCGGCGAGCGCGAGAACCACCACTCGCTGGCGCGTACGACAAGCGCCGGCGACGGTTGCGGAACGGGGACAGTCGCGAACAGTCTCACTTCGAGACGAGTCGCGAGTGACCTTACTCGTTCGCCGACCCTGGAACTTCCAGTGAATCGATAGTGAGTCGTCGGAGTTCGAGATCTTCGACCTGCGCGTACCAGCCACCGATGCTGTGGATCCGGTCGCCGTCGTCGACGAAGATGGACACTTTCCCCGAGACTTCGGACAACGAGGGATACTTGTTGTCGACGGTCGAGCCCGTGTATTCGAGGTCGACCACAGTTCCCGAAACCACTCGTTCTTCACCGGTCGAGGTGTCGAGGCCGCGAATCGTGACGCCGATTTCTGCTCCCTCGTGGAACAGCGGTGCGGCGTCGACGATGAACTGTCTGATGTTCACGTATTCGATTGGCGGTTCGCTGCCGTGGACCGTGTAGACGAGTTCCCACGGGTCCCACAGCGACGTCTGGTAGTACCAGTGGAAGACGTACGCCAGCGGATAGTTGTTCGCGACGATGCCGAACTGGTACCCCGACCCGGGTTGCGGCGCGAAGCACACTTTCGAGCGGTCGATGAGTGCGACGAACGGCGTGACGAGTTCGCGGAGACTCACTTCAGACGCGACTTCACTGAAGTCGTATCGCTCTTCGAGTGGGTTGCTACCGTTCTGTTCCGGCGAGAGTGAAAGTTTGATGACGACGCCTCGACTCTTGGCTTCGTGGAGAACCGGGCGGAGTCTGTCGAACTGTTCTGTCGTCGCGGCGATTTGAATCTCGTCTTCTGCCTCACGAATGAAGTGTTCTGCTCGCTCGATGACTGTCTCGAGTCGGTTTACGAGCGTCACGTCGTGTTCGCCGAGGTCCGGTGCATCCCACAACTCTTCGATCTCGTCCGCCGTGTCCTCGAACGACGACGCACGTGATCGAAGGTTCTCGATGACTGTGTTGGGGTCGAGCGCTCTCGCGTGGAGGCTCTTCTGTTTGTAGGTTTCGACGAGTCCCTCACTTTCGAGGTCACGAAGCACGTCGTACACCCTGGACTTCGGAACGTCGCTCGCCTCTGCAACTTCGATTGCCGTCGCAGTACCTAGCTTCACCAACGCGAGGTAAACGTCGGCTTCGTACTGCGTGAACCCGGCGTCCTGTAGCGTTTCCCGGACCGTATCCCGTTCCATCGTTGAGAGACCGTACTGACTCACTGGCTTAATCAGTTTTCACTTGAGTGATGAGTGAACTCGTTCACTATTGCAATGAATACAAAGTTGAATCACTACCTCAGTGACTAAATGGCCAAAACAATTTTATATTATGATATGGAACCAACATGATGGTTGAGAGCAATGACCACGAGAGAGACTGATTCGAAGCTGACGCGGCGCACCACACTCAAACTGGGAGCTACCGGCGCATCGAGCGCGCTCCTCGCGGCCCTCGCAGGCTGTACAGGCGATTCTGGTTCGGGGTCCGGAGGCGACAGCGGCGATGGTGGAGGGGACGACGCAGGCGGGTCCGACGGCGACTCGTCCGGTGGGTCGTCCGGTGACCTGGTGACGAAGAACCGAATCGGGAGTGCAGACGCATCGACGACGCTGACGCACTGGCTCCTCCCGACGGCATCACACACCCAAGAGGACAACCCTGAACACGCGAAGGTGTACGAGGAGTTCTTCGAAACGTGGGCGGAGAACCACTCGGATACCAAGATAGAACTCGAGTACCAGACGAACCTCGAACAGATGAAGACGAAGCTTCTCCAGTCTGCCGCGAAGGGGAACGCTCCGTCGATGTCACAGGTGGACTCGTTCTGGGTGCCGAACTTCACGGACCACCTCCAACCAGTCACCGACGCCATCGAAAACCCGGACGACTGGTATCCGTTCGTCAAGGACGTGATGGTCAAAGACGGCGAATGGCAAGCGGTGTGGAAGAACACCGACTGCCGAGCGCTCTACTACCGGCAGGACATGATGGACAAGTACAACGACGGCAACCCGCCGGAGACGTGGGACGAACTCATCTCTGTCGGGAAATCCATCACCGAAAACGAAGACATGGCGGGATACATGTACAACGGTGGGAAGTGGGAGGCGACGACCTTCGACAACCTCGCACTGTTCTGGGCGCAAGGCGGCGACCTGGTCGACGACCAGGGGAACCCCGTCCTCGACGAGAGCGGAAACAAGGAGGCACTGCGCAACACCTTCGAGTTCCTCAAACGGACCATCGACTCCGGAATTACGCCGAAACGCGTCGCCAACATCAACGACTACGCACTCCTCCGACAGGCCGCGCTCAACGACGAGACAGCGATGTTCCTCGGCGGGAACTGGCAGATATCGAACATCAAACAGCAGGTCGACAGCGAAGAGGAAGCCGAGAACTGGCAGGTGTCGAAGATTCCACAGATGGATCCCGACACCGCCTCGACGGGGACCGGTGGGTGGACCGTCGGCGTGTTCGAACAGGACGACGCGAAACGCAGCGCAGCGACGGATTACGCCGGCCTCTTCACGGACAAAGAGAACATGGGCGAGTTCTGTAAGGTCGGTGGCTACCTCCCGACGCGAAAGTCCGTCTTCGAGGAAGTCTCGTACTTCTCCGAGGACCCGTACATGCAGACGTTCAAGCAGTTGCTCAAGAACGGACGTGCTCGTCCGGGGTACCCGATTTACCTCACCATCTCCTCTGAGTGGCAGACTGCCGCCGGGAAAGTCATCACCGGTCAGGCGTCACCGGAAGCGGCCATCGAAACGATGATTCAGAACGTCAACGCGGAAGCGGAGTGATGAGCGTGGCTTCCGAACTGCCTCCCGACCCACCCGCACTCACCGCGGTGTGCGAGACAGTTACAGACAGGCCACTCGACGGGGGTGACTCGGCGTGTCCGTGAGTACGAGCGATGTCTCCCAACGACTGTGGAGTTCGCTGACCGCGGTCAGTGGGTCGTTCGAGCGACTCCAGAACACGCCGGTGACCTGGGTCGCTCCAGCGGCGTTCTTCTTACTCGTGTTCAGGCTCTACCCGCTCGTCGAAGCGGTGCGGATGAGCTTTACCGACATGAGCCTCATCGAACCGGGATACGAGTACGTCGGCTTCGAGTCGTTCGTCAGCGTCGTCTCGTCGCCGTCGTTCTGGACGATGGGGCGAGTGACGATTATCTTCGTCGCCGCGAGCGTCACCTTACAACTCGTCTTCGGGATGATTCTCGCCCTCGCCATCGACTACGGTGTCTCGCACAAACTCTCCGGGACGATATCGACGCGAGTGGCCGTCCTCTCTGCGTGGGTCATCCCGGGAATCGTCATCGGGATTCTCTGGAAGATAATGCTCATCGAGACGAACTACGGCGTCATCAACTACATGCTCTTGCAGGTCGGCTTCGACGTGGTCTCGTTCCTCTCGGACCCGCAGATGGCGCTTCTGTCGACCATCATGGCGAACACGTGGCGAGGGACGGCGTTCTCGATGATTATGCTCTACGCGGGGCTCCAGCAGGTTCCGACACACCTCTACGACGCCGCGAGAGTCGACGGCGCGAAAGCGCTCCAGCGTTTCCGATACGTCACGCTGCCGCAGATCAAGCCGGTCGTGTTCATCAACCTCGTCCTCATCACCATCTACACGCTGAACACCTTCGACATGATAATGAGCCTCACTGGAGGTGGCCCCGGTCACGCCACCGAGGTGCTGGCGCTGTTCATGTACTTCGAAGGGTTCCAGCGGTTCAACCTCGGAGAAGCGGCGGCAGTCGCCGTGTTGATGCTCCTCGTCAACGTGGTGATGACGGCCGTCTACATGCGACTGTTCATCGACGGGGAGGAGATGTGAGATGAGCGTCCAATCCAAGATGGGGTCGTACCTCGACGACTTCTCTGGGTACACGGTCGCGACGTACGCCACGTATCTCATCGCGGGGGCGTTCTTCCTCTTTCCCGTGTTGTGGGTCCTCTCGATGAGTCTCCGACAACCGGGTGAGGTTCTCTCGTACCCCGTTCAGTTCCTCCCGCAGCAACTCACCTTCCAACCGTACGAGCGCGTCATCAACGGGTCGGCGATGCTCACCTGGATTTTCAACTCGCTGAAGATTGCCGTGCTGGAAGTCGTGGGAATCGTCTTCGTGACGGTTCCCGCGGCCTACGCCTTCTCGCGGTTCGACTTCCGCGGGAAGAAGTACGTCCTCTTCGGCGTGTTGCTCTTCCAGATGATCTCACCGGTCGTCATCGTCATCCCGATGTACAACATGATGGCGCAGTTGAACCTCCTCGACTCACACCTCGGTCTCATCCTGCTGTACATCGGCTTGCAGGTTCCCTTCTCCATCTGGCTGTTGAAGAGCTACTTCGACACGATACCGAAGGGGCTCGACGAGGCCGCACGCGTCGACGGGTGTACTCGACTCCAGACGCTCATCTACGTGCTCTTGCCGTCGATGGCCCCCGGAATCGCCGTCGTCGCCATCTTCAACTTCGTCTTCGCGTGGGCGGAGTTCGTCATGGCGTTCACGATTCTCGGTGAGTCTGACCTCTATACGGTCTCTATCGGCCTCTTCTCGTTCCAGGGGCAGTACTCGACAGACTGGCGAGTCATCGCCGCGGCGAGCGTCATCGCGATGCTCCCGCTTCTCATCATGTTCGTCGGTCTCCAGCGATACTTCATCAAAGGACTCGTCGAGGGGGCGGTCAAAGGATGAGGTTTGCGTTTCTCTCGACCCCTGACCGCCGAGACAGACGGCACTCCAGCACGGACCGCACAGCCGAGACGAACCACACACAGCACAACACCGACACACAAATCCAATGTCTACACTCGAACTAAGCAACCTCGTCAAACGGTATCGAGATGAGTCAGAGAGCACCATCGTCGCAGTCAACGACCTGTCCATCGACCTCAACGATGGCGAGTTTCTCGTCCTCGTCGGGCCGTCGGGGTGCGGGAAGTCGACCACCCTTCGCTGTATCGCCGGTCTGGAGGACGTGACCGAAGGGACGATTCAATTCGGCGAACGGGACGTAACAGACCTGACGCCCGAAGAGCGCAACATCGCCATGGTGTTCCAGAACTACGCGCTGTATCCCCACATGACCGTCCGCGAGAACATGGAGTTCGGGCTGAAGATGACGACCGACCTCTCGAAGTCCGAGCGGACCGACCGCGTCGAAGCGAGCGCCCAGATGCTCGGAATCGAACCACTCCTCGACGACAAACCGAAGGAACTCTCCGGCGGGCAACAACAGCGCGTCGCACTCGGACGGGCCATCGTCCGCGAACCTGAGGTGTTCTTGATGGACGAGCCGCTGTCGAACTTGGACGCGAAACTCCGGACAACGATGCGCACCGAGATTCAAGAACTCCAATCTGAACTCGGTGTCACGACGGTGTACGTCACCCACGACCAGACCGAGGCGATGACGATGGGCGACCGCATCGCCGTCCTCGATGGCGGCGAGCTCCAGCAGGTCGGAACGCCACTCGAATGCTATTACGAACCGGAGAACCTCTTCGTCGCGAACTTCATCGGCGAACCGTCGATGAACTTCTTCGAGTTCCAGCCGGTCGGTTCACGACTGGAGAACGACACCCTTCGCTACGAACTGTCGAGTGACCGTCGTACGACAGTCGACGATGTCGACCGGGTGAGTCTTGGAATCCGCCCCGAAGATATCGAAGTCGCGGAGGCCGACGGGCGAAACACGTTCACCGGAACAGTGCAGGTCGTCGAACCCATGGGCGACCAGAACTTCCTCCACCTCGACGTCGGCGGTTCCTCGATCACCGCGGCCGTCGATGGCTCCTACGAAATTCACGACGGCGCAACCATCATGATACACCTCCCAGAATCCAAGATTCACCTCTTCGACACAGAATCGGGTGACACACTCAGCAACTGCCAGCGAACGAACGAGACGATTCCGACCGTTCAGCCGACGCCAGGCGAGGAGGTGGCGTGATGATGAAACTCGCTGCGATTGGCCTCGGCCAGCTGTGTATGCACGAACTGGACTGTTACGACGAGATGGACGACGTCGAAATCGTCGCAGGGGCGGACATCGCGGAGTCGGGCAGAGAGACGTTCGAGTCCCGCTTCGACGCCCCGGTGTACGAAGACTACGAGGAGATGCTCGCCGAACACGCCGACGAACTCGACGCGGTCAACATCGTGACGCCCCACACGCTACACTACGAACAGGCGATGGCGTGTCTGGAGCGGGACCTCCACGTCTTTCTTGAGAAGCCCCTCGTCACTTCGGTCGATGATGCGTCGGACCTCGTACAGACGGCTCGGTCCCGAGAGTTGACGCTCGTCGTCGGGTATCAGCGACACTACCACCCGGTCTACCAGCAAATCAAAGACATCGTCGAGAGCGGCCGACTCGGCGAGATTCACGCGGCGAACTGCTACATGGGTCAAGACTGGATTCGGAAGTTCACGAATGCGTGGCGGACGAACCCCGCCCTCTCCGGTGGCGGCCAGTTGTACGACTCGGGGTCGCACCTCCTCGATACCCTCCTGTGGACGACCGGCTCGACACCCGTCTCTGTCGCGGCGCTCATGGACAACCGCGACCACGACGTAGATGTGAACAGCGCCCTCGCACTCACCCTCGAACGCGATGGGCGACCCATCACCGCGAGTCTCGTCGTCACCGGCGACGGCGTTCAGGATCCGGACACCTACGAGGGACTCGTTATCTGGGGTACCGACGGCCGACTGACGTACAACGAAACCGGACTCACCATCACCGAGCGTGGTGGAGACCCGACGAAGATTCCGGTCGACGACTCGGTCGACTTCAAAGAACTCCTCCGGCGAAAGCTCTCTGACTTCGTCGAGGCCGTTCGCGGGGACCACCCGCCGACCGTTCCGGGGTCGTTCGGACTCACCGTCGTCGCCCTGACCGAAGCAGCCTACGAGGCCACCGAGACGCAATCTGTCGTGCAGGTCGACGGATACGAGACCATCGAAGAGTCCGCGGTCGGGTCACAGGACTGACTGGGTCGCAGACGAGCGAACCCCCGATTTTTTGGGCGGTGTCTCGACTTCGGCGCTTCGTCAGCATCGTGCGCACTACCCGTCAGGCCGGTTTAGGCGCGTAGTACTCCGTCAGCCAGTTAGCGATGCCGTCGAGGCCGGGGAAGAGCGTGCGTCGATTGACGTTCAACTGGTCCAGTCGGTCCCGGAACTCGGCCTTCCGGTCGGCTGGGACGATGATACGACGATACAGGTCTGGTCGATTCTCGAGCCACGTGTCCATGCCGACCGTTGGGTTCGACTGACTCGAGAACAACGCCGCCTGATTGACGATGCGCTGGTCGATAGCAGGTGGTTCGAAGAACAGGACGTAGTCGTCTGCCTGTTCGGCCACGAACGCTTCGATTGCCTCCAGCATATCGAACATCTCCAGCACACCCGCTCTCCGAGATTTACCACCTCCGTCGGTGTACCGGTCCAGTAGGAGGTGAGTGACGTCGTCGAGGAGGTCCGCGTCGAACATCTCGGTGTTCAGGCGTTCGAGCGACTCCCGAAGGAATCCCGGGAGTTGCTCGTGTGTCCGAACGTAATCGACGGCCCAGATCACCCCGTCGGCGTCGGATCGTCCGCCCGTTGCAAAGTACGCGGCGACAGCCGGCGAGTACGTCCAGTCTATCAGTCGTGTCGGCAGCCCGTGATGTTGAGCGATAGCCAGCCGGTAGTACGGTGAGTCCGGAACGTCGATATCCTGCTGGGCGTACTTCAGGAAGTTGCGGAGAAGATGCCCCTCGAGTTCCCAGCGACCAGTCTCACTGACGTACCGCGTGATGGACGATTCGAGCACGTAGTCGGCGTTGGACATCCCGCGGAAGACGAACGGCGACCGATACCGACCGAGTTGCTCGTTCCACGTGTGCTGGCCGAGCACCTCCTGCAGCGCCGACCAGTCCTCGGCGACGACTTCGTTCGACGTGGAGTTACCCATGCTATGAAGAGTCTGTCAGAGAGGATAAGCAGTCTGTCAGGACCGCCGAGAAATCCGACTAGCCGAGAACGTCGTCGTTTCACAAACATCGCGCGGTTCGAGAGACACGGAGGTTTCTCGCGGAGTGACGTTCGAGAGGATCGAGCGCCGAGGGTGAGATTTGAACTCCAGTCGCTCCCTCTCGGTCGCTCCCTAGTTCAAATCTCAGGTCGTCGCACACACGGACACGCTGTCGCGGCGCGACGAGACGCGCCGCTCGAAGCGTGGTGTTCGAGAAATAAGAGCGCCGAGGGTGAGATTTGAACTCACGTGTCCGAATGGACAGTAGATTTCGAATCTACCGCCTTGGCCGGGCTAGGCTACCTCGGCTTCCATCGTCATCTCTCTCGCGGATAGTTTAATCCGTTTCGATTTACCGAGGCTGCGAGTGGTGTGACCGAGGGACGAAACCGGGGCGCGTCGGCGTCGCCGACCACTGTTACTAAGTCACACGCAAACGGGGTTGTCCCATGGACATCGATACGGCGAGCGAGACGTGTACACAGGTTCTCGACGCCATCTCGGAGGCGGTCATCGCCGAACGGTCGTTTCTCGAGACGGTCCTCACCGGCGTCCTCGCCCGCGGACACGTCCTCCTCGAAGACGTTCCCGGAACCGGGAAGACGCTCACCGCACGGAGCGTTGCGACTGCGCTTGGGCTCTCGTTTTCTCGGGTGCAGTTCACCCCTGACTTGCTCCCCGCCGACGTGACGGGAACCAACATCTACGACGAACGCGACCGGTCGTTTGAGTTCTCGCCCGGCCCAATCTTCGCCAACGTCGTCCTCGCGGACGAAATCAACCGCGCGCCGCCGAAGACACAGGCGGCCCTCCTCGAAGCGATGGAAGAAGGACAGGTGACCGTCGATGGCGAGACACACCAACTTCCGAAACCGTTCTTCGTCATCGCCACCCAGAACCCCGTCGAGCAAGAAGGAACGTTCACACTCCCTGAAGCGCAGGTCGACCGGTTCGTCGTGAAGTCTGCAATCGGCTATCCGGACCTCGACGGCGAAGTCGAACTGCTCCGACGACGCGCCAGTCGAGAAGACCAGAGTCCGACCATCGACCGAGTGCTCGACCGTGATTCAGTCGTCGCGATTCGACGCGCGCCCGAGCAGGTTCGCGTCGACGACGACCTGTTGCGCTACATGGCCGAACTCACGCAGACGACGCGAACCGACCGCCGTGTCCGCGTGGGAGTCTCACCGCGAGGTACCCAACGGCTGTTCGAAGCCTCGCGTGCTCGTGCAGTCATCGAAGGCCGGCCGTTCGTCACTCCAGACGATATCAAACGCGTCGCCCAGTCGGTTCTCGCGCACCGTCTCGTTCTGACGCCGGACGCGCGCGTCGAAGACGTTCAGAAAGCGGACGTGATACGCGACGTGCTCGACCGAGTGGAAGTCCCGACGGTCGAGTAAGTCATAGTTCAGCGTCTGACCGCCGCGACGAGGGCGATTGCACCGACCAACAGCAACACGACGGCAGTGAGTGGTTGCCCACCCGATGCACCCAGCCAGAGCGCGTAGACGATACCAGCAGCGACGACGAGAACGACCAGCGTCGTCGCCGCGTGAACGGTTTCGAGGCGAATCGTCGACGTCTCTCGGCCGAGATGTTCGCCGACTGAGAGTGCATTCTCTGCGACGTCCCACGCCAGAATCGACGCCACGGCCGTGAGAAGCAGTGCCTCTGTGCCACCCCCACCGACACCGGCGAAGAGCAGAGCGAGGAAGAAGATGCCACCCGCTGCATCGAGTGTCCGACGGGACCCCTGTACTAATCCGGCGGCCAAGACGAGCGTGCCGACGAGGCCACCGAGCGCCGCGGTCGCTGTCGTGAATGCGAGTGCGAGCGTCGCGAGTCCGGCCGCCGACACCGCCATCGCAGTCCCCGTACGAGTCGGCCGGCGAGTGATTTTACTCATCGTCGTGGCACCTCCCGGTGCGCCGTTCGGTGCTCATCGTGACCATACTCATCGTGACCATACTCATCGTGACCACCCCGACTCGGCCCGCGCGAGCGCGACGGCGAGCGGTTCGTCTCGCCAATCGACGACGCGGATTCCGGACCGTCGCAACTCACGGAGACGCAAGTCACGCTCGAGGCGAGCGAGTCGTCGACCGATAGTTCCTGTCGCCGTCGGGTCGGGTGAGACGACGGTGACAGCGTGTCCGTACGCCTCTAGTCGACGGGCGACGGAGACGGCCTGGTCGTCCGTGAGCGGCGAGCAGAAGATGACCTGTGCGTCACTGGAGAGTCGCCGCCGCAGCCGTTTCTCTGCGATGGACAGGAAAAACGCGGTTTTCGGCGGCGTCGGGGCGAACGCAGCGTGGGTCGCGAAGAGTCGTCTGGCACGGGCACGGTGCTCGTCACCCGAAGACGGTTCGAGCCAGCACTCGTTCGGGCCGAGTGCGGCCATGCCGACGCTGTCACCACTGTCGAGGAGCGCCGAAAACGCGACACTCGCGGCATCGACACACCGTTCGACTGCCGTCTCGGCCTCGGAATCCGGAGCGACGTGTGCTTCCGAGCGAGTATCGACGACGAGGACGACAGTCGCGGCCCGTTCTTCGCGGAACTGTACCGTCGCGAGTTCGCCAGTTCGCGCCCGACGATTCCAGTCGATACGTCGAATCGGGTCGCCGTGGCGGTACTCGCGGATGGACGTGAATTCGAGTCCGGACCCCGAAACGTCGGTCTCGACGCGCCCGGCGTATTTCGAGGTGAGTCCACGAAGCGGCAGGTCGGCTGTCGCCGCCAGTTCGGGTTCACACCGGAGCGTGGTCTCGGTGAGAACTGTTTGCCGGTGTTCGACTGCACCACTCGGGTCACGGGCGACGACGACTGTTTCGGCCCACGTGTGCTCGCCACGAACTGCCGTGACGGTGTACGTCACTGTCGCCGTCGCACCAGGTCGGAGTGCCGTCCCGAGACGCGCAGGACCGCCTGAGACGGCCAGCGCCGGTGGAACGCCATCGACGATTCGAAGGTCGAAGAGCGTCCGCGAGCCGTCGTTGGTGACCGAAATCGTCACCTCGACATCCTCGTCCGAGTCCGGTGTCGTATCCGAGAGGTCTCGTTCGATGGAGAGCGTCACGTCGGGACCCGTCGCGATGCGGACGTACCCCAGAAAGACGACGCCCATGCCAGCGAGTAAGAGCGGTGCTGGTTCGCGGACGAACACACCAACTGCGGCGGCGATGAGGACGAGCCCCTCCAGTCCGGTCCAGCGGTCCGTGTCGAATCCGCGGGTCATCGGTCTGCTCCGGATGGGGTGGTGTCGCCATCGCCACCATTTGCGGGGGAAGACCCGATATTCTCTATCGCCGCGAGCGTTCGTTCGACGCGGGCGACCAGAACGGCCTGTCTGGACACGAGCAGTCGAAGACGGAACCGAAGCGGGACCGAAACAGGTGCGCCGAGGAAGCGGGCCGCAACGACATCATCTGTCCAGGCCCCGGTTTCGATGAGCGTGCTGGCGTCCGCTGGCGTTCTCCCGTCCCGAAGGACGAGCGCTCGCTTCGCGCGCTGTTCGAGGCGTGTGACGAGTCGTTCACGAGTGTTCCAGGCGTGGTTCGACATGGCCACGACGAGGTCGTCGTCGAAGTCGTCACCGGGGACAGGAACGTCGATGCGGACTTCTGGGTCGCTGGTCGTCGTCGTCCGAAACGGCGTGCGCCGACGGCGTTGGACGTATCTGAGTCCCTGTATCGCGCCGAGGACCGCCACGAGTGTGAGAATCAGGTCGGAGAGCTCGAGGCCGAGTGAGACACCCGCGACGAGTGCGAGCCCGAGAGCGGTGGCGACGATGCCGACGAGGTACGCGAGCGAGCGAGCCCTACTCATCGATGTTCGTCTCCTTGTTCTGTTCCTCGCTCTCCGTGTTCCGTTCTTCGCGAGTTCTGTCTGTGTGCGTGTCTGTCCGAGCATCGGTCGGCGCGTACGTCGATTCGATATTTCGGAGGGCTTCGACCGCTCGACGCTCACGCGCCTCCGTCGCTTCGATGCCGCCGTACCGAACCGCTTCGAAGAGCGTCGTGAGTTCGGTCACGTCGTCTCGGGCCATGCCGGCATCGACGGCAGCAGTCGCGAACTCTGCAGGCGTCGCTGACTGACGATTCGGCACGTCCAGGAGCTCCGTCATCTCTGCCCACGCGCGATACACTTCGTTTTCGACGTCTGTCTCACCT
Organism: Haloferax sp. DFSO52; assembly: GCF_048158745.1. Lineage (NCBI taxonomy): Archaea > Methanobacteriati > Methanobacteriota > Halobacteria > Halobacteriales > Haloferacaceae > Haloferax > Haloferax sp. DFSO52. Next base: position 758,327 of record NZ_JBLOPB010000001.1, on the reverse strand, counting down.
GATTCGATGCGCTCGGCGGCAGCACCGGCAACGTGGCCGACGGCCGCGACGTTCGGACGAGATTCGGGGGCGAGTTCTTGGTCACTGTCGTCCGGCGAATCACTCGTTCCAGTGACGAGCATCACGAGTGCGATGGCCAGTGCCCCGACGAGGAAGATACTGAAGAGTATCATCGGTGGAGAGACGCTCTGTACTCCGTCCGCACCGGAACCGAGGCTCCCAGCGCCACCGGGGGAGAACAGTGAGATGTTCCCTGCGGCCGTTGCGGCACGCGTCGAAAACGAGAATGTTCTGTTGCATGCGGTCAGCAATCCGAAGATGAGCACGACAGGCGGTCCGAGTGCGAAGACGACGGCAATAGGCGGGAGAAGTGAGCGAGTCTCCCAGTAGGCGTAGCCACCGAGGAGGAGAAATCCGGCGGCGACGAGAGCGAGGACGCTCGGTGAAAGAAGCCACGGAAGACACGGCGTTGGAAGACTGATACCCTCGGCGTCGCCGGAGAGCGGGTGGAATCCGGTGTCGTCCGTGCGGCCAACACCATCGCCACCGGCGTCACCAGTACCGAACCCTGTCGAACCGCCGTCTGTCACGACAGTCGAGTCGATGGTTGCCGCAGCGATGGCGAAGGCCACCACGGCGAGGAGGGCCAACGCGAGAGCGCCGAGAGTGGAGCGGTCCACGACAACACATAGCAGTATCCGAGGTATAGACATTTCGAGGGACAGCGCCCGCAACACGTTTCCAGAGACAGCATCTGCAACATGCGCCGAGACAGACCACTCTTGCACGTGAACACACACCCGGGACGACACAGTGGAGGGGTGACGACTCAGCCCTGCCACACCACGTTTACAAGTAAATTTCCAGCGTCAAATGTGAACTGAGTCACCCCACAGACACCACTGTTGCAAGTGAAGCACAACGAGGAGGGGGAGGGGGTAAGGTGCAACGAGGGCGAAGAGCAGGTGAGGTACAACGGGGGTGGGGAGGGGGTGAGTCCGGAGAGACCACTGTGACAAGTGAATTACGTCGGGGTAGACGGAACGATTACCCACCACGGTTGCAGGTGAATCGGGGATTAAACGACGTTATTTGGTTGAATTGCGTCGATTCGAATCACGTGTGACGGCGGGTCCGACTGCCCCATCATGTCAGCGCTTTAGTTGAACGTCCGCTCTGTTGTTCTTCTAGCGACTCTCGTCTCTCGGCTTCACTTGCAACAGTGGGGTGTGTCTGTCCGAAGTGGAGTTTGTTCACTCACAACCAGATTCAGTACGAGTGTCTGGTCCGGCCACTGTCGAAGAGAAGACCCCGACTTCGGTAGCCAGTCCAGAAATTCACATGTATCAGATGAAATCGCGGTTTTAAATACGGGGACGGGACAACGACCCGATGGTAATGCGCCGGTTCGAGCGAAAACAAAACGTCTTCGTCAACAAGGACGCCCTTGGTGAATCCTACAAACCCGAGCGCATCGAAGAGCGCGACGACGAGATCTCGGAGTACATGGACGCACTCCAACCAGTCGTCGACGGGTGGGAACCGAACAACGTCTTCCTCTACGGAAACACAGGCGTAGGAAAGACGGCGGTGACCGAGTTCCTCCTCGAGATGCTCCTCGAAGACGTCTCACAGTACGACGACGTCGACTTGAGCGTCATCTCTATCAACTGCAAGACGCTCAACTCCTCGTATCAGGTCGCCGTCGAACTCGTCAACGAACTCCGACCGGGCGGCGCGGAGATTAGTTCGACCGGCTATCCACAACAGACAGTCTTCAAGAAGTTATTCGAAGAGTTAGACGACGTGGGTGGGACCATCCTCATCGTCCTCGACGAAGTCGATTCGATTGGGGACCGTGACGAACTCCTCTACGAACTCCCCCGGGCACGCTCGAACGGCAAACTCGACGACGCGAAAGTCGGCCTCATCGGTATCTCGAACGACTTCAAGTTCCACGATCAACTCGACCCGCGCGTTCAGGACACACTCTGTGAGCGCGAACTTCACTTCCCGCCGTATCAGGCCCCCGAACTCCAGAACATCCTCGAATCGCGGGCCGACGTCGCCATCGCAGCGGACTCGTGTGAGGAGGGCGTCCTCAACCTGTGTGCTGCACTCGCCGCCCGCGACAGTGGAAGCGCCCGACAGGCACTCGACTTACTCCGGTTGGCAGGCGAACACGCCGAGAACAACGACGACGACCGAATCACCCTGAACCACGTCGATATCGCTCGACAGAAACTCGAACAGGAACGTGTGGTCGAAGGGATGCGCGAACTCACCGAAAACGGTCACTTCGCACTGCTTGCAGTCGTCTCGAAGGCGGCCCACGACGAGACGCCATGCCGGATGCGTGACCTGTATCAAGAGTATCTTCGACTGTGCAACTCCGCCGGCATCGACCCACTGGCCCAGCGGTCGGTCCACAACCACCTCTCGGACCTCCGCATGCTCGGCATCCTCTCGGCCGAAGAGAACCGAACCGGGTCGCGTGGAAACTACTACAGTTACGCGCTCGACGTTCCATTTTCGAGTGCGATGGAAGCGCTCTCGGACGTGCTCGCACTCGACTCGGTCTTAGACGAGATTCGAACGACTGCACGGAAGACCAAAGCAGTCTGAACACTGGCACCTCGGGCCACTGCGGTGTTGTTCTCAGGCTGGGCGGTTCTGCTGGAAGAGTCGCCACAACAGCAGCACGCTCGCGATAGAGAAGGCGACGAACAAGATGAGCGCTGCCGTACTCGGGGCACCGCTGAAGACGGTATCTGCCTGGCTTATTGCCCCCACGAGTGTGAGGACGAAGAGCAGAATTAACCCAGTTCGACTCGGACCAGTCGAGTCATCCATACCCAATCATGTACTCGTACATACATGAGTGTGCTGGGACCACCAACTCGGTCGAGACGACTTACGACGACGACGATTCGTCCGTCTCGTCAGTCTCGTTCTCTTCGTCTACTGTTTCGCCAGTCTCGTTCTCTTCGTCTACTGTTTCGCCAGTCTCGTTCTCTTCGTCTACTGTTTCGCCAGTCTCGTTCTCTTCGTCTACTGTTTCGCCAGCCTCGTTCTCTTCGTCTACTGTTTCGCCAGCCTCGTTCTCTTCGTCTACTGTTTCGCCAGCCTCGCCCGCTTCGTCAACTGCTTCCACAGCCTCGCCCGCTTCGTCCTGTGCTGCCGTTTCGATAGTCACACTCTCCGACACAGACGGTTCGCGTGCGTGTTCTTCAGAACGAAGTTCTTCCGCACGCAGTTCCGCTCGCGTGTAGGCGTCGTAGATGGCGAAGAGCCACACTGCTGGAAACAGAATGAACCCGACGAACACGAGTGTCGAGAAGGCTGCGAAGATGGTCGCGACGACGAACACGAGTCCACGCTCGAGTTCGCGATTGTATATCTGACCGAGTCCCGGAAAGAGCGCCGAGAGGACGGCCGCGACGAACGGGTTGCCACCTTCTAAGAGGTCGTCGAGCGCCGAATCGACCGACGACTTCGGCGGCGGGCGCTGGCGGACGCCGCACGATGGGCAAATCTCTGCCTCCCTGTCGATGACGGCCCCACAGTTTCGGCAGAACAGTTCGTGTGGTCCACGCTCTCGACCGGGTGTTTCAGAAGGGGATGTCGACATGGGAGAGATAGTTCTCGAACGAGCCTAAAAGGCTCTGTTGAAATCTGCATTCTCTGAGAGTTTGTTGGGGGCGTGCTGAATAGAAAGCGCGAGTCCGTTCGATATGAGCATCTGGGTGGAGAAATTACGTTCTCGTCTTCGTGGCGAGAGCAGTATGCCGAATGCTTATACAGTTTATCGGGCAACTATGGATAAGATGGCCAGTTCGACTCGGAACGGCGACGCCAACGATGGCGAGATTCGTCTCTGGCAAGAGGACGGCTGGTGGATCGCGAAGGACGTCGATACGGGCGTGACCACGCAGGGAGAATCCAGAGAGGAGGCACTGGACAACCTCGACGACGCTGTCGCAGTCCATACCGGGAAACGTGGTCGTGAACCGACGGACGAAGAACTTCGTGCGCTGGGAATCGACCCTGAGAACAACACCACTGGCGACCAAGAACCGCCGGATGTCCTCGACTAATCGATGGGTCGGCGAACGTTCTCCGGAATGGAGGTAGTGAAGGTTCTAGTCAACGTCGGTGGATTCGAGTGGCGACGAACGACTGGGGACCACGCCCAACTGTACTACGAACACCCGACGAACGAAACAGACCGCTGGCAGGTGACCGTCCCGCTGCATAGCGAACTCCGTACCGGGACGCTCCGGAGCATTGCTGAGAATGCCGGAGCACACGATTTCGATGCCTTCTGTGAGTGGATAGACGAAAACGCCTAATCCCGCAACAAAGAGACGGGTCTAATCGCTATTGTCGAATCGTGAGTCTGCTTTCTTGTTCGTGCTGACTACAACGCGCGAGTCGGTCATCGAATAAGAAAGAACGGTGACAGTATCGGAACCGTTAGACGGGAACCACACATTCCACCAATAATGGATGTTAAACAGGCGATTCTCGTCGAGTTGTTCGCATTAGTGCTAGTTACATTTGGAGGATTCTACTGGCTTGTCGAGCCCGGAAGCAGTTTCCAGCTGGTGGTCAATCTAGGAATAGTCGTCGGCGCGGTTGGGGTGGTTGCAGGGTTCGTAGGCGAGAGTGAATAACTCAACCGTTCATCACGCGAATCTAGTCTCTATATCGAACTCGCTTTCTGCTGAACTCAACCCTCTGTCTGTGTCACGCCAATCCTATCACGGTCTGCGGGTTTCAACAGCGACGCCTCAAGATACCTCACGAGAGAACCGCGGTCACACACAGTACATGAAGGGGTTGACGAGTGCCACTCGGTCGTCGTCTTCGAGTTTGGTATCTAGACCATCGAGATTCTCGTTGAAGTGGCCGTTCACCATCACCCGAGCGTATCTTCGCGTCTGTTCGCCTTCCGGGTTCTTCCGCCACGTCCCGGGGAGGTTGTCAGCTTTGACCCATCCGCGAGTCGTCGCATCTTCTTCTCGCTCCGCCATCACCAGGTTGCGAACGTCGTACTCGTCGAAGAACGCGTCGAGGAACTCACGGAGGGTGTCGCCCTCGAACGTGTACTCGAGTCGGTGTGTTCCGATTGCCGTCCGAACGTGACCGGTGAATCGTGCCTCGACAGTCGTGGTCGTCTGTGGCGCGCGCTCCGTGGTGTCGATAGCCTTCGTATCCATAGACGAAAGATACGCGTGCAAACGGTATCAACGACAACCCGAACATATTCGCGTATTCCTGTGTTTCAGACACGTTACCTTCTGAATTTGGGAGCATGTCGTGTCTGGTATATAACACATAAAGTAAGAATATTGACATAGGTTGATTACGTCAGGCTGTCTATAATTGGCATGTTAGAGTGGTGTCGCCACCGGGCAGAGAAATATTTCCGCGACAAAGCACCTCGGAGGGTACGAATCGCTGGGTACGTCTCTCGATTACAACCGAGGGTAGCGTGAACCGATTCGCACGCCTCGACGTGGATAAAGCGAGACAGCGATTCGAAGGGCCAACGCGGCCATGACGACAGTCCTCGTGACCGACGGTCAGACTCGAAGCGCCCTCGCAATCGCTCGGTCGCTGGGTCGTCACGGTGTGCGCGTCGTCTGTGGTGAGTCGACCCGACTGGCGACCACGTTTGCGTCGAAACACGTCGACGAGCGATTCGTCTATCCAGACCCTCGGGTCTCCCCCGACGCGTTCATCAGCACGCTCCTCAGGTACCTCCAGACCCACGACATCGACGTGCTCCTCCCGGTCGACCACGAATCGACGTACCTCATCAACAAACACCGTGGGTTACTGGCCGAACACACACTCGTCCCAGTCGCTGGGGCCGACAAGTTCGACCGGCTCGTGCAGAAGGACCTCGTGATGCAACAGGCCGCGAGGCTCGGAATCCCACACCCACGGACTGTCTATCCGAAAAGCGCCGACGAAGCGGTCGAACTCGCCGCAGTCCTGACGTTTCCGGTGGTCGTCAAACCACGAACGTCGGCAGGGGCGAAAGGTGTCCAGTACGTCGACGACCCGTCGTCGCTCCGTCAGGCGTACCACACTGCGAGTCAGTGGGGGCCGAACCCAATCGTCCAGGAACAGATTCCACAGGAGGGCCGCGGAATGGGTGCGGCGTTCCTCCGGTGGGACGGCGAGATAATCGCCCGATTCGAGTACCAGCGCCTCCGTGAGTTCCCGCCCAGTGGTGGTGCCTCGACGCTCCGCGAGAGCATCCACGACGACCGACTGTTCGAAGCGGGGAAGGCGCTCCTCGAAGACGTGGACTGGCAAGGTGTCGCGATGGTCGAGTTCAAAAACGACCCGCGGACAGACACACCACAACTGCTCGAAGTGAATCCCCGATTCTGGGGGTCACTCCACCTCCCGTATCGGTCAGGCGTCGAATTTCCGTGGCTCTTGGTGCAGTGCGCACTGGGAGACGCTCCGGACCCAGTGCTGACGTATCCTGCCGGAGACCGCTGTCGGTACTTGCTACCCGGAGATTTGATCAATCTGTTCAGTCGACGCGATATGGACGCACTCCGCGAGTTCTTCCCACTCGTCGAACCGGGCGTCTCCTTCGACATCCTCGACCGGTCGGACCCGCTTCCAGCAGTCGCACAACTCCTCGTGATGGCACGAGAGGCAGTCACCTACGTCTCGTCTTCGTCCTCGTCGAAACAGACGGCTCCGCCCCCGACGATGTCGATTCCGGACCACGGTGACCCGGAGTCATCTTCGGACGACAGAACGACTATCACGCCACCCGATGTGTGAGATACTAGCATGTCGATAGACGTGAGCAAGCAGGTGTACGAGTCGGAGGCAACGGGGTGGCAACGGGGACTCTACGACGACCTCAAGACGACGTTTCATGCCCCAGTCGTCAACTGGTTCTTCCGGACGCTGATGGCCAACCAACCGGCGTTTTTTCGGTACGCGTGGGGCCAACTCAAACCAGCCTTCGAGACGCGAGCGTTCGCCCAGTACGAGGTAACCTACCGCGATACGGTTCTGTCCATCCTCGAAGACGACCACGCACTCCCACAGTACACACCATCTGCCGTCGGCGTCTCCCCGGCAGAGTTCCGCGAAGCACACGGACAACTCGCCACACTCGACACGATGGCTCCCCGACTCGCCTTCGTCTTCGAACTCCTCGACACCGCCCTTTCTGGGGAACAAATCGGGTCGTCCCCGAGCGAGGAGTGGGCGGCAACTGCACCGTTCCCGACGCTCGACCGACAACAGAGTCGGTCGGTTACGATGATTCCGTTCGAGGACGTGCCTGACTCACTGGCCGACACAGTGACTGCCATTCGGGAGTACCACGGATTCGACTCGGGCCTCCCGACCATCTACCGAAGTCTCGCACAGTGGCCGTCACTGCTCGACACGATGTGGGATGACCTCGAATCAGTGCTCGAATCGACGGCGTTCGAAGCGGCGTGTGTTTCGTCGTGGTCACACGCCGAAGCGCACGTGTCGTCGCTTCCCTACACACCCCGACTCGCACCGGCCGACCTACGAGAGATTGACCTGACTGACGACGACGTGGCGGCACTGCAAGGGCTTGCAGACCAGTTCCGTCACGGCCCCGTCGAGACGGTGTTGCCGGCGGTGACGCTCTATGCGAACGTGCTCGGGGCGAGTGGTCCTCGAAACGGAATCCAGTAGAACCAGTTCGCGTGTGACAGCTACGCCTCTGGAATCTCCCCGTATCGGTCCGTGTACTTCACTTTCAGGCGATTACTGGACGACCGCAACTGTTCGACCTCTGCGTCGTCTTCGAGTGCTGGATTCACGTCTACGACGTCGTCAGCGAGTCGTTCTGCAGCGAAGACGACACCACGAACGAGGTCCTTGAGGTCAACCTCTACAGCCTCTTCGTCCGAGGTTCGGAAGGAGACAGTCTCGTCGGCTATCGGGTCGATGTAGAGGTGGTGGGTCGTGTCGAGATAGTGGAGGTCGACCTCGTCCCCGTCCATCACGGTGGCGACGGCATCACAGAGCCGCCGCAGATGGAGGACGACGAAATCGCTCACGTAGTACTCCGACGGACTCCCGTCGAGGTACGTACCGTCTACGACGTACCGGATGCCGGTATCGGCGTACACGTCACCGCGTTCGAGTATCTCTTCAAACCGAGCGTCGAGTTCGATGTCGATGTTCATGGAAACGAGAGCCGAACCGGTCACGCACTGCGTTTGAACTGTATCTCGTCGGCGGCGCGCCGTCCCGACCGAATCGCACCGTCCATGTGACCGTACCAGCGTGTCGCCGTCTCTGCGCCAGCCCAGTGGATTCGGCCAACAGGTTCTCGAATCGCGTCCCAACAGGCCGTCATCGTTCCAGGTGTGGGGTAGCCGTGGTACGCACCCCGTGAGTACGGGTCAGACGGCCACGACTGGTCGAGATAGTCGATGGGTGTGTCGAATCGGTCGTCGTCGAACAGCGAGACCAACTGGTCGATGACCGCCACACGGCGCTCGTCAGTTGATTTGTCTGCCCACTCGCGTGCGTTACTGCCACAGATGAACCCAACCAAGCGACCAGTCTCACCGTCTGGATGCCCGTCGTCGAAGAAGTAATTCACTGGTCCAACGTCATCTTCGACCAATCCAGAAAAGCCGCTGTCGCGCCAGAACGGGTCGACGTAGCGGACGTGACATTTGACGACTGTCCCGTTCGGCATCCGCTGCATGAGTTCGTCACGGGCGGCTGGGAGCGCGGGCTCGTAGTCGATTCTGCCGGCGAGCGTCGGCGGCACCGCGACGACGACGTAGCTGGCAGTATACGTTCGCTCGGGTGTCTGAACACGCACGCTGTCGTCGTCCTGTTCGATACGGGTGACTGGGTGTCCACAGTGGACGGCGTCTCCGAGTTCGTCGGCGACCGACTGGGCGATTGACTGAACGTCGACGACGACATCCGTGTGCGAATCTTCCTCCTCGTCGAGTCCGGCGACCATGTGGAATCCGCCGGCGGTTCGGGCGTAATAGCAGAAGAAGAGAAACGAGATGTCCGATGGGTCAGCCGTGTAGATGCCCGGAATCATGCGCTCGAATGCCGCCTGTGCCTCGGGTGTTTCGAACTGCTGGTCGATCCACGTCTGGAGCGTCATCGCGTCCCATTCGTCTGCATGCGGGGCGTTCTGTGGCCGCGCTCCGGGAATCTGCTTGATGCACCGCGCTATCTCCTCGAACGCCGCCAGCAGTTCGGAACCGCTCTCTCCGGGGAGCGCTCGAAGCGCGTCCATGTACGTCGGTTCGACGTACCGCTGACCTGCGACGCGACTGACGACAGCGCCGTCGTCGTACTGTGGTCGCGTGTCGATGTCGAAGGCGTCGATGAGCGACAGCACGTGCTCCTGGTCGGCACCGACCCACTGCCCGCCGTACTCGACGACGTCGCCGTAGTCGGTGTGAGCCGTGTAACTCTTTCCACCGACTCGGTCACGCGCTTCGACGACGACGGCGTCGATGCCGGCGTTCCGAAGTGACCGCCCAGCGGAGAGGCCAGCGAGGCCCCCACCGACGACGACGACATCGTGAATCGTTGTCATGGAACTCGGTTTGCGAAGGGGGTACAAAAATTCGTGGTCAGTCGGTGTCACAGCAGGCGAACCGAAACGTGATTGCAGTGGGGTACTCAGTCGGCCTGCGGCGTCCGAACCGTCAAGATGGGAACTGGCGACGTCCGAAGGAGTTTCTCTGCGACGTTGCCGAGGAGATAGCGGTCGAACCCTGTTCTGCCCTGCGTTCCGAGGACGACCAGGTCGGCGTCGTGTTCGTCGATTGCAGCCATGATGGCCCGGTGGACTGAGGTGTCGAGTTCGACGGACCCCGTCACAGCGTCGACACCGGCCTCGCGGGCGAGTTCGACGGCGTCGTCGACCACGTCGTGGGCCTTCTGTTCGATGAGGTTGACTTCGATATCTGCGGTGATATCCGCGCCGAGCAACGTGGTGTCGACGACGGACAACACACGGAGGGCGGCGGCGTCGATTGCAGCGATGTCCGCGCCCAGCGTGAGTGCAGCAGTCGCACTCTCACTCCCGTCTGTTGGAACGAGGACCGTGGTGTAGGGGCCAGCCAGTTCGTCGGCCGCGGAGGGTCGGATGGTAAGGACGGGAGCGTCGGAGAGTCGAACGACACGTTCTGTCGTACTGCCGAGGAGCAACCGTCGGAGCCCCCGTCGCCCGTGTGTCGGCATGGCGATAAGCGAGATATCGTGGGTGGTGGCGTAGTCGAGAATCTCGAGATACGGTTCGCCGTTGACGACTGCTGAAACTGCGTCAACGCCCGCGTTCTCTGCACGCGTCACAGCATCCTGCAGGAGTGTCTCGACATCGTCGGCTCTGGGACGGCGTTTCGGTTGGGACGGGGCAACGTGGACGATGTGGAGTGTCGCATCGTGTCTGCTTGCGAGGTGGCAGACGTGGTCGAAGACCACGTTGGTGTCACTGCTGCGGTCCGTCGGGAAGAGAATCGATTCGAGCATCCCTACAGATACGCGACGAGCCGAGAAATAGACACGTCGTGGGTCAACGTCACCCGTGAGGCTCACCGACGGTGATGGTTTGTCCACTTGGGAAGCGCACGTCGGTAGAGCCCGACACCAATCACGCCGAGCGCAATCCCACCGATGCCGAGCGCACCGGCCGCCAACAGCGAGAGTGGTGCAAGGGCGAACCCAACGACGAGAATCGGGACGAGGGCGACACTCATCGCGACACCAAACACCACGAACAGGGCGGTATCGAAGAGGAACTCGTTCGGCGAAAGGCCGGTGAGATAGACGGTAACGCCGAAGATGTAACAGGAGACGCCCACGAGCAAGACAGCTCCAACGAGTGCGTCTCGGACGGGTGCGCCTCGCCAGAGGAGTGCAACCCCATAGAAGAACGTCCCCACGAGGGGGCCGAGGAGCAGAAACGCACGGAATTTCGCGTGGAAGATTGCAGGCACGTCAAGTGGCTGTGAGAGATACGAATCGACGTCATCGAACTGCGTGAGCCAGTTATACGTGGTGAACCCTGTGAGTCCGAGAATCGCACCGAACGAGACGCCCACCGACGGCGACACGCCGGTGATTTGTCCGGCGAGGTCGATGAGCGAGCCAGAGACTCCGAGGAGAATCGCTGCCGAGAAGAGTACCTTCCCGAACCCACCGGAACTCCGGTGGATGTCGAGCAGTGTCTTCGTCGCCAGTGGGTCTCGAATCCGACGCTGCCACTGACGGAACGTCGAACGAGCCGTTCGAGCGTCTCGCCGGGTGTTCACATCGTAGGTGACCGTACCGAACACGAAGACCACGCCAATGAGACCGAGTGCACCACCGACTCGGACGGGAGTTGGCGAGAGAAACACACCATACGGGGTGAACGCGATCACTGGAAGGTTCCCAAGCCACGCAACCCAACTCAACACGACTAGGACGGCGAGAGCGACGAATCCGGACATACCCCTGTTGGTGAGGCCGACGCCCCCGATAGTCAGTCCGATGCCGAGCACGAACATCCCAGTCAGGGTCCCCCAGAGAAGTGGGATGGTCGCAACGAGTGAGCCAGCAGAGCCGGCACTTCCTCCAAGTAACGCGGGCGTGACACCGAGCGCAATTGGGAGCAAGAAGAGACACGCGTAGTAGACGACATCCTTGACGACGAAGACCGCGAGTAACCGGGTTTGTGAGAGCGGGAGCGTCCGAGCAGAGAACAGCAACAACGTCAGGTCGCCCAGAAGATTCCGGAGCGCGTCACGGCCGATGAAACCAATCGAACCGGTTTGAATCCCAAAGACGAGTGCAAGCGCATGGAGTCCGGCGAAGACAGTGCTGAATTCTGTCCCAGTCCGCACGAGCAACTCAACGGTGCCCGCAACGAGTAGTGCAATCAGGACTGGAAAGACGGAAAAACGGCGACCGCTGAACAGGTGGCTATGGAGTCGCCACTCTTCGCGGAGCATTTCGACGAACACCCGACGCGTTCGGCCGTCAGTCATAGAGACGCTGCCCCAGGCTCCACATCGGTGTCGAGTCGGTCGAGGAAGAAGTCCAACAGCCGTTCATCTGGGCCGAGCTCCGATGGAACCACGTCTGCAACGAGCGACCCATCATAGACGATTCCGACGCGAGAACACAGTTCGGCCGCTACGTCTACGTTGTGCGTCGAAATCAGAATCGTGTTGCCGGCAGCTCGATACTCAACGAGGAATCGTTTGATTCGTTCTTGCATGATTGGGTCGAGATTCGCCAGTGGTTCGTCGATAACGACGATATCCGGGTTGTGGAGAAACGTCCCGGCAATCATCACCTTCTGCTGTTGACCGCGCGAGAGATCGGTCGACAGCGTGTCGAGTTTCTCGACGAAGTTCAATCGCTCCGCCCACTCCTGGGTCTGGTCGTCCACCCGTTCGGACGAGAGATTTCGAATCGCGCCGATGAAGTCGAAGTACTCTCGTGGGGTCATGAAACTCGGCGGTGACTCTTTTTCTGGGAGGATTCCCACGCGTTCGCGGACCGCCGTTGGGTGCGCGACGGGGTCGATACCAAGGACTGAGACGCGACCACTGTCAGGAACGATTTGTCCAGTGAGTATCTCCATCGTCGTCGTCTTCCCGGCCCCGTTGGGGCCAAGGAGACCGAAGAGCTCACCCTCCGCAACGGTGAGCGACAGCCCACTCAGGGCAGTTACGTCGCCATAGGATTTCTGGAGGGATTCGATTTCGAGTGCAGGCATTACGGTGGTGAACGAACGCCCGTAGTGTAAATTGACAGCCTTCTCACAACGAAATTCACGACTGTGTCAGGAGGATTCGGACACGACCAACCCAGTCACCCAGTCCACGAGACTTCTCGGGACAACTGCGGTATGTCGAACTTCGAGATATTCTACTCTCAGACAAAATTTATCAAATTTTATACTATATTGTAGCGTATATTCTACTCTTGGGAGGTTACGCTCATGCGTGGGACGGCAAAAGAAGTAACGAGAACCCTCAATCGTCGTGCACTTATTCTCCAATCGCTCCTCGACGATCCAAAGACGAAACGAGAACTTGTCGACGAAGTTGGGATCTCTCGTTCGACCATCGACCGGGGGGTTCGTGAGTTAGAAAATCTTGGCTTGATCGAGTACGAGACTGGGAACTATCGTCTTACCCAAGTTGGTCAGTTCCTCGGTCGGTCGTTCCTCGAGTTCTACGACGTGGTCGACGTCACAACGAGAGTCGCACCATTTTTAGCGTGGATGGACCCCGAGTGGTTCGACGTCGACCTCTGTTCGTTACGAGATGCTCGAATTTTTATTGCTGACGCGGACAACTCATTTGGGCCATGGGATAGCCACGCAGAATCGGTCCGGTCGACCCGGTCGTATCGCGGGCTCCTTCCATCGGTCGGGCGCGAGCCGATGGAAATCAAGTACCAAAGCATCCTGGAAAATGACGCCGAACACGAGGTTATCGTGGGCCCGGATGTCGCAGCACTACTGTACTCGGAGCCACTCGTCGACGTGTTCGATGAGATGCTAGCAACCGGACGCGTCACCGTATCCGTGTACCCTGAATCGATTCCCTATTATCTGGGTATCTTCGACGACGACGTGGTGCAAGTCGGAAGCTGTGACCACTTCGGGTTGCCCTACGCGCTCTTAGAGAGTACGAACCCAGACGTAGTGGAGTGGGCTGAACGAAAAATTAGCTCGTACAAGGACAACGCAGTGGATATCTCGGTATTCTAGGTTCCACGTCTCGGGCACCACAGTCAACTGACAGCTGGGCGGGGTTTGGTTTCGAGGTCCCACGAAATCACTGTCTGCCTGTTTTTCTGGCACCAACATCGAACCACTCGACGATGTGGAATATCGAGTCTAGCTGAGGTAACCGGCAGCGGTAAATAGGACTACCGTATACCGGTGATTTTCCCGTTCCGTGAGGTGATTTGCCATGCGCGTCTATCTGTAGTTGGTGAGGGGGTCATGCAAACCGAAGAACGAGCGTTCAGTACCGAGCAGAGAGTCGGCCGTCGAACGCTCTTAAAACAGCTCTCTGGAGCGTCGATCGCATCCGCGATTGTGGTCACAGCAGGGTGTACTGGAAGTGCACAAGAACCGAAACCTGCACTCGAAATCACGAGCGCAACGGGGCGAGTGACCTCATTTGGCAACGTTATCGTCACTGCTCGAGTGGCGAATAAAGGAGACAAAGACGGGTCTGCTGACCTGTGGGTGGAGGTGACGATTCAGAATGGGAACAGCTACGCTGCCCACAGAGGCATCATGGTGCGCGCTGGTGAAACGCAGACGTACGAAGTCCCAATCGACCTCCCGATTGCAGGCTCAGTTGGCTTAGCAGCATCTGGGCAGAACGTCTCGCTCGATGCCTGGCTCGAAAACCGGTCAGCGTAGGAGACCCAGGAGAAGGAGTGAGTCAACATGACAACCGTCGAGTTATTTTGGGAGGGCCGAGGTGAGCACAGCTGTGAGTCCGTGACTTGCGAACTGACACACGATTTCGAACACAGAGGGCAGACCTGATGACGGGAGTGATACCGCTTTTCATCGAGATGGCGCCGCTTATCATCATCGCAATCGGACTTCTGTATGCGTATTTCGGTGTCGTCGTTCACTATCTCTTTCTCTTCATTTCGGGGTTCGTAGCCGGTGGATTCGTTGGATTCGTGCTCGGGTACGGGAGTTCAGAGTCGGTCCTGAGTGGCATTGTGGGATTCCTTCTCGCTGGCTTCATTGGGGGCGTCCTATTTTTGATTCTGCAAGCAGTGCTCGTGTTAGCAATCGGGTACGCACTCGGCCACGCTCTCGGCCTCCTCCTCGGACTCGAACCGAGTGTCCAGATTTTCTTCGGGATGATTGGTGCGTTCATCTCGTGGCGCGCGTTCGTCCTCGTATTAGCGATGAGTACCGCCGCATTCGGTGGGTTCCTCGTTGCGTCTGGCTCCACCGTCTGGAACGTTGTCGGAACTGGTGGGGTTGGGTCGCTCTCGCTCACGTATCTGTCTGTTCCCACGCTTGCGTTCATATTCGTCACAGGCACGATTTTCCAGCTGTATCTCTATCTGGAAGGGAGCTTCATGGATATGCGAGAAGATGGGCAGTCAGTAACCCGGGGCAAGGCGTATTCTCAGGTTGGACGCCGGTCTAGGAGCATACTCATGTGGACTGTTGCGACGATTGCCGTGATGGTCGTCGGAGGAGCCGTTGGGGTCATGTTGGCTGGCCACTCTGATGGTGTCTTTTTGGGTCTGATAGTGGGGATACCAGCGTGGCTGTACCAGTATTATCACGAAGGTAAAACCGAGGCTTCGGAGGCAACTGCGATTCGGTCATCGGCCCGTGACTGAAATAGTGGGTGTTCCCTTGTTTTCATGTCAAATCAGATGAGAGAACTGACATCAAGAAATCAGACCTGATAATTCAAAAGTTGCTGTCAAGAAAGCGATTAATGTGGTGCGCTTTTCTCATTTCTAAACACACAAAGAAATCAATTTTGATATTCCTCCGCTATACTTATCTTAAGAAATCTGGTACAAGAATTCGTGTTCAGTCAAGACGACCCCTTGACTGATACTGTTGTGGTGGACGGTCCATCACGACCGAGGCGCCCGGTTGCCTCAGCATCTATCCAAGTTACATGACGCACACAACCTCAACAGCAGACGGGGACACAGAACAAACTCATCGTCCTCTCCAGCCAGTTACTGCCGATACAATCTCACGCCGAATCGCCACACATGGGCTTGTTGCCCTCATTTTCCTCAGTCTCATCGCAGTCGAACCTGCACTGGCACAAGAGAGTATTGTCTGCCAGGCAGACCGACTCCCGTCGATGATTTCGGGCTTCTTCCAACTGACAACCGGCATTGGAATTGTTGGGTTGGTCGTCGTCTGGCAGGCGAATTCACTGACGGAAATGTTTACGCTGAGTCCAGATCAGCGCGAGAAGATCAAGCGACACAAGCGAACCGCACTCAAGTCGACCGTGACGTTACTCTTGCTTGGTCCACTCTATACAGTGGCTGGCGGTGCAATGGGGCTCCCCCTTGCGAGCTGTGTTGATCTCGTTCCGGTGTAGGTCGCGGGCGTGACCCATCACCCGTACCGCACTGGTGTCGGCCTCATTGTACTCTGTGCTGTCTGTCTGATGGCCGGTACAACAGGAGCAACAGCACCAGCAAATGCAACTTCGCCGTCACCACAGTCGAACGCGACGTTGTGGTCTGATGACGCAGATACCTGCATGTCTGCAGGCGCATACATCGAACACTACGATGTCACTGCGGTTCCATCGACTGCTGAACTGCTCGCAACCTGTACGGATGTCACGTCCGATGTTCCCCCCTCGACCGAGCAAGAAAATGCGATACTCATCGAGGCCATCGAACCCGGAGATGAGACGACGTCTGTGGCTCCAAAGACAGCGACAACGAAATCAAGCGGCCGGATCCGTGATGCGCATGCATCGATTGTTGCAGTCTCGCCATCGACGCGTGTGCATCGATCTGAGTCGAGCACAGTCCACTATGCTCGTCCAAACGGGACTGTGTATGGGTTCGTCGACTATCGTCTCGATACGACGACCGTCAAACACGAGAATACGACGATAACGTGGCACGTGATCTCGCACGGTGTTGAATCAGTTACACTCACGAGCAGGGATGGGGTTGTTGACCAGACGACCCGAACGCAGACGCCGCAATTCACCTATCACAACCACTCCCTTGGGCGGGCGCAGTTTGAGTTGCAGGCCACGGTTCGGGCACGACTCGTAAAGACCGTCACGACCACGACGAACAATACAACACACACAACCAGCGACGTATTTACGGATAATCTCACGGTCAGTGAGTCACTCCCAGTCCACATCACAACGCCCGCGGCGACTGCCACGGTCGTCGCATATCCAGACGATAATCACGAAGTACTCCTCACTGGTCTCAGTCCGTGGAGTACCTACACCGTTGATGATCATCAGGGCCTGCAGGCCCAGAACGTCTGGCAGTTCTACACGGCCGGCGATCCAATGTGGGAAACCCTCGCTGTTCGGTCGGCAACATCAACAGAATACGTGCGCACACGACACCGGCCACTTGTGGTTCATGCCGTTCCGACGGCCAACCGCCCATACGTCGATGAGCGATGGGGCCCACTTTCGGTTCAAGACGTTGCTGGTCAGTTGATTGCGGCACCGCCAGTAGTCGATTCCAACGTCACTGTTTCGCCGACGAACTACCGGCGACCGGAACGTCTCCGACTGCGGCACCCTGATAGCTCCGCAGTAACTCTCACTGGTGTCGTTGCAGGGCCCTCAAGAACGCTCACGCTTCCCGACCAGCCGCCTATTGCCCACCGGCCAGCACTATCGATCACGATTGTGTCTCAGTCGGTGACTGAAGCGACACTCCGTGTCACCCTTCGGGGCAACACGACTGGAAAGCCACTCGACATGGGGGCAAACGCATCGAACGACAGTGCGGGTGAACTCACCGTTGGTGGCACACCTCTCACACTCAATTCGTCCGGGAGTGCGACGACCGTCGTCACCAAGCCCGGTGTGTATGAAGCCGTTTTCACACCAGCAGCGTGGGTGCCTGGACAACAGGCGTACACCTCGGCTACCGCAACGGTTGCATGGCATCCACTCACTACCGCGGCCGGACTGACAGCAGCAAGTTGGGACGCCGTTCAGTTTCTGATTCCTGTTGGAGTTGTTCTCTTTGCTGTCCGTCAGCTTGGCAACTACCTCTCATGATTGTACAACTCACTCACCACCCATCCCACACGAAGAAGAACCGGCCGACGAACAGGTGTCACCAACGATGCCTCGACACGAACACCCACTTCTGGAGCTACAATGGCTAAAAACTCACTTTCAGACCTCGGGAGTGAGTGGTTCAGTGATATCCTAGCCGTCGTCACTGGATGGTTCCAACAGGGCATCGAAACAGGGTACACCCAACTAACCGCAGCAACATTCGGAACGCCGACGCCGACGACCGACAGCGCCCTCGGTGTTGGGACGCCCGTAAACGAGCCCTGGGTTTCGCTGCATCAGACACTCGTTGGTGGGGAGACAACGTTTCTCGCGCTGTTGGTGCTGGTAATTGCTGTCCAAGCGAGAACCACCATTCGCGTCTTCAACGTCGGAAGTCCGTTGACTGCCAGAGCAACCAAACGCTCCGCATGGATTGGCGCTGCGTTCATCGTCTTGTGGTACTGGATCGCCGCGACATCGCTCACACTCGTCAATGGCCTCACGATTGCACTCCTCCCGCCAGTCGATACTGTAGGCACGCTCATCGACGACTTGCTCGTCGTCACGATTGCAAATCCGATTCTCGCCTTCGGATTGGGATTCATCGGCGCACTTGGCATGTGGGTCTTACACGCGCTGTTCATCATTCGCGACCTGCTCATCTACGGCTACGTGTACGCCATGCCGTTTGGGCTCGCTGTCGCGTATGCAAACATTCCCATTGCCTCTGGACTTGCGTCGTCGCTGTGTCGTCGCTTTATCCCACTGCTCGTATTTCCGCTCCCAGTCGCACTCCTCTTTGGTGCATATGAACTCGTCCTCACGTCAGCGCTCGATGTGGGGCTACTCCCGACTGCTGCGTTTGCACGCTACCTGGTTGCTGTTTCACTGCCTGTCCTCTCGGTGTTCATCGTCTGGCGACTCTTCACCGATGTCGCGCCAAAGACGACTCGCGTTGTCCGCCGGGGTGCCGGTGTTGCAGCGACCGTTGGCACTGTCGTTGGCGCTGGTGCAGTTGGTGGCCCAGCGGGTGCGACGACTGTTGCAAAAGTTGGGGCCCGAAGCGCAGCCATCCGCACTGTCGAAACACGGCTGGGTGGTGCTGATTCAAACGCCAATCAATCTACGACGAGCCACGACAACATCGCCTCGGATGCCCACGGTCAGCGTGGCATTCCCTCGTACCGTCGAACTGAGAACGACCCTGGATACTACTGATGTCACGCGAAACACCTGCAGAACGACGACTCATGAAAACGCTCGGTGAAGAGGCTCGCATTCCCGTCCTCAACATCGATGAAGGAGACCTCTACCCGATTATTGGCTTCCCCATTGTGGGAATCTTCATTGCGGGAATGGTCGGCATTGACTCGCTATTGTGGCCACTCGGCCTCGGTGGCCTCGTTGTTGGCTTGTTGACGGTCTATGCAACCCCCTCACATCGAACCACGACTGCGTGGCTGTCAGACCTTTCACGGTATTATCTCAGCCGCCCATCGACGACGAGTGCATTCGTCTTTGGTTCGACCACGCTAGGGGAGAGTTCCGCATCACACGTCGGAGATTACAATCCGTTCACCCCCGCTGAACAAACGCAGGACCTCACACACGTCGCACACGCGTGGCCCGGTGCTGGTGCACTCGAACGCACCGATGGCACGATGATCGGGATGGTGGAACTTCTTCCATCGAATATGGACTTCGCAATGTCCGGCGATTGGGCACAGCGACAGGCCATCGCTGAAACCTTTGCCAACAACGAACTCGACTTCCCGTTGACGCTCTACGCGACGACGCGACCGTTTCCCGTTGACCGTCTTGTCGAGCGTATCGACGACCGACTGACCGACGAAGACGTCAAACAAAATGCTGCGTTTGAGCGCCTTCTGACAGAATATCGCGAGACGCGGCCCGAAGAGATGGCAGGGACACAAGAGATTCGCTACTATCTGGGTGTCGAAGTCTCCCCGTTCGAAGTGTATCACGAGAGCTCTGAAGAGCAAACGCCGCTTGAGCGACTCACCCAGATTCCACTTCTTGGGCTCGTTATCACGCCCTTCGTCACTCGACGTGAGCGACTCACTGAAGCCGAGGTTCGCGCTCGATTGTTCGATGCGGTCGAAGCGCGCTGTCGAACGCTCGAAACAGAATTTATCGGCAAGCAACAGGGATGGGCAGCTCGTCGACTCCCAACGACTGAGCAGTTCCTGCTGTCAGTCGAGTTCTGGAACGGAGCCGTCCATGAGTACGGGACTCCAGATGAGAGCATTCGGTCTGAGCCAGTGCTTCGACGCACCGCTCGGGAGGATATCGATGCATAACCTGGCTGCGTTGCAGGGAGTCTCGGCGTCCACAGCTGTCCCGCTCGAACAGGTGATTCTCGGTGTCGCACTTGCGTTCCTTGGTGGTGGAATCCTTGTCAGCCTCTGGGTGCGCATGTCCACCCCAGACGAGTCGTTCGATCCTGCTGCCGTGTTCGATTCTTCGACACTAGACGCTGCACCTGCCGAGACACCAATCCTCGAAGCGATCGATTCGGTCCATGCAGAGACTGTCGCACCAGCAGCTATCGAGTGGGACACACGCACCGCTCGCGTCGGTGAGCAATGGACGACGACGCTGTATCTCGCGTCCTATCCAGATTATCCTAAAGACGGCTATCTGAACGAGTTGTTCAACCTCACCGATATCGAGTTCGACTGCACGGTTCGGCTCCACCCAAAGAATCAGACTCGCGCTCGTGACGAACTCCAGACGCTCGCAGACAATCTCCAAGTGGATGCAAAGCTCGAACAGACTGTCCGTGGGTCGTATCTGCAGACACGTGCTGACGAAGCGACTGCGACCTATACTGCGGTCGAAGAAGGCCAGCATGTCTTCTCACAGGCGACGTTTCTGACGGTCCGCGCAGAGACACGCGATGACCTCCGCACTGCCGTTCGAACGGTCAAACGACGGCTCCGAGACCACCCGGCGAATCTCACACCCAAGACAGCAATCTGTGCTCAAGACCGAGGACTCCAAGCAGCATCACCACTTGGTCCGAACCCGTTTGACCAAGATGTCGTCGCACTCGGTGGGGCCGTAGGTGCGTTACTCGCCTCACCGCACAATCCGACGATTCTCGAGCCGGATGGTGTCGAAGTCGGGATTCACCGACACAACGATAGCCCAGTGGTAGTCGATGCGTTCGCTCGTGAGAACGGCTATGCGATGTTCACTGTTGGTGACCCTGGCTCTGGCAAGTCATTCGGTGCAAAGCAGAACTTCATCCGCTCGATTTCGAATTCGAAAGATCGGATTGGAATCATCCTCGAACCGCTCAATAACTGGACTGGCGTCGCGGAGGCACTCAACGGTCACCGGATTACAGTCGGTGGGAATATGGGGTTGAACCCGCTCGAAATCAAGCCGATTCCAGAGCGCGTCCAGCAGACGCTTGGTGAGGACGCAAGCCCGTTCAACGAGAAGATTGACAGCGTCCTGAGCTTCCTCACCAACTTCTTCTCGCTTCGAGATATCCATCTCGGTGATCGCCGGACAACTCTCGAACTCGCGATTACTGAAGCCTACCGTCGAAAGGGGATTACTGACGATGTCGACACCCACAGTAAAGACAGCCCAACGATGCGAGACGTACTCGACATCTTGACGTCGATGTCTGAGTCACCTGCTGAGTTTGTGGTCCGAACAGTCGTCGAAACGGAGAAACTCGAATCTGATGCTGCATGGCTCATCGACCAACTTCGACCATTCGCTGAAGGTGGTCGGTATGAGAATCTCGGCCGCCAGACAGAGTTCGCGATTCGTGATGAGAACGTCATCTATCTCGACCTCGGCCAGCAGGAAGGAACCGTCGGTGGGAGTACGAGTCTGCTCATGCAGTTGCTCATCTCAGTTGTCTACGAACGTGCCAAAGAGACGGACAAAGAGGTCGTCTTCGTCATCGACGAAGCTCGCTACATCATGCAGGACACAGAGAGCCTGTCGTTCCTCGAGACGGTCTTCCGGCATCACCGACACCACGACCTCTCGATTCGACTCGTCACCCAGACCGTCGACGAATTCTTCCAGCATGCGGAGTCCGAAGCGATTCTCGACCAGTGTGCCATCAAGCAGTTCCACCATCTCGACGGCATGGACGAACACTGGGCGAACGAGTTTGGATTGAATCACGCTCAGATGCGGTTCGTGCAGGATGCCGTTCCTGGGTCAGATCGATTGGGCTACTCACAGGCGCTCGTTGGCCTCGATGGTGACTGGCGCGGCATCGAAGTCCGAGCGATGCCCTACGAGAAGGAGGTAATCGACTTTGATCCGAGCGTCAAGGACAAAAGCCCATTAATTGATACACACGGCACAGAATAGCTACCAATCTCAAGATAGGGGCACAGTCTCGTTACCGCCCCTTCGGTCATCGTTCATCATTTCATCCTGCACGCGGGGCTGCGGAGTCGTTTGTGTACTATGAAACCCTCTGAAGAGGATACAAGCAGCGTGCTGAATACAGGGCGTCTCAAGTACGTTCATTCATGCCCGTTCGAGGCCCCTCTGCAGCGAATCGTTCGGATACAGATTAGTACAGCAAGGTCCAGGTCGAGTATCCCTCCGAACGGTCAGTGCTCAGATTGGCGTCCTGCGAAAACGTTCCAGCGTGCGTCCAATTTAGATCGTCGACCCAAACGTGTGAGTCGATCGTCCCTGGGATGTGTTTTGCTCGGACGTACCGGACGTAGCCTTCGATGTTATCCTTGGTCCACAAGTCGTCTCCGTGGATGCGGAATTTGCACTTGAGGTGTCCCTGGATATCATCTGGGAACTCGACACCATCTGTCGGAAATCCGACTCCGGCCCCATAGACTACATAGTCGCTTTCGATAGGGAATAGTCCCCTGAACGTCCAGTAATAAAAGCTGGAGTCGCCCCGGTCGAGCCGGGTTGTGTGACCTGGTTCCACGGTCAGGAGGATAATCCGGTCATCGTCTCGGATGATCTCAACGGTCACTCGCGAGTCCGTTCCCCTGTACCACTCAGTGTCCGCGGTTGTGATTTCCCACCCAATTTCACTGATGTAGTCGCTGTATGACGAAGAATATGGTTCTCCAGACATAGTTTCTCCACAACTAGTTGGTTGTCTGTCAGCATAACCGTATTGTACGCTGTCAAGAGTCGGCCTGCAACCCGTAGTGAGACTTTAACACGAGCCCTGAACTCTATCGCTGGTACTGCGTGTGAATTCCCACTGCGAACCCTCGTAATCTCGTTTCAATTTTGTTGCACAGGAGGTGACTCAGAGTACGACATCTGTATCCCGTTATCTCAAGAGGGGTTCAGCAGAACGGAGATTGCATATCACAGTGAGCAACTAGAGGTATATCACGAGCAGTCTACTAATCTGGTATGTCTGCGTCTCTCCGGACGGTTGTTGTCATCGTCCTCGTCGTCTTCGCGGGGTGTACAGGTGGTGGGTCACCCGATACGGGTGCGTCCCCTGGTCAATCAACGGCTGCAACACCAACTACGACCACGTCGGTCAACGGAACGCTCGAAGTCCACTTCATCAACGTTGGCCAGTCTGTGAGTACGCTCCTCATCGCGCCAAATGGAGAGACGATGCTCATCGACTCCGGTGACTTTCGCGACGATGGTGAACACGTCCTCGCATATCTGCAGGCGCACGATATCCAACGACTCGATTATCTCATTACCTCACATGCTGACGCTGACCACATCGGTGGGAACGCAGCGATTATCGAGTACTTCGAAACAGAAGCGAATGGCATCGGAGCAATCTACGACCCCGGGATCGCATCAACCTCCCAGACCTACGCAGCATATCTCGATGCAGTCGAAGAACACGACGTCCCCCTGTACCGAACACAGGCGGGTGACCAGATTTCGATGGGACAAGTGACGTCAACGGTCTTGGCTCCCCCTGAGGGGTACCTCGCGAATGAAGACCGTAACGAGAATAGTATCGTTCTCATGACGCAGTACGGGGCGACTCGGTTCTTGTTCACAGGTGATGCGGAAGACGAGGCTGAAGATTATTTGGTTGAGACGTATGGCTCAGCCCTTCGAACAACGGTCCTGAAAACGGGCCACCACGGCTCCAAAGGCAGTACGAGTGAGGCGTTCCTTCAGGCGACCCAGCCGAAGGTTGCAGTTGTTTCGAGCGCCTACGACTCACAGTACGGCCATCCGAACGAGGAGACACTCACTCGGTTGGCCGCACAGTCGATACCGACGTACTGGACCGCAACTCACGGCACGATTGTCTTCACGAGTGACGGTGAGCGCGTGACGATTAGTACACAACAGGACGCACCAACCGGTCCACTGAGTCTCCGTGACGGAACTGCAATCGAACCAGGAACCGGACCTGACGTATCCCTCCGTACTGAGATTATGGCCAACGGCGATGTCACGCAACTCACGCCGATTGCGACAGATGGTGGGGCGACGTTGGCACTTGCAGAGGTCCACGCTGACGCTGTAGGGTCTGATACAGAGAACCTGAATGACGAATACATCGTCCTCCAAAACACAGGAAGCGACTCGCTCGACCTCTCTGGGTGGACAGTCTCTGATGGCTCGGGGCGAACCTACACCATCCCAGATGGGACGATGCTCGATGCAGGTGCGACCGTAACCCTCCACAGTGGTACTGGCACCGACACGACAACAGACCTCTACTGGGGCTCGGGCTCAGCGATCTGGAACAACGACGGAGATACTGTCACAGTACTGAATACTACGGGTGACGTCGTACTTGAGGAGGAGTATTCATGATTCCAGACGGGACGTACACGGCGACAGTCGACCGCTTCGAAGACGACCTTGCAGTCTTACTCATCGAGGAGAACGGCCAGGATATCGACCAACTCGTCGTTGATCGCTCGGAATTGCCGTGGCGTGCGAGAAAGCAGAACGCCGTTCTGACAGTGACGGTCGCTGAGGGTGAGTACGAGAACGGGACATACGAGCCCGAAGAAACGGACGCGCGAACGAACGCCGCTCAGTCACGGTTTGACCGACTTTCGCGTCGGCCACCACCAGACGATGATTCGTGACAGCAGCTTCGCCGTCGTTTACACCGTCTCTCGTAGCTCGTAATACCTCGCTCGGAGTGTTGGGATTGTCACGTCTGCAACCGTCGCACATTCTGCTTGTGTTCGACCAGCGTTGAGCTCTTTCCCGGCGAGATACACACACGCCGCTGCAACCCCTGCAGGATTTCGACCGTTCGTAATACCCACATCGTCAGCGAGTTCTGCAAGTTCGTAGGCTCGTGCGTGCACACCAGATGAGACATCGCAATCCGATGCAAGCCGTGGGATATGAGTCCGTGCCGTCACTGTCTGTGTTTCGATACCCAATTCGCTGTTGAGCACACGGTATCCTGTTTGAACCTGACTCACAGTACATCGGGCAACCTCTGCGATTTCATGTTGCCGACGTGGAAGGCCACGTGCTCGACACGTCGCATACAGGCTTCCAGCTGCCATCATCTCGAGCGAGCGTCCTCTGATAAGGTCGTGCTGTTGCGCCTGTCTGTAGAGTTGGCTTGCTTCTTCGACCACACTCCGTGGAAGGTCCATGGCGCATCCCATTCGTGAAATCTCCTGGAGTGCGTGGGCAAGGTTTCGCTCTGCTTTCGACCCATAGCGGGCTCGACGGTGTTCACGCCGAAGCCGATGGAGTTGCCACTGTTTTCTCGAGGAGACACGATTCCCGTTCGCATCCCTATTAAAGCCAATTTCAGCAGAGATACCCCGGTCGTGTCGAGCGGGTGTGAGTGGACTCCCAGTTCGTCGTGTAGTTGCTGGGTTGTCGTCGAACACTCGCGGCCCGTGGGTGTGGTCGAAGTAGTACTGGTCGACGATGAGTCCGCACACTCCGCAGCTGGTTTCGCCACCATCTGTTTCGAGGCTTCCGTCGCATTCAGGGCAGTCAGTTGCATCAATTGTGTTCCCGCACGATTCGTCGAACGTTCGGTCGTAGATTTCTCTCAGGGACATGCGTTCTGTGTGACGTGGGGCGCTTCATCGGCACCCCCGCACCCCTGTGGGGGGAAATAAAACTGCAGTCGGTCGGTTCTTTCTGAGTCGAACTTACTCGTCGCTCAGCCTGTTCGTTGGACACGCTGTATCGAACGC
Organism: Haloferax sp. DFSO52; assembly: GCF_048158745.1. NCBI lineage: Archaea > Methanobacteriati > Methanobacteriota > Halobacteria > Halobacteriales > Haloferacaceae > Haloferax > Haloferax sp. DFSO52. Next base: position 732,358 of record NZ_JBLOPB010000001.1, on the reverse strand, counting down.
ATCCTTGGACGTGTGTTCCGCTCCACACTCCGTACACCGCCAGAATCGACGTCTGTCTTTGTCGAACGCCGCGAGATCTGTGAGTGAATCAGTTGTCGATGCTCGCCATTCAGTGATGACGACGAGTTCATGCCCCTGTTCTGTCCGCTCGACGATGCTCCCGACTCGTTGGGTTGTGTCTGTGCTCATTCGAAATCAGCGAGGCACTGCCACCCCGCACCCGTTCAGGGGGCGATAAACTCTCTCGGGGCTGGTCTTCTCGACCCCCCGAATTCAAGACCGAAGAACCGTCTGAGTAGAGAGTTCATATCCAACAAACATGTGGAAATAAAACCAAGCTGGAAATTCACACGAGATTATTTATTACGATGACTCCATTGTGAGTCAATGCCAGTGAATGCGGGATGGGGTGAACTACTAGTCGGGGCGTATCACAAACGAATCAATGGCTGTGAGGTTGTCAGCTATAACAACCGGTCAGAGGAGCCCGGTAATCAGATGGAAGCCGATGTCATTGCCATAGACAACAACCGAGAGACTGGTGAGCAGAGCGTCTTCGTCTGTGAAGTCGTCACTCACATGAAGGGGAACATGTATTCGGGATCGCCAGACGAAGGTTGGTGGACTGAATACTCGAACACTAAGGCATACCAGTACTCGTTACAGAAACTCTGGAAGAAGTTCCACGAGGACTACCGGTACGCCAATGATACGTTTCCAAATGCTGATAGGCATTCATACCAACTCTGGGCACCGGTTGTATCTGGCTGGGAGAAAGGTGGAGACTTGATCAGAGGACTCGAAGCACTCGAAGAGAAATTCGAGGAAGAAACAGGAGAAGATCTGGAACTTATAATCAATCAAGACTACACGGCACGAATCCGCGAACTCCAAGAAGAAGCTAAGGGCGATCTCAGTGATCACGGGGCACCAGCATTCCGATTCCTCCAGATTCTGGAGAACTTAAAGGAGTGATTAGCTAATCACCAGAGCCTTCCATTAGCGTAGCGAGCTACTTGTCTCGTTTCTCGCTCACACGTTGCGAAGCGGCCACTCGGCATCGGAAGGATTCGCGTTCGGATCTCAAACAGCACACGTCGAATGTGTTTGCACTCGACACCGCGTTTCCGGTGGTCTGGACACGAGCACGTTCCTGCTCCAATGTCGATGTCGTACGTCTGTCCACTTGATGAATCAACTTCGTAAACAGGACCAATCTCACCAAACCGAACGTCCATCTCTTCGGTGAGTCATCGATAGAGTAACCACCGTCACTGAGGAGCGTCTGGCCGTCGACGACTGGGCACGATTCGTGGAACTCTGTTCTGCGAGTCCGCTCTTGGCCACACTTCCGGCAGCGCCAGAAACGCGTGCGGTAGCCATCGAGGTCAGAGAGTTCGATATCGTATTCAGTCGGTTCGCTTCCGGGTATCCATTCGGTGATGCGAACGAGGTCGTGGCCGTGGTCTGAAGCGGTCGTTGATACGTGTCGCTCGTGGTCGTTTGAGGCAGTCATGAGGCTTTCTGAGAGGTACACGTGCGTGCCCCCGCACCCCTGTGGGGGGTGAGAAAATAACTGAGCGATAGTCAACGAATAATCCGCCGTCAAGGACGAATTTCTCTCACGCGTGGGTTGTCAGCCTCCGGTGTGCGATGTACGCGTGGCACTGCAGTTAGTCCACAGACTCACAGATACAAACGCCACCCTCTCTGATTTGGTTTGTGACGAACTCGTGAACGCTTTGAGCCAGAGTATACATCGTCTCTGCTTGCCGTTTCGTTGGCCGTCGACCGCCGTAGTAACTATCTGTCCGGTTAGTATCGTACAGATCCCGCAGTTCGCGTGTCGTTGTCTCAGAGAGAAGTCCGAGTTCAGTTGCTCGATCGTAACAGGTTGTGTGGTCGTAGAAATCATCCAGGCCATCGCCACCTTCCGCTAACGCAAACGCTTCGACTGACCGCTCAGTCGCACCGAAGCACAACTCAATCGTGGCCATGTAGAATCCTTGCTCCGATATCTGCCCGACGGCGGCGAGCAACTTACAGGCCTTCGTCAACTGCGTTTTCCAATCTGCCTCGTGGTCGATTCCGTCCTCACGTGTGGGGACACCGAATCCTTCCTCGTTGAAGGCATCAGTGGCAGCTGAAAGTGCCTCTGTGATGGCTGTCGGGTCAGATGACCTACTCATCGAGACCACCATGGAATACCATCTTCCGCACCGTTTCGAACTTCTCTGTGTCGTGGACGACGAGTCCACCACTCAGTATCTCTCGGAGTTCGTCGGTGTAGTTCGGAACAGCAGGGAGAGACTCCACGTCAATATCGTATGCGTATCGGCCGGTTGCGAATTGTTGATCTTCAAGGTCCTGCCTGACGCGATTTGCAGTTCGTTGATTCGCCATCCGGTCTGCTTCGACGAGGACCCACAGGTCGATGTCACTTCGCCGGTCGGCGTCACCTCTTGCGACACTGCCGTAGAGGACAACACCGAGGACTCCCTCGAGTTGTCCTACCAACTCGTCGACTGCTGTCCGAACGGGTGTATGGTATTCTGCCTGCGGAATCTGTAGAACTGGATCGTCACCCCGGGACAGTCTGTCCGAGTTGATCTGCACCAGTCGAGTATTGCCTTTCCGACGTTCGGTTACAAGATCGTTTGCCGTCAGGACGTCAATGGCCTTGGAGATGCTTGGTTGAGAGTAGTCTACAGCAACGGTTAGCTCTGTGATAGAGAACTCGTCGGTGTGATATCTGCACAAAAAAGAAAGTACCTCGTGAACCGCCTGACTCTTGAAGAGATTGACGTCCCTCGCAGGGATATCGAGGAGTATTTTCGCTCCCCCACCAGCGTCTGTATTCGAGTCACTTTCCATAGCAAAGTAACTCTTTCTCCATCCACTTATAGTTTATATCTAAAACGGTATTCTATTTATATATGTAGAGCACGGAGTTTCATTGCCCCCAGCTGAATTTATAGCGACTCCGAAGTAATCGAAGTGAGTATCGACTGCGCAACCGACCGAATCCGATTGAGTCGCTCCAGAACTGCATTTGCATCCTCTCCATTCCATGCCGCCAGGTAGAATGCTGAGTTACTCACATCGAGACCAAAGTTCCGCCCAACGAGGTACGCAACTGCCTCCGCTTCGACCTCTCGCTTTGCTTGTTCTGGGAGATTCAATCGGTCTGCATGGAGCAACCCGTGAGCGAGCTCATGAACCAGTGTTGTTGCAACATCCGCATCGTTCGACCGCTGAAGAACCTCGATGTTCGGTCGGCCATCCGTGGGAAACTCACAGACACCACGCGCAGACCCGTGGCGCCACTCCGAAGGTGAGACAAGGCTGACATCGAGAGCAAGTGATTCTGCAGCCGAACACAATGCCTCGACGAGACCATCTGCATCGCCATGGGCTTCTGTCTCCAGTTCTGGAAGCGGCTCACCCTCCGTCTGCGAGATGTCGAACACAGGAACGGGTTTAAAGCTGAGCAGCTGGGTCGTCCACTCTTCGTACGGGACGCCATCGCTCCCACAGGCATCGTCGTGTCTTGATTTCGTTTCGCCGCAGACTGGGCACGTCTTCGCCGTGATGGGTGCCCAGATCCAGATTGCTGACTCGCCCTTTGTAACCTGTCTGTCGAACTCATCTTGCCACATTCTGTAACCGGCCACACGTGTCGCGTTCGGACATTGGAACGCGATGAGCAGGCTGTTTCGAGCGGAGTAGTCGTGGAAGCGACTCTGGACGTCGAGCCATTCTCTGAACGCTTCGCTGTCTCGTGCACGGTTCGTGTCTTCGAGGAGGTCTTCTAACCACTCCTCGACGGCAAGGTGCATCTCGTCGCCACGGGTAGTTCGGTCACTGAACGATGCCTCTCTGTGGGTTGGTTCTGTCGTTGCCATCTGAATTCAGCGGGGAATGAGAGCGCCCCGCACCCGTCAGGGGGCGAAAGAATATCCGGGTTCTCACCATCGTGCAAGTGTCGTCTCACTCGTCTCCGCTCACACTCGTCCACATCGACCTTCTGTCCACCCACTTGGCGACAACACACTCGTCGCCGCACGGATCAATTCTGTTGTATAGAACGCTGGATCGTACCCATCAACATTCGTGATAAACACAAGGGGCTCTCGACCACGCTTGTCGTTGTTGACGACCACATTATATACAAAATCTGGTACAAGTTAAATCGCCCAGAATCGGTCTAAATGACCCATATAATCAAATTTTGGGCACCTACCCCATAATTACAAAATATATTTGATATACATATGTTTGCCGAGAGTGGAATGTTGTCACACAATATGTGACGATTGCCTCGACGAAATTTTTACGCGTTTGGTGAGCACCAACCATAATTTTGTCACACAATATGTGACAACATCTGCAGAGCAATCGAACCCACCAAAACGAATCGACCACTGACTCTCGAATAAAATACTCTAGGAACGGCGAATTTCTAGATATGTCATAATATGCAACATGACACCTTGTACACTGGTGTTTATATATCCAGTAGTCCATGTTGAGGTGCTGGAGTGTCGTTATCCGTCGACAACCTCCGGCAAATAGAATCATGTCCGAACATACGCCCCCCTACGGGGACCGACCAGCGATAAGCCCGCTCAGCATCGGGTCGAACGGAGGTTTCGATGACTGATACCACACCAGTGGAACTCGGTCAGAAGCCGACTCTAGCGAAGTCGTTCGAGGATATCTCGAATGCCCACCGAACCGCACGACAGACCGTCGAACAAGCAGTGGAGAAGCTGTCGAGCAACGAAGACCCCACACCGCCCTCGATTCGAGGCCCGCTGCGCTCGGGGAAGACTGCCCTGCAGTATCACACGTTTGGGTACGCATGGGAGCATGGAGTGCCCGCCCTCTACGTCGAAGCGAAAGAACTCTTGAGAGAGTTCGAACGGGCCGACGTGGAATCGTTCGGCGACTGGGTCGACGAGCGAGCACAGGAACAGGTGGCTGCACTGCTGCAGGGAGATCTCCACGCTGTCGACTGGTTGCCGAACGACAGCCCGACCAATCTGGAAGACTGGTTCGAGAGCATCCCAGCGTCAACGGTGACCGAGCGCGTGATCCTCCTCGTTGACGAAGTCGAACAGAAATACACCGAATTCTTGAGTGCGACCGGCGTTGACGACAATAATCCGCTGAGAAACCTTCTCGACCAGGGACGACTCTTTCCAGTCATCTCGATGGGGCAGATCTCGGCGATGGAGTTCGTTGGGTTCGCAGACCTCAAACGGACAGACTCAGTGTCGATCCCGCCAGTGACCATCAGTAACATCCGTGGACTGCTGGAAAAACGCGGCACTGACCCGGCACTCGACCGAGTTGCCTTCTGGCTCACCCGTGGTCGGGCCGCCCACGTGCACCAGGTCGTGACAGACGCCCATCGGATTGATGTTACCACCGAGGACCCGGCGTCACTCACTCGATGGATGGCTACCCATGCTGACGAACGCTCCGCCGAGTTCCGCACGGTGCGGCGGGTCTGGGAACACCGTGAGATCGAGGACCCGGAAGCCGCGGCCACGTCGGTCGCCTTCGGAGTAGACGGATACGACGACTGGCTCGTCGAAAGCGAGACGTGGTACCCTGCCGACGAACTCGTCGACGTTGTTGATGCCATCGTTCGCGAAACGGACAGATTCACATCCCAGGATGAGGAAGCCGACGCCACGCACGAGGCTCGCCAGATCGTCCGTGAGAGTACTGAACGCGTCATTGATGGCATTGCTGTCGGTCCGAGGGATGGTCCCTCGGACACCCTCAGGGCCGTCCCGAGTGGATGGCTGACAGGTACCCACGACGACCGCTCTGAAAGTCGTGCGTTCCTGTCGCTGGTCCAGGACTTTGTGCTCTCGTTCGAGGCCGACCGCCCAGCGCGGAACATCGCGTTCGACGCACTGGAGGATGCGAAAGCGCGGTTCAAACAGAACTACGATACGAAGGTCGCAACCGTCGCTGCCGAAAACGGCCACGCTTGGACTCTCCTCCCGTCAGTAATCGAAGAGGCGTACCCACCGCTCGCGACCGAACCGTCTCGCCTCACAGGCAAGCAGACCGATGACCTGATCGAATCGTGGGAGGGTGGTGGTCTCGAACTGTCTGTCGACGCAGCGGCGACGGTGTACGCGTGTCCGACCGAGGCATCATTCCGAACCCAACTCGAACAGCAGTCGCCAGACCCAACCCACCCTGTCGTGGTACTGGTTGACGATGCAGTCGATGTGGACTCCGTTCTCGACTCGGTCCCTGTGGCCGCGGCACTCGAAAGACACAGCGCACTGTCAATCGTGCCCGTCCCGACCGCACGGGTGTGGACGTTCGTCGTCCAGCTATCGGCCCTTCTCGAAAGCAAGCTTGGTGACGCTCACACAGCGACTACAGACCAGATAGAGGCCCTGCTAGACACGCCCCTCCGACGCGAGCAGCGGACGACGATTGAGACGTTGTACAAACACCTCACGACCCGTGTGGCGGGAGAGGCGGCGACAGCATCCGTGGAGAACCATAGACAGCAGTTCACGACTGGCGGGCACTACGTTTGGGCACACCCGGGGCTCGCGAGCACGTCGTTCCTCAATCCCCGAGGCGGGTCGACCAATGGTCGACACTCCGTCCTCGGACTCCTCGCCCTCGGGCGCGAACCCGACTGGGACGACCCTCACGGACGGCTGCTCGGTGCCATCAGAGATGGGATGAACGAGGACATCATCGCAACAACGAGTGGGTTCGACTACAAAGAACTCCTGAACTACCTCACGGCATCGGGCGAGTACCGAAAGGCAATCCGCGACATTCGCCGAGTGTGCCGGGACGACACCGACACGCTCATCCCGGCGGTGACACGGGTCATGAACGCCTTCGAGGAAATCATCGAGGCTAGTGCGTACGACCGTGAAACACTTCTTTCGGGGCTATTCGACCAGGAGTCGACCAAGGGGAACACGAGTGCAGACCGCGCCCGAGAGTTCGTCAAGTCACTCTCTCCGACCGAGGCGGACGATACCACCGATGACGTCCTCTGGGCGTTGGTAACGGCGAGCCTTGCGCGCACGGACACCGCGTACGTCAAGGAGACGCTTGGGGGGACCGAGGAGAGGTTCGACGACCACGTCCAAACACTCGACGGGTATCTGAACGACATCACCCGAGCTCAGCGTCTCTTATCCACCGGTGGGGGAGATGGGGGAGGTGATGAATCGAACGGTGCCGTAGCGACATCCTTCGAGAGCGAGTTTGATAGCCTCTTCAAGGAAATCGAGCGTCAATCTGGCACTGCGGCAGACAGCGACACGGAAACCGACGTCGACGCAGTCGAAACCCGTCCGGTTCTGGGAGTCACCCTCGACACCACACACATCGAGACATACAGGGAGAACATCGTCGCCATCCGCGACGACCTCCGCGACGCCAAAAGTCATGCAACGACGACAGACTTCAAGCCGACGGGCTACGCTCTCGCGGTCATCGCTGCACGGTACGAAAACGTCGTCCGCGACGCCATCCACGAAATCCAACGGGCGACGCCGAGTAGCAGCGATTTGAACCATGTCAAGAACCTCTCGAGTACAGTCAGAGCGTTGCAGGCGACTCTCGAAGACGACGATATCGACCTATCTACCGACAAACGTGCCGGCGTCGATGCGTTCGTCGAAGACCTCTTCGACTTCCAGTCTGTCGTCGGCCAGCGACTCACCGTTGGCAACCCCGAAGACGAGTCGATGGATAAGATAGCCGAGATCAATACTGCCGCACGGATTCGGACAGCCCAAGTCGAAGACCTAACCGAGGACCTCGACGAACTCGCCGGCCTCCAACAGCGCGTCAGCAAGGAGTCGAAGTCGGCACGTCGTGAGTTGAAGGCGCTGGTGACGCTCCTCACGAAGCCTGAAGTTGATATCGAGGACGAAACGGAGGCGTCGGAGATACCGCTCGCTGACGGACAAGGCGACGCGGGAGATACTGGCGAGGAACAGAGAGCGAGCGGCGCTGACCAGACAGACACGAACGCAAACACAGACACGGAGGAGACAGCATGAGCACGACCAGCAACACGGAGTATCGCGTCGACGAACCCACCGCATTCGCCGACCTCGAGTCACGGATCGGTGCCCAGAAAGCTGCACTCGGCCGTTTGGAGACGCTGTCTGACGAAGTGGACGGCCTCTACGCGGACGCCGCTGAACTGGACACGGACAGTCGAAAGACGGTCGCAGAAGAGATGCGAGAGGTCCAACACGATTTCGCCAGTGTCAGCACTATCGACGACCTCGAAACGACGAAAAACCACGTCGCCGAGGTCATCGCGGCGCCGTACCGCCAGGCAGTCAAGCGAGCGCAATCGACGCTGTGTAAAGCCATCGGCATCGAGTCGGAGATCGAAGATGAGACGCTGGAGTCGCTGAACGATGTACTCCAACGTCGCGATCCAGACGAGCTTCGCGATATGGCGGCATCGTTCGACGACGTCACAAAGCGGCTAACAACCTGTCCGGAGGCAGCCCAGACCGCGGTAGGCCTGACTGTTGCGACGGACGTCTACGGGTACCTGTCGGCCCCGGACTCGAAACTCGACACACTTGTCACGACCGTCGAACGTCAGGTCGACTCACTCGAGACTATCGACGACGCATTCGTCGAGTCGGAGTGGGGGCCAGACACTGAACTCACCGCAATGGTCGACTACTATGGTCCAGACAACGACTGCGTCGCCGCCGACCAAATCGTCGAATATGTCGAAACCGTGGACGACCGACTCGCCGATACGGACGCCCTCGACTTAGCAGCCCTCACCCACACCCACCTGGAGCGCGGCCTGCCTGTCTCGGAACCAACTAATCTCGTCGACCTCTTCGAGGGGCTCTCTCGCGGTGTCACGAGATGTGCCGGTCATGAACAAGTGTTCGTGGATGCGAACGCCCTCGTGGGGTACGTAGAGAACCCCTCCGAACACGGCGCCGAGGAGGTCACCGAGTGCCTCGAAGCAGTCACCAACGTGTTCGAACAGGACCGTGGCGAAGAACCGGTGAAGAGACTCAGTACGAAACTCCTGTCGCTCAACGAGGCCTACGACGAGTGGGCGTCGGCTTACGCACAACAACTCACCCGCGACGTGGTCGCTATCAACGCGGTCAAACACTATCTCACCGACCCTCCGTCCTTCGATGCGGTTGAGTCGACCAGTCACGTTGTGGATGGAGACGAAGACGACGAGACTGCAGACGCAGTAGAAACAGAACAATGTGACTACGAGTGGGTGTGGGACGACGACGGCCCCTCTGCTGAACAGGTCGTCAAGCGACCCGTCTCGGCCGTGCTGTTCCACCAGCGTTACGTCGCATGGGTCGACGCGCTCCGAGGCCAAGGTCTCGGAGAGGGTGGAGTGAACATCACTCATCTTCTCGCGTTGGTCCGTGGCGAGAATATCTCGGCCGCCGATATCGAACCCGACGTGTTCGAGACGCTCGTGGAGTTGTTCGGCGATGTGCTGATACTCGAACTCACAGACAGCCCGGCAGAGGAGTCCTGAACGTTATGGCATCCCATCTCGCACGGGGACTTCGAGATCGCCTGAAATCGGCGGCCATCGTCGTCGAGTCAGAGCGCCGTGGCCGCGACCCGTGGCCGGGACGACCTGACTCCATGTTCTGGCTCCGTCCGAGTGGGCTTGCCGTGGGGAGACTCGTCCCTCTCCTCGTCGAACTCGAAGGTGCGGGTAACTACCACTCGAGTAAGCAGGACGTCCGCGCGTTCGCAAAACGCCACGACCCCACTGTCCGTCCCGACAAAGACGGGTTCCAGTATCATCTCAATTTTCCGATACTGGACCGGAGTTGGACGGGGCGAGATGTGGGTGCCCAGCACTTCACGAAGGCACCGGCTCCGATGACCGTCCCAGTGACATACAACGTGTACTCTATTCCCTCTTCGACGGTCACTGGAGAGCGAGCCACCAGTGACGCGGAACTCTATCAGGCACTCAAACGGCCGTTTACGCGATCACGATTGCAGTCCGTATCACCACCAGGGTTCGAGTCGGATGCCCGGATCGAGATGGTCGGGCGGACTGAGATCGTCTTCTGGACTGTCGACTGGTGTCTCCCTGGAGGTGCTGGCACCGTCAGTGTTCCGTTCATCGTCAGAGCGGGCACTGACCTCGGGGGAGTTCTTCGGGAGGTATTGGAACCGGTGTCTTTGCCGATGGCCGCCGTTATCGACGGCGCACCCGGCGCTTACAGAGACGACATGCAGCTCGAGACAGGCGTTCGTCTCCCGTATCTGAGTCCTGCGAATGTCACCGTCGCCTTGGAAAGAGAGGTACTTCACGATGCGTGAGTTAGTCTATTGGAGTCTCTCCGTCACCCGAGCTCGTTTGCGAGTCCAATCGCTGTGGTGCCTCAACTCCCGCAATCACGACTATCTATCGAACCGTCATGTCTCGGTTCGCGCTGACAGAGCGGTTAGTGAACCCACACCACTAAAGCCAGACCACCGCTATCTGACGATACGATTGAGTAACATCCGATGACACGAATAGACGCAAAACTCCCGTCAGAACTCGCAGCACTCCTAGAAGCGAGCGGCGAATGCGGGCTCTTTCGCGGAAAAAGTGACACGGCGCGGACCGCGCTTCGTACGTACTTCGACCACAACCCAGAGGTCGCGATAGCAGCCGTCCGTGCACTGGCGAGTGAGAAAGATGCAGACGGTAACACACTGACCCTCGGTGATGCCGTTCGCTTGACTGGTCATCCACCGTCTGCGTTCTCAGAAGAATTACAGGAGGTTCTCCGCAGTAACACTGGCGTCAACAACGAGGTGGACTCGAATGAAACATGAGGCACTCACTATCTCTGACGACCAGAAACGGTTGTTGGACGGGGCAGTCGCAGCCGGAGAGTTCTCGAGTCGGAGTGCAGCGATCCGACTCGTCCTCAGGGCATACTTCACGGACGATATCGAACGCACGGCCGCGCTGGTTGCGACCAGCGACGATGTCGACTTCGAGTCGGTCGTCAATGTACTAGATGTTGATGTCGAAGAGTTTGCAAAACGGGTCCGGGAACTCAACGTTGATGCAGTGCCAGAGAGGCTCAACGCCCATATTGAACGCGAAGACGTCGGTTCCTCCTTCGGCTCCGTTCTCCAGGACATCGAAGCCGAGGTCCGTGCTCCAGAGACGCCGAGCGAAGACGATGGGGGCGACGACGAATGACTGTATTTACGGGAAACTCTGACCGACCTCTGGAAGAATTTGCGACTGTGTATGTCCGACTGCTGAGGTCAGTGCGATGGTCTTAGAGCGCCCGGAGTGGGTCGAGCCTCGTGAATATCAACAAGAGGCCGTAAAACAATGGGCCGACGCTGGCTGTCGTGGCGTCCTCCAGATGGCGACTGGGACCGGCAAGACAGTCACCTCCCTGCTGACCGCTGCACATGTCGCCGAGCGGATGGACGGCAGAGTGGCGTTGGTCATCGCCGTCCCGTACCAACACCTCGTCGACCAGTGGGCAGATGACGTCCGGGACTTTGGTGGCACGCCGATCCTTGCATACGAGAATCGCCGCCAGTGGCAAGAACGCCTCGAAGGTGAACTCGCAGAGTTCGACTTAGGAGTGCGTGAGAGTCTCGTCGTTATCACCACCCACGTTACGTTCGCCTCCGAGACGTTCCAGCGAGTGTTGCGTCGAGTTAATCGCCAGCGCTTCATGCTGATCGCTGACGAAGTCCACCACTTCGGTGCCCCGCACCTCAAAGCGTCATTGCCAGTGGAGATTCCGCTCCGTCTCGGCCTCTCGGCAACACCAGAGCGGTTCTACGACGAGGAAGGAACCGAGGATCTCATGGCATACTTTGGCGGAGTCGTCTACGAATACAGCCTCGCTGCGGCGATCAAGAGCGGTGCACTCTGTGAATATTACTACGTACCGCACGTGGTCGAGTTAACCGAAGACGAAGCCGACGAGTACCTCGAGCTGTCGCGAAAGATAGCCCGCCTCATCAACCGAGCGGGCGGTAGCCTCGGTGATGCAGACCTCCAGGCAAACAAGAACCTTCAGTTTGCGCTATTCAAGCGTGCACGACTGGTCGGGACGGCGGAACGTAAACTCGACCGCCTCGTCGAGTTACTCGAACATGACGAACAGACGAAACACACGCTCGTCTATTGCGGGGATGGGACCGTCGAAGGAGAAATCACGTCCCGAACACGACGCCATGTCGACGCTGCCGTCTCGAGACTTCGGGGGCAACTTGGCTTGCGCGCCGAGCGATTTACAGCCGAAGAGTCGCGAAGTGAACGCCAGACACTGTTAGAGCGTTTCGACGAAGGGGAGATACAAGCACTCGTCGCTATCCGTTGTCTCGATGAAGGAGTGGACGTTCCAGCGACACAGACGGCGTACATGCTCGCGAGTTCGTCGAACCCCCGACAGTTCGTCCAGCGACGGGGTCGTATTCTCCGAACCCATCCAGGGAAACATCACGCTGTGATCCACGATTTTGTCGTGGCGCCTCCTCCAGAAATTCGCGAACACGCCACCCGCGACGAGTCGCTATTCACGACCGAGCGCAATCTCGTCAGACGTGAACTCGAAAGGGTCTCACTGTTCGCTGAATCGGCACGAAACCACCCGGATGCTGAGATCGCAGGCATTCCGACCGATGCTGGAGCCATCGGCGAACTCAAACGTGAGTTCAACCTACGCCAGATGTGATATCCATGAACCAATTTACCCACCCAACTACAAGTTACCGTACGATGAATAGACCTGGCAGAAACTGTGTACAGTACGACATACTACTTAATGTTCGTCGGCAATCAGGTGGTGGCATATGAGCGACTCTGATGTTGCAGAGGAGGTCGGTTCCGAGACGCTCGCGCGAATCCGCGAGCGCACGCTTCGAGCAGAAAAGAAACAGTTGCATATGCGCAAAACACACAACATTATTCCTGAGATTAAGGAGATAATCGAAGAGGAAATTCCGGAGTAATCTACGCATGCGATTACACCGCCTCCACCTCACAAACTTCAGACAGTTTCGGACGGGTACAATAACATTCGCCCAAGACGGCGAGAAGAATGTCACCGTCATCCACGGCCAGAACGGTTCAGGTAAAACAACTCTGAAAAACGCTCTCACGTGGGTGTTGTATGATGAGGTGGACTTCACCCTCCGACCCACCAAACTCGCCAGCCAAGGAGCGTTCGCCGAGGCCGACGACGGTGACACCGTCCACGTCGAGGCTGTCCTCGAGTTCGAAGACGAAGATACCGAGTACGAGCTCACCCGATGGGTCGATTATCAAAAACAGTCGTCGAACGACTACGAAGGTGAGGTCATCGATGATGGTCTCTCTCTGACGTTCTCGAAGCCTGATGGAACACGAGGGACACGAAACAACCCTCAAGATTCCATCGAGCAGATACTCCCCACACGATTGAGCTCGCTGTTCTTCTTCGACGGTGAGTACATCACACACCTCTCAGAGACGCGCAGTCAAGACGAGATCAGGAACGCCATCCAGAACATTATGGGGCTGAAGATCATCGAACGCTCGATTACTCACCTTGAGGCCGTCGAGGGACGCTTCGAAGACGAACTCCAGGAGTTCGCGAGTTCAGAACTCAAATCCCTGATGGACCAACGCGTAGCGCTACGTGAAAAGAAGGAAGACCACGAGCAAGCATTAGGAGCAGCCGAGGACACCAAAGATCGGTTGAACAAAGAAATCAACGAGATCAAGCGCAAACTCGAACAGATTGACGATTCGTCCGAGTTAGAAGAAGAGCGCACCCAACTCGAAGCAGAGCTCGACCGAGTTGAATCTGATATTGACAACATCAACGACGACATCGAAGACACAATCAGCACCAAAGGGCATCTCCCCTTTGCCATGCCGGCGGTCAAGGCGACGGCGAAGGACCTCGATCGGCTTCGCGATCAAGGTGTGATCCCTTCTGAAGTTTCTAATCAGCTGATTGATAGGTTACTAACCGATGGGGAGTGTCTCTGTGGCCGCCCTCTCGAAGAGGGGACGGGTCCATATTCAAACGTTGCGGCGTACAAATCCGAGGACGTAACTGAGGGGTTCGACCAAGCTGCGATACGAATTGTCACACATTTAACCCAATTGGAATCTGAGCAAAACGAGTACTTTGACCGTATCTCGGAGTTACTTGAACGCCGTTCGACACTCCGTGACAGAGAACAGGAGATCGCAGAACAGTTGAGTGAGATCAGTGCCCAACTTGAGAAGATAGACGTCGTAGACCCAAAGACTGGAGAGACCCCATCTGAACTGGAGGCAGCAAGAGACTCGAAGGCGTCCCAGCTCAAGGAGACGGAAAGCGACATCTTACGCCACGAAATCAAGATCGAAGAGTTAGAAGAACAGTTGACTGTGGTGAATACCGAGATCGACGAAGCGCGACAGGATAAAAATGAGGCCCAACTCGCGCGAAAGCGGATGCGTGCTGCGGAAGCAGTTCGCCGTCAGCTTGAGACGTCGTTTAATAATCTCCAAAAACGGGTCAGAAACTGGTCAAACAAACTCGTTGAAGAGACCTTCGAGGAGATCGCTACCAAGGGCTATCACGCAGAGATAACAGACGAGTTTGAACTCCGCATCAAAGACCAGATTCAAAACGAGTATCTTGAAGTCGAGAAGTCGCGCGGTGAGCGCCAGATTGCTAGCCTTACCTTTATCGGTAGTCTCGTCCAGATCGCTCGAGAGCGATATGAGTCGAACGACGACACGGAGTACTTCAGCGGCGGAATCTATCCAGTCGTGATGGATTCACCATTCGGCGCACTTGACGACGACCACCGCCGACAGGTGAGCCGAGTCGTCCCAACGATGGCCGAGCAGGTTGTCGTTCTCGTGACGGACTCCCAATGGCGGGGGCCTGTCGCGAGCGAACTCTCGGAAATCGCTGGGCGACAGTATCGACTCGAGTTTGACTCTGGTGACCGAATAGAGACGTTCCCACAGACGACGATCGAAGACGAAACTGCAGTTACGGAGACCTAACAATGTCTGAATCAACTATCCGACAGAACTACTACCGACATTCGCTGTACGACAAAATGGTCGAAGAATGGGACCTATTCAACACCTACGTTGACTTTTTTGTCTTTGCAGCGTGTGTCGGGTATGCGACTATCGACCGGACGACCGCTGCAGGCTATACCAAGAGTGAGTATGCAGGGGAAGGTAGTACCCAAGGAGAGATGCTTTGGATGCACCTCTCGAATAAGACGACCTATCGGGCCGTTGCAGCCTCGATAGCCTACCAGCACTCGGGCGACCCCGAAGCATTGGTCGACCCGAAAATCCAACTTGAAGTGCTCGCTCGGTATGCCCGAGGAGGTATCGAGCGACTTGAGGAAGAGTTCGGAAACTCTGCGAGCACGCCGAGAGATGGGCTCATATCATTCATCGAGAACGAACAACCGAGCGGTGAGCCAGAACAAGAAGATGTCCTCGGCAGTATCGTCGAGAGTTTCGACCAGAATATGATCGGGGACTGAGGTAGACGTCTTACTTGAGTAAGTAGACGACCGGCTCTGGGTTTTATTAGCAGTATATGACGGTTATTTGAGGTTATTTTGTGACGTCACCTTACAGTCCACGTTCATTGGGAAATCAAGGAATCAATAGACCGCATGAAAGTGTCAGGATAACCACGGAGGATAATTTTCGTAAATCCCACAGACTTGCTGGTTGTACTGCCACCCATACCGAACCCGTTTCACGCCTTTACGTATTGTCCAGACTAGTCGAAAAGTCTGTAATACGGTAATTATTTCGTGTGTCAAGCGTTTCGCCGGTTGCTTTCGCAGACATTGCTTTGAACAGGTCAGCTTTCCAAACACGAGGGATTTTCTCGCCATATTGGTTAGACAGGAGTGGAATATCTGCAGACTCAGCGAGAATTTCAATTAGTCCATCATCGATATAGTAGCCTAACTTCCGAGCATAGTTGAGATACGGGTGCTCAGAAAGTGCTTGTTGGTCTGAATGAGATGGCTCTTCCTTGCAGTAACTACCACTATGTTTCGGTATCGCCGAAAGATATGTCGTTAGACTTCGACTCAAGTGCTTTCCATCTCGGGCAGTGTCTCTGAGCAGCGAGTAATCCTCCTGAAGTTGGGGTGGTGGGTTCGCTAGCGGCTCCCAAAGATGCCACCAGACGACAGGATATTTTGCCCGTAATTCCGCTTTCGTAGAGACATCTGGGAAATTGTTCATCTCCTTCTTGTCAAGATAGAGATACCAAATGATGAGTGTTCTCCCGAGTTTATTCGTCAGCTTTGTTACGTCCTGCCAGTTTTCTTCCCTGCACATCTCATAATAGTCAATTTGCGAAAGACTCAGTGCCTCTTTTTGTTTAATTTCTTTCCCTCCGTTAACCAACTTAAGTGGCGTCACTTTCACCTCAATTGCTTCCGCGGTGAAGTCCGGACCTTCTCGGGAATTCTTCGCTATCCGAAAATAATCCTCCTGAATGATATCCCCTAAGAGGCTCTTGGAACGCATAATTGACGTACAAAAGTCCCGTGAGTCATCGGCGATTTCTTCAAATCTCTTACCGAGGAGTGCGTCTAAAGCCCGTTCTATTTGGGACCAAGGAGCATTGGGACCGATAGCGAAGACATCAGCCATTCAGTAATCATTCGATTATAGTAACATATGTCTTTCCTGCCCACATGTCGCCCACAAATTGACAATATATAACCAGTATTGTAGCAGGGGCATCAGTGAATATCTCACTAATCCATATCTAGGGGGTTGCACTTGATTTCACACGCGTAACTGCAAGTTACCACAGTGTGTGCTGGAAGTAACAGAGTTTTGAACTAATGCGCATGCTTCTACACTGAGTGCGACATCAAAAATTCAGTATTAATGAGATTGTTTCTGAAAGTAACTCTATAAATTCCTCTCCGAGAGCATCAGGGTGTGCGATTTCGTCCACACCATGGTCTGCGCCATCGCTGGTTATCTGCGTGCTGTAATCCATAGCACGGTGAAGCCCAGCTACGAATTCCTCTAAGTCGAAGGGTGTATTAGCAACAAGGTACGAAACGATTTCCTCTACTTCAGTTTCCATTTCCGTATGCTACGAGGGGGGACTCGTCATTGTCTACGGCTTCATCTCTCGGGCGCCTCACCAATTGAAATTGTGTATTGAAATTACCACATCCAATATTCGGGGGAATTGATATATGGGAATGTGACCTATCTTCCATTAATGATGACTAGCGACACTGTTTCACCGGGCGATGAATGGCCTGAGCACTACCGTGGGTTAACACTCAGTGTGAGTCCAGACCGGAGTGTGTGGTGGCAACTTTACAATGATAAACCTCGTCTCCGACTCACACCGCCGCCAGAGGACATCGTCGACACCTTACTCGAACTCAAGCGAATCGGGGGTCGAATCCACATCACAGAACACGGCGACGTGCTTACGAAAATCGAAGACGACGCGACTGACGATGACTCCTACAATGAGGTGTACGTTGGAACCGTCGACCTCTACGGTGAACTCATTCCTGAGGATGACCCAGACTACTCCCTCCAACTCCGTCCAGAGGGACTCTCACCAGGCGATTTATGGCCGAGTATCTACGACGGGAGCCGCTACTCGTTTGCAGGTGAGCGAATTTGGTGGCACAACGGAGCAACTCATACCCGGCACCCCGTAGACGCTGGGCTACCGGACCATATTCTCTCAACATTGAGACAATACAAACCCCAAGGAGGGTCCTTCCGCATCACACCGTGGGGTGACGTAATTACCCTCATTTCGATCCACCCGTCACCCGGAGACGTCGCAGAGCAATTCGACAAACTGAGTCTCATTGTGAAAAACATCATCAAGTTCCGGAGGGAACGCGGCGTCGAGATGCTCCCCGTGTATATCGGGAACATGAATGGGTCGTCTCTAACCGTTTCCGAACCGACGTCGTTGACCGACTCCCTCTCGCCAGAAGAAGAGGCGACGTTATCGTCATGGGCAGAAAACCTGGGCCGAACAGAACCACGCTCAACGAGCGCACACAAAGTATCGACACCCGCTGTCGACGATGATTCTGAAGAAGCAGAATCAGATGATGATGCTATTCGGTTTGACGATGACCCACTAGACTGGATCAAAAACGACATCGAATTAAACGAGAAATAGGATGTCTGCCACGCTCACGAACGATTCTGCAGTGGTGCCGTTGCCAGACAACCAGGACGTTATTATCGAACCTGGACAGCCGTGGCCGTCAGCATACAGAGGTTCAAAGTATAGTATTGTCCATTCTCGACGACATGATAAACCTGTTCTGAGATGGCAGTACAACGATTTGATTGCTCAAATTGAGCCCCCATCTGGGCTGCTCACGCAGTTGCAAGCCCTCGGAAAGTCGCGGGAATCAGGCAAAGGGAGTATTCGAATTACTGCTGACGGAGAGGTTCTCACCAAGATTCACAGTGACAATTACACCCGTGTAAGCCAAGCTCCTGTAAGCTCGGGGTGGATACCCGTCTATCTCGGGAAACTCGACAGAAGTCTCGGGTTCGATGTCGATAATGACCCACGTCCACCGAATGAAAATGTCAATGTCTGGGGTGGATTTTCGTTTAATCACGGAGAGCGATGGGCAGTAAGTCACGATGGGCGTCTTGTTTGGAAATGGAAGGACTACAGATTCTACTCTGCGTTTGACCATCCAGACCTCGTCGACAGATATAAGCAATACCGACGTGCTGCGGGCAGATTGTATATTAACGAACGAGGCCACGTATTCGGGAATGTCCCACGAGATGAGCTTCCGAGTGACCGGGAAGATGAAATCGCGTCGTTGTATACTAATTGGCAAGACGAGCGCGAACGGCAAGGTGATACTGCAGCATTGCATCTTGTCACCCGTAGACTCAAGGTTACAGGTGACGGAAACCCTCAACAAGGGCATCTCCCGTTGTATCTTGGGCACCTGAACCAATTCGACGATGGCTCTCTCCCGAAACCGGTCGTCACTGATGAATCATACTACGTGGCCACTGCACGCGGCGAGTCACTCACGTCATACTAATCACATATGGGAAGACGCTTTCCGACGCCAATTATTGGAGTTCCGACGGAGCAAGGACGTTATGAGACTCTCATCCGAATAGCGACAGAATCAGACACACCCTACGAGAGGGAGACTTACCTCGACCAGTGTCAACAGCAGCTCAGGAAGCCAGATTCAGACGAACCATACTCTGAGTCATATCTCAGGCGGATTTTCTCAAGTTATATCGAAATCGGTGTTCTCGAAGAAGAGAATGGAACTATTCGTCCCTCCCCATTTGCTTCTGAGTGGTTAGACGGTGATCTCCCGTTCTCTGATTTTATTTGGCAGTCACTCAAGCGAAGCTGGGTCGCGATGCAAACAAAACCGGAGGGTATCGAAGCGCTCCATGAGATTCTTCAGACACTCGAATCAACATCATCAGCAATGCAGAAAGGAGAGATCGAAACTCATCTCTCCGAGAACGCTGGGTATGTGTTTAATAACGAAGGTATCCGTGGATACCCAGATATCCTCCAGCTTCTAGGTGTGATACAGAAAGAAGGACATTCCTATCGACTGGCTGACCCCCGCGTTGTTAAGCGGTATAAACGCCGCTTCCGAAAAGCCGACATTTTTCGGATATTAGAATCTAGGCTCAATCGAGAAGGCTCGACTGTGACCCCACCGAGCGATACGGCAAAGCGGGACCTGATGAAATATTACATGTATCGTGAGGCGGGTGGGTGGAGTAAGCGTCGTCAGTGGTACAGAACGTTTTGGCGTGATTATCTCCAACCCGTCACGCGGAAAGGCGAAACGGGGTCAGAGCTCCGGAAGAAAGAGAGCTATCGGAAAGCACGAAACCGGAAACGGGACCTGAGAGACACGATACTCGACAAATACGACGATTTCGAATCCGAAGATTTGAGAGGATTGTCTGCGGGCGTTCTCGAACGAATGTCGGCTGCTTCGTCTGAAGAAGAAGCCCATCGTATCAGAATCTCTGCGGGGAGTGGTATTTCACGGGCAGACCTCGAATTACTCTCGGATACGACCCGGGAGGCCTACACATTCCCGAAGGGGTTCAGTCTGTACGATTGGCAAGCAGAAGCTGCAATGCAGTGGTTCGAGGGAGGTGACAAACGAGCACCCAATGAGGGCATCGCGCAAGTTGTCACCGGAGCTGGGAAGACAGTCATGGCGTTGGAAGTGATTCGACAATGGTTGCATGCAGATGCAGACCGTGTTGTAACAGTTCTCGTGCCAACCAACGTCCTCATGCGCCAATGGCTCACTGAGCTCGTCTCGACCCTCAATATCCCACTGTCAGATATCGGATGGGCCGGTGGTGGCCACAAAGATGATTTCGATGATTGCCGCGTTATAGTGAGCATCATCAATAGTGCGGTGAAAAATGACTTCCTCAAACAGGCACTCACTTCTGGTGATGTTGGGGATCATCTACTGATTGCAGATGAATGTCATCGATATACTGGTGAGACGTTCTCGAATGTCTTTGAGTATCCGAGAGCTGCGTCGTTAGGGCTGTCTGCAACTCCAATCTCGCAAGCAACGGATGGGCTCACAGAAAGCGACAAACTCCTACTCGGCGAGCTTGGAGACATCTACTACGAACTCACATACGATGAAGCAATTACTCGTGGTCTGATTCCAGAATTCACGATTGAGTACGTCGGATTCGACCTTGCCCCACAAGAACAGCGAGAATACGACGCACTCTCCAGGAAGGTTTCTGATGCAATCAAAGACATCCGCCAACGCCACGACTACCGGCTCACGGAGCTATCCGGAAGTTTTGCACAGAAACTGAATGCGATTCGGAACTCGACCGAGGGTCCCACGCCCGAGATTAGTGACTATTTCCGCTATACGCAGGAGCGACGTGAATTAGTGGACAATGCTGTTGCACGCCAGGCTATCACACTCGACATCATGCGAGATGCGATTCGCGCCGACCAGAAAACAATCGTGTTTCAAGAGCGGATCGACCAACTGAACAAACTGATTGCACCTCACGAAACATTGGGTCGTATCAGTCGGACGGGAGAGGCTGGGAAAACAGCCGAAGGGACCCGACAAGAACTATACTCGAGATATGAGGGTCTCGAACAAGCTGACGAAGAAATTGAGAAGTTCTTTGCTGAGACCGATGTGTGGCCAGTGATGTACCACTCCGGTCACTCGCGCCAAGTTTGGAATGAGTTTTCGATGGATTGGTTCCGCGAAGACAACATGGCGAACGTAATGTTCAGCGTGAAAGCCCTCATCGAGGGGGTTGACGTTCCGAGTGCTGACGTTGGAATCGTTCGAGTCTCAAGCAGCAGTATTCGCCAACGAATCCAGACACTTGGGCGAATTCTCCGGACAGGAGAGAACGCCGCAGAGTCCACATTGTACGTGCTGTACGCCCGTGATACGGTAGATGAACGCATCTTCCACGAATACGATTGGAAAGAGGAACTCGCGAGTGCACGTGTCGAACATTCAATATGGGATTTTGAATCCGAAGAGACCTATCACACAGGTCAGAGACGACCAGCAACAGAGGAGGAAAAACCGGACCGCCCGGAACCGCCAGAAATCCCAGACCCAGATGAATTAGAGTTGGGTGATCCGTATCAAGGTCCTCGTGACCCGATACGTCAGGTGAGTGTAGATAGTCGAGGACAGCTATTCGAAAAAACACGTACTGGAAGACGATATATCAAGGCACCACAGTTCGAGGACATCGTTTCCTTCGTGTTCAGGAAGAAAGGTGGAGGTACGATTCTCATCAATGAACACAATCACGTCATCACCATGTTGAAAGACGGTCCGGTATTTCTCGGCACGGTTGACAATCCTGAAGTGTTCGAACCACTCGACAACGAGTCCGAGGAGGACGGTAACACCGAGCAAAGTAAAACAAGGTCCTCGACTAAACAAAGCCTGACAGACGACCCCGGAAACTTTGACGACATCTTTAGGTGATTCCGATGACTCCTGAACTGTCGAACTCACCTGGAGAGTTTGTTCAATGAATGTCGGTGCGGATGTGAACCATTTCAGCGAATAGTTATATCATTGCAATCGTCATTTCATCAAATAAGATAGATTCTCCATGAGTTCACCCGATATTTCACTCCTTTGTACCGGCGATTTGCATTTGGGCCGGCGTCCTACCCGTGTCCCCCAAGAACTCGATAGCCCCAACGTATCTCCAAGATCAATTTGGCACGCAATAGTAGAGCAAGCTATTCAACAGGACGTTGATGGAGTTTTGATATCTGGCGATGTCATCGACCGTGAAAACCAATATTTTGAGGCCTTTGGGGCATTCAAAGGTG
Organism: Haloferax sp. DFSO52; assembly: GCF_048158745.1. NCBI lineage: Archaea > Methanobacteriati > Methanobacteriota > Halobacteria > Halobacteriales > Haloferacaceae > Haloferax > Haloferax sp. DFSO52. Next base: position 709,925 of record NZ_JBLOPB010000001.1, on the reverse strand, counting down.
GGGCTGAGCGTCTTGATGAAGCAGATATTCCAACCATCGTTGTCTCTGGGAACCACGATTATAATTCCCTCCCTCAGTTGGTCTCTGGACTTGATTTAGACAACCTCACTCTAATTGGGACTGATGGTTCGTGGGAGCGGCATACTATCTCCGAAGACGACCAACCAATTCTACACGTCGATGGGTGGTCGTTCCCCCAAGAACATGTGCTCAAATCACCGCTCAGCCAATACAGTATGGCGGATTCTGATGTTCCTGTTATTGGCCTTCTACATGCAGACATAACGTCGGCTGACAGTGACTATGCTCCCGTCGAACAGCACGACCTTGAGGCTGAACCAGTTGAGGCGTGGCTTCTTGGTCACATACACGCACCGAGCATCCACGTCGAATCTTCGCCGACGGTTTTCTACCCTGGGTCACCACAAGCGCTCGACCCAGGCGAACCGGGTCCCCATGGGCCATGGCTTCTGTCAATAAATGGCTCGGAAACAGGCCTCGAACAGCTTCCGCTTGCTTCGGTCCGGTATGACCAAATCGAAGTTGCGGTTGACCAAGCCGAGAGTACGAAAGAAATCCCTCCACTCATCAATACTCATATCGAGGAGCATGTGGTCAATAACGTTGACACCACGCATCTCGAATTATTGGTGGCTCGCGTCAAATTAGTCGGGCGTACACCTGCACACAGAGAAATTGCACTTGAAAGAGAAACAATCGAGGACCAGTTACAATTCAAAATTGGGTCGCTCCCAGTACACATCGATTCGGTAGAAGTTGATACTGAACCAGCGGTAGACCTTGAAGAGCGGGCGAAAGAGTCCAGCCCTGTTGGCTATCTTGCTGAGATGCTGCTAACATTAGAACATGGAGACCCGGACGGTGAATATGAAGAATTGATTAGCGACGCGTCCGAGTCGATTCGTGAAGCCAAAGCAGGTGGTGCCTATAGCCCCCTCAGACGTGAGGGGCAAATCAACACAGTTGATGAAGATGATGCGATTGAGCTTGTGCAACGGCAAGGACGTCTCCTCCTCCATGAGCTGCTCACACAAACAGAGGGGCGTGTATGACCGACAGTAGCCTCCAACTCGAAGAGATAGATATCCGACGAGCTCCCGGATTCGACGATGGTGGGTTCTCTGCTGGTGATTTTTCTCCAGAGATCAATATCATCCACGGTCCAAATGCGTCTGGGAAGACAACACTAGCCAACTCTATTCGAGCGCTGTTGTGGCCACGGTCAGCAAATGAGCAAACATCGTTGATTGGTCAGTATTCCATCGGCGACGAGGATTGGCGAGTTGACATGGCGGCCCAATCGGCATCATTCCAATTGAATGGGAAGCCTGCAAATGGACCAAACCTCCCCCCAATCGACCAACGAAACCGGTACCAGCTATCTCTCCATCACCTTCTACAGTCAAATACTCAAAACAAATCCTTTGCAAAGCAGATCCAACAGGAGTCGATTGGTGGGTATGACCTGGGTGAAGCGTACGATTCTCTCGCGTTCAAAAATTCGCCGGGCAACCGAAATCTCACAGAGTACAAGAGAGCGGACAAGGCACAAAAAGCATGGCAACAAGCCAAGAGAGGGAGTCAACAATTACAAAAAGAAAAAGAACGCCTGCCGATGCTCAACGTCGACCTTGAGGAAGCTAAGCAAGCAGAATCTAAAGTTGAGCTTCTAGGACAAGCGATAGAGTATGCAGAGGCACGGAACGACCTCCAAGAGGCGGAAGCTCACCTCGAAGACTTCCCGGCCATTTTGGAGGATATTCGTGGAACAGAGGTTGATAGAGTCGACGAAATTGAGTCTTCTATAGAGGAGCAGCAACGGGTAGTTGACTCTCAGAGGCGGCAGAGAGACCAAGCGAAGGAAACCCTTTCAGAAGTCGGGCTTCCAGACTCAGGGCTTTCTGAAGGGTTGATTGAGGGCCTCAAGTCACGTCGAGATAAGCTGGATTCACTTGAGCAAGAAAAAGAAAACCACGAGCGAACGCTTGCGAGCGCTCAAGAACGACGACAAAAGGCGGTCAATGACATCCCTGCAGATATCGGTGGCGAAGACCTCTCTTCGGTAGACCCGGCAACGTGGAGAGAAATCTCTGAGTTTCTGAAAGCCGCCCAACGAGTGCACGCTAAACGAGAAGCCTACGACGCGGTCGACAAATGGCTTGCTGATGTAGAACAACCTGAGCAAGACACCGAATCCTTGCGACAAGGCCGTCAAGCACTCGAAAATTGGTTGTCGACGCCCACACCTGCCTCTGAGGCGAGTGGTAAAACTGCATTCAGAGTGGCTGCTGTGTCGGCTGTGATAGTTGGTGCATCTAGTGTCCTCTTAGGAGTCCTTGTTAACCCAGTATTCTTTTCTCTTCTTCTCGTCGCCACCGGTCTGTTCTACTTCGGATATCGGAGCCGGGACAACGGAGATGACTCAACGAACGCCAAACAGACGTACAAGGAGTCATTCGCTCGCCTTTCTCTCGAACCCCCTGCTAGCTGGGAATCTGATGAGGTCCGCAGTCGACTGACTGAGTTATATCAAGCGCTTGCGGATGCCCAGCTCGCAGAACAACGGAAAGAACGTCGAAAAGCACTCACATCCGACCGCGCAACGCTCGAAGAACAAGAAGCAGACCTCGAAACAAAACGTGCTGAACTGCGAAATCGTATTGGGATTAGCCCAGAAACTGATGCCGAATTAGCAGCAATCACCGATAGTATACGGCGGTGGCAGGATGCGAATGATGATGTATCAGGGGCGCAGGCAGAGCTAGAGTCCGTCATTGAACAGATCGAATCAACGTGTGAAAAGCTCAGTAACGAACTCGAACCGTATGGGTATGAATCAGTGGATGATTCCGCGACAGCGACAAAGAGTATTCGTAATTTAGAGAGTCGACAGCAGTCTCATCGAGAGGCGACTAACGAACTCGAACGCGCAAAAGAAGATATTGAAGCTGCTCGTGAAGAGCTGACCGAACTCAGACGGGAACGAGAAGATATCTACACTACCTGCGGACTCAGTGTTGGTGAAGCAGATGAACTTCGAAGACTCTGTGAGCAAGTGGAGGAATATGCTGAGGCAAAGCAAGCCGTAGATAAGCATCAAAGCCTGTTAGAGAAGGAAGCTAGTGAATTGGAGTCATACCCATCCTACGACCCCACGTTGAAAGAGCACTCTATCACAGAGCTTGAGACGCGAAAATCGGATGCTGAAGAAATAGCGTCGAAAAAAGAAGACCTCCAGCATGAAATCACGGAGATAGAGACCAAGATAGAGGGTGCAGAGGGAGACTCGGGGTTCGAAGAGGCGGTGGCGAACAAACAGCGGGCGTTAGATGCCCTTGCAGACCGGCTCAAAGAGGATGCTGAAGCGATGGTCGGTGACGTTCTTGTTGACCACGTTAGCGCTGCCACAGAGGACTCCAACCGTCCTGCAGTCTTTGAGGATGCACAGGCTATCCTCACTCGGATAACCAATGGGCGGTACAAACTCGATGTCGACAATGAGTCGTTCTTTGCTTACGACACCGTGAAAGAACGTGGCTTTGCACTCGACGAGCTATCTAGTGCTACCAGACTACAGGTGCTTCTCTCTGTCCGTGTTGCATTCATCCAACAACAAGAACAGGGTGCAAAACTCCCGATTCTTCTCGATGAAACGCTTGCAAATACTGATGATGAACGTGCCGAGGCAGTGATTGATTCAATGATTGAACTAGCCCGGGATGGTCGCCAAATCTTCTACTTCACTGCTCAGGGAAGTGAGGTCTCGAAATGGAAGCAAGCACTCGACAACGATGATAGAGTCGACCATGAGATTATCGACCTCGGAGCGATACAAGGTGCAACCAACAACGTAGAAATCCCCGACTTCGGTATCCTGGGGACGACCAAAGCGGTTCCCGCGGCCAACGGAGAGAGCCATGCCCAGTATGGTTCGGTTCTCGATGTGCCACCGTTCTCACCAAGGCAAGGTGCCGGCTCAGCACATCTCTGGTACCTCGTTGAGGACACTGACCTTCTGTATCACCTTCTCGAGATGGGAATCGAACACTGGGGGCAGCTGAAAACACTACTCAATCAAAACAACGGCACAGCAGTAATCGACGATGACGAACAGTTAGAAGCTATTCAACTGAACGGTATAGCACTCGAAGAGTTCGTTAAGTCGTGGAGAGTGGGTCGCGGGAAGCGTGTTGATAGGAGTGCCCTCGAGAAAACAGGTGCTGTGACTGAATCGTTCATCGACCAAGTGAGTGAACTTGCAGAAGAAGTCGATGGTAATGCAATGCAAATCATCTCAGGCCTACAGGATGGCAAAGTCAACAGGTTCAGAACTCGGAAGATAGACGAGCTTGAAGAGTTCTTTGAACAAAACGGGTACATAGAAGAACAAGAGACACTCGACGCTGATACGATCAGAGTACGGGTAGTCACTCGGTTGGCTTCCGCCGGGTTACAGCAAGAGGAAGCAAGGGAAAGAGGCCGTGAGTTGTTCATCCGACTTCAATCACGGTCATAAAATCAGTCGAGTTTACATCACCCGCACTATCTCGACCACCTATCTCTGGAGAACCTCACAATGAGTCGCTCACCCTGAGCTGACGACGTCTACGTGTGATTGAACCGACTTGCTGCCCACAAGCGGCTGCCAGGACGCCCATGAACACTGTCCATTTGCATGAGTACTCCAAGGACCTGTTCCCAAAGCTCTCCTCGACTGCGGTCCGACAGGTTAACCGCACCCCACGCTGCAGCTTTGACATCGACTGTTGAAACGAGCGATTGAGCTGAAACCACTCGAGCTGCAGCCGCTGACGCATCAACTATCTCATCTCTCGAAAATGCACCAAATTGATGTTCTGATTCAACCTGACTATCTTGTTCGTTATCTTGGTTATCAGTATGAACACCCGATTCGGAAACCTGACCACTGTCCTCGGTAGCGACCTGGACCGACGAAGCCGAATCTTCAGCGGGGTCAATAACCTCCTGCTCACCCAGTTCCTCATCTTCAGGTCGCTCTATTCTTTTGGAGGTTGTCGACTTACCGGAGTTGGTCGTCGAGGCTGGAGACTCCGCTGGGTCGAGTAGGTCGTCATCGACCGATGAGAAAGCATCTGCAATATCTCCGAGAATACCTGATTCTGCACGGAGTTCGTCAAATGAGGCGGTTGGGGCTGAACTTTCACTCTCAGCTTCGAATGTCTTGATATGTTTCCGTGGGTCAAGACTCGGGTTAATCAGCAGAGGTTCGAAGGTCTGTTGTTCAAAAATCCGGTCGTATTCTGAGACAATACCTTCCAACGCCTCAATCCCGTCTTTCGTTACCTCGTATTCGGTATGAAGGTCAATAGACCGTCCACCTTTTCCAGGATTTGACCGACGATGGCTGTGTCTTGGCGTGTCGACGTGCGGGCGAATAATGTGGCTCCGGAGAAACCGTTTGAAGAAGCTTGCATCTGACACAGATAGACCGTCTGTCGATTGAAGCACTTCACTCGGGATAAACCGGCGTCTATTGGCAAGTGCCTTGGCTAACAACAAGTACTCCTCAGCCATCGCGATGAGCCAGAGCATATCATACGCGATGGTACTGTAGGGTGTCGGTGGTTGAGGAATGATATCCTGAAGGAACTCGATGTCTGCAGACGTGAAGCCTTGCCGGAGTAATTGATGCTCCCCGGACATCCCACGGTGAAGCTGTATTTCGAACAATGCTCGGTATCGTCTCGCGAGTCTGACCAACGCCCACTCCCGATGTTCTGGGGCGAAGTATATCGTGTACACACCGCTTGCGGCAGACTTCGATGGAACAAGTCGTAGACTCTCGAAGTCGATGTCATGAGTGCCTATCTGTGGTTGTCTTACGAGTTCATCTTTGAACAATGGGCCGTCGCGTAATAGTGAAATTGGATAATCCATACCCGAAGTCATTCTGAGTGAATTATTTGAATCAAGACATGATTCTGTATATAATTACCGGAGGTTAGACCATGGGTCAATTGGGTCTAATTTTTTGTGGATACTACACCCGGTGTGTTACTCGGTTCTTTAATTAGCGTCCACATCTCTCTCTCTCTGAGAATGTCAGTTCATTATTATTAGGTGGCCTATTGTATCGGTAGCTGTGACCTCTCCGTTCCCGTTGACGACTGAAGACGGTGCCCAAGTTGTCCAGCGTGTTGTCAATGATTTCGAACAAACACGCGACGTCTTCGAACCCACACATCTCCCGGAGTCTCTGGTCATAGATGCTATTGGCCCCTCGAGCGCAACTCGAGAGAGAGCACTGTTCTTGACCTTCACCGCAATGATCGACTACCGAAAGGAGACCGCAGGTGAAGACGGACTATGGCAGGTGATGAAGAGGCTGTGGAAAGACAAGCAATGGATATTCGAACCAACAGCAGTCGTTAAAGAACACCCCTATCACGAACTCGTAGACACCTTTGAAAAAGAGCCAATAATGGCATGGCGTGATGCTCACATCTGGTACCGAAATGCCATGACGTTCCAGCGTGACTATGGAAGTGACCCGCAGAATCTCTTTGCCGACCACGAATGGAATGCACCAGAAACGCTCGAATTCATGCGTAAGCACGGGCGCCAATTTCCATACATCAAAGGCAAGAAAATCGGTTCATTGTGGGTCCGCCTAATACACGAGGAGGTCCATCCCCTCGAAGAGATTGAAGAAGTTCCGATTCCGGTCGACAGCCGAATCAGGCCGTTGTCGAAGCGGATATTTGAATTTGATAAACCAACCGCCGACATCACGGACGCTGATATCCGTAACCGTTGGTTTGAAATCTGTTCTAGGACTTCGACGTATTCGGTCCGTGCAGACCAGCCGTTTTGGTTGATTGAAAAGTATTGGTCAGAGTGGGGGCAGTCCTATCTGAACAGCGTCTATTCAGAGCTTGAATAAATACCACCTCACCGAAACTGATTATTAGTGTAGCACTTTCATCAGAATTAGGGTATTTCAATGACTAAGAAGCAGGACGATTGGCAGGCGATCTTGGATCATCTTGACCTAACGTTTGAGAACGGCGTAAGTTCCACATTCGACTCAGTAGATATTAAATACGCAACTGGTGACCGTGAGCCACGTCTTGTCTGTTCAATGGACTCACGCTCCTCGGTACCGCCAGTACTGAAAAATGACGACCTCTTTGTTTTACCCGTTCGAAATGGCGTCTATCGACTTGTCCAGGGGAAGGGCTACGAAGAACTGCCATTTATTGACGGGGCACCCACATCATGGAACAATAAGATAGCATTCGACTTAGTCACGCGACATGGTGGTGAAGGTGAAGACCCCCATCTTCTCCACGCTTACAATACAGGACTTCTTTCGAACTTTTTGGGGATAGACGAACTGTACCAAACGACAGCTGGACGGCGCTACTCTACCGCCTTCAAATTTCGTGTAGGAGACAGCAAAACCATCTCCGTTGATGGCGTTCAGTTCCAGGTTGACGGTCTTTTCGAGGGGGAAAACGATATTGTCATCGTGGAAGCGAAAGCGGGGAGCCGTGACGATTTCATCACCCGTCAACTCTACTATCCGTACCGTCACTACGCAACGGAACACGACAAGACAGTTCGAACCGTGTTTTACATTTACGACGAGAGCGCGGGTGTCCACTTCCTTTGGGAATACAGTTTTGATGACCCGCATGACTATACCAGTCTCTTCGTGGAACGTAGTGGTAAGTACCGAATCGACGATCCGCAGTCCAATCTGAGCGAGTTCTAGTAGCGTGACGAATCAGAAAGAGAGTAGTCTCCCAATCTGTACTTTCTGCTGCTGATATTCGCTATGTATTCAACACGGTCTCAGCTACCGATTTCACATCGCGAGTTCAACAAAGCCTTCTGAATACGAATTCTTACGACATAAGATAACATGCAGCGGAAGTTATATTTCAAACTGATACAGTTTCATATATTATGTCTAAATGGAGTTTCTGGGCTATCATTGTGGGGGGTGCTGGAATATTATTCAAGTCAATTGACGAGGCAGCAAGAGTCACAGGTGATGGCCTCCGGGTTTTAGATGACACATCAATAATTCGCAGTGCCCTCAGTCGGGCTGTACAAGCAGACATTTTCAGTGCCGATGCTGCAATCACCATATTCGTAGTACTATTTGTCTTATTTTGGCTCGGGAAGTCAGAGTAACCAAAGAATACACGCCAACATTTATTTCCAGATTTCCAGTGCTATCAGGGCTCAGGCCTTCTGTACCTTCTCGCAATGAGGGCAGCGAATGAAACTCTTGTCGAATAACGCCCCAGTGAGGCCTCCCGCGATTGCACCAGGCACAGTTCCTGCGATCGCTCCAGCCGGTCCAAGCGCAAGCCCGGTCCCTGATCCAAAGTAAGCACCTGCACCAGCTCCTGCAAGAGTTGCAGCTCGTTTGCTGGCTGGGTTTTTGTTCGCGTCAAAGGTCCTATCACACTTTTTGCAAATGTGGTTGTTTGCCATGGCCACTAATAACCTCAATATGTAATCAAATTTGTGCTGACAATCAGCCTAATTTGTATAACTCAGTTCAAGATAACGGGGAATAGATTCAACTCACCGAAGCGAGTTAGCTTCGCCAGTAGTTGTTGACAGGCAGTCCTATTCGTCGATATCGAATCCGTAGTAGTCACGGCTCGCTTTGAGATATACCTCGTGTGGACGCTCTTCTTCAGTATCAGGTAACTTCAGCTGTTCTCCATGGTATTTCGAGAATTCCTCATACCCATCGAGGTCATGAGCGTCGAGAACAAAGATTTCGTGCTCATCCGTGATTGTGAACCACCCTGTATCGAATGCCCAGTGATGGAGTTTACACAGTGCGATGCCGTTCCGAATATCGTCTCTCCCACCTTCACTTCGTGGGTAAATGTGTGCAGCTTCGACCTCGGGATTCCCTGCAGGTGACTTTCGCTTTGCTCCACAGACTGCACAGCGGTTTTCGTAGGCGGTCTTCACCGCCTCAGAGAACGCTCGGTCTCGGGCTACACGTTCGCTCTTTGTATACTCAACATCCTCTAACAACTGCGGTGCGCTGTGTGCCTGTTCTTTAATAGCCTGTCTCTCGTGGTCGAGTTCTTCACGAGAGAGGTTTTCTTCAGTGTCACAAGTGAAGAGTACCTGCCTGAGACTCTGTTTTCCGGCTCGAAGAGAGGTCACACGTTTGTCCGCAACACGTGTGAACCCTTGGACAACTTCCCGTCCAGAATACCCGAGTGCACTCCAAATTTCACTGATCGGGCGGACAGCAGATGTATACTGAGTAACCGTGAATACGTACTGGCTCAGCGGTTCACCCCAGAGCGCTTCACCTGCACTAGAGCCGGTAACAACACGGCCGATACGGCCACCTGCAATGAACTCGCCATCGTGGTAGAACAACAGATAGTCACCCGTGTGTAGCTGGTCCAATGCGTTTTGCTTCTTTGCTGAGTCTGTTGTCGTCGCTCCCCAGATTCGTACGTTGTCAATACCGGTTAGCTCTGCAGGAAGTTGTCCATATTCAGTGGTGTCGACCGGAGTCGAAACAGTCTGTGTAAAATGGTCGACCCAGTCGCTACTGATTGGAATTAGATAGAGACCGGGACTGGTGACGTTTCCGTGGTCTCGATGGTCAACATATCTCATCTCAAACTCGTAGACCATCCGGCCACCTCGCTCGACGTAGTCGTAGTCTTCAACGTCAACGACTCCTTGGTATCGCCACTTCCGGTCTCCTGTGCCCTTGTAGAAAAAGAAAATTGGGACAGTCTCGGTAGCAGCTTGTAGTAAATTCGCGTTCCCGGGTGACTTTTCAGTCTGGTCGCCGGTCAGTCCTTCACCGATATACGTAAACCTGCCACTCTGAACTGAATCGTCGTATGGGCCGTCTTCTTTCGCAAAGAGGAGAACGTATTTCTGACCACTGTCGTCTGTTCGGGGATTGATTCCGGTGATTTGGTATCCAAACCCTGTTTCGAAGAGTTCCTCAATATCTTCCTGGGAGAACTTGTCGCCCTCATGCAACCCTGTGGGAGGGACCTTCATACACGGATGTGGATGAGGGGTTGCTTTTCAGTTTGGGGGAGAAATTGAGATTGCTGAACAGAATATAACCCAACTCAGTGATTACAGAGTAAGAACTACTCGGGCATCTCCAAGAGGTCTGTAATCAGTTCATATTGTTCTTGCAGTGCGGTGATGGTGCGACCGGCTTCCCCAATCCCCCGCTTCGTATTTTGGATGATTGGCGTGCTATGTGCAACATCATTTCGTAGGTCCACTATCTTCGCGAGTCGACTACTCGCCTGGTGACTCGAATCAAATCCGAACTGTTTCCAGCAGTCTTCGTGAGATGAAATGACCTTCTTGAGCGTCGAGAACTGTGCATAGTGTATCGGTGCCAAAGCAACATCAGCTTCCTTCGCTTTGTCATGCCGGTCGTTGATACCATCCAATGTATCTGGGTGCAGGTTCGTCGTGTCCTGCCAGTCAGGTGCATGTTTGGTGATAGAATTGCGGAATTTGTGTTCGAGGCGTGAAAGAAGTGTATAGAGATGTTGGTACACAGGTTCTGTGTTCAAATCAGCGCGAGTGAGTACACCTGTCACTTGATTTCGGTCTGCAAGATAGTAGAATCGGCGTTCATACAGAGCATCAAGCAGAACGTCGAACTGAGCGTCACTCGCGATTATCACATCTACTCGGAGAGGCACACAGACGTCCGCGAGGGTTAGATCATCATCAGCGTCTTCGAGTATAGCATCGGTGATGTACCCGACCGGCTGTCCAGCATTGTACACTGGTGCAGAGTTGAAATCATTTGTTTCCAGCCACTGGGTTGTTTCTTCCACAGTATCCGTCACTACTCGGGATTTGGGGTTTGGGTTGGCAATTGCTCGAGCTGTACACGCAAATTGGTCATCCATAAATGTATTTTCTCAATCAAATAATAATAAAGCAGCCATTAGAATCTACACAGCTGCACTGGGAGAATTACCATACTCACCACCACCTGTATCTTCGGAAACCATCATGAAGTACGAGAGGTCTTCGACAACCGGTTTCGGAACGACGCCATTGTCGAACGAACTGAGGTGACCCAGATGTATCGGGAGTAGACCATCTACTTCACCTTGCGATTTCGTGTAGAGCAATCGACGTTGTACGAGTCGTTTTTGACTGCTCGTTGCAGTTCGCCGCCATTCCTTGAATTTTCTATTGAGCTGGACTTTCTTGGCATCAGGAGCGTGCCGATACGAGAAGTTACCCCAGACGTGACCAAACTCCGTTATGTAGACCAGACCGCCAGTTGGTCTGTACTCGAGATACGTAGCAACCAGTTCGGGGTGGTCAAATGCAGACTCGAATTCGAACCCCTGCCACTTCCATTTGAGACTCCCATTTGGACTGACACTCCAGCTTTCACCGTGTGTAAATGACAGCCCATCCCAGATATTGGCGGTTCCAGGGGCCGGTGGTGATGGATCAATATCGAACTCGAGGAATTCTATGTTTCCCGCCAGCTTACCGACGTATACCGGAATGTACCCTTTTGCAAACGGCGCCTCGTCAGCATGGTCATACTCACTGGCGTGTACCTTCGTGAGTATTTCTCGCGACGCCGTGACTCGAAACTGCCCAGTTCCACGTCCAGCTGTCTTTCCAAGTCGACCAAGTGCCTCAACTAGACCTTCTGGTGGCTCGTTATATACCTGAATTTCATGTCGGTGCTGCCAACGCATCACGAGCTGGTTGAATTTATGTGAGTGAACGATACTGTATTTGGACCCTCGATACGGAGATGGCCAGGGCTTTCCAGGATTGATGGTTACTTCTTGTCGCCCCGCAATTGGCACTGTTGTGGGAACTTCCTCAAGTCGTGCGTTGTTCGTGGCGAGACTCATCACTCTAACCCCCAATCAGTTGGGTCGTCATCGAAGTCATCATCATCGGCGTCGTCGTCTGAGTTGACTCGGTGTGAGTCTGGCGAGAGCGATGATGTCGCCCCGAGAGAAGCCGCCCAACCCTCAAGGGTAGATTGCTCTTCGGGAGAGAGATCAGTCGTAAGTGAAATGGGCTCACCGAGTTTGAGTGGCGTATCAGTGAGCGTGCCAACGTAGATTGGCAGCATTTCGACGCCCCGTTCCTTGCGGAGTTTGATGATGTTTCGAATAACAAGAGGAAGGTCATCGAATTGGTCACGCACAGTTTGGGGAGTTGGATGGGCCAGAATGAGCGTGATTACGTCACCCCAAGGCGTGATTCTGAACGACCCTCCTTCAGGCTTGTACCAATGTAATTCTCGAATAAGGTCTGTTGGAAGAACGGTTTCAACAGGATGTCGAAGTTTTGACTCAGGGTCATGCCACCAAAAGTGGTCACGGTCGCTGAATCGGTACTTTGCGCCATCGTACACACTCGGCCAAAGGTCACCAGGTGAAAGTCCAGTGGGTCGAACAGATACTGAAACTGTTGGGTCGGCTTTGGGAACAAGTGAGCCGTCGAGTGAGAGCGTCCCAAGGTAAATCGGGATGAACTCGTCTGTGTCCTCGTCATGGATTTTCGTGATGACATCGGCACTTTCGGTAATCCGAACGCTCCCACCTGGGATATTGAGAGTGAGAAGAGTGTCGAGGAGTTCTGTTGGAACGGGGTCGAGATAGAGGCGGTCAGTCCAATTGTAGAGCTGCCACCACACCTCATCATTCACATTAGTGTGAAGTTTGTAGCCTCGATAGTGGTACGGCCATTCATCTCCTGGTGAGAGGTGTTCAGCGGACATCACACCCTCCAGCAACGGTGATATTCAAATCTTGATTAAACATATGACAAATAGTATTACGAGGTGTTAGTATTTTAACACTCTGTGGAATCGCTAGTTCGACGGGCTACTACCAAAAACTCCAGTTGAGATGGAGAGTGGTTATTGAGGTTAGAAGTGGATACTACAGTACTCGGCTAGAATTATTATCTCTTCTCCCATTTATCCATTTCATGGTTGTTCAGAATTTTGACGAGATGAGCGAACTGTACGCCGAACTTCGCCAACGAGTAGGAAATGAACATATCCATTACAAATTTGGGAACTCCGAGAATCCAACAGTTATGGTCATCACGTACTTCCCAAGCCATTTCAACGTCTTTTCTGAGTTGAAACCTGGAATCGAGCCTGAGAGGTATGAACAAATTTGTGAAGTGAAACACCGCAAGGATATGTTTCACCGATTTGGACTATTCAAGGATTATTTCAGATATCTGTTCTTACCATCTGCTATAGCACCAGGAACATGGGGCGTCCCATCTGACCAGTGGTTAGACGTTGCGTACGAAACCTGTGCATGCAAGACGAAAGAAAAGAAAAGCGAGATTCCACAAATTATCGAAGAGAGGTATCTAGATATCCTCGAAGCTGAAATTCGAATCGTTGACCCACAGGTAGTCATTTGTGCAGGAGAAGTCGCAACAAACGCAACGGCAAAGGCATTACTTGGTGGCGCTGCCCCGACTGGGGATAGAATAACGGACAGAAAATATTGGGACCCAAGTCTGTACGATACCTCACCGATGATGCTTCCTACCGTACATTGGTCAGCTCCAAAACAGAATCCAAACAATACCGAATCTTTCCACGAAAGCATCGCTCATGCACGCGAACGGCTAGAGCCGTTGTTCGTTTGAGTTTGCTGTTCGTATTAAACTGACAGAACCGGCAGTATACAGTATCGGATTGGAAACGTAATAGTGTCGTTACTCAAATATGTCTCAGAAAGATGAATTAGGAACGCAAGAACAGCTCGACATCGCCTCATACATGGGTGATACTTCTTTCCCATGGCAGTTTTCGGTGACTCGTTCGTCCGACAGAATCGAGATAACGCAAGCCCGTGGGCCAGAAGACAAAATTGACCCCGTTGTCAAGCGGTTTGCTATCGAGGATAGCCCACTCAAGTCGGAGCCACAGTCGTTTCAGCATACTGTGATTCGACGCGTGTGGTCCGAAGACAGCAGTGAGCCCGATGTCCGTTCGCAACGAAGTGAGGGGCGCATCGTCGAATTCCTGCTTCATGATGAGTCTGGTTGGCATCTCGACCGACCGGACCCACACACGCCGGTAAAAGGTCTCGATACAGAAACCACATATTACCAAACCGCCTACCCCGGCATTACGGTCTCAAACGCTACCGTTCGTTCAAAGGCGGACGATGAACTGAAGTTCACCGAAGAGCGTGAATACCGTATCTCAAGAGAGTTGTTCGAGAGGTATGATTCAGGGTACGTACTGTCTTACCACGAACTCAATGAGGAATCGCACTCAGGGGCATTCTGGGAGACAGCCAACGAGGTTGCATACCGGCTTAAATGACCCAAGGGTGCTGGTGAAGAATAAAGACGAATACATTTCAGCCAGTGAACTAGAAATTCGACTACGAAACAGTCGCATCAGTAAGAATCGAGTGACTGCTGAGGTTCGACATCGACCTCGTCTTCACTGACGGCTGCACCGTTTTCAAAGAACGACCGAACATCATCAGTCAGGTATGAGTCGACCATCTCCATATTGTACACGTCGACAATATCTTTGTAACCCTCTCGGAGCACGTTGGTGAGGCTCTTGGCCCATGCTTGGCCGTCGGTAATCCAAACGAACTCGACACCATCTTCTCGCATCCGGGTCGAAACTCGGTCGTAAGAGCGTTTGATTTCACTGGGCTTGCTCCCACCTGCTTTGTAACAGTTCGCCTCGAATACGATCCGAGTCTCTCCATTTTGGAGGAGTGCAAAATCAACCACCTTAGATTGGCCAGACTCGTCTTGGTACTTCGTCGTGTACTGCTCGATAACTTCGACGTGGACACCCTCAGACCGTAGTTGCTCTGCAAGATTCTCTAATCGTTCGTAGACCAGGTTCTCGAAGCAAAATCCCTGCCTGTTCTTCCGTTTGTGAGTCTCCATCCCGACTTTCATGCCACGGAAGTGGGCGTCAATATCATCAGTCACATCGACGAGTTGCTGTAGACCAATATCGCGAAGAACACCTGCGAGGTCCTCCGCAACGTCTCGCTGACCTTTGTCGATATCCAGCTGAATCGGATAGAACTTCCAGAGGCCCTCGAAGGCCGCGTATTTTGTATCAGAGTGACCGAGCAACTCGAAATAGAAATCAATCCACTCACGTGTATCGTCTGCATCCATCAACGCGTCAGCGAGTCCAGAGACAAATTCAGCTTCTGAGACATCCCGGAGTGATTCGAGCGCATCAATCTGGACGCGGTATGCCTCAAGCTCCCGTTCGATTCGTTCCCAGTCGATGAACTCACTTGTGGGGATTGCTGACGGAATCACCGATTCTTGGAACTCGTCGACAAACTCAGAAATAGTAGGACGATGACGTCGGATTGGCATACGCCTCTGTCATATTCCCACCGTATGAAGCCTTGGGTACTGAAGATGAGAAGTTAGGACTAGTCAGAACCCACTATCTACTGCGCGGGTATCTTTGTAGCATTTGTCGCGATGATTTCATCAACCTCTCCTCGTGACGTCGCGTCAGAGTTGATAACCCGGCGCGCACCTTCGATGCCGACATCGAAGCCTGCTTCTTTGTACAGGTCGGCCATGACACCACTGTTGCTCAACACAACCGTGACCCCGTTACTATCGAGTTCCTGTGCGACATTGAGGAGCCGTTCCTGGTCGTCCTTGCCGAACCCATCCGCGCTGTAATCGGTGAAGTATGCCGTCGCACTCATCGGCTTGTACGGTGGGTCGAAATAGACGATGTCGCCCTCAGTCGCTTCGTCGAGAACGTACTCGAAATCTCTGGATTTTAGCGTAATATCACCACCGCGAAGTACTTCACTAACCTCGCGAAGGCGTTCTGCTTGGACGTAATCAGGATTCGCGTACCGTCCGATCGGAACGTTGAATCCACCGCTATTATTCTCACGGTAGAGGCCGTTGAAGCACGTTCTGTTCAGATACAGTAAGAGAGCCGCTTCTTCCAGCTTATCAAACTCGTCATCGTATGGCCGATTGTTGAAAATCTCTCGCTGTTGGTAGTAATATTGCTCGACGTCTCTTCCTCGGCGGTTCGTATCCGAAAAGTCACGAGCTTCAACTGGGTCAGACTCGGGGTCGTTGAAGTTCTCACAGACCTCGATTATCTCTTCGGGGCGCTCTCGAACCTGCCGGTAGAAGTTCATCAGTCGCACGTTTGTATCGTTTATCGTTGCACGTTCAGGTTCTAAATCAAAGAATACCGCTCCCCCACCGAGAAACGGCTCGTGATATCGCGCGTTGGCAAACGAAACGGCATCTGGAAAGCGAGTATAAATCTCATCGAGGAGTTGGCGCTTCCCGCCGGCCCATTTCAATACAGGGTCACCCATACGATGGTGTTGCCTCCAACTCGTTTATAAACTTGAGTATTCAGCGAGCGAAACGACAATACAAGACAACAGTAGACAGTAAGATCTTTAGTAACGAGAATCCATCTGTATTCCGTAATGGCGAAACCCGTGTTGAAGTGGGCCGGGGGCAAATCACAACTGCTCGACGAGATATATTCCCGCTTCCCCACCGAGTACAATCGCTACCACGAACCGTTCTTCGGTGGTGGTGCCGTGTTTTTCGACCTCGAGCCAAAAGACGGTACAATCAACGACACCAACACGAGACTCATCAATTTTTACCGAGTGGTTCGCGATAACCCGAGCGAATTGCTTACACGTCTTCGAGAGTTTGAACACCCAGAAGACAACCCTGACCCGGAACTCAAGTACGCTGACCAGGACCAGAAAGAAAACGAAATTGACCAATACTTCTACCAACAGCGAGCCCGCTTTAATCGTCGACCGTACGACGATGAGGAATGGCCGGTAACCGATGAAGAGCGTATCGAAGAGGCCGCTTTACTCTTCTATCTCAATCGCACGTGCTATAATGGGCTCTTCCGCGAGAATCGCAAGGGTGGGTTTAATGTTCCAATTGGACGCTACGCAAACCCAGATTGGGTAATGGCCGACCGTATCAGGAATGCGAGCCGTATCCTTGCGGGAGCAGATATCCGAAACGAGGACTTTGAATATGTTCTCGACGAGGCAACCGAGGGCGACCTGGTGTATTTCGACCCGCCGTACAAGCCGATGAGCACGACCGCGTATTTCACCGATTACAGTGCAGAGGGCTTCGACAAGGACGACCAAAAGCGCCTACTGAAGACAGCAAAGGAACTCGATAGCCGTGGTGTTTTCGTGGTGTTGTCGAACAGCGGAGTGATGTACGAATTGTACGATGAAGCAGGATTCTTCGTGGAACGCGAGGGTGCGACGCGAAGTATCAACAGTGATGAGACTGCCCGTGGAGAAGTTGACGAGATCATCGCAACGAACGTCCCAAAGGCCGAGCGCCGACAATCCCCAGAACACGAGCCTGAAAAACCCGAACAGGCATCGATAACCGATTTCTGAGATTCTCCGCTATCATCTGGGTTTCTACCCCTTCACCCGGTCGACCTCGAGAGAGCATTACTACCGAATTGACTGAACCCGAAAGTCAACCGGTAATATTCGAAATGTATAGACGGAGTGGGAATCGAACCCACCTCTGCTTTAATTCGGTTTTTGTTGCCCTAGCCTTCTCCGGGCAACCGCCTCTAGGAGCGCATCTTGTCCCAAGCCGTCTACCCTCAGCCACTAGGCTATGTAGCCGAGGAGGAATTGAGGAGACTGTATTTTCCGTCCCCTCATGTCGCGGTGCGTTGAGCACCCGACATCCCATGAGTGGCATGTGGAAACCACACCTCCGATACTTGCTATTGCGCTTCGGAAACGAGCGCAAGGTAGGTTCCCGGAATCGAGCCAAGTTCTTTGGAGCCCTCTTTTCACTTAACCGATTGGAGACCAACGGTGAATTACTACCCTCAGCTACGCATTGTCAGACTTTAATTACTTTCTGCATAACACATCAAGAACTCATCGACTTGGACCACTCAGAGGTCTGTTGCCACCACTGAAACACCAGATATCCACAGACATTGGGCGTGACTCTATCGCCGACAGAGTCGAGAGAAAGGCAGTACAGTGAGGCGTCACTATTTATCGATCGAGATTGTCTGTCAGTGTAGTAAGACGTATCCAAAAAAGCTCAATGCCTGAAACAACATCCTGTCCGGTGTCCGATTGTTCGTTTGCAGCCTCGGTTAGCGACATCGTCTCTCACGTAGAGGAAGCTCATAGTGAGGACCACTCCTGGGAATCTCTCGGGTACGAGAACAGTGACGAGTTCCGGCTAAAAGCACATCTTCAAATAGGAGAGCAGTTGGAGAGACTGGGAAATGAAAAGCATGATGTTGGCGAGTTCGAGAGCGCTATCGATCAGTTAGAGCGTGCAATTTGGCACTACCAACAGGCGAGATTAGTTTCGCCAGAAAGCAAAATGCCTCTCAAGAAGAAGTGCAGGGCTGTACACTCTACGATCGACGAAGTCAAACAGGATGTACAGATTCAGGAAGTGGACGACCTCCTTGACGAAGCAGAACTCACCTCGGAGGAGGCCAACCCGACAGGGCTCAAGTTTGATCCTAGTTCAGCAGCCGAAACGTATAGACGCTCCATTGATACACTGCGAAAAGCGCTCACAAAAGCAGAGACAGTCGTCCCCGACCGAATCCCTGAAATCCAACGCCGACTCCGACGAGTTCGATTGCTCCAACAGAGCATAGATTTGTCTGGTCAACACAAAGAACTTCGTGAGCTTGTCATGATGGCCCGTGAGTACGCTTCCGAAGGCGACCGGTCGTTCAAACAGGATGATTTCGAAAGGGCTGTGGAGCAATACACCGCAGCAAGCCAGTGCTACGAGTCGATCGAGGAACTATTTCAAAACTTTATCTTCGACGAACCAACCGACGATCCAACTGTATGTGACGTCTGCCACGGCCGGTTCGAGCAGAAACTCTTGTACTGGGGTATCGACGGGAATGCTCAACTCAAAGTTTGTCCATCGTGTGCGCAGTTCAGTAGTGACGGCACGCTTCCGACTCCGAAAGAGGCACAGGAAGAACACCAAGTCGTCAAAGAGAATATTGAGAGTATTTGCGAGGGTGATACAGGTGTTGACTGGACAGCTGTCCCTCAACCTTACTCTAAGGAACCTTCCAATACCGAAAGGGCGAGTAGTGGACGGAACACCCAACAGATGCTCATGCAATTAACCGGGACCGTTCAGCGTCTCGGTCGTCTTCCGACGGCGGAAGACCTAGACGAGTATACAGACTTCGGTTATCTTGAGTACCGAGATGAATTCGGGAGTATTCTCAAGGCAGTCAAAGAAGCTGGATTCGAAGTTTCCGAATGACAACACATCACGAGGTCGTGACTGCGCGCGCAACATAGTGAGCACGGAGCGGTGAGTGGGGGAGGAGGAGCCTGGGTCAGATGGGTTCACACAAAGCTGTTCAAGACATCGAATCAACACACCACGCCTCTCCCTCTGGGAACGACAACGGTAATCGACCATCACTACCACCGAGCCAACGTCGTCTCGCTCGTCTCCGCAAGCGCTCGTTCGATCCGACCTTCTGTCCATCTACACGGAGCCAACACACTCGTCGCCGCGCGAACCAACTCTGTTGTATAGAACTCTGGGTCGTATCCATCAATTTCTTCGGTGACGAGCGCGACACGCTCGCGACCACGTTTGTCGTCGTCAACGACGACGTACTCGATATTTCCGCCAGCAGGCGGGCCACCAACACGTGAGTCCGCCGCTCGTTGGAGAGCCGCGACCGTCCGTGTCTCGTGGGTGTACGCATCGAGTGATTTCGAGATGCGGTTTTTGATGACGAGGTCCGTTGGGTCAACTTCGTTGGCATGAAGCGAATCGATGTACGACGCGAGTTTGTCGACGACTGGCTCGGGGTCACGATACTGGTCGAACGTTTCGATGAGTCCCTGTTGTGCCTCGGCAATGAAGGTCGGCGTACTCCGTTGGCGACACTCAATTCCCCGGTATTTGTACACCTCGCCGTCAGCAGTTGGCTCCGAATACTTGCCGAAGTACTTCGTGAGCGCACCTCTCTCCGAGTCCCGCTGTGGAACGAATGCCACCCAGTCGAACGCTCCTTCGTACTCTAACCGAATCCCGACCTGGTCGGTGATGGTTCGACACACGTCTTCGAGGGGGACCTGCTCACAGTCAGGTGCAGGCGTCACCCAGAGACTATCGACGATTCCGTGGACGACGTCCCACCCAGCCCGTTCCAATTCGTCTTTCGCATCGAGGAGAATCTCACGAGCGAAGGCGTTGATTGCTTCGTGGCACTCGATACGACCGAACTTAGCGTTCGAGAAGCCCTGGTAGCCAAAACACGACACGAGCACCCATTTCAACGCTGAAGACTTCCCACTGAGTGCTGCACGTTCGTCTGAGTCGTCCGTCTCACGGAGTCGTTGTTTGATCTCGTCACGGTCCGAAACCAGTGGGCTGAGAACATCCGCGAGATACCCCTCTCGCTCACAGATAGAGTAGCCAAGTCCAGGCACGTCGTTAGTCGAACAGCAGTCACACCGAATCGTATCCGGGCTCACGTTTCGGGTGATGATGATATTCGGATACAGACTCGAGAAGTCCACCTCGTGGACGTCAGTGTGGACACCAACGTCTGGCGCAAACGTGTATCCACCGCGGTCTGCTGCGTACAGCGTCTCCATCGTTTTCCACGACTCCGGTCGCCATGCTCGCCACTGAACGATGACGTCCCGATGGTGGGCTTCACGGATCTGCATCGCGGTCAAGATGTTTCCCATCGATGCCCACGCCTGCTCCTGGAGTGGCTTTCGCGACCGTTCGACGAGATCAAGACAGCCCGACAGATTGGCCTCTTTCAGGAAGAACGAGTACGAGCGGTTGATGACGACACGGCCAGGGACGTTGTATCGCGCTGGCGAATGGCCGACACGCCCATAGGAGTGATATGTCGATTCGCCAGCGAGCTGTTGGTACGTGTCTGCGTACGGTCCTCGGCCAAGTTTGAGCGTGTAATCGGACTGGTGTGCGGTCTCGTAGAGCCGTGGGATGACTGCGGCGCTATTGACGAGGAGGACATCCGGATCCTCATCTGCGATCCGCGTCGAGAGCGCCTCGAGAATGTCGAGTGGGGTTCCAGTCACCTCGTCTCCGTCGAGTGTGAGCGACGACAACGGGTCATCCGGTCCGATGTCACGTGGAATCGAAAGGTCGAGCGTGGAGAGTTCGTTCGTCGGTGTCGGGTCAATATCGCGTTCGAGACAGTAGCGAAACTCCGGAGAGAAGTCGACATTGTAGCACCGAAGCTCTCCCGGGAGTGCGACCTGGTTAGTCTGGCGTGCAAGCGACGTAATCGACTCCACCGATGTCGTCTCGACAGCGAGGACGGGTTCGTAGTCGCTGCCGAATGTGGGTCGACGGTCGACAGTTTCGAGTCGTGCAACGGATGGATGTGGCTCGATTGCGTCCGCGTACGCGTCTCGGTTCGACTGTGAGCCACGGACGTAGAACACTGGCTGGTAGGTCTCATCAACGTCGTAGGTCGCGCTCCCGTCGGTGCCTGCTGGCGACCATCGATACACGTCGCCATCGATGAAGTCGAACGTATACCACATCGTCAATCGAGGCGGTCGTTGGACGGGTCCTCGCTCACCGCAGCATCGACGTCGACCGGAATCTCGGCTTTCAACTGCTCGAGTGCTCGTTGGTGGGCCAAGAGCATCGACAGAAACACCGCGTCCATCGGCTCGCTCGGGTTCTGGTGGCCTGCAGCATCTGCATAGCGCGTTGCGTTCCCCCACAGACGGCTGTATGGGCCTTTGTCGCGACGCCGAAGCGCACGCTCGAAATCGTCCCATTCGTGTTCGATTTGTCGGAGGAGGTCACGATAGGTCGGACTACTGCGGCCCATTCGCCATCACCCCCTGCATCGGTGTCGCTGGCTCGACGGCGACGCCCGCCATCGTCGCTCGATGCGCGAGCACCTGTCGCCAGAACGCGAGCGTCGTCTGCATTCCCGTTGCGTCCGGGTAGACGAGTGTCTCGAACTCCTCGCCCGTGAATCGAGGCCCGAATCGCGTTTGTTCACAGTGGAGTGTCGTTGGGATAGCCGAGGCGACGAGATCCGCGTACTCACTCGATTGGGGGTCACCCAGGTGCGTGACGAGCACGCTTGCATCGTACTCTCGGGCAACCTGTTTGACCGTAGCCACCGAACGTGCAAGGAGCGTCGGCCCCACTTTGTCTGACACTTCATCAGTATCGTAGAGAGCGTCAAGTACTGGACACACGATGAGTGAAGGTTCGATACCGAGACTGGCTATATTCTCGCGAAGTGTCGTCGCCAATTCGAAGTGCTGATACGGGGTAAACGCCCGTGCGACGTGGATTCGCCTGAGGATACGACGACTCGGTGAGAGCCGCGTCAGTGAGGCTGCGTTTGCATGGTTTGCGGCATCAACCCAGACAACCTCGCCGCTCGTCGTGAGTGCGTGGTCCAAGACGAGTGCTTGCAGGATTCTGGTTGGACGGCGTTCGTCCTCGACGACGAGACGCTGTGAGACACCATCGAGTGAGGGGAGTTCTGGAGGGCTTTCGTTTGGGTCTGCACGTGCAGTATCAGTCGCCGCGTCTGTGCGGCGCTGATGAAACTGGTGGGGTTGCATACCTATCCATTCGCTGGGAGTTCGGATAAGCGAAATCGGGTCGGTACACGAGTTCACGAATCATGCAAATGTGACTGTTAATCGATAGACTGCGCTGGGGTCGATTTCGTGCAATTTGCGAACTGCACGAAAGAACCGAGAGACAACTCAGACGACACCAATTTTCACAGTGGACGCAGTATAGCTATGAATGAAGTATTTCGTCACCGGGGCAACAGGATTCGTCGGTGGGCACGTCGCCCAGCAGTTACTGGACGACGGGCACGACGTCGTCGCACTTGCCCGGACCCCCTCCAAGGCAACCGAGTTAGAATCTGCCGGGGCGACAGTCGTCGAAGGTGACATCACGAAGAAAGAGACGCTTCGAGAGCCGATGGAAGGGGTCGACGGAGTCTTCCACATCGCAGGGTGGTACGATGTCGGGGTGACCGACCCCTCGCTCGGAGACCGAATCAACGTCGACGGGACGCGCAACGTGCTGGAGGTGATGGCCGAGTTGGAGATACCGAAGGGTGTGTATACGAGTACGCTAGCAGTGAATTCTGACACTCATGGACAGGTTGTGGACGAGGGGTACCACTACCTTGGACCGCACTTGACGGCGTACGACCGCACGAAGTGGGAAGCCCATTACAAGGTAGCCGAGCCGATGGTTGATGATGGGCTCCCCCTCGTGACGGTACTTCCAGGTGTCGTCTACGGCCCGGGAGATACGAGCGTCTTCGGAGACGCGCTTCGGGACTATCTCCGCGGCGACTTGCTGATGCTCCCTCGTGAGGTTGCCTACGCTCCTGGCCACGTCGAGGACATCGCCCGTGCACACATTCTGGCGATGGAGCATGGAACACCGGGTGAGGAATACATCATTTGTGGTGAGCCGATATCACTCATCGACATCTTCGATATCATTGCAGACAGTGCTGGTCGGAAGCCTCCCCGAGCGGTCTCACCTTCACTCTTCGCTGCCCTCGCCCCAGTGGCCGGACTCCTCGAACGTGTCGTCACGCTTCCGAAGGACTACCGCGCAGAGAGTCTCCGCGTGTTGGCCGGTGCGACCTACATCGGAGACAACAGCAAAGCCAAAGATGAACTCGGACTCGAACATCGACCGCTCAGAGAGGGACTCGAAGAGACGGTCGCCTACGAGCAGTCGCAGTTGGTGAGATAGCATAGACTCGGGTTGAAAACCTGAGATACTTCTCGAAGAAGTTTAGCTGTAACACTCAGCGTATGACAGAAGTGGCGTGCTGAATAGAGAGGGTGAGTCGGTCATACGTGAGTTCAGCCAGAGTTTGGATCCGTACCGGTGGCCTTCTGCCCGTTTCGATGACCGACACGATGTGAGTATGTCTGCAACCGCCGATTGATGTGCACCTGCTGTCTGCTCAGCGTCCGTGGCTGCCTCACGTGTAGCCCAGTGGCAACGATTGGTGACGTACTTCGGTAGGGTGTCGGCTGTGCAGAATATGGGAGAGAGGTGAGGTACAACAAAAGAGTCTGACGACCCCCTCAGTCTCTTCCGGGTGGGGGACAAGCAGCTCCGTTACGTCCCGCTTCAGCCGGTTTAATATCATGCTACTTCGGACCTTCTTGTCGGTGATAATTGGTTTCGGTGGGCCGGCGTACGTCGACTTCTATTTGTAGGTGACGTGGAACAATGGATGGTCAAATTGAACTTTCACCTGTGAATGTTGGCATAACCTATTATTAACTGGGTATATGGTACGAACGTCTGTTTGTCGACTAACTATAACAAACATCTCGTTGGCCCTCTGATAAGACCGGGAATGACCGTCGGTGTCCGTTCGAGAGAGCGTCGCTGGCCGTATTTCCTGGGGTAACAATGGTTGAAAATTCACAGTGGAACGAAGAATGGGATACGGTCTCGACAAAGGCTGAGTTAGTTGAAGAAGCCGAGGGTGGCGAACTCTATCGGATGGAGAACGCCTACCTCCTCGTTTTGAATGGCGACTACCGAGAGATGGGTCGACAGTACGGCCTGTTGTTGGGAGACGAAATCAAGCAGGTACGTGAAAGCTTGGTTGAGGAGTACCTCGCGCCGGGGGAACTCACCTACGACGTACTCAAGACCACAGTCGGAGAGCCGTACTACTTGGCAAAGCCCCGACGCCACAAAGAATTGCTTGCAGGGCTCGCCGAGACGACCGATATAGACCTCATGGAACTGGCCACCATCGACGAGATGGTCAGTGTTGAGGGTATTATGCGGGCGAGCGGAACTGGTGGTTTGTGCACCAGCGCAGCCGTGTGGGGTGAGATGAGCCGAGATGGAGCCACGTACACCGGGCGAAATCACGATTTCGGGGTCGCCTGGCGCGATCGATTGTCCGAACTGGGTGTATTTATCGTCATGAATCCCGCCGGTTCCGACTACAGCATCGCAGCCCCCGCAACGATTGGCATGGGTTCGGCGTTCGTGGACGTGATAAACAGCGGCGGGCTTTATATGCAGATGAACAACGCGGCGGCCTCGTTGGGTATGTACATGTACTCCGATTCCGGGTCTCTCCTCAACGACATCTGTAACCTCGCGTTGGACTACAGCACGCACGACGAACTCGACAAGACGATACCATTACTCCACGCCAGCAACGCATTCAACGTCCTCACTGCGACCCCCGAGGGTGCTCGCTACTACGAGGTTTCTCACGAACGTGGCATTCGGACCACGCCGCAACAGGAGGGACTGACGGCGCGCGCAAACCAGGCGCTCGACCCTGCCTGGGGTATCAAGCCGCTGCCTGACCCCGCTGCGTCGTACTCCCCGTCGCGGCGACAACACTTCATCGACTTCCTGAACGAGGACCCATCGACGAACGACGACGCCGCGCTCCGAGCGTATCTCAGCCGAGACTTGTTCGTCGACGGCGAGATGTCCGACGGCTCCGCGTTCAACCAATCTTCCATCCCCGGTACTGACGAGGTAACCGTGTGGCAGGTCGTGACGAAGCCGGCCGACCTGAAGGTATGGTGGCGTATCCCGACGGTGAGTAGCTGGATGGAGATCGACCTGAACGAATACTTCAGAGACAACTAAAAAATCGATTCAATCGAACACCAATGGCTTCAAAATCACCGGCCGATACAACCCGAGAACAGACCCGACCTGAGCGAAAAACGTCCGAGACTGACCGCAAAACGATCCAAGAGATTCACTCGTACTTCGACGACCCGACACACGCTCCCGAACTCCAGTTCGCCAACGACAGGACCTTCTACGCGTGGCAGCACATGTCCGAGTTCAAGGAGACCGAGCAAATTTTGCGTGCCGGTCCTATCAGCGAACTCCCCGAACGAATCGACCCGGACATCGGCAATATCGTCTTCAGCGTCGACGGAACCCAGGAGACTGTCGGCGAACAGTTCGACTCGGGCGTCATGGATGCGCTGCTCGTGATTCACGGGGGTGACATCGTGTTCGAGAAATACAAGACGATGCGTCCCTTCGACAAGCACAACTGGTTCTCCTGCGGCAAGACCATCGCCGGTATGATGGTGGCCCTGTTGGAGCACGACGGGGAG
Source organism: Haloferax sp. DFSO52 (assembly GCF_048158745.1). Lineage (NCBI taxonomy): Archaea > Methanobacteriati > Methanobacteriota > Halobacteria > Halobacteriales > Haloferacaceae > Haloferax > Haloferax sp. DFSO52. Next base: position 683,661 of record NZ_JBLOPB010000001.1, on the reverse strand, counting down.
GTCGATGTCAAGAAGTCGGTGTCCGACTACGTTCCAGAACTCAAGGACTCCGCCTGGGACGATGTAACGGTCGAGGAGACAATGGACATGGCGACCGGCCTCGACTCGACCGAACACGAGGTCCCAGACGCCAGGACCAATCCCGAACGCGGCTGGTACAAGTGGGCCGTCAGCATTGGTCTGTTCTACGACGAGCAGGGGACGAACCAGTCTCCGTACGACGTGCTCCGGAGCATGAAGCGTGACAAGCCGGCCTACACCGCCTTCGAGTACAACTCGATAAACACGTTCGTGCTCGAACGGATCGTCAACAACGTCACCGGAAAATCCGTCGCCGAGGTCTTCGGCGACCGGGTCTGGCGCAAGGCTGGGATGGAGAACGATGGCTACATCGGCCTGACCAGGAACGGGCTGAATATGTCATGGGGGTTCACGAGCTCCGGGCTTCGGGACCTGGGACGCTGGGGAACGCTCTTCACACCGAGCTGGGGGAATATCTCTCGTGAGCGTATCATCCCACAGAGCGTCATCGAGAAAATCCAGACCGGCGGCCGACCCGAGATATATCTGGAGGGTGCGATAGGACAACAGTTCCAAGAAGGCTTTCCGGACGTCACAGGGCTCACCAATCGCTACCAGTGGGACGTCGTCTTCCCCGATGGCGACTTCTACAAGTCAGGGGTCGGTGCACAGGGACTCTACGTCTCGCCGTCGACGGACGCCGTAGTGGCGTGGTTCTCCACGGGGTCGCAGGACGACGAACCCATCACCGCCGCACTGGCACGAGCAATCGTTCAGCAGCTACGGAGTGAATAATCATGACTTCAGACGAACTCAATCTGCTCCAGGAATCTGGAGCGGGGAAACTCTACGATACCGGTGACGAACAAATTTACGTCCTCCAGCTTTCGGGAAGCTGGTACGAGATGGGCCAGCAGTACGGTGAGTTGATGAAAGACAAGGTAGACCCCCTCTGGAACGTCGTAATCCAGTCCAATCTCGATAAAGGGTGGACGACGGAAGACGAAGCCCGCGAACTCTTCGGGAAACGAGTCTACGAAGCCGCATCCGAGCGCATGAAGGCGCTCTACCGGGGCGTTGCCGACGGCCTGGAGTGGCCCGTGGACAAGGTCGTTCTCCTCGACCAGGGGAACATCATGAACATCTATCAGGGCAAACTACACTCCTTTGCAGGGTGTTCGTCGATGTGCGCTCGGCACGACGCGACCCCGGACGCAGGGACGTATCTCGGGCGGAATTTGGACTGGAACGAGCATTTCCTCGACATCCCGGTGGTCTTGACAGTGTACAACCCCACCGATGGCTCCAACTCGTTCGCGAATCTGAGCTATGCCGGATGGATTTGCGCTTCGACCCTAATCAACGACAAAGGTGTCTACGCCGACGTTCACGACGGAACCTCGATGGGTGGCGCAGTCGTGGCCATCGACCGACCGTCGTTCCTCCTCGAGATGATGGATTTCGTGGCGGATTGCTCGACTGCTGAGGCGATGAGTTATCGCTTCAACGGCACTCTGACGGACGCTCCCATCATCTGGTTGATTGCTGACAAGAGCGGCGAGTGCTTCTCGTACGAGACGACGCTCTACGAACACCGCCGCCGGGACCCGGACGATTCGACGTTCGTCACGGTCAACACGTTCATGAATCCAGACTGGGGACTCCACAAGCGCGACACTGTGAGTAACTCCCTGACGCGGTACAAGAACCTCACAGAACGAGCACAGGACTCGCACGGCGAAATCGACTCCGAGAAGATGATGGAAATCTTCGACACCCCGCTGTTCAACGAAGACGGGACGTTCAGAGAACACGGGGGGGCGACCAAACCCACCAAGCAAGATGCCGACCTCACGACTCACCAGATTGTGACCGACCTGAACGGCCTCGACATCTGGGTGAAGATTCCGCTGCGGACTGAGTGGCGTCACGTCGATCTGAGTGTGCTGTTCAACGAGGGCCACGCATAGCTGTACGGCCCACCTCATGCCCGCTGTTGACTTTACGACTATTCAGCTGATTCTCGAGTTTGTAGGGACCGCTGCGTTCGCAATCTCAGGAGCGTTGCTCGCTGGTCGCAAGCATATGGACCTTGGTGGTGTCGTGGTCCTCGGTGTACTCGTCGCTGTCGGCGGGGGAACCATCCGTGACCTCTTGCTCGGGATTAATCCGGTCGTCTGGGTTGGTAACCCGGTGTTCGTTCTCTTCGCCGCTGTCGTGGCGTTAGCAACCATCCCACTCACCAATGTTGGTGCTATCAAGGTCATCGAACGACACAGACTCGTGACCATCTTCGACGCCGCCGGCATGGCATTGTTCGTCGTGTCCGGGACGTCGACGGCCCTTTCGGTGGGCGCAGACTGGTTATCTGCAGTCGTGATTGGTGTCGTCACCGGAATCGCCGGCGGCATCATCCGTGACGTTCTGGCCAACAAGATACCGTATCTACTCAACAGTGGGGAGATTTACGCCACCGCCGCGTTCATCGGTGGACTCCTACACGTGGCCCTCTCGCAGGCTGGCTTCTCACAACTGACCGCACTCTGGGTCCCGGTCGCCGTCATCTTCGGTATCCGGTTACTCGCGATTCGGCGCAATTGGAGTGTTCCTCGATTCAAGGTTCAAGACGATGACGAGGGAGGGTAGTCGTGGCTTCCGACGCAAACAGTCCGCTGGTGAACTGCCTCGGGGTCAAGCCCCAAGGCACTCGCCTTGCTCATCTGTAGATTTCCGAATCGCCGCGACTGCGATGATGGTGAGCGCGACGCTCATCCAAGATGACCCAAAGCGACCGCCGTTACTGGTGTTGGCGCTCTGCTTAACCCCCGATAATATGTTTTCTGACGAACACAGTATAGGCTGGGCCAGTCTGAAAGATACGCGCTCTGTATTCAGCACGACCACAGAAACCTCACCGAACGCTGTCAGTAATGGCGTGACACATACAGAGGGCGTATCCATCACCGCCAGTCGGTTCGCCTCCCCGTCGAGCAGTCAGCGATGCCCCCCGAGTAAAGTGCTAAGCGTGCAGGTGTGATACTCTTAGGTTGGGTGATTCCCGTCTATGCGTGTCACAGTCAATACCCAATCGGGCGCGGTTCGCGGCAGCGAGGCCGATGGCGTCCATGCGTTCAAGGGCGTTCCTTTTGCAGCGTCACCGTACGGTGACAATCGACTTCAGCCTCCTCAGCCCGTCGAGCCGTGGAGCGGCGTTCGGGACGCGCTCACCTACGGCCCGAAGTCACCTCAACCGGAGTATCCGCCGGAGGTAGAACTCGTCCTTCCCGAGCTCACCGGCCCTGGTGAGGATTGTCTCACGCTCAACATATGGACACCCGACCCGGACTCCACCGGTCTGCCGGTGATGGTCTGGATTCCAGGAGGCGTGTACGAATTCCACGGAACGGGCGCCTCACCCTGGTACGACGGTAGTCGGTTCGCCCGCGACGGCGTGGTCTGTGTGACGATCAGTTACCGGGTTGGGGCCGATGGCTTCCTCTATCTCGGTGACGATATCGCGAACCTTGGCCTGCTCGATCAGATCGCGGCACTCGAATGGGTACGAGAGAACATCGCCGCCTTCGGTGGCGACCCAGGTAACGTGACCATCTTTGGCGAGTCGGCCGGCGCGATGAGCGTCGGGACGCTACTCGCCGTCCCACGAGCGGAGGGGCTGTTCCAACACGCCATCGCCCAGAGTGGCGCAGCCCACCACGTGTTGTCGCCCGAAACCGGTCAGCGAATCGGCCAACTCCTCGCCGAGAAACTCGGCGTCGAAGCGAGCCGGGAGGCGATCGCCGACGTACCCGTCGAGCGTGTGATAGATGCCCAGAACGAGTTGAGAGCCGACCTCCAATCGAACCCCGACCCGGAGCGCTGGGGTGGGGAAGTGGTTAGCACTTTCATGCCTTGGCAGCCGGTAATCGATGGAGACCTCCTCCCTGCGCACCCGCTAGAACGAATCGAATCCGGCGACAGCGTGGACGTCGACCTTTTGGTCGGCACGAACATCGACGAGCATCGGCTGTTCTTGGTGACTGGCGGTGTCATCGACCAGGTCACCGAGGAGGCGTTGGCCGGCACCGTGGCCGGGTACGGACTGCCAGTCGAAGAGACCATCGAGGCCTATCGTAATCTCCATCCCGGCGGCAGTTCCGGTGACCTGCTTGCTGCTATCCAGACCGACTGGTTCTGGCGCATTCCCGCCGTCCGCCTGGCCGACGCTCACGCGAAGAACTCGGCCGACACCTACATGTACGAGTTCGCCTGGAAGTCCCCCCAGTTCGACGGGCGACTCGGCGCGTGCCACGCCCTCGAGATACCGTTCGTCTTCGACACACTCGACAACCAAACCGAGGCGCTCTGGGGAACCACCCCACCGCACACGCTCGCGGATACGATGCACGAGGCGTGGGTCGACTTTGCGACGAGCGGGGACTGCGACTGGCCACCGTATGACCCCGGCCGCAGAGCAACGATGCGCTTCGATACGACGACGACCGTCGTTGACGACCCCCTGTCAGGCGAGCGAGCTATCTGGGAGGACGTTCGGTAGCTCGTGAAAGGTGCAGTGTCTCCCAGGTCCGTCGCATCGATGCCACGAGATACGCGCCCTCTATGCAGCACGAGCTATTCGAACTACTCGGATTGTGTCAGGAACGTCGTGACCGACGCAGAGGGTGAGTTCAGCACAGCGGCGGTGGTGTCAATGCGCGTTTCGTTATCGGCCCTGTAGTCAAAAGATACTCATGAGACGGTATCAGACGAAATGATAGTGGAGTTAGAATCATCTGGATGAAGCGAAGAACGCTCATCCAAAGTGTCGTTCCAGCAGTTCTGATTAGTCTTGCCGGCTGTAGCGCAGTGAAATGCCGGATTGATGGCAATTACGATAAGCTAACGCTGGAGTCTCTTCCAAATCCTGAACCTGAAACGTCGATTACTATCGACTACAGTAACCTGAGTTCCGCCGTACAAAACACGGTTGACGACGCAATTCGTAAGGGGAGCATCAACCGGTGCCACGATTTCAATGGGGAAGGGACAGCGATTGAAAAACTCTGGAAACACATCTCAGCGGAGTGGGAAACGGTGGGGGAGACGGATTTCGATAAAATTGACCGCACATTTCTCAAGAAGGGTTCTGAGCATTTCGGCATCATTATTTTTATTCTGGATGTGGGTCGGGTTGGTTCAATCCCATATAACCCAGATGATTCGTAGATTATGCTTCGGTAGTGAGGTCTCAGGGAGTGGAGAATCGGGTTCAACTTTGTGACCGACTCGCGCCCTCTATTCAGCACGACCCCAACAATTTGTCAGAAATTATGGGTTTTCGACAGAGCCCTCGAAGAAGAGCCATTTTTACCTCTCAGCGGTGTCGCGCCTGATTATTGCGACTGCACCGCTCGATACGTCCGGTCTCTCGTCGACCCCTCTGCCTCGATGAGCCGGTACTCGGTCAGTTTGGATAGATACGACTTCACCGTCCGCAGTTGGTTTGGATCGGACATCTTCGCCTCATAATGCTCGTAGATATCCTGTGGGCTGAGCGGTCCATACGCCCTGATGATATCAAAGACCGTTCGTTGGTGGTCATTGAGCGCGTCAACGTTCCGCTGTCGAATCTGCTCGCGTGCGTCTGGCATGGCCGCTTCAAGCACGTCAAACGTAATCTCGTCGTGGCCCTCGCGAATCGCGTAGTTGGCGGCCCGTCGGAGCATCCCGAGAGCGACACGTGCGTCACCTGCTGCGGCATCTGCGATTCGTTCGATGACGTCCGGTGAGACTGTCTCTTCTTCGAATCCCCATCGAACCCGGACTTCCAGAATCGAAACGAGTTCTTCCGGTGTGTATCGCGACATCGGGACGTGTTCGCTACTCTGGAGCCGACTCTGGAGGCGTGAGTTGAGTCGGCCGAACAGTTGGTCACGTTCATTGGCGACGATGAGTTGGGCGAATTTCGGGAGCGAGTGGAGGTCGTAGAAGATATCCGTCGAGTCGAGTTGGTCGGCTTCGTCGAGGATGACGACTACCGGGTCACCGTCGTAGGCTTCGAGTCGAGAGATGAGTTCGTCGTGTGGTGTCGACCCGCGGTGGATATCGGTTGCAAGACCGAGTTCGTCGAGGATGCTGTAGAATGCTCGAAACTGTGTGTGGCTCCGCCAGCAATTCAGGTGGACGGTCTGGATATTTGGGACTGCGTCAGTGAGTTGTCCAGTGACGTACTTCGACGTGACTGTTTTTCCTGCGCCTGTTGGCCCGGTGATGATGATTGATTGGCCCGGTGCACCGTCTGCGAATGGGCGGAGAGTGGATTCTAAATGGGTGAGTTCGGCGTCTCGGTGTTGGAGGTCATTTGGGACGAACCCTTCATCGAGCACCTCGGCGTCCCGAATCATTGTGGGGTGGTTGGTGTGAGACGGTATAATCGTCCGGCGTGGGCTGGAAGTAGTCATTGACCGCAGAAATTTGACGACCAGGCTCAGCCGTTCACGATATCGTCAGGCGTGAACAAAGAGACGTCAGCGCGCTCTTCGGCAACCTCTTGCAGCCCCTCAGAGAACCCTGAACGAGCGAAACAGCAGTACTGGTACGTCGGTTCGCCACCCTCCGGTGGCGTCCAATCGACCTGCGCAGCGCTCCGCTCTAGGTCTGCAAGATCACCTTCGTTCATCTGTCGCGTCGTGTACTTGCACTCGCCAGCAACGAGTGTGCCGTCACTCGCGAGACCGACGACGTCCAGTTCGTGGTGTTTGTACCACCAATATCCAACCCCGTGGTAGGTCTTGGGAACCAACGATGGGAGTGCATTCTGGCAGACGATTTCGAACATCGGACCCATGTAGTCCGAGAACGATGGCTCGATTAGCTCTTCGAAGGCATTGTCGCCGAGTTGGGCAAGCTTGCTTTCTTGACCGTACACGTAGCGGAACCAGAACCGAAACAGCGGTTCGTTCAGTCGATACCGGCTCTTTCGAGTCGCGTTGGGGTTTGCCGTCACAGGGATATCTCGCGTAACCAGACGAAGTCGACGGAGCTTCGCGAGGTACGAACCCAGTGCGTTTGAGTCGATACCAGCGAAGTTTGCTATCTCGTTCGCCTCGCGCTTCCCCGTCGCAATCGCGCGGAGGACTGTGTAGTAGGTCTGTGGCTCTCGAATCCCGAACTCTGTCCGGAGTAAGAACTCCGGCTCGTTGTGGAGGACACCGTGTTCGGAGAGGACGTGTGTCTGAATGTTATCGACGAGAGATGCCGATGGTGTGAGTGCACGGAGGTAGTACGGCGTGCCACCAAACACACTCCACGTCTCGATGACGGTCTCTGGGTCTGTGTCTGGGTAGAGTTCTTGTGCGTCGGTTAATTCCAGCGGAGGGAGGTCAATCGTGCCCGTACGACGACCGTATAGGGGACTCCCACCACTGAGGACTTTCTCTTCCATGACGCTAATCGACGACCCAACGAGAACCAGAGACATCTCCGTCTCTTCGAGGTGGAGATCCCACACACGCTGAATCTTCGACGGGAGGGCATCGTCCGACTCAATCAGGTATGGGAACTCGTCGATGACGACAACTGCGTTTTGTTGACCGAGCGTTTTCAGCAGTGTCTCCCAATCTCGCTTGATATCTGCAACGACTGGGAATTCTTCGCGGGCTGTTTCGACGAAACTCGAAAGTTGCACTTCCGGCGTTTCCTCCGTCGCCTGCCAGTACACTGCGTCGTCTCGATCACGGATGGATTCTCGAACGAGTGCACTCTTTCCAAGTCGACGTCGACCGTACACGACGAGTAACTCTGCCGTGTCGCGGTCGAACCGTGACGTCAACAGTTCGGTTTCCTCGTCACGGTCGACGAACCTCGGCTGTTCCATGGGCTGTCTTGGATAGCGTGGCAGATAGGAGTTCCGAATATCTAAATTGTGATTTTACTAATCGTGATTTTACTAATCGTGATTTTATTAATCTGTCTTCCTCATAGAACCCCTGGGTGAGAGAGGTTGTGGCTGCGCGCACAGCTCCGCAGGAGCGAGCACGGAGCGGTGGGTGGGGAGGTGGGGCCAGGGCTGGAGGAATCGTAAAAAGAAAACACTGAGTCCGACGCCTATTCAGCCCACCACGCCTCGCGCTCTGGGAACGACATCTCAGACCACACCGTCACAGCCACCGAGACACGCCCGTCGTACCAACTCTTCGCGACGTTCCGCATCGTCACTCGTTCGCCTTCTCTGACCATCGTCTTGCGACTTTTAGCCCAAATGGTAAACTTAGTTCGTCCAGTTTCATCCTCGATGAGTCCCACCTGTTGAATCGCCTGATTCGACGACTCCCACAACTGCGTCACTCTTCCAGAGATGGACACCTCTCGACGACTCACCTCACTGACCGCCGCAATCGGAATCACCCGTCCTGGCGCCCGCTGCAACTCTTCGAACACGCTCACCACTGCGCTCATCATCGATTTCCCATCTGCGACCTGCTCGGCCAACCGCCGACTAATCGCCGATCGCGACCACCCATCGAGTTTCGTCTGTAACCGGGCCGCCTCCCGGTTCACCTCGCCCAGTTGTGCCACCGTCAGTTGCTCACGCGGGTCTGCCTCTTCGGGATCTGCCCACCGATTCACACACCCGGCACGCTTCTTGAACTCCCGCGTTGCTTCGACGCTCATCTGTTCCGCCGCAGTCGCCGTCCGCGCCTCACGGCTCGACGTCTGTCTCCGGTCCCACCGCTCACGCGTTTGCTCGATTTCCCACTCTCGTGCTTCCATCCGCTCTTCTTCTGCGAGGGTCAGGCCCCGTCCTTGGGCTTCCGGATTGTTCAGGTCAACCTTTGCTTGAATTTCGAGTTCAACCGTGGGTCGCAGCGCTGGCGTCTCATCGACCACATCGTCGACGACTGCCGGCTGTTCAACGTCCCAAACTTCATTACCGATTTGCTTCTTAGTACTCATTGTAGACTCCGAAGGCGCCTACTCAGCGTCTTTTTCCGACACCACGACTCTCCAGCCGCAGCTCTCTCACTGACCTCGACCAACTCATTCTGCGCACGCCTTTCGCGCCTTCACGAGCGCCCGCAGGGCGCGGAAGGCGTGCGCTCGACGACGGGGACACAACCAGCACCGCGCGACCGAACTGCCCGTAGCGAGCGGCCAGCTTTATGCCGTTTCTCGTGTCCGGCCCGCAGGGGCGCAACCGAAAACGCGCATAATGCTGGCGTACCGGGAGGGTACGAGCGATGCGAGCGCGACTGCAAGGAGCAGCTCGTCGCGAACGACGAGTGGAGCAGAGCGGAGCGAGGAGTGAGCATGGAGGGCACAGGGCGGCGAGCGGGGCGTGCCGTCAACAGAGTCCAACGGATAGTAAACCAGGGATCCCAAAGGGGACACACTACTCACGCTAGCGGTAAGCCACCGTCTTGAAACTGATCGCTGGGCCGTATGAAACGGTATTGTTGCCTTTGCATCCGATGTCTTCGCTATGATACGAACTGCATCATTGCTAGTACATTCGTCCACGTGGTTGCTTGCTTCTGTATGACGACTAGGTGGCATCTACAGAGTCTCCACAACATCACATGCAAGGAGGAAGCCCACGGCTTCAGCCGTAGAGGAATCCGACAATATCGTTCAGTGTGCGTGAGTCTCGTCTACATTGCGCCACCCATACCGCCCATTCCACCCATACCTCCTATCTCGTCACCATCGTCACCGGTCTGACTAACAGAGAGGTCACCAGCGGAGATTACGTCATCAATACGAAGAATCATCACAGCCGCTTCCGTCGCCGAGTCGATTGCCTGCGTTTTTAATCGCAAGGGTTCGATGATACCCTTCGCGACCATGTCGCCAACACCTGCTGAATGTGCATCAATGCCTGCATAAAATTTCGATTGTGATTCGGTCGTGAGAGATAGTTTTCGACCGAACATTTCGTGATAGTCTCGGTTCGGTTGACTCGGATCAAAGCCTGGGAGCTGTTCTTGATCGATTTCCACTTGATATCGTTGCTGTAGATAGCATTCCTGTTTTCTCCGATAGAACCATTTAGTAACTTGGTCGACATCGTATCCCAACTCCCTGTCGATAGATGATGCCTTTTTGACATACTCCGCTACTCCTGATTCGAATTCATCTTCAGAGAGTGTCTCATCGAGTTGTTCGATTGAATCTGGTGAGTCAGTTATTGTCGAACAATACTCCACCAAATGCATCTTTACATCGACAATTTCACGGAACAACTGTTCTGTCTCCGGGTTGAGCTCTCCGTTCGTCAGATAGTAATCGATGCTGCCGAGCTCTTCTTGGATTTGGGCTGGTGATTTCGCCGCCGCAGCATCAACGTGAGACTGGATCTCAGAGGGCGGCAAGCCGGCGATTTCACCCAGCACGAATATCGACTCGAAGTACTCGACGTCCTGCATAATTTCTGTAGGAGAGACTGTTGGACTTGCGTCTTTCCTCTCTGCTTTCACTCCTGTGTGGTGAGTGCGGAGGTCGACGATGGTGTCGATAGGGTCGAGACCGGCATTCTTGGCAAGGGTTCGTGGGATGACGTCGAGCGCGTCGGCGAACGCTTCGATGGCGAGTTGCTCGCGGCCACCGACAGAGTTCGCGAACTCGCGCAGGCGGATGGAGAGTTCAATCTCTGCAGCGCCGCCCCCAGGTAGCACCTCACCGTCCTCAAGTGTCGTACGGACGACGCCGAGAGCGTCCTCGATTGCACGCTCGAGTTCGTCGACGACATGTTGAGTACTCCCGCGGAGGATAAGGGTGACAGACTTGGCGTCTTCGACGCCCTCGACGAAGATGCGCTCGTCGCCACCGACGTCCTTCTCGGCAACAGAGCCGGCGAAGCCGAGGTCGTCTTCCTCGATGTCGTCAAGGTTGGAGACGACGCGGCCACCCGTGGCGCGGGCGAGATGTTTGAGGTCGGCGGACGTGACATGATGAACCGCGAGAATGCCCTCCTTTGCGAGGTAGTGCTGGGCCATGTCGTTGATGCCGTCACCGACGAAGACGACATCGGCGCCGACTTCGACGAGCTTGTCGACCATCTCTTTCAGCTGCTTTTCTTCCTGGTCGAGGAACTGCTGAAACTGGTCGGGGTCCGTGACATTGACTTCAGCGTCGATTTTCGTTTCTTGAACCTCCAACGCGTCGGCTAACAGCGCGACGTTGGCGTCTTCGACGGCGTACGGCATGTTCTCGTCCACGCGCGTCTTGTCGACGATGACGCCTTCGACGAGTTCGGAGTTGTTGATCGAACCGCCGACGACCTTCTCGACGGAAATGTTGTCGGTGTCGATGCCCTCGTCGTCCTGTATTGCAAGGACAGCGTCGACGACGAGTCCGGCAAGGAGGTCCTTTGCGGACTCTGCGCCCTTGCCCGTCATTGCCGTGGTGGCAATCTCTAGGAGCGTTTCTCGGTCGTTCTCGGTGAGCTTGAGTGCAATTTCCTTGAGAATCCCTTTAGCTTTCTCGGCGGCCAGCCGGTAGCCCTGTACGATCGTCGTCGGGTGGATGTCGGACTCGATGAGGTCTTCGGCTTGGTCAAGGAGTTCTCCTGCAATGATGACGGCCGTCGTCGTACCGTCTCCGACCTCGGTCTCCTGTGTTTCCGCGATTTCGACGACCATGTTGGCTGTTGGGTTGTCGATATCCATCTCCCTGAGGATGGTAACGCCATCATTCGTGATGATGACGTCACCTGAGGAGTCGACGAGCATCTTGTCCATTCCTTTGGGTCCGAGTGTGGAGCGTACTGCTTCTGCGACTGCACGTGCGGCTCGAATGTTGTACGTCTGCGCGTCGCGGTCCTTGACGCGCTGTGAATCTTCCCCCAGGATGATCATCGGTTGGTTCTGTAGAGATCGTTGTGACATCGTCAGAGACACCGAGAGAAAAGAGCTGGTTGGAATTGCATCCGGTACCAGTACGAATCAGTCATAATCGTACTACCGACGTATGCCAATCAATTTAAATCTTAGGCGAAGAAAACTATCTACTGATCGTTGTGGTGTGTCTGTGAATAGCCAACTTGTTGATAGTCTTTTACCAATAAGCGCCACAGTCACGTCGATCTACGTCGTCGTGTTAGTGTTTGTGTTCGATAAATACCACAATCTTGAGTACAGAGCAGTCCCTGAAGCGTGGATATTCTTCTTTAGTGGGATTGTCCTCTCTGGATCATTCGTTATCGCTGGGATGAGCACGCTCTGGTTACTTGGTCTGGAATTAGACGTAGTCTCGTCGCATGCCAAACTGTCGGGATACGCACTTGGGGCTTCATTCGTTCTGTTGGTAGTGGGGAATCTATTCCTTGGCGCGTTCGTCATTTTGACAGATACGTTCAAATGGGTTACTCGTCTTGACGAGTGGATCAAACGAAAAATTCGACACTCCAATTCGGTGTCGGGGGGGATTGGGCCTGCTATTTGGAATGTATACACCACTACAGGCGTTACACTCCTCCTGTTGGGTGTCTCGGTACTAGCTCTAAAGGGCCTCTTATCGACCGCCTCTCTGGTCGTGCTTCTAGCTCCCGGCATGGCAGTCGTTATATTTGGTCTCATCCGGCGAGAACGCCTGCCTCCATTGCCACGGGGTCAAATCATTACCATAGTACTCCCACTCATAGTTGTATGGGTGATGCTCATAATCTCGACAAACTATGTCAGCGAATGGTTTATTGTGGGCCTCTATTTGGTACTCTCGCTCGCTGTTTGGGCTGGTCACCGGACGGTCGCCAAATCGCACTAGCGTAGGTTTGTCTACTCGTCACTGGATTTTTAATACATTGCCCACATGTTGAGTGTGAACTCAATAATGGTCTCAGGAATGAAGCTCATGAGTGGATCTCAACGGGACGATTACAGCCGTCTCAGCCTATCGCGCTATGCGACACAACGAGTACATGAGCGGATTATCAAAGAAGCAGAAATGATTAACAATGATTTCGAGGATATCGAACCGGGCCAGTGGATGGACTGTGTAGAGGTGGCGACATTCCACATCTATCGGTCAAACGGTGACTTCAAAACCCGATGCGAGAACGATTGGCGTATCGAGCCATCAGGCGAGAAAGGCCGACGAAGAGCGCGAATTGCTGCACTCAAAGAAGCTGAAAACGGCAACTGAGAAGAGTTATCGGCGATCCCGTTCGAAACGTGCGCTGTACAATCGTCGGTAGAACCACTCTGTAGCTTCGTCCGTCGGATACTCTAACTCTTGATCGACGCCGAGACTGGATTCAACTTGATGGTTCACCAGCTGTTGTGTTTTGCTGGGGAGTTCGTCCCAGTCGAAGTTCGCTGAAGCAATGGCATTGGGGTTGTTCTCAAGTTGATTACGCATACCGATGATTTCATTGAAATCATCTGCACATCCTTCTGGTAATCGGCCTTCGTCAATCGTCTGTTTGAGTTGCCTGATATCTGTCTCGACCTGCGACGGAGACTTTGATACTGGTTCACCCATCCAGTTTACAATTGTCTCTGGCTTCATATTGGCTACTTCAGACAAAGTGAGGAGCTTCCGATAGTAAGAACTGTTTTGCAGAAATCGGTCCTCGGGAATCGGATTCATCGTCAACTCGTATCACGCATTATAGAGCGCGCACGGTCTAATCGTTTGTGGTACTTTCTTTTGAGAGACACTATGTTTGGTTTCGAGTACACGACGTCCCGCAGGGCGCGGAAGGCGTGGGCTCTGCGATGGGGACACAACCAGCACCACTCACCGAATGGAGTGAGATGAGTCACAGGCGCGAACGCAGTGAGTTGCCCACGTGACCTTGGCCCGTAGCGAGCGATGCGAGCGCGACTGCAAGGAGCAGCTCGTCGCGAACGACGAGTGGAGCAGAGCGGAGCGAGGAGTGAGCACGGAGGGCACAGGGCGGCGAGCGGGGCGTGCCGATACGAGAGCGAACAGTGTTACCGAGACATCGTACCCATGAACCACTCAGAGTCCGAGAAGTGACCGAAGGCGAGAGAAGAGTCCGCCCTGCAGGTCGAAGATACGTTCCATCTCCGTGTCGCTGAGTTCGAAATCGAAGACATCGAAGTTCTCCTCGATATGGGTCTGACTCGAAGCTTTGGGAATCGCTGCGACCATCTCTTGCTGAATCAACCAACGGAGTGCAACCTGAGCGTCTGTCTTTCCGTACTGCGTTCCGATCTCTTCGAGGACCGCGTTACCGATGACCCTCCCCTGGGCCAGTGGACTGTATGCGGTTAGAATGATTTTGTTCTCGATACAGAATTCGAGTAGCTCGGGTTGACTCTTGAACGGGTGGTACTCCACCTGGTTCGTCAGGATCGGAGTCTCGGAGGCTGCAATCGCCTGTCGCATCTGCTCGACGGAGAAGTTACTGACACCGATATGCTCGACGAGTCCACGCTCCTGGAGGTCGTTCATCGCGCTGATCGACGCTTCGATGGGCACGCTCCGACTGGGCGAGTGAATCAACAGCAGATCGATTTCGGTTCCCAACCGCTGTACACTCTGTTCAACCGAGCTCAGGACCTTATCGTGGGACAGATTCTGCCGGAAGATTTTCGTGACGAGAAACACGTCCTCTCTTGGCACTGCGGAGTCGGCTATTGCCTGTCCGACAGCGTCCTCGTTGTTGTACATCTGCGCCGTATCGAGATGTCGATACCCAGCGTCGAGTGCGTGTTCGACGGCGGTCCGACAGGTCGCTCCCTTCATCGGCCACGTCCCGAAGCCAAGAGCCGGCACGTCCACACCGCTGGCGGTGACGTATTCCATGGGTTACACTTAGAGGGGCAGAATCAAGAAGATGCTAGCAGTAGGCCGGTATTCGAGAGAGTTCCTCAATACTCACGCGGATGGAGTCGCTCGTAGTCAAACTCCCCGTCGTGTTTGAGGTGCCGATCCAGAGAAACAATCGTCTCTTCTTCGAGGACAGACGCGACGTGAACGAGCGTTGCGTCATCAAAATCAAGATCGGTTGTCCGTTGGAGGTCACAGATTTCGATTTTATCGCCTAAGGAGAGCCGGTACAGTGAGAGTCCTTTTGCTGCAGCGACTGAGTAGACGAGGTCTTGGATTTCATCCGGCGCACGGTCAGTGAAATACGTATTGAAAATCGCACAGATGCCATGGAGATGAAAATCAGTGAGATGGCCGTCTATCGAGCCGTCTTCGAGGTCTGAAAGGATCTGCTCACAGGCATCTGCATACTCGTCGTCGAGGTAATATTCGAGAAAGATTCCTTGGTCGACTATCATTTATTCTCGTCTCGGTCGCCTCTGTGCTGGTCAAGCAGGGTCTCACCGACTGAATGCTTGAGCTCGGTACTCGACAATTCAACGTGGCTGAGTGAGCCACGCTTGGTTGTGAGTGGACTGTGTGCTGGCTTGAGATCGAGTTCGATATCCTGTTCTGCAACCCACACAGACAGTGCCTCTTGTCCTGCTTTCCCGAGCGACCCTCGCTTATGGCCAAACCGCTTCATTGCCCACTCTCTGAACCTGTCTTCCATCTCATCTGGCACATCGAATTTTATCGTCCCCATAGTAGGAGTATGTAGGTACGTACGTACCTAAGTCCTTTTGGACGTTCACCACCCTCGCTACAACTCCGGCAGTTCAACCGCCTGTTTGTACACCCCAGCATCCCGTCCTGGTGGCGTCCGTGGTACCGCATTCAACTCGTCGACGACGACAGCCGTCTTCATGAGCATCCGAATCAACTGCTCGGGGTCGATACCCTTGTCAGCGTACAGTCGAAGCCAGGCGTAAAGTTCGAATTCCATCTTCTGTGCAGTCTCGGAGTCTGAGTCAGCATTCATTGTGAATCAACGCAGGCCAGTACACGCGCCTGCACCCCTGCAGGCGCGCAATAGAACAGACATTCGTACACGGTCTCGAACACGCTCGACGACGTCCAAACATACACAGGGTGGGAGTGGAGGGGGCCGCAGCGTCGCGAGCCGAGCCCAAGGCACACGCCTGCGCAGGCCGCGAGGCTGTGGGGGCCTTCGAAGAAGACTGCACTGGTCAAATCAAACCGAAGAACCGAGCTGCCGTGCGAGTTGCAGAGAGTCAATGCAGAATCTTACGAGAGAGGAGCGTAGTCATCAGACTGCAGAGTTGGGATCGTCCCCCATTGAGTCCGTATTTCTGGGGGACGGCTGGTACCCCCGGTTTGGGCGATATGGCCACTCGGTAATCTCAGTACTGTGTCCATCAGTCCAGACTTCGTACGCTCCTGGTGGGAGAACAAACGTACTCGGGCCATTTACTGATTGTTCGAGTTCGATGAGCTCCCCATCTTGCGCAACACCGATGAAGGTGTATCCAACTGCATCAACATCAAGAATCGTCTCACGGTCTAACTCAATAGACTTCTTGAAGTCGTCGGGGATCCGGTCAATTTCGACCTCTCTCTCCAAGACGGGGCGAAGCGGTTCTGAATCATCTTCGTCGTAGATGATTTTCACGCCCGTGATGTAGCACTGATCGTCGATTGCATTCGCATACAATCCATACCAGTTCGAATAATTATCGATCACACCGCCATTGACATTCCGTATCGGAACGGTTCTGATGAAATGAGGGCCACTTCTCTCAAACGTTCGTGCCTCGGTGCTGTGGAAATTGGCCCATCCAGCATGCAGTCGTGCGAGTGACGTGACCTCTCCGCCGACTTCATCGGGATAATTCCAGTTCGGGGGGAGATACATGTGCGATTGACTGAACAGTTCGAACACGACGCTGCCTCCGGAGTGTCCAACAATAGTGAGCGAATTTGGTTTCGCACCATCTGGCAGGGGAGTCGGGAGCAACCCCAACGAGCCTTGGTAGCCGTATTCTTCCGGGGTCTCGTCCCCAGTCCAACTTGCTGCGAATCCAAATGGATTGGTGTCCATAAATTGCACATCGCCCCAATTTTCAAACCCGGAGGGCCAATGATGACCATTGTAATAGGCCATTGGCTCGACTACTTTTCCAATCCCATCTCCTTGTTCGTGGAATATCGGTGCGTACGATGCAACAGGCATGACAATTATATAACGCTTCAACACACGATAAACATGTACTTCTAATGTGCAATAGTACGTGAATTATCGAGTCATATTGTCCCGATATATGGACATTCACACACCAGTGTACTAATTAGCGCACAATGTCGTCCACAATAAGATGCGTTCGACTCGGTGACGGTCACCGCTCAGTTCTCGCGGTTGTTCGGCCTTCTGAACACGAGGGGGGACCGACCAACCCTCGAATGGCTGCTCATCACTGACGGGTCACAAGAGAGTACCATCGACTACACGCTCAGCGTCAAGACACCCCGCGCACCCACTATCGAAGCCTGGTGTCGCGAACTCCTCCCTGACTCGGTCGAACTCACGACCACCACGACAGACCCGCAGCGCCGACATTATTCAGACGTGGGACCTTTCCCTCTGGGTTCTGTATCCCGACGAGAGGGCTGGAGTCTCGAATCTGGGAGTAGCGGCCATTCTGTAACCTCAGTACTGTCGCCATCAGTCCAGACCTCGTACGCTCCTGGTGGGAGTATGAACGTACTCGGACCATCTGTTGCCTGTTCGAACTCGAGTAGCTCACCATCCTGTGCAATACCGATGAACGAATACCTCGCTGCACTGACATCGAGAACAGTATCCAGTTCTAACTCAATCGGCGTCCTCCACTCATCGGGTATTCGATCGACTTCTCGTTCACTCTCCAAGACGGGAGGGAGCGGTTTTGAGTCATCTTCGTCGTAGGTGATTTTCACACCCGTCAGGTAGCAACGACCGCTCGTGGCCTCCGCATACAATCCATACCAATTCGCAGAATTATCGATGACCCCTGAATCAACAGTACGGATCCGTACAGTTCTGGTAAAGTTTGGTCCACTTCTCTCAAACCGTCGATCCTCAGTACTGTGGAACTCGGCCCACCCTGCGCGAATGCGTGCGAGTTCGGCAGTCCCTTCGCTTGGTGAGAATCCCCCGTCCCAGCCAGATGATAAATACGTGAGCGATTGACTGAAGAGTTCGAACCTCACGCTGCCAGTGCAGTATCCGATAACAGTGAGCGAATTGGGTTTCGCACCATCTGGGAGGGTAATCGGGAGCAGCCCAAGTGTGCTTCCTGAGTAATTATTATACTGGCCTTGATCCACAGCGCCGTACGATACAAACCCATGAGGGTGGGATCCCCGAAATTGTACATCAACCCACTGATAATGTTTAACGTGGTAGGGCCAGCCCCACGCATCGACGTATGGTCCATCTTGAGTCCCGGTATTTCCCCCCAGTTCGTGGAAAATTGGTGCGTACGAAGCCACTGGCATGACAATTATATTACGTTTCGTCATATGATAAACATGTATGGATATTATACAGAAATAATTGAAATTAGGAATATCATTGCGCCACTAACTTGACAGTCCCAATCTTAATCAGTATTCAATACCTGTTTCGTCCACAATTTTTGGGCCTCAAGGTGACCGTCGGTACGCCAACCGCGAATGGTCACCTGCAGACGACAACCAGTGGTAGAGAGAACCACGGGAGTCGTGTGTGCGACTTCACGAGACTAGACGAAGTGACCAGCTCAAACCCCACACAGTCCTGTTATCACACCCACAGGTAGAGAAGGAATTATGTCTAGTGACGGTGACGAAAGGTCATTATTCAGTCTCCGTCACCACGGTCATTTATTCACATCTCGCCGACAGCCGACGCGTTCGACCCGGCAACTGTCACCGCACAGTTCACTCGATTGTTTGACTTGCTGGACACAGACGACCCACCCACACTCGAATGGCTGCTCGTCACAGATGGGTCGCAGTCGAGTACAATCGACTACACACTCAGTGTCGAGACCGCGTTTGCACCCGCTATCGAAGCCTGGTGTCGCGAACTCGTTCCTGACTCGTTCGAACTTCGGACCTCGACCACGGACCCGCTGACACGCCTCTCTCCCGCCGAGCCAGATGCCGACCCCGCTGACGAAGCCCTTGAACGCTATTCGCCACCACGCGCTCGCGCCGTCGAGTTCGTCGGCCAGCCAGACCGCCGCGATGACTGGCAGACTACGCTCACCCCGTACGACGCCTTCATCGACACAGACACGCGGCCACCACTCACGACAGTCGTCAGTACACTCGCCGCATCGATCGTCCCGATGGCCGTCCAGCTCTTGGTCACGCCCCACGCCGACTGGCGTCATCACGCACGCGACCGACGCCGCCGACTCACCGAGGGTCGCGATACGCTCTCGCAGCGTCTCGTCGATGACTGGATTGCCTCGACGAACACCGCGAAGAACACGAGCGACCCTGCAGTCCGCTCGCGTCTCGACGCACTCGACGCGAAAGACGCTCGCCGTTCGTTTTCGGTCACGGCACGCGGCATCGTGATTACGACCGAGCCCGACGCAACCATCCCCGAACTCGCCTCGCTTGCAACCACGTTCACCCCACTCAGCGGCGACCACTACCGTATCGAGGGGCGCGAGTACGATGGCAAACACGCCTACGAGGTGTACGATGACATCCGAAATCGCGTCGCTATCGACCCCGAGAACACGAGTCTCTCCACGAAACTCCCGTGGGCCTCCAACGAGCGTCGCGCACTCGTCATGGATGGGCGCGAACTCCCTGCGCTCTGCCTGCTCGATGCGGGTGCGCTCCCACCTGATGCTCACCGCGCGCTCGCCCCCACACCAACCGACGAACACGGACTTCCCAGACCGTCACGTGACCGCCTCGAACGGTACCGAACGGAGGGGCTCACACTTGGGCACGCGCAGACCGCAGATGGCGATGCTGAAGCCACGCCCATTTCACTCCCACCTTCACTCCAACCACTCCACGTTGGGTGGTTCGGTCGCACTGGCTCGGGGAAGTCGACGAGTCTCGTTACGGGTATCCTCGATAATCACGACGCCACCGATGGGGCGGACATCCTCATCGACCCGAAGGGAGACGGCATGGCCGATGACTATCTTCGCGCCCACTACGCGCGACACGGCTCGCTCGACGATGTCTACTACTTCGACTGCACCGAGAGCCTTCCCGCGCTGTCGTTTTTCGATATTCGCGACCAACTTGACTCGGGCGTCGACCGAACCACTGCCGTCGAAGACGTTGTCGACCACTACGTCGACATCCTCATCGGTATCATGGGGCGCGACCGCTTCGAACAGGCCGTTCGCTCGCCGGATATCATTCGCTACGTTCTCAAGGCAATGTTCGACCCGATACACGGGTCGAATGCATTCACGCATCGCGAGTTCCAGATGGCCGTCGCCAGATTGCACGAGACGCGCGACCCACCACCGGTCGTTGACGAAGACCTCCAGGCGCTGCTCGCTGGCGTCGCTGCCAACTCGAAGCGCTCGTTCGACGAACTCATGCAAGGCGTTGCAAATCGTATCGAGAAAGTCCCACTCGATGCGCGACTCGCACAGTTATTTAATCACGTCCCAGATGAGGAGGGGAGTAGTCCACACTTCGACCTGCGCGCACTCATCGACGAGGATGCCGTCATCATCATCGACACCGGTGGACTCCGACCAGCCTCTCGTCGTGTCATCACGCTCGTCATCCTCTCTGCGTTGTGGACTGCGCTTCGGCGTCGAACCCAACAGGAAGCCACGGATGGCGATGGCGACACCGACCACCCGCTCGTCAACCTGTATCTCGAAGAAGCCTCGCAGTTGTCGACGTCGTCGTTGCTTTCGAACCTCCTCGCCCAGTCGCGATCGTTTGGACTCTCGGTCACGCTGGCGATGCAGTTCCCCGCGCAACTTCGAGAGGCCAACCCCGAAGCCTATCGCGAAGTCCTGAATAACGTCTCGACAATCGTCACTGGGAACGTTGCGGTCGACCCGCAGTTCAGTCGGCGGTTTGCAACCGCTGAGGTACCCACAGGCGAGGTCCAGACCCGACTGCGCGCGCTTCGTCGTGGCCAGTGGCTTGCCACACTCCCGGCAGGATTCGGGCAGCCAGAGCCACAGCCGTTCGTCCTTCAGAGTGCACCCCTCCCGCCTGGCCACCCTGACAGTGAGGCAGCGTTCACACCCGCACGGGAGACTGCCTACGCCGCTGCGCGTGACCTCCTCACGGCCCGGACAGACGATGCGTTTGGCCTCGATATCTCGAATATTGGCAGTCGCTCCACACCTTGGCGGTCGCACACCCCACTGGGCCACCGAGAGTCAGCACCGGCTGAGACGTCCTCGTCGTCATCCCGGCCATCCAGTGATGCATCGCGAACAGCGTCTCGGTCACCAGCAGACCCGTATCCAGACCGCAACGCACCAGCGCCTGATGCACGTATCAACTCGGCACTCCCGTATACAACGCGTCTCCCACCGATGGTCGTATACGACCCTGAGGCCCATGCAGTCGTGTGCGACGAGTGTTCGACACGATATGATCCTGCACTCCCGGGTATCCGAAACGCCATCGAGTGCTGTCACAGTCTCGATGCGGTCGACCGTGACGACATCCCGATCTCGCAGCTCTCGCTCAAACTCTCAGCAGTCGAACGCGGGAGTAGTGCGTTCACCGACGCACAGCTTCGCTTCCTGCAGGCGGTCTACTCGGCACACCAGCGTCGGTTCGACCCCGACTTCGAGTACGACCTCTTGTGCGACAGTATGGTTCGCCTCCAGGAGTACACGGGCGTCTCACACAAGGAAGTCCGCGAACTCATCGATGGCGAGTCGCTCGCACTCGACTGTACCTATCCACACAAACTCTACACAGTCACGCCGAAAGGCCGCCGTGCGATTGCCGTCCGCCACCGCGAGGGCGTTGCACATGGCGACGGTCGCGGTGACGTGAGTGAGTCCAGTCTTCACGTCGTCATGGTCGAACTCGGCCGGCGTTATCTCGAACAGACGTTCGTCGAGAGTGATGAGTCAACTGCTGTCGAGGCGGTCTCGTACTTCGAACACGAGGATTCGCGGGCGCGTCTCGATGCGGTCTGTCTCGACGAAGCTGGCGAGGTTGTTGTGACGCTCGAAGCCGAGCGAGCAAATCACGACATCCTCACTGCAGTTCCTGAGGACTACGATAAGATGGCCGCTTGCGACCCCGAAGCCGCTGTGTGGGTCGTCAAGAACCGCAGTGATGCACACGAGGTGTTGCGCGCGCTCAACGAACCGAACGAGGGAGCGCCGCGCGTGGAGAAGACGTATAGTACGAACTCTCCGCCGTCAACGTTCCAGATTCACCAGCCTGGGTTTACGGAGATGCACACGCTGCAGGAACTCATGGATTCGACGTTGGGTGAGTGAGAGCAGCCCTCCTCAGTCGTTGTATTCATCCCAGATGTCGCCCATCCGCTCGTAGACCCACGGCGCAACGATATCCGAGAGTACACGCATCAAGTCGGTGGGATACTCCCAGTTCACACCATCGCCGTGGGCTGCAGCTGGTGGCTCGTGGAAGTGGTCTCGGGAGTAGTCATCGCTATCGTGTCTGTCCCAGCGACACATCCACGGGTCACCATGGCGTGATTCAATGTACGAGATGTGGAAGTCGCCATTGGTGTACGATTGCAGTTCGATATACGCCTCGGAAACCTCGTCTGCTGGATAGTGTTCATCGAGAAGAACAACGACAAGCGAATCAGGGTTGTTCGACGGAAACACTGAGACGCTATCCACCCACGGTTCAGCACCGAGGACTGCAGCCAGTTCTCGCAGTAGCGCACGGTTTGGTGTTCGCTTTGTGCGGTCGGTGTCCACGCTTAGACGAGACCTTCTTCGCCCGAGTTGTCCTGCTGTGCCTGGCGAAGCGCTCGTATCTCCTTCCGAATCGCCTCCCAAGTTGTGATATCCAACCAGACCTGTTCTGGGTCGCCATAGTCGTGAAACTCGAGTGGGTCAAGCGCGTCAGGGTCATCGACGCCATACCGCGCTCGATACTCCTTGTCTTCGGAGAGGAGTTCACTGAGTCGTTGCGTGTACTCGTTCTCACTGAGTTCTGCGAGCCGGTTCTTCCGACGCCATTCGAAGTACGACTCGTTCCGCTCGAACGTTGCGGGGTTCTCTGTTACCTGCGTCAACACACCGATGTCGGTGAGTCGCTTGAGATGTCGTCGTGCAGCATTCTTTGAACAGTCTGCTCGCGTCGCAATGTCGGACACACGCGTCGGGCCAGTGAGTTCGAGTGCAACTCGATAGACTCGCTCGTCCGCAGGGGCGTTTTCAAGACGGTCTCTCAGTGAGCGAGAGAAGTCTTCTGGCGGTGGGCCTCGTCGACGCTCGTCAGTCATGCGCATCACTACGTGTGAGTGCGCAATATAATTACTGTTCACGCAGGATAGTGAGCACGATACGCCGATGGGAACGAAATCGGGTGGGATTGAAAGGGGCCGCAGGCGAGGACGAACCCCGGTGGCGTGAGCACCGCAGGCCGACGGCCGAGGAGCGCGCGCCGCCGCGGGAGTCGTCGCCTGCGGGGGCTTTCGGAGATGCACACGCTGCAGGAACTCATGGATTCGACGCGAAGCCGACCAGAAAGAGACGAGTCCTGAAACCACGTGGCTGTGATTCACAGACCTCGTTAGGTGGTAATCACAAGTTTTCCGACGCTCTCGCGGTTTTGCATGGCAGCGAAGGCATCACCAGTCTGTTCCAGCGGGTAGGTGTCGTCGAGTACCGGTGTCAACGTCCCCTCGGCAACCAGTTCGACGAGCGTTTCGAGGTCCGTCTGCGTCCCCATCGTACTGCCAATCAGTCGTTTGTGTCCGAGGAACAGGTCTGCGATGTCCACATCGGAGGTCTGGCCCGCAGTGCGACCACAGACCACCATCCGCCCACCGCGTCGAAGCACATCGAGTCCGAGTCCGGTGTACGCACCACCGAGGTGGTTCAACACTGCATCCGGCGTTCCGATGGCCTGAACTGACTCCCGGAGGTCGTCCGGGTCCGTGCCCTGAATAGCATGGTCGAGGCCGAGGCGTTCCATCTGGTCGAGTTTTTCGTGAGATGATGACGTCCCGATCGTTCGAGCACCGAATATGCTCGCGAGTTGGACGCCAGCAACACCCACTCCGCCGGTCGCACCCGGGATGAATACAAGGTCGGTTGGCCCGACGTGAGCCCGGCGGAGCATATGATATGCAGTCATGTACGCCGTTGGAAGTGCGGCAGCCTCTGTCATCTCGACAGTCTCGGGAAGGGTGACGAGACGGGCTGCCCCAACACAGGCGGCCTCTGCGAGGCCTCCGTGATACAGTGAGTACGATTCACAAAGATTCTCAGGCCCCTCGCGACAGAATCGACAGACACCACAGGTCTCGTTTGGACAGAGGAGCACACGGTCGCCCGGGGTGACTGACGTGACGTCGTCACCGACCGCACGTACCTCACCAGCGAGGTCCAGCCCACTCACAAATGGCAGGGTATCTGCGGTGACCATCGCAGAGTCGCCCTCGAGAATCCACAGGTCATGTCGATTGATCGAGGCCGCTTCGACGTCGACGACCGCTTCGGTCGGCCCGGGTTCGGGAGTTGGTTGGTCGATAAGTGAGACTCCGTCAGGGCCGATGAGGTCGGTGAAGGCTGCGGCACGCATCGGGCTGGTATTCGGGAACCACTGCAATATGAGTAGTGACGGCCTCACAAAACCGGGTGGGATTTTCAAACAGTATTCTGACGGTCGCTGCGCAACCACCGAGATACCAACGACCTCCAAATCCGCATAGCAATTTAATACTGTGTCTGAGTTGTCAGTGGTATGAACAAAAGCATAGAGCCGAGCGAGTGGCTATGTCTTGACCCGTGGTGGGACAACTACTCCGAAACAGGGACTGACACAGCGGTCCACCTCGCTGAACTCCTTGAGCAGTGCAATCGAGACTGGAGCACCGCTGCCGCTCCGTTCGATACTGACCCATTAGCTGTAGACCTCAGACGAGACCAGCTACGCAGAGGCCCGCTGCAGCCGAGGACGGAAGTCGGGTGGTCACGGTGGCTTGCGCAGGTGTTGCGCCCCTCTGCAGCCCTTAGTTCTGAACTGTTTGACCGCCCAGGAGCCCAGGCCCCAAGAGAAGTCATCTTAGAGGATAAGCTACCGAAACCGGATGGGTCGTTCAGGAGGCCGGACATCCTGGTCTTCTATGAGGACTGTGGCGTCTCGATCGAGGTGAAGCTCGATGATGAGAACTACGAAAAGACAGCTGAGGCAGCGAAACTCGTCGAAGAGTATTACGACGACCTCGAGTGGTCGCACTATCTCCTCCTCCCAAAGCGAAAGATGGGTCGTCTTGACACACTCGTCGAACCGCCACGTACCGAATTGCCCAATGGTCGAACAGAGATTGCGTGGAACGACCCTGGCCCAATCACCGTGTTACACTGGCGCGACGTCACCGCCGCGATTCGAACGCTCCTGTACCAGGCCGACATCGTCGACGATCACTGGGCGGCGAACGCGTATCTGTTCTGTGCGGTCGCTGAGCAACAACTCTTGGATTTCCAGCCGCAGCCAATGGTTGAACAACTGGCTTCCCCCGCAACCGTCATCGACACAGTCCGTCCGGTTCGGATTGCACACATTCTCGACGAACAACTAACATATCTGCGCGAGAGTGTGTTCCCATGACGGATGAATTCCTCACGATGGGTCTCGAAGGGGATCGCTATGTGAAGGCACTCCAGCTGGTCACCCAATTCGAGAGTGAAATCGAAGCGCGACTGTGTGAGTGCGGCCAGCGGATGGTCGAGAAACACCCCGAGTTGTTCGACTCGGATATCGACCCGAACGTGACGTCGCAAGAAAGTCAGGCTGCGCTCGCATTTCATCGAGTCAATTACCCGATGGAGGGCCCGCTGGCACCGACTGAAGGGAACAGGAATCTCCTGAACGTCCATCTGTACTGGATGCCGCCGAAAAAGTACGGTCGGACTGATATCGACGGCACAGTCCGTGCATTTGGCTACAAGATCAAGCATGCTGACACAGGCATCGATACCCGGGTTGTGGAACAGACGCAGGCCAATGACTGGGATGTAGAGGTGTCCAGGAATCCGTATGACAAGAATATGGTTTTCTATCGCCACGTTAGCTCAGCTGCAGAGATCGAAGCTGCTGCGGACACCCTCGTCAAACATTTCGCTGCGTTCGGTGGTGAATATGCGGTGTCCCCAGATGAGTAATCAACGTTGACAGCAGGAGTCAATAGCCTCAGTCAGTCATTTGGTTATCCTTTCCGAGCGTGCGTGCTCACGTCACGTCTTACTTGAACCACCCAAACAGCGACCACCCACTCTCTTCGTCCTCCTGTTCACCCGCTGCAAGCTCGGCTTCTAACCCACGTCGCCGTTCGCGCTCGTTTTCTAACTCCTCCTGCAATCGCTCGTTTGCTTCGAGCACCGATTCGAGGTGCATCTGGAGTTCTTTGAGACGTTCGAGATGTTCTGTCTCACGTGTTGGGGGTGCTCCGTTTTCGCCCATCTCTGCCGTCGCTCCTGCGGCAGCATCG
Source organism: Haloferax sp. DFSO52 (assembly GCF_048158745.1). Classification (NCBI taxonomy): domain Archaea; kingdom Methanobacteriati; phylum Methanobacteriota; class Halobacteria; order Halobacteriales; family Haloferacaceae; genus Haloferax; species Haloferax sp. DFSO52. Next base: position 657,155 of record NZ_JBLOPB010000001.1, on the reverse strand, counting down.
TCGTCGTGAGTGTTTACACGCGTGTTGGTTGTGTCTGTCCGCGTCCGTGTCGTCGACCGGCGCACCGCACTTGTGAATCCAGACGGGTCGTAATACTCGGTCGTCCCCGCGATTGCCCGTTCGATTGTCTTTTCACCATAGGTCGAGCCGTCCGCAAAGTGCACCTCGTCCCATTTTGCTCGATACAGCCTCGAGTCACGTACCAAGCGGTCCATCTGCTGGGCGTCGCAACCTGTCCAGAACGCCAGCATCGAACACAGCGCCATGTCCGCTTCTGAGTGACTGTCGTACGCGCTCGTGTCGCCGTCGTACAGGCGACTGAATTTCAGCCCGTTCGCGGCGTTCTGTGCGCGCTGGATGACATCTTCATCGGTCAGGTCGTTTCCCCCCGCTTCGACGCCTCCTGTGGATTGGTAGCCGACAGTCGTCGCTGCGTCTGCTGCCGTGTCAGCCGCGTGTGTGTCGAAGTACGCTGCATGAATTGCAGTGAGTTCGTCCGTCCGGGCTGCAACCTCGGTCGGCGTGCCGTCCACGCGGTCGCCCGTCACGGTGAAGAAGCGTGAATGCGCGTAGAGTTCGAGATTTCCCGTTCGGTTCCCGTCTGGGGGAAGGTCCCCTTTGACGATGACGTGATAGCCCGTCCCCGAGGGACTCACTTCGGTGTACGAGTCCAGCCGCTCGATGATCATCTGCGCCCACTCCTCGGGTTCGCCTGTCTCGCTGTCGCGGCACTTGTCCAGGTCGATGCCGACGTACGGGTCGTCGTCGGTGAACACGAACCCCACTCCGTCCGCGGTTCCGTCTTCGGCGTACGCCAGTGCCTCGTCGAACGTTGTCCACGTCGCCCTGTCGGTCGCCGACGCATACCCCCCGCTCACGTCCAGTGGAACCTTCGTTTCATCTCCACCTCGCGTCTGTGTTCGCCACCCCACCCACTGGGCTCGTTCACAGAGTTCGTCTGGGAGTGCTGTCCGTGTGGGGAGTGGTGGCGTCATTGCTCGTCTGGGTGTCTCGTGGGAGGCCTACTAGGTGTTTCGCGCCGCTACACCCATGCGCATTTTGCCCTGTTTTCTACACCCTTGTGCGTATTTATGCGCCTTCGTCTCACCCGCTACACCCTCACAGTTCAGGGGTGTACACCCACGCCTGTTTCCCGCAAGGGTGTACTCGTTCTGGACGCGTCATGGGTGTACGACCACACTCTCTTTGTTGGCGTTTGTGGGAGATACACGTTCCACGATTCCCTGGATTCTGGACGTCTGTGCCCTCGTACGTGGGTTTTCCAACGTCGCCGCACCGTGTGTTCGTCCCCTCGTCTTCCTCAGTTGCGCCGCTCTCGACACCCGGTTCACACCCCTCAAACCCGGTACACCCTCTCGTTAGTGGGGTGTATCGCCTGTTTGGGATTTCGGCATTTTGCCTGTGTTCCCCCTTCGTCGATGCCGCGATTCCACTGTTCGTTGCCCCCATTCTCCCTTCGCGATTGCTGCCCACACCCCCACGTTGACGACGCTCACTCCCGGTTTCCCACATTCGTCTCGACGAGAAGCGATGGTCTGTTTCGATTGCTTTTGCGCCATGGTTGTTCGATGGCTCCCGGGTGTGGCTTCGCGATGGCTCCCAAGGGTGTTGTTGCGGGAGATTCCACGGGTGTACTCCAGTCGAAACAAGGGTTGGGTGTTACCACAGGAGTGGGCACTCAGAAACTGCCCAGACGGTCCCGCCCGAGACTTCGGCCAGTGTGTCGCAGACGACGGCGTCGTCGTCCAGGAACGAGCAGGAGAGACGGCCATCGTCGCCGTCGCAATCGACGTGGTCGTCGCCACGCCGGAGACGAAGACGGACCTGACACTCGTCTTCCGACCGGAATGACTGAACGTTACACATTCAACCAACGGTTCCCCACCGATAAACTATTGACAATAGTTAACGCCCCACAAGGCGTATGACTACCTAGTGTCCGCGCCGAGTGGAGACGCAAGCAGCGCCCACGAGGTGGCGGCACGATGGAGAAATTAGCATGGCATCAGCAAGTACACCGACACGCACCCCCGGAGCGGCCGAACTGGTCGCACGGCGATACCCAGAAGAAATCGCAACAGAGGGGAAACTCGACCTCATCGACGAAATCTGCACCGAGGATGTCCTCGACCACAGCCCACTCGGAGAAATCAAAGGGCATGAAGAACAGAAAGCGCAGATTCGAATGCTTCGTGATGCGTTCGGCGACTTCTCGGCGACAGTCGAAGACGTCGTGACGGAAGGCGACATGGTCGCCATGCGCGTCACGCTGCGAGGGATGCACAAAGGCGAGTTCATGGGCGCCGAACCGACCGGGAACACGTTCGAAGTGTCGAACATGGTGTTCACGCGCGTCGAAGACGGCATGATCGCCGAGCGGTGGGTCATCCCGGACATGATGGGAATGCTCACCCAACTCGGTATCGTCGAACTGCCCTCGATGTAGTCGCACGGAACGACCACTTTTTCAGCGTTTTCTGTCGGTTCAGTCGGTAGTATCGCCCGAAATCGGCATCGTATAACAGACGGCAGTCCCCGTCAGAACGACTGTGCCGTCGTCGCGCGTAATCTCCGTTTCGAGTTCGGTAATCGGCTTGTCCTCGCGAACCTTCGTCACCTCGACCCACCCGGTAATCGTGTCGCCGGGGCGGACCGGGGCCGTGAAATCCCAGTCGACGTTGAGGAAGACGGTTCCGGGGCCGGGCAGGTCCTCGGCGACGATAGCGTTGAGAAGTGCGCTCGTGACGCCGCCTTGCACGACGATTTCGCCGAACTGTGACGCCTTGGCAACGGCTTCGTCGTAGTGAAGCGGGTTGTAGTCACCACTCAGTTCTGAGAACAGTTCGATGTACTCCGGTTCGATGGTCCGCGAGCGCTCGGCGTACTCTCCAACTCGCGGCGGGCCACGTGGCCAGACTGTGTCTGGTGCAGAGGTGTCGGCGTCGTCCATACGAGATTGATTGGGTTGCTGAGACGATAGCCGTGCGGGAGTGAACACCAGATTCGGGGAGAGGGAGACGAACGCGGATTAGTTCAGCTCGATGGTCATCTGATGAACGTACACCCACATTTGGAGAACCCCTGACAGGTTCGCGCCAACCGAGCAGACGCCACACAGACCGCTCGTCACAGAGACCAATCGCTCACGGATAACGTCGAGAGAAGTAAGAACGAGGGCGACCGGGCACCCGCCCTCGCTCCACGGACACTGGGGAAAGATCCCCGGTATACGCAACCCAAGTGCAGGTATCTACCTGCAATAATTCTGTACATTCTCAGAGGTTAAAACATTTTTCAAATGTCATATGGAACGTGTATGCAATTCGCACAACGCCGAACCCTGCACGTCGTCGAGACCGAATTTGTCACAAAACGAGAGACCCTTCGACCGACTGGAGTCAAGCCGTGACGATATCTTCTTCTAACCCTGCGACTGCAGTCATCACTTCCTCGATATCGTCTTCTGGAATGTCGAACGATTCGAGCGTTGCCTGGAGATGTCCGGCAGTCACCTCGAAATCCGTTCGTGAGAGTCCGAGATGGTCGTGTGCTTCGCGCATATCCGCACCCGTGTACTCGACAGGCCCACCAGTGACAGAACTGATAAACTGCGTCTGGTGTGCTTTTTGCCTAGCCATATCGACATCGTCGAAGTAGTGTGCGACCCGTTCGTCCGACAACATCCGGTCGTAGAACTCTTCGACAACTGCTTTGATCGCGTCTTTCCCGCCGAGACGCTCGTAGAGTGATTGGGTGCCCGACATAAACAGGATATTAAATCACTAAGTGATAAGTTTATCTTGGAATGTAAATTTACTGATTGAAAATATTTTATACGATTACGTAACATATTATCCTCTACGTGTGACAACGACCACATCCACTGTGTCGCTGGTCGAACGACGGCGGCTGTTGCCGTCCATTTCCGGAGACGCTACAAACACGGTACGCACCCCCAAAAGAACTGCCCGGGCACCACCCGTTACCGCGCGGCGACTCAGGAGGCGATGAGTTGTGCACGGTATCGTACTAAACCAACTGAAAGACTTCGTCGTCGAGACCTACGACCGCGATACGTGGGCGACGTTGCAACGGGAGGCTGGCCTGCCCGGCCGACTCTACGTCCCCGTCGAGGAGTATCCAGACGAGGAACTAATCGCACTCCTCGATGCGGCATCCGAGCTCACCGACAATTCGGTTCCCGAACTCCTCGAAGCGTTCGGCGAGTTTCTGGTCCCGCCGCTGCTCGAAACGTACAGCGTCCACATCGAACGTGACTGGACGGGAATCGAACTCATCGCCAACATCAAGGCGTTTCACCTCGCGTTGCGGGAGAAAGCCATCTCGACGTACGATACGCCGAAGGTGGAGACTGGGTGGCGAGACAACGAAACAGTGAGCGTCATCTATCGGTCCGAACGGCAGTTTTGCCACCTCGCGCGAGGGCTCATCTTCGGCGTCAGCGACCACTTCGACGAGCCGTACGAGGTCACCGAACCGACGTGCATGCACGATGGAGACGACTACTGTGAATTCCTCGTGACCCCCGACAAACACGCCTGACGATCCTGCGATGGGGTCGTCGTCAGCGTTTTTTCGACCAAGTGAGTGGCGGTACCGACGTTTGGCCATCGCGCACCGCCGACGGTCAAACCCCTCGTTTATCGTCACTTAACCGGCCATATAATGGCAGAAATGTTTTTCTAACAGATTGTCAACATTGTGCGAAGGTTTATAGTATCAGATGAGACATTCCTGCCATATGGTAGATATACTCGGTCTCCTTCTACCGAGGTTCATACGCCGACGGTATGCACTTCGATTCGGAGTGGTGCTGGGCACTCTCGGCGTTGCCATCGGTGGTGTGGCACTGGGAGTTGGGCGAACAACAGCGTACCCGGTTCCGACGGACGTCGCTGCTGCTGCGGCAGGCGGCATCGTCGTCAGCGGAATCCTCGGCGCGTTGATGGTGCGAAGCACGATGAAGTCGGTTGACACCGTCCGTGCGAGCACAGACGAACTGCGTGACGGAAATATGGACGTCGACATCGAACAGAACCGCATCGACGCAGTCGGTCGATTGTCGGCGTCAGTCGCGGGATTCCGCGACACCGTTTCAGATCGTCTCGACCAGATCACCTCCGACAAGGAACAACTCGAAGCGAAACACCGCGAACTCCAGGTGACTGCGGACAGCCAACGCGAGAATCTCGAGGAAGCCCGCGAAGAGGTCGGCAGACTCCAGGACGAACTTACGCAACTTCAGTCGCAGCGCGACCGACTGGAAGTGGAAAATAATCAGTTGAAGATGATGGCGCGAGAGTACGCCAAGGTTCTCGAAAAGTGCGCCGAGGGCGACCTCTCGCAACGGATGGACGAAGACGTCGAGAATCAGGTTGCGGCCCAGTTCGCTGCCCAGTTCAACGAGATGATGTCCCGGTTCGAACGGACGACCGTTCGCGCCGAGAACTTCGCGAAAGAAGTCGCGACGCTGAGTAACGAAGTCACTGTGAGCGCGACCGAAGTTCGCGAAGGGAGCGAACAGGTCTCTGGCAGTCTGCACAGCATTTCCGACGTTGCAGAGACACAGTACGAAAGCCTCGAGCTGGTCGCAAACGACATGAGCAACCTCTCTGCGACTGTCGAGGAAATCGACGACTCGTCGAGCGACGTTGCAGACCTCGCTCAGCAGACAGTCGAAACCGGACGTGAGGGCCGAGAGGCCGCCACCGAAGCGATTTCGGGGATGAAAAATATCGAACAGGAGTCGGTCGATACGGTCGAAGAGATCGAACGACTCGAATCCGAAGTCCAACAGATCGACGACCTCATCGACTTCATCCGCGAGATTGCAGAGCAGACGAACATGCTGGCGTTGAACGCCAACATCGAAGCGTCGCGTGCTGGTGAATCCGGGCAAGGGTTCGCCGTCGTCGCCCGCGAAATCAAGGAACTCGCAGAAGGGACCAAAGAGGCCGCGACGGACATCGAAACTCGCCTCGAAGAGATTCAGTCGCAAACCTCCCATACAGTCGAAGAGGTGCGCGATACGCGTGAGCAGATCGCCCATCACACTGACTCCGTGCAAAACGCTGCAGACGCACTCAACCAGATTGCCGAGAACGCACAGGAAACCAACACCGGTGTCCAGGAGATTAGCCGGGTGACGAGCGAACAGGCCGAGGCGACGCAGGAGGTCCTCGCTTCGGTCGACGATGCGACGGAAATCAGCGCCGAGACGGTCGAAGGGGCGTCGGAGGCCGCGAAGGGTGCCGAAGAGCAGACTCGTGCACTGAGCGCGGTGTCGAAGCGTTCGAGTGCGCTTGCAGAACAGGCAAACAACCTGAACGACACGTTCGACCAGTTCAAGACGGAGATGTCGATTTCGATGGCCAACGACGACGACTCGACCGAGGGCGGTAGCTCCGATGCCGACATGCTGGACGAGTCAGCTGTCGAATTCACAGGTCCACCTGCCGAGTCGAAAACGGCCGACTCGGTAGACCCCGTTGAACCCACTGATTCCGACGAGCCAGCGGACGAGGAGGCAGACGCAGCCCCACTGGCCGACGAACCGGACGCTGAACCACTCGATGACGCCCCTGACGCCGACGAGTCGACGTTCAGTTTCGATGGCGATGCGAACGACCCAATCGACTTCGACGACGTCGACGACGACGAATCGGGCGACGACGAGACGGCGACTGAATCGGACGACGAACGAGATGGTGAGAGCCACGAATCGACCGTAGACAACTCAGCAGAGCGATGATGCAACCGAAGACCGCGTACCGCTGCTCAGTGAGGGGGGCACGATGAGCGAGCAATCGGTCGAAACCGACGACGGTGAGGACCTCTCGCCGGAGTCGGTCATCGAGTTCCTGGAGTTCCGACTCGACGGGAACCGGTACGCGCTGGAGTTGGGCCGAGTCGGCCAAGTCATACGAAAACCGCCGATAACTCGTGTCCCGAACGCCCCGGAGGGTATCTACGGGTCAGCATCGGTCGAAGGCGACGTCGCCGTCGCCGTCGATACGTACGCCGTCGTCGGATGCGACCGTCCGTTTTCTGACCCAACAGACGCTTACCTCGTGTTTCTCGACAGGAGCGAGACGCCACAACCCATCGGCCTCCTCGTCGAGGCAGTCGATGGTATCGAACGGCATCACGTCGAGTCGGTCTCACCACCGACCGAGGGAAGCGCACCGCTGGACGACCGCTGGTTTCGGGCCGCCATCACGGATGGCGACGACACCGACATCCACGTCTTCGACAGCCACCAACTCATCGCGGCGCTCCACCCAGTCGACGCATGAGAACAGACGCACGAACCACAGACAAACGACAGATGAACACAACCAAACCGAGGTTAACGTAGGACGCACACATGTCAATCGGGATTCTAATCGTCGACGACTCAAGCTACATGCGAAGTAGGCTGAAGAGCGCGCTCGACGAAGACACGTACGAAATCATCGAGGAAGCACAGAACGGTGCCTGGGCGGTCCAGAAGTACAAAGAACACGGTGACGACATCGACATCGTATTGATGGACATCGTGATGCGGAAGGCGAACGGTGTGAAAGCCACCGCGGCCATCAAGCATCTCGACAAGGACGCCCGTGTCATCATGTGTACGAGTGTCGGACAGCGCAAGAAGATGGAACTCGCTGCGCGGGCAGGCGCAGACGGCTACATCACGAAACCGTTCGACGACGACGAGATCGTCAAAGCGATAGAGAGTATCCTCGCGGACAGAGAGGAAGACGAAGTCGAATCATGAGACATCCAGGGGCACCGCCAACGACTATCGTCAGCGGTCGAGGGAGGCCACCGTGAGCCGAGACGACGAATTCGTCCGCGAGACGCGTGGGTCAGTCCGGCAGTTGACGAACGGTCTCGTCGAACTCGAACGTCACGGCACTAGTCGTGAACACGTCGACGAGTTGTTCCGGACGGCACACACGCTGAAAGGCAACTGCAGCATGGCGGGACTCGACAGTGCAAGTCGCCTCGCCCACGAAGTCGAGGAGTTCCTGAGCAGTCTTCGTGACGGCTCAGTGAGGCCGAACCCAGACCTGATAGACGCTGCGCTTGCAGCGGTCGACGACATCGACGCGCTCATCCAGGCGTGGCACGACGAAAGCGACGCGACGACCGACCCCGAGTCGTCGATGGCGACGCTTCGCGCAGAGATGGACCGATACCGAGACGAATCGGGGACGGGGAGCGGACTGCAATCCGCTTCCGGCGATGGGTCGGCATCGGCGAGCGACGTGTTAGACGACTCAACCGACGAACTCGACCAGACCGTCGTCGATGCCCTCGACTCTGCGAGCGGGTTCGACGACCTCGAAGGGTTATTGGCAGAGATGGACGACCCCGCGGACGGCGACGACGAACCCGACGAGCAGGCGCGCTGGGGGACGTTCGACAACCGAGACTCGTCGACACCCAGTGGCGACGCAGACGTTGACCAGCGAGACGCGAGCGACGAGTCCGACGGGGGCCGTGAGTCGGGAAAAATCGAGTCGTCGGGGGCGATGAACGAGTTCGACGCCATCAAGAGCGACGTCCACCGCGACGACGTCTCGTCGCTCGACCACGAACTCGCAGAGATTGAGTTCGGTGAGTTCGACCACGACGACGACCTCTCGATTCAAGACCTCATCGACGGCGAGGTAGCCGACGCAGACCTCTCGGACGAAGCCGTCGAAGAGGTCGAAGAGGTCGAAGAAGGCGACACCGTCGCCGACGACCACCCGGAGCGTTCACCGGCCACCGCCGACACGACGACTGCAGACGACGCGATTCGTCCCGAGGACTTCGGCTACGAGTCCGCCGTCCCATCGACACCAGACGACACTGCGAGTGCCGACGAACACGGGAGTTCGGGCGTCGACGAGGTAACGGCGTCAGGTGCCGCAGAGCCCGACGACTCGGTTCCGTTCGAAGGCATCGACATCGTCGATTCCGACGACGAGTCGGGCGCAGACTACGTCTCGTCGGTTGCGGCTGACAGCACGGCGGACGATGTGTCGGTCACGGCCGACACAGACGAGGACGAGGTCCCGGATATCTCGTTCCCAGACGGTGAGTCGTTCGACCCTGTGGGCGACGAATACGAATCGGAACGTGTGGATGACTCCACCGACGAACCCGCTGCAGAGACTCCCTCTACAGAGACTCCCACTGCCGACAGTCCTTCCGAGACGGCTACCGCAGAAACTCCCACTGCCGACAGTTCTCCTGAGACGACCACCGAAGAGACATCCACTCCCGACAGTCCTCCAGAGACGGCCACCGCAGAGGCACCGGACTTCGCCGAGACGTTCGAAGACGACGATGGCGGCCCAGTCGACGGATTCGAGGAGGGTGACGACTTCCCCGACGAGTTCGGCGATGACGACATCGCAGACGAGTTCGACGCGGACGAAATCGACTTCCCGACAGAAGATGCCGAGGCTGACCTCTCGACCGACCTGCCGGGCGACGATATCGACCTCTCGGACGACGAATTCGACGACGAGTTCGCAGCGGAATCCGTCGATGCGGACGCTGAATCCGTCGATGCGGACGCTGAATCCGTCGATGCGGACGCTGAATCCGTCGACGAAACGCCCGACGAAGACGTCTCAGAGACGATTCCGGAAGCGTTCGACGATGGTCTCGACCTTCCCCAGGACTTCCTCAGCGGGAGTCTCGACGTGGGAAGCGCAGCCGACGCAGCGGCGTCGGCCGACGAGAGTGACCTCGCCACCGAAGACGATATCGACGACACCGACCTCCCAGATATCGACTTGCCGGACGTCGACGACCTGAGTGGGATTTCCCTCTCCGACGACGACACGGGCGGCGTGTCGTTCGAGCGTGACGAGCATACGATGGCGTTCGAATCTCGGTTCGCCGAACGCTTCGGCGGGAGTGTCGGCGACGACAAAATCCAGCTCGTTCAGATGGCGTCGGCGACGATCGAAGAAAGTCGTCTCGACGCCGCGAGATACCAATCCAGCGGAACCGAAGAGTACCCACTCGACTTTGGAGAGACGCGCGAGAGCGACCGAATTCAATCGCTCACTGTCGACGTCGAGAACGCAGACTCCCTCTTGAACCTCGTCGAAGAACTGTCGCTGACGCAACTGCGAATCAAACAGTCCGACGACGGCGATATCGACGACCACCTCTCGGTGATGGATTCGGTGACGGGCGAACTTCGTCGAGCAGTGATGAGTCTTCGTCTGATGCCGCTTTCGACGGCAATCGACGGACTTCCACGTGTCGTCCGCGACATCGCCCGCAAACAGGACAAAGAAGTCGCCTTCGAGGTGTCCGACGAGGGTGTCAACCTCGACCGAAGTATCGTCGAGAAACTCGGCGACCCACTCGTTCACCTCGTCCGCAACGCCGTGGACCACGGCATCGAACCGCCCGAAGAGCGTCAAAAGCAGGGCAAACCGCCCGAAGGGACCATCGAACTCCGCGCGTGGCGTGACCGCGAACGCGTCGTCATCGAAGTCGAAGACGATGGCCGCGGTATCAGCGCCGAGCGGATCCGCCAGCAGGCGATCGACTACGACATCATCTCTCGAACGCGGGCCGAACAGATGTCGTTCGACGAGGTGTACGACCTCGTCTTCGAACCCGGCTTTTCGACCGCCGAAGAGGTGACCGACGTGAGTGGTCGTGGCGTCGGGATGGACGCCGTCAGGCGGACGGTCAACTCACTCGACGGAACAGTCGAACTCGACAGCGAACCGGGATCAGGAACCACCGTTCGATTGCGCCTGCCCGTCTCTGTCGCCGTCTCGAAGATGCTGTTCGTCGGCGTCGGCCACGAACAGTACGCGATTCCGGCGAGCGCCGTCGCAGATATCGAACTCATCGACGACTCCGACCTCGACTCCGATGGGACCGTCGCAGTCGACCGGACCGAAGCGGTGGACGATTCGCCGGACCGCGTCCAGTACCGTCGCCTCAGCGAGGCACTGGGCGTAGACACCGCGAGCGAATCCGCCACGGTGGACAAGAGCGGCGACACTCCGACCGGCGACAGTGAGTGGACCCTCAGCGGAGGCACGGCTGACGAACACGATGCCGGTGGGATTCCCGCCGGCAAGCGAGTCCTCGTTCGGTTAGACCCAGACACACACGACTTCGCACTCGTCTGTGACGAGGTCGACGACGCCCGCGAAGTCGTCGTCAAACCGTACGAGAAACTGCTCGGAGGCGTGCCCGGAATCAGTGGGGCGACGATGAGCGGAGATGGAACGCTGGTGAACATCATCGACGTAACAACACTATGACGGAAATGGACCAATCAACGGAAGCGGCACACCGAATCGACATCGAAAAGCTCGGCGTCCTCAACTATCTCGGTGAGTTGGGCGTCTCCGGTGTCGAATCTCGACTCGGCAAACTGGCTGGCAAACCGACTGCCGTCCAGTCAGAAGTCGTCAAAAACGGCTACGTCGACGAGTCGACCGTCGGCCTGACGTTCCCTGACGAGAAGCGACTCGGCGTCAGAGTCGGCCTCAACGGCGTCCCACACGGGTGTATGCTCGTGTTGTTCCCGCCCACGAGTGCGAAACGCGCCGTTCGAATGATGCTCGCAGACACGAACGAGGATGTCGCGGAGGTGTCGAACGATATGGCGGTCAGTTCCATCGTCGAACTCGGCGGCATGGTCGCGAACGGCTTCCTCGACGCACTGGCAGATACGTTCGACCAGCACATCGCGACGTGGCCGCCAGTCACGCGAAATAGCCAACTCCCACAGGTTATCGAGCGAGCAATCACCGACGAAGAAGACAGAGGCATCTACCTCGAAACCAAGTTCCACATCACGAGTCACGACATCGACGTCGAACTCTACTTGTTCCCGGAGAACGAGGTCTTCGTCGAGATTCTGAACCGTCTCGACATGGAGACGGTGAGTTCGGGGGTCGACACGTGAAGTTAAACGTCAACGCACTCGGCACGTTCTACGAGATGGCACGTGAGGGCGCTGGCCTCGCCGCGACTCGGCTGAACTCGATGTCCGAACTCGACAGTCGCGTGAAAGTGACGCGACTCCATTTCACCCACCGCTCGGAGATTCGAAACCAACTCGACGACGGGTCCGAGAAAGTCGGGATTCGCGTGTCGTTAGACGGCGAACTGGCCGGGTCGTCGTTGCTGTTGTTCGACCACGAGAGCGCCCGGTCGGTCGTCGGCACGCTCGTCGAAGACGTGAACGAAGAACCGACGAACGAACTCGCGACGAGCGCCATCGTCGAACTCTGTCACATCATGAACAGTGGGTTCGTCGACGGATGGGCCGACGTGCTGCAGGCGGAAATCGACGTGTCCGCCCCGGAGTACGTCATCGGCGACACCGCCACCGCGTTCATCGACGAAGACGAGTTCGAGAAGATTCACGAAGAGTTGGCGCTCGTCTTCCAGAGTCAAATCGAGACGACCGGCGCCGAGTTCGGATTCGAACACTATCTCATCCCCGAACACGAGTCGATTGCCCGGCTGTTCGAGACGCAGTCGGACGACGAGGGAATCGAGTACGACAAACTCGCTGGCTTCGACCAGATGGCACAGCACGGTGCGACCCGCGTCGCCGAGAACCTGAGTCGGATGACGAACATCGAGATGGACGTCGATATCCGCCGCATCAACTTCATCTCGCTCGACGCCATCCCCGAGACGGTTCCGAACGAACCCCTCGTCAGCGTCGCGTTCAGTTTCAGCGGGACGCTCGGCGGCTATCTCCTGTTTCTGTTCGAACCCCAGTCGGCGAACGAACTCGTCGCCGCGACCGTCGGTGACTCACCCAACGGTGGCTTCGGCGCGTTCGAACAGGACGCCATCAAGGAGTTGAGCAACGTCATGACGAGTGGCCTCCTCGACGGGTGGGCGAACATGCTCGACGCGACCATCGACCACTCGACGCCCGCGTACTCACACGACATGGGTGCGGCAGTCGTCGACCCACTCATCGTCGGCCTGAGCGAAGTCCAGGAGTTCGCGTTCGTCTTCGACACCCGAATTCACGCCGTCGACAGAGAGTTCGACGTGGATATCTACGCGATTCCTGACGAGACCGACCTCGAGGCGGCACTGGACCGACTCGACGAACGCCGCATCGACGAATCGCTCGAACACGACGTCGAAGAGACCGAATTCGTCCCCGAAGAGTTCGACGCCGACCTGGTCGAAGAGATTGCGGCGGGGACGTTCGAGGAGGTCGAAGACCTATGAAAACGTTCGATTTCGGCGACGAGGTCGAAGAGCCCCGAGAAGAGCGCCTCGTCGGCGTCTCGGGATACCACGTCACGAACGAGGGTGAGACACTCGTCGCCTACGGGCTCGGCGCGTGCGTCGCCATCGCGCTCTGGGATACAGACAGTAGTGTCGGCGCGCTCGCGCACACGCTGCTCCCGCGACAGGAATCGGGCCACGGTTCCTCGTCGGGGAAGTACGTCGATGCCGCGATTCAGACGATGCTTCGCGAGATGGTCGAAGCGGGTGCAGGTTATTCGACGATCGAAGCGCGACTCGTCGGCGGGGCGGATATCTTCGAACTGAAGGCACTCGGTAAAGGTGTCGGCTCGAAGAACGCCGCCGTCGCACGCGAAGAACTCGACCGGCTCGACGTTCCCATCGTCGCCGAATCGACGGGCGGCGAACACGGGCGGACCGTCGAATTCGACACCTCGACGGGGCGAATCGAAGTCTCGACTGCTCACTCGAACGACATCGAAGTGTTGTAACGGTTCTCCGTTCGCTTAGGTTTCTTGACCGCTATCTTCGAGCACATCGTCGAGTCCCCACGCTGCCGCGCGGGCCCGGGCTTCGTCTCTTGCTTCGGAGCGAATCGCGTCGATAGCCGCTTCGTCGGCGAGGAACGCCTCGACGGCGCTTTGACTGCGTCCCTCTTCACGACGGGATTCGGGTGCTGCGTCGGTCGTTTCCGCGGCCAGTTGTTCGTCGCCGGCCAGCACCCGTGCCGGTTCGCCCGGCGGGACGCGAAACTCCATCGTCTCGTGTGCGTCCGAAAGTGCCGCAGCATCGACCGCGTGCACTGCGACGCGGTTCGGCCCGGTGACGGCGAACCCCTCGAGTCCGTCTCGACCGCCCTGTTCCTGTTCGGTGTCGTACGCGAGGACCGGAATGCCGTCTTCGAAGGTGACGACGCCGCGCGTCGCCTCGCCGAGGAGAATCGCGTCCTGCGGTTCGAAGACGACGTACCCGGTGAGTTCCTCGTCGAGGACGCTCCGAAGCACGTCGCTCGGGTCGTCGACGACCCGTGACCGAAGGAGTGCGCCGCGTGGAATCCTCATACGCGGTCCGGGACGACAGCGCTTTTGAACCGCTCTGCGACGTCTCGGCCGTCGCCATCACGCACGTCTAACCGGGCGGCCGCCTCACGAAAGGCGTCTGCTGCCGAGTCGTCCGGGGCGTGGGCCAAGAGCGGTTCACCCGCACGTCGGGCGGCGCGAACCGCGTCACTCTCCGGAACCGACGCGAGTGTCTGGCCACCGAAGTACCGACCGGCCTGTTCGGCGATCGCGTCGACGTTCTCGTCGGGGCGGACGCGATTGAACACCACACCCGCCGTGTCGGTGCCGTAGGAGTGTGCGTACTCTTGGACCTTCAGACCGTCAGAGAGCGACGGCACCGTCGGTTGTAAGACGACGACGATGCGGTCGGCGAGGACGATTGGTAAGACAGCGCTCTTCGACCCGAGTGCGGCGGGCGAGTCGAGCAAGAGCACGTCCGTGTCACTCGCGAGTTCCGCGACGACGTCGCGCAGTCGGCCCGGGTCGGCCGCTTCGAACGACGCCAGACTCGTTCCGCAGGGGACGACCGACATGCCGAACCGCTCGTAGACGGCGTCTTCGACGCGGGCGTCTCGCTCGTCGATGAGTAAGTCGTGGAGCGTCACGTCGGCGTCGTCTAGACCGGCGTGGAACAACAGGTTCGCCATCCCCGTGTCGGCGTCGATGACGGTCACGTCGTATTCCTCGGCGAGCGCCATCCCCAGCGCGAGCGTACTCGTCGTCTTTCCCGTGCCGCCCTTCCCGCTGGCGACGGCGAACGCCTCAACCATGCCCCACGTCGTCAGTGATTTTTGATAAGTGTTCGGAAGGGTGAGAGACGCAGTTCGACCGGTGACATGAGTTCAGTCAACGAGCCGGATTAGACTGCGTTGACGAGGGCGTCGAGAAGTGCCTCGTTTTCGTGTGGCCGACGGACGTTGATGCGGACGTGTGAGTCGAGGCCCCTGTAGTCTCGCGCATCTCGAATCGCGAATCCACGCTTTCGCGTCTCGTGGAGGACGGCATCGACGTCGTCCGCTTCGAACAGGATGAGCGAGCTGTCGGCGGGATAGACCTCGTAGCCGGCCGAATCCAGTCTGTTCACCATTAGCTCGCGCTCTCGTTCGATTCGGTCGCGGGTCGTTTCGAGGAAGTCGTCCTGTTTGAGGCAAAACGTCGCCGCCTCGACAGCAGGTGCCGACAACACCCACGTGCAGCGGGCGCGGTTGAGTTTCTCGTAGAGTTCGCCGGTCGCTGCGGCGAATCCAGCACGCAACGATGGCACGCCGAAGACGTTCGTCACCGAGTGAAGTGTGATGACGCCGTCGAGGCCGGCGGTACTCGGCAGACGGGTAAAGCCGAGGAACGACTCGTCGACGATGAGCGGTGTCTCTGCCTCTCGGCACACCTCGACGAACGCTCGAATGCGATCAGTCGAGTACGCCATCCCCATCGGATTACTCGGGTGACTAACGACCACTGCAGCGTGTTCGGCAGGGTCGACATCCTCCAGGATTCGGTCGTACGGGACGTGCGTCGGTTCGCCGCCCTGCAACCGCACCTCGCGGGCGTACTCGCCACAACATGGTTTGGGAATCGCAACCGAGTCACCGGGCGAGACAGTCACACCGAGTGCGAGACGGAGTGCTTCGACGACGCCTGCCGCCGGCACGACTTCACTCGGGTTACACCCGACGTAGTCGGCCGCTGCAACGCGAAACTCAGCGTAGTCGTCTAACGAATACCGACCCGAGGTGGAAAATGCCGATTCGTAGATACCAGCGAGTCCGGAGGGTCGTTCCGGATTCGACCCGAGGCTGAAGTCGACGAGAGAGTGGTCTGCGGTCCCGCCGTGTGTGACGGGGTCGACGTCGGAGACAGAACCTGGGTCCATATACCGTTGCTAGATGCGAAGAGTAATCAATTCTTCTTAATGAGCCGTATAACTACTGCTAACGATTTATTGCCACAATTGGCGGTTTACCTTCAGTTCCGAACGATGGAGACGGTGGCTCTATCGTCGGCCACGACGCCGTACGGTGCCGATTCGACGCTCTGTGGCATCGACTCAGTCTCGTACCGAGAGCCGAGACTCGCCAGAACCGCGTCTCGAACGCAGATTCGTGTCGCGTGGCCGACCGGCGTCGCACTCCCGGAGAACGTCTCTGTGTCACCAGTCGGGTCGCACGCGGCGACGACCGCGTCTGTCGTCGTCCCCGGCGACCCACATCGAGCCAACAGCGTCGCAGCCTTTGCTTCCGCAGCGACCGCGACGAGGTTGGCCAGCGCACCCGGTTCCAGCGAGTGGGTCGTCCCGACGAACACGTTTACGGTTCCGACGTGGCCGGCGTCGGTGTCCGAATCGGCGTCGGTGTCCGATTCGGCGTCGTATTCGTCAGTCCCGTCGCGGCCCTCCTCTGCGTCGTCTGCGAACGAGACCGGCAACGCTGCCGGATTCGACACGCCTGCAGTGGCGACGACCTCGACTGGCCCGTATCGAGCACGTCGGGCGTGACGCTGGTCCACTCCAGTCAACAGCGCTGGTCCGTCTGCGTCGAATCCGGCGTCGGCGAGTCGGTGCTCGACGTAGCTATCGAGGTCAGTCTTCGGCCATCCTTCGGGGACGGTGACGTTGTAGGCGGCGGACCCACGAGACTCCCCGCCAGCGTACCCGGTCGAGAGCCACCGTGTCTCGGGGCGGAACAGTTGGCAGACGCCGTCGCGACGAGTCGCCTCAAACATCGGCAAGTGCGCGGAGTAACTCGTCGTTTTCGTCGGGGCGTTTCACGGCGACGCGGACGTGTGAGTCGAGCGTGGGGAAGGTGGTCGCATCGCGGATAGCGACGCCGCGGTTGCGGGCCGTCTCGACCACGGAGCCTACGTCTCGCTCACCGACATCGAGCAAGAGAAACGGCGCATCTGACGGGAAGACCTCGAACTGTGCCGAGAGCGCGTCAGCCAGTCGCTCGCGCTCGCTCGCGACTCGTCTCCGTGTCGCGTCGACGAACTCGGTCTGTCGCATGCAGTACGACCCGACGTCGGCCGCCGGTGTCGACAGCGACCATGACCGACGAGCGACGGCGAGTCGGTCGCCGAGTTCGCCCGTCGCGACGGCGAATCCGGCGCGGATGCCCGGCAGTCCGAACAGCTTGGTCAACGACCGAGCGACGATGACACCCGGTTCGCCCGCGAGGCTCGGCGCGTCGGTGAAGTCGAGAAACGCCTCGTCGACGACGAGCACCGTCTCCGACTCTCGACACCGGTCGGCAAAGGAACGGAGACGGTCGGAGGCAGCGAGTTCGCCGGTTGGATTGTTCGGCGTACAGACGACTGCAACCTCGTACGGAGCGGGGTCGGTGTCGAGAATGTCAGCGACGGCGACGGCGACTGGATCGGCCCCCTGAAGCCGAATCTCTCGGTCGTACTCACCGAAACTCGGTTGCGGGACGAGCGCGGAATCACCCGGTCCGAGCGTTACTTCGAACGCGAGTCGGAGTGCTTCGAGCCCACCAGCGGTCGGAATCACCGACTCCGCGTCGCAGTCGACGTAGTCGGCGGCGGCCGCTCGGAACGTGGGATAGTCGTCGTCCGGATAGCGGGTCGCCGCCGAAAACGCCTCGACGTACACGTCTTCGACACCGTCGGGCCGAATGGGGTTGGTGTTCGCGCTGAAATCGAGCACCGTCGAATCGGTCGTCCCGCCGTGGGGGACGCGTGTTGCCCGGGCGACAGCGTCAGGGTCCATCGTCGACTCCGTCGACGGCCTGCGGGTCGAGCCGTGACAGCACGTCGAGGGTCGCCGCCTCGACGTCGTCGAGAACGCCCATTCGGTCGGCGAGCATGAGCGCACCACCCATGCACGCGCCCTCTTTGGCTTCGCCGGCGGCGTATCGGTCCAGTGGTCGCGACTCGAATCCGGGGTCGGTGACGACGAGGTCGACGTCGAGTTCGGCCGCCGCAGCTTCGAGTTCGGGGACGTCGCTGGCGAGGTACGATGTGGTCGCAAGCGTCAGGTCACCTGCCCCGCCAGCGTGTCTGACGAGCGCCGCCGCCGCGAGCAGTTGGGTCCCTCCGCCGAGTGTCACGTCGATGCCTGCTTCGAGCGCTCCGACGGTGAGTCCGGCGACGACGGGAAGGACCGGGTCGCCGACGTAGCGTGCGGCACGTCGTGGTTTGTGCGCCGCATCGCCGGGTGAAAACCCACCCGACTCCAGTGCTTCGGTGACGACATCTTCTTTGAGTTCGGTTGGGTTCTCCGGGAGCGACGACGAGACGGGGAACGTCTCCCCGAGCGCGCGGAACACTGCGAGCGCTGTGGTCGTGCCGCCGGGAACCGTCTCACCGATGACGAGTTCGTCCTCCGGGAGGGCCAACCCCATCCGTCGGGCCGCTTCGAACGCGCCGGGTGCGGTCGGCACCGGTTCGGGTTCGCGGATGTCGCGTCCGGGTCGCGCACCGACGTCGATGGTCGGTGCAGCAGACGGTTTGGCGAGGCCGGCATCGACCGTCAGTACGTCGAAGCCAGTGAGTTCGCGGACTGCACGCGTGATTGCGGCGGGCGTCGGACAGCCCGTCGGACTCACGGGCGTCACGGGCGACCGAACCGTATCACCGTATTCGATAATCTCGGCGTCGGCGCTCGGGGTGTGACCGACGAGTGTCGGGTCCGCCCCAGCGGCGCTGATGCCGGGTATCTTCGCTGTTTCGGTCGTTCCGGCGACGAGGACTACTCGCATCGGTCCTCCGCGAGCGCGATATCTGTCGGGCGGTTCACGTTGAGTGCCAATCTGGAGTCGGTAGTGAGGTACACGGTCGAATCTGTGTCTTCTGGGTCGGAGTGTTCGCTGTGTTCGGAGTGTTCGTTCGTGTCGCTGTTCAGTGCGTCTTCGGTCTCCGGGCCGACGACACCGAGTCCGGTCGGACAGACTGCTTCGCCTCGGTAGTCGAAGACGAGTGCGTCGTCGATACTGCTGCCAATCGTGCGTTTCTGTCTGAGCGGGACGCACGCCGTGAGCGACCTCCCCTCGGCCGCTTCGATGACGGCATCGACGTGGTCAGGAGTCAGCAACGGAAGGTCGGCAACGACGGTGACGACCGGTCGCGAGACACGGTCGAGTGCGAATCCAAGGTCAGAGACGTATCCCTCTCCGGGAGCGTCGATGCAGTCGACACCGAGTTTGCTCGCGTGCGCGCGAGTGTCGGGTGTGTACGGAGACGTGACCGCGTGGATGGTGTCCACCCGGGAATCGCGGAGTGCTTCGACGATACGGTCGAGCATCGGTCGGCCACAGACTTCGACGAGCGGTTTTTCGACCGGCGCGTCGAGACGAGTGCCGCGGCCACCACACATCACAAGAGCGTCCACGTCACCACCCCCACGTGAATCGCCGTCGCCCGCGCGAGTTCGTTCGTTGCCCCGATGAGGTCACCCGAGACGCCGCCGAGGTGGGTCCGACCCCACGACCGGAGGAGCAGGGCGACGAGCGGGCCACAGAGGAGTGCGGCGACGACGGCAAGGGCACCAGTCGCCGGTGCGAGTGCGACGAGTGGAAGGCACATAACGGCGACGCCGAGCAGACCCGACGGGCCGTTCTCACCGACGAGTGCCGACCCGAGGCCGTCGTGTGCGGGCGTTCCGAGGCAGACGAGTGTGGCCATCCCCGCTTTTGCGCCCACTTCGGCGGCGAGTGCGATGACGAACCCCGCCGTGAGTGAGAGACCGCTCGCCGTGAGGCCGAGACGCCAACCGAAATCGGCGAGGCCGAATGCACCAAGCGCGAGAACGACCAGCGTCACCCCGAGTGCGAGGAGGCCGCCAACGCCCGTTTGCGAGTCTTTCAGTACCGAGCGGCGACGTTCGGCGTCACCGTGAACGACGGCCGCATCACCGAGGTCAGCGAGTCCGTCGGCGTGGGTGACGCCCGTCACGAGGTAAAGCGTCACGAGGTAGAGCGCCGCAGCAGTCGGAATCGGAAGCGGGAGCAAGAACGGGAGCGCGGCGAGTCCGCCGACCACGTAGCCAACCAGCGGGAACGCGACTGGCGTACGTCTGAAGGCATTCCACGCGGGTTCGCCACCGCCGACAGGGAGTCGCGTGAGGAATCCGAGTCCACCGCGGACCGCGTTCAGAACCACACGACCACCCCCGTGAGGGCGAAGGCCGCGAGTCCGGCACGAGAGACGAGACTGACAGCACGTGTCGCTACTGCTGCGTCGGGGAAGTCGGGCCCGGCGTCTAACAGATAGTGGTCCGGTTTCTCCAGTCGGGTGCCGAGCAGTGTTGCCAGCGTTGCCATCGGCCACCCGGAGTTCGGGGAGGCCGGTCGGCGAGCGAGCGACCCGACTCGTGGAAGAACACGGGGCGACCCGGCAGCGAGAGCCAACAAGAGTGCGGAGAGTCGGGCCGGAAGCCACATCACCGCATCGTCGAGGTGTGCGGGAACGCTCCCGACCGGTTTGTGGCGATAGCCGAGCATGGAGTCGAGCGTGTTTACTGCTTTGACCCACGCCGCCGCCCCTGCTCCGAGCGGGAGCGAGACGGGTGCGAAGAGCGCAAACGCGAGGAGCGGTGCGACGAGTCCGTCAGCGAGATTCTCGGCCGCACTTTCGACGGCAGCGCTTCGAATCTCGCCCGCCGAGAGCGACGACGAGTCGCGGCCGGCCAGCGCCCGGAGTTCAGTTCGGGCCGTCTCGATATCGGTTGCCGTCGCGGAGACGACTGTCGCTGTCGCGTCGAGGAGCATCCGCAGACTCGTCGTCGAAAAGAGTGCGAGTGCCGCGATGCCGGCCCCAACCCACGGAGAGACGAGTGTCCCACTCCACGTTGCGCCCGCGACGACACCTGCCGCAAGTATCGGGAGTACGACTGCGACCACTGCACCAACTGCAACCGGGTGTGACCATTCGCGGTCGAACGGTGCAACGGCCTGCCCGAACAGAGCAACTGGGTGGATGCGTGTCGGTGGTTCTGCGACCAATCGGTCGAGTATCGCGGCGACGACGACGGCAGTTGTCGCAGTCACGGGCACGAGTATCTCCCGTCTCGAAGGTCGCTCGCGAACTCCTCGAGTGTCGTCGTTTCGAGAGTGACGAACGTGCCGCCTACGTCCTCGACACCCCCGTCCGACGCCGGGTCGTCACCGACGTGCACCAGCGCGGATGGGTCGACATCGAGGTTTCGTGCCACCGCTTCGAACGCCTCCGGATGCGGTTTTCGCCACCCACAGGCGACGCTACTCGTGATAGCGTCGAACTCACGCCAGTCGAGGTCAGACCTGATGAGCGTCCGTGCGACGAGTTCCGGAACCGAACAGTTCGAGAGGATGCCGACAGGGCCAGCGTCTCTGGCCGCTTCGACTGCCTCGACTGCACCGGGACGCGTGGTCACTTCCGGGTCGAACGCCGCGACGACTGCCCGCCGAGCAGCGTTGTTGGGCGTCTCGACGCCACGAGAACGGAGTGTCGCCGCGACGTGCGCAGGGAGCGGAACCTCTGCTCCGTCGGGGGCGTCGATGTGGACCTCGCGGTAGGCGACGTCCCAATCGTCTGGAACATCGATACCGTACTCCCGGAGTTTGTCCGCGACTGCCTTTCCGGGGTCTTCCGGATACTCGGCATCGACGAGCGTGCCGAAGAGGTCGAACGTGACTGCCACTACAATTGCATTGGTGAAACTCTACTTGAATATAGCGAAGGACGAAGACGGTCGCGGGTTTCCGGACCGTTACACACGGATGGTGTTCGACTCGATATCTCTGGGGAAGTACGTGAGCGTCTCCGTGCCCGACTCGGTGACGAGAACCGTGTCGGAGTGTCGGTAGCCCGCCGTCTCGGTGTAGAGACCCGGTTCGATAGTGTAGACCTGTCCGACACCGATATCGGCGTCAGATTCGGTGTGGTCCGTGATCGGGTCGGCACAGTGGTCGGCCCACCCGCGGTCGAGATACGGCGGTTCGTGGGCCCCGAGACCGATGTTGTGGCCGACGTGGTGTTGTGCCAGGTGGGTGACGCCGTGTTCTTCGAAGTACTCCCAGACGACGTGGTCGACGTAATCGACGGGGACGTCGGGGCCGAGTGCGTCGATGGCAAGCTCCTGTGCTTCGCACACGAGTTCGAAGTAATACTGGTCTTCGCCCGATGGGTCTCCGAGGAACATCGTCCGTTCGAGTTCGGAGTGATAGCC
Organism: Haloferax sp. DFSO52; assembly: GCF_048158745.1. NCBI lineage: Archaea > Methanobacteriati > Methanobacteriota > Halobacteria > Halobacteriales > Haloferacaceae > Haloferax > Haloferax sp. DFSO52. The sequence goes on along the minus strand of NZ_JBLOPB010000001.1, from coordinate 634,643 downwards.
GTCGACGTTTGCTGTCGCACCCGTGATGATGACATCTCCCTCCGAGAGACGTTCGTTGGGTGTGAACCCGTGTGGGCGGGCGGTTTGTCCCCCGGAGATGTAGCCCGCGTGGACCGGCCCGGAGCCACGGGTTCGGACTGCGTATCTGTCTCCGAGCGTGTCGAGCATGGCCCGTGACGCCTCCATCGACGCCTGCTGTGAGACGGTGATCGGGTGGGCACCCACCTCCGTGAAGTCGACGAGATACTGATGGCCGAGATTGGCCCACCGGACCGACTCGCGAATACACGTGACCTCTGCGTCCGTCTTCTCCCAGCGCATCCGGTCGGCCCACGACTGCTCGATAACGTCGACCGATGCCGAGAGCGGCGGGCCGTGGTAGCCCATCGTTCCCGGTGCACCGTCCATGTCGGCCGCAACAGTGATGACACCGAGTTCACGAAGCGCCTCGACGACGGTTTTCATCGGATTCCCGCCGGGGTAGTCGAAGTACGACCGAACGCTGTCGAGTCGTGGAATCTCGGACGCACGTTCGTATTCGAGTCGCGGGACGACGAGTTCGACGTGGTCGTCGGTGACGACGAGTGCGACCGGGCGTTCCGTCTGGACGTGGTTGAATCCCGAGAGATACTCGATATTCTGCGCATCGAACCAGAGCGCGGCATCCGCGGTGGTGTCCATGAGACTCCCACGGATCGCATCGAGACGCGCAGCGAACTCACTCGATGGAAGACGTGAAGACATAACTGTACTATCATGTCGTGTGCGCATAAGTGACGTGCTCGAATGTGCGACTCAGTGTACCCAACGCTCCTGTTTTCGAGAATCACTGCGACAGAAGAGGTTATGCGCGAACGCTACCCGACTGCCCCGGGTATAGATACGCGCAGTTCTTCGACTCGGGCGATGAGTCTGCTGGGAACTGAAGCCCCCGACTTTACACTCGAACGCACCGCCGGCGACGAAGTAACCCTCTCGGAGACGCTGGAGAGCGGTCCAACTGTCGTCCTCGTCAATCGCGGCCACTGGTGTTCGTTCTGTGCCGAACAGCTCCAAACCTTCGACGAAGTCGCGTACGACCTCTGGTTCAACGACGGCGTCGACGTGCTGCCCGTCGTCACGAGCGAACTCGGCGACCTCACCGAGATGCGCGACCGTTTCGACCTCGACTTCCAACTCGCTGCAGACCCTGACGGCGTCGTCGCAGACCAGTACAGCGGAACCGAAGAGACCAGCCACGGCGTGACGGGCATCGCTGGGACGTACATCGTCGACGAAGACGGAATCGTCCAGTACGAACAGGTTGCCGACCACCCCGCCGACCGGACCTACGGGAACTGGACCCGCTACTTCATCCGCAAAGGCTACAAAGACATCTTCGCGTAGGCGCACACAGACTGACCAGTCGTCCTTTTCCTGCGCCTGATCGATACGTCACCAGCCGACGGCTACCCAGCACTCACCAGTGGTGGTGGACGTGCTGCCGTGCGTACGTGTCGTACACCTCTTCGACGTGCTGGAACTGGTCGGCCGACAGCGGCGGGAGCGACGCGGCGGCGACGTTGTCACGGATGTGTTCGGGTGTCTTCGACCCCGGGATGATGGTGCTCACGGCGTCGAACGAGAGAATCCAGCGGAGCGTGAACTGCGCGAGTGAGACGCCGTCGGGGACGACGGTTTCGAGCGAGTCGGCGGCGGCGAGTCCGTCTTCGAACGGGATTCCCGAGAACGTCTCGCCAACGTCGAACGCTTCTCCGTGGCGATTGTAGTTGCGGTGGTCGTCTTCTCCGAACTCGGTGTCTTCCGAGAGCGCACCGGTGAGCAGTCCGGATGCGAGCGGGACGCGAACGATGACGCCCACGTTCCGGCGCTGTGCCTCACGGAAGAACAGCTCGGCGGGTCGCTGTCGAAGTGGGTTGAAGATTATCTGGACTGTCTCGACGCCGTCGTACTCGATTGCTTTCAGCGCGTCTTCGACTTTCTCGACGCTCACGCCGTAGTGGTCTATCTTTCCGGCGTCTCGGAGGTCTGCGAGGGCGTCGAACACTTCGGGACGGTAGTAGGCCTCGCGTGGCGGACAATGGAGTTGGAGCAGGTCGAGTGACTCGACGTCGAGATTCGCCCGACTTCGGTCGACGAACTGGTCGAGGTTCTCGTAGGTGTATCTGTCCGCGTCGTGGGGGTCGAGGCGGCGGCCTGCTTTGGTTGCGATGATCACATCGTCGTCGCGGTCGTCGAGAGCCGACCTGATTCGCCGCTCACTGTCGCCGTCGCCGTACACGTCCGCAGTGTCGAGGAAAGAGATACCCGCGTCCAGTGCGGCTTCGATTGCCGCGGAGGCGTCTTCGTCGGAGACGGGGCCCCAGTCACCGCCGAGTTGCCACGTTCCGAGTCCGATCTCTGAGACGTCGTATCCAGTCGTACCGAGTGGTCTGGTGTCCATGGGAGGAGGTACAGAACGTTGTCAGTAAATGGATTGGGTCGCGGCAGTCGTCGTTCAGTACTCAAGTCGAAGCGGACGTTTCACTGCTCACGTTGTTCGCCGGAAACGTCCGCTCTCGGATCTCTCTCTGTTCCCCGATTTGAACTCACTCGCAAATCTGCGATTTGCTCGCTGCTCAACTCGGGTCGAGGGGGACGTTTCACTGCTCACGTTGTTCGCAGGAAAAGTCCGCTCTCCCCGATTTGAACGGGGGACAAGCCGATCTACAGTCGGCTGCTCTGCCAGGCTGAGCTAAGAGCGGTCACTGATTTCTATCCGGTCGACGGTTTTAACGATTATCATTCGACCCGCCCGGCGTGTGACTTCTGTCAGACAGAGGCGAACATTGATATGGCAACACACTGATTGCCGGATAGATGACGAAGATCACGTTCCGCGCCGACGACGACCTCGTCGAGCGACTGGATGGCCTCGACACCTCGAAGAGCGAGGCGATGCGTGAGGCGCTCCGCCAGTACCTCGACCAGATGGAACGTGATGACGCCGACGCGCCGGCGCACCACAACGAAAGCGAACTCGACGCGGCGCTGTCTGCTCGGGTCGAAGACATCGTCGAAGCACAACTCGACGAACGACTCCCGTCCCTCGTCGACGACGCGGTCGCGACGCGCACTGCCAACCGTGAGTCCTCCGAAGTGAACGTCAACATCAACGTGGACGGTACGGCCGCTGAGTCGGACGTAAACGCGGAGTACGGCCCAGCTGTCGCCACCCCCGGAGGGCGTAAGACACCGGAACACACAGCGGAGAAACCAGCGCCCGAGACAGAATCGACGTGCAACCAGTGCGGCGAAGCGGTCGACTCGACCCACGTCTACTGCCCGAACTGTGGCGAGAAGGCGTCTCACCGAGTATTCTGTGAGTGTGGCGACGAACTTCGCTCAGACTGGGCGTTCTGCCCCGAATGTGGCCGTCGGACACCTGCTGCCGACGTCCTCGAATAGCATAATCACCGATTAAGAGCCGTATACGGGCAATTCAGGCATTGTCTTACAAACGGCGTTACATTTATATCCTATCGCTCTGTGGTGACTTACGCGTAAGACGGTTGTCTTACAGCCACCCAACGACGACCCGTACCCCGGCGTCGTCCGTTGATTCTGGCGTGTAAGACATTCGCACATGTGTGCGGCGCACCGTCTTACCGGGGGAATGAAAATATGGAGCGTGTGACACTACGAATTCCGAAGCAGCAAATCGAGGAGGTCGAGCGAATGGTCGAGACGGGTGAGTTCCCGAATCGATCTGAAGCCATTCGTTCTGCCGTCCGCGAGATGCTCAACGAACAGACTACCGACAAACGCCAGCGCGAATCTACCAGCAAGCGCGGCTGGGCGAAGGTGTAACCGATGCAAGATATCGTTCGCGAGGCGATGGAGCGAGACGAGGCCGAGCGCAAGACGAAGCTCGAAGACACCGATGACGACCAGTTCGGTGACCCTCGTATCGTCATCGTCGGCTGTGGTGGTGCTGGCAACAACACGATCAACCGGCTCTACAACATCGGCGTCGAAGGTGCCGACACGGTTGCGATCAACACCGACAAGCAGCACCTGAAGATGATCGAAGCGGACACGAAGATTCTCGTCGGGAAATCCCTGACGCAGGGTCTCGGTGCTGGTGGCGACCCCTCGATGGGGGAACGCGCCACCGAAATGGCACAGGGAACCGTCAAAGACGTTCTCGGTGACGCCGACCTCGTGTTCGTCACTGCGGGGATGGGCGGTGGCACCGGTACCGGTGCAGCACCCGTCGTCTCCAAGATTGCAAAAGAGCAAGGCGCAATCGTCGTCGGCATGGTCTCGACCCCGTTCAACGTCGAGCGTGCCCGGACGGTGAAGGCCGAGGAGGGACTCGAAAACCTCCGCAACGAGGCCGACTCGATCATCGTGCTGGACAACAACCGACTCCTCGATTACGTCCCGAACCTGCCTATCGGCAAGGCGTTCTCGGTCATGGACCAGATTATCGCCGAAACCGTCAAGGGCATCTCGGAGACCATCACCCAACCGTCGCTCATCAACCTCGACTACGCCGACATGTCTACCATCATGAATCAGGGCGGCGTCGCGGTGATGCTCGTCGGTGAGACGCAAGACAAGAACAAGACCCAAGAGGTGGTCAACGACGCGATGAACCACCCGCTCTTGGACGTCGACTACCGTGGCGCATCCGGTGGCCTCGTTCACATCACGGGCGGCCCTGACCTCACACTCAAGGAGGCCGAGGGAATCGCGAGTAGCATCACCGAACGACTCGAAGCGGCGGCGAACGTCATCTGGGGCGCTCGCATCCAGGACGAGTACAAAGGGAAGGTCCGTGTCATGGCCATCATGACCGGCGTCCAATCGGCGCAAGTTCTCGGTCCAACGACGCAAAAGCAGGCCGACAAATCCCGCCAGAGCATCGAAGGACGGCAACAACAACGCTCGGAATTCGACAGTTCGCAGCGAGCTCAAACGCCACAGAGCGGAACGTGGTCTGACGGCGGACGCGACGAGTCCGAACAGAACAACGGTCTCGACGTCATCCGGTAACCGAGCAAGACCCGTCCGGACACCACCAAATCCGTACGGATTCCACCAGATCCGTACAGGTTATTCGGTCCACTCGGATTCCACCAGATCCGTTTGGACTCCACTGTGTCCGTTCGGCACGCAGTTTTTCTTGTCAGTGGGTTCCTTCCGAACCCGTTTCGACGACATATCTTCGACTCGTGAGCGACAGCACGAGTACGTACGAAAATATGGGAGGAATCCGGCGTCTTACACTGCTTCTATCGACTCGATGAGGCGGCACTTCCGACAGATATCGCCCGCCGTCTTCGACCCACAGCGATCACAGTCGTTGAGGTCGACCTGTCCGTCGCCCCGGTACTCGTCTGCGACTAGCCCGGCGAGTTCTTCGTATCCAGCCATAATCGAGTGCCGCGTCCCCGGGTGATTCTCTTCGAGTTTCAACAGTAGTTGCTGAATCTCACCGCGGTAGGCCTCCGACGAGTGTGGGCACTCGGTGATGTGTGCCGGGAGGTCTTTCAAGTGGGCGTAGAGTGCGACTTCCTTCTCGGGAACGTCGCGGAGTGGTTTGGCGCGTGGGATGAAGTCGCCGGACTCCCGGCGTTTCTCGAAGTCACCGATGCTGGCGTCGAAGTGTTTCGCGACCTGCCGGAGGTCGCCCTCGAAGAAGTTCATCAACGCGGTCTGTGCTTCGTCGTCGAGGTTGTGGCCCGTGAACAGTTTGTCCGCGCCGAGTTCGTCGGCGAAGCGTTCGAGGAGGTCGCGTCTGAACACACCGCAGTACGCACACGCGGCCATGTTTTCGGGGTCTTTCTCGACGACGTCATCCATCTGCACGCCGAACTCGTCTTCGTACGAGACGACTTCGTGGTGGATGTCGAGGGCTTCCGCGAGTTCGACACAGGCGTCGACGGATTTGTCGCGGTAGCCTTCGATTCCCTCGTGGATGGTCAACGCGACGAGTTCGATTCGTGGGTCGCGGCCGAACGTCTCGTCGAGAATGTGCGTGAGGACGACGCTGTCTTTCCCGCCGGAGAGACCGATAACCCACGTCTGGGGGTCCTCGGGCGTCGCGTCCCGCGGGAGCATGTTGTCTTCGCGGATACGGCGGCGCACGCGTTTTTCGACCGAGGCACAGAAGTGTTCGTCACAGAGATGTGCCCCAGAGTAAGCCGCGTGCATCACCGCGTCCCGACTGCACTTGTCGCACTCCATTGCCGGTCGATTGCTTGGCAGGAGGGATACGGGTTTCGCCTCGCGACGGGCGTGGTCGCTGGTCGCAACCGGTTTGACCGTTCGACTCTCACAGACACCCAATGGAACGAGACGCCGCCCTCGACCGAGTCGAGCGCGTGGTCGATGCCGTCGAATCAGACACACTCCCGGTTCCGGTCCGCGAGGTGTGGGTCTACGGCGACGTGGCCCTCGGCCTCGACCCACTTGACCGACTCGACGTGTACGTGACGAAAGACATCCTTCTCCGGGGCGACCCCGACGCGGCCGACGAATTCGAAGCATCGCACGGCGTGAAGGGCGTCGGGAAGAGCATCCGCGCCGAGTGGGCACGCGAACATCCCGACCTGATTCGGGCGAATTCGAACGGCTACGCCGCTCCCGAGAAATGTCTCGCAGCACACCTTCTCCCCGACGACGAACCGGTCCACCTCGAAGTGTGTAACGCCTCGTTCGAAGACAACGTCACCCAGCGACTGAAAGGAGCGATGGCCCGCGAGGCGTACGAACAGATTCTCGACCCGCGTGGTGTCTGTCTCTACGCCGACGGCCAGCGCTCACCGAGTGCGATGGAGAAACTCCGAAACGGTGAGTTCGCGTTCCCGACGCTCACCGCCGCGTTGGAGATGCTGGGGTTAGCGGGCGACGAGGCTGAGACGGCAGTCGAAGCGATGCGGACGTACCGTGCCGAACAGACGGGGACGACCGTTCGCGGCGACGTGGTCTGACGTCACTCTCTCCGACGTGACGACTGGTTGTATCGGGCCCCTTCGTCTTTGGCTCGACGTTCCGCTTCTTCTCGATCCATCGTCGGGAGGTTCTCGGTCTCCTGTTGCATCGCCCAGTAGAGGACGAGCGGGACGCCAATCGCGAGAGCGAAAAAGAGCACGAAGACGAATCCTTCGGCGGCCATACACGTTCGTCGAACGGGATGGTCGTAGTTGTTTGGGCATCAAATTTATGTCATCTTCGGGAGCACCGTTGCGTATGAGCCCTCCAGCAGACCACGACCGAGAAGGCTGTCCGAAGTGTGGCCACACCGAAGCCGAGACGGACACGATTGCGACGTCGGGAAGCGGACTGACGAAGATGTTCGACATTCAGAATCGCCAGTTCACGGTCGTCTCGTGTACGAACTGCGGCTTCTCTGAACTCTATCGCGGTCGCTCCAGCGGAAACATGATAGACCTCTTTTTGGGATAACGACGAGCCCACCCCCAACCGCGTGAAACTCGTCGGACGTGTTAGACACAGCCGTCAGACTCGGCCGGTAAACTCGCCCGTCAGACACGACCAGTCGTCACGTCGAACGGGACGACTTCGGCCCGCCGATACGTCCCGTCTCGAATCTGTTCGACTACGTCGCGGCCCATCTGCCGCCACTCTCGCCGAGTCGACTCGTAAGACACGTCCGCGTCGAGTCCGCGCCTGAGGTCTGCTTCGTGGCGGTCAAGTCCCTCACCGGTCGCTTTCTGTGCCGCACTCTGTACGTCGTACTCGTCGTACGGAGGTTCGGTCAGCTTTCGGTGGTGGTAGCGTCGGGTTCCGACGACCGAGAGTCCGGCGTCGTCGAACAGTTCTGGGACACGGTCACCAAGGGCAACGTCCGTTTGCACGCCCGAGAGGAACGCTGCTCTCACCCGGCGTTCGAGGGATACTTCGGCGTCGACGGTCGAATCGACGCCGACGGCGGCGTTGTCTGGTTCGACCGTCGCCACGAGGTCCGACGAGACGCGCGCGAACTCGCGTAGCGCGGCCACCGGGTCCGGGAGGTTCACGAGCAGCGCCTGACAGACCACGAGGTCGAACGCGTCGTCGGCAAACGGGAGTCGTGTGGCGTCGCCGGCGACCACCTCGATTTCGGGGCGGCCGGCAGCGACCGACAGCAGCGATTCGTCGGCATCGACACCGACGACGCGGGCGTCTGACTCCTCGGCGAGGACGCGCGTGAACTCGCCCGTTCCGCACCCAACGTCGAGGATACGGGTTCGACTATCGAGAGAGAGGTCGGTGAGGGCAGTCCGTGAGTCGTCCCACATCCCCTGTCGCGTCCGCTGAAGATACGATTCCGAGAACCGTCGCACACTCGCAGTCGAGTTCCGCGAAACCAAAAGTCAGTCGGTGTGGTCAGTTGGTGTGGCTAGTTGGTGTAGTCAGTTGGTGTAGTCAGTTGGTGTAGCCAGTCGAATCCGGCCCAGTATCAGTTCGCGTCGGCGCGGTACTGGCGGACGCGTTCGATGTTCCAGGCGTAACTCTTCCCGTCTTCGGTCGGCGTCTCCAGGACGAGCGGCACGTCGTTGTTGACGATTGCGGGGTGGTTGATGAACGCGCGCATACCCTCTTCGCCGATGAGTCCCTCGCCGATGTGGGCGTGTTCGTCTTTGTTCGTGCCGCACCCGTGTTTCGAGTCGTTCAGGTGGACGCACTTGAGGTGTTCCAGACCGACTTCGTCGTCGAGTTGCTCGAACGTCTCGTCGACGCCTTCGGCCGTCGAGAGGTCGTAGCCTGCGGCGAACGCGTGGGCAGTGTCGAGACAGATGTCAAGATCCTGTTCGGAGTGTTCGAGGACGTATCCCAGATGGGCGAAGTCGTCACCCATCTTCGTGCCCGACCCGGCGTCGGATTCGATGAGGATGGTGACGCCGTCGGGAACGTCGATGTCGTCGAGGACGGAGACGGCGTTGTCGAGGCCCTGTTGTTCCCCCGCGCCGGTGTGCGCGCCGAGGTGGACGTTTACGTACGGAATCCCGAGTTTGTCGGCCATATCGACTTCCGTCTGCATCGAGTCGAGTGACTTCTGGCGAAGGCCGTCTTTCGGCGTACAGAGGTTGACGAGATACGAGGTGTGGATGACCCACGGTCCCTCGAGATTGTCCGCGGTTTCCTCGCGGAAGAGTTCGGCCTCTTCGTCGGAGATATCGGGGTCTCGCCACACCTGCGGCGAGGTGGTGAATATCTGCCCGCAGTTGCCGCCGACGGCGACCTGCCGGAAGACGGCGTTCGCGACGTTGCCGTGCGGTGGCGTCTCCTCGTCGGAGGAAGTCTTCGAACTAGACATCGAGACGTGTGCGCCCACTTGCATGCGAACCCCCACGGCGTACCCGAACAAAGGGACTTCGGAGTCGGCCAACGACGAAGAGGGAATCAGGTCGAAAACAGTGTCACCGTGACCCGGGCCGTCTGCGCACCCAGTCGTCGGTGTCGTACTTCTCTTCGACCTTTGCTCGCGCCGCATCGAGTTCCTCGTCGGTCCACGACCCCTCCTCGGCGTCGACGAAGTCGGCCAGCGAGTCGGTCACCGCCTCGACGAACTCCTCGCGGGACACGTCTGCGAGTTCGTCGATGCCAGCGACGCGTTCTCTGAACTCCTCGGGCGTCACGTCGTGGCCGTCGAACACGCCGAGGTGCGTCTCGGCATCGACCGAGTAGGTGAGCGAGCCATGTTGGATGACCGCGTCGCGTCGGCGGTACTGGGCGTTGCCGGCGACTTTCCGCCCTTCGGCGACCATGTCGTGGGCGGGGTGGAGCGCCCGGAGATAGCATGCTGGATGCCAGATGACCGGGACATCTTCGTCCACGAAACCCACGTCGACGCCGACTGACCGAATCGCGTCTAAAATCGGTTCGCACAGGAGGTGATAGCAGTCGATGAGGTCACCCGGCAGTTCCGCTTTCGGCGCGACGATAGAGTACGCGACGTCGCCGTATCGGTCGTGATAGATACCGCCGCCCCCGGTCGGACGGCGCGTCACGTCGATTCCCTCGCGTTCGCAGAACTCCCAATCGACCGTCTCGGGGTCTTCGCCGTATCCGAGCGAGAGGCAGCTCGGTTCCCACGAGTAGACGCGAACCGTTCGTGGGCCGCCCGACGCAGCAGTCTCGCCTGCGACTTCGTCGAGCGCCATCTGCATCGCGCCGGGGCGGATATCCTCGCGAATCAACCGCCACTCTCGGTCGGAAAGCGCGCCCTGCGAGTCGTTCATAGTCGGGTTTCGGCAACGCGCGAGAAAGCGATTTCGGCGCAGACCCGCAGCTGCACGTCTCTCTGCAAACCCACGCACACAGAACGAGCGATTCGTTTACACCGCCCGGCACAGTTGGCTAGCGTATGCACTTCCACCGCGTCGCCATCGCCGCGACCGACCCCATCTCGCTGTGTGAGTTCTACGTCGAGACGCTCGGGTTCGGTGCCGTTCCGGGGTCACAACGCTCCGTGACCGCCGGCGAAACGACACTCTGGTTCGAACTCGGAGACACCGACGCCGACCACCTCGCCTTTACCGTCGATGCCGACGTGGACTCGGTCGTCGCGTGGGTCGACGAACACGTTGGCGTCCTCGAAACCGACGAGGGACCGAGCATCCGATTCGACTTTCTTGGCTGCGACTCCGTCTACTTCGAAGACCCGGAAGGGAACATCATCGAGTACATCTGTTACGACGGGCAGTCGTCGGGAGCCTTCGACCCGAAGACAGACATCGTGGGCGTGACGGAAGTCGGGATGGCCGTCCCCGACGTCCAAGCGTTCGTCTCAGACCTGACGGACGCAGTCGACGTGGAGGTTATGAGCGAGTTCGGCGGGGGAACGGTCGTGTTCGTCGGCGACAGGACAGGCCGATTCGTCGTCGCGGCCGAGGGTCGGCCATGGTATCCGACAGACAGAAACGCAGCCCTCGACCCGGTGTCGGTCCAGTGCGACGCCGATGGGACGTTCAACCCCAAGGGACTGCCGTATCGGGTGAACGTCGAACAGTAACGGGCCACGAGTGTCGCGGCGAGAACTCAGTCGCCGAAGAGTCTTTCGAGAAACCCTCTGTGGCGCGCTCGCTCCGCAAGCAGGACCGAGCCCTCGATGTCGTCGACGACGTCCTCCGCGATAGTCCCGCGGACCAGTCGGGTGAGTAACCCGCGCTCCGTCGCGCCGAGAATCACCATCGACTTGCCGACTGCCGCCCGCTCGATTGCGGTCTCCACGTCGCCAGTCTCGACCTGCAGTGTCGCGTCGCCCAGACCGTGGCTCTCTGCCCACTCTTCGAGGAACACCTCTCCTTCTTCGACCGAGTCGGCGACGTGGAGGAGCGTCACGTTCGAATCGTACTCCGACCGAAGCACCGTGGCAACTTCGGCCGAGAGGTCGGAATCGGGGCCACCGGCCGTGGGGACGAGCACCTCGCTCGGGTCGAACCCCCGGTCCCTGAGGACGAGGAAGTCACACGGAATATCCTCGGTCAGTTCGTCGAACCTCCCCTCTGCTCGCCCCGGTGCGCCGTGGGAATCGGGGCCCCAACCCATGACGACGAGGTCGGCGTCGTGGTCCTCAGCCACGTCGAAGATTTCCTCGAACGACTGGTGAGAGACGACCGTGTGTGTCTCGACGTCGACGCCGAACGTCGTGGCGTGGCGACTGGCGCGTTCGAGGAGGGCCTGTGACTCCGCGTCGAGGTCGTCGACGTGGTCGGCACCGTACTGCAGGGCTGTTTGGTACGGGACCGTCACGATGTGAACGGCGTCGACTCGTCCGCCTCGTTGTTTCGCGATGACGCTCGCGAGGGCGATGAGGTCGTGTTCGTGTTCGGGGTTTGCCAGTGGAACCATCACCGTGTACTCACCACCGTCGGGCTGGACCGAACTTGCGGCGGACACCGCCGCTGCCGGCATCTCGTCGGCCCGCGAGAGGATGTACTGCGTCAGAATCCCCTGTTTCGTGGCCTCGCCGCGCGCGTACGCCAGATACCAGACGAGTCCGCCGGCGACGAAGCCGACAGACAGGAGGATTTCGAGTGGTTCCATGAACGCGATGAGACCGAACGAGGTCACAGCGCCGAGAATTGGCGTAATCGGGTAGAGTGGCACTTCGAACGCCGGTTGATACTCCTCGACGTTGGCCTGTCGCATCACGATGAGCGCGATGTTGAGCATCCCGTAGACGATGAGGTGGAGGACGCTGCCAGCCTTGGCGAGCGTCTTAACGTCGCCGACGACGATGAACGCGAGGATGAGGGCTCCGGTGACGGCGATACTCCGATAGGGCGTCGCAAACGACGGATGGATGGCGTTGAGTTTGTCCGAGACGAGTTTGTCACGCCCCATCGCGAAATTGATTCGCGAAGACGCCAGAATACTCGCGTTCGCACTCGACGCGGTGGCGAGAAGGCCCGCGAACGTCAGAAGCGCGACGCCAACCCCGGCGAGGCCGATGGTCCCGAACGCAATCTCCGCCACGTCCAAGACGGGCGTCTGGGTGAACTCTGGAGCGAGTTGGCGCCAGTTGATCACACCCATCAGCACCACCATGATGATGGCGTACATGACGGTGACGATGACGACGCTCCCGACGACGGCCAACGGGAGGTTTCGACCGGGATTTTTCAACTCTTCTGCGACGGTCGTAATCTTCGCGAATCCAAGGAAGGAGACGAAGACGAGGCCCGTCGCGGGGAGAACTGCGGCCGCACCGCCGGTTTCAGCGGGGAAGAACGGGCGGAGCGTCGTGATATCCGCCTGAAGGAAGCCGAGGATAGAGAAGATGGTGAGGATACCGACCAGCAGCGTGACGATGACTATCTGGATACGTCCGGTCTCTTTCGCACCGATGTAGTTGATTGCGATGAAGGCTGTCCCGGCCAACAACGCCCCAATCTGGTACGACGTGAGCCCAAACGGGCCGAGCGAGAGTGCGGGCAAGGGGAGGAACGAGGCGAGGTACTCACCGAAGCCGAGGGTGTAGAACGCACTGGCGAAGGCTAACCCCATCCAGTTGCCCCATCCAGCGACGGACCCGAAGAGCGGTCCGAGGGCGTGGTTCACGTAGTAATAACTGCCGCCCGCCTTCGGCATGGCAGTCCCGAGTTCGGACGCCGAGAGCGCGGTGAAAAGCGAGATGACACCACCGACGACGAACGAGAGGGCGACTGCTGGGCCTGCCGCCGCCGCGGCCTGTCCCGGGAGGACGAAGATGCCCGCGCCAATCATCGTTCCGACACCGATGGTCAGCGCCGACAGTAGACCGAGGTCTTTGGCGAGTTCTTCGTCTCCGGACGACATTTACACCACCGCTGATTCGTCAGCGTCTTCGGTGATCGATTCGTCGTCTTCCGTCTCGGTGAGGGCGATGACCGGCCGTCTGGCCGCTGTGATGAGTCGAAGCGACCGGTCGCCGGAGAGGAATTGAAGGATTCGGCCACCGCCACGTGGCCGAAACACGATGGCGCTCGCATCGAGTTCTTGCGCCACCTCGGTAATCCCTGCGACCACGTCTCGCCGGTAGACTATTTGTGTCTCTGCCTCGGGAAACGACTCGTGGAACGCTTCGAACGACTCCGCTGCAATCTCTTCTGACTGGACGATGGGCGTCTTGTCCGGGACACCCTCTCCCTTCTCGACGACGTGCAGGACGGTCACGTCCCCGACGTCGTACGTTTCGAGTGCAGTCGCAGTCTTCCGCGCGTCTGCTTGGTCTGCAACCGGGACGACGATGGATTCTGTGAACGAGTATGTCATATCTTACATCACCTGATACCGGGAACGCTGCGTGGAACCACACTGTGGACACGGTTCGACGACGGGGTCGAGCGTGGTTCCGCAGTCACGACACTCGACGTGTATCTCCTCGGGGGCAAGCCACGATCGAAGGAACGAAACGAGAGAGAGCATGGTCGGGGTGTTACTGGTTGACCGCCTCTGTTCGAGGCCCACGAAACACGTCGAGTTCCGCGTCATCGGTGTAATTCCGCGAGAGGATGGTGACGATGTCGTCAGGTTGGATGACAGTGTCACCGTGAGGAGTGAGTTCCGTGTCGTCTCGTTCGATACCGATGACGAGGATAGTCTCGTCGAGAATGCCCTGTCGACTCGCTTCTTCGAGGGTGTAGTTCACGATGGGGGCTGCGTCCCGAACAGTGAGTTGGATGATAGTCGCCTCCCCAGTGAGACTGATAACGTCGTTCGGTGTCTCAGACCGACTGTCGTCGGGATTGAACGGCGCGTAAGGGCTGAAGAACTCGTCTTCGACCAAATCCTCGTCTTCTATCTCGATACCGAGTTGTGAGAGATTTCGTGCGATTCGCTGGAGGTCGGACGTCGTCTCACCGATGGCGACGACGTGGAGATTGCGCCGCCCGGTCATCAGCGTTCGAACGTTGACGACGCCCGGAATCGCGCGCGCCCTGTGAGCGAGCGCTTCACGTTCTGGAACCGGGACGTTACACAGGTACAGGTTCGTCAGGTTTCCGCCCGCCCGTTCGAAGTCGATGTGGGCGGGGTATCCGCGAATGATACCTCGTTCTTCGAGCCTGTGTATCCGGTTACGGACAGTCGCCCCCGAGACGTTGACCGTCTCCGCAATCGATGATGAAGTCGTGTTTCGCCCGTCCTGCATGAGTGCGTACAGGATGCGACGGTCGATGTCGTCGAGACGATGATTTGAATTGGTGTTAGTCATGTCAATTCACATTCTGCATTCGCATTACAAAAATAAAGACGGTGCAAATTGACTTAATGATTGCGAGAAGGGGGTATAATTTTCGTCGTGTGAGCCAGTTCATCTGGCAGTCCCGTCGTTGACGGTTCACTCACTGCTCTGTCCCCCACCCGCGACCCAAACGACCCAGTAGACGTGGTTGACACCTATTTCGTATCGTCGTATTCGATTTATCAGCCATCATTTTGCGACTCGCGGCCCTTTTACGCCTCGCCCGCGGACAGAGAGGCATGGCACGGAACGTCGCCGGCGTGATGGCCGAACTCGAGTCCGAGGACTTCTATCTCCTCTCGGGCGTCGAGCAGGGCATGCGCTTCAGCGAGTGGGTCAATCGCGAGAAACTCCCGAAGAACTCGGGGATGACCGCCGAGGAGGTCGACTATCGAATCGACCGCTGTATGACCCGCGACCTCATCGAGCGCAAGACCATCCAGTACGAGGGGTACAAACTCACGGTCGGAGGCTACGACGCACTCGCCTTGCGAACCTTCGCCCAGCGAGATACGATTCAGGGGTTCGGCGCGCCACTCGGCGTCGGCAAAGAAAGCGACGTGTTCGAGGTGCAATCGTACAAACCGATGGCGCTGAAGTTCCACCGCGAAGGCTATACGAACTTCCGCGAGGTTCGCCGCGAACGGGATTACACCTCCGACAACCACCACGTCTCGTGGCTCTACACCGCGCGCAAGGCCGCCGAACGCGAGTACGAGGCACTGGAGACGCTCTTCCCGAAGGTGTCTGTCCCACGACCGGTGGACCACAACCGCCACGCAATCATCATGTCGAAACTCGACGGCGTCGAACTCGGGAAGGCCAGACTGGATTCCGAACAGGTCGTTGGCGTCCTCGAATTGATCCTCGACGAGATGGCCTCGGCGTACGACGCCGGGTTCGTCCACGCCGACATGTCCGAGTACAACGTCGCCGTCAGTGAGAAAGGAATCACCATCTTCGACTGGCCACAGGCCGTCCCGACCGACCACGAAAATGCGCGCGAACTCCTCGCGCGCGACGTGAAGAACATCGTGAGCTACTTCCGCCGAAAGTACCCGTCCGAGATGCCCGACGATATCGACTTCGACGCCCTCTCCGACGCGATTGCTCGAAACGAGTTCGAGACGCTCGCAAACGTCTAGGCTGACTCTTCTCGCGCCGACACCCCCGTCTTCCACTGTCTCTGGCCTCGAACCACTGGGTAGACTCGACGGGAGTCCCATCTATGAGGTGAGATAAATCACATACGACGATACGAAAGGGAGAACTGACGCTAGCGTGGGGATGGTGGAAGACACAAGATTCGCAAGACACCCTGAGCGAGACGCAGACATTCGAAAGTGATGTGGAGAGGCTGTGTGGCCGAGAAAGAGACGCGAAACGCAGAGTGGAACCGGGAACGTCGTCGTCGACTATCGCTCTTGTAAGTCCTCGGGGACAGCCCCCACGAGGAGCGTGTCTTCGACGAGTGCTTCCATCCCGCGCCTGAGTCGTTCTGAGAGTGCCTGATGTGAGATGTCCATCTCGTCGGCCAGTTCAGTCAGCGAGGTCCGTCGAGGAACCTCGTAGTACCCGCGTTGGGCCGCCAACACGAGCGAGCGGAACTGGTCTTCCGAGAGACCGAATCGGCCGGCGGGTTCGCCGTCCATCTCACGAATCGACTCCACGTCGAAGTTGAGGCCGTGGTCTTCTGCGAAGTCGTGAGTCTTCGCGAACTCGTCGCGGGTCGGATAGAGGACGCGGAGTTTCCACCGGTCCTTCCGGCCGTAGGCGTCCAGAACCGTCGCGTCGGAGTTCGTCACCATCTGCAAGAGCAGTTGGACGTGGTCGACCCACTCCATGCGGTAGAGACACTCCTCGTCGAACTCGGAGAGACAGGAGACGCTATCGACCGACTGGTCCTCGTCGAGCGCAGCGTCGACGTCCGCCCGGTCAGCGTATCGGACCCAGAGGAGGGGCATGACGGTGTTAGCGCCGCTTTCGATGATACGCTCACACTCGACTTCGGCGTTCGGGAGTGCCGCGAGCGTGTGATTCAACGCGAACTCTTGGGTCGGGACGGACCCTCTGACGATAGTCGCCACGAGTGGGGAGTATTCCGTCGAAGCACATGTGTTTAGGGGCCGAAACGTTCGTTCGAGTGACTGTCTCGGCCGTCCATCAGTCGAGTCGGCCGTCGGTTGCGTGTGCAGCCTCGTCGCTTACCGGGCTGTAGCGATACGGTTCTCACGTGAATGGATTCCAACTGCTGAACTCACGGGCGGCCAAGGGGCTGAGTGTACTGACGACCATCCTGTCGGGCTTTCGAGCGATAGCAGGAGGGCGGACCAAACAGGGACTGTTGCTGCTCGGTGCCGGGATGCTCTCCCTCCAGTGGAGTGGCATCGGGTTCGTCGCACAGCTCGCCGTTGAGGGGCTCAACCGTCGATGAACGGGTTGAATGGCGGACATGACGAGCGGTGACGAACCACGAGCGTCTCCCTCGCGAGCGGCGGGGCGGTCAATATACAAGGGCCTCCTCGACGTCGTTCTCACGGGACTGGCGATTATCGTTCCAATCGTCGTCACCGTCTACATCCTCGACGTGGCGCTCGGTGTGGTCACCGAGGCACTCGGGCCGTTCGTCGGCCTGCTAGAGTGGCTTGGCTTTCGCCGCTGGGACGAACTGAACGCGTTCGTCGGGTTCCTCGCGGACGTGGGAGTCTACGCACTCGTCGTCGACGTGTTCTCCGAGCTCGTTGCCCTCACCGTTCTCTTCGGTGTCATCGTCGTCGTCGGTTCGGTGGGACGCAACCGATACGGGGAGTTCCTCATCGGAACCATCGACGGTGCCATCGCGTCGATTCCGGCCGTCGGAACGGTCTACCAGAGTTTCCGACGGATGGGTGACGTGATGCTCGACACCGACGTGGAGAACTTCGACGAGATAACACTCGTCGACTTTCTGGGTGACGGCACCTACGTCCTCGGGTTCGAGACAGGAGACTCGCCGGAGAGCGTGTGCGAAGCGACCGGTGAGGAGATGGTGACGGTATTCCTCCCGATGGCACCGAATCCGGTCACCGGTGGCTTCCTTACCCACGTCCCGCGAAGTCAGCTGGTGGACGTGGATATGACCATCGAAGAGGGGGTTCGAAGCATCCTCACGAGCGGCGTCGCGAGTGGCGGGCGTGCCGAGAGTATCGACGACGTGTCGATTGACGAATTACGCCGTCTCCGCGACGTCGAGTCGCTTCGGTCGGCAGTCGCTCCGAATAGCGTGCGCGACCACACGGACGACGATGCCCGCGAGTGAGACTCGGTGGAGGCCGAAGCGAGCGACTGTCGCCGACGAAGCCTGCATGTGCAAGGGACGAACCCATTGGACGTGAGGTTCGAACTCTCACCTGTGATGAGACGCACACCAGAAAACGACGCAGGCTTCGGTGACGCCGCGAATCCGCGACTAACCGCCGGCCCAACCACGGGGGTGACACAGGGGAACTGTGAGTTCTCCGCTGGACGATGATTCCCGCATCACTCGGAGCGGCCGCCCTCGCACCCTTGCAGGCTGGCGGCGGTGGATTCCTCTACTACGGCGTCGTGTTCTTCGTCCTCGCCATCGTCGCCGGACTCGCTGGCTTCCGCGGCATCGCCGGCCTCTCGATGGGAATCGCGCGCATCCTGGTCGTCATCTTCCTGGTACTGGCCGTCGTCACGCTGCTCCTCTAGGCGGCGAGTACCCCGTCACTGTTTTCGAAGTCGGTCGTTCTGAGAACCCAGTCGTTACCTCACTGGTCTTCGTCCGATGGGCCTTCGTCGCGACCCCGAGGGAGGAGTACGTCGCTCCCGAGGTACCACTCGGCGTCGGCGTCGACTCGGTTTGCGAGCACCGCGTTGACGACGACGCCGAGAATCAAGACGAGCGACCCGACGTACAGCCACGTCAGGACGAGCAGGACGCCGCCTGCGATACCGTAGAGTTCGACGCTCTGAGAGACACGAAAGTACACGCGGAGGACCTGCAGTGAGGCGGTCCATCCGAACGCCGCGAGCGCCGCCCCCGGAATCGACTCGCGGAGGGACACCGCCTCTGCGGGAAACAGGTAGTACATCGGGACGAAGAGCACGCTGAGGACGCCCCAGAGGACGAACGGAGCGACTACCGACCACAACACGGCCTGGATTCGAAACGAGACCACGAGACCGGCAGCGGTGATGACGCCGACGCCGACTGCCACCGTCGCCATGACGAGGACGCTGTTGAACAGGCGCCTGACTGTGCCCATCTCCTTACGCGTGCCGTAGATCTGACTGAAGACGCTGTCCATCCCTCGAAACAACCGGAGTGAACTCCAGACGAAGATGGCGAAGGCGAGTGCCACCGCCCGCAAGCGACCAGACGTCTGTCCGCTCACCGTTCTGAGAACGGACTCGAACTGCGAGAGGTCGACGCCGACGAGTAACTCGAACGTCGGAAGAATCGACTCGACCCGTCCGTACGTCGTGACGAGGACGAACAGGAGAAGCGAAAGCGGGACGAGCGAGTTGAACGCGTAGTACGCGATGCTCGCGGCCGTCACCGTGACGTTCTTCTCACGCGTGACTGCGAGCATCGTCGCAACGAGCCGACGGGGTCCGTCGCTGCCCATACCCGTGCAAGGAGAGGCCGAGATAAAAGGTCAGTGCGGGCGTCGAACACTGTGTCTGCAGTCGGGGTTCGTCGTGGAGGCCCACAACCCCGAACGACGTTCGGCTTGTCCACGAAAGGGAGCGTACAGGCTGCTTACCCGACGTGATAATTTGAACCCCGTCGTTATGTGGTCTGTGGCACAGGTTCGTCCGTGATGCAATCACTCTCCCGGGTTCTCCCGGACCGATTTCACGAACAGTACTTGTACAAACTCGCGGCGATGCTGAGCGTCCTCGTCATCCTCACGTCGGGTGTCGGAGCGTACACCTACTTCACCGTCTCCGAAGAACTCCACGAGTCGGTTCACGAAGAGTTGACGAACACCGCCAAACTACAGGCAGACGAACTCTCTGTCTGGCTAGAAGAGCGAACGCAGATTACGCGAATGCTGTCGACGTTCACGATTCTCGACAGCAAAGACCCAACAGCGATATCGGCATTCCTCGAGAGTGAGCTGGCGAACCTCCCCGACGACTTCGTCGCTCTCCACTACATCGATACGACGTCGAACGAAGTTCTCGCGAGTTCTTCAGAAGCACAAATCGGGGAGACTGCAGTCGTGGCCGACAAAGCGTACATCCACGGGTCGACAGACTTCTCGAACGACAACGACGTCGCAATCACCGAGATGTACCAACAGGGTGGTGAGACACACATCTCGTTCGTGAGTCCGGTCTCTGGTGCCGAGAACCGAGCAATCGTTCTCGTCTCCTCTGCGGCCCACCTTCGCGAAGTCTTCCATGCACCGTTCGACGGGTCGTTCGTCCAAATCATCGACAGTGAAGGCGTCGTCGAGTTCGACGAGCGCGACATCTCGAGTGGAGAGGCCTACCCCGAACAAGACGTGCAGGCGCTCACAGACGGCCTCAGCGGTGGGTCCGGTGCCTACGAAGCGGCGGCAAACGGTGCGTTCGACGAACGACACGTCGTCGCGTACGCGGGCGCAGAAGACCTCGTCGTCGTCATACACGCGCCGACGAGTTCCGCCTACCACCTCCAACAGACGGTCATCACCGACATCGGAATTCTCCTCGTAGTGTTGCTTCTCGGCATCGGCGGTATTGCTGTGACACTCAAACGCAGCATGCTCGACCCGCTCGATGACCTCGAAGCAGTGTTGTCTCGCCTCCGCGGCGGCGACCTCGACGTGGACCTCGAAACGGACCGCCGAGACGAATTCGGCTCTGTCCTCGGTGCCGTCGACTCGCTTCGAGGCGACCTGCTCGACCAGCGTCACGATGCCGAGGTGTACAGCGCCGTGATGCAGACTGCCGCAGACGGTGACCTCACCGCTCGGATGAACACCGACAGCAACTCCGACGACATGCGAACCATCGCAACGTCGTTCAACGCGATGGTAGACGAACTCGAAACGGCCGTCGGTTCGGTCATGGAGTTCGCAGACGAGGTTCAGATACGAAGTGACCAGGTCGCACAGGGTGCCCGAGAGGTCAACACTGCGAGCGAACAGGTCGCGCAGTCGGTCGAACAGATATCTCACGGCGCAGACGAACAGGCCGGGCGACTCACGTCCGTCTCTCAGGAGATGGACACGCTCTCGGCCGCCGTCGAAGAGATTGCGACTGCGGCAGACCAGTTAGCTGAGAACTCGGCCGAGGCCGCCGAACTCGGCGCAGACGGACAGGTCGCCGCAGAAGGCGCGCTTAACGGAATGGACTCGATTCGGTCCGAGACGCAATCGACAGTCGAAGAGGTCGCTGAGTTCGGCGCACTGACCGACGAAGTCGGAGATATCGTCGGCGTCATCGGCGACATCGCCGAACAGACGAACTTGCTCGCGCTCAACGCGAACATCGAAGCAGCGCGTGCGGGTGAAGCAGGCGAAGGCTTCGCCGTCGTCGCAAACGAAGTCAAACAACTCGCCGAAGCGACGGGAGAGTCTGCCGCCGAAGTCGAGACGCTCATCGAAGACATCCAGTCACAGCGTGAAGTCGTCGTCTCCGGTGTCGAACAGATGAGCGAACGCGTCACCGAGGAATCCGAGTCCGTCGAGACGGCTATCGACGCACTCGACGACATCACCGAACGCGTCGAAGAGAACAACACGAACGTCCACGAAGTCACCTCCGCGACGGACGCACAGGCGACTTCGACGGAGGACGTGACGGCGATGGTGCAGGAAGTCGCGAGCGTCAGCGAAGAGACCACTGCCGAAGCGGAGACGGTGTCGGCGGCGGCAGAAGAACAGGCCGCTTCACTCAATCAGGTCACGTCGAGTGCGCAGACGCTGGCATCGAACGCCGAGGACTTACACGCGCTCTTGGACCAGTTCGACGTCGACACGCAGCGCGGCACGCAAGAAGAACCAGCGCGTGTCGATTCAGTCGTCGGGTCGAACGTCAACTACGGCGCGTCGTCACCAGCGGTCAGCGACGGCGGAACAGACCAGTAGGCGAGCGACCTCGCCTGCATCGATTACTCGGTTTCCGTTTCGGTCGATGGTGGACGTTCGTCACTACCGAGCGTCTCGTGGATTGCGAGGACGAACGCGGGGACGACGACCATGAAGATGTGTTCTTCGAGTGGGATTCCGATGAGTTCGACGCCCGTCCGCAGCGGAATCTCGAAGACGCCGACTTCGAGGGTGTACCAGTCCCAGACGTACGCGACGGGATAGACGACAGCAATCGTTCGAACCGTCCGACGAATCGCGTCACGTCCCGCCCTGAAGAGAACGACAGCGGCGACAGTCCCAAAGAGAACCTCGGTCACGAGATAGGTGTACGGGCCGAAGACGCCGATATCCGGGAGGGGAATGCCGGACAGCGGGCGAAACGCCACCGCGACGACGAGAAGCGCGAGAAAGACGTACGACCCGCGGACGAGCATCATCGTCGCATGTCGTGGCGGCGTCGCTCTAGCGAGAACGACGACGAGTGCGAACGGGACCGCGGCGACGGCGGCGAAGGGCGGAAAGACCCCGGTAATCGACCCGGCGACGACGAAGAAGAGTCCGGCACCGATGAGTGCGTACGCGAGTCGAAACGCGGCGTCCGGTCCGAGCGTGACCGAGACGGTTCGTTTGTCGATAGACCGGTCGTAGTCGTAGTCTTTCGCGTCGTCGATGATTTTGATGCCGGCGAGGACGAACACTAAGACGCCCGCGAACGCGAGCGGTGTCGCCGTGAGAACACCCGTCTGGACGTAATAGCCGCCGAGAATGCTGAGTGCGATGCCGAGCGGGTATCCCAGCGTCGTCGTCACGGGGTTCATGTCCAACTGTGGGGCGTGGAAGTAGCCCAGCATCCATCCGGGGATGGTGAACACGAGGACGGTGGCGTCGACGAGGCCGACGAGTGCCACTGTGCAGAGGACGAATCCGAGCGTCGCACCAGCGATACAGAGGTGACATCCACGCCGGGTCATCGGGTGGTCGTCGTCTTCACCTCGGAGATAGAAGTCCACGTATCCGTCCTTGACGTGCGCGGTGTACACCCCGAAAAACACCGTTGCAGAAAAGAGGATTCCGGGGAGGAGGGTAAACTCGCCGACGAGGATAGCACCGAACCACGACGCCGCCACGGGCGGAAGCATGAACACCGGATGCACCTGTGAAGCGAGTGCACCGAGTGCTGCGCTGACGCCAGTGTTGTGACGCGAGATAGACATGTAGAACCATACGACGGTCGCGACCAAAAAGGCACAGCGGCGACCACGACCACGCTGACTGACGCGAAGACACCAAAAATTCGCAGTCGGGGTCTCGTCTCGTTACCAGAGATGGCCACCGATATCGACGATTGCTCCGCAGTGACCACACTCTGAGACCTGTAACGGGTCAGCGAGAGAGTTGCGTACGACGAGTTCGCGGGGACCGGTTGGCTCACCACACCGCTTGCAGACGGACGTTTGGACTGTTTTCATGTGTACTCCTGATGCTGGGCAAACACTGGTTGTGACTCGAATCGTGTTCGTACCGAGAGGAGACGAATTCCGACTCGACTGAACGATTGGCTTTCACCCGGCCGATGCACTCCGGAGCGAACTCACTGCGTGCATCGAAGAAAGCACACTCGGTCAGGAGTACAGTACGTCGATTCAAAACATAACCATTGCTAACACATGTCAATATCCGTGCCAGACAGCTATCGGCCCGGACACGGGTCGAGCGGCAGTCGCCTGTGAGAGAAGCCGTGTGTCCCGTCCACACACCCGCTCACAATCCGAAGTTCTTAACCCTCCCCTGTTGGTAGTTCCGCCAACTCGCTGGCACGCGGGCCCGCCAGTGGGCACCCGTCACGAACGGGACGAAATGTGGTCTCCGGGAAATCTCCCGCACGACTGAATCGCAAGCGCCCGCGGTGATATACAATGGCACGAAGCTTCTATTCCCACATCAAGGAAGCGTGGAAGAACCCGAAGGAAGGCAAACTGGCCGAACTCCAGTGGCAGCGCAAACAGGAGTGGCGCAACCAGGGCGCAATCGAGCGCATCGAGCGACCCACCCGCCTCGACAAGGCGCGTGAACTCGGCTACAAGGCCAAGCAAGGCATCGTCGTGGTTCGCGTCTCCGTCCGCAAGGGTGGCGCACGCAAGCAGCGACACAAGGCTGGCCGCCGTTCGAAGCGCCAGGGTGTCAACCGCATCGGCCGCCGCAAGTCCATCCCACGCATCGCAGAGGAACGCGCCTCGCGCAAGTACCCCAACATGCGTGTGCTGAACTCCTACGGCGTCGGACAGGACGGCTCCCAGAAGTGGCAGGAAGTCATCCTCATCGACCCCGAGCACCCCGCAATCCAGAACGACGACGACCTCAACTGGATCTGCGACGACGTCCACGACGGCCGCGCCTTCCGCGGTCTGACCAACGCGGGCAAGAAGAACCGCGGCCTCCAGAACCGTGGCAAGGGTACGGAACACGTCCGTCCCTCCATCAACGCCGGTAACCGCCGCGGCAAGTAACGCCCCGCGCACCGCACAATCTTCTCTCTTTATCGACTGCTGAGCGGCGGTGCTGGCGAATCGATGAGTCACCGCACGGACCACACCTACCACATGCCTGTTCGACGCGACTGCTCACTCGACAGACATTTTTTACCCGGACGGCAATATCCGGGTATAACTGATGGTGTATCAACCAGACCCGGCAGTTCTGTTCTTCGGTGTCGCACTGCTGGGTGCGCTCTGGGTCTACCGCGATGCGAAACGGCGTGAGATGGACACCGCAGACATGTGGGCTGTCGGCTTTTTCATCGGATTCGTCCTCCTCCCACTTCTCGGCGGAATCGCCGTGCTGGCATTCTACTTCCGCAATCGGAATCGACGACGAGGATACCCAGTCTCCGCTCCCGAGACGTAGCAACAGAGAACTCAAACAGAATCAGTCGTCCGCTCGTGTGGGAGTCAGAACGGCGACGACGGCCCGAGGTCAGCGTCGCCTCCGATTCCGCGTTCGACCTCGCCAGACCACCCATCGAACCCGCCGCGGAGACTGGTCACGTCTGCGTCGACGTTCTCGTCGAGGATGGCAGCGACGCGTCGCGAACTCTCTCCGACGTAGCAGGAGACGACAACTTCGTCGGGCCACGTCCGCTCGAATATCTCCGGACCGAGCGTCGCAGACGGGAGGTTCTCCGACCCGGGGATGTGACCCGATGCGTACGACG
Organism: Haloferax sp. DFSO52; assembly: GCF_048158745.1. Classification (NCBI taxonomy): domain Archaea; kingdom Methanobacteriati; phylum Methanobacteriota; class Halobacteria; order Halobacteriales; family Haloferacaceae; genus Haloferax; species Haloferax sp. DFSO52. Next base: position 609,619 of record NZ_JBLOPB010000001.1, on the reverse strand, counting down.
ATGGGTCTCTGATATCGACGAGCGCAATCTCGCACTCGTCGTCGGCCAGTTTCTCGCGCAGTTCGTCCGGCGTCGTCTCGACGACCATATCGGTGTTCGTGGGCCCAAGCGGCAAGTGTTCGTCGCTTTCGAGAGACGATGTAGACACCGAGCGGTTCGTCGCCACTGTGGACGTACTGGCGGCGTCACTGACCGCTGTGCCGCGGGTTTATTCGGTGGCAACGCTAACGTCGGGATATGACACTCGCACTCGACGCCACCCAACTCGACCGGTATTCGAGACACATCATCATGGACGAAGTCGGTCCAGAAGGCCAAGAGCGACTGCTCTCTTCGCGCGTCGTCGTCGTCGGTGCGGGCGGCCTCGGGTCACCAGTCATCCAGTATCTCGCCGCCGTCGGTGTCGGTGAGCTGGTCGTCGTCGACGACGACGTCGTCGAGCGGAGCAACCTCCAGCGACAGGTCATCCACCACGACGGCGATGTGGGTGTCCCGAAAGCCGAAAGTGCCGCAGACTTCGTCCACAACCTCAATCCAGACGTTCACGTCGACGCAGTCCAAGCACGCGTCGACAAGTCGAACGTTCACGAACTCGTCGACGGGGCGGACGTGGTTGTCGACGCCTCGGACAACTTCCCGACGCGATATCTCCTCAACGACACCTGTCGATTCGAGGGAATCCCGCTCGTCCACGGGGCGATATACAAGTTCGAAGGACAGGTGACGACACTCCTGCCAGACGGACCGTGTTACCGGTGTCTGTTCCCCGAAGCACCCGAACCGGGGACGGTTCCGGACTGTGCGACGACGGGTGTCATCGGCGTCCTCCCCGGAACTGTCGGGTGTATTCAGGCGACCGAGGCGGTGAAAGTCGTCCTCGACGTGGGGAAAGTCCTCGACGGCCGACTCATGTTCTACGACGCGATGGACATGACCTTCGAGACGGTTCCGTACCGTCAGAATCCCTCCTGTCCGGTCTGTGGCGAGGGTGGCGTGGACTCCATCGCCGACATCGACTACGTCGAAAGTTGCGCCATCAGTATCGAGTGACGCGGACAGTGTAACTGAGAACGGAACTCGAACTTTCGAGAGGAGAGGGACCTACTGTGGAGCGATGTCGTCGTTAGCGGCCGAAGCGAAAGCCACCGTCTGTGTCGCCATCGCGCTCGACAATCGAGTCGCGGGGGAGCGAGGAACCGCCGTCGGTCCGTGGTTCACCGCCAGGTGACTGCTCCCCACCGTCAGTCGCCGCGTGGAGTTGGTCCAACTGCTCCAGTTCGTCGACTGCGCTCGCTTCGCCGCCGACGAGTTCGTCGACCTGTCCTGCGAGGGCGTCGAGTGCCACGGTCTGTTCGGACGTGGCGTCGGTAATCTCGGCCGTCGCTTCCTCCGCAGAGCGAGCGTGGTCCTGTGCGAGTTGAATCGTCGTCGTGACTTCTTCGATGTTCGTCGCCTGCGAGTCAGTCGCGCGTGCGACTTCCGTGATGCCGTTGGCCGCCGAGTCGGCCGCGTCGGCGATTTCGGTCAGCGACGAGAGGACGTCCGAAATCTCGCCGGAGGCGACCTGAATCTGCTCGTGGGACTGCTCGGAGGCCGTCACCGTCTCGTCTGCCTGCTCTTGAATCTCGTCGATGCTGTCTGCAATCTCTTCTGTGTGCTCGTGGGTCTGATTGGCGAGTTGTTTGACCTCGTTGGCGACGACCGAGAAGCCTTCACCCGCTTCGCCTGCACGGGCCGCTTCGATGTTCGCGTTGAGCGCGAGCAAGTTCGTTCGGTCTGCGACTTCCGCGATGACTTCGACGACTTCTTCGATCGCGCCCATCCGCTGTTGGAGTTCCATCACGCTGTCGAGCAACTCGTCGGAGATGTCGATGACGTGGTCGGTCGCCGTTCGGATGCTCTGGCCCGCCTCACGGCCGTTCTCTGCGGCCGTCTGTGCCTGGCCCGCCGCCGACGCAACCTCGTCTGAGGTGGCCGCAATCTCTTCCATACTCGCCGAGAGGTCTTGCATCTCTTCGGACCCTTTCGAGAGCAACTCCGCTTGCTCTGTGACCTGCGACTCGATGTCGTCTGCGGCAGTCGCCGCGCGCCGAATCGAGTTTCCGAGGTCCGCCGTCGACCCGTCGACTTCGGTTGCGAGCCGTTCGAACCGCTCTGCCATCTGATTGAGGTCGGTGACGACAGACCGCGTCTCGTCGGTGAGGATGCCCTGGTCGGCAAACTCGGCACGGACCGAGAGGTCGCCGTTCGTCAGCCCAGAAACCGTCCTCGACACTTCGTCGACGAGTTCCGCAGACGCCTGTTGTTCGGCCACGACGTCGGTTTGGTCGTGGACTGTCTCGACGACACCAACGAGTTCGTCACCGTCGAAGAGCGGTTGTGCGGTGAACGCGATGTGCCGGTCGAGACCGTTTCGGTCGGTCATCGTGCTCGTATCACGGTAGAGATAGCGTTCGGCGTCGACGACGTCGAGGCCGTGTTTCTCCGCGGCAGTGCGTGGCGAATCGAGCACTTTGTCTGCGAGGGTCTTCGCCCGACGGCCGTCGGGGTAGAACAGTTCGCTCACGTGTTCAGACCCGAGCGCCTCGTCCGGCGACGCGCCCGTCAATTTGGTAATCGGTGCGTTCCACGCGGTGACTCGGTGGTCGGCGTCGAGGACGAACACCGGTGTCCCAACGCCATCGAGTAAGTCACCGACGTGAAGCTGTCGTGCTGCAGTAGCAGCAACTGTTGCACTCTCGTCTGTCTGTACGCCGCCATCAGCACGTGCCCGAGCCCCGGTCCCCGGGACCAGCGCCGCGAGTCGCGAAAGCAGGTCCATGTATGGGTTTCTCGAACAAGGAGTTCATAACCCTACTGCACAGAGTATCACGATTGATATCTGTAAACTATCAACTGAGGGGTTCAGGAGAGTGTGTCGCAGATGCGTATCAATCGAGATATCGGGAGTCGATATCCACCGCAACGACACCATAGAAGACGGTTGTCGAGAGTGATAGACCACAGACTCCGCATCGTTGCAACGTCTGGTCTCCGTGTCACCGGGGCGTCCGCGCAAGTACCATCGTAGCGTTTTATCCGCCCGCCCTCCCACGTGCGCACATGACTACTCAGGGAATCGTCGGCCAGTTCCTCTCGTTAAAAGAGGAGACCGACGCCGACCTGCTCGCCATGCAGTGCGGTGACTTCTACGAGTTTTTCGGTGACGACGCCGAGACGGTCGGGCGCGAACTCGACCTCAAGGTGTCCCAGAAGTCCTCGCACGGGTCGTCGTACCCGATGGCGGGCGTGCCGTTGAACGACCTGACGCCCTACCTCAAGGCGCTGGTCGAACACGGCTATCGGGTCGCCGTCGCCGACCAGTACGAGACGGAATCGGGTGAGTTCGGCCGACGCATCACGCGCGTCGTCACACCGGGGACGCTCCTCGAAACCTCACGGGCTGACGCACAGTTCCTCGCCGCCGTCGTGACCGGGGCAGACGGCGTCGGCCTCGCGTTCGCAGATATCACCACCGGGCAGTTCCTCGTCACTGAGTCCGCGACCGTCGAGGACGCCGCGGCCGAACTCTACCGCTTCGCACCGGTCGAAGTGCTCCCCGGGCCGGACCTCCGCGCGGACGACGAGACACTCTCGCGGCTCCGCGAAGCGACTGACGCCTCGTTCTCGTTGTTCTCTGCGGAGGCGTTCGCACCGGGTCGTGCCCGGCACGCAGTTCGCGAGCAGTTTGGGAAATCCACCGTCGAGAGCGTCGGCCTCGACTCCGAACTGGCGACACAGGCGGCGGGCGGCATCCTCGCGTACGTCGAAGAGACGGGCGCTGGCGTCCTGCGGTCGATGACGCGCCTCCGCGTCTACCACCCGAGCGATTTGCTCGAACTCGACGCGACCACGCAGCGAAATCTCGAACTCACCGAGACGATGCACGGCGACCGCTCGGGGTCGCTCTTCGACACTATCGACCACACGATGACATCGCCCGGTGGCCGTCTCCTGCGAGAGTGGTTGACTCGCCCGCGACGTGACCACACCAGACTCTCACACCGACTGGACGCCGTCGAAGCGCTCGCGTCCGCCGCTCTCGCTCGCGAACGCGTCCGCGAAGTACTCGATGGAGCCTACGACCTCGAACGACTCGCCTCTCGTGCCGCGTCGGGCACTGCCGGCGCGTCCGACCTGCTTTCTGTCCGCGACACACTCGAGATCCTTCCCGCGCTCACAGACGCCATCGAAGGCACGGAACTGGCCAGTTCCCCACTGGCCGACGTCGTTTCGCGACCTGACAGAGAGGCCGCGGCGTCGCTGCACGCAGAACTCGCCGATGCACTCGCTGACGACCCGCCGAAGACGGTCACGCAAGGCGGCCTGTTCCAGAAAGGCTACGACGACGAACTCGACGAACTCATCGAGCGACACGACGACGTGAAATCGTGGCTCGACACGCTCGCCCAGCGTGAAAAGCGCCAACACGGCCTCTCGCACGTCACGGTCGACCGGAACAAGACCGACGGCTACTACATTCAGGTCGGCAAATCCGTCGCCGACCAGGTTCCCGACCACTACCGGCAGATAAAGACGCTCAAGAACTCCAAGCGGTTCGTCACCGAAGAGCTAGAAACGAAAGAACGCGACGTGCTTCGACTCGAAGAGGCCCGTGGCGACCTCGAATACGACCTGTTTCAGGACCTCCGCGAGCGCGTTGCGACCCACGCTGAACTCCTCCAAGACGTTGGGCGGACCATCGCAGAGGTCGACACGCTCGCGTCGCTCGCGACCCACGCGGCCGGAAACGGGTGGACGCGTCCGGAACTCACCGAACCGGGACCGCTGCACATCGAGGCGGGTCGCCACCCTGTCGTCGAGCGCACCACCGACTTCGTCCCGAATGACTTGCACATGGACCGCGAGCGTGGATTCCTCATCGTCACCGGCCCGAACATGTCGGGGAAATCGACGTACATGCGGCAGGCCGCGCTCATTACCCTCCTCGCACAGGTGGGGAGTTTCGTCCCCGCGCAGTCGGCAACCATCGGCGTCGTCGACGGCATCTACACCCGCGTCGGCGCACTGGACGAACTCGCACAGGGCCGTTCGACGTTCATGGTCGAGATGCAGGAACTCTCGAACATCCTCCACTCTGCCACCGAAGATTCGCTCGTCATCCTCGACGAAGTCGGCCGCGGAACCGCCACCTACGACGGCATCTCCATCGCGTGGGCGGCCACCGAATATCTCCACAACGAGGTGCGCGCGAAGACGCTCTTCGCGACCCACTACCACGAACTCACAGGTCTCGCCGACCACCTCGACAGAGTGGCGAACGTCCACGTCGCGGCGGACGAGCGAGACGGCGACGTGACCTTCCTTCGGACCGTCGTCGATGGCCCGACCGACCGAAGTTACGGGATTCACGTCGCCGACCTCGCGGGCGTTCCGCGACCCGTCGTGGACCGCGCTTCAGATGTGCTCGACCGACTCCGCGACGAGAAGGCAATCGAGGCCAGAGGCTCCGGGTCGTCCGAACCGGTCCAAGCAGTCTTCGACGTTGGAAGCGGCCAGATGAACGTCGCAACCGGCGGAGACAGTGGGAGTCCCGCGAACGGTACGGCCCAGGACGGCACGGCCAAAAACGGCGAGGCCGACACCGGTTCCAACCCAGACCCAGAACCAGCACTCGACCCCGAAATGGAGGCCGTTCTCGACGAACTCAAATCGACCGACGTGAACGCAACCTCGCCGATAGACCTGATGGCGAAGGTGCAGGCGTGGCAGTCGAAGTTGGACGGTGGAAAACTGGAAGGCAGTCAGTCGGAGGGTAACCGATGACGAACATCACGCAACTCGACGCGAAGACAATCGACCGCATCGCTGCCGGCGAGGTCGTCGAACGTCCCGCATCGGTGGTCAAAGAACTGTTCGAGAACAGTCTCGACGCGGACGCGACGCGCGTCTCTGTCGCCGTCGAATCCGGCGGCACCGAAGGCATCCGCATCCGCGACGACGGCGTGGGCATGACCGACGAAGAACTCGAACTCTGCGTCCGCGAGCACACGACGAGCAAGATTAGCGACATCGAGGACCTCGAAGCGGGTATCGGGACGCTCGGATTCCGGGGCGAGGCGCTCCACACCATCGGTGCCGTCTCGCGGATGACCATCCGGTCGAAACCCCGCGGCGGCGACGTGGGAACCGAACTCCGCTACGAAGGCGGCGAGGTTGAAGATGTTCGCCCCGCTGGCTGTCCCGAAGGAACTGTCGTCGAAGTCGACGACCTGTTCTATAACACACCCGCTCGCCGGAAGTTCCTGAAGACGACGGCGACGGAGTTCGACCACGTCAACACCGTCGTCACCCACTACGCACTGGCCAACCCGGATATCGCCGTCTCGCTCGACCACGACGACAGAGAGGTGTTCGCCACCGAGGGCCGCGGCGACCTCCAATCGACCGTCCTCTCGGTGTACGGTCGCGAAGTCGCCGAGTCGATGGTGCCTGTCGAACACGACGCCGCAGGAATCTCGGTCAGCGGCCTCGTCAGCCACCCCGAGACGACCCGAAGCACTCGCGACTATCTCTCGACGTTCGTCAACGGTCGCTACGTCACCGACCGAACGCTTCGAGAGGCCGTTCTCGACGCCTACGGCGGGCAACTCGACGCCGACCGCTACCCCTTCGCCGTCCTCTTCGTGGACGTCGCACCCGACGCCGTGGACGTGAACGTCCACCCGCGCAAGATGGAGGTCCGGTGGGACGAAGAGTCGCAGGTCAAACGAGACGTGACTGAGGCCGTCGAAGAAGCCCTTTTGAACAACGGTCTCGTTCGCTCGTCGGCCCCCCGTGGCCTCTCGAAAGCCGACGAGACGCCGGTCACGCCCGGCGATACTGAGGAGTCTGACCCGCACGACGTGCGTGAGGTTGCTGGCGATACCGAAGGCGGGTTCGACCGACCGACGGTGCGAGACGTGCAATCGACCCGTGAGGACCGACACGTCGCCGCCGATTCGAGCGACTCTCACTCGTCGCAGTCCGATTCGTCGCAGTCGTCACCTCCGCGGTCGTCAACCTCGGCGTCGTCCGCACCAACCTCGACCCCACCGACGCCGCCGCGCGAATACGACCTCGCGCCGGGTCCGGAGACGACAGAACAGTCGTCGTTTGACGGTGACAGCGATGCCACTGGTTCGCCTGACGGCGCGTCGTCGAGCGCTTCCACACCAACTGCCACGGGTGACGACAGTACCACCGAGTCACCGCGACGCATCGCCGCCCCGACGACACAGCGTGACCTTTCGGGCGACGAAGCGTCGCTGACTCCCGATTTCGACTCGTTGCCGTCGATGCGAATCCTGGGCCAACTCCTCGACACCTACATCGTCGCCGAGACGAGTGCGGGACTGGTCCTCGTCGACCAGCACGCCGCCGACGAGCGTGTGAACTACGAACGACTGAAAGGTGAGGTCGAAGGCGACACACCGACGCAGGCGCTGGCGGACCCTGTCGAACTCGAACTGACGGCGCGCGAGGCGGCGCTGTTCGAAGAGTACCGCGAAGCGCTGGCGCAAGTCGGGTTCCACGCAGGGCGGACGGACGACCGAACCGTCTCTGTTCGGACCGTTCCAGCCGTCTTCGACGCCGCGCTCGACCCGGGACTCGTCCGCGATGCGCTGACGGCGTTCGTCCGCGAAGAAGCCGACGGCGGCCAGCAGACAGTCGACGCCGTCGCTGACGACCTGCTGGCAGACCTCGCGTGCTATCCCTCGATCACCGGCAACACGTCGCTCCGCGAAGGCTCGGTCCTCGACCTGCTCTCGGCGCTCGACGACTGCGACAACCCCTACGCCTGCCCGCACGGCCGACCGGTCATCATCGAGTTCGACCGCGAGGAGATAGAAGCGCGATTCGAACGCGACTATCCCGGTCACGGTGGCCGACGCGCAGAGGATTAAAGTCGGAACACAGAGAGGTGGGTAGCGATGAACCCACTCGTCTTCTTGGGCATCCTCTTCGGGCCCCTCGTTCTCGTGGTTTCGTATCTCCTTACAGCGGCGACTGGGCCGGGCGTTCCCCCGTGGGCAGACATGGCCGGTAGCACGATTCGACTCTACGGGACGGCGCTGGCAGTCGTCGTCGGGCCGGTCGCGCTCCATCTCGACCGACTCACGCTCGCTCGACACGACGACTGGGTGCCTTCTCCTATTTATTACCTCGTGGCCGTGCCGTTCCTGAGCGTCCCCATCGCAGTTATCTATCTCGTCCAGCGATTCACGTCGGTCTGAGAGTCGGAACCCGTGCGTCCCGAGAGACGACGACCCGTCAGTGTGCAGTCAGCCACTGACCGGTGAGCAGTCGCGTCATTCGACACCAACGCCGGAGGTTTATACCGCGCCGACGAACCCCCGTCCATGACAGCCCTCGTGACCTTCGGTGAGACGATGCTTCGCCTATCGCCGCCGCGTGGCGAGCGACTCGAAACCGCGCGCGAACTCGAAGTGCAGGCGGGCGGCGCAGAGAGTAACGTCGCCGTCGCGGCAGCGCGACTCGGCCACGACACTGCGTGGTTCTCGAAGCTTCCGAACTCCCCACTCGGTCGCCGCGTCGTCGGCGAACTCCAGAGTCACGGCGTCGACACCGACGGCGTCGTCTGGGACGACGAGCACCGACAGGGCCTCTACTATCTCGAACACGGTGTCTCCCCTCGACCGACGAACGTCGTCTACGACCGGGCAGATGCCGCGGTGACGACGCTCGAGACGAGCGAAACCGACCTCGACGCGGTTCGCGACGCGGAAATCTGCTACACGAGCGGAATCACACCCGCACTCTCGGAGACGCTTCGAGAGACCACCATCGACGTACTCGCCGCGGCGCAAGAGGCCGGGACAACGACGGCGTTCGACCTGAACTATCGGTCGAAACTCTGGACGCCCGAAGACGCGGCCGACGCCTACCGCGACCTGTTCGGCTCCATCGACGTGCTGTTTGCGGCCAAACGAGACGCCGAAACGGTGCTCGGGCGCGACGGCGACGCCGAATCTATCGCCCGCGGACTCGCCGCCGACTTCGACTTCGAGACGGTCGTCGTCACTCGTGGCGTGGCGGGGTCGCTGGCATTCACCGACGGCGAAGTGTACGAACAGGGCGTCTACGAGGCCGAAACCCACGATGCCATCGGAACTGGTGACGCGTTCGTCGGCGGATTCCTCGCGAAGCGACTCGACGGCGGCGACGTTGCCGAGTCGCTCCGGTGGGCCGCCGCCACGGCGTCGTTCAAGCGAACGATCGAGGGTGACGTCGCAGTCGTGACGCCCGACGACATCGAACGTGTCGTCGCAGACGAAGGTGACGGCATCTCTCGGTGACCGATTCAATATTACGACAACCGCACACAACTGTTTCCGCGATTTTCGCCCATTATTCCCGGATTGGAGGACTGTGGTACCATGCAACAACCAAAAGATATTCAATAGAGTGTGAACTTGCGGCACAAGTGCAATGAAGCGAATTGCAGTGGTCCTCGCAGTACTGTTGGTGACGGCGGCCGTCCCGGTCGGGTCGGTCACCGCCCAGCAGTCTAACACAGACGCATCGGCGTACGCAGGAACGCACGTCTCGTTCGACACCGAGGCGAACGCCCTGACGAACTACACGGTCGACGGCACGACCGTCGTCGAGTCGGTCGAGACGTCGTCGAAGGCTGACGCCAGCGTCGGCCTCGACGTGGCGCTCTCTGCCGTCACCGACATCGACGCGAGTGGACTCTCACTCAGCTCGACGAGTGAGACGAACGCCACAGTGTCGGCCGAAAGCGGTGCGACCCTCCGCGCTCACGACAACCCGAAAGGGACGCTCGTCGTCGCCGCCGGTGACGAGTCGCAGTACGTGACCGCGAACCTGAGCGCAGACGCGTCGGCCGAACAGGAAGGCGACTCGCGCGTGGTCGTCGAGAACGACGGTCGGCAGGGCGCGTTCATCGTCGTCGGCGACGGGTCTGTGACCGTCAACGACGATGGAAACGTCACCGCAGACCTGAGCGAAGACGCTCGTCTCGTCTTCCGCAGTTACTCCGGTGAGCGAACTGACGACGACAAACAGACCGAGGAACTCATCGCCAGCGGTGAGGCGGCCGCTGAAGTGTACGTGATGCAGGAAGGCGGCGAGACGACGATGGACGCCGTCCACTACGGCGAAAACACCACCGTCGAGATGACCGAACAGACCGAAGAGACGGTCACCGTGACCATCGACCGGTCGGTCAATCAGGGAACTGTCGTCGTGACCTCCGTCTCCGAGGAAGCACTCGAAGCGACTGACAACCTCTCGGTGATGGTCGACGGTGAGGCCGCGATGAAAGCCGAGAGCTACACCGAACTCCAGTCCGCCGCGAACGGCGGTGACACCTCGAAGTATCTCGTCCAGGAGACGAGCGCCGAGGGTGAGGCGAACGTCCTCGTCGCCGTGAACCACTTCTCCGAGCGGCAGGTCACGATGTCGGGTGACGATTCGTCGTCCACGTCGGGTGAGTCTTCCGAGACGGAAAGCGACACGGACGCAACCGAATCGGACGAGACGACGTCCGGTGAGGAAGCAGCAGACACGACGACGTCGTCGACGAGTGCGCCCGGATTCGGTGCCGGACTGACAGTCGTCGCACTCGCTGGCGCGGCCCTCATCGCCCGTCGTCGAGCCTAACACCCTGCCGCCGCTCAGTCTCATCGTGATGGACTGAGCAGATGGCAGCGACCCCCATTTTCGTGGTGCCGATTGTTCGACCGGCAGGTGTATTTTCGTCCACCCAGTAGCCGACGGTATGGAGGTCACGACGGCCGGCCGATTCCGCGTCTATCGCAGTCCACGGGAGCAAGACGAGTTGCTCTTACTCGAACGCCCCGACGAGGCCGTCGATTGGACCGACCCGGCGGCAGCGACGATGGCGGACGACGCGTTCTCTCCGACCTACGTCCAGCAGACCGGGTACGACGGGTCGCTCGCAGAGTCAGTCTCGGCGCTCGAACCGGGGAACGAAATCGAGGCGACGTTGACGTGGGACGACGGCACCCCGCGATTCGCCACGGTGTCGGTCGTCGACCGGACTCGGTTCCGGTTCGTCGGGGCGGCAACCGGTTTGTTCGAGGCCGCACGCGAGACGTGGCGCGCGATTCCCGACGGCGACGCAATCGGGTCGCGAGTCACATACGGCACCGATGGCGACCCGAACGCCGTCCTCTACGTCTTCGCGAAGCAACCCGGCGCGCGCGACCTGTTCGAAGAGTTCTCAGACGGCGTCTTGCCGCTCGACCCACTACTCGGTCGTCTCGCAGACGAAACGGAGGGTGCAGAAGCAGCGGGTGAGGGTACGATTCCTGACGCACCCCGCGAAGTGTTCGTGATTCGCCCGCTCGACGAAGCGTTCGTCCTCGTCGCCATCGCGTTCGACCGAGACGGCCTGTTCGCGCAGACGATGCGCGAGACGTACTGTTGAGTCGGTGTGGCGCTCGCTCTCGCGTCACGTGGAATCGGCTTCTCTCGACACTCGCGACCCACATTCAGCACACCGATAGACTACCCGCCAGCCACCACCGGTTTCGTATCGTCGCCGAACGGAGTTTCTCGCGCCGCACTCGGGACAGACCGACGGCAAATCGTCGGATTCGACCATGACTGGAGTTGTGTCGGGGGTGACCTAAGTGTCTGCCCGCCCACAGCACGCGGCGCTCTGGGTCGACCGCTCAGTTCCAACTCGGTTCGACGCGCGCAGTCGGTTCCTCACCCGCGAAGACGCGCTTGATATCGGACGCAGTCTGTTCGTTCACCTCGGCTTTCGCTTCGACCGAACACCACGCAGCGTGTGGTGAGAGGACGACGGTGTCCAGTTCGCGAAGCGGCGAGTCTGCCGAGAGGGGTTCTTCTTCGAACACGTCGAGTCCGGCCGATGCGATGTCGCCCGCGCGAAGCGCCTCGACGAGCGCAGCTTCGTCGATGACCTCGCCGCGTCCTGTGTTCACCACGATTGCGTCGTCGGACAGGGCGTCGAAGGCGTCGGCGTCGACCATCCCGCGTGTCTCGGGCGTGGCAGGAGCGTTCACCGAGAGGTAGTCCGAGCGAGCGTACAGTTCGTCGAGTGTGACGCGTTCGATACCGAGGTCGTCGAGGAGTTCGTCGTCGACGTACGGGTCGTACGCGACCAGTTCGAGGCCGAATCCACGACAGAGTGCTGCGGTGCGCTGGGCAATCGCCCCGAACGAGAGGAATCCGAGCGTTCGACCCTTCATTCGGTGGAGGTCACGACCGGGTGTCGCTGGCCACTCTCCTGCCCGCACTGTCCGGTCGTACGTGGGCGTCGCTCTGATACACGAGAGGAGGAGGGCAACGCTGTGCGTCGCGACTTCGTCGGTGCAGTACGACGGGACGTTCGTGACGGTGACGCCGTGGTCTGTGGCCGCTTCGACGTCGATGTTGTCGTATCCGACGGCAGCACGCGCGACGACAGACAGGTCGAGTCGAGAGAGCGCCTCGGCGGTGACCGGTGTGTTGATGTCGGTGACGACGGCGTCCGCGTCGGCCAGCTCACAGGCCTCGACGAGTGCTTCTTCGGAGCCGAGGCATGCGACGTGTATCTCGGCGACGTCCCCGAGCACACGTCGCTGGTGGTCGGGGTCCACCATATGAAAGTCGCTCACGACGACAGAATAACTCATATTCGGGTAAACGATTCTGACGGAGCTACTTGACTGTGTCCCGGATTCCCAGTGGGCAACGACGCTGAACGACGATGAGAGATGCGCTCTCGGCTACTTCGCGTGGACTATCGCTCTTGGGACCACCGCTGGTAGAGACTCGACCCACCGATGATAGCGAAGACGAGTGCAGCGAGGATGGAGGCGCCCACAGAAGAGATGAGGGGAACGTCGACGGCGACAGCAACCATGAGGACGAGGCCGAGTGCCGAGAGCGTCGCGTAGAACTCACTCCACGAGAGTTCGCCCTCGGGGACGACTTCCATGTAGACGGTGACGTCGCCCGCTTCCGCCAGCGACACCTCCTTGGACTGTTCGTCGTACTCGACGATGTCGAGTTCGTCGAGTTTCGGGATGTGTGTCTGCTGGAGTGAGACGTACGCGCTCTGTCGGATGTTTCGTGGTGGTGGCGACTCACCGGTCTCTGCTTCTGCGATTCGCTCGGCGAGTTCACGGAGGGTCATGTTGCCATCTTGGAGGAACTCGATCGCCATCCGGCGGCGGTCGTTACTCAGTACCTCGTGAATTCGCGTTTCGGATAGTTCGGTGTCAGGTGATGTCGCCATACGAGGTGTCGATTGTTTCGTGACTGGTCGCTTCTCCTATATCAACAGTTCGCCTCTGTTATCTCTGGTGAAAACGGTCATAGATGCCGAGTCACTGATAACAGGGTAGGAGGCATGCTGTACAGGTGCAATAGTCTCTCTACGACAAAAGGAGACGACCCATTGACAAGAAGATGCTGCATCACTCGACGCGTGATTGGCGGACGATGCCAATCTTTATTAATTTGTGATACCCGATTTAATATATGACCGTCGTCAGCGTCTCCATGCCGGAGGAACTGCTGGAGCGCATCGACTCGTTCGCCGGAGAGCACGGCTACACCGGGCGAAGCGAAGTCGTCAGGGAGGCATCGCGAAATCTCCTCGGAGAGTTCGAAGACAAGCGACTCGAAGACCGGGAGTTGATGGCCGTCGTCACCGTCATCTTCGACTACGAGACGACGAGCGTCGAAGAGCGGATGATGGGACTTCGCCACGAGTACGAAGGACTCGTCAAGTCCAACTTCCACAACCACGTCGGCAACCACTACTGCATGGAACTGTTCGTCCTCGAAGGGCAACTGACCGACATCTCGACGTTCGTCGGGAAGATTCGGGCGACGCGCGACACGCTCAGTGTCGACTACTCCGTGATGCCCATCGACGAGTTCACGGGAATCGTCGAGGAGTAGCGTGAGCGCCCCCGTCTCCATCGTCGTCTACACTAGAGCGCAGTGTCACCTCTGCGACGAGGCAGAAGCGACCATCCGCGAGGTGGCCGCAGACGAGGACGTTCCTGTAGATATCGAACTCGTAGACGTGGATACGGACGACGAACTCCGCGACCAGTACGGTGAGCGGGTCCCCTACGTCTACGTCGATGGCCGACCAGCGTTCAAATTCCGCGTCGACCCCGACCAGTTACGAGCGAAGTTGGCCGCAGCGTCGCCCTGAGCGTCAGCGATTCGCTGCTATCGTGAAGATTGCCCAGAGCACCGCGAATCCGAGCACACCGAGTCCTACATCCTGGGCGAGGTGGACGACAGCGTCTGTGGGTTCGACGAAGAGCGCTCGCGTGTGAACGACGACGATGAGCGCGACCGAGATACTGCCGGCGAGGACGAACGCGGCGACTGTCGCTTGCCGTGTCCGTCGGGGGTCGGCAGCGCCGTGCGTAGAAAAGAGGAATCCACCGGTAGCGACTGCACCGAGTGCGGTCGGTATCCAGTACACGGTTCCACGGTAGATGAGTGCCGTCCCGGTTGCGAGCGGCCACGAGACACCCATCACCGCCACGAGGAGCCACGACAAGACGACTTCAGCGCTTCCGATTCCGCCCGGCGTCGGAACGAGTCCGCTCACCGTGGCCAGCGGAATGACGACGAGCACGAGCACCAGCGGTTGCGCGGTGCCGAGGGCGTCCAGCGCAGTCCAGAGCGCCGCTGCCACCGAGATTTGCCCGAACACTGCGAGTGCGAAGACGGCAGCGAGTCGCCAGCGGTCCCCCGCCAGTACGTCCACAGTGGCGACGAACCGCTCGACTCGCTTCGCGACGGTTCCGGGTGGCGGCGACGAGATTCCCGGAATCACCCGACCAACACCGGCGGCGAGTCGTTCGAGTGCGTTCCCGACAATCGGTTCGAGGTCGTGTCGTGCGACCCAGAGAATCGCACCTCCACCGAGAAAGACCACTGTGGCGGCCGCGACGACGAGACCCATCTCTCGAACTCCCTCGTCGGAGACGAGGCGTGCAGTGTACCCGACGGCCGCCAGCACCCCCAGCGTGAGTGACGCGAGGCGCACGAAGACGTTGAGGCTGCCGACGGCCGCAAAGGCGCTCTCGTAGTCGATATCAGCGTCCCACGCGACGAGGAGGCTACTCACTGGTGTCCCTCCGGACTGACCGAACGGCGTGACGGCGTTGACGAACCCCGTCGCTGCGAAGAGGAGTGTCGCCCGCCAGAATCCGACCTGAACGCCGATTCGACGCAGTATCAGCCAGAGTCCCGCACCCCAGAGGACTATCGGAACGAGGCCGAGTACGACCAGCGAGGCGAGGTGTTGCGGCGAAACAGACCGGACGGCGTCGACGACGTCGCTCACGCCGACGACCCAGAGGTAGATGCCAAACCCACCGAGTGCGAGAACGATGCCGGTCGCAGTGCGCCACGCGTTCCGCGTCTGAACCGAGTTCGAACTCATCTGCCGGGCCAGTTCTCGGTGTCAGCGACGCGGCGGTGCAGTGAGCCACCAGCCGAACACTTTCGACCAGTATTCGTCGGGGTCGGATGGCGGTTTCTTGGTTTCGTCGTGTGTCTTCCCTTCGAGCAACTGGCGTTCGACGATGTTCCGCGCGAGATGGAGCGCGTGTGATGCACCGTATCCCTCGCCCGTTCCGACGAAGTGGCCCTTGTCGGTGAACAGCCGAATTCTGGCCATGATGAGCGGCGTGCCACGGAGTTTCTCGTCGTGTTTGTGCAGGTAGACGTGTGCTTCGAGTATCGTGAGACCGCCGTACTTGTCGGCGAACCCTTCGACCATCTCCACGACTTCCTCACGCGAGATGTCGTCCAGCAGATCGACGTTAGTAATCTGAACCGGCAGTCTCGACTCACCGGTCCACGTCAACGATTCGAGCACGTCTGTCTTCGTGACGATACCCGATGGCTCGTCTTCTCGGAGGACGATGAGCGAGGAGACGCCTTCGGCCAGCATCCGTTCGACGGCGTGGTCGAGTCCCTCGTTCGGGAGGGCCGTCGCGACAGGTTCGCTCATCACGTCGACGACGGGCAAGTCGAGCATTCGTTCGAGTTCACCCGCTCTGTCTCCCATCCCACCGGGCGACCGAAATCCGGGGCCGGCGTCGCCGCTTGAAACGTCGAACCCACCCGATGACCCACCGGACGGTTTGCTCACCGTTCGGGTCGTGAAATCGAGGATATCGTACAGGCTGACGACACCGACCACGGAGTCGTTTTCGACGACTGGAAGGTGTGTGATTCCGTGTTCGCGGAACGTGTTGAGCGCCTCACCGAACGTCGCCTCGCGGCCGACGCTGACGAGCGAGTCGGAGTAGACGTCTTCGACAGTGAGGACGCCGAGGAACTTCGTCACCTCCTCTAAGATTCGGTCTGTGGAGACGGTTCCGTACAGGTCGTCGCCGTCGAAGACAGGAAGCACCTCGCTCCGGCTGGCGAGGATGAGACGTGCGACACGCCGAACGTCCTCGTCACGCTCGACCGTTGCGGGGTGCCAGAGGATGCTCCGTGCCTTTGCGTCCGGGTCGCGGTGGGTGACGTTCATCTGGCGCAGCGTAACCATACCGAGATACTCGTCGTCGTCGACGACCACGATGGCCTTCGTGCCCGTCTCTTGGAACATTCCCTGAAGCTTAGAAACACGCGTCTCAGGGCTGACTGTCGGAAAATCTCTCTCGACGAGATTCGAGATGTCCATGTCCATCCTACGCCGGATGAGATGTTGAATGTTGTCAGTACAGTAAGGTGAGTGTCCTATTGGACGGACTTATGCGACTTGTTATCATAGTTCTATCCAGTGGTGGTCGATGGTGGAACTCGTCAAACTCGAAGAGAACGTGTACGAAATCGAACGAACAGGGCCGATGAACGTCCCCGCGCGTGTCTACGGGTCCGAGACGCTCATCGAGGAGATGCTAGAAGAGGGTGACCTCACGCTCTCGCAGGTTCGGAACGTGGCGACGTTGCCGGGTATCCAGCGATTCGCGCTCGTCTTACCCGACGGGCATCAGGGATACGGATTTCCCATCGGCGGCGTTGCCGCGGTGGATATCGACGACGGTGTCATCAGTCCGGGTGGAATCGGGTTCGACATCAACTGCGGCGTCCGACTCCTCAGAACTGGCCTGTCGTACAAAGATATCGCGGGCGAGGCGTCGATTCTCGCCGACAGACTGTATCAAACGATACCGACAGGTCTCGGCAAGGGTGGCTATCTCCGGACGGACATCTCCGACGTGCGCGGCATCCTCGAATCGGGGATGGAGTGGATGGTCGACCACGGCCACGCGACGGAAGCCGATATGGAACACTGCGAAGAAAACGGCTCACTCCCGGGAAACCCGAACGCGGTTCCAACCGAGGCGCTCAAGCGCGGTGTCAATCAAGTGGGGTCGCTCGGGTCCGGCAACCACTTCCTCGAAGTTCAGCGCGTCACCGACGTGTACGACTCGGAGACTGCGGCGGCGTTCGGGATCGACACCGATGACATCGTCGTCATGATTCACTCTGGGTCGCGAGGACTCGGTCACCAGACGTGTTCGCACTTCATCCGGCAGTTCGAGCGTGAGTATTCGGACCTCGTGGCGTCGCTCCCGGACAAACAACTCGTCTACGCCCCACTCGGTGACCCGCTCGCGGAGACATACTGGCGAGCGATGAACGCCGCCGCCAACTTCGCGTGGGCGAATCGACAGGCGATGACGCAGGCGGTCCGCGAGGTGTTCGAGGCGCTCTTCGAGGAGACGGACGTCGAAGTCGTCTACGACGTCTGCCACAACATCGCCAAAGAAGAGCGACACACCGTCCGCGGGCGGGAGAAATCACTCCTCGTGCACCGAAAAGGAGCGACACGCGCGTTCCCTGCAGGTCACCCAGACGTTCCGGAGGCGTACCGAGACGTCGGCCAACCCGTCTTCATCCCGGGGAGTATGGGGTCTCACTCGTACGTGCTGGCCGGTGGGCACCGCTCACTGGACCTGAGTTTCGGGTCGACTGCCCACGGTGCCGGGCGGCTGAAGTCGAGGACGCAAGCGAAATCCGAGTACACCGCCGGAGAACTCCAGAAGGCGCTCCGTGCCCGCGGAATCTACGTCCGTGCACACTCTGGTGGCACCCTGACAGAAGAGGCTCCGGGTGCGTACAAAGACATCGACGAAGTCGCCCGCGTCAGCGACGCGCTGGGAATCGGGACGAAAGTGGCTCGAACCGCTCCGATTGCAAACATCAAAGGGTGAGCAAAATCAGACGGCGACTCGCGCGGGTGTACGGATTCGACCCGATTTGTGGGCGTACTCATATCACCTCGGCGCACGAGTATACACCCATGGAAGCTGACAGACAACTCCTCAAACAGGCCCGAGAGCAACTCGACGGGTGGACCTACACGGCGCGTGACCGGACGTACCGTGAACTGTTCAATGGCGACAGCGCCGTCGTCACGAGCGAGGAGCGTCACCTTCTCGACCACATCGACGAAGAACTCGCCAGCGAAGGCGACGACGGTATCTGGGGTGTCGACGAGTACGATATCGTCATGGGTCACCCGAAAAACCACCCGTTGTCTGTCGTCTGCACCCGCCATCCCCAGATTCCAGTGGAGTGGTCACGCGGAGAGGAGAGTCTGACCGAAGCGGAGCGAGAACAGTTCAACGACCTGCTGTGGGACTACTGCGAACGCGTCCGACGACACATCCAGGACGAAGTAAACGAGTTCGTGGGCGTCGCGAGCGTCCCCGAAGAGTAAACTGTCAGCCCGATGCGCGTCATTCACCCACCAGAACGACGCCCCTGTTACCAGTGTGGTGAGCGGTCGAACGTCGTGGTCGCCCGGGGCCACGAGATGTGGTACAGTTGCTGGGACTGCTCTGCTGCTCTTCTGGAACACGGCGGCCTCATCGTCGCCGGAGACCTCAGCGCTCGGCGGCGTCGGCGGCAGTCGTAGTCGAAATCGCACCCGGGGGATACGGAGCTAGTATATATCAGGTGTTGTTCAGATACATATCAAATGGGTGTTTCTTTGCCCGTCGAACCTCGTGAAACTGTCCCACCGGCAGGGCCTCGTAGCTCACCGACTTGCCCCCATTTCTGAGGTCACCGATTCAAGGCCAATGAGTTCGTAAGGGAAAACAATGGTAGATTCCGATCCATTCGGTGCGATCCGAGAACTCGAACGCGGAGATACCACCTACAAGATGGCGGACCTGACCGTCCTCGAAGAACAGGGACTCTGTGAACTCGACAAACTCCCGGTGAGCATTCGAATCCTCCTCGAATCCGTCCTCAGAAACGTCGACGGCGACATCATCACCGAAGACGACGTGCGGAACGCGGCGTCGTGGGAACCCGACGTGCCGAACGTCGAAGTTCCGTTCACGCCGTCTCGCGTCGTGTTACAGGACTTGACCGGCGTGCCAGCAGTCGTCGACCTCGCCGCACTTCGGTCTGCGGCAAACAGAGCAGGAAAAGACCCCAAAGTCGTCGAACCCGAAGTGCCGTGTGACCTCGTCATCGACCACAGCGTGCAGGTCGACTACTTCGGGACCGGCGACGCCTACGAGAAGAACGTCGAACTCGAGTACGAGCGCAACTCCGAGCGGTATAAAGCGCTCAAGTGGGCACAGAACGCCTTCGACAACTTCAGCGTCGTGCCGCCGGGGACGGGCATCGTCCACCAGGTGAACCTCGAACACCTCGGACGGGTCGTCCACGACCGACAGTGGCGCGACGACCAGTGGCTCTTACCCGACACACTCGTCGGAACCGACAGCCACACGCCCATGATTGGCGGTATCGGCGTCGTCGGGTGGGGCGTCGGTGGTATCGAAGCCGAAGCAGCGATGCTCGGCCAGCCGATTACGATGAAACTCCCCGAAGTCGTCGGCGTCAAACTCGAAGGCGACCTCCCAGAAGGTGCGACGGCGACTGACCTCGTTCTCCACGTCACCGAACAACTCCGCGAAGTCGGCGTGGTCGACCGCTTCGTCGAGTTCTTCGGCCCCGGGGTTCAGAACCTCTCGGTGCCCGACCGGGCGACCATCTCCAACATGGCACCCGAACAGGGGTCGACCATCAGTATGTTCCCGGTCGACGAGGCGACACTCGACTATCTCGAACTCACCGGCCGCGACCCGGACCACATCGAACTCGTCCGCGAGTATCTCGAATCGCAGGGACTGTTCGGCGAGCAACACCCCGAGTACACAGAGACAGTCGAAGTCGACCTCTCCGTCGTCGAACCGAGTCTCGCCGGCCCCAAGCGTCCGCAGGACCGCGTCCCGATGGGTGACATGAAGACGCACTTCCGCGGACTCGTCCACGGCGAGTTCGAAGACCACCTTGACGACTACGACGAATACGAACTCCAGCAGTGGTTGGGCGAAGGTGGACACACCGACGGCGGCACTGCTGCTGTCACAGAAAACGCCAACCTCAACCCGCTGACGAAGCGCGTCACCGTCAAGATGGACGACGGAACCGAAGCCAAAATCGGCCACGGAAGCGTCGTCGTCAGCGCCATCACGAGTTGTACGAACACGTCGAATCCGTCGGTGATGCTTGCGGCAGGTCTCCTCGCACGCAACGCAGTCGAGAAGGGTCTCGACGTCCCCGACTACGTCAAGACGAGTCTCGCACCGGGTAGCCGAGTCGTCACGGAGTACCTGAAGAAAGCCGAACTCCTCCCGTACCTCGAAGACCTCGGCTACGACGTCGTCGGATACGGCTGTACGACCTGTATCGGCAACGCCGGCCCGCTTCCCGAACCCATCGAGAACGCCATCGACGAACACAATCTGTGGACGACGAGCGTCCTCAGTGGGAACCGCAACTTCGAGGCGCGCATCCACCCGAAGATTCGCGCAAACTACCTCGCGAGTCCGCCACTCGTCGTGGCGTACGGCCTCGCCGGACGGATGGATATCGACCTCGAGAACGACCCGCTCGGAACCGACAAGAACGGCGAACCCGTCTACCTCGCAGATATCTGGCCGGACACCGACGAAATCAAACAGACCATCCACGACAGCGTCGAACCGTCGATGTTCCGCGAGAAGTACGCCTCCGTGTTCGAAGGCGACGAGCGCTGGGAAGCGCTCGAAGCCCCGACTGGCGACGTCTACGAGTGGGACGACGAGTCAACCTACATCCGCGAACCGCCGTTCTTCAAGGACTTCCCGCTGGACGAACCCGGTGTCTCGGACATCGAAGACGCCCGCTGTCTCCTGACACTCGGCGACACCGTGACGACCGACCACATCAGTCCCGCAGGACCGTTCGGGTCCAGACTCCCGGCAGGCCAGTGGCTCATGGACCACGGCGTCGACCCTGTCGATTTCAACACCTACGGCTCTCGCCGCGGCAACCACGAAGTCATGATGCGCGGGACGTTCGCAAACGTCCGCATCGAGAACCAGATGCTCGACGACGTGGAAGGTGGCTACACCATCCACCACCCAACAGGCGAAGAGACGACTGTCTTCGAAGCGAGCGGACGCTACCGCGACGAAGGAACCCCGCTCGTCGTCCTCTCGGGCGTCGAGTTCGGGACCGGCTCGAGTCGTGACTGGGCGGCCAAAGGAACCGACCTCCTCGGCGTCCGGGCGACCATCGCAGAGAGTTACGAGCGTATCTACCGCGACAATCTCGTCGGCATGGGCGTCTTGCCACTGCAGTTCGAAGACGGTGATTCGTGGAAGTCGCTCGGCCTCGATGGCTCCGAGTACTTCGACATTCAGGGCCTCGACGATGGCCTCGAAGTCAACGACGAACTCCACATCGTCGCGACGAAAGACGACGGAACGGAAATCGAGTTCGACGTGACCGCACAGGTCGGCACGCCCGCCGCAGTGAAGTACGTCGAAAACGGTGGCATCCTCCACTTCGTCCTGCGCCGTCTGCTGACGCAGAACTGAACAGGGGTGCGGCGGGTCTCACCGACTCGTTCAACTTGGGTATCGTCTATTTTTGGGCGCTCAGGTCGTGTGACACATAGGTTCATTCAGTGTGGCGACGTACTTCTCGTGGTCATGTCAACAGTCACATCCACTGCTCGCCCAACTCGGTCGGTACTCGCGCGGCGGGGACTCACTGCCGTCGTACTCTCGGTCGTCGCGAATGCGCTCGTCCTGACGCTCGTCCTCGCGAGTGGGGCAGTCCAGCCGTTCGCCCCACTCTCGTACCCGTCGGTACTGTTTCTCTCTGGGGCAGGAGCAGTCGGTGCGACGCTCGTCTACGGCTATCTCACGATGCGCGTCGAGAATCCAGACCGAACGTTCCTCCGCGTCGCACTGGCGGTACTGGTCGTGTCGTTCCTCCCAGACTTTGGCCTGTTGATTGGCGACCCACAGGCGACGGTTCCGGGCGTCCTCGTGTTGATGGCGATGCACGTCATCGTCGCCAGCGTGTGTGTCGGGACGCTGACGAAGATTGGGCGAGAATCGACCCCGGCCTGAGAAACGTCTTATTCTCGTTCTTGTTTTGCTTCGAGTCGCTGGAGTCGGGCGATTCGCTCTGCTGTCGATGGGTGGGTCCTGAAGGGCCACTCGGTCCCCTCGGGAGACAATGTCGGTAACACGTCGAGCGCGACGAAGGCTTCCGACCACTCTCGGAGGTCCTCAGACGGAACACCCCGTTCGTCGTCGAGTCTGGCGAGTGCACTCGCGAGCGCTGCTGGCGACCCGGTGAGCGCCGCCGCACCCGAATCTGCTGCCCACTCGCGCCCCCGAGAGAGTACTGCGGCTCCGAACTGACCATACCGAAGTAAGAGCATCTCTCCAACCCAGAACACCCAATCACCGATATCGTCGGGTGAGTCGTCGACGAGGTCTTCTGCGAACACCACCGGTGCGAGTGCAGCAGCCATGATTCTGCTGTCGCCATTGGCGAGATGGCTCACTTCGTGGGCGAGTACCGCTTCGAGTTCGGCGTCTGAGAGCAGGTCGACGAGTCCCGTCGAGACGACAATCTTCGCAGTCGTCCCCGACCCGACGGTGAACGCCGTTGGGCGGTCGTGCGAGCTAATGAGAACAGTCGGTTCCGGAACGCCCACCTGTCGAGCGAGTCGTCCCACAACGCCCGAGAGGTCAACGTTCGAGTAGCGAGTGGCATTCGCCAGACCAACCGTCCGGTCTTCGAGTGTCCGAATCTGGTCGCGGAGGGCGACGACGAACGCCCAAAGTGAGAGCACGATGGTGACGGCGATGACACCGAAGAACCCCCATTCGGTTCCCAACGCCCCCGTGACGACGGTGTAGAGGGCTGCACCGGTTTCGATCACCAGTTCGTACAGGCAGACGAGCACCACGACGAGGGAGCCTGCCGACACGAAGTCTGACGGCGGAATCAGGTGGTCTGCCGAAGCGCGCGCGACGATGCGTGATGAATAGTAGTAGACGATCGTGAGAGCGGCGAGCGACCCGATGGACAGAAGCCACGGTGAGACGCCGAGCGCAGTCGAGAGGCGAGGTGCGTCGAACGCGAATTCGAGCGGCATGATGAGAAACCCGAGTACCATGGCGGCGAACAGAAACCCGAATATCACGGCGAACACAGCGAGAACCAGCGAGAGCGACAAGAGGATGCTCGCCGCAAGCGCCATTCGGGCGAGAAGTGAGAGACGAAGTCGCAGTTCCATGAACTCACTCTCTCATTCCTCGTTGTAAATATACATGTTGGATGTGTGAAAACAGTGCAACTGCAACCGGTTCTCGCCACGTCCGAGAAACTGGCGTCGGAACGCGAGTAACCACGGCGCATCGATTCGTCAGCAATCCCATTCGCCTTGGTTTGTAATTCGGCTGGCGCTCTGTTCCCGAGAGGCTCACGCGAGTCGATTCGCGTGCGGATTCGTGTGGATTATTTCGGCGTCGTCCGGGACCATTCGGTCGGAGTTGGGTCGTAGCCCGACCCAACAAAAAAGCGCATCGAGCCCGGACGGCTGTCGGCAGTGAGCTCGGCCGTCTCTATCATCTCACCGTCGAGACTGAACTGCGCGTGCGCTTCGGTGAGCGCGACGTGGAGGTGCGACGTCTTGACCCGGGTGAGATGGCTCGCTCCGCGTCGGAGTAATCGGTCCGCAGCACCCTTCGAAAGATAGTCCAGCGTCGGCGCGTCCTCGATGATGACGACGTTCAACAACCCGTCTTCCATGTTCGCCTGCCGCATTCGTTCACCGGGGAATCGCCGGCCGTTTCCGACGAGTACCATCAGCGCGTCACCCGACCAGACCGGTTCGCGGTCGGGGCCCACAGAGACGTTGAGTTCGGGTGCCTCGAACGTCCGAGAGACCGAGAGCGTCGTGAGTACGTACGCCATCACACCGAGTCGCCGTTTGAGTGCTCGTGACGTTCGTGCGCTCGACTCGCTGGTCAACCCACCGACACAGGAGTTGAGGAACGGACGGTCGTTTGCCATGCCGAGGTCTAACCGTCGTTCTCTCCCGTTTTCGATGACCTCGAATGCGTTTTCGACACCACGGATCCCGATGTTGTCTGCAAAATCGTTCCCCGTTCCCGCTGGAATGACGCCCAACGAGACGTCGTCGAGGCGGTCAGACGCGAGTACTCCCTGGATTGTCTTGTTCAGCGTGCCATCACCGCCACAGGCAACGACCGTGTCAGTTCGCGCTGCTGCTTCCTCCGCGAGTTCGACGGTGTGACTCCCACCCTCGCTGTCGAGGACTTCGTAGCCGCGCTTGAGAGCGATTTCTCGGGCCCGTTTCGACCGCTTCCCGTCGCCACTGTTCGGGTTTCGGACGAGTATCGGTGTCCTTGTGCTCACTGTCAGGAACTTGTGCTAGAGGTAGAAAGGAATGCCGACGGCGTGAACCGCCAACTTCTGACGTCAACCGATTTATACCGATTGTCTGTGACGGCTATCTATGTTCGATTGTGACCTCCACACTCACAGTAGATTTTTTCACTTCGAACCGGAGGTTGCCGCGAGGTACGACCCGTTCGGCACTCGTCTCACACTCGAAGTCGCCCGACGCAGAGGACTAGACGGTATCGCAGTCACGAATCACGACTACTTCGAGAAGGAGACAGTCGTCAGTCCGAACTGCCTTCCAGGTATCGAAATTTCCACGACAGCGGGGCATCTGCTCGTCGTCGGTCCGACGCCCCCGACGCGAACACGTCCCGGAGAACTCACACCGACCCAGGCGGTCGACCTTGCACACGAGCACGACTGTGCCGCGATTATCGCACACCCGTTCCGGAACAGCACACTCCGAGAGAGCGACGCCGATTTCGACGCAATCGAGATTAACGGGAAACACCCAGAACACAGGCGTCGAATCGAAACAATCGCCCGAGACCGGGGTATTCCGGTCGTCGGTGGCAGCGACGCCCACTTCCCGTTCGAAGTCGGTCGTATCTCCACCCGGTTGGACATCGATTCGTTCACGCCCGAAGCCGTCGTCGACGCGATTATGGCCGGGCGCGTCCAACCGCAGTTTCGTGACGGCCCCCTCTTGCGGGGTCTGGGAGCCGTCTATTCGAAGATTCACCAGCTGAAAGGACACAGCAACTAATCACACTGGGACGACAGAGAGGACGGCTGAAAGAGAAAAACAGCCTCCCCGAACACCTATTCGACGACCACTGTGCCGACCATCTCCGAACTCTCGTGCGGGATGCAGTAGTACTCGTAGGTTCCGGGCACCTCGAACGTGTGTTCGTACGTCTCTCCCGGGCCGAACAACCCACCAGTCACGTCGTTTCGCGCGGCACGCTCGGAGTCGAATCCACCGCTCGCGAAGTAGTCGGCGTCGGCGGGTATCTCGTCTTCGTAGGCCGTCACCGTGTGGCCGACGTTGCTGTCGTTGACCCATCTGACCGTCGTGCCGGCGCTGATAGTGAGCCGTTTCGGGTCGTAGTCGAACCCATCGGTCATCGAGACGCGTTTCGCCCCGCCGGAATCGCCGCCGGACGAACAACCCGCAGAGAGCGTCGCGACGAACGTCGCGCCACCGAGCCGGAGAAGTTGTCTTCGGTTCATTTCGTACGAGGGAAATAGAACTGCAGTGATTAGAGTGCGACGAAGAGGTCGGTGACGTACATCACGACGAGACCAACGAGGAACGTCACGAGGTTCAACGCCGACCCGACCCGTCCGTTACGACTGACCATTCCGCGCAGTTCCCAGATGACCTGCAGGATTGCACCCACACCGACAGCGAGGAAGAGCGCGCCGAGTGTCGGAGAGAAAGCCAGACTACCGAGCCAGCCACCGAGGATGACTGGTGCACCGGCGAGTGCACCGAGTCCGAGGAAATGCCAGGCACTCGGCCGTTCACCACGTGCGACGGGGGCGACGACGGCAGGCCCCTCAGTCACGTTGTGTAACATGAAGCCGATGACGAGGAAGGCACCGAGCGAGACGCGTCCGAGTGCGAACGAACTCCCGATAGCCAGCCCTTCGGCGAGGTTGTGCAGGCCGATACCGAGCGCGACGAGGTAGGCGACCCAGAGTCCGCTCTGGGCGCGGGCGTCGCCCGCTTCTGCCCTTCCTTTTCGCCATGCGCTGACCGCCTGTACCAACAGGAGCGACCCGAGCATGCCGAGGACGACGAGCGCAGGCCCCTCGAACGCGCCGGGAACCTGTCCACCGAGTTCGAACGCTTCGAACCCTGCATCGACGGCGAGGAACGCGAGAATCCCTGCCGAGAAGGCCAAGATTGCGTGAAGCCATCGGTCGCTCATCGTCTGTAAGAACGGGAACCAGAGCATCCCGAGTGCGACGGGGATGACGCCGACGAAGAGGCCGATGACGACCATCGTCACGAGGAGGTCAGTCGTCAGACCGGGCGACTCGCTCGGTGCGACAATCGTGTGGTGGGCCGTGCTTCCGTCGGAGAGCAGCAACGCCACTTCGAGGTCCCAGCCGGGGTTCCAGTGATACGGAATGACGACCTGTGCGCTCTCGCGCGGTGCGAGCGTGTTGTCCCCGCCCGCACCCTGAACTTCGAAGTTCCAGTACGCTTCAGCGACGAGAACTTGCGAGATAGTCACCTCGTTGGGGCCGTTGTTCGTGACGTGGACGACGACGGTTTCGTCGTTCGGAAGCGTCGTGTGCGTTATCGACACGTCGGGGAGGGGTTCGCCGCCAGTGTCGAGTGACGCGAACGGCGTCGCTGCGAAGAATCCGCCCGCGATGAGTCCCAGAAGGATAATCGGGAGCAGTGCGGCGACCCAGCGTGGAAGGCCGAGTGGGCGCTCTGCGTGACTGACGTTCGTTCCGCCGTCGGTGTTTGGTTTGCTCATTTAGACCACCTCGAAGAAGCTCATCCAGCCAAGTTCGGCGAACTCGGACTGGTGGGCGTGGAACATGTACAGTCCCGGGTCGTGGTTGGAGTAGTCCAGTTCGATGATACCGCGCTGTGCCTGACACTGCATGACCGTGTCGACCGTTTTGAGAGTTGGTCTGAGCGTCGTTCCGTGGTCGTAGTAGTCGAAGAACTGCGAGTGAGTGTGGAACGAGTTGATGAGGTCGAACTCGATGGCGTTGATGAGGTATACCCTGTGTCGCTGGTTCTTGTCCAGTTGGATAGGGCGTTTCGTCTCTCCGGCCTTCCAGTTGCCTTGACCGTCGGTTTCGCCGACACCGTAGGCGAACGCACGAGTGTTGACGGCGTACACCTCGTTGCCGCCGTCGAAGTTCGTGTCGAACCCGTTCATCACCATCACCATCTCGTTGACGTCGTCGTTCTCGGGGTACTCGTGATTCCGTGTCTTGGCTTCCTCAACGAGTTCCGCACGGAGTTCGTCGGTTATCTGCGAGGGGTGGAAGTCACAGTACTCCTCGGGACGTTCGGCGACGCGTTCTGGGTCCGGGTCGATGACGATTGCGCCGTAGAGCCCGCGGTGGATGTGCTCTTTCAGCGGGAGCGAGTGACAGTGGTAGAAGTGGACGCCCGCGGGTTGTGCAATCCACTCGTAGGTGTACGATTCGTCCGTGTTGAGGACGCCCGGCCCGTTGGTCGGAACGCCGTCCATCGCAGGGTTGAGGTTCCGCAGGTGCGGGTGAATCGTGTGTGCGTGCCGTCCGAGGTTGGTGAACTTCACTCGGATGAGGTCACCTTCGACGGCTCGAATCGTCGGTCCGGGGACCTGCCCGTTGTAGGCCCACGCCGGGAACTCGATTCCCGGAGCGATGGTGACGGTCGTATCGACGGCCTGGAATTCGAACTCCCGAACCGTTCGCCCGTCTTCTTCGTAGATGTCCTGTGGGACGTTCTCCTGTTCGCCACGACCCGTGTTGAACTGGTGAAGATACTCGTGTGGGTCGAAGTCGAGGTCGCGGTACTCCCCGACGGCGCCGAAGTTGCCGTGTGAGTCGCCGCCGTGAGCGCCTGCGTCGTGGGAACTGCCGTCTGCGCGGCCAACGCCCGCGAGTGCCGCACTCCCTGCGAGTCCGAGCCCACCGAGAACTGACCGCCGACTGACTTTGAAATCCGTGTCGAGCGAATTGACTAGCTGATTCTCCAGTTGCTCGGAGAGTTCCTTTGCCCGGCCGTAATCTAACGATGGCATCGAGACCACCCCGCAACGGTCCCGATACTCGATTCGACCGCTGCCGAGGAGTGACCCGACAGCGTCCGATGTCGGGTCGTCCCGTGACTCCCCGATATATTTTGGGTATTCATAGACGAGATTTAGATGCGTCTAAATAAAAGGTTTGCCAAACTAGTGGATTGTAAGGAAGATACATCTGTCTTCACTCACACACCGAACGTTCTAGCCTGCGAGACAGTATCGTGAGTATTTACGAACCGTGAATTTGGCGATAGGGCGTCTGAGGAGCAACTAGAGAGTATATTACAAATCATACATTAACGATGATTATAAATAAATTCGTGACAATGGTTTGTCCACAGCACGAGTTGGTCCTCTGAAACGGAAGGAAGTCGACAACTGTGTTGAGATACATGTCAAACAAACAACCCAACAACAAGCCTGAATCGCCCTCATCCCTCCCGCGAACGTCCGTGTCCCGTCGCTCGATACTCTCCATGCTCGGTGTCAGCGGCCTCGGGGCCGTCGGTGTACTCTCAGGAGTGGCCGGTGCACACCCGGGTGGCGTTACCGACGACCCATCCGAGTCGGACGAACACGAGGTCCACCGCGGCCTGACCGGACACGGTGCACCCGACCCGAGTCAACCGCTCATGGGCCACGACGCCGCAGTCGCTGGCGTCGTCAGCAGCGGTCCATCCGCTTCCGTCGTCAAGAATCTCGCACTCGCCGGACGCGGTGAACGCCTCCTTCCAAACGGAACGACCGACGTGTGGGCACACGATGGCTATGCCTATATCGGGACGTTCAACACGCCCTGTGGGACGGGTGCCGGGTTCGGAAGTGGCAAACTCGTAGACGACCTACTCGGTCCCGGCATCGCTGTCTTCGACGTCCACAACCCCACGAAGCCGAAGTACGTCGGTAGCATCCCGTCCGTTGCCGGCAGTCGCACCAACGACGTAAAGGTCGCCACCATGAACTCCGGGTGCGTCCTCGCGCACTCCAACGAGGCCTGTGACGGCGGACCGGGTGGGTTCGAACTCTACAACGTCGACGACCCCACGGCACCGCAGCACCTCGCACACGTCCAGACCGACGATATCAATCCATTCCTGCGTGACAACTTCGGCTTCGTCGACTTCGGCGTCCACAACCTTTGGTTCTTCACGCAAGGTGCGAAGGACTACATCGCCGCCGTCGTCGAGAGCGAGTTCGGCAACTTCCAGATATTCGATATCACGGACCCGGAAAATCCAACGCTCGTGAGCGCGTGGGGTGCCGAGAGCATCGTGTACCCCGACGTCGATTGGGCTTCGACGACTGATTTCGGCCTCATACTCGACGCAGACGCCTACCTGTTCAGTGGCTACGGAACCTCGCAGAACCGCTTCCTGCACGATGTGACCATCAACGAAGACGGCAGCCACGCGTACCTCGCCAACTGGGACGCCGGACTGGTTCTCCTCGACATCTCGGACCCGGCGAACCCACAGTTCGTCTCGCAGGCACTCGAACCAAGTGCGGGTGACGGCGAAGTCAACAGTCACCAGGCGTTCCCGAACGCAGACGGCAGCGTCGTCGTCGAAACAGAAGAGGACTTCAGCGCCTGGGTGGAGTCCAATCCACCGGGCAACCTGACCTTCGGCGAGGGGACCCCCGAGGCACCACTCCCGGGGACGGCCGTCTCCACTGACGTCGGCGACGACTTCGAAGCGAACCAGACGGGCAACGTCGGGACCGTCAATGGGAACAGCCTCGTCGTGGAGTCGGGCCCGCTGGCCGGGAACACGTACTCAGCAATCGAACTAGCCGGGGACCAGCCAAAGTTCTCGAGCACAGGCCCAATCAGCGGCAAGATTGTCTGGATCGGACGCGCCTGCGACAGCGACGCACTCCTGAACGCGGGAGAACTCGTGGACGGTGGCATCGCAGTGGTGCGCCGAGGTGCGTGCACGTTCCGTGAGAAGAACTTCAACGCCGCGGACATCGGTGCGGACGCGATTGTCATCGCGAACAACAACGAAAACTCGCCGTGGGGCGGCATCCGCATCTGGGACTACTCCGACGAATCGGAACCGGTCCTCGCCAGCGAGTTTGACACGGTCTGCAGCGCCGCCTCCGAACCAATCGACGACTGCGACCCACGTGGCACCTACTCGGTCCACAACATCATCGTCGAAGACGACATGGTGTACGTCTCGTGGTACTCCGATGGCGTGCTCATCCTCGACATCAGCGACCCCTACAACCCCGTCGAAGTCGCTCGGTACAGTCCCAGCGGCGACGACTTCGAAGCCCAGAACGGCGGCATTCAGGACGTGTGGGGCATCGACAAAGAGAAGAATAGCCCGTGGATTTACGCCTCCGACCGCAACGGCGGCCTCTACGTCCTGAAGGAACTCGGCTCCGGGTCGGAAAAGCGAAACCGATAACGACACCCACCGACACGGTACCGTAACCTGAACACACTGATTGAAACCCCCGAAGACGGATTATCTCGTCTTCGGATACCCGTCGAACGAGACGGGGATTTTTCGGAGTATCTCCTCGCGCAGTACGTCACGGAAAACGTGTACAGTCGTCAGTCGAATCCGGTAAAAAAATGAGAACCAGTGTTCACGTGCCGCTACGTTGCGGGTTCGATGTTCTGGTTCACGTGGAAGAAGTTCTCAGGGTCGTATTTCGCCTTGATCTCCTGTAACCGTTCGAAGTTGTCGCCGTACGTGGCACGAATCCGGTCCTCGCCTTCTTCCATCATGAAGTTGATGTACGACCTACCGAGGGTGTGCGGGTGGACTGCGTCCCAGTAGCCCGTGGCCCACTCGGTTATCACGTCGGTTTTCGCCGGGTCGGGGTCGACACCGACGATGACCATCGACCAGTTCGCGTCGCGGGCGGACCACGCCGTCTCGTCGCTCCCCACGTCGTGGACGGCACCGTCGATTGGGTAAAGGTGCATCGACGACTGTGGCGTCGGCACTTCCGCGAAGCGCCGGTGTGCGTCGATTGCTTCGTCGCTCAGTTCGCGTACGAAGTCACCTTTCCAGTACCACTGGTGACCTTCCGGATAGAGGCCGTCGAACATTCCCTGCAGTGCAGGGTACGGCATCTCTCCGACGAGTTCGAACATCGGTTCGGCCACGGCGCGGGCAGTCTGGAGCATCGATTCGGCCTGCTCTTCGCTTCCCAGGCAGCACCACATCAGTCCACAGACCTTCTCGCCGTGAATCTCTTCGGGGAACGGGTCGCCCGGCACCTCGGCGACGAGATAGAAGGCGTACACGTCTCTCGGAGCCTCTGTCATCCAATCGCGGTACCACCGCATGGTCGTCTCGAGTTCCGAGAGCGGCCAGAACATCGGTCCAGCGATAACGGTGTCCACTGGATGGAGCGCGAATTCGAACGATGTGACGACGCCGAAGTTGCCGCCGCCGCCGCGAATCGCCCAGAACAGGTCTTCGTTCTCGTCTTCGCTCGCGCGGACCATCCGCCCGTCGGCCAACACCACGTCGGCACCGACCAGGTTGTCGATGGTCAGGCCGTACTTGCGGGTCAGGTATCCGTGTCCTCCACCGAGCGTCAGTCCACCGACGCCAGTCGTCGAGATGATTCCGCTGACCGTGGCCATGCCGAACGCGTGGGTGGCGTGGTCGACGTCGCCCCACGTGCAACCGGCTTCGACGGAAACGGTCTGCTCGTCGGTGTCGACTCTGATTCCGTTCATCTCCGAGAGGTCGATAACCAGTCCGTCGTCGACCAGCGACAGTCCCGGTCCGTTGTGGCCGCCGCTTCGAACGCCCGTCTCGAGTCCGGTTTCGCGGCCGTAGTTTACCGCTGCGATAACGTCCGCGACGTCTGTACACTTGGCGATGAGTCGCGGCTGTTTGTCTATCATCGCGTTATATATCGCTCGTTCGTCGTCGTACTCCGGGTCGCCGGGGCGTATCAGGTTGCCCCGGAACGAGTCCCGAAGCTCGCCGGGTATCGTTGCATCGTCTCTTGCTGTAGCCATTGTTGCCTCACGCGCACCACAAACACCGCTTGCTTGTCCTCCGACTGCGGAAAGTACGCTAGCTCTAGTACACGTTATGAAGCGTTATTCGTTACCATTTGGCACTGTGTTCATGTATCGCTGCGGTGGCAGAACAAAAGCCCTTCTCAACACGTACTTCAACAGTTCCAGAGAGTCGTGTGGAGAGACATCGAACGGGGTAGCACGGGGGACGTTCTTGACACGGTTCGTCACAGAGTTTTCTCTCTCGGTTCGTACTCTCGCACGTGTGCAATCGCCACGTCGCTCACTTGATCGCAGAGTACGAGGCGGCGAGGCGCACTGAGGGTGAGGGTGTCGAACAGGGAAGAGTCGAATCGATGCCGCCCGGCACTACCCACACTTCAGCCCAATGGCCCAGCCTCCTCGTAGCAGTTCGGGGTCGGCTTGCTCGTTAGTCTGCGGCCTGTGCCTGCGTGCGCTGTCCCATCTCGGCCGGATTAGCCATCCCCTCTTTCACGCCGAGGTGGACCAGCGCGGCGTTGACTGGGAACGCGAAGACGAACCCCACAGAGAGCGAGAAGACGAGCGCGCCCCAGAAGAGGAGGTCGCTCACGTGGGCCTGACTGGCGATCAGCAGGTCCGTTCCGATGGCGGTAATCTCCATGACAGTGATGCTCGGCGTCTCACTGTACAGTGCATCGAGCATCGCCTCGCCGAAGCCGACGCCCTCCTGCATCAGTGGACCGACGGTGAGTGCGTAGCCGAACAGATAGGCGAGGGAAAACGTCCCCGCGGTGACGACGAGGCTGCTCTGGACAGCGAGCAGGCCGGCGAGGAGCACGAAGCCGAGGACTTCACCGGCACCACACCCAGAGTAACAGTGGGCGGTCGACCGGAACCCCCGCCGCCAGAGTGAGTCAGTGCTGATCTGCGTCCGCCCGGCGTACCAGTACACTGTGAGACCGAATGGCCCCGAGTAGAGGACGACGAGCGCCCACACGCCTTTCATCAGTGACGGCAGTGCCTGGTTGCGCTCACGGATGTCCCACCAGAGGGTGCCGACGGACGCGATTACCAGCGCCGCCCAGACGCCCATCACGGTGGGGTTCGACAGAATCGGTTTCATCACGTGACGAACCGGGGCCAGTGCTTGTTCGACCTGGGTGAGAGTTGTCTGGAGTGGCATGAGTGGTTCAGTGTCCTGAGGGACACATCGCTCGAATATCTTCACGCCGTTCAACGAACCAGTTCAGTATCTAGTAGGGCATCATCGTTTTTTGCAGTTGTGGCTACTGTTCCACCCCGCTCCGGACGACGGGTGTCGGCTACCGAGACACGACGCACTAGATTCGGGTACCGCGTGATGTGTCGTCTTCGACGTATCACGTGCTGGCGAGCGTCCGTATCCAGCCCTCTCCCTCCTCGATTCGAACCGTGTGGAACCCCGCGTCGTCGAAGAGCGAACGAATCTCTCCGGGGAGATACGTTTCGAAATACCTGCCGGCGGTGTCGTATCCGCTCTCCTCGCCACGCTTCACAGAGAGGGAGACGACGCCGTCGTCGTCGAGGACACGCCCGAACTCCCGGAGTGTGTCGGGTGCATCCCGCCGTGGCACGTGGAGGAACGATGCACACGCCCAGACGCCGTCGAACGCGCCGTCCCGAAACGGCAACTGTCGCATATCCCCTCTAACGAATCGTGCGTCGGGGACCTTCTCTCGGGCGACGGCCACGAACGACGGTGTGAGGTCGAATCCGACCACGTCGTGTCCGGCGTCGGAAAACGTCGCCGAGTCGATGCCGGGGCCACATCCCACGTCCAGTACCCGGGGGCCTGAGAGGGCGTCAAAGAAGTCGTCGCCGAACCGCGCGGCAATCGACTCGGTGAGGTACTTGTCGACGAATGCGTCTGCATCACTCTCGTACACTGCTGTCGTACGAGACACTTCGTCCATGCGCCACGCTTCACGTAGTCGTGTTGTCAATCTTTCTACACTGGGGTCGAACCACGGTCGCAACGAGTTGCTCCCTGATTCGAACCGTCATGGCGGCGCAGATTCCACTGCTCACTGACGCTCGTAGGATATCATGGGCCCTATGGGGTTCGAACCCATGACCACCCGGTTATGAGCCGAGCGCTCTGACCAGACTGAGCTAAGGGCCCTCGGTCGATTCTTTTCCGGCCGCCCTCTTATGTCTTATCAGAAGCAGTCGCCGTCGGGGAGTCGAACCGTCGCCTGTCACAGTGGCCGAGACGGACGAAACGCAAAAAAGAGACGACGTCGTTCCCCGACAGCGCTCAGTCGTCGGCGGAGACGACCGTGTCGCGCTTGGCGATGAACCCGTCGTCAGTCGCGCGTTTTGCGACGTGTGGCTGGAATACCCACGAGGTCAACAGGAGGATTGGAATCATCGAGGCGGCCACGACAGCGTAGCCAACGTGAAGATTCGGCAGGAACGGCGCGGCGTAGACGAGCGGGTAGACGATGCCACCAACCGTCCCGATGCCGCCGACGACACCGGCCACCGCGCCAGAACTGTTGGGGAACATGGCGGGAACCTGTGCGAAGATCGCGCCTTCGGCGAACGCACAGCCCATCCCGACGAGGAATCCGATACCGACTGCGAGCATCACCTCGCCGGTCTGTCCAGCGAGAGTCATCCCGAACATCGCCACGACGACGAAACACAGCGCGGCGAACGTCCACTGTTCGCGGTACCGTCCGGTGAAGAACGGTAGGATGTTCGTCTCGGTCCGCGCCACGACGTCGCTCACGTAGCCACCGATGGGGCGTAACAGGCCAGCGGCGATGGAGAACGTCGCCGCGAACGTGGAGGCCAACACGAGGTTCTGCGTATTGAATCCTTCACGGTAGTAGGTCGCAAGCCACCCGTTCATCGACAGTTCGAGACCGAAGGTCATGACGTACGCAAGTGCAAGAACGACGGTCCCGTACCGAGTCGCGGTGAAGAACCACTCCTTGGCAGTCGCGCTTTCTTTCGTCGCCTGCCGCTTTTCGGTCGATTTGGCCGCCTCGCCGAAGACGTAGTAGACGACTGCGAGCAGAATCGAGACGACACCGGTGTAGAAGAACGCGGCTCGCCAGTTGACGTTGAACAGCGGGCCACTCCATCCACTGGAGAACACGCGTGGCAGAACGAGCGCACCACCCGCCGCACCCGCGTTGCCGATACCGGCGTAGACTCCCTCTGCCGTGCCGAGTTCTTCCGTTTCGAACCACTCGGAGACGTGTTGAATCCCGATGACGAACGTAATGCCCGCCGTCGCGACGATGAGACGAGTGATGAAGAAGACGGTGTAGGACTCGGCGAAGGCGCTCCAGATCGAGAAGACGCCGACGTACGCGAGGACGATCGCGAAGACGACCGGTGCGCCGAACTTGTCCGAGAGCCAGCCGGTCAACATCCGACCGAACGGTGCGAGCCAGATGGCTGCGCTGGCGAGAATCCCGATATCTGCGAGCGAGAGTCCGAACTCCGCTGCCATCGGTCCGGTGAAGGGCGCGAAGGAGAACCAGATCAGGAACGAGAAGTTGAACCCGACTGTCGCCAGCAAGAGCGTCCGGTACTTCGTCATCTGTATCGGACTCTTCATGACGCGACACCACCCGTCTGGCGGATTTCACAGGGTGAGCGGTGCGTGGCGGCGTTGAGCACACGCGTCTCGACCGAGAAGTTCCCGTTCGACCACTCCTGACCCGATTCAGGATTCCATTCATCCACGATACGACCGTTTGATTTTGGATTATTGCAGTTTAGCACTGTTTTGGCATATAGAACAGTAGTAAATAAGATATTCGATTGACAAATGGCCAAATTTGAGCTATTCAGGTTTACACTGTTCAAAACTATCTCCATCAGTGTTAATTTCCAAGTCAATGGGATAGAATTTAAATTGTGTATATTTATCTCGCCAGAGTCGTTCGAATGTCTACAATGTTGGTTCATATTCATAGAACATTAAGGATTTTTGCGGCGAGATGGCTCGTCGTCGCGACAAAACGGTGTGGGCAGCGAGCGACAGAAACAGGAGAGAAACAGTGCGTCAGTCGGCCCTCTCTGGCCGGCCGTGCATTCACGACGATGGCAACACCACGATGTCATCCCCCTCGGACTTGGATGTCTCGGGGCGGCGGAGACCGACGGCACACTGTTTGAAGTTTGGCTCGGCCGAGTTCGGGTCGACTTCAGAGAGCGTCAGTTCGTTGGCCGCCGAGTTGTGAATCGGAAGCCAGACGACGCCGGGTGGGACGCTGTCGGTGGGTGCGACGTCGACAGCCACACTGGAGCGACGAGATTCGACGACTGTCCGACCGTAGTTGAGGACGTTCAGATATTCCACGATAGTCTCCGGGT
Source organism: Haloferax sp. DFSO52 (assembly GCF_048158745.1). Lineage (NCBI taxonomy): Archaea > Methanobacteriati > Methanobacteriota > Halobacteria > Halobacteriales > Haloferacaceae > Haloferax > Haloferax sp. DFSO52. The sequence goes on along the minus strand of NZ_JBLOPB010000001.1, from coordinate 572,695 downwards.
GAATCCGCGCAGTCGGTCGGTCCACCGTCTCGTCGGTACGCGTCCGGACGCCAGTGTTGTACACGCCCGAGAGCCGACCCGTCGTCAGAGTGAGTGGATACTCCTCGTCTATCGGTTCGGGGACGCTCTGGTGGCTGACCGTCGAGAACTGGGCTCGCCCCGACTCGGTGTGGAACGACCAGGAACTGTCGTCGTAGTATCGGTATCCACCCTGACTCTGTTCGTCCGGTGCTGGCCACCTGACTGCGAGTTCGTCGGCCAACCGGTCGTAGGTGATTCCACCGAGGTCTGCTGTCGTTCCGGTAGTTAACTCGCGAATTTCGTCGAACGTCGACTCGGGGTCTAGCGGCGGCGAGTCGAACAGGTCGGGGTCTATCCGGTTCCCGATCGCTGCGATGATATCGATGTCTTGTCGAACGGACGCCGGCGGGTCGGACGCGGCGGTGACACGGGATACTCGCCGCTCCATGTTCATGGCTGTGCCCTCCGATTCGCCCCACGTCGCTGCCGGAAGCACCACGTCAGCACACTCGACGGTGTCCGAGTAGAACGCGTCCTGAACGACGAGGAACGTATCCTCGAGCGCGCGCTTGACGTGGCTCGCGTCCGGCATCCCGGCGACCGGGTTGGTCGCGACAGTCCAGCAGACGTCGATACTCCCCTGCGCGAGTTTGTCGACGATGCGGACGAAACCGGGACCGGGGTCGTCCGGAAGCCGGCTGAGCGGCACGTCCCACGCCTCTGCGACAGTCTCCCGATGAGTCAGCGAGGTGAACTCGCGATGGCCGGGCCACGTCCCCTTCGAAGCGCACACGCGGTTTCCCATCGAGTTGGCCTGCCCGGTCAACGAAAAGGGGCCGCTTCCGGGGCCGAGATTGCCCGTCGCCAGACAGAGGTCGATGAGTGCCCGCGCCGAGGCCGTCCCCTGAACGCTCTGGTTGACCCCCATCCCCCAGTACAGAATCGTGGGGGCGTCGAGCGCTGACGCGACCGCCTCGACCTGTTCGACGGGTACCCCCGCTGTCGCTGCTCCCGACTCGACGTCCGGGAGAGACTCGACCATCGCGTCGAAGCCCTCAGTGTGGGCCTCGACGAACGTCGTGTCGACGTTGCTGTCTTCGACGACAGCGGCGAGGACCGCCCGTGCGAGAGCGAGGTCGGTCCCCGGTTCGGGCTGGACGTGAACGTCGGCGCCCCTGGCAGTCTCGGTCTCGACGGGGTCGACGACGAGCAGTTCGCTGTCGGCGTCGCACGAGCTATCCGTAATCCAGCGGTACAACACCGGATGGGCGACAGCGGGGTTCGCTCCCCACACGAGGTGCGTGTCGGCTTTTGGAATATCGTCGTACGTCGGTGGCGGTGCGTCGCTCCCGAAGGCCTGGTAGTACGCCGTCACAGCCGACGCCATACAGAGCGTCGTGTTCGCGTCGTAGTACCTCGTCCCGAACCCACCACGGGCGACCTTTCCCAGTGCGTACGCCGCCTCGTTCGTCTGCTGACCACTCCCCAACACGGCGACGTTGTCGTTGCCGATGCGGAGTGCCTCGATGAGTCGTGCCGCCACGACACCGAGTGCGGTATCCCAGTCTGTCGGCTGGAGCGTTCCGCCACGACGTAAAAGCGGCTGCGTCAGGCGCTTGCCCTCGGGTGCAACCGTCTCCTGGACACCACGCCGACATTTCAAGCCGTTGCTCGTCGGGTGATTCGGGTCGCCACACACGTCCAAGAGGCCGTGGTCGTCGTCTGTGGTCCGCTGGAGGTAGCCACACCCAACCGCACACCGCATACACGTCGTCGGTTCCCAATCAGTCATTTCGTTTTCCAAAATCTGGTATTACTGGTAGTTCGAGCATCGTCACTGTCTCATTTGTCACTAGTTCGGGGACGTTTCGCCACGGTTGCTATTCGAGTTCTACTCCCTGCCAATAACTGCTATTATTACATTGTACTCTGTCTTAATATTCGATAATATGCCATCTGTCGGAGCGGTGGGTCAGTCGTCACCGACCGGGATGCTGTCGTCTGCACTCGAAATCCCCTGATAGGAAAGCGGGCTCTCCGGTCGGGGTGCCTGCACACTGACGGCACACTGCTTGAAGTTCGGTTCGTCTGATTGCGGGTCGACGGTCGGTAGCGTGAGCGCGTTGACCGCCGGGTGGTGAATAGAGAGCCAAATCATCCCCTCCGGCACACCGTCGTCGGGCCGGACGCGGACCGTGACCGACGCACGGCGCGAGGTGACGACTGTCAGCCCACGGTCGAGTGCCTCGATGTATTCGAGCGTCGTCTCCGGGTTGATTCGCGCAACGGGGAACTCGGTCGTCTCGTCTCCACGGGTCCGAACACCGGTGTTGTACGCATCGGGCTGGCGGGCGGTCGTCAGGGTGAGTGGGTACGCTTCGTCGGTCGGTTCTGCGAGGCCGTCGTGCGACCCCGTCGAGAACCGTGCCCGCGCCGACGAGGTCGGAAAAGTCCAGCCTTCGTCAGTCCTGTATCGGTAGCCACCGCGACTATCTGGCTCCGGTGCCGGCCAACGGACCGCTCCCGCTGCGTCGAGTCGGTCGTAGGTGATACCCGAGAGGTCTGCAGGTGTCCCGGCCGTCAGCGTCCGGAGTTCGTCGAACACCGCCTGCGGGTCAACCGATGGGTGGTCGAACAGTTTCGCTTCGAACCGGTTGCCGATGGTGGCGATGATATCGAGGTCCTGTTTGATCTTCGGAGGGATGTCTGTCGCTGCGCGCACTCGCGATACCCGTCGCTCCATGTTCATCACAGTCCCCTCCGATTCGCCCCACGTCGCCGCCGGAAGCACGACATCTGCCACTTCTGCAGTTTCGGTCCGGAAGGTGTCCTGAACGACGAGGAACGTCTCTTCGAGTGCCTCTCGGACACGGTCGGCGTCCGGCATCCCGGCGACCGGATTGGTTGCCACCGCCCAGCACGCCGATACCTCTCGGTCTGCGATTGCGTCGACGATACCGACCGGACCGGGACCAGCGTCGTCCGGGAGGCGGTCGACCGGCACGTCCCACGTCTCTGCGACGACCTCACGGTGGTCAGCGTCAGTGAACTCCCGGTGGCCGGGCCACGTTCCCTTCGACGAACAGACGCGAGTCCCCATCGAGTTGGCCTGTCCAGTCAACGAAAAGGGGCCGCTTCCGGGGCCGAGATTACCCGTCGCCAGACAGAGGTCGATGAGTGCTCGCGCCGTCTTCGTCCCCTGAACGCTCTGGTTGACCCCCATCCCCCAGTAGACGAGTGTCGGGTCGGCAAACGCGTCCGCAACGCGTTCGACGGTGGCTGTGGACACGCCAGCGACATCGGCAGCCGTCTCCACCGACGGGAGTGACGCGACCATCGATTCGAATCCGGTCGTCGACGATTCGATGAACGAACGGTCGAGGGAGTCGTTCTCGACGAGAGAGGCGAGGACGGCCCGTGCGAAGGCGAGGTCGGTGCCCGGGTCGAGTTGGACGTGGCAGTCGGCGTCGTCGACAGTCTCACTTTCGATTGGGTCGACGACGAGCAGTTCGCTGTCGGCATCGCTGGCGCTGTCGACTATCCAGCGGTACATGACTGGATGGGCGACAGCGGGGTTCGCCCCCCACACGAGGTGCGTGTCAGCTTTTGGAATGTCGTCGTACGTCGGCGGCGGTGCGTCGCTCCCGAAGGCCTGATAGTATGCAGTGACCGCCGACGCCATACAGAGCGTCGTGTTCGCGTCGTAATATCTCGTCCCGAACCCACCACGGGCAACTTTTCCCAGTGCGTACGCCGCCTCGTTCGTCTGCTGGCCACTCCCCAACACGGCGATACCGTCGCGTGTCTGGGCGAGCGCCTCTTCGAATCCAGAGACGACGACGTCGAGTGCCGTGTCCCAACTGGTCGCGACGAGTTCGCCGCCCTCTCGAACGAGCGGGCGAGTCAGCCATTCGCCGTTGGGGTCGGCAGTCTCGTTGACGCCGCGTTGACAGGCGAGCCCCTGATTGACGGGGTGCGTCGCATCGCCACGGACGGTATCGAGTCCGTAGCCGGAATCGACGCCCTGCTGGAGGTGTCCACAGCCGACAGCACACCGCATACACGTCGTTGGCGTCCACTCGCTCATCGCTTCGAACACCGCTGTATACCGAAACACACTGAGGCGTCTCTCCGACCGGTTGCGGATACCCTCCCACACCCCGTTGCTTGCGGGAGACCACGACTGTGTTTGTGCGCTTTCATCCGAGAAACACTTTAAGAATATCCACCATAATCGTTTCGATGTGGACAATTTTAATTTTATCACGTAAATTATGTCCATGTGTACGTTCACGCGTGCACGAGAGACGTGGGGAGGGGCCAGAACCCATATCGGGAGTTCTGTACCGAATTGTGCAGTTGTCGGGAGAATCGTGAGACAAACATACATTCCGTCTGTACTCGATGAAATTTATTCTGTTTCGAACCGGGGCTGTGCGTCCGTCTTGTTCTCGTCCGAAATTTCGTATTTGTTAAATGGGAACCATTTTGTGTACCTGTGAAAACTTTTGCCCGTAGAAATGAATCAATCGACCACGATATGTCTGAATAGGTTCCAGTTTGCGATGTGGAGGTTGTGACCGATGGCCCACAAGAAAGAAGCGTGGAAAACAGAGCTGTACGGTGACGCGGTCCGAGAGAAGATAGAAGAGTTCGCCGAGCGAGGCTGGGAAGCGATTCCCGAAGCAGAGCGCGACGAGTGGTTCTCTCGGTTCAAGTTCTGGGGCGTCTTCCACCATCGCGGTGGACAAGAGTCGTACTTTATGATGCGCCTCACCAACTGCGGTGGCGTGCTCGAACCCGGCCAGTTGAAGGCCATCGGCGAAGTCGCCCGCGACTACGCCACGGGACCGGTCGAGAACCCCGAATTCGGTGACGCCTGGGTCGACTTCACGACTCGACAGTCGATACAGTTACACTGGCTCAAACTCAAAGACATCCCCGAGATTTGGGAGCAGTTAGAGAGCGTGGGCGTCTCCTCTCGGTCGGCCGGGGGCGACACGATGCGCAACATCTCGGGGTGTCCGGTTGCGGGGAAAGCGACGGAGTACGTCGAAAGCCGTGCCCTGTTAGACGAGATTCAATCCGAGATTCGCGACGACGACGACCTGTGCAATATGCCACGGAAGTTCAACATCTCTGTCTCGGGGTGTCGGCAAGGCTGTGCACAGGACTCGATAAACGATATCGGCCTCGAACCCGCACACAAGTTCATCGATGGCGACGAGGTGAAGGGGTTCAACGTCCGTGTGGGTGGCGGCCTCGGTGGGCGGCAACCCCGTCGGGCACGGTCACTCGACCTCTTCGTAACCCGCGAACAGGCCACAGAGACGGTGCGTGCGTTCGTCGAACTCTATCACGAATCGGGCAATCGGACGAATCGGGCGAAGAACCGTGCCCGCTTTTTCGTCGACGACTGGGGGACCGACAAGATTCGCGAGCATCTCGACGAACGCCTCGACTTCGAACTCGAACGGGCCGGCACCGACTTCCGCGGCGGATACACCTACAACGCGGGCAAGCCGGTCGAACGGGGCTCCCACGACCACGTCGGAGTTTACGACCAGAAAGACGGGGCGAACTACGTTGGCCTCTCGGTACCGGTGGGACGAATGCCCGCTGACGACGCTATCGAACTCGCCGAACTGGCGGCGGCCTACGGGTCCGGCGAGATTCGACTGAGCCGCCGGCAAAACCCTCTCGTCATGGACGTTCCGGACGGCAACCTCTCGAATCTGCTCACCGAACCGCTGCTCGAAACGTACCAGCCAGAGCCCAATCCCTTCGTCCAGGGAGCCATGGCCTGCACCGGCACCGAGTTCTGCTCGCTCGCCCTCACGGAGACGAAAGCGCGGATGGCCCGGATGCTCCGCTGGCTCGGAGCGAACGTCGACCTCCCAGACGACGTCGCTCGAATCAAGATGCACTACTCGGGTTGTACGGCAGACTGCGGGCAGGCGATGACGGCAGATATCGGGATTCAGGGAATGCGAGGTCGCAAGGACGGCGAGATGGTCGAAGCGCTCGACATCGGCGTCGGCGGTGGCATGGGCGAGAACCCCTCGTTCATCGAGTGGGTCCGCCAGCGTGTTCCCGCCGACGAAGCTCCCGGGATGATTCGCAACCTCGTGGAGGCTTACGCCGCGCTCCGCGAGGAGGGACAGCCGTTCCGCGAGTGGGTCGACGCCACGGGCCACGAGACGCTCATCGAACTCGCCGAACCCGAGGAAGTCGACGGATACGACGACCCGTGTCTCACCGATGCCAAACAGTCGTGGTACCCCTTCGACGATGGCGAGACGCCGGCACCGACCCGTGCGGATGGAACGTCGATTTCGGGGGATTGAGATGTCTGGAAGAGTGCTCGACGTGACGTCTCACACCACACTCGACTACGTCGAAGTCTCAGTCCGTGGCGTCGACTGGGAGCGAGAGGGTGTCGGTATCCTCGATGTCTACACGCCGAAAGACGACCCCGACTCTGTCGTCGTCGAGTTCGAACTCGACCCCACGACGACCGACCGGGTCGAATCCCACGCCGATGCAGTCGTGTTGACGCGCGAGCAATCGCGTGCACTTCGCGACGCGCTGGACGAGGAACTCGATTCCGACGGCAGTGACCGACCACGCAGACTGTCGGGGTGAGTCGGTCGCCAGCGACGAAGCACTCGCTGTCAGCACTCACATCACACGAGTCGCTCACCGAGTGAGTGAAGAGAGAAGCGCCGCCGCCAGGACTCGAACCTGGGACCACCTCGTGTCTGCGGACAGCAGCCGAGACTGCAATCCATAACAGCGAGGTGCTCTACCAACTGAGCTACGGCGGCTTTCGTCTGCATTGCTTCGTATTCGACGTTTCTTGATAGGGCTTTCGTTTTCACCCGACGGCTGGCAGATGACAGCGACTGACGAAGACGCCGTAGCACCGTCACGTTTTCGCCGGCAGGCGCGGAACCACTCTCCATGACACACTCGGACCTCGACTCGGTCGTCGCCGCGGTCCGCGAGCGTATCGACCCCGACGAGGCGGAACGTCGGGCGCTCGCCGACGCGGCAGCAGAACTCGAGTCCCGCGTCCACGACGCCCTCGCGGACCTGCCCGTCGATGCCGACGTGTTGCAGGTCGGCAGCACCGCTCGTGGGACGTGGCTCTCCGGCGACCGCGATATCGACCTCTTCGTTCGGTTTCCCGAGGACCTCTCGCGCGAGAAGTTAGCGGAGTACGGACTCGCCGTCGGCCACGCCGTCCTTCCCGACGGCCACGAAGAGTACGCCGAACACCCGTACGTGAAAGGTGACTACGAGGGCTTCGACGTGGACCTCGTCCCCTGCTACGACGTGCCCACAGCGCCCGATATTCGCTCGGCAGTCGACCGCACGCCGTTCCACAACACCTACCTCACCGAACGCCTCGACGACGACCTCGCGGCCGACGTGCGCGTGTTCAAACGCTTCCTGAAAGGAATCGGTGCCTACGGGAGCGACCTGCGAACGGAGGGGTTCTCCGGGTATCTCGCCGAACTGCTCGTCCTCGAATACGGCGGATTCGAACCACTGCTTCGCGCCGCCGCCGACTGGAAGCCACAGGTCGAGTATGACCCCGAAGACCACGGAACGCGGACCTTCTCGGACCCACTGGTCGTCATCGACCCGACCGACCCAGAGCGAAACGTCGCCGCCGTCTGCTCGGCAGAGAACGTCGCGCGCCTCCAGCATTACGCCCGCAGTCTACTCGCGAACCCACGGGAAGACCTCTTTTTCCTTCCCGACCCGCCGGCGCTGGATGCCGATGGTGTTCACGAGCATCTCGAACGGCGCGGGACGACGCCCGTCGCAATCGTCTTCACCGCGCCGGACCTCGTCGACGACCAACTCTACCCACAACTGCGAAAATCACTCGACGGCGTCGCAGATGGACTGGACCGTCGCGGGTTCGACGTGTTCAGGAAAACGACGTTCGCGGCCACCGACGCAGTGTTGTTCGTCGAACTCTCGGTCGCAGAACGACCCCGCGTCGAGCGTCACGACGGCCCACCGGTCCACGTCCGAACCCACGCCGAAGGGTTCTACGATGCGTACGCGGACGGTACCGACCACTACGGCCCGTTTCTCGATGGCGACCGATTCGTGGTCGAACGAGAGCGAGAGTTCACCACACCGACAGCGTTCCTCACGAGCGACGCGCTGTTCGACGTTGCACTCGGCAAACACGTCGAGTCGATGCTGCGAGAAGACGGCTACGAGGTTCTGGTCGGAGACGAAGTCACGACACTGGCAGAAACGTTCGGACGCGAGTTGGGTCGCTACTTCGACCCGAGACCGTGAACGTCGCGAACCGTGTCGACGAGTTCGGCGTTCTTCTGGTCGGGGTCTTCGTCGGGAGACATCGCGAGTCGGCCGTCGAACGTCTCGTGGACGATTGCAACACCTTCTGAGAGCGTATCGAGGCCGTAGCCACCTTCGAGGACGAACGACAGCGCGGCATCCGTGTTCTCACAGACGTCGCGGACGCGTTCGGTGAGCATCGCATACCCCTCCGTCGAGACCCGCATCCGTGAGATTGGGTCGTGTCGGTGGGCGTCGAATCCGGCACTCACGATGAACAGGTCGGGGTCGAACCGTTCGACCGCCGGGCCGATCGCCTCGTCGAACGAGAGGGCGTAGTCGGCGTCGCCCGCACCCGCACGAAGTGGCACGTTGAGGTTCGTTCCCTCGGCATCGCCTGCACCGGTTTCTTCGACTTCGCCGGTTCCGGGGTAGAGGCCGTCTTCGTGGATAGACGCGTAGAACACGTCTTCGCGGTCGTAGAAGATGTCCTGGGTGCCGTTTCCGTGGTGAACGTCCCAGTCGAAGATGGCGACGCGTTCGGCGAGTCCGTCGTCGATGACCGCCTGCGCGGCGACGGCGGCGTTGTTGAAGAAGCAAAATCCCATCGCGTCGTCTTCGACAGCGTGGTGTCCCGGTGGTCGGCCGAGTGAGAAGGGTGTGTCGCGACCAGTCGCGCCGTCGAGCGCCGAGCGGGCGGCCCACTCAGCGATGCCAGCAGAGGTGAGCGCGGCGTCCCACGACGCCTCGACTGCGACGGTGTCGGGGTCCCAGTTTCCGCCGCCACCTGCGCAGAACGATTCGAACTCGTCGACGTAGTCGGCGTCGTGGACGGCAGCGACTGTCGATTTGTCGGCAGGGGGTGCGTCAACATATTCGACGCCGTGGCGCTTCGCCAGCCCTCGTCGGATGGCACGGAGACGGTCCGCAGTCTCAGGATGTCGTGGTCCAGTATCGTGGTCGAGACACGTTTCGCTGTAGCCGAATCGCATTATTCGAACAGGGAGAAGTAGGTCTCGATATCCTCGGCCTGGACCGTCCGTCGGTCGGCGTGGTGAGCGAGTTTCACCGCTGCACTCGCCACGTTGTTGGCGTAGTCTTCGAGGATATCGGCCAGCGCGATTCGCGCATCCATCGCGACGCGGTAACGGTCGTCGATCTGGAGACGTGCGATACGGTCGATGGGCGCAACGGGGAGATAGAGGTCGTCTCGGTCGACGACTTGCTGAACGCCGAAATCTTCGGCCATCAACGTCTTGCGACCGTCCGCCGTCGCCCGCTCGGCGGCGTCAATCGCCAACTCGGCACCGTGGTCCTGAATCCGGCGAGCGAGTTCCTCCGCAGCGCCCGCACTCACGCGGAGCTCACCTGCGTTCTGCCGGATAATCGCGTCTACCGGGGCGAACGGTAGCTCGACACTCATACCCACATATCGGGTCCGTCCGGCGTATAATCCTTTCCGTCGCGGCGGCTTCTGGATTTTATTCACCCACGGGTCAGCGGACGACCGTCATTGGCCGTCGAGCGACCGCACTGGCAACCGAGCGGACGCCGATTGCGTGCGTCCTCGTCTACCGAGGCTCGCCTTACCGCTTCGCGCCGGTGTGTACTTCGACGGAGTCGGCGGTGATACGGCCGTCAGTTTCGGTTCCATTGACGGTCACTTCGTCGCCGAGTCCGAGGTCGGCGTCGGTTTCGACCGTCTTCGTCTGTGTGCCGTCGTCGAGGATGACCGGGTTGCCGGCCTGAACGACCGTCCCCGTGAACTCGACTGCTTCGCCGTCTGCGCTCGTCGCGGCCGTGGTCGTGTCCGTAGTCGAACCACTGGACGCACCGCCAGACGATGCGTTGTCGCCCGAGAACGCTCCCAGACCCTGGTCGCTCGTTGCGGCCGCGTTCTGGTCGCTGCTGCCGCTTCCGCTCGCGCCATCAGGTGCGTCGTCCATGACCGTGACAGACGAGCGCCACCCAGCAGAGGCCTCGAGGTCGTCTTGCCACCCATCTTTGATTTGAACGTCGGTGATGACGACGTAGTCGGCGAGGTCGACGTCGGTGTCAGCTTTCTCCCCCCAGAGCGCGACGCGGATGTCGCCGGTGTCGTCTTTCACGCGGATGTTTCGGACCTGCCCTTGCGAGCCGTCGTCGCGGTCGAAGGTTCGTTTGCCGTCGGATTCGATGACGCCACCGGCGATATCGACCGTCTGGCCGATTTCCAGCGCGCCGATATCCGTCGTCTCGGGGACGTACTCGATGGATTCGTCGATGACTTCGACGGCACCCCGCGACCCGACGTGGAGTTCGAGGGAGCCATCGCGTTCGCGGACGTATCCATCGACGACTTCGACGGACTGGCCGGATTCGAGTTCGTCGACGAGGTCCGCTCGTTCGTCCCACAGCGTGACGCGGATGCGACCCGTGGGGTCACCGATAGAGAGATTCGAGACGCGTCCTTCGGTCCCGTCGTCGCGGTCGAACGTCCGAACCTCGCCCGTGTCGAGAAGCTTCCCCTTGAGGTTCACGTCCGACAGCCCCAGCGCGAGGTCTTCGACGCGGTAGCTATCGAGAATCTGCACGTCGACTTCGGCTTCGATGTCCTCTTCGACCTTGCTGGCGCTGACTTCGACGCCGTTGTAGCCGTCTTTCGGCCGGCCACCGATTCGAAGGACCGTCCCGACTTCGAGATTCTCTTCGGCACCGGCGGCCATCTGGTCCCACAGCGAGACGCGAATCCGACCCGTCTCGTCTGCGACTTCGATGTTGAGGACGCGTCCGTCTTCGTCTTCACCGTCGCGTTCGAACGTCCGAACCTCGCCGATGCTGACGACCTTGGCGAGGAACTTCACGTCCTCCATCCCGGGTTCGATGTCGGCGATACCGTTGACTTCCTCGTCGCGTAGTTCGTGGGCGATGAGCATCGCCGCCGTCTCTTCGTCCGCGAGGCCGCCCATCTGTTCGACTTTGTCTTTCACCGCGGCCTCGAACTTCTCGAACTCGACCTCGGTCTCGAGATCCTCGTACACCTCTTCTATGACGCCCATCAGGCGTCACCTCCCTGTCCAAATCGCGCACGTCGCGACAGACCACACGTCGTACTCATTCTATGGACGAACAGGGAAGGCCGGCGCTTAAGCGTTGTTTTCCTCGTGGTTTGCACGGCCGAGCGGTAGCACGAAACGGTCGACATACCGAGTGGTGGCCACGCCTTCGGGTATGAATCTACGGAGGCTCACAGAACACTCACGACTCACAGGTCGCGTTCTGCAACGGTCCGGTTCCCGTTCGCGTCGTCGTGGACGACGACGACACGTCGGGGGACACCGTAGTCGAATCGAAGTTGCACTTGGTAGCCGAGCGCGACGAGCGCCTGTGTGCACGCCTCGTCTGTGGCTCTGTCTTCGACGGTCTCGATGGCTACCCGGGCAGTGCCGGAGTCGACATCGTAGTCGGCAGCGGCCAGTCGGACCACCGAACAGCCGGTTGGGCCCCAGAGACAGCCATCGATAGAGACGACACCGTCGGTCGGACCGGTGATGGTCGCCTGTCCGTCAGGTGGGCAGTCGTCGGCCGATTTCGGGGAGAGCGACCGGTCGACTAACACGGGGTCACTCGGCGTCGGTGTCGGCGTCGTCGTCGCCGCTGTCGTCGTCTCCTCACCAGCTGAGTCGTCACCATCAGATGAACATCCCGCGAGCGAGGCGCACACACCGGTTACGCCAGCGAGCACAGTACGTCGATGCACTGTCGGACGTACATCACGTCAGCAAAAAGTCCTTGCGTCGAGGTGGTCACTCGTCGTGGATGGCAGCGACTCGTCTGCCGGGCTCTGAGCCTGTCCTCGTGCCGTGGTCCCGCGGTTCACTGAGCGACCACATCGTAACCGTCTTAAGTAACCACCCAGTACCTGTGAGTGCAGCAAGACAGTCCTGATAGGGTAGTGGACTATCCTCCTGGCTTGCGGAGCCAGGGACCGGAGTTCAAATCTCCGTCAGGACGTTTCTCTTCAGAACCAAACCTTCGAGAGACCACTGTGTCTCTCGATTCGTTCTGTACGTGTACGTACTCCGAGGAGATTTGAACAGGGAGCAGTTTTGCTGCGAACGAGTTCAAATCTCCGTCGGAATGCTCACTTCATTCGCCCTCGACGTGTTCCCCCCTCACGTCGCAGTCGCTCGATTCTCACCCCCTGAAAACCAGTATCATCGGCGGCTAACGACTAAAAATCAGCCTCCGACCGGTGCCGTCGCTCTGGACCACAGAGAAAATGATGACTTACGCCTCGTCGTACGGAGGTTCAGGCCCAAAGACGTCGTCGTCCTGTTGGGAGAGAGACGACGGCGTTCGGGCGCTCCGTGGGCGGGGACGAGGTGGGACCTCTGACCGAGGTGTGAGAGACCATGCTTCGTGGCAATCTGGACAGTAATTGCCCTTGTACATCCGGGTGAACATGTAGGTGTCACCACAGCGGATGCACACCGGTGAGTGGATCATCGTTCGGACCCTCGGTCGAGGACTACGTGGGCGTTCATGTGCTATCATACCTCATATGTCGTCAAGGAGAATAAGTATGACCTCTATTTGCAGGGTCGCCCCCATTTGACACAGAGTTATCAGCACACTAACCACATACCCGCAGAGATGACCAAATAGTGACACAGAGTGGAAGTGGCCACGTAAATTATATCCATGAATCGACATGAACACGGAGAGTACCTGTTTTTGAGTGAAGTCACCCCGCAGTTCTTGACGCGCTGGCGCGGCCGATGCGGATATTTTTACGCAACAACGGCCCACTACGCCCATGGACGATTCGCTTCGGGCCGGTGTCGCGATCTACAACGCCGGGGCGTATCGGGCGGCCCACGGTGCGTGGGAAGCGACGTGGTTGGACCTCGAAGACGGCAGTGACGACGAGCGATTTCTCCACGGGCTCATCCAGTTCACCGCCGCCGTCCACCACGCCCACGAGGGAAATCACTCCGGAGCGACTGGACTGGCCCAGAGCGCCCAGCAGTATCTCGATGGCCTCGCGGGCGACTATCGCGGCATCAACCTCGACGACGTTCGGGCGTACCTCGCGCGTCTCGAATCTGACCCCGACGTGGCCGTCCGCGACGACCCACTCGAACTCCGTCTCGACGGCGACGTCGTGACGCCTGAAGAACTCGATTTCGATGCGATCGTCGTCGCCGCCGACGTGCTCGCAGAGGAACTCGACGGCTACGACGAATCAATCGTCGCGGACGCGATTGCGTACGCTCGCGAAGAAGTCTCGACGGGTGAACAGACGCAGTTCACGGCGATGGTGTTCGACTTCGTCCAGAACGACGTGCAGCGCGGACTCGTCTATCAGCGACTGGCAGAACACGTTCGACTGAAACGACGCCGCGAAGACGATGTGAGTGGGCTGTTCGAATAAGCTCGGGGCGACTCAGCCGTCGTCGAGCGGTTCGCCCTTGAAGTTGTACTCGGCGGAGTTGTCGGTCGGGGCGTAGCCGAGTACCTCGCGAGCGCGGTCGATGGAGTAGTACTTGCGGTCGTTGTCGGAGATACCGTAGACGATTTCGAAGTCGTAGTCGGCCTCGACACAGCACTCGAAGAGATGCGCGCAGTCGCGGTACGAGAGCCACATCGCCTGCCCACGTTCGTACTCTCGGGGCGGGTGGTGCTGGGTGAGGTTGCCGATACGCACGTTGACGACAGAGATGCCGTGGTGGTCGTGGTAGTAGCGACCGAGCGTCTCACCGGTCGCCTTACTCACCCCGTAGAGGTTGCTCGGCCGAGGGAGTTCGGTCCCGTTCAGACGGAATTCGTGGTCTGAGCGGTACATGTCCGGGGTGCGCTCTTCGGTCTCGTACGCGCCGACAGCGTGGTTCGACGACGCGAAGGCGAACTTCTCGACGCCCGCCTCGACGGCCGCCTCGTACATCTTCTGGGTGCCGTCGATGTTGTTTCGGAGCACGCTGTTCCACGGTGCCTCTGGACGAGGGTCGCCAGCGAGGTGGATAACCGCGTAAACGTCCTCAATCGCGTTTTTCACGGCAGTCTCGTCGGTGATGTCCGCCACGTACACGTCCGTCGGGTCGACGGATTCGGGAATCTTCTCGTCGGGTAATGGCTCGCGGTCCAGCAGCCGCCAGTCGTAGGCGTCGCCGATGTGACCCAGTATCGCCTGGCCGACGCGCCCGCCAGCCCCCGTAAGCAAAACCGGCTGGTCCATTCGGTTCAACGTCCGGCGAGGGAGGCTAAGTAAGGACCGGTTCGTGCCTGCAACCGCATCCAACCGGCGAACTTTAGCCACGACCGACATACCTCCCGGCATGGTCACCGACCCACAGACTGCGTGCTTCGAAGCGGGCATCAAGTTCGGCACGCTCTACCACCAGTTCGCCGGGACGCCAGTGTCGCCCGCAAGCGCGCGAAGTCTCGAACGCGCGATGGCAGAAGCAATCGAGAACCAGCCGTTCTGTGAGTCCGTCTCGGTCGAGATCCTCGACGACGAACTCGAAGCCGAACTCGCAGACTCGACGGCCGAGTACACCGAACTCACGGGTCGGTTCATGGAGGTCGAGATGCGAATCGAGTACGAGGGCGTCACAGTCCGCACGCGAATGGAGATGGAAGACGGTTACCCACTGATGAAACTCGTCTCCGTCGAATGACGGGGGCGCGAATCTCGGCCCGCGCACTCGTCGTCGACGACGACCACCTCTTGACTGTGCAGTACGGAGATGGCGACGAAAACTGGTATCTAACACCCGGTGGGAGACAGGAACTGGGCGAACCGCTCTCTGAGACGGTTCGTCGCGAAGTGTCCGAAGAGACCGGGTACGATGTCGCCGTCGAGTCGCTCGCGTTCGTGAGAGACTTCGTCCCGTCGAACCACGTCGAAGACGGCAGCGACGACGCCCACCGCGTCGACCACTTCTTCTGGTGCGAACTCGTGGACGACGAGCCAACAGCGCCGACGATAGAAGACTCAAAGCAAGTGGGTGTCGAGTGGCTCTCGGTGGACGAACTCGACGAATCGTGGTTTTTCCCACGAGAACTCGTCGGCCCGCTACACGAGCAGGTGACACGTGGGAATCGAGAGGCACGATACGTGGGAGACATTCCCTGAGAAATCGGCCACGAGTCCCACCGAGTCGCACGATTTCACTTTCACTTTCGGGGTCGTTTTTAAACCCCCGCGTGCCGAATGTGTTGCCATGAGTCAAGCGACACTCGGTGACGACGACCTGTTCGGAGAGGCAGCAGCGGAGATGCGCGCCGACGTCGAGGAACATCTCGACGAAGCGCGTGCGGTTCTCCCGGACGCAGACGACGTGTGGAACGCCGACGCCGACAACGTGCTCGGCGTCCTCAACGGCCTTCGGTCCTCGCTGAACGTCGGAGACGCCAGCGAGCATCTCCGACAGGCCAAAAAGTGGTACGTCATCGGTGAACGTGCCGACGCGTTCGACGACGCAGAAGACCTCGAAGAAGCCATCGAAGACCTCGAAGAACTCCTCGAAATGCTCGAAGAGGCTCACGAACTCGTCGGCGAACTCACGAACACGATGCCGCAACTTCGTGGCGCACTCGCCGATGCGGCGGAAGCGGCCGATGAGGAAGAGGAAGAAGAGGAAGAGGAAGAAGAGGAAGAGGAAGAAGAGGAAGAGGAAGAAGAAGAATAACACAACACGCGGGCCGGGCAGGACAGACAGAACAGCACGTGTCCGTGTCGAACGGTCGCCGTCTCACTCGCGGGTTCGCGTCTCGACTGCATCGAGGAGTGACGCCAGCGCGTCTGCTGCGAGCGACTCCAGTTCTTCTCCACGCGTTGCGTCGCCGTCGGCCGGGTCGCCGACGACGCCGTTGTCGGTGAATTCGTCTGAATCGTGCGCGAGGTTGACCCCCGAAACCCACTCTCCCCAGCGGTCTGCCGCGCCCTCACGGGCCTCCTCGATTCTATCCTCGCGGACGAGTTCGGGATGGGTGTGTCGGAGGAGTCCGGTTTCGAGCGGTCCGGCGTGGCCCATGTTTTTCGACTGTTCGCCGACGGCGTCGAACCACGTGAACGCGACGGCGTAGGCGTCGCCAGTTCGTGAAACTCGCCGACAGACTTCTGCGAGCGCCTCGACGTTGCCGCCGTGGCCGTTGACGACGACGACGCGGTCGAATCCGTGGAACGCCAGCGACTCGATGGTCTCGCCGACGTACGCGCGGAAGGTGTCCGGAGAGACCCAGAGCGTCCCGTCGAAGGCACGGTGTTCTTCGGCGATTCCGATTGGAATCGTGGGGGCGACGACGACATCTCCGTCGAAGGCTTCGACGCCCGCTTCTGCGATAGATTCGGCGTTGAAAAAGTCCGTGCCGAGCGGTGCGTGCGGCCCGTGTTGTTCGGTGCTCCCGACGGGGAGGACCGCGAGGTCGGTGTCGAGGTCGGCGACGTCGGTCCAGGTGGCCTCGGAGAGTCGCATAGTGGGAGATTGCGTGGCGTCGTCTTAGTGGTAGGCGCTTTCGAGAGGGAGCCGCGGAGGTGAAGCGTCAGCGCGTCGACTCGGAAGCGCGCTTCAGTCGTTACTGGCGTCGACTTCGGCCTGTCGGCGGGCAGCGCGTTCGACGAACTCGTCCGGGAGTTGGTCGATTTCGCCTGCTTGAACGCCCCAGAGATGTGCGTAGAGACCGTCTGCAGTCAGCAGGTCGTCGTGGGTGCCGCGTTCGACGATACGGCCATCTTCGAGGACGACGATCTGGTCTGCGTCCTTGATCGTCGAGAGGCGGTGGGCGATACTGAACGTCGTTCGGTCGGCCGTGAGTTTGTCGAGCGAGCGCTGGATGAGCATCTCCGTCTCGGTGTCCACGTCCGACGTCGCCTCGTCGAGGACGAGGATTTCGGGGTCTTTGAGGATTGCACGGGCGATGGAGACGCGCTGGCGTTGGCCACCGGAGAGTTTCACACCACGTTCGCCAACTTTCGTGTCGTAGCCATCCGGGAGGTTCGAGATGAACTCGTGTGCCTCGGCGGCCTTTGCGGCCGCGACGATATCCTCGTGGTCGGCGTCGAACGTTCCGTAGGCGATGTTCTCTTCGACGGTTCCGTAGAACAGGAACGTCTCCTGGCTGACGTAGGCTATCGACTCGCGGAGACTCGACAGTGCCACGTCGCGGACGTCCTGTCCGTCGATACTGACTGCCCCGTCGTCCACATCGTACATCCGCATCAGGAGTTTGAGGACGGTCGATTTGCCAGCGCCAGTCGGACCGACGAGTGCGAGCGTCTCACCGCCGCCGACCTCGAACGAGATGTCGTCGATGATAGTCTCGCCGTCGTCGTAGCCGAAGGTGACGTGGTCGTATTCGACACGGCCCTCAGAGACAGTGAGGTCAGGCGCGTCGGTCTTCTCTGCGAGGCGAGCGGGTTCATCCATCAACCCGAAGATACGGGCACTGGAGGCGTGTGCGCGCTGGTACATGTTGATAATCTGGCCGAACTGGGCGAGTGGCCAGACGAACTGCTGGGTGAGGAGGATGAACGTGACGAACTCACCGACTGCGAGCGTGCCGGTGAACGGTCCGGGGCCTTCACCGTTGATTACCCAGAGCCCACCGACGACGAAGGTCAGTGTGAACCCGATGCCGGCGAGGATGCGCAGCGCGGGGAAGAACTTGATTCGGGTGTTGATAGCGTCCCAGTTTGCGTCGAAGTAGTCCATCGAGACGCCGTCGACGCGGTCGGATTCGTGTGACTCGGCGTTGAACGTCTTGATGACCTGGATGCCGCCGAGGTTGTTCTCCAACCGGGAGTTGAGTTTGCCGACAGACGAGCGAACTTCGGCGTACTTCGGTTGGATGATATCCACGAACTTCCACGTGAACAGGGCGATGAGCGGAACCGGCAAGAGGGCGACGAGCGCCAGTTGCCAGTTGTACGAGAGCAAGACGACGGCGATGGCGAGGACCATCACAGACAGTCTGAAGAACGAGTTCATCCCGTCGTTGAGGAACCGTTCGAGTCGGTTCACGTCGTTCGAGAGGACGGACATCATCTCGCCGGTCTGCTTGTCGGCGAAGAAGTCCATGTTGAGCAGTTGCATCCGGTCGTAGGTGTCGACGCGGATGGCGTGCTGGATGTTCTGCGCGTAGGAGTTCCATCCCCAGTTTCGAAGCCAGTGAAACACCGCACCGCCGGTGAAACTGAAGACGATGAATCCGACTGCGAAGAAGAACTGCCCGCTTCGTGTCGCGGGGACGAACGGTGCAATCCACGCTTCCGGGAAGACGGGAAATGCGGCAGCAAACGACTTGTCTTGTCGGATGATGGCGTCGATGGAGAGGCCGAGGATGACCGGCGGGACCAAATCCAGGACGCGAGCGGCGATGCTCGCGAGTAACCCCACGACGAACTGCGACGTGTTCTCACGCCCGTATTCGGCGAAGAGACGTCGCATCGGGTTTTCGACCCGCTCTTTCTGGTCTTCGAACGGGTCGTCGTCTGTATCAGGAGGCACGACAACGGCTCAGGGGGCGCTCGCAGTAAAGCTCTCGGATGCGGGAGGCCCCGCCGGTTCTCAGTAACTCAGCTCGAGGGTCGGAGCGCCCGCACGGTGACGACACCCTGTGCGACGGAGAGAGCGAACGTGGCCGCGATGAGTGCGAGCGAAACGGGGAGTCGAAACTCGGGACGGCCGATGGCGAGGAAGTAGCCGTGCGCGACGACGGCGAACAATCCGACCCCGACGAGGAGGAGCGAGAACTGATAGCCAGTCCGGTCACCGCTGGCGAGCCGACGGAGACCCTCCAAGAAGACGAGGACGACGACGAGATTGAACAGGTCGAACACCTGTATCCCGCCGGGGATACCGAAGAGGTTCCACTCTTCCCAGTACGCGGAGTCGATCTCGTGCGTAATCAGCACCGCCAGATTAAGGACGTACAGTCGAACCGCCCACACATGGTTGTCCACTTGGCTTCCCCTCACGTGAGAGATGGCCGGCAATCGAGATGAAGACTCACCTACAGTTTCCGGATACCGGTCGAGACCAACCGATAGTACTCGATAGGACTCGGCCCTCCAATCGAAAATCAACTTAATAAAATTTGTTTGTGGTTTAACTCAGATAAATCCAATAAATTTGGAGCAGGCAATAGGTTGAATAGGGTGTGAGCGAACTCTCTCACGCTGGGGTGCCTCTGAAGACACCAGCACCGTCACCGCTCCGGGGTGCCCGGTCCGGAGACGGTGACAGAGGGGTGTTCCCCCTCACATTTTTGTCGCTGTCGGTTCAGTCGAGAGCGTGCGGATGGTCAGATAGCCGAGCGTGTTGGCTTTCCAGCGTTCTCCGTATCGACGAACTGGAACGACAGTGGCCGCAGTCGAGGTTGGTGTAATCCTACAAGACGCGAGACTCTATCTCGGGGTCGAGTCCCGATTCGGCCAAATCCTCTCGGATGCGGGTTCGAAGCGGGTCTGGAACCGTGTCGCGTCCGACTGGAACCGCAGTCTCGCCGTCGCCTTTTACTTTCCAGTAGAGGACGCAGTTCGATGGTTCGTAGTACTCGATGCTGTACGCGTCGCCGCCCCCGCGGTAGTGGACGCGTGCAGCAAACTCCTCAGCGAACCAGCCTTCGAGGTCGGAAAGCGCGTCAACGTGGTCGCCCATGTGAGCAGACACAACGGCCACCCCTTCGGTCGTTTCGCTTTCAGTCGAGGAGGATTCGGTCGCCTTCGTCGATGCAGTGTTCGTTCGTGTAGCCGTAGGGGAGTTCGAGGACGTACTTTCCGGTGCCACGGTAGCGGGTGAGGTCGGAATCACTCGTCCCTTCGGGGTCGAGTTCGGCGTGGTGAATTCGCGTAATCGTGCCGTTTTCGGCGACGAAGACGATGTCGATTGGGAAGTCCATGTCGCGCATCACGTAGGCGTAGCTCCCAGTCGAGTCGTGGACGAACCACATCCCCTCGTCTGTTGCGAGTGACTCGGTGTCACTCAATCCAGTGTACCGCTTGGCGTAGGTGTCGGCGACACGGGCGTCGACAGTTGCGAGTGTGTCACCCGTCTCGTCGTCCACGATTGTGAGCGTGGTTCGCTCGTAGTCGTCGGTGGCACCCGGTGCGATTGCCGGATTCGAGAGGTAGGCGACGCTGGCGACGACGACGAGGACTGCCGTGACGAAGAGGACCGTTCGTGCGCGAGAGGTCATTCGGTGCGAGATACGTTCGCAATGCGTCTAAGGGTTCCGGGGGCCGGACGAAACAAAAACCGTTATTTGCGCGAACCGGTTCGAATGAATTGCAGGGCTCGTGGTCTAGTTGGTTATGACGCGGCCTTTACAAGGCTGAGGTCGGTGGTTCGAATCCGCCCGAGCCCACTAATTCTGTGCGAGCGACAGCGAGCACGAATTCGTGAACCGAGGGCGGTCGAACCTTGCGGCAACCGAGCGTAGCGAGGTTGACGAAGTGGTTCGAATCCGCCCGAGCCTACAACCCCCAATTCCAATCCGCCCGCTCCCTCACCGACGAAACCCACCCACCACACGAACCCTTTTAACCCAGAACGCACCCACTCCAGAGCAGTGACCCTCGTCGACAGACTCCGCGAACACCCACAACAGGCCCTCGTCGTTCTCGGATACGCGCTGGTCATCTTCGTCGCGTCAGTCCTCCCGACACCGCCGGGCGGCCTCGCACCGACTGGTCCGTTCGGTGTCGTCGGACTGGACAAGTGGATTCACGCCGTCGGATACGCGGGCCTCGGATTCGGTGTCGCGTACGCCAGTCACGCACGAGATGGGAGAGAGATTGGAACAGCTGTGGTCGCGGCTGGCGTCTTCGGCGCGTGTATCGAAGTCGTGCAAGCGGGGCTCTCGTATCGGACGTTCAGCCTGTGGGATATGGGTGCGAACGTCCTCGGTGCACTCGTCGGCGGCGTCCTCTGGTACGGTGTTACCAGATTACAAAACGGCAAGTAGCATTATGACACCCCTTGCCGAACACAAGCCGAGAAGTGAGGCACATGGGCATGAAACGTTTACTTCGGGCAATTGGACGGGTACTCGGTGTCGTCGGGGTGGCGCTCACCGGGGCGTACCTCTTCGCACTGCGTCCGTGGCACAGGCAGTGGGGCACGACTGACGGTGAGGCGACGGGCGCGCTTCCGGGTGATGACTTCGTCGGTGACGCCGACGTGGTGTCTACGCGAGCGATTACTATCGCAGCGTCTGCGCGGAGCGTCTGGCCGTGGCTGGTGAAGTTAGGACAGGGTCGTGGGGGATTCTACAGTTACGAGCGACTGGAGAACTTCTTCGGTCTCCAGATTCACGACGCCGACAACATCCTCTCCGAGCACCAGCACCTCGGTATCGGAGACGAGATTCGACTCGGGCCACCGGGGTCGAACGCACCGTCATTTCACGTCGCGTTGATGGACCCCGGTCGGACGCTCGTTCTGAGCGCACCGGGGTGGGAACTCGGTGCCAGCACGGCGACGTGGACGTTCGCGTTGCACGAACTCTCACCCGGTGCGACGAGACTCGTCGTTCGGTTCCGTGGGCAGTCACCGTCACTTCGAGCTCGTGTCGTGAATCGACTTGTCGTCGAACCCGTGCAGTTCGCCATGGAGCGAAAGATGCTGATCGGAATCCGCGAGCGGGCCGAGCGGGCCCGGGCGAGTGCGACCGAAGGTCGACGGCGATGACCCACCGCTGACAGTCGATTCGAAAGCCTTTTTCGTTACCTCCGGCTTCGGAAGAATGCGAGCCGCCTTAGCTCAGACTGGGAGAGCACTCGACTGAAGATCGAGCTGTCCCCGGTTCAAATCCGGGAGGCGGCATTTCTGTGATTTCAACCCGACGAGCGGAGCGAGTCGCGGTGAAATCCAGAATGCGACCCGAGCGGATTCTGAACCCGGCGAGTCGCAACCGCGAACGAAGTGAGCGGTCCGTCTCGACTCGGTTCAAATCCGGGAGGCAACACACACTCTCTCGACGATGCTCGACTGAACTATCACGCCGCTCGGCGTCACCAACTCACTCGAGCTCGGCGAGACTCGCCTCGAGCGCCGACAGAAGGTGGTCCGCGTGGTCGTGGTCGAACACGAGCGGCGGCCGTATCTTCAGGACGTTCCCGTGCATGCCGGTCGACCCGATGAGGACTCGTCGCTGCCGCATCTTCTCGACCACCGCCGCCGTCTCGTCAGCGGCCGGGGCCCACGTCTCGTCGTCGTGAACGAGTTCGACACCGACCATGAGTCCTTGGCGGCGAATCTCACCAACGATATCGTACGTCGCAGCCAGTTCTGCGAGTCCGGCCTCCAGGTATGCACCGACGTCGGCGGTGTGTGACAACAGGTCGTCCCCTTCGATGGCGTCGAGTACTGCGAGCGCAGCGGTGGCAGACACTGGATTGCCGCCGAACGTACTGAACATCCCCGTCCGCTCCATGAGCGTCGAGGCGATATCTGAACGCGTCACGACGGCAGCGACGGGGTGGCCGTTGCCCATCGGTTTGCCCAGCGTGACGATGTCGGGAACGATGTCTGCAGCCTCGAACCCCCACATAGCAGTGCCAGTTCGGCCAAACCCGGCCTGCACCTCGTCGGCGACGACGAGACCACCTGCATCCCTGACTCGGTCGGCCATTCGCCCGAGCACTTCACTGTCGGGCGGGAGGATGCCATCGCTGGTGAACATCGAGTCGAAGACGAACGCGGCGACACCGAAATTATTCGTTTCGAGCGTGTCCAGTGCGTCAGCCATCTCTTCGGTGGGGGCTGTGCCAGTCGAAGCGTGGTGACTGCTCGTCTCGACTGGTGGGGAGACGGTCTCGACGTAGTCGGGGCGGTCCTCCTCCGGCCAGATTTCCGGAGACAGCGCGGCAGACACGTCGGTGATACCGTGGTAGGCGTGAGGCGTCACGACCGCACCATCGTGGCCTGTCACAGCAGTCGCCAGTCGCCACGCGAGGTCGACTGCCTCGCTCCCCGAATTGACGAAGAAAATCCGGTCTAATTCATCGGGCATCGTATCCAGAATCCGTTCCGAGAGCGTGACGACAGACTCGTGCAGGTAGCGCGTGTTGGTCGCCAGCTTTCGTGCCTGTCCGCCGATTGCGGCCGCGACGTCGGGGTGTGCGTGGCCCACCACCTGCACGTTGTTGTAGCCGTCGAGGTACCGTCGTCCCTCCGGGTCGAACAGCCATGCACCGTCTCCGGCGACGAGGTGAATCGGGTCGTCGTACGAGAGCGGAGATTCGCCAAGTACCTGGCGTCGCCGGGCCAGCACGTCGTCGGTCTCCATCCGGGGATAGGGGACGACGCTCCCGAGGGCGGCAGTCTGCAAGCGTCGCTGGACAGCATCCAATCCTATGTCGTCGAGTTCTTCCAGTAGCGCCCAGCCGTCGTCGACACCGTCGACAGTGTGGTCGGTCTTCTCCGGGTGGTGTTCGACACGCCACGCGACGATGACCCCCCAGGTGACGAGTCGTGCCGCTACGAGGTCAGCCAAAAGGCGCGCTTCCTCCACTTCGAGCGGGGTAACACTCACGTATCCGCGGACGACCTCTTCTGCGGCCTCAACTGGGTCGTTCCGGCGATACATCACGCTCGCGAGCGCCATGACGAGGTCGCAGACGAGCGCCGTGTGCGTGAGGTCGCCAAAGTCGACGATACCGCTCACGTGCCCATCGTCGTTCAACAGGACGTTGTCCAGCGTGAGGTCGTTGTGGATGACTTGCGCTCGGAGCGTCTCGAACACCGGATCGACACGGTCGTCGTACCGGTCGAGGACGCGTTCGGCGAGGTCGCGTCGGCGGTCGGTGGTGACGCTATCGAGGAGCGAACGGAGTGTCGGAGTGTGGCGCAGGTCCCACAGGATGTCGTACCGGGCGTCGGGATGGAAGAATCCACGGAGGGCTTCGCCGAGCCTCGCGACGGTTTCGCCATACTCGAACAGCGCCTCTGTGTCCAGGTCTTGGATAGTGACCGATCCGCCCGGAAGGTGCGTGAACAGCCGAACGAGATACGTGACGCCGTTGGCCTCGACCGACGTCCATGGCCTTCCATCCGTCGTGTAGACGGTCCGCATCACCGGCAGGTCGGCCGCGGTATCGTGGACGTGAGCAAGCACCTGTGTCTGTAAACCGAGTGCGGCAGCGTCGTCCGCCGGGCTAGATATCTTGAGAACGAACTCCTCACCGTCTTCGGTTTCGACGTGGAAGTTCTGGTCTCGTTCGCTACTGAGTTCGGTCGCCGTGCCACGTTTGCCGAATTCTTCTTCGACGATAGTTGCGGCCCTCGACGAACAGAGCGATGGTGGCTCGACGACGAGTGGTTCGAGCCCCGGTGGAGCGTCGGTCATCGTCCGTCCCCTGCCACCGTGCGTCCTGCTATCATTACTCAACTGACGGGGTAATCGCAACTTAATATTTGTCACCGGCCGCCTCCGAGTATCCAGATGGTGATTCTCGCGACGGCCTGTTCGACTGGTAGCAGCCCGTGCGGAGCGAAACCACGTTCAGCATTTCCTGGGTGTAACGTCCGGTTTTCCTCATCAAACAACCGTTAGTATCCCAAATGTCACTGTAAGCTACGCATAACAATACAACATTCTTGTCAACTAAAACCGATGAACGACCCTTCGAGTTCTGACGGCGACTGGCCGCTGAACAGACGGTCCGCGCTCAAATTGACAGGTGGATTCCTCCTCGCAAGCGCACTCGGTGGACAGGCCGGTGCGATTCACGGCCAAGATGACTCACAGCGAGTGTATCGAGTGAAACAGGGAAGTCGTGAGTTCGAAATCGACCTCCTCGTCGGTGACAAGCCCGTGCGTGAGCTCTACGACCTTCGAATTCCGAGCTACTACGGAGGCGACAACGGTGCGACGGACCCCGGAGAGGGGCCGTACTACGAGTCGGTTGGACTCACGTACCTGTTAGAAGGGTCGTCGACGGTGATGTTCCTGTACCACGGTCCCGATGGCATCAGTCTCGTCGCAGTTCACGGTGGCGGAAACAGCGAAGGCAACGTCACGTGGCGCGTCACTGGCGTCCCGAACACGGCGAAATGGCTGGTGAAAGACGACTTGTACACCTACTCGGACACAGGGGAACTCGCACGTTCGAACAACGACAAGTGGAACGTGAGTGGTAGTGTCCACGTCGTCGACTGGACGTGGCGAAATAGCCAGTCGGACGGCGGAGTCATCGGATATCTCGATGGAGACTTCGCGCTCACCATCGACCCGGCGTACAACGAGGCCGCCACGCTCTACGGAGAGTACTACGAAGGAAACGTCACGTCGTGGCAGGTGTTGACCGGAACGTGGTCCAACCTGACCCGCCAGTCGTTGAACCTCACAGACCCGGTGACGATTACCTGTGAAACGCTCGGCGGACCCGAGGAACCGACATCTCCCGAACCAACCGAGGAACCAGCAGAAGAAGAGACGCCAGAGCCAACTGAGGAAGAACCTGCGGAACCGGTCGACGAAGAGAAAGACAAACCGGAGTGGAAAGAAGACCGAGACGAGGCACGCGAGGAGTGGAAAGAAGACCGAGACGAGTGGCAGGAAAAACGTGACGAGGGTGACGACGACTGGAAAGAAGACCGCGACGAAGCACGTGAGGAACGAAAGAAAAAGCGTGACGAGTGGCAGGAAAAGCGCGACAAATCGAAGGACAAGGCCAAGAAGAAATCGAAGGACGACGACGACGACGAGGACGACGATGACGACAAGGAAGAACGGAAGAAGAAATCCAAGGACAAAGACAAGCGGAAGAACAAGCGCAGAGGAAAACGCGACGACGACGACGATGACGACGACCGGGATGACGATGACGATGACGACGACCGGGATGACGATGACGATGACGACGACCGGGATGACGATGACGACGACCGGGATGACGACGACTAAGGCATCTGGGAAACTCGGCTGAATCTCGTCATCGACCCGTCCGTCGAGAACACAGTCAGTCTGTCGAATCGGTCCATCCGAACGTGGCGGTGGGTGAACACCAGCATCGGAGAACTGTGCGGAGAGGGGCCAAGAACAACCATATCGTAGCTCTCACTGCTTCTTTTCGTGTTCACAAGACTTATCCGTGCGACGCCCGGGTATCCAAAGGCAATGGCGAAAGGTAAGGTTGATTTCTTCAACGACACTGGCGGTTACGGTTTCATCTCTACTGACGACGCGGACGACGACGTGTTCTTCCACATGGAAGACGTTGGCGGCCCGGACCTCGAAGAGGGTCAGGAAATCGAATTCGACATCGAACAGGCCCCCAAGGGTCCCCGCGCGACGAACGTCACCCGCCTCTAAGCAGGTTTTCGTTCAACGCCGGTAACTTCACACACTGACGAACTTTCTTCCGTTTTTCACCCTCCGTGAGCGACTGCGTTCGAGAGACGGACACCTGATTCTGCGTGGCCGATGAGGTGGGCGGAAGGGTTAACCGTTCACAGGGTCGTTATACAAAGGCAATGGCGAAAGGTAAGGTTGATTTCTTCAACGACACCGGCGGTTACGGTTTCATTTCCACTGACGACGCGGACGACGACGTGTTCTTCCACATGGAAGACGTCGGCGGCCCAGACCTCGAAGAGGGCCAAGAAGTCGAGTTCGACATCGAAGACGCCCCGAAGGGCCCCCGCGCAATCAACGTCAAGCGACTGTAACCGTCAACGTACACCACGCAGACGAATCGATTACTAAAAACTATTTTACACACCGACGAGCGGCAGCGCTGAGTCGAGTCGAGGAGCAAATCCGACGAATCACAGCGCAGCAATCCGAAATGGTTTTTTCTCCCCTGTGCGTCTACCGAAATGCGCCGCCTTAGCTCAGACTGGGAGAGCACTCGACTGAAGATCGAGCTGTCCCCGGTTCAAATCCGGGAGGCGGCATTTCTGTGATTTCAACCCGACGAGCGGAGCGAGTCGCGGTGAAATCCAGAATGCGACCCGAGCGGATTCTGAACTCGGGAGCGAAGCGAGCGCAGCGAGCGAAGTGACCAAAGTTCAAATCCGGGAGGCGGCATGTTCCTACGAACTTCGTGAGGAGTGAATCACGTCGAGGGCCTGAGCCCTGAATCAGGCAACTCAGCTAACGGTGAACGTCTGTCGGTACGCGCTGACTCCTTCGAGCACGTTCACGAGTAGTACGTACGACCACACAGTAACAAGGAAACTGTCCGCAAGAAGGAGACCATCACAGAGCGAGTCCAAGTACGCGACCGATTCAGGCAGTCACAGTCGGTTTTTGCACACCATCGACGTGCGTGATGTGCACCTCCACGCCGGACGGCGAGACAGTCACGGTCACGTCTTCGACGGCGCGTTCGTACTCGGCGGTGTGCTTTCCGGACCGCGAGATGCGCAGGCGCTTCGACAGGAGGCCAGTTTCGGTGAGGGGTTCGAGTTTTCGGTAGGTGGTCGAAAGCGGGAGGTCACACGCATCCGAAATTTCGCTCGCTGAGAGCGCAGTTCCATCAGTCGCTTCGAGGATAGAGCGAGAGCCCTCGTCGTCGAGCATGTCGAAGAGCGCGTTCATCGTCTCCTGGTCGTCGACGACTGTCTCGTCGTGAGAGTTGCGAGTGTGAGAACGGATGGACTTCGGGGGCACGGCCTGACTCATACCTCTGTAGAGTCGCCGTATAGAGACCAACAGACAGCCACGATATCCGGGGACGTTTATATACCCTCGCTCTGTGCGGGCCGGACGGCCTGTTATCCTTCTTCGAGGATATCCCCGAGAAGTTTCGTCTGTGCGGCCGCGAGGTGTTCAGAGAATGTCGACTGGCTGATGTCGAGTTCGGCAGCGACTTCGGTTGCGTTCGCACGTCGTGGACGCTCGAAATAGCCCATCTTGTAGGCCATCTGAATCACTTCGAGTTGTCGAGCCGTGAGCTTCGCCCGGTCGACGAAGATGTTGTCTTTCGGCGAATCACCAGTCGGTGACCGCACGAGTCGTTTGATATCGAGATTGGGGAATCGCTCGCGGAGTTCGCCGATAGCCGTCTGGAGTTGGTCGTAGTCGGCAGCGTAAAAGACGAGCGTCAGCGTTCCGTTCTGGGTGAAGTAGCGGTCGATTGGACACCCGAACTCACCGAGACATTCACACGGGCACCCGACAGACCCGTCGTGGACGATTCGAAAGACGTGTTTCGTCCCGTAGGAGAAGACAGGGTCCAGGTCGACGCTCGTTGCGTCTTCGGTATCGACGACGAACTCGGTGACGCTCGGCGAGTCAGGGAGCGACGCAACACTCGTCGAGACGGAACTGACGATGGAGTCAGTCGCGGAGGCAATCGAGGCGATTTGGCAGACAGGTGTATCGAATTCGATAGTTGCGCGAATTCCGGAGGGCATGAGTAACTTACGCGAGTCGCTGGTGGACGACGGTGGACGCAGACGGGCCCGTCACAGTGGCAGTAAGTCGGGGTCGAATGCGACCGTGACGGTGAACGCTCATTGGGTGTCCTCGTCCGGGTCGACGCGAACTTCACGGCCACTAATCGACTCGGGGACGAGTTCGAAGAGTTGGATGTCGAGGTCACGCTTCGATTCCGCCCAGATTTCGAACAGTGGACGTTTGGCGTCGCCGTACTGTGCAATGCGTTCGGGAGTGAGTTCACTCGTCGGAACCCGTTCGAGTGTTCCCTTCGCGATGACGCTTCGGTATACGTCGTCGACAGATTCGTGGACGACGAGGCGTGCTTTCGGCGACGACGTGA
Organism: Haloferax sp. DFSO52; assembly: GCF_048158745.1. Lineage (NCBI taxonomy): Archaea > Methanobacteriati > Methanobacteriota > Halobacteria > Halobacteriales > Haloferacaceae > Haloferax > Haloferax sp. DFSO52. The sequence continues at coordinate 543,636 of NZ_JBLOPB010000001.1, read as the reverse complement.
GGAACTCGCGTTTTTCGCTCTTGGGAGTCGAGACGAGTCGAAGGTAGAAACGGCCATCGACGGTGTCGTACCCGTAAGAGATAGGGATCGCGTATGGCTCGTCTGCTCTCGCCAGTGACAGCACTCCCGCCTCGTGACGAGCTAATATCCCGTCGATCTCGTCGGGTGAGAGGTTAGTCTGTTGGTCCAAGGACATCGGTTCGTATGCACTGACTCGCGGGGGATGTTATCATTGTTACTTCTCGGCGCGGAGACGTATAAACCGGCGTGCCCAGCACACTCCGCACTGTAATCGGGAATTCAGGCTCGAGAAAACGACTGGCTCGAAACTGACGACGTGCAGACGACACATCCGTTTTCGATGAGCGCATCACGCATCGACCCGTTTACCACCATGGACTCCCCGCACTCGGGGCAGACGAAGGTGTAGTCTGTGCCGTCAGGCATGTAACTCATACTCGTGGTTCACGTGTATATGTAGCCTACTGTTTCTTCCAGACGACTGTTTCTTCCAAAGGAAGAACAGAGATGGGCAGGAAATCCGAACGAAAACGGCCGTTGTTGTCGAAATAATGGGGAGATAGCAGAGAGACAGGGGAGAGACAGGGAAGAGAGAGGGGAGAGACAGAGCACCCAGCTATTCAGGCGAAACAGCTGAGAACGCGGTTTCCGAGACCGTCGACGTGCATATCGGACACCCGCGTTCGAGGAGCGCATCTCGCATCCCATCGTTGACTTCGAACTGCTCTCCACACTGCGGACACTCGAATACGTACTCGTTTGCTGTCGACCCGGCCATCATCAGTCCACCTCTGGTGATTCGAGCGCGTCTTCCATCCCGGTCTCGAGAACGGTCGAGGCGACGTCCTTCGCGACTTCGATATCTTCGTCTCGGAGTTCGGCAGCTCGACTGGCGACCATATCCTGCGGGTGGGTCAGCGTCGTCTGTCCTGTGAGTTCGACGAACAACTTACCGAAATCTCGTGCCGGTGGGCGGTGGGTAGACATCGGACTCAGCGCTCCGTGGTGTCTTCACCACCGTCGGTCGCGACCTGTCGGAAGTTGACCGAGACGCCCGCGTCGAACGAAAGCGAGAGTGCGTCGAAGTGGGTCGAGAACTCTCGAGGGTGGTGTGCGTCGGGTTGAATCCGCCGGCCTTCTTCGAGGAGTGCCGCGTCGGACAGCAGGTCGAGTTTTCGGTAGACGCTCGAAAGCGGGATATCACACAGGTTCGCGCACTCCTGTGCGGTTCGTGGTTGGTCGTCGCAGACAGCGAGAATGCGACGGCTGTCGCCGTCGTTGAGGGCCGAGAGGACGGCAGACGGGTCTGGAGTGTGGTGGTCGCGAGCGCCGAAACCGAGCGCACCGTTGGCAGTGAGCGTCGTGGATGAGTTCATACCCAAAGAAACGACCGTTACCCGGAGGTATCTATCACCGCGCTATCCGGGGGAGTTTAAGTACCCCTCGGAGAACTGCCACGAAAATCGGGCGTCGGTCAGGTACTTGTTGGGGGGTCAGCTTCGAGCAACATGTCCTCTTCGTCGACTCGCACTCCCGTCTCTATGTGGGCTTCGAGGCCGTCTAGTCGCGCCCGCCGTTTTCGACCCGTTCTAATCTGTCGCGGAGGGTGGTGTTCGCTGTCGGTGCGAGAATGAAGTGGCCCGCGCCCATGGTGACGCTTCTGAGACACCACCGGACAGCACGTTTGACCGGTTCGTACCGACCATCGGTCAAGGCAACTGCGCCGCGCCACGCGTTGCGCCGCCCCTCGCGAAGCGTGAAAAACGAGAGCGTCTCGTCGAGTCTCCCGAATGATTCGTCGATGTCGGCGATTCCGTCGGCGTAGCGGGCAGCGATGAGGTCCTGTTCTTCGTCGACGAGGCGGCGCAGGACGCGATTGATTCGTCGGTGGTCGTCGTACTTCGCGTGTCGCTGTGGGTCGATACCGACCTCAGCGAGCGCGAGCGCAAGGTCGTAGTTCACGTGCGCGTTGATACCGAGGAGGATATCCTGTGTCACGAGCGATTCCCCGCTGAGAGACGTTTCGAACGAGAGCCGCCAGGGGTCGGGTACCATCTCGAACCTGCCGCGTTCGAAGGCGAGAACGCCCGCCGATAGTGGTCAGCGAAGGTGACGAGGTAGTCTGCAACCCACGCGGGGTCGGTGAACTCACCGTGTTCGAGTCCGGCATCGACTTCGGCAGTCACCCGAGCGTAGATGGTCAGAAACACCGCCCGTCGGTCGCCACTTTCGTAGAGGAGCGCTTCGAGCGCAGCGAGTCGTTCGTGGGCGTCAGCAACGTCACGGAATGGCGCTTCGACGAGTCGGAGCACCTCGGACGACGCGTCAGGACGAGGTTCCGAAAGTGACGGATTCGGCGTTCGCACTGCCGTCACGAGTTTCCGACCTTCGCCCAGCGTCATCCGGCGCATACGATAGGGTACCGATACGTGCGAGAGGAGGTTAACAGTGCTGTCGCTGGGACAATCAGGACGGCGACAGTATCGACGACTGGTGATGCTGTCCGCTGGCGGTCACCGAAGTGACGAAGGTGTCACCCGCGCCCGCCGGCCAGCTTCGTCGCACTGGGATGGCCTCGAAGTCGCCACATCGCGAGCGTTCCGACAGCAGGTCCGAGTGCAAGCGGTGCGAACGCCCACTGCCAGCCGATGGCGTCAGCGACGATGGGCGTGAGTTGGATGGAGACGACAGTCAACAGGAACCCGAAGGCGGTCTGGAGCGTGAGCGCAGTGCCGACGTAACTGGCATCTGCGAGTTCGGTCACGGCCGCAGAGAACTGCGCGGAGTCCGCGACGATGACGAATCCCCATCCGAGGACGAAGGGGACGACGACCAGCGGGGAGGCACCGTAGACGAGGCCAACGAGGAGACTCGCGAGGCCACTCAGAACCATACTCGCGGCAGTGACGGTTGTTCGCCCCCAGATGTCGGACGCACGTCCGGCGACCAGCGCGCCCAGTCCACCGATAGCGATGGCACCGAACGCGGTCAACGCGGCCGCTTCGGGGGTCGCGAGTGGGTTCTCTGAGGCATCGTACGCGAGGGTGAGAAAGACCGGAAGCCACGTCCAGACGGCGTAGAGTTCCCACATGTGACCGAAGTAGCCAGTGTTGGCGAGGAGCGTCGGTGGGTCGCGGAGGATGCGCCGAACTGCTGCAGGGTCGAAGGGGGCGGCAGGGGACTGATACGGACCGGGGCGGACGCCGAGCACCACGACACCACCGACGGTTGCGAGCGCCGCAGCACCGAGGAGGACGAGTCGCGGGCGGTCGATGCCGCCGACAGCGCGCAGAAGGTGTGGAAGCGCAGAGCCAACGGTGAGCGCACCGATGAGCGTCCCGATGGCGAGTCCACGTTCTTCGCGGAACCATCCGGCGACGAGTTTCATCCCCGGTGGGTAGACGCCAGCGAGCGCGACGCCCGTGACGAATCTGAGTGTCAGTGCTGCGGTTGGGGAGGTCACGACAGTTGCGAGCGTCACCGTCGCTGCCGCGCCGACGAGTGCCGACCCGGCGACGAGGTATCGTGGAGGAAGCACGTCCGACAGCGTCAGGGCCGCGGAGGCGAGCGCGCCGACGACGAACCCGAACTGGACGGTGGTCGTCAACAACCCGGCCTGTTCGGGGGCCAACCCCCACACCGTCGCGAGTTGCGGAGCGACGGCGCTGGCGCTAAACCACAGCGACATCGCGAACAGTTCGGCCACGGCGAGCGTTCCGAGGACTCGCCACTTCGACGCAATCACAGGTGTTGTGACGACAGGGAAGATAAAAGATGAACGGTGGCAGTGCGACCGGAGTGCGCAGACCCGAGACACATCAGTGGTGGCGCTGGATACTCAGTGGTGGCGCTGGATACCCGTCCGGTGGTCGATGCGAAGTTCCCACCCGAGGAGATCCTGCATCGATTCAGTCTCCGAAAAGAGACTTGGGTACTTCGCGTTGTCTTCGAGAATGTCGCAGACGTGGTGCCACTCTTGATCTTCGATGAGGTGGAGTTCGCCATCGACGATGACGCTCTGCCACTCGTCTCGCGACGGGAACTGCCACACAGTGAAACTCGCTCGTGCCGTCCGTGCTGCGAACGCTGTCTTCCGTGACGTCTCACCGGGGCGGAGGAAGACGAAGTAGAGTCGGTTTCGCTCGGCGTCGTAGCCGAACGACAGCGGGAGCCCGTAGGCGACACCGTCGTCGGCGAGGGAGAGGACGCCGACGCCCTCCTCGCGGAGTATCCGGTCAATCTCTTCGTCCGGCATTACGATACGGTTGGTCTCCGCGAATTCAGGGGCCATGTTACCAGTACGCACGGAAAGGAGATAAGTATGCCAGCGAACCGGAACGTTTCCGGCGACGACGCGGGGCTTATGCCCGGCGACCACCAATCACCGCCAACACTCGGATGACGGTGAACACACTCCACCGACCGGCCCACCGCGACGCCCTCGTCCACCTCGAATCGGCGTTCGAGAACGGCGAGATGTGCACCGTATTCGGGCGGTGTACCGTCGATTACGACGGTCGAGCGACGAGCAAACTCGGCCCCGGAGACCGACTGGTACTGCTGAAACCTGACGGCTCCATCCTCGTCCACACCGACGAAAAGCGCACGCCAGTCAACTGGCAACCGCCGGGGTGTACGCACGCTGCGAGCGTCTGCGATGGACGGCTCCGCATCCGAAGTACGCGGTCGAATCCGGACGAACGACTCGACGTGTTTTTCGAGCGGGTCGAGCAGTGTTCGGTCTACGGAGTCACCGACCGAAGCGACCTGGAACTCACCGGCAGCGAAGAAGACCTGCGCCAACACATCCTCGCGAATCCGTCGATTCTCGAATCAGGATTCGACCCCCTCGAAACCGAGCGCCAGAGCGACGCCGGCCCGATCGACATCTTCGGTGAAGACGCCGATGGAAGTCCCGTCGTCGTGGAGTTGAAACGTCGGCGGGTCGGCCCCTCCGCGGCGAGTCAACTCCGGCGATACGTAGACGCCCTCCATCGAGAATTCGGCGACGACGAACGGATTCGTGGTATTCTCGTCGCGCCCTCGCTCACCGACCGGGCGGCCGGCTTGCTCGAACGCGAGGGACTGGAGTTCGTCGCGCTCGACCCCGAGACGGGCGAACCACCGGTCGAAGATGTCGAAGATGGCGAAGATGTAGACGGAGGCAGTGAACACGTAATCGAAGGCAGTGTAGACGTAGACGAAAACGGCGAGTGAGACGCAGTCGAGGGCGACCGGGAACCAGTTGAGGACGACCAAGAATCAGTCGAGACCGGCGAGCGACGCGAAGTTATCGAACGTTTTCACGGCCGTCACGTCGCCGAAGTCACGGTGTTCGTCGTCGTCGGGCCATCCGAAGTCGTCTGCGATGCGGTCGAGGAGCGCCTCGGTGAACTCGGGATGATACTGAGTCGTCCAGACGGGTGCGGACTCGTGACGCGTGGCGAGGTGGTCGTAGTAGTCGGCACTGGCGATGGTTTCCATTCGCTCGCCGGGTTCGACCACGTAGTCGCCGTGGACCATCGGAATCTGGTTCGAAACATCCTCGAACACCGGGTCGTCGACGAGTTCGACGTTCACGATACCGCGTGTCTGGTCGCCCGCTTCGACAGTCCCACCGAGTGCGTCGTTGACGAGTTGGTGGCCAAAGCAGACACCGAGTGTCGGTATCTCGCGCGCGACGAGTTCGCGGACGAGGCGATGGCCGTCTTCGATCCACGACCGCTCGTCTGTCTCGTAGACGCCCGCAGTACTTCCGGTGACGATGACTGCATCGACGTTCGAGAGCGTCGGGAGTCCATCTCGGGGGAGTGAGTGGACACGCCCCTCGCGGCCATCGAGCGCGAGTGACGCGAGTGTGTCGGTGAAGTATCCCGGCCCGTCGGGGGGCATCGTATCGCAGACGAGCAACATCGGCCGAATCGAAGTGGTGGTCTCTGATAAGCGTGTGGTAATGCGACGCACGTTTGTGCGTTCCGCCCTCGTCGCCGAATGTCGCAGGCGAGGGCGCCTCGTCCACGCTGTCGGGGGATTTCAGAGTCGATGTCAGAGTCGTCGTCTCCGCGTGAGAGGGGTATTTTCCGTGTGAGACGCTCACACGGCCCGTTAGACGGTGAATCTTCGAAGCGTTTTTAGCCCGCCTAACCCTTCGGTTTCACAAGTAACTATGTCAGACAAACCCGCCTCTATGTACCGGGAAATCAAGAACCCGGCGTACACGCGACGCGAGTACATCACGGGAATTCCCGGTTCCAAGATCGCACAGCACAACATGGGCGACCTGCAGGCGGACCCCGAGGACTACCCGGTCCAGATCACCCTGCGCGTCGAAGAAGACGTTCAGATTCGACACGGTTCGCTCGAATCCGCACGCCTCTCGGCCAACCGTCTCATGCTCAAGAACGCCGGTGAGAAGCAGTACAAGATGATCCTGCGCAAGTTCCCGCACCACGTCATCCGCGAGAACAAGCAGGCAACCGGTGCAGGTGCAGACCGTGTTTCTGACGGAATGCGCCAGTCGTTCGGTAAGGTCGTCGGCACCGCCGCTCGCATCCCGAAGGGCGAGGCCGTCTTCACCATCTACTGCGACGTCGAGGACGCTGCAATCGCGAAGGACGCCTTCCGCCGCGCCTACAACAAGATGTCGCCACCGTGCAGCATCGATGTCGAACGCGGCGAAGAACTGCTCGTCGCGTAAACGTCCGTTCGCACAGCGACTCTCCGTTGCGTTCAACGAACGCAACGAGGAACTGCTCGTCGCGTAAGCGCCCGTTCGCACGCGTTTCCGCGAACCACCTCACTTTTGCCCGAGGCCACCACCAAATAGCGTATGCTTCGGCTGGCGGTGACGACCAGTAGTGAGACGTTCGAGCGAATGCGAGAGCCGCTCGCCGCACACGGTATCGAGGTGGGACACCTTCGTGCCAAAGAGTTCGCCCTCGACCTCTCGACACCGCCGACGGACGAGTTCGACGTGGGGTTCGTCTATCCAACTCGGGCGATGGAAGGCGGCGTCGTCGCCGCGAGACACGACATCCCGTGGGTGAACACGCGTGAAGATATCCTCTCGTCGCGGAACAAGGCGGGAATCGTCGCCACACTCTCACGGGCCGGCATCCCCGTGTTACGGAGCGTCTACGTCTCGAATCCGACCGACGAAGCGTCACTCGCAGATGCAATCGAACAGGCGGGACTCGACTATCCGGTCGTCGTCAAACCGAACTCGACGACTCGCGGCGTGGGCATCGCGAAGGCCCACGACCCAGATTCACTGTCGGGACTGGTCGACCACCTCAATCTCATCCACGACTATCGCGCGACGGGCGACAAATCCTATCTCGTCCAGGAGTGGCTTCCAGACGCCCGTGACTACCGGGCGATGGTCGTCGATGGCACCGTCGTGGGAGCGGTCGAGCGCCGCCTGTCCGAGCGCGCGCGTGCGGACGGGAGATGGAAACACAACGTCCACCGAGGTGCCGAGGCAGTCGGCGTGGACCTCCCGGCGCGACATCGACGCCTCGTAGAAACTGTCGCCGAGGAACTCGGCATTCGCTATCTCGGTGTGGACCTCCTCGAGTCCGATGGCCGAGTCGTCGTCTCCGAGACGAACGCCCGGCCGACCATCGACGACGATACGAAGTACGACGACGACTTCTTCGAGCGACTGGCGGCGCTCATCGAACGGGTCGCGAAAAACTCGTAGTGCTGCCGTCTCGGTCGCCGATTACTCGACGTCGATGGCGGCAGAATCCTCAGCGCGGTCGAACGTGACCTGTAGAACGCCGTTGTTGAAGGTGGCCTTCGCAGAGTGTTCGTCGACGCGTGCCGGGAGGCGGATGCGTTCGTCGAACTCGCGGCGGTCACCGGCGGCGCTAATCGTCAGCGTTTCGCCATCGCACTTGAGGTCAATCGCGTCTTTATCGACGCCTGGGAGGTCCGCGACGAGTCGAAGTGTAGAACCCTCATCGTATACGTCGATGTGGGTTTCGGAGGTGAACCCAGCGTCTCCTCCGGTCATATCATTCATCATCCGTTCGATTTCATCGAAGATGTTATCGAACGGGTCGTCACGGTCGTCTCTGACCATGGGGGCCGCTATGAAATCGGAGGATAAAACGTTTCTGCCTGTGACAGTCACGTGGCAACGAATCGCTACGATTCGGCTGTGAGATTGTCCGTTCTATACGTCCTGAGGGTGTGAGATATCAATTCTGTACGTCCCGAGGGGGTAAGATGGCCGTTCTGTCCGTTCTGAGGTAGTGAGAGGTCCGTTCTGTCCGTTCTGAGGAACTCAGAAATCGCATGCGAGAGTGAACAGATTTGATTGTTTTTGCCTATTCTATGATTTTCTATGAAAGGTAACGTTCGATTCGGTCGGGTTTACCGAAACAGATATACTACTGGCACGATGATGTGTTGGTAGGAACTACTCGAATATGAGTGAAAAATCCTACCTCAACGCGGGCGAAAACGTGGATGAGTCGGACGTGGTTCGGGTGGCACTCAACGGGTTCGGTCGAATCGGCCGAAATATCTTCCGTGCCGTCCTCGACAACCCGAAGGTCGAACTCGTCGCCATCAACGACGTCATGGACTTCGACGATATGGCGTACCTCGCAAAGTACGACTCCGTCATGGGCCGCCTCGACGGCGTCGAACGCGACGGCGACGTGCTCACCATCGGTGGCACGTCGGTCGGCCTCTACAACGTCCAGTCGCCAGCAGAACTGCCGTGGGGCGGACTCGACGTCGACGTGGCGCTCGAATGTACCGGTATCTTCCGCACGAAAGAAGATGCCTCGGCACACCTCGACGCGGGCGCAGACAAAGTCGTCATCTCCGCACCGCCGAAAGGCGACGAACCCGTCAAACAGATCGTCTACGGCGTCAACCACGACGAGTACGCAGGAGAGGACATCGTCTCGAACGCCTCCTGTACGACGAACTCCGTCACGCCAGTCGCGAAGGTGCTCGACGACGAGTTCGGCATCCAGAACGGCCTGCTGACGACGGTTCACGCCTACACGGGAAGCCAGAACCTCATCGACAGTCCGCACTCGAAACAGCGCCGTGGCCGTGCTGCCGCCGAGAACATCGTCCCGACGACGACCGGTGCCGCACAAGCGACCACCGAAATCCTGCCCCAGCTCGACGGCAAACTCGACGGGATGGCGATTCGCGTCCCCGTGCCGAACGGCTCGCTCACCGAACTCGTCGTCCAACTCGACGAGAAACCGTCTGTCGAGGAACTCAACGACGCCTTCCGTGCGGCCGCCGATTCGGGGCCGCTCGCCGGCGTCCTCGGCTACACTGACGACGAAGTCACCTCCCGTGACATCCTCGGTCTGCCGTTCTCCAGCACCGTCGACCTCAACTCCACGAACGAAGTCAACGACGGTGGCCTCTACAAGATTCTGACGTGGTACGACAACGAGTACGGCTTCTCCAACCGCATGCTCGACGTCGCCCACTTCATCACGCACCAGTAATCGCACACACGCTCCGAAACCGCACACACGCTCCGATACACCTCGTACGTTTGGACCGCCCGACACCCTTCGAATCGACTCCGACTCCGGACTGACTCGACCACCACTAAGTAGCACCTCTCCGTTCTTCCGACCATGTTCAAAACGCTCGACGACCTCGAACCCGAACAGCGCGTCCTCGTCCGTCTCGACCTCAACTCCCCCGTCGAAGACGGCGAGGTACAGGACAACCGACGCTTCGACCGACACGCGACGACGGTGAAGGAACTCGCCGAACGTGGGGACAGAGTCGTCCTCATGGCCCACCAGGGTCGCCCCGGCGGCGACGACTTCGTCTCGCTCGAACAACACGCCGACATCCTCGCTTCGCACATCGGCCGAAACGTGCAGTTCGTCGCCGACACCTACGGCGACGAGGCTATCGACGCCATCGAATCCCTCGAACCGGGCGAGGTTCTCCTCCTCGAAAACACCCGAATGTGTGACGAGGAACTCCCCGAAGAAGCCCCAGAAGTCAAGGCCGAAACCGAGTTCGTCCAGACGCTCGCCCCTCACTTCGACGCCTACATCAACGACGCCTACTCGGCGGCCCACCGCTCGCACGCCTCCCTCGTCGGGTTCGCACTCGAACTGCCTGCGTACGCCGGGCGCGTGATGCAATCCGAGTACGAGGCGAACTCGTCTATCGCGACTCGTGAGTTCGACGGACAGGTGACGATGGTCGTCGGCGGCACCAAAGCGACCGACGTCATCGACGTGATGAACAACCTCGGTGAGAAAGTCGACCAGTTCTTGCTCGGCGGCATCGCCGGCGAACTGTTCCTCCGCGCCGCCGGCAACGACGTTGGATTCGACCTCGACGGCATGGACTTCTTCGACGACCAGTGGGAGGCCAACCGAGAGACCATCGAGTCCCTCCTCGACGAGCGCGGCGACCAGATCAAACTCGCAGTCGACCTCGCCTACGAGGACGCGAACGACGAACGCGGTGAAATCGCCGTCGCCAACATCACCGAGAAAGACCGTGCCTACCTCGACGTTGGGTCGATGACCGTCGACCAGTACGACCCAATCATCCGTGACTCCGAGGCCGTCTTCGTCAAGGGTGCACTCGGCCTGTTCGAAGACGAACGCTTCGCCGTCGGCACCGTCGGCGTCCTCGAGGCCATCTCGCAGACCGACTGTTTCTCCGTCGTCGGTGGCGGCGACACCTCGCGCGCCATCGAGATGTACGGCATGGACGAATCGGACTTCGGCCACGTCTCCATCGCCGGCGGCGCGTACATCCGCGCGCTGACCGGTGCGCCACTGGCCGGTATCGAAGTGCTGAAGCAGGACTGAGAACCGACCAGCCTGTCCGTACACAAACAATATTGACCGCCCCGCCGAGCAGGGTAGTATGCAGGACGCCTACATCGTCGACGCCGTCCGGACACCCTTCGGGAAGCGAAAGGGGTCGTTCAGCGGCCTTCATCCACAGGACCTCGCTGCGAAACCGTTGCTCGCACTCGAAGCGCGACTCGGCTTCGACGGGTCCGAAGACCCAGAAGACGTCATCTATGGCTGTGTCACGCCCGTCGGTGAACAGGGGATGAACATCGGCCGACTGGCACCCATGGTCGCCGGATGGGGCGACGGCATTCCCGGCGTCCAACTGAACCGGATGTGCGGGTCCGGCCAGCAGGCCATCAACTTCGCGGCAGGCCAGATTCGTGGTGGAATGGCCGACGTGCTCGTCGCTGGCGGCGTCGAACACATGACGCGCGTCCCGATGGCGTCGGACTCCGCCGTCGACCGATTGACGTTCGCAGACGCCTCGAACGTGACCGAGACGTACTTCGACCACTTCGACGAACTCACCTCACAGGGCGAAGGTGCCGAGCGAATCGCCGAACAGTGGGGCCTCTCGCGTGCAGCTGTCGACGAGATTGCAGTGGATTCGCAGTCGCGCTGGGGGCGTGCCGCCGAGGCGGGAAAGTACGACGAACAGGTCGTCCCGGTCGAAGTCGAAGTCGATGGCGAGACACGCGTGGTCGAACAGGACGAACATCCACGTCCGGGCACGGATATGGAGACACTCGGAACTCTCCCGCTCGCCTTCCGCGAGGAAGGAGACGGCGTCATCCATCCGGGCAACGCATCAGGAATCGTCGATGGCGCGGCGGCGACAGTCGTCGCATCCGGTGACGCGTGCGAAGAGTACGGCTGGGAACCGAAAGCCCGTATCGTCGATACCCACGTCGTCGGCGTCGACCCGAAGACGATGTTGACGGGGCCGATCCCAGCGACGAACGAGTTACTCGCGAAAACCGACCTCACCATCGACGACATCGACCGGTTCGAAGTGAACGAAGCGTTCGCGTCGGTCATCGGTGTGTGGCTCGAAGAAACGGGCGCGGACTGGGAGAAGACGAACGTCTGGGGCGGGGCAATCGCCCACGGCCACCCACTCGGTGCGACCGGTGCGGCACTCCTCGGCAAACTCCCGTATCAACTCGAAGAGTGCGGCGGGAAGTACGGTCTGTGTACAATGTGTATCGGCTTCGGACAGGGAATCGCGACGCTCGTCGAGCGAGTCTGAAGCGACCACTGACGGCCGATGGCTCCCCACGGCCGATGGCACCGAGTTCTGACGTAGTTTGAAACCAGATGCCGTCGAATCAGAGCGTATGAAACTCGGCGTCGTCTCTGACACGCACGACAACCTCGACTACGTCGAGGCGGCGGTATCGCACTTCGAAGCAGAGGACGCGGACGTCGTCGTTCACTGCGGCGACATCGTCGCGCCCTTCTCCGCGACGCCGTTCGACGCCGATTTCGACTTTCACGCCGTCCGCGGCAACAACGACGGTGAGTGGAAACTCCGCGAGATAGTCGAGTCGTTCGGAACGTATCACGACGACTTCGCACATCTGACGCTCGGCGGCACCGACGTCGCCGTCTATCACGGCACCGAAGCGGGCCTCGTGGACGCGCTCGTCGAATCGGGAAGCTACGACTACGTCCTTCGGGGACACACGCACCGCCGGACGTTCGAACAGCGAAACGGAACGGTTCACATCAACCCCGGTGGTCTCCCGATCTCGGGGGCCGACGAGTTGTTCCACGTTGCTGTGATAGACCTCGAAACGGGAGACGTCTCGTTCACGCCGCTGTAACAGGGGACGTCTCGTTCACGCCGCTGTAACAGGGGACATCTCGTTTACGCCGCTGTAACAGGGGACGCGAGACGAACAGATTGTGACAGGGGACGCGAGACGAACGGAACGAGTGAGAAAAGAGGGCTGAACAGACGATTCGCTGATTAGTCGTCGGCGAACTCCGCACGCGCCTGTTCAGAGAACCCAGAAGGGTCGCCGGAGATACCGACACCGAGTTTGCGGTCGGTCAGTTCCATACTCGTCTTCTGGTCTTCGAGTTCGAACATCGCGCGAATCGCGTCGACGTTCTCGGGAATCACGTCGGACTCCTGGTGGATGGCCTGGAAGAGGTAGAGGTCACGGCCGTTGACGCCGATGGATTCGCCCCAGACACAGTTCTCCCAGAGGTCACCGCGTGGGCGTTCGGCGTCGAGTGCGAGGTCCTTGAGTTTGCCAGCACCGTCGATGCCGAGGCCCTCCGGAATGACGTAGATGCGGTCTTCGCCTTCGAGCAGTTGGCGGACGTGGGCACCCGTCACGTCGTCTTTGAGCGTGACGTTGAGCGCGTGCACGTGCATCAGCGTCGCCGGCACCTTCAGACCGAGCGTGTCGATTTGGAGGTCCGGGAAGATGGTCTTCACGTCGGGGCCGTGGTGCGACGGGACCTTGATCGGGTCCGGCAGAATGTCGTTGATGGGGCCGCGAGAGTTCTGTCCCGGGTCGCCACCACGACGGACGAGCGTCGCGCGGACCTTCTCGACACCGTACTCCTCTTCGAGCGGTGCGATGACGCGCGAGAGACCGGTCGTGTTACACGAGACGACGCGGACGTAGTCGGCGTCGCGGGCGGCGTCGTAGTTCGCTCGTGCGTTGAAACTCACGTCGGCGACGTCCGCGCTCTCTCCGCCCTGGAAGATTGCGGGCGTGTGGTGCGTCTCGTACAGTTTCCGGTTCTTCGCGCCGATTCCAGAGGGCGTACAGTCGACGATGATGTCCGCTTCCGCGACCAGTTCGTCCACTTCGCCAGCGAGGTCGATGCCGGCCTCGGCGAACAACGGGGCACGTTCGGGGATGGCGGCGTACATCGGGTAACCACGCTTGACAGCGGTGTGCGCTTCGAAGTTGGGTTGCGTCTTGGCTACGCCAATGATTTCCATATCAGGTTGCGCCTCGACCGCGTCGGCGACGCGCTTTCCGATTGTTCCGTAGCCGTTGACACCCACTCGTATCATAGGAGACAGACGACCGCAAGTGACCATAGTTATTTCGATGGTTAATGGCAAGAAATTAACTCCAAGGCGAGTGAGTCCCCGAATTATCTCTGAGTCGAGTGAAGTTGTGTTCGGAGAGAATTTCTCAACAGTGACGACGACGAATCGAGCGAGGGGGGCCACATGGGAACGCCTAACCCGCCCGGCGACACAGGACCGACCATGACGACGGACGACTCCGACCTCCGCGCCGCGAGCGAGACGGCGATTTTTCAGTGTCTCGACCTCCAGGCCGACGAATCACTGCTCGTCGTGACGGACGACAAGCGCGAACGTATCGGTGAAGCCCTCTACGAGGTTGCCTGCGAAGTGACAGACGACGCCTCCATCATTCGCTACCCGCCGGGCAACCAACACGGCGAAGAACCACCCGCTCCCGTCGCGGCGGCGATGGCCGACGCCGACGCCTTCCTCGCGCCGACGACGAAGAGCCTCAGTCACACCCGCGCCCGCGGCAACGCGTGCGATGCAGGTGCCCGCGGTGCGACGCTCCCCGGCATCACCGAAGCCGTGTTCGTCACCGGCCTCGACGCCGACTACGACGCCATTTATCACCACAGTAAGGCGATGCTGGAGGCCGTCGGTGACGCCGACGAAGTTCGCGTGACCACCGAGAAAGGCACGGACATCACCTTCGTCCGCGGTGACCGCGAATGGCTCGCAGACACGGGAGACATCTCCGACTCCGGGTCCTTTTCGAACCTCCCCGCAGGCGAAATCTTCCTCAGTCCCGAATCCGCCACCGGCACCTACGTCGTCGATGGCACGATGATGCCCCACGGCCTGTTAGACGAGGGGCAGGACCTTCGGTTCGAAGTCGAAGACGGCTACGTCACTCACATCTCCGACGACGACATCCGCGAACAGGTCGAAACCGCGGCCGAGGAAGTCGGCCAGGACGCGTTCAACCTCGCAGAAATCGGCATCGGCACGAACGTCGGTGTGACCGACCTCGTTGGCTCTGTCCTCTTAGACGAGAAAGCCGCCGGCACAGTCCACATCGCCATCGGCGACGACGCGGGTATCGGCGGCGACACCGACGCACCGCTCCACCTCGACGGCATCATCCGGAACCCGACGGTGTACGCCGACGGCGCGGAAGTCGACCTGCCACAGCCGTAAGCTGGCACGACACGCGTTCGCGCTCATTCATCACGTTTGCACTCACGGCACGCCGACGTGCCGGTGCCGGTTGAACAGGTAGATAGCCGCGACGACGGGCACGAGGCCCAAAACGAGGATTGACGGCAAGACGTATCTGCGAGTTCCCGGCGTCCATTCGAGCGTGCTTCCTCTAACTGCCTTGAGGTCCGCTGCGAGACCGAACGTGAACAGCACAACCCCCGTTCCGGTGAGCAGGCTGAAGCCAGCGATTCGGAGGGCGTTGTGTTCTACAAACGTCAGCGTGGCCCCGAACGGAACCACGAACATGCTGAATCCCGCGAGGAACAATAGCGGTCCGATAGCGAGCGAATACCACCAGCGCGAGGTGACGAGTTCGCCGCGAGAGAGCGGCGTCTCGACAGGAAGGTTCCCGATGCCAACAGCGTCGTATCGTCGATAGAGGTAGAGTCCGGCCACCACGAGAGAGATCGGGTAGAGCAGTCCGAGCACACCATACCGACGAGGGCTCGGTTGCCATTCGTCGGCAGCAGAGTCGCGTGCGTCTCGGGAGAGCGCGAGTGCGAGTCCGGGAATCGCAATCACGAGCGCCACACCAAACAGAACCAAGATGAACACGACACCGGGGTCGGTGGATGACGGTGCTCTCGACTGGGCCGTTATCGAGAAGACGAGCGAGACGTAGTAAAGGACGAATCCGAGAATCGGGACGGCGTAGAATCCGGAGAACACCGAGGCGCAGATGAGGTGCCACCACCTGAATTCGAGTCGCATCACTCGTCTGTCGGACGGTCGAGAGTTAACTCTACTGTCAGGTTCGGCCGGGACTGTTCACCCGCTGAGACACCGACCACCAACCGAGAATCCACAGGACTCGAGACCGAGCAGTTCACCCCGGCCGAGTGCGAGGTAGGCCGCGCCGTCGACGACAGCCAGTCCAGACGGCATCGACGCCACCGATATCTGTCCCGACCCACGAACCTCCCCAGTCGCCGCATCGAGTGCGTAGAGATAGTTCGGCGTCTGTTCTTCGTTCGGTCGCTCGGCGACGGTGTAGACCGTCATTCCGGCGACTGCTGGCGTCCAACTGGACGAGACGAGTGGTCTCGGGCCGAACGACCAGACGAGTGCGCCGGTATCGAGTCGTCGCGCCACGAGCAACCCGTCTGCACAGTAGTAGACGAGTTCGCCCGCGACAGTGATTCCCGTCTCAGTGCGTCGAAGTGCCGGTTTTCGCCAGACGATGTCACCGGACCGGCGGTCGATGGCCGCAATCGACTCCGGGTCGCCATCGAGTGGGACGAGTAGTGTGTCGCCAGCGACGGTGACGGGGCCATCGACCGGCAGTGAAAGCGACCACTGCCGTTTGCCCGTCTCGATGTCGAGCGCGACGATGCTCGAATCACCGTCCAAGAAGGGGACATACACTATCCCATCGGCGGCCGACAGTGTCCACGGCATCCGACGTGAGTTGAATCCTGCCTGCCACCGTGGTCTACCAGACTCGGCATCCACCGCGACGACTGCCACTGGCGGAGTTCGTTCGCCGTACGTCGCAGTCACGGCCATGCCATTCGAGACGATTGGTGGTGCAATATGCGGATACGGTTGCTCAGTCGTCGGGACCGGGTGCGTCCACAAGAGTTCGCCATCGGTCAAGAGCGCGTGAAGCCCCTCGAAGGTCCGAGCGTAGATGCGCCCGTCGGCGACGACCACCGAATCGTGATGGTAATCGAGTTGGTCGGATTCGGTTTCCGAGACCGTGGTCCGCCACAGTTCCTCGCCCGTCTCGGCCGAGAACGCGGAGACGACCGATTCGTGCCGCCGGTCGTACCCGCCACGTGTATGCAAGTGGAAGACCGTCTCGTCCGCCACGACGGGCGAACTCGTCGGGTAGCCATCGAACACGTCAGTTCGCCACGCGACAGTGAGGTCACCGACCGGGCCACTCGCAGGTGAGAACCCCGTTCGGGCGTCGTCGAACCCCCACCGAGACCACGTCCCCTCGTAGGTTGGTGCGTCACCGCCGGAGAGACACCCGGCGGTCGCCGACAGCGCAGACGCTCCGACTGCGGTGAGGAACTGGCGGCGGGTGGGAAGAGACACGTCCAAGACGTTGGTCGGGAGACAGGAAAAACATCGCACTTCGTCCCCCGGAGAGTGGTCCCCGACACCGACTCCCACGCGGACGACGAGAAAGGCGGCTTTTTACGGCCTGAAGGGGTAGCGACCCTCATGAGCCTACCCGACGCCGGCGAACGCGTCCCTCTCTCCTGTCCGTCGTGTTCGCCCGACGAACCCACCGTCCACGAGGTGCTGAAACCCGGCGGTCAGTCGACCGTCCGCTGTACCGAGTGCGGTCAGGTCCACAAAGAGAAAGTAGAGATTCCCGACGAAATCGACATGGACGTCGTCGTCTCACAGGACGGGTCGTCCGTCTCGACGACTGTCTCTGCACCCAAAGAAGCAGATATCGAACTCGGCGACGAGTTCATCGTCGACACGCCCGAAGCGATTCAACTCGTTCGCATCACGGGCATCGAAGTCGGCCCCGACGAACGCGTCGACGAAGCGCTCGTGAAAGACATCCAGACGGTCTGGACCCGCGTCGTCGACAACGTCTCGGTGAACGTCACCATCCACCCGAAAGACGGAAAGCGCGAAGAGACGCGCAGCATCACCGTCAACGTCCCCGGCGACTACGAGTTCGTCGTCGGCGAGACGGAGTCGTTCGGTGACGAAGAAGTGAAAATCGAGGGCCTCGTCGTCCGCGCCGACGCCCCCGAGTACCGCCACGGCAAACTCGACCACCCCGGCGACATGGTCTACGCCAAAGACGCAAAGCGCGTCTACACCCGTGACCAGTCGTCGTCGGCGTGGTCTGCCTGGTAGTCGCCTCCAACGACACGAACGACGCACACGGAACGAATTTTCTTCTCCCACACCGTCAGTGGGGATATGCCTACTCGCGACCGGTCGCACGCGTCGGTCGAATCACTCGCACTCCTCTGGGCCGCCCGCGAGAGCGGCGTCATCGACGCGCTCACGTCTACTGCGGGAACCGCCGAGAAAGTCGCAGCCGTTGCGGACATCGACCCCAGAGCGGCCAGAATCACCGTCGATGCACTGGCCACGATGGGGTTCATCAAACGCGTCGGCGACGAATACGAGATTACGAACCGAGCGCTCGGCTTTCTCGCGAAGCGCGACGTTCGGTCTATCGGCCGCCTCCCGCACGCACTGGATTACTTCTCGCTGTACACTGCCCTCCCCGAGACGATGGCGACTGGCGACGGTCCTGACATGCCCGACGAGTGGCGCCGAAACCGACTCGGTGCGGAAGACGCCACCGGCGAATCTGTCGTTCGGGCCTGCGTGACCGCCGCAGTCCGTGAATCACCGGACGCGAGTCGCGTCCTCGAACTCGCCGGTGGGTCGGGAATCTTCGCCCGCGAGTTTCTCGAACGCGGGTACGACGTGACGTACGTCGACGACGCCGAGACGGTCGAAATCGTCCGGCCGCTCCTCTCACGTGCCGGCGTCGACCTCGTCGCGGGCGACCCGACCGACCCACCAGTCTCCGGATTCGACCTCGTCTTCGTCGGTGACGCGTTCGACGGCCTGTCCTCCGACGACGCGGCGTCGCTCGTCGCCGGAGCGTACGACGCGCTCGCACCCGGCGGAACTGCCGTCTTCGTCGACGCACTCCACGGCCGATGCTCGGCAGCCGCGACGACCAGACGGGCAGTCGACGCACTCGCACTCGGGTGCGGTGACCTCTACGACGAATCGACGGTCCGGTCGTGGACCGATGCGGCAGGATTCGCCCGTGAGACGGTCCGAGACGTCCCCGGAACCGACGTACAGGTGGTCGTCGCCGAACGTGCGGTTGATTAGTGACCATCCCCGAATCTAACTATGGACAACTCGGTGCTGCGCCACGACATGGTCGATGGGGTAGAAGAAACCCTCGACCAGTTCTCCGACGCCATCAGCGTCGCGATGCGCAGTGTCCCGCGACACGAGTTCGTCACCGACGGACCGTATCAGAATCGCCCGACTGAGCACCGCGAGACGAACACGACGATTCTCGCTCCGTCGGCGGCCGGTCGTCTCCTGTCGGCACTCGCAGTCGAACCGGACGACGAGGTTCTCGTCGTCGGCGCTGGCGTCGGCTATACGGCCGCCGTCCTCGCCGAAGTCGTCGGCGACTCGAACGTCCACGCGGTGGACATCACCCGGACACTCGTCTACGAGGCCCGACAGAACCTCGAACGAGCGGGCTACGAGGGCGTCCTCGTCGACTGCCGCGACGGTGCGGACGGCCTCCCTGAGTACGCGCCGTTCGACCGCATCCTCGTCGAAGCCTCGGCAATCAACCCGCCACGTCGACTCCTCGCACAACTCGCCGACGACGGGCGACTCGTCATGCCGATGGGCGTGGGCGAACAGACGCTCGTCGCTGTCGAAGACGGCGACGTGGCCGAGAAGTTCGGCCCGATCGCATTTAAACCATTACTCGTCGACGGCGAGCAGACGGGGAGCATCGTCCGCAACCGAACCAAGCGAGAGGACCCAGAGTACGAAGGCCGCGGGTGGCACGCCGGACATGGCTGGGAACAAGAGTGGATCGATTGGGGCGCACAGCGGTAACTCGGAACCGTACGGAGAGATTTTCGTCGCACACTACGCGCTTCCTTCGAGGTAACCGACCCAGAGCCCTTTTAACAAGACCACGAGCGTCCAGACTGCGAGTCCGGCGAACGCCGACCCGAGCAGGAGTCCTGCCGAGGAGATGCCGGTCGCGACGAGGTAGATGACCAGCGTGAGCGTGAGAAACCGACCGATTGGCTCGTCTTCGCCGGGGAGGACGTAGGAGAGGCGGGACATACGGTACTGGTCAGGCCCGGCAGAGATAATTGTGTCGTCAGAAGAACAGTTTCTGTCGGCGACACGGATTCGAGACGTGCGCTTCGAAACTCAGGTCTTGAGACCGCTACCAGTGAGTGGCACGACTACGTCTTCGTCGTCGCCGATTGCACCCGAGAGGCGGAGTTCGCGGAGCGCGGCGGGTGCGACGGCGCACGTCGGTTCGGTGTAGAACCCGTGGCGGTGGAGTCTGTCGAGTTCGTCTTCGACTGCGTCGGCCGAGAGTGCGACGGCGTCGCCGTCCGTCTCGTCGAGTGCCTCGTGAATCTCCATCTTGCGGACGGGGTTGCGAATCTGAATGCCGTCCGCAACGTCGTTTGCCTCGGTTGGGGTTCGGTGGCGTGCTTCGGCAATCGGTGCGTATCCGGCGGCCTGCGCACCGTAGAGGCGTGGGATTCGGTCGGTCCATCCTGCCTCGTAGAGGGCGGTGAATCCGCGGTACGCGCCGAGGAAGAGCGTCCCGTGGCCGAGTGGTGTGACGATGGCATCGGGGACGTTCCAGTCACGCTGTGCGGCGATTTCGAAGGCGAACGTTGCCGTGCCCGCGAAGAACGCCGGGTTCCACGCGTGACTCGCGTACCACGCGTCTTCGTTTTCGACCGACTCGATACAGGCGTCGGTGACGGCCTGTCTGTCGCCTTCGACGCGAATCGGTTTCGCTCCGGCGCGTTCGATGGCACGGAGTTTCGAGGGTTTGACCGACGCCGGGACGTAGATTTCGGCGTCGATACCGGCGCGGGCAGCGTAGGTTGCGATGGCAGCACCGGCGTTGCCAGAGGAGTCTTCGACGACGCGTTCGACGCCGAGTTCGTGCGCGACTGAGAGCGTGGTCGTCGCGCCACGGTCCTTGAACGACCCGGTCGGGAAGACGTACTCCAGTTTGAACGCGGCGTCCCACTCGGGGGCGTCCACGAGCGGCGTCATCCCCTCACCGAGCGTCGCGTGCGGGTCGGTCGGGAGGAACTCGTCGAACGCCCAGAGACCACGGCGATAGTCGAGTTCGGCGTCGGCGGGCGTCGCGACCGACGGAGTGAACTTCGTCGCGAAGTCGAGCGGTTCGCCACAGGTACAGCGCCAGCGCCACTCGTCGAACGACGAGCCACAGGCGGTGCAGGTGAGACGGAGATGAGATGGGAGGTGCGTTGTCGTCATTGGTACTCAGTACATGTCGATATCGATACCGACCGAACAGACGTACTCGCCGCTTGCGACCTGTGGGAGTCGGCGGGACCGCCAGAAGATGCCGCCGTGGTCGGCGGTCACACGGGCTTTGAGTTGGCCGAACACGTCGGTTACTTCGAAGAGCACGTCCCCCGAAGAGACCTCTTCGCCGAGGTCACGTTTGAACCGAACGAGGCCACCCACGGGTGAGCCGTACTGGTCGAAGCCGCGTGCGCGAGTCTGTGCCTCGAGTTCGACGTCGCCGTCGAGGAAGCCGTACCCGTAGAGGACGTTGAAAACGCCGTCGACGCCTTTCTGGATACTCGCTTCGTCCCATCCGACACAGCCACCGAGTTCAGGGTCGATGGTTGGAATGCCGGCATCCGGGCCGGCGCGGGCGAGTTGGCCATCCGGTCCCTTCTGGTCGAGAACGTAGCCACAGCCGAACGTCTTCGCGAGGCGAAGACACTTCGCGTGCATGCGGTGGTGACGGCCACAGCGCACGCGCGCCTCGTTTATCATCCGACTCGTCGACCCCTGATGGAGGTCCAAGATGAGGTCAGCACCACGGGCGGCCTCGAACGTCGCCGCTGCGATGCGTTCCGACGAGGTGCCGTGTTCGTCGCCGGGGTACGCACGGTTCATCTTGGTGTCGTCGATGGGGTTGCGGTGCTGTGCGACCTGAAACGCGTGATAGTTGACGATGCCGACGACGAGAATATCGCCGGAGAGCTCTGCCGGGTCGAGTTGTGGGACGACCCGCTGGACGACGCCGACGCCGTTGAGTTCGTCACCGTCTGAGGCAGCCTGTATGTAGAGCGTCTTCCCTGCCGACGCGCCGTTGATGACGGCGACTGGCAGGCCGACGGTCCCGCCGTCGCGGGACTCACCTACCTCGAGGCGGCCCACGTCAATCTCCCCGGGGGCCGCGCTCGCCGTTCCCAAGGTAATCATACCGAAAAACTCGGAGCCACCTCCCTTTAGGAGTTCGGTCCGGCGAGTACCACCACTGAATCGCCGCCCGAGAGCGTCTGCAAAAAGCGGTGTCGCTTTGGTCTCCGGGTCGTAACTGCGGATTGTGACAGACGACGTTCCCGAACGCCCGCCTGCCGCCGGCCTCGTCGAGGCGCTGGACGTGCCGCGAAACGCCGCTATCGGTGCCGTCGTCGGCTTGAGTCTCGCCGTCGGTGCCTATCTCTTTCGCGTCCTCGAACTGTTCGGCCCCTTCGCGGGCACACGTGCGTATCCGATACTCGGACCGGAAGGGTGGTTCCTCATCCTCGCGTTCGTCCTCGCTTCCGCGACGGCACTGCTCGTGGCGACGGTGTTGACACTCGTGTCGGCGTATCAGCTCAGTAAGCAGCTGTAACTACTCGTCGAATTCGCGCTCGTCGCCGACGAGTTCGCCGAGTCGTTCGGCCCCGGCGCGCGTCCCCTTGGCGATGATGAGGTCGTTTTCGTTGAGTCGCGTGGTCGAGCCGGGCGAGACGACCCATTCGTGGCCACCGGCGCGGCGGACCGCGATGACGCGCATCCCTGTCTCGGTCTTGACCCGCCGGTCGCCGAGCGTCGAGTTGGCGAGCGTGCTTCCGGGGGCGACGCGCAGGCGAATGATAACCTCGTCCGACTCCTTGACGGCGGCGGCGACGACGGGGTGCGCGTCGATGCCGCGGAGAACACCCTCGGCGATTTCGAGTGCCGCGTCGCTTATCATCTCCGTCGCACTGGCTATCTGGACGAGTCCACGGAGCGAAACTGGGTCTTCGACGCGACTCGCCGCGCGGAGCGTCCACGCTTCGAACCGCGACTTCAGAGCGTCAACCTCTGCTTCGAGTTCTTCGACTTCTTCTGCGACGCCCTCGCTGTCGAACAGCACGGCACCGTACGCGAGGTCCACGGCGAGTTCGCTCATATCCTTCATCAGCACGATGGAGTCGACGGCGCGTTCGAGGTCCTTGATCGTCGGTTCTTCGACCGCTGGGGGGTCGTATGGGACGCCAGTTGCGTCCTCGTGGACGGTTCGAAGCCCCTCGTCGCGGCCCCTGAGGAGCAACACGTCACCCGGGCGGAGTGTCGTCTCGTGGTTCGGGTTGGTTACCCACATCCCGCCACGAGTGAGGGCAACGACACGAACACCGGTCTCAGTCTCCATGTTGATGTCGCCGAGCGATTGTCCGGCGTACGGCGACGTCGCGGTGAGTTCACACCGAATCGTCGTTTCGACGGCCTCGGGAAGCGCAGCGCGAATCGCATCCGGAAGACCGATATCTTCGATGACGACTTTCGCGATGTCACCCGCAGCGTCAGAAATCTTCTCTGCGGCCCCGACGACGCCGAGGACGGGCGCGAGTTCTTCTGCGTCTTCGGGGCTTCGCGCGGCCATCATCAGACTCATGCGAGCTTGCAGTTGGAGGATGTCCATCCGCTCTTCGAGGGCTAAGACCTCGGCCGCGAGTTCGTCGTTCGCAAAGAGGACAGACGAGTACGAAAGGTCGATGAGTAACTCTGCGGTATCCTTCATCTCTGCGAGTACGGCCTTCACACTCACAGGTTCGTACTCGACGTCCTCCGGATTCATGCGCCCGCCTTCACGACGTGACGGGAAAAGACTTGCCAGGAATATCGGTGCCACCGTTTCTCGATGTCCTCTACGTCGTCATTGCATATGAACCTCGGCAGGCCATCGTGTCTCGCGCCACACATGAACACGGGGGCATATAATGGGGCCAGTAATCTCGACAGATGTCGATAGGGAGTCTAGTCGGCTCTCAGGTGGAAAATCGCACGACTGTACTTCGTTGGTATGTGTATGTCGGTCGATAACATATGAAGGGAAACGATAACGCTTTTTTGATATGGTAAGCAACCTTCAGGGTATGTCAGGCGAACTGAAGCGGGGGCTGGAAGGTGTGCTGGTCACCGAGTCGGAGCTTAGCTTCATCGACGGCGATGCGGGACAACTCATCTATCGTGGCTACGACATCGACGACCTCGCACGCGACGCGAGTTACGAGGAAGTGCTGTATCTCCTCTGGCACGGGAAGCTTCCGAATCGGGACGAACTCGACGCGTTCTCGAACGAACTGGCGGCGCACCGTGACCTCGGCGACGGCATTCTCGACGTGGCACGCGAACTCGCCGAACAGGACGAGTCGCCGATGGCGGCGCTCCGGACGCTCGTCTCGGCGATGTCGGCGTTCGACGAGAACGCAGACTTCGAAGACGTGACCAACCGGGAGGTCAACCTCGAGAAGGCAAAGCGCATCACGGCGAAGACGCCGTCTGTCCTCGCTGCGTACGCGCGATTCCGACGTGGCGACGACTACGTCGCCCCGAACGACGACCTGAATCACGCTGCGAATTTCCTCTACATGCTCAACGGCGAGGAACCGAACGAGGTTCTCGCCGACACGTTCGACATGGCCCTCGTACTGCATGCGGACCACGGCCTGAACGCCTCGACGTTCTCCGCGATGGTCACGACGTCCACGCTCTCGGACATGTACAGCGCAGTCACCTCGGCAGTTGGTACACTCTCGGGGTCGCTGCACGGCGGTGCGAACGCGAACGTCATGCGGATGCTGAAAGACGTCGACGACAGTCACATGGACCCGACCGAGTGGGTCAAAGATGCCCTCGAACGCGGCGAACGCGTCGCTGGATTCGGTCACCGCGTCTACAACGTCAAAGACCCCCGCGCGAAGATTCTCGGTGAGAAATCTGAAGCGCTCGGCGAGGCCGCAGGCGACATGAAGTGGTACGAGATGTCCGTCGAAATCGAGGAGTACATCGCCGAAGAGAAGGGCCTCGCACCCAACGTGGACTTCTACTCCGCGTCGACGTACTACCAGATGGGAATCCCGATCGACCTCTACACCCCCATCTTCGCCGTCTCTCGCGTCGGTGGATGGATCGCTCACATCCTCGAACAGTACGAGGACAACCGCCTCATCCGACCGCGTGCCCGATACATCGGCGACAAGGGACTCGAGTTCCCCGCACTCGACGACCGGTAACGACGACGAGACACGGGATAACGACGCTGAAACACGGCACGGGTTCTTTTCCGACGACGACCAACGCGTCGAGTATCGATTGTCCGAGCGAATCGTCCCCTTCCCCACTCGTACCTCGTCTCGTCTCGTCTCCTGTCAAAGAGTGCGATACCAGGGCGTCGATGCTATTCACGTTAGTCAATCGACACTGGCACGACACTCGAATGACGAGCGTCATACGCGGATTTCAAGTCGCCGCTGTCTACCGATTACACTTTCGCCGCGGGTGGGGGACGTTTATATACCTAGGGTCCAGAAAATAAGTTGCACGTCACACGCGTGCATTCCCCCTTTCCCCCCACATTCTACTCGGCCAGCGACAGTGCCGTCGGTCACTGTGTGAGTTGACAACACGTGAACGAATGGAAACTATCCCGAACGATTAAACACGAAAGGCGGCGATTCGTGACCATGCTCTCCCTTTCCGACATTCAAGACGCCCGCGAGCGCGTCGAAGCGGTCGCCCGACGCACACCGCTGGAATACTCGCACACGTTCTCGGATATGACCGGTGCCGAAGTCCACCTGAAACTGGAGAACTTCCAGCGAACGGGGTCGTTCAAGATCCGGGGGGCGATGAACCGTATCACCACACTCTCCGACGCAGAACAGGACGCCGGCGTGGTGACAGCGAGTGCCGGCAATCACGCACAGGGCGTCGCACTCGCCGCCACCCGGGCAGGTGTAGACTCGAAAATCGTGATGCCTGAGTACGCACCCATCACGAAGGTAAAAGCGACAGAGCGGTACGGTGGTGACGTCGTCCTCTACGGTGACGACTACGACGCGGCACAAGCGAAGGCCCACGAAATCGAACGCGAAGAGGGTCGAACCTACGTCCACGCCTTCGACGACGAGTACGTAATGGCGGGACAGGGAACGATTGGCCTCGAAATCGTCGAAGACTGCCCTGACCTCGATACCGTCATCGTCCCCATCGGCGGTGGTGGTCTCATCTCCGGCATCTCGACGGCCATCAAAGAACAGTACCCGGAGGTCCGCGTCATCGGCGTGCAAGCCGACCAGGCGTCCAGTGCCGCAGACTCACTCATCAAAGGGTCCGTCCAGACCCTCGACGAAGTGGACACCATCGCAGACGGAATCGCCGTCCGTCGAATGGGCGACAAGACGTTCGAAGTCGTCCAGGAACGTGTCGACGAAGTCGTCACCGTCTCCGACGAAGAGATTGCCGTCGCCCTCACCTACCTCCTCGAACGGTCGAAGACGCTCGTCGAAGGCGCGGGGGCGGTTGCACTGGCCGCACTCATCTTCGAGAAGTTCGACTACGAAGCGGACGAAGTAATCGTCCCGGCGCTCTGTGGAGGCAACATCGACATGAACACGTTGACCACGGTGGTGATGCGTGGACTGGTCGAGACAGGGCGCTACCTCAAGATTCGAACCGAACTCAAAGACCGACCGGGGTCGCTCGAAAACCTCATTCAGATTATCGCCGACAAGAAAGCGAACATCTACGCCGTCCGCCACGACCGGACCTCGCGGAAGATTGCCCTGAACGCGACAGAAGTCGAAATCGACCTCGAAATGCGCGGCCCCGACCACGTCGATTCGCTGCTGTCTGCCCTCCGCAGTGAAGGGTACGAAGTCGAAGTGCTCGACTGACCTCGAAGTCGTCCCCCAGAGGGGGGCCGAACGTCGATTCTACAGAGCCAAAGGGTGAGACAACCCGTGATGATTTTCAGTTTCTTGGAATTGGCCGTGTGGTTGACCATCCCTCAGAACAAAGGGCTTTTTTGGGCGGTTCCGATCCCGTTTGCCGCCACTCCCCGCCGCCCCGACTCCCTGCCCCGGACACGCCCATACCATGCTCGACCCAGTTTCCGCCAGTCGACTGCAGTTCGCGCTCACGACCATCGTCCACATCATCTTCCCAGTGATGAGCATGGGCCTCGCACCCTTCCTCATCTACTTCACGTGGAAAGACATCCGGTCTGACGCCCCGGTGTACGAGCAGTTGCGCCGCTTTTGGACCAAGATATTCGCCGTCTCGTTCGTCGTCGGGACGGTGACCGGAATCGTCCTCGAATTCGAGTTCGGGACCAACTTCGCCGCGTTTTCGACCACCGCCGGAGAGTTGTTTGGCGGGCCACTCGCCACCGAGGGGATGATGGCGTTCATGCTCGAAGCCACGTTCCTCGGTGTGTTCGTCTTCGGACGCGAGAAGGCCTCTGACGCGCTCTACATGGTCTCTGCCGTCGCCGTCGGCCTGGGAACATGGCTCTCGGCCGTCTGGATTCTGGTCGCCAACTCGTGGATGCAGACGCCACGCGGGTACGAACTCGCACGCGAGAGCGGACACCTCGTCGTCCTCCTCGTGGACCCAATCGCCGCGTACGCGAACCCGCGATTCCCGTGGATGTTCGTCCACATGCAGAACGCGGCGGTGCTCTCAGTTGCCCTGTTCATGG
Organism: Haloferax sp. DFSO52; assembly: GCF_048158745.1. Taxonomy (NCBI): domain Archaea; kingdom Methanobacteriati; phylum Methanobacteriota; class Halobacteria; order Halobacteriales; family Haloferacaceae; genus Haloferax; species Haloferax sp. DFSO52. Next base: position 516,020 of record NZ_JBLOPB010000001.1, on the reverse strand, counting down.
CCGGTGTCGCGGCGTACCACATCTGGCGCGGTGGTATCGGTGCCGATGACGGTGGACAGTCCGCCGAATTCTGGCGGAAGACACTGAAAATCGCCATCGTCGTCCTCCTCGTGACTGCCCCGTTGCAGGTGATTCACGGCGACGCCTACGGCCGCCACGTCTACGAGACGCAACCGCAGAAATTCGCCGCCATGGAGGCAGTCTGGGAGACGGACAGTTACGTCCCCGAGTACATCTTCGCCATCCCGACCAGTCTCGACGATTTGACCGACCCGCGTGCCAAAGAACTGTTCGGCATCGGCATCCCCGGCGGAGCCTCGTGGTTAGCCAGCGGCGGCGACCCACAGGCCCAGATAACAGGCCTGAACGAGTTCGAGACGGAGTCACCACCCGTCGCCATCGTGTTCTGGTCGTTCCGCCTCATGGTCGCCGCAGGGTTCTGGTTCGTCCTGCTCGCCTTCTGGGCAGGGTACCGCTGGTTGACCGGTGAGTTGTACGACGACGACCTGTTACACAAGGCGTTCGTCGTGTCGTCGCTCCTCGGTATCTTCGCCGTCGAAGTCGGGTGGATCGTCACTGAGGTAGGACGGCAACCGTGGGTGATACAGGGCGTCCTCAAGACGAGCGAGGGCGTGTCGGCCGGCTTGAGTGGTCTCGAAGCGACCATCACGCTCGTCGGATTCGTCGTGGTGTACACTGGCCTTCTGGCGCTGTACACCTACGTCGTCCAGCGAATCATTCGAAACGGACCACCGGCCATCGACGGCGCCGAACCTGCGCAATCGACTCCGTCCGAGGGGGTGACCGTCGATGACTGAGTACGGCAGCTTCGCCACCGACCCGCTCTTCGGCCTGCCACTGCAGGAATTGTGGTTCGGACTGGTGTTCTTCATTCTCGCCATGTTCCTGTTCCTCGACGGGTTCGACTTCGGCGTCGGCGCGCTGTTTGCGACCCGTGACGACGACGAAGAACGCGAGGTGCTCCTCGCCGCCATCGGCCCGTTCTGGGACGGCAACGAAGTGTGGTTGGTCGTCTTCGGCGGCGCGCTGTTCGCCGCCTTCCCAGCGGTGTACGCGAATCTGTTCAGTCGCCACTACCTGCTCATGTTCGCCATCCTCGGCGCACTCATCGTCCGTGGTCTCGCCCCCGAGATGTACGAACAGCGCCACGACGAGACGTGGCAGCGGTGGTGGGGTCGCGCCTTCGTCGTCGGGAGCGTGAGTGCGCCGTTCTTCCTCGGTCTCTTCACCGCGCACTGGCTTCTCGGCGTCGAGACGCTGGTGTCGATTCCGGGCGTCGTCGTCGCGCTCGCCGTCGTCGCACTCACCGTCGTCGCCGGCGTGGGGTTCCTCGGACTGAAGACGCGCGGTGAACTCCGGCGCGACATCGCTGCCTACGGCCTGCCCGCACTCGCGGCGTATCTGGCCCTCGTCGTCGTCGCGCTCGGGTACCTCGTCGTGATGCGACCGGACCTCGGTGTTCTCGCACCGATTCCCCTCGCACTCGTCGTCCTCACCCTCGTCGCGAGCGGCGGGTATCTGGTCGCACTCCGACGCGAACGTTACACGCTCGCGTTCGGGACCGTCCCGGTACTCGTGTTCGCGTTCGTCGCGCTCGTCGCCGCACTGCTGTTCCCGATGGTAGACCCCGTGGCCGGGCTGACCGTCTCGGATGCCATCATCTCGACACTCCCGTTGAACATCATGACCGTCACGGCAGCCCTGTTGTTGCCGCTGGTGTTCGCGTACTTCGGCATCCTCTACTCGACGTTCAGCGGTCCCACAGAACCTGGAGAATCGTACGCTTAACCACCCCTCGACACTGAATACCCATGGTTACCCTCCCCAACACCAACCCAACCGTCGAATCGCTCACGAAACCGCTCACCCTCCTCGGCCTCACACTGGTCGTGGTGAGTTTCGCCGTCGCCGGCATCGCGTTCAGCGAGGGCGATATCGTCACCGCTCTCGGGATGGGCCTGCTGTTCGTCTCCGGTGCGCTCGCCGCCGGTATCGGTCTCTCCGGTGAGTCGGTCTAACCGACCCACTGGCGCTCACCGACGGCCCGCAAACGACATCGTTCCCCGGCCGTTCAGACCTTCGTTCCCCGACCGTTCCCACCTATTTTATGCTCGCGTGGCGAAATCTGCCGGATATGAAGCGAGTCATCCACACGGACGAAGCGCCGGCCGCAGTCGGGGCGTACAGTCAGGCGACGACGAACGGGTCGCTCCTCTTCACCGCCGGCCAGATTCCGCTGACGCCGGACGGCGAACTCCTCGACGACGAAGACATCGCCACGCAGACGAAGCAGTCGCTCGACAACGTGATGGCCATCCTCGACGAGGCAGGCGCAGACGCCTCCGACGTGATGAAGACCACCGTCTTCCTCGCGGATATCGGTGATTTCGACGAGATGAACGAGACGTACGCGACGTACTTCGACGAGGAACCGCCGGCTCGGTCGGCCGTCGAGGTGGCGAACCTGCCGAAAGGCGTCGGCGTCGAGATCGAGGCCGTCGCCGTCGTCGACGAGGAGTGAACCGCCGCGTTCGCTCCGCCCTCGCGTGGGGGGCGGTGAGTCTCCTCCTCGTTGGCGTCCTCGCGCAGAGTTCGGCGCTCTTCGGACTCGGTATCGAGGCGTCGTTTGGGGCGGTCGCAGCGGTCGCTGTCGCCGCCGGCATCGTCGTCGCGTCTGTGACATACGTCATCGAGCCGCGACTCGAACGGAAAGGAAGGGCTTAAATTAATCAGGCGGAAACGTTGCGGTGTAAGCCAGCCAGGATGGCCGAGCGGTAAGGCGCACGCCTGGAAAGCGTGTTCCCTCTGGGATCGGGGGTTCAAATCCCTCTCCTGGCGCTTCTTCCGAACTCAACTCACATAGCAACGCGTCTCGTCGCGTTGCAGACGGCGAGTTCGGGAGAACGTTGACGAGGAGGGATTTGAACTAGCGAGCAATGTGCGACACGGAGTGTCGCAGAAAGACGAACGGCGAAGCCGTGAGTCGCGTTGCGAGTGGAGTTCAAATCCCTCTCCAACACTGAGAGACAACCAGTTTCAGAAATTCGGCTCTCTCGAACTCGACAGATTCTGATAGTTTGTCGATGCCGTGCTGAATACAGCGCGCAAGTCGGTCACGAGCGAAGGATCACTCTGGCACCCGTCGGGTTGTTCGATACAGGGCGCGAATTCAGCACGAGCGGCCGCGATTCCAAGACGTGTTCGGAGCGGTCAGTAGAAGCGACGGCGTTACCGAAGACATGATCTCATCTCCAATCCTCTGAGAATCCCCACTGCCTACGTTCACAGGAGGATAATAGACACGCGATGTCTTCCTTGACCCATGAACCCAATATTCTTCGAATCTCGTAACGAGTTCCGCACGTGGCTGGAAGAGCACCACGACACGGCAGAAGAGCTGTGGATCGGCTACTACAAGGCCGACGCCAAGCGAGTCGGTATCGGCTACGACGAGTCGGTCGAGGAAGCGCTCTGCTTCGGGTGGATCGACGGCCTGGTCAAGAGCATCGACGACGAGACGTACACCCGTCGGTTCACGCCAAGAAGCCCCGACAGCAAGTGGTCGAAGGCGAACAAGGAGCGGGTCGAGGCGATGATTCAGGCGGGAAAGATGACCCCGGCCGGAATGGAACTCGTCGAAGTGGCGAAGGAGACAGGCGAGTGGGCGGCTGCCTATCGCCTCGGCGACGACCACGAAGTTCCGGCCGAACTTGAGGCGGCGCTGCGTGCGGACGAAACCGCCTGGGAGAACTTCCAGAACTTCTCGAACACGGACCAGTACGCTTTCATCGCGGCCGTTGAGGAGGCTAAGACGGACGAGACCAAGCAAACGCGCATCGAACGAACGGTCAAACTCGCGGCGCAGGGCCTCCGAGCATACGACGAGAACAACAAACGGCGGCTGTGATGAGGCCTTTTCGGAGGCAACCGTCCCTCAGGAAATCTCTTTTTCTCGTGTTCCATCTCGTCACCATTGCGGACGGGATTACGGCTTTGCTCACCGAGAATGGTCGTGCAGTACGCGCCCTGTATTCAGCACGACTCTTCCGACCCACCGACCACACCCAGACCCGCCAAAGACGCACCACAACTACCTAATCGCAACTGCCATTCCCGTCCACCGAGAACCCACAGAGACCTCTTTTCACCAAGCGGCGTACGTTCATCTGCAGCCAACACAACTGCAATTTGTCCACTATGCGTCTACGGGCTCCTCCGAGGCGTCCCGTATCAGAACAACGTCCAAAACATTCATCACCGTGCGAAGCAATACCACGTTTGACAATGCCTGACACCAAGACCGGCCGTGAGAAGAAGGGCCTCAACAAGCGGACCCAGCTTACTGAGCGGCTGTATGAACGAGAACTGTCGGTGTTAGATGGCGAAGACGACGAGCCCGAGCTCGAAGATATCGAGGGTGAGTTCATCGCCGAGGAACTTCCTGACGAAACCTGAGACGACCCGCCAGTCTCGATAGCTGGCCACGCGGATTTTTTATCGACGCTCCCGTACGCTTCGAGCGTGCCACATCGCGCGAACTACGCAACCGTGTTTATCGGGTCGCATCTGCATCCGCCGGACGAGACACTCGACCTCGACTGGGCCGACGACGCCGGGAACGAGACGAAACCCTTCGAGTTCGACGTTCCGACCGACGACCCGCAAGAAGCCTACCTCGGCATTCAAGCGTTCGACGTCGGCGAGTACGGCCACGATATTCAGATAAACGGCGACGCCCTCTCTGGATTCGACATCCCACCGAGTGATGGCTGGCAGTACTGGGTCGATACCGTCGTCGGCGCTGAACTCGTCGAGGGGACGAACACCATTCGAGTCGTGCGCGACGAATCGACCGACGATGCGTTCGCCGTCGGGACGATAACCGTCCACTGGAAGGAACCTATCGAAAAATAGTATATAAAGCCGGACAATCGAAGGGTCATTGTGCCATATGGTGTCGTGCCACACAATGACCCACAACCGCCCAAAAGTTGCCGCAGTCTCCCAATTACGTGAAACTCTCACCGCTCTATCAACATTCGCTCGCCGAATCGTCGGCGTAGCATTTATATAGAATCACAAACAATCAGGCGATGACTATGAGCCAGCGAATGCAGCAGGGTCAGCCGATGATCATTCTCGGTGAAGACTCCCAGCGCGTCAAAGATCGCGACGCACAGGCGTACAACATCCGCGCCGCCCGAGCGGTTGCAGAAGCAGTACGCTCGACACTCGGCCCGAAAGGGATGGACAAGATGCTCGTCGATTCGATGGGCGACGTCACCATCACGAACGACGGTGTCACCATCCTCAGAGAGATGGACATCGACAACCCGACGGCCGAGATGATCGTCGAAGTCGCCGAGACGCAAGAAGACGAAGCAGGCGACGGCACGACGACGGCAGTCGCTATCGCGGGTGAACTCCTGAAGAACGCCGAGGACCTCCTCGAACAGGACATCCACCCGACGGCCATCATCCGTGGCTTCAACCTCGCCTCCGAGAAGGCACGCGAGGAAGTCGACAACATCGCAGAGCGCATCGACCCCGAAGATACAGACCTGCTGAAGAAGGTCGCCGAAACCTCGATGACTGGCAAGAGCTCCGAACTCAACAAGGAGCTTCTCGCGGACCTCATCGTCCGCGCCGTCAAGCAGGTCACCGTCGAAGCAGACGACGGTTCCTACGTCGTCGACCTCGAAAACATCGCCATCGAGACGCAGACCGGCCGCTCCGCCTCGGAGTCCGAACTCCTCACCGGCGCTGTCATCGACAAGGACCCCGTCCACGACGACATGCCGGTCCAGTTCGACGAGGCCGACGTGCTCCTCCTCAACGAACCCATCGAGGTCGAAGAGACCGACATCGACACGAACGTCTCCATCGAGAGCCCCGACCAGCTTCAGAAGTTCCTCGACCAGGAAGAGGCACAACTGAAGGCGAAGGTCGACCAGATTGTCGACTCCGGTGCTGACGTGGTCTTCTGCCAGAAGGGCATCGACGACCTCGCCCAGCACTTCCTCGCGAAGAAGGGCATCCTCGCAGTCCGCCGCACCAAGAAGTCCGACATGAAGTTCCTCAAGAACATCACTGGTGCGTCCATCGTCTCGGACCTCGACTCCATCGAAGTCGCCGACCTCGGTCGTGCGTCCATCCGCCGTGACGACGACGACGACCTGTTCTACGTCGAAGGCATCGGCGAGGACGTCCACGGTGTCACGCTCCTCCTCCGTGGCTCGACCGACCACGTCGTCGACGAACTCGAACGCGGTGTGCAGGACGCCCTCGACGTCGTCGCCTCGACGGTTGCCGACGGCCGCGTCCTCGCGGGCGGCGGTGCCATCGAAGTCGAACTCGCCTCGCGCCTCCGCGACTACGCTGACTCCGTCTCCGGTCGCGAGCAGCTCGCCGTCGAAGCGTTCGCCGACGCGCTCGAACTCGTCCCGCGCGTCCTCGCCGAGAACGCTGGTCTCGACTCCATCGACACGCTCGTCGACCTGCGTGCGGCCCACGAAGACGGACAGGTCCGCGCTGGCCTGAACGTCTTCACCGGCGAAGTCGAAGACGCATTCGAAGCAGGCGTCGTCGAGACGGCCCACGCCAAAGAGCAGGCCATCACCTCTGCGTCCGAAGCAGCAAACCTCGTCCTCAAGATCGACGACATCATCGCGGCCGGCGACCTCTCGACCGGCGGCGACGACGACGAGGAAGGCGGCGCACCCGGCGGCGGCATGGGTGGCATGGGCGGCATGGGCGGCATGATGTAACCACCCCGGTAGGCCATCATCCACTCACACCGACGCTCGCACCGCACGACAGACCACTTCATTTTAGACAGAAAAACTATCCCGACGACCCGAGTAACCGCGGCTATGCCCTCCAGACGGAGCTACCTCGCTGGTTTCGGTGGAAGCCTCGGGACACTCGGACTCGCCGGTTGCATCGGCGCTCGGCCGCCGACGCAATCCGTGCGAGAGACGAGAACACCGACACCGCGGCCCGAGCCGCACGCGTTCGGCGAGCGCGTGATTCTCGGGTCGGTGGGAGTGACACCACAGGTTGTGCAAGTACAGGAGTCCTTCCATCGCGTTCTCAACAGTAGTTGGGGCGCAGTCGAGCATGTCGAAGGCCACTGGGTCGTGTTCGTGGAACTCGCCGTCGACACCCCGGAGACGGCCAGCATCCCGCTGGACTCGATTCGGCTGGTCGCGGGCGACGACGTGTTCGTGGCGAGAGAAATCTTCGCCGACGTTCCGGCGAGAGAAGTCTATCTCGACCACCTCATCAGCCCCCAACTCCCGTACGACCCGAACTCGAACCGCACAGGATGGGTCGGATTCGTGGTTCCGAGTGAGTACTCGGGGTCGGACGACGCAACACTGCACATCGAATCTGACGGAGACATTGTCGAATGGACGCTCCCATCGGCGGATGTGAACCGCCTCTCCGACCCGCTCCCGAGGTTCGAACTCGTCTCGTTCGACGCACCAAGGACGGTCCCATTCGATGGCACCGTCGAGGTAGAGATTACGGCGAAGAACGTCGGTTCAGTCGATGGCGTATTTCGTGCGTGCGTCAACACGAACGGACCCATCGACACGCGCCGACCACGTCGTCGACGTGTGCCGCTCGATGCAGGGACTGAAGCGACGACGACAGTCGAGTTGAGGGCGTCGAACTACGTCTCCGAAGTGGGAGACTCATTCGAGTGTTACCTCAGCACGGCCGGTTTTGGGCGCAGCCTGTCGATTTCAGTCGGCGAGTAAACCGCCGAACAACGACAATGTCAGTTAGTCGCACTCTAAAGAAATTGGATGATTATCTCATTTTCAGGTCTAGAGTTGTAGTTGCGTTCAGGAATAGAACGAACTAAGTAGGGGGTACGGGAATGAGTGACTATGCCGACGACGCTGCTACTGAACAAAGACGACGTCAACGAGAACGTCCAGATGTCGGAACTCATTTCGGCCATCGAAGACGCCTTCGCGGCCTATGAGACCGGCGACGCCCAGATGCCGCCGAAATCGTACATCGACCTGCCGGAGTACAACGGTGACTTCCGGTCGATGCCCGCGTATCTCGACGCCGGTGACTGGGACGCAGCAGGTATCAAATGGGTCAACGTCCACCCAGACAACGGCGACAAGTTCGGGCTGCCGACCGTCATGGGGACGATGATTTACTCCGACCCCGAAAACGCATTCCCCCTCGCCCTGCTCGACGGGACGGAACTGACCATGCTTCGCACGGGTGCGGCCGCCGCCGTCGCAACCGACTACCTCGCCGTCGAAGACGCGTCGTCGATGGGTATCATCGGCGCTGGCGTCCAGTCGTACACGCAACTCCGCGCTATCAGCGAGGTCCGCGACATCGAGGAAGTCGTCATCTCTGACCTCGACGAAGAACGCGTCGCCAACTTCATCGACGCTTTCGAAGCCGACTTCGACATCCGCGCCGGGTCCATCGAAGAAGCCGCCCAGTGTGACGTTCTCTCGACGGTCACGCCCGTCGAAAGCCCCATCGTCCCCCTCGACGCCGTCGGCGAGCACACCCACATCAACGCGATGGGTGCCGACGCCGAAGGCAAGCACGAACTCGACGACGAGATTCTCCTGAACGCCAAACTCGTCATCGACGACCACGCCCAGACGACCCACTCGGGCGAAATCAACGTCCCGTACAACGAGGGCGTCCTCGGTGACGACGACATCTTCGGCGCCATCGGCGAAATCGTCGTCGGCAACAAAGACGGTCGGACAGACGAAGACGGCGTCACCGTCTTCGACTCGACTGGACTGGCGATTCAGGACGTTGCCGCAGCTCACGTCGCGTACGAACACGCGAACGAGAACGACAACGGCTACGCGTTCGACCTGCTCGGTCTCGCCGACGAGTAACGCGACACCGACACTCGCGGGTCTATTTCTGCGTTTTTGCGCTCAGTTACTCACCGGTTCCGCGCTGATTGGCGAGGTAGCCGAACACCTTCGACAGCACGTACACGATGACTATGAACGGCAGGAGTGGGACCATGAGCATCACGAGGATGAGAAACATGACCCACCCGATGGAGTCCATCTCCATGTCGGGTCGCATGCCTGTCCGCGGTGTGACGGTTCGGTAGGCCTTCTGTGGAAGGGAGAGTGACTCCTCTTGACTCATGTATTCGTGTACGTTTGCCGAAACGATAAGGTGACCGGCGAGCGAGGTGCTCGCGGTTATTCGAGGTGGATTGCGGGACGGAACGGAATCGCCTTCGATGCGCGGTCGGCCGGGTCGACGATGTCTGCGTCGTCTTCGACGTACACCTCGACCACCGCGTCGAACTCACGCGCGAGGAAGTCGGCCGCACGCTCGTAGGTCGACGCTTCGTCGAGTTCGAGTTTGGCGCGGAGTGCCGCCTCGTCCTGCCCGCGCGTCTGGCTCACGAGGTCCTGTACGAGGTCGTTGACGGCGTTGCCTTTCTCACGGAGGGCTGGGTCCTGCATGACCTGTCCCATGATGGCACCGACGTTGTCGCCGTTGTCGACGACCGTCTCGAACACGTCGCGTTTCCAGTCGGCGGCGACGTAGACACGAAGCGTGTCTGGGTCCGAATCCGTCACGTCGATGATGTCGCGGATGTCTTCAGTCAGGCGTTCGACCTGCGTCTCTTCGAGTTCGACGGACTCGTCTTCGAACTCCGTGTCCGGTTCCGGCCACGGCGCGTCTTCGGCTGGCGTGCCGGTCAACTGCTCGTGGAGTTCGTTCGCCATGAACGGGATGAACGGAGCGAGCAGGCGCAGGCGTGTCTCGAGGACGGTTCGGAGCGTCCACTTCGCGGCGGGGCGGTCGAGGTCCGTCCGGCGGCGGTACCAGCGCAGGTCCTCTTCGAAGTTGTAGAAGGCGGCCTGACTGGCCGACCGTGTCTCGGATTCGTCCATCGCGTCGGTCACGTCGCGGACTGTGTCCTGAAGCTTCGACAGGAGCCATCGGTCGATGGTCGCCAGTTCTGGTCGGTCTTCTGGACCGGGGTCCGCGATAATCTCCTGTGCGCGGTTCCAGAAGCGGTTGAGCTGGTCCTGGACTGACCCGACGAGTTCGGAGCGCCAGTCGTAATCCTGCCACGGTTCGGCCGAGTTGAGCAGGAAGAAGCGGACGGTGTCGGCCCCGTACTCGCTGATGGCCTCGCCGGGGAGGACGACGTTCCCCTTCGACGACGACATCTTCTGGCCTTCGAGCAGGCCCATCCCCATGATGACGATGCCCTGTGGCCACTGTGGCTGGTCGAACAGTTCGCCGTGGTGGAACTGGTAGAACGTCAGGTGGTTCGTGATGAGGTCGTTCCCACTGAAGCGGTAGTCGACCGGGTACCAGTAGTCCCACTCTTCGCGCAGTTCGAGGGCGCGTTCGTCGGTTTCATCGGCCGCTTCTGGGCCGTAGAACAGCGTGTCGAAGAACTCCTGTGTCAGGTCTTCCGTCGGGATGTCCTGCAGGCGGTGGGCGATGGTGTAGTACGCCATGTAGATCGTCGAGTCCGACAATGGCTCGATGACGAACTGGTCGTCCCACGGCAGGCGGGTGCCGAGGCCGTAGTTGCGGATGCACGGCCATCCGTTCAGCCAGTCGATGGTGTGGTGGTACTCGTCGCGAGTGTTGTCCGGGATGGCGTCCAGACCGTCGGCCACGTCGTGCGCAATCTGCTTCCAGTCTTCGTCGTCGTACGACAGGAACCACGTGTCCTGTTCGGCGACGACGACGTCGCCACCACAGCGACAGACGACTTCCTCGGAGAACTCCTGCATCACGTCGAACTGACCGGCCTCGATGCCGTCAGCCTTGAAGTCGTCGCGGACTTTCTCGACGAGTTCGCCGGCGTAGTCGCCGTAGAACTCCTTCAGGCGGCCAGCGTGGAACTCCTTGTTGTAGAGGTCCTTCGTGGCCTTCTCAAGGGCGGGGTCGTCCGACGACTCGATGCCGCGGTTCTCGACGGCCGATTTGGCGGGAATCTCGCCGTACTCGTCGCCCTCGCTGTCGATGTCGAGGATTGGAATCGGCTCGATTGCCTCCACGTCGGCGGGGTCGATGCCGAACGATTCGAGGTAGTCGGTGTCGGCTTTCGCCTCTTGCAGTGCGACGTAGTCGTCGGGGCTGTGCGCCGGGACGGACATGACGACACCAGTCGCGTTGTCGGCGTCGACGAATCCGGCAGGCAGGACCGGGACGTGGTCGCCGGTGACGGGGTTCTCGACGAACTGGCCGACGAGTTCGGAGCCTTCGACCGTCTCCAGAATCTCGACGTCGTGCGCTTGATACTCCAGTTTCGCGGCGGCGTACTCGGAGACGAACCACGTCTCGCCTTCGACGTCGGCGACGACGTAGGTCGCTTCGGGGTCGATGTAGGCGTTCGTCACGCCGTGGACCGTCTCGGGGCGCAGCGTCGCCATCGGGACGACGACGGACTCGCCGTCGCGTTCCCAGCCGAAGCGGACGAGCGTGTACTCCTGAAATTCGGCGTTCTCGCCTTCGAGAAGGTCGTGGGTCGTGACCGGTTGCTCTTCGTTCGTACAGAACTTGACGGGGTGGAGACCCTTCTCCAGTCGGCCGCGTTCGCGGAGCGTCCGGTACTGCCACTCGATGAACTTCGAGTAGCGCTCGTCGTTCGTCGTGAACTCGCGTCGCCAGTCCACGGAGAGCCCGAGCGACTGCATCCCCTTCTTGTAGTGTTCTTCGATGAAGTAGCGTGCCCACCCCATCGGCGTCTCCAGTTCAGAGAGTGTGTCTTCGGAGACGTTGTAGGTATCTGTGAGGACGGACAGTTGCTTTTCTTCGCCTTTCTTCAGTCGCTCGACGGCACCGATAATCGGCGTGCCGGTGACGTGCCAGGCGATGGGGAACAGCACGTTGTCACCCTGCTGGCGTCGGTATCGAGCGTACACGTCCGGAACCGTGTAGGTGCGTGCGTGCCCGATGTGCATCCCACCACTCGGATACGGATACGGAACCGTGACGAACGTCGCGTCCTCAGCGTCTGCGTCCGGGTCGGCCTCGTATCGGCCAGACTCGGCCCAGCGCTCCCGCCAACGCGCCTCGAGTTCCTGCGGGTCGTAGTCCATATCCGTGGTAGTGGCACGCCGACCTAAAATAACTCCTATACTCGACTTCTCCGCCTGTCTGATTGCGGCAGATATTGTCACTGATTAGCACGAGAACGTCGGCTGACGCGCCCGCTAGACGAACCGAACAGTGACAACAGAAAATCGAATTCAGTCTTCAGACGAACGAGGGCCGAAGCGGCCGACTCGACTCAGTCGATGTCGATGCGGTGGGAGTCGTCGGGTTCGACGTCCATCTTGGGGAGTTCGATGGTGAGGACGCCGTTGTGGTACGATGCCGTCGCGTTCTCTTCGTCGACTGCGTCGGGGAGACGGAGGGTGCGGCGAGCGGATTGCTGGCGGCGTTCGCGGCGGAGGTATTCGCCCTCGCCGTGCTCTTCGGTCACTTCGCGCTTCGCGTCGATGGTCAGCGTCCGGTTGGCAATCGAGAGGGAGATGTCTTCTTTTTCGTAGCCGGGGAGGTCCGCAGAGAGCACGAGTTTGTCGTCGTAGTCAGAGAGGTCGACGGCCATGTCGTGCAGGCGGGTCGTCGGCATCATGCCCGAGCGGTCGAACTGGTGGCCCATCTCGTCGAATTGTCGGGAGAGTCGTTCGAACAGTTCTTCGATGTCGTCGAATGGATTTGTGCGTCGCATCATCGGTAATTCACCGAGAGATATGGACGCCGTCTGAGGAGATAATGATTTCCGGAACTAGTGTAGCAAATAGCACAGTAGAGTGTCTCTCTCTTCGATATTCGGAAAATGTGGTCGATTACTCGATGTCGATGTTGCGGCTATCTTCGCCGAGTGGTTCTGCCTTCGGGAGCGTGATGGTGAGCACGCCGTTTTGGTACCGCGCGGTCACCTCGTCGCGCTTGACTTCGGTCGGGAGCGTCACCGTCCGAGAGACCGAGCGGTGACTTCGCTCGTGTCGGATGTAGTTCTCTTCGTCGATATCTGTCGAACCCTCACTCTCGGCCGCAATCGAGAGTTGTCGGCCGCGAACGCTCACGTTGAGGCCCTCTTTTTCGAATCCGGGCAGGTCGGCGACGACTTCGATACTGTCGTCCGTCTCGAGCATGTCCAGGGAGATGTCCTGGAAGCGAGCGAGGCCAGCGTCCTCGAAGGACTGGCCCATCCGGTCGAACAGGTCTTCGATCTCGTCGAATGGATTTCGTTGCATACACCCCGATATTCGACGCGCATCTCAAAGAAACATGTGGCCATTCTCACACGTGAGGGCCAGTGGACAGTCAGAAAACCAGTTTCGTGTCAGAAAACCGGTGTCGAAGACTCAGTACAGAACGTGTCGCGTATCGTACGACCCGAGGACGCGAACCCATCCGTTGCGGGCGATTCCTTCGACGTCGTTGACGGCGGCTTGCATGCGTTCTTCGTAGAGTCCGGCGTCGGCGTCGATGTGGAAGAGGTAGTCGCCGAGGCGGTTCCCACTCGGGCGCGACTCGATACGCGAGAGGTTGATGTCGCGTTCGGCGAACGCTTCGAGGAGTTCGAGGAGCAGACCGGGGTAGTTCGCGTTCGGGTAGACGACGAGCGACGTTTTCCCGCCGGCGTCCGAGCGTGCGGACTCGGGTGCGACGACCAGGAAGCGCGTCGCGTTCGACGACCGGTCCTGAATGTCTTCGGCGATGATTTGCAGGTCGTCACCCGCGTTATCTGGATGGCCGATGCCCGCAACTGACGCGTCCTGACGGGCGCGTTCGACACCACGTGCCGTGCTGGCCACCGCTTCGAGCGCCACGTCGGGGTAGTTCTCGTCCAGGTACGACCGACACTGCGCGAGCGCCTGCGAGTGACTCGCGACGGTGTCGAACTCCTCACTCTGGGCCAAGAGGGCGTGGCGGATGGGCGTCACAATCTCCTGGACGACGCTCACGTCAGAGTTCGCCACGGCGTCGAGGCTCTCGGAGACGCTTCCTTCGATACTGTTTTCGATGGGGACGACGCCTCGTTCGAACGACCCGTCAGCGACCGCGTCGACGATGGACGTGACCGATTCTCTGAAGGCGACGTCGTCGGCGACGGCACGGGCGGCACGATGCGAGTACGTGCCCGCCGGGCCGAGCGTGACTGCCTGCATACCGCCTCCTTCACAGACAGACGACAAAAGGCCGTCGGGGGAGGCAGATTCGACGACGGCCTCGGAGAACGGAGGTTCGACCTATCTGTTCGCGCAGAACTCGACGAAGTTGCGGAGGATAGTCAGTCCGGTTTCGCCGGACTTCTCGGGGTGGAACTGCGTCCCGAAGATCGTCCCGTCCTCGTTGGCGACGACCGCAGGGAACTCGACGCCGTAGTCCGTCGTGGCGACGATGGCGTTCTCGTCGTCTGGGTCGGCGTAGTACGAGTGGACGAAGTAGGCGTACTCGCCGTCGACGCCCTCGACGAGCGGGTGGTCGCGCTGGACGTGCAGTTCGTTCCATCCCATGTGCGGGACCTTCTGGCCCTCGTCGAAGCGGAGGTTTCGACCGGGGATGAAGTCGAGGCCTTCGACTTCTCCTTCGCCCGCGTGGTCTGCTTCCTCCGACGAGGTGAGAAGCATCTGCATGCCGAGACAGATACCGAATATCGGCGTGCCTGCGTCTGCGGCCTCCGCGAGTGGTTCACGGAACGGTCCGGCGTTCTCCATTCCTTCAGAGAAGGCACCGACGCCGGGGAGGACGATGCCGTCTGCATCTTCGAAATCCGCCGGGTCGTCGGAGATAACGACGTTCGCGCCTGCACGTTCGAGGCCACGCATGGCGCTTCGGAGGTTTCCAAGGCCGTAGTCGACCATCACCACGTCGGCGAGGGTCTCCTCGGACGCCTGTGTCGTGCTCATACTCGTCTTTCGAGGAGCGTAGCCAAGTGAGTTTCCGTCCCGGCGACACCCACGTTGTCACTACGTAGACCAACATTTTTATAGAAACTCGTAGTGCAAGCACGGCGAGTTTATATTTGAACCCATTATCGAGGAAATAATAGGAAGATTTAACGTCAATCTGTATGAGAGTCGTAATGAACAACATGTCCTCACGGCGAGACTTCCTCAAAAAGACAGGTGCAGTCGGTGCACTGGGTATGGCAGGATTGAGTGGCTGTATCGGCAGTATCGGTGGTTCAGACGCGGTGACGTTCCTTCTGACGCCGTCCGAGTCGGACGTCGACATCAAACAACAGTACCAACCGTTGTTTGGCTACCTCGAAAGCGAGGCCGACGTGACGGTCGAGTCGAAAGTCGCAGCGGACTACGCGGCAGTCTATCAGGCGTTCAAGTCCGGACAGGCCGACCTCGCGGACTCGTCGCCGACGATTGCGATTCAGGGCGGAAACGAAGGCGTGACCGAAGTTATGGGAATCCGCGTCGCCTACGGTGCGGCGAAGTACTTCTCGCTCATGACGACGACGCCGGACAGCGGCATCGAAGAACTCGCAGACCTGGAGGGGAAGACCGTCGCCTTCGCAGACCGACTCTCGACGAGTGGGTCGCTCTTCCCGCTGTACATGCTCCAGCAGGCCGGACTCGACACGGGCAACGCCCCCGACGGCGACCCAGTCGACTTCACCGGTCAGTGGTCCGATCATTCGACGGCGCGCGAGACGCTCGTCAACCGCGACGAAGTCGTGGCCGCAGGGACCGGCGCGTTCTCCGTCGCCCCACACGTCCCGAAAGACCAGTTCCCACAGGAGTTCCTCGACATCTCCGCCGAGAACGACGGCGACCTCGGAACCGCCGACCCACAACTCAACCTGCTTGCAACGTCTGACCCCATCCCACGTGCACCGATAATCGTGCGCTCCGAACTCGAAGACGGGATGAAGTCGTCGCTCACGGACGCCCTCACGAGCGTCACGCAGGACGACCTCATCAACGAGGACCTCGGTGAAGACGAACAGCTCTGGTTCACTGGTGTCGAACCCGGCACGGTCGAAGACTACCAACCGATCAAGGACGTCATCGACTCGCTGGGCATCACGCTCGGGCAGTAATCACCACACAAATAATTCCATTGCAGTATCATTTTGGCGGTGCCGCACACACGACGGATGAACGCGGGAACTCCGCCGACACACTATGAGTACCATCGAAGTACGTAACCTCACGAAAACGTTCGGCGACGTTCGAGCGTTGGACGACGTCTCCTTTACCATCGAGGATGGCGAGTTCGCCGTGCTGCTCGGGCAGTCCGGCGCAGGCAAGTCCACGCTATTGCGTTGTCTGAATGGTATCACGAACCCCACGTCGGGTGAGATTCGAATCAACGACGAACCGGTCAAAGGACCGCGCAACGACGTGGCGATGATTTTCCAGCAACACTACGTTCTCGGGCAACTCAGCGCCTACGGGAACGCGCTCACCGGTGCACTCCACCGGACCCCGTTCTTCCGTAGCCTCGTCGGGTGGCACTCCCGTCAGGACAAGATGGAGGCACTCAGCGCGCTCGAAACGGTCGGCCTGCTGGACAAAGCCAACCAGCGGACGCGGAACATGAGCGGTGGGCAACAACAGCGCGTCGGTATCGCGCGAGCGCTCGTCCAGCGTCCGAATCTCCTCCTCGCCGACGAACCCGTTGCGAGTCTCGACCCGGCGAGTGCCGAGACGGTGATGGGCTACATCCGAAGCGCAGCCAAAGAACGAGACCTGTCGACGCTGGCGAGTCTCCATCAGGTCAACCTCGCTCGCGAGTTCGGCGAACGGTTCCTCGGCTTGCGAGACGGAGAACTCGTCTTCGACGGCTATCGTGAAGACCTGACAGTGGACATCATCGACCGCATCTACGGCGACGTACAGACACAGGACATCCGCGAAGGGACGGAGGCCCACGTATGAGCGACCGAGACGGCTCGTCGTCACAGGACACGTCGAATCCTCGCGCCGACGGTGGGACCTCGATGAGCGGACTCGACGGCGCACTCCGAGACATCACGATTACGAAGCGAATCAAGTGGGGGATGGCGTTCATCCTCTCGCTGGTCTTTGGGTTCTTCTTCTTCCAGGCGCTGGACGAAGTCGGCTTCTCGCTGGCCGAAATCCTCTACTACTGGCCAGAGTTCCAAACCGCACTCGGAGAGTTCTTCCCGCAAGCGTCGCTGTTCGGCGTGATTCCGTTCGTCGACTTTGGCTCGTACTGGCAGTTCATTCAGGAACGGAACCTCTTCGGTGCGGCCATCGTCACGCTGGCGATGGGGTTCGCCGGGACCGTTCTCGGCATCCCCGGCGCGCTCCTCCTCGGCGTCCTCGGGTCTGAACGAGTGACTCCCTATCCGTTCAACTTCATCTTCCGTGGGACGATGAGCGTCATCCGCGCCATCCCGGCACTCGTCTGGGCACTCATCTACATCCCGCTCGGCGGTGTCTCGCCGTTTACGGCCACCCTCGCTATCGGGACCGACACGATGGGGAACCTCGGCCGACTGTTCACCGACGCGCTCGAAGAAGTCGAAGACGGGCCGATCGAGGCGATCGAATCGACCGGTGCGAACCGCCGGCAGACCGTCGTCTTCGGGATGCTCTCGCAGGTGTTCACCCCGTTCATCGCGTGGACGATGTACATCCTCGAAATCAACACGCGGATTGCAGTCACGATGGGTCTCATCGGCGGTGGCGGTATCGGCTACATCCTGCAGACACAGCGCAGTCTGTTCAAGTACACGAACATGATGGCGACGATTCTCGTCATCTTCCTGCTCGTCGTCTCCGTCGAGTTCGTGAGTCAACGCGTCCGGTCGTACATCCGTGGCGAAGAAGAGGGAACGAGTTTCCTCAAACTCGTCGTCGAGTTCCCACAGCGGATGGCCCGCTCCCTCTGGGAGTAATCACGACGCGCAGCCGACGCCACATCACGAACTCGTCACCGATACCACATCACGAACCCACAATCGACGCCACACTCGTGCGTGGCACTTTTTTGGAGGGTGGTTGTGGTTAGAAGTTCTTGGAGGGTGGTCGTGGTTAGAAATTCTTGGAGGGTCGTCGTAGTTAGAAGTCGCCGAGACTCGACTGCCCGTCGGACGAATCGGCGAGTCCGGAGAGGTCAGCGGCCCGAGCGATGGTCTCGAAGAAGCCCTCGCGCTGGCCTCGGTCGTACAGTGTCGCGGCGGGGTGGACAGAGAGCAGCACCCGATACGAAGACTCGCCGAGACGGGCATCGACGACGGACCCCGACTCGTTCGTGATGGCGACGCTCCGGTCGAGGAGATGCTGTGAGGGGACTTTCCCGAGCGTGACGACCAGTTTTGGGTCGACCAGTTCGAACTCGCGGGCGAGATAGCCACGGCAGTTCGACAGTTCTTCTGCCTTCGGGTCGCGATTGTCCGGCGGGCGACACCGAACGCAGTTGGTGATACGAACGTCGGCGCGGGCGAGGCCGGCCTCCCGGAGTGCGTCGTCGAGGACAGATCCAGACCGACCGACGAACGGCTCGCCGCCCTCGTCTTCTTTCGCTCCGGGTGCCTCACCGAGAAAGAGCAGGTCGGCGTCCTCGGGTCCGACCCCGTTGACGATACGACTTCGTGAGGCCACGAGTTCGGGACACTTCTCGCAGGCGGTCACACAGAGGCCCTCCATCTGTTCCATATCCGCTTCGAGGACGGCGACGGCTTAATTCCCCACGAAGCGCCGCGCCGCACGAGCGGCCATCCGTGCGACGCGAAGCGGTTCGGGGCGTCCACCGGTCGGCGTGAACGCCCGAATCACGCGAGTCGCCTCGTCGTCGTCGCAGCCGGCGGCCCGAACGAAGAGACGCTCGCCGTTCACGTCGAGTTCTCGCCGTGGCGGTGCAGCACGATAGCTATCGAGGCGGCGGGCGAGCGCCTCCCCGGAGAACTGTTCGGAGAGCGCAGTCTCCAGTCCGTCGCTCGCTTCGAACGAGACAGAGAGCACCGGCCGGTCGAGCGTGGTCGCGAGACGGTCGATGTCGACGATGTTGAACCACGCCGGTGCGATGCCCGACACGAGGACGTACCGAACGTCGTCGCGGCCGAGCCCGTGGTACAGCGACGCGATTGCGTCGGTCGCATCGTCGCCGCCGACGGTACACGTCTCGAATTCGAGGCCGTCGACGACGCGGTCCGCCCGAACGACCGCCCCACAGAGGACGCTCTCGGGGGGCGAATCGAGACGGTCGGCACTGCGCTGCGTCGAGTCGGTCGAAAATGTGGTCTCGGTCGAATCGTCGCTGGGGACGCGCGCCGTACCGGGATACGATTCCGCAACCCCGAGCGCACGAGTCCCCGACTTCACTCCTCTTTGATCTCCTGCAGGCGGTCCAGTAGCTCGTCGTTCGATGCACCGATTTCGAAGTCCACTTTGCCTTCGTGTTTCTCTTTGCTCGTCTCTACGCCGTCTTCTTCGTCGAAGTCGACGTTCTGGTCTCCCTGCTCTGACTCATCGTAACTCCCGAATCCCATACAGTTCACACTACACGACCGAGCCTGAAAAATGGTTTGTCGCACGAGTTACGCTGGAGACAGCGTGTCACGACACCAGTTGTTCCTGTCAACCGATTTTTCGTGTCGGAGAACATAGAGGCCCGTATGGAAGTCATCTCGGTCACTGCCGACGCCGACGTCTTCACCTGTAACGCCTATCTCGTCCTCGGCGACCGGACCGTCCTCGTCGATGCCGGAGCGATGACTGGCGTCGACGACGTCGTCGCAGAACACACCGACCACCTCGACGCGGTAGTCGTCACACACCAACACTCGGACCACGTCGCGGAGCTCGCGGCCGTCGTCGACCGATTCGAACCGGACGTGTACGCCTACGCGGACCATCCGTTGCGAACGCACGAACTCGGCGATGGCGACGACGTCGTGATGGGTGACGAGTCGTTCGACGTCGTCTACACGCCGGGACACGCCGACGACCACGTCTCGCTCGTGAGCAGTCGCTCGGTGTTCTCTGGCGACGTCGTCGTCTACAACGATGGCGCGTACGACGACGGGAGTTTCGGCCGAACCGACATGGCGGGGCAGTCCCGCGAACGTCTCATCTCCAGTCTGCAGACGCTCCTCGACAGACTTCCAGAGACGGTTGAATCGATGTACGCCGGTCATGGCGACGTGTTCGAGAACGAACCCGACGGCGACACCGTCCGCGACGTCGTCGAACGTGCCCTCGGACGCGCTGAAGAACGCACGCCAAAGTACCCGGAGGCCTGAGATGGCGACGACAACCCGGCCCGAACTGAGCCGGCTGGACTATCTCGGTGTCGTCCTCGCGGCGATAACGGGACTCGTCCATCTCGTCCTCGGCGCGGCCGCGCTCTCGCAGAATCTGGGCGACCCACTCGCGCTCGCGTTCATCGGGGCCGCAGCAGGCTTTGCGGGCGGTATCGTGGCCGTGCTGCGTGGGAGTGAGCAGACGCGACGGTGGGCGATTCTCCTCGGGATGCCCTTCGTCGCCGGACAGATCGTTCTCTACGTGGCGCTGAACTGGCCGGACATCTTCAGTGTCGTCGGAATCGTGGACAAACTCGTCCAAATCGCACTACTGGCAGTGCTCGTGGTGTTGTACCGCCAAGAACGATAAGCAGAAAAACCCGAGAATTACGCAGCGCGGCGCTCTTTCGACTTGGGTCGAAGGTGCTTGTATCCGCACTTGCGGCACGAGGTTGCTTTCTTCGGGTTTCGCGCGTTGCAGCGCATACAGATCTGCTTCTCGAGCGTCCGTTTCGTCGCAGCGTCACTAGCCATGCATACGAGTCCCGTCGCCGTTCGTATAACGCTTGCGAGACACACCGCTGTCGCTCACGGTCGGGTGGGTCGTCCGAGGTGGTCGTCCGAAGAAACGGCGAGTCCGCTTACGCGCCGGCTTGTTTCAGCGCGGCCTCGATGTCCTCTCGCTGGGTCACGCCCACGAACCGGTCGACGATTCCGTCGTCGTTCTCGATGATGAGCGTGGGCAGCGAGCGAACCTGATACTGATTGGCCACGTCCTGTTCTTCGTCGACGTCCACCTTCTCGAACTCGACACTCTCGAAGTCACCTTCGAGGTCGTCGAGAATCGGGTCCTGCGTCTTACACGGGCCGCACCAGTCTGCGTAGAAGTCCAAGAGTCGAACAGTCATCGTTTCCCGCCGCACGTTGCTTGCCCCCGCGCATAAGGATTACTCATGCGGCGGCACGGCCCCGTTTCGTATCTAGGGTCGCGACACTCCCTCAGTCGGCGCTGACGAGTGCGAAGCCGAAACGTTTAGGCGGCGGACGCACAGACGATGGAGTATGAGCAAGGGCCAGAACAGTGGCGGTCTGATGTCGAGCGCAGGTCTCGTCCGCTACTTCGACGCTGAGGACCGCAACGCGATTCGAGTCGACCCGAAGACCGTCGTCGCGTTAGGCACCCTCTTTGGTATCGGTATCTTGGTGCTGAACGCACTCGCTATCTAAGGAATCGTCTCGAACGGTCGATTTTTGTCCTCGCATTCCCGAGATTCGTCTATGGATACGCTACGCGCCGGTGTCATCGCCGTCCAGGGCGACGTTACCGAACACGCCGACGCAATCGAACGCGCGGCCGATGCCCACGGCGTCGAGGCCGAACTCGTCGAAATCCGACGCGCTGGCCTCGTCCCCGACTGCGACGTGCTTCTCATGCCGGGCGGCGAATCGACGACCATCTCACGTCTCCTCGAACGCGAAGGCATCGACGACGAAATCAAAGCGCACGTCGAGGCCGGAAAACCCGTTCTCGCGACCTGTGCAGGCCTCATCGTCGCGTCGAGTGACGCAAAAGACGACCGCGTCCAGACGCTCGACCTCGTCGACGTGACCGTCGACCGCAACGCCTTCGGCCGGCAGGTAGACAGTTTCGAGGCCCCCCTCGACGTGACCGGCCTCGACTCGCCGTTCCCGTCGGTGTTCATCCGCGCACCACTCATCGACGAGGTTGGCGACGGTGTAGAGATACTCGCCGAGTGGGACGGCAACCCGGTCGCCGTGCGCGACGGCCCCGTCGTCGGCACCTCGTTCCACCCCGAACTGACCGCAGACAGTCGAATTCACGACCTCGCGTTCTTCGACGAACTGGAAGTCGAAGTCGAAGCATAACCACCTGTCGCCGGAATCAGAGGGTCTTTTTCCGCCGCCACTCGTTTTTGGACCATGGACGCGGACACGCCGACCGACGAGGTTCTCGACGAACTCTTTGCGACCATCGAGTCTCGCAAAGCCGAGTTACCCGACGACTCCTACACGACGACGCTGTTCACGCACGAGAAAGGCGAGAACTACGCCCTCGAAAAACTCGGCGAAGAGGTGACAGAGACCATCCTCGCCGCCAAAGACGACGACCGAGAGGAACTCCTCTACGAGAGTGCGGACCTCGTCTACCACCTGCTCGTCGTCCTGGCGATGAACGACGCATCGCTCGACGACCTGCGCGAGGAACTGAAGAATCGATTCTGAATCCGAACGGGCGATTCGGCGAACTCGTTACTGGAACCGAACGCCCAGGTCGTTGAGCCCGTCGTTGTTGTGCGCGACGTTGATGAGAAGCGGCGTGAGCGCCTCGATTTCTGCGGCGTTCGCGAGTCCGCCACCATCGAGAGCGCGGAGTCCGTCGATTCCGTCCGCGAGGAGGCGAACCGTCTCTTTTGCGTCCTCGTCGTCGGCGACGAGGAGCGTGTCGATACCGAGGTCCGCATCGAGGTCGGCGAGGCGACCGGCCGCGAGGTTGTGGAACGCGCCGACGACTGGAATATCATCGGGTGCGGCGTCGACGACGAGCGCCGTCACGCTCCCGGCCTTCGGAGGATGGTAGTGGAATCCGTCGTCGTCGCGCTTGATACCGGTCGCAGGCGTGACGAGGATGTCTCCGTCGCCCAGTGAATCCGAGACGGCCTCGATGGTGTCGGCGACGTGGTACGGTGGGACAGCGAGGACGATAACCGTCGCCCGGTCGGCCGCCATCTCGTTGGTGAAGCCGTTTACCTTCACGTCGCGGCCGCGACTGGAGATTTCAGTCTCGTACTCTTCTGCCTTCGCACGCGCCTTGTCCGGGTCGCGCGACCCGATGATGACCTCGTGGTCGGTGTGATACGCCCAGCGGAGGGCGAGACCCTCGCCGATATCGCCGGTGCCACCGAGAAGTGCAATTCGCATACGTACACGTGCGGACTGGGGTGACGTAAAGGGTTACGCGACCGGAGGGTTCTGCCTGTGTTGTCCCACGTACTGGACTCTTCACTCGTCTTCGTTCGCTCACTCGTCGTCGGATTCGAACAGATTCTGTACGCGAACGAAGCCGTCGCGGTAGACGAGCCACCACGCGAGAGCAGGGGCGGCCAGCAACGGAGGGCCAACCAAGATAATCTGTGTGAACGGGTCTGGCGGAGACAGGACCGACCCGACGACGAAGATGACCGCGTCGAGCGCGAGGAGCGTGACGATGAACGCGCGGAAGTGACCCATCAACGACCACCCAGTGTCTGTCTCATATCAACGACCACCCTGTGTCTGTCTCATCGTACTCCCCTCCATCAGTCGAGCAACTCCGGAACCTCGTTTACGTCTTCGACGACCGCAGCCGCACCGATTTCGGCGAACTTCTGTCGTCCCTCGTCGCCGGTGAGGCCGCCGGAGAGAACACCAATCCCGTAGTACACTCGTTCCGGGTCGGCGGCGTCGGCGTTCAGTGCCGTCTTCACGTCGTCCAGCGTGTCGCCGATGAAGACGATGGACCGAGCGTCGAGTCGTTCGGCGACGGTGACGAGAGCGGCCGGGTGTGGTTTGCCTTCGTCCCAGTCGTCCATCGTGAACCGGTGGTCGTCCGCTACGTCGAGGGCGACCCGGTCGAGGGCGATGTCGGCCTCTGCGGATGGCCGACCGGTTACCACGCCGATTTCGCGGTCACCGAGTGCTTCGAGTGTCTCCGGACGGAGCAAGACCGGTTCGTCGTGGATGTAGCCGGCTGTCTCGAACGGCGGGTCTCCGCCTTCGAGGTCGCGGTAGAGGTCCGCGCCGAGATAGAGCGCCTGAAACGTCTCTCGGAGTTCGGTTGGGTTCCACTGGTCGAAGACGACCGCGGGGTCGTCGAAGCGCGACTCGACAGTCGCTTCGGCCGCGTCGAGGCCGCCGCCGCGTGTCTCGATTTCGTCGGTGAACTCTTCGACCGAGATATCCTGCTCACGTGCGGTGAGAACGTAAAGTGCCGCTGCGTAGGTCAGTTCCCAGTCGTTGTTGAATCCGCCGGCGTCCTTGAACTGCTGGACGTCGTCGCGGGTGATGGTTTCGCCGTAGGTTCGGTCGACTGACTCGACGATGGCGCGCCGGTAGGAGTCGGCGACGTCAACGAGTACCCCGTCGATGTCGAAGACGACAGCGTCCGCGTGCATACTGGAACGGCGTAACGGGGAGGCAAGTGCCTTACTCTTATCGTCGAACCCAAGCCCACCAGCCAACGCCCTCGTTCATCACCGCCGACGTCGAGTACCCGGTCCCTCCTCCGCGACGTAGAGCGTATCGCCGGGAATCGACTCACGGCGAACCGGTATCGACGGTTCGTCGTAGCCGAGTGTCGTAAAGAGAAAGTCTGCACCGGCACGGCGAGCGACACGGGCAGTCGGGGCGTGCAGTTCAACCGGGAAGTTCAGCGCGTAGAGTGCATCGACGCCGTCGTAGGGGCCGAGCTCGGATGCGTCCGCCCGAGCGACGACGTCGTCGCGGACGAACCGAACACCGTCGGGAACCGGAACGTCGGAGACATCGACGGCGACGACATCGACGCCGTGTTCGGCGAGTTCGGCGGCCACGTCAGTGGCTCGACCAATCCCGACTTCGACCACTCGGTCGTACGTCTGTAACCGATTCACGAGGGCGTCGCGCAACGAACTTCTCACGTCGGGATATTTATGACGCGCCATCGCTTAATCCCTCGCATGCTTGTCGATATCGTGCCTATTGGGGATATTTCTGCCGCGGTCAAGCGTGAGGCATCCGCGGGTTTGCGGTCCGTCTACGACTGCGATGTGACCGTACAGTCGAACCAGGCCATCCCGGAAGGCGCGTTCGATAGAAGCCGAAATCAGTACCGCGCAGAACAGTTCATCGAACTGACGAGCCGTGTCGGTCGCGGTGAGAAGAACATCGGCATCACGGCGCAGGACCTCTACTACCGCCGCCGGAACTACGTCTTCGGCCTCGCGTACCTCAACGGGAACGGCTCGGTCATCTCGACGTACCGTCTGCAAACCTCCACCGACGGTGGTATCACGAACAAACCCGCCGACGAAGTCCTCTCTGACCGCGTGCGAAAGGAAGTCGTCCACGAGATCGGCCACACGCTCGGCCTCGAACACTGTGACAACAACAAGTGTGTGATGTCCTTCTCGCCGACGGTCCGCGAAGTCGACGTCAAAGAAGAGAACCTCTGTGGGACCTGTAGTCGCCTCATTCACTGATTCTCCACCCACGGTAGCAGTCTCTTCCTTTTTTCTCGTCACGACACGTGTATACACGCATGAACTTCATCGTCGCAGTTGATGGGTCCGAGTCTGCCGACCGAGCGCTCGATTACGCCTTCACGATGGTCGAACCGCTGGACGCGATGGTTACGATAGTCTACTCAGTAGAACCGCACGTCTTCGTCGAAGGCGGGAAAGAACCGATTGCAGGCGTCCCGACGATGGGTGACCACATCGTCGCTGAGAGTCTCGAAGACGCCGAAGCACGTGGCGAACAGGTCCTCGACGAGGCACTGGAACACGCCACCGAGGCGGGCATCGAAGCGACCACCGAACTACTCTACGGCAATCCGGTCGACGCACTCACCTCCTACGCCGAAAGTGTCGGTGCAGATGGCATCTTCGTCGGCCACCGCGGCATCTCGAAACAGTACGAAGGATTCGCCGGAAGCGTGGCGAAAGCACTCGTCGAACGGGCGTCGTGTCCGGTCACTGTCGTCCGCTGAATGCTCCGACTCGACGGGGGTGCTGGCGGCGGCCAACTCGTTCGCACGGCGCTCTCGCTGTCACTCGTGACGGGCGAGGCATTCGAGATGGAGAACATCCGAGGCAACCGGTCGACACCGGGCCTCAAAGCACAACACGTCGCGTGTGTCTCGGTCGCTGAATCGGTGGCTAACGCCGAGGTAGTAGGCGGGAACGACGGCGCTTCGACGCTTCAGTTCGAACCCGGTTCGGTGTCGAGCGACCCCGTGAGCGTCTCGGTCGGCACTGCCGGAAGCACCACACTCGTCAGCGAGACACTTCTTCCCGTCGCCGTCGCCATCGACCGTCCACTGACGCTCACCGTCTCGGGTGGGACCGACGTTCGATGGTCGCCACCGGCCGACTATCTCCGATACGTGAAGCGACCGTTGTGTTCGACGTTCGGCGTCACCTTCGACGTAGACGTGCGTCGGCGCGGATTCTACCCTGCCGGTGGCGGCAGACTCGCAGTGCGAATCGACCCTGCAGACCCTGCCTCACTCGACGTTCTCGACCGGCCATCACTCGACGGCCTCCACGTCTATTCGGTCGCCAGCGACGCACTCTCGGACGCCTCAGTCGCGGACAGACAGGTCGAAGGCGTCCGAACCGCGCTCGCCGCTGAAGGTGTCGAGGCACCACTCCGTGCGTCTGTCACCTACGCCGAGAGCACGTCACCGGGAACGGCCGTCGTGCTCGTCGCTCGATGCGGAGACACAGTCGCCGGATTCGACGCCTACGGCGAACGAGGCGTGCCCGCCGAAGACGTTGGCGCACAGGCAGTCGACGCGTTCACAGACTGGTATCGCGGTGACGCACCTGTGGACCGCCACATGGCCGACCAACTGCTCGTGTGGGTCGCCCTCGCTGGCGGACGGGTCCGGATTCCGGCGGTGACCGAACACGTCCGGACCAATCTCGACGTGATTCGCGCCTTCGGCTACGATATCAAGGTGCGAGAGACAGACGTGGGTGCCGTGGTCGAGCTAGTCGAGTGACGAATCTGGGAGTCAGGGCGCGTACGTCCCGGTCAGTCTGGGAGACATCCAGCCAGTCTCGTCTCGACCACTACTCACTTCGTCACGTCTGCTGCAGCGACTCTATCGAAACCCTCAGTCGCTGAGAGATTGTTGAAACCGTGCTGAATACACAGTGCGCATTCCTCATCGTGACCGGGTGGCGTTAGATCACGGAGATTACGAGGATTGCAATCCCTACGATTCCAGCGACGACTCCAGTCCCACGAGCCAACCGGTCACCCCATGCGACTCCTCGCTCGAGCGAGAGTGCGAGTGTAATGAGCGCCATCCAGACGATGTTCATAGACCCCACGACCACCATGAAGACGAACAGAGCCCAACAGCAGCCGACACAGAAGAGGCTGAACTCCCAGCTCGTCCGAATGGCTCCGCGAACCCCCGGTCGATGGCGACTCATGAGAAGACTGAGTGGGGATCGACAGTACCGGAGACATCGGTACTTGTACGAGGACAGTTGGTAGCCTGCCAGAAGTAGGAGTGTCCCACCCATCAGGAATCCCGCATACTGGTCCGCGATGGTCGCAAGTGGCACCATCGTGTTCACCACGAGTGGGACGATTCCCGTCACCGTCCAAACGAGCGCGTATGTCCCCATGAACGCGCCGAGCCGCGCCGCTTTTTGTGTTTTCGTCGCCCCCTCTATCGTCTTGTAGTACAATCTGAACAGCGGGACCGACGACGGGTACATCATGGCGATCATCATCACTGCCCACATGAGCAGGTAGAGACCAACACCAGTGAGTCCGTTCGAGAGTGCCATCGCCTCCGGTACTCCCGGTTCGGACATCTGCATCGGCGTGTCCATGGCTCCACCTGGCATCGGGAGCCAGCGGTTGATGATCACGAGCCAGCCGAGCAGAGCGAGTAGATAGGTGACGAGCGCGATGATCGGGACGTCGGTGAAGAACCGGTTTCGTAATGAGTCTCGGATGTGCATGGTCGAAGAGCTACCCAGTCATCCGACCCCAGTCAGGCGTTCCCCAGCTCGAAATCACCGAGGAACGAATTGTTCCCGGAGACGTCCCACGTGAACTCGTCGTTGTACGACACTGTGGCGGTTGTAGACTTGCCAGTATTCATCTCCAGGCTTTTCGTGAACGGATGGGGCGAGACCGTTCCTAACTCACCCAACACACCGTTCTGCTCGGCCGCCTCCACGGAGACCCAGTCGCCGATCTCGACCGAGAACTCCCCGTCGTCCCGGGTGAAAGAGAACGGAGCGGTCGCAACCTCAACGCTCTCGACGTGGGCATCGACTGCGACTCCGAAGATGCCACCCGCTCGACCGACGAAGATGTTTTCGAGTGCCGCACGCTGGTCGTCGTTTGCTTGCTCGTCGAGGAGAACCACCAGTGGCCAGGTGGCGTCCGGATCGAATGGATTGCCTTCATCGTAGCTTGCGAGCCACGTCGCATTGAGCCCGCTCAAATCGATATCCCCATACGAGCCTTCCTCGATGTGCCACGCGAGAGAAACCGTACACACGCCGTCGTCGGGTGATTCCATCCAGATACACTGACAGGCGACATCGCAATTGCACGCTTCGAGGTAGTCGCCCTCAATGGCCCATCTGTTCGTCATATCTGTGAACCTCCAAAACGACGCTTCGACCGACTCAGAGATAAGTGTTATTCGAATAACATTTCTATTGGATTCCCAATAGAACGAAATTTCAATAACTCTCGGTAATTTTGGATTCGTTCGGCGAGGGCTCTCGTCCGTCACAGATTGGGTCGAGCGACCGCACGAGGCATATACTGGAACGAATGTTATTTGATACTGCTTGCCAATATCTAGCATGGATTCGTCAACGAAGTTAGATGTGGGAGAATCGGATGCCGCCACGAGAAAAAAAGCGTTCCAGCTCCTGTCGGACGAGACCCGGCTCGAATTGTTGCAGGCTCTCTGGGAGGACCACGACCCGCAGAATGCCTCGCCGACGCGGTTCACCGAGCTCCGGGAACGCGTCAGCGCGGACGATCCCGGCGGGATATACTATCATCTCGACAAGCTCACGACGCACTTCGTGCGCCGTACTGAGGAGGGGTATGAACTCCGGGAGGCTGGTAAGCGAGTGGTCAGAATGCTCCTTTCCGGGACCGCGATCGATAACCCAGAAATCGAGTCCGTGGAGGTGGATATCTCGTGTTGGTACTGCGGGGGACAGCCGGAATGGAGCTACCGGGAGGGGTGGCGTTATCTGGAGTGCACCAACTGCGACGCTCGGTGTGTCGATACCGTCCCGCCCGGCGTCATCAGCAAGAGTGAGTTCCCACCATCGGGGTTACAGGACCGCAAACCGAATGAGATCAACCACGCGGATCGGATCTGGAGCACCCATCGACGGGCGTCCGTGATAGACGGCGTCTGTCCAGACTGTGCGGGCGAGATGCCCGTCAATGCGATCCATATTTGCGAGGACCATCACCCGGATTGGGACGAGTACCAGTTTTGCGAGACCTGTGGGTCGATCTTCTGGATGCTCACCTCGCACGTCTGCGAGAGTTGTAAATATCGCTGGCGGATGCCGACGTTGTTCTATCCGACGAGACAGCCGGCAGTGATCGCGTTCTATTACGAACACGGTATCGAGTTCGACCTCGCCACGGCCGAACAACGCACGTACCTCCTCGACTATGAGGAAGAACTGCTTTCGGAGGACCCGCTTCGCATCCGCATCTCGATTCCGCTGGCGGACGAGAAGCTCCGGCTCACGTACGATGAACGGATGGATGTGGTCGACCTGACTCGACAAGGGCGAGACCACTGAATCAGTGAACAACTATCAGTTCTGTAGTATGATAAATTCGAATTATGGATGGTCCCACTTGGAAGGCCCGTAGTCACTCTGATGAACAGACTCTCTGTCTGTGTCACGCCAACCTGTCAAGGCTTGAGTATTTCAACAGAGCCGCTACATCGTTACGCGGACATCGATTCCGTCTGGGTCTGACACCACGAGCGATTCAGCTGAAATACCGACAGTTCGACCGGTCTGTTCCAGCGACTCACGGACTGCATCGAGCGTCTCGTGGTCGGGGACGACGACTTCGAACCAGTCGATGCCGCGACTCTCTCCGGCCGGTTCGGACCGTTCGTTCCAGCGGTTCAGTCCGACGTGGTGGTGGTAGTCGCCCGCTGCGACGAACGCAGCACCGGGATAGCCGTCGTCTCGGAGGTTCATGCCGAGCGCCTCGGTGTAAAACTCGAGCGACCGAGAGAGGTCAGAGACTTCGAGGTGAACGTGTCCGAGGTCGGTTCCGGCGGGTGCGTGGTCGTCCCCCCGCGCGTTCGCGATGAGTGATTCGAGGTCCAGCGCGAGCGTGTCCATCTTCACGCGGCCGTCGTCCGTTCGCGGCCACTCCTCGCGTGGCCGGTCCCGATAGATTTCGACGCCGTTGCCCTCCGGGTCGCGGAGGTAGAGCGCTTCGCTCACGAGGTGGTCTGACGCACCCGAAAGCGACGTGTGGTCTCGAATTCGAGTGAGCGCGTCTCCGAGTGCGCCCCGGTCTGGGACGCGGATAGCGAGGTGGAACAGGCCGGCTTGCTCGCGTGTTCGTCGCGGAGCATTCGGGTCTTCTTCGAGAACGACGAGCGGGTCGCCACCGGCGGCGCAGACGGCTCGAGTGTCTTCGCGTTCGATACTGAGTCCGACGACGTCGCGGTAGAACGGGACGACACTGTCGAGAGAGCCAACACGGAGCGTGACGCGGCCGAGATGGGTGGCATCCGAGAGGAGCGTCGTTTCGGTAGGTGTGGCAGTCATCACTCTCTCTTCGGCAGTGAGCGTGAAAACGGTCGTAGTATCACGGATGTAACTGTTCGTGTGCCGGAGAGCGCCGAATCGTGAAGGAAAACGGAAACGCGAGACGCGACTCGACTTGACTACTCAGCGTAGTAGTACTCGCCGGAGCGCTTCTGTTCGCGGTCGAGTTGCGAGTCTGGTTTGTTGATGCGTGGGCGCTGGGTGCGCTCGTCGCGGCGGAACGTGATGTCGAGGTCAGACAGGAAGTCGTTCATGCCGTCGCGCATCTCCTGCGGTTTCGAGGCGTGCCCCTCGATGGAGGGTTCGCCGTCGAAGACCATCAGGCGGTCTGCGAGCAGGTCCATCATGTAGATGTCGTGGTCGATGACCATGACCGTCGCGTCGTGGTTCTCGGCGTAGCGGCGGATGGCCGAGGTCGCCTGCACGCGCTGTTCGACGTCGAGGTGGGCCGACGGTTCGTCGAGCAGGTAGAGGTCGGCGTCCTGCGAGAGACAGGCCGCGATGGCGACACGCTGGCGCTCACCGCCAGAGAGGTCGGTGAGGTTGCGTTCCATGATGCGACTGAGTTGCAGTGGGTTCGCAATCTCGGTGTTCCAGTACGACGACCCGAACTGGTCGGTAATCGACGAGAGGAACGCGTCGACGCGCATATGCTGGTCGATTTCGATGTACTGTGGCTTGTACGAGATGTCGAGTGCGAAGTCGAGTTCGCCCGAGTCGGGCGTGAGGTCACCCGTGAACAGCTGTGCGAGCGTGGATTTCCCGATCCCGTTCGGACCGACGATACCGAGCACTTCGCCGTTGTAGATGGTGCCCGCGTCGACATCGAGGGAGAACTCGCCCTCGCCGTAAGATTTCCGGAGTTCGGGATACTCGATGAGGGGTTCGGCCTTCGTCGTCTCGCGCGGGGCGTGTTCTTCGAAGGTGATTGCGCCCGGTCGGATGCGCATGTTCTCGTTCGAGAGATACCCTTTCAGATACTCGTTGATGCCGTTTCTGACCGATTTCGGGGGAGTGACGACACCGTACGCACCGGGTTCACCGTACGCGACGTGGAGCGTGTCGGCGAGCAAGTCGAGAATCGCCAGGTCGTGTTCGACGACGAGGACCGCTCTGTCTTCTTCTTCGGCGAGTTCGCGGATGAGACGTGCCGCGGTGACGCGCTGACCGATGTCGAGGTACGGCGAAATCTCGTCGAGGAAGTAGAAGTCGCGGTCGCGGGCCAGCGTCGCCGCGAGGGCGACACGCTGGAGTTCGCCGCCAGAGAGCGTGTCGATGTCGTTGTCGACGACGGGGCCGATGTCGAGGCGGTCGATGTAGGAGTCGAGTGCGCCACGTTCGTCGGTCGCATCGAGGAGTTCGCGTGCTTTCCCGTCGAACTGCTTGGGAATCTGGTCGACGTACTGCGGTTTCCGTGCGATAGTGACCTCGCCATCTTGCACTCGCTCGATGTAGTTCTGGAGTTCGGTGCCGCGGAATCGGTCGAGAACGGCCTCCCACGACGGCTCGTCGTCGTAGTTGCCGAGGTTCGGAATCATCTCGCCGGCCAGCGCGCGGACGGCGGTGGTCTTCCCGATACCGTTCGGACCGAGGATACCCGTGACGGCACCCGATTCGGGAACCGGCAGTCCGTACAGCGAGAAGGCGTTTTCGCCGTAGCGGTGGGTCGGTGCTTCGTCGAGTTCAGACGGGAGGTTGATGATCTCGATCGCGTCGAAGGGACACTTTTCGACACAGATACCACAGGTCTCTCCGAGACAGATCTCTTCGGAGATACGGACCTGGTCCGGCCCACCCTGTTCGGCGTCCTCGCCGCGGAGCGTGATGCACTCTTTGCCCGTCCGGTTGGGTGGGCAGAAGTTCGAGCACTCGTAGCTACAGCGGTCCGGAGAACACCGGTCTAAGTCGACGACTGCGATACTATCGTCCGCCATGATTAGAGCTGAACACCTGACGTCAGCAAGATAGCGAACGAGATGAACCAGAGCGCGAACGTCATGAACCCGACGTAGAGGTAATCTTTCGCCCCGGAGATGTCGATTCCGATGGCGCGAAGCACTGGGAACTGGACGAGAACGAACGCGCCGAGGATACCCACGGCCAGCTGATTGGTCGCGGCCTCGACCGTCGTCCCGACCAGCACACCGGAGAGCACCGCTGCAGCGATGCCGGCGAGACAGGCGAGCGTTGTGACCGTCACTCCGCGTAAGTGGCCGGAGAGTTCGGTCTGCGTTTCCGTGGCCATGTGTTCCCCTGCGATAGCCGGCATCAAAAGGCGTTCGTTCCTCCCGCGCGTCCGCCGATAAAGGGTTGTCGGCGAATCCAAGCCAACAAGGTTTATGCTGGTCGCGCGTCTCGATTCGTAACGATGGCTGGAACAGAAGAGGAGAGTCTAGACGACCTCCCACCGAGTGCGAAGCTCGTTTTCAAAGTACTCGAATACAACGGCCCACTCACCCAGAAAGGTATCGTACAGGAGTCGATGCTCTCGGCTCGGACGGTTCGATACGCGCTCGAACGGCTGGAGGGGATTGGGATTGTCGACGAGGACGTTTACTTTGCTGACGCTCGACAGAATCTCTATCAGTTGACCGACCTCGCGCCACAACAGGCGCAGGCGAAAGCTGACGGCGGAAAAGAAAAGGCCTGCTGCGCCGAGTAATCGACTCACTCGGCGATTCGCAACCGTCTTTCGACACTCGTTGCGACGTGCAGAACTACCGAACGAGACGCAGTTCGGTCGCCCTGTCGTCAGGCCGGGACGACCGTAATCTGTTGCTTTTTGTCGATCGCGTTCTCCAGTTCCTCAGCGATGGCGCTGCCGCGTGAGACCTGAATGTCTCCGCCCCGACCGACGGTCGCGGTGAACAGGTATTCGTCGTTCGCGCGGACTTCGACCGTCTCACCTACGTGGCCATCCATCCGGACGATGACGTGTCGAGAGGTGACTTCGGGCGTGACGACGACGCCTTCGTTGGACTGGCCGCCTGCGGACGAATCATCGGACGACTGGCCGCTCGCTGTGTTCTGTGACGGTTTCTCGTCGTGTGTCCGTACGTCGATATCGATGCCGAGTCGGTCTTCCACGTCCGAGATACGGCCACCGCCCTTCCCGATGACGTAGGAGATGTCGTCGTCTTCGACGTAGACGACCGCTCGGTTCTGCCCCTTCAGGTCGACTTCGACGTGACCGCGAGCGATGGAGCGAATCTCGCGCTCGATTTCCTGTTTGGCGAGACGGGAGACACCGCTTTCTTTCTTGTCGCGTTCCTTCCCGAGTGGAACCGTGACGACCTGCCGGTTGAACGTGTAAATCTCGTACTTCGGTGTGCCCGTCTCGAAGTCCCGAATCTGAATGACCGGGCGAGCGAGGTCCTCCGCGAAGAGTCCCTCGGGGACCTTCACTTCGGTACTCACGTCGTAGACGGTGTGGACCGCGCCGTCTTCGATGTAGACGACGGTGTCGACGACCTGCGGAATCATGCCGAGTTCGACACGGCCGACGAGGCGCTGGAGTGCGTCGATTGCTCGCGTCGCGTGGACGACACCGACCATCCCGACGCCGGCGAGACGCATGTCGGCGAAGACGGAGAAGTCCTCGGTCTTTCTGACCTCGTCGTAGATGGTGTAGTCGGGGCGGACCAAGAGGAGCGAATCGGCCGTCTTGGCCATGTCGCCGCCGAGTGCCGTGTACTGCGTGATGTCCGGACCGACCTGCAGGTCACGCGGTTTCTCCATCGTCTTGACCGCGTAGTCGCTGTTGTTGAGGAACTCCGCGACGGCCTGTGCGAACGTGGACTTCCCGGCACCGGGCGACCCGGCGATGAGGACACCGCGCTGGCGTTCAGCGAGGCGGTCACGAAGTTCGTCGGCGAACTCGTAGTCGTCGAGTTCCGTCTTGACGATGGGACGAACGGCCGTGATTTCGATGCCGTCTGCGAACGGTGGGCGGGCGACGGCGATACGGAAGTCACGGAACTGGACGATGTCCATCCCCGGTTCCGAGAGTTCGATGAACCCGTCGGTTGCGGCGCGAGCGGAGTTGACGATGTCGTCGGCCCACTCTTTCATCGTCGCCTCGTCGGTCACCTCGTCGGCGATGGTCTGGTAGTGCATCTCGCCGATTGCCCCGCGTTTGGCCTTCGGCCGGGTGTCCGTCTTGAGGTGGACGGACATCGTCTGGTCGTCGAAGAATCGCTCGATGATGAGACCACCAGACCCGCGGACGGCGGCTTCGACGAACTCGACGCTGAGTCCTTTCGCTTTGGCGACTTCGGCCTGCACGACGTCGCTCGTGAGGAGCGTCGCAGAGCGCTCTGCCGCAATATCGCGGATGAGTGCGTCAATGTCGCCTTCGTGTGCAGCTTTCGTTTCACTGGAACTCGGCCGGCGGCCAACGTACTTCAACTCGATGACGCCGTCGTCCGCGAATTCGGAGAGGCGTTGGAGTTCAGAGAGTCCCTCCCAGCCGGTATCTCGGCCGTCGTTGGCCTGCGATTCGAGTTCGCTGACGACTGCTTCGGGGACGAGAATGTCGGCACCGTCGTAGGTTCCGTCGTCGATTCGCTCGGACACGCGACCGTCGATGACCGCGCTCGTGTCCGGCACTATCTTCATGAACTCCGGTTTGCGTGGCGTACGGATAAGGCTTTTAGATGGCGCGGGCACGCGGGGGCGAATCCTGTGAGGTGCCCGCATTGGCCACGCTTTTTAGCAGGTGTCTCTTCCACCTGCCATGGACGAACTTGGCTCACTGACCTCCGACCTCGTCTCGATAGCCAGTCACGAGGACGAAACCGCCGCCGGTGACTTCATCGAAGCGTGGTTACGAGACGAGACGGACGCGGACGTGACGAGAGACGACGTTGGGAACGTCATCGCCCGTGTCAACCCCGGTGTCGGTGAGTCGCTGGCGCTCGTCGGTCACCACGACGTCGTTCCGCCAGCACCCCGTCAACTGACCGACGACGGGGAGTATATCGTCGAAACCCGCGACGGACGAATCTACGGGCGTGGCGCGGCCGACATGAAAGGCGCAGACGTGGCGGCTATGCTCGCCTTCCGAGACGCTGTCGAACAACGTTCGACAGGCAACCAGACTGTGTCTGGTGACGCCGCAGCGTCGGCAACGAACGAAGTCGTCTTCGCCTCGTTCGTCGGCGAGGAACTCGGTGGGAACGGTGTCCGCGCAGCCCTCGACGAGGGGCTCTCGCTCGACTACGCCGTCGTCGCCGAAGGCTCGACGAACTACTCAGGGCCGAACCGAACCGACCTCGTCGTGGCCCACCGTGGCCGTCGGGCGAGCGTCCTCGAAGTGTCCGGGACTGCGTGCCACGCCAGCGAACCGGAGAAAGGCGAGAACGCCATCTACCGCGCTTGCGACGCCGTCGATATCGTCCGAGAGCTGGACGTTCCCGACAGTGAAGTCCTCGGAAACGCCGTCTCGGGGAGCATCGCTGTCACCGAGATCGACGGTGGGAGCGCGTGGAACGTCATCCCCGACGAGTGTTCGGTCATCATCGACGAACGAACCGTCCCCGGTGGATACGCAGACCTTGCGCAGACGGAATCCATCGAGGGCGTCGAGTGGGTCGTCGAACAGGACCTTCCGCCGATGGCCTGCGACGACGCCGACTTCGCCGACCGAGTGTTCGAAACCGCTCGTCGTGTTCACGACGCACGAGGCGACGACGCACCTGAACAGGTGACGAAGCCACACGCCACAGACGCCGGGTGGTTGGCGCAGGAAGGAACGACGTGCGTGGTGTACGGACCGTCTGAACCGGGTGAGGCACACACGAAGAACGAGAGCGTCTCGCTGGACGTGCTGGAGCGATGTTACGAGACGTATCGGGACCTTTTGAAAGAGTGGTGAAGACAGCAAAACGACCTGCGACAGCCACTCGCTCTGCAGACGACGATAGCTGAACACCCAGAGGGTGGGACTTTCGAGGCGGCTCAGAACCCGAATATCGGGACGAATCGGAACATGAGGTAGGAACCGACCGTCGCGATGGCCGGCACAACGTTCTGCATCAGGACGACCCGGGCAGTCGTCACAGGGTTGAACAGTGCCCCTGGGCTGGGGATGTCCTCGACGTCCTCCTCGCCGATGGGTGGAAGCGTCTCGCCCTCTTCGTCGGCCGCCAGCGCGTCGACCGTGACCGATGGTCCTCCGTCGCTGGCGAGTACCTCAGGGGCGGTCATCGGTCGGGTGGCCCGCCCCCAGCCCAGTCCGACGATAGACATCGTTGCGATGATGACGAAGCTTGCGGGGATGCCGAGCGCCGAGAGGAAGACGACAAGCGTCGAGGAAACCGACGCGACGACGATGGCCGCAGTAAGCGGGAGTTCCGTGATGTCACTACCCATCGTCTCTAGGGTCCGTCGGGCGATGGTAAACGCCCCGATGGCGACGGCGATACCACCAAAGATGATGGCCGGGTTCATCGCCAGTTCACCACTGCCGACCAGCGGTGCGACGGCGTTGGCGATGTTCGAGGTTCCCGAAGAGAAGGCCATCAGACAGCCGATTGCGACGACGGTGAACGTCCCGCCCAGCTCCCGGCGGTTGGTCGTCCGGTGGACTCGCGGGATGGGGACGAGGCCCGACCGGTCGACGTCGAACAACGGCCCCGAACTGCGCTCCATCGCGACCATCCCGTTCAGCCGGGCGTAGAAGTACCGGCCGATGATCAGCGAGACCCAAAAGCCGATGATGGGGGAAACGACCCACCAGACGACGATCTGTCCCATCACGGCGAAGTCCAGCACGCCACCGGCCAGCCCGAGGCCGGCGATTGCACCCACAGCAGTCATCGAGGTCGACGCAGGCACGCCGAAGACGTTCCCGACCAGCAGTGCGACCCCGATGAAAAAGAGGACCATGATGGAGGATTCAGGCGTGAAGATACCGGTGTCGACGACCAGTTCAGTACCGAGTTTCGTCACGACGTTCCGGCCGAGCGTCCACGCACCAATGAAGAAAAACACGCCCATCAGCGCCGCCGCGGCGGACTTCGAGATTGCGTTGGCACCGACGGCCGGCCCGAACGCCGGGCCCGTGGTCGACCCACCGATGTTGTAGGCGACGAACATCGAGACGAGGACACCAGCGACGAGGAGTGCGCTAATCATCGGTCCTCAGACTCGTCATCTTCGGTGGCCTCGTCTGCTTCGCTGTCTGCACTCTCGGCCGCCATCTGTTCTTCCAGGGTTTTCTCCACTGTTTCACCGACTTTCTCTTCGACGGTCTTCTCCACTGTCTCGCCGACTTTTTCGTCGACCGTCTTTTCCACTGTCTCTCCGACGGTTTTCTCCACTGTCTCTCCAACCGTCTTTTCCACTGTCTCACCGACTTTTTCGTCTACTGTCTTCTCGACGGTCTCTCCAACTTTCTCCTCGACGGTCTTCTCCACTGTCTCACCAACCGTCTTTTCCACTGTCTCGCCGACTTTCTCTTCGACCGTCTTCTCCACTGTTTCGCCGACGGTTTTCTCGACGGTCTCTCCAACTTTCTCGTCGACCGTCTTCTCGACAGTTTCGCCAACGGTTTTCTCCACTGTCTCACCAACCGCCTTCTCGACTGTCTCTCCGACGGTTTTCTCCACTGTCTCTCCGACCGTCTTTTCCACTGTCTCACCGACTTTCTCGTCGACAGTCTTCTCGACCGTCTCTCCGACGGTTTTCTCCACTGTCTCACCAACCGTCTTCTCCACTGTCTCTCCGACTTTATCGTCGACCGTCTTCTCCACCGTCTCGTTGACAGTCTCCTCGACGGTCTCTTGGACCGTCGTCATCCAGTTCGGGTCGAAACGGGCCATCTTCCAGACGACGTGGAGGACGTAGGAGACTAACACCCCAAACCCGAACGATAGCCCGACTGCGGTCCCGGCGACGACGATTAGTCCGACTGAGACCGCGATTAAGAGCCCGTAAGTCAGGTCGACGATGGAGTCCACACGGCTCGGATTCACGGCCCACCCGAACCGAAGGCAACCTGCCCGGAAAGAACGAACCGGTCCTCAATAGATGTTGAAAAACTCATACTAGCTCTAGATTCCGCTCACCCAAGTAGCTTGGCAACGGCACCGCTGCCCCACAAGAGTGTCGGAACCGGTCGAGTCAACCCATTTCTCGGAGTTGCAGTGTCCCTCCCTCGAGACAAGCCTCGGCGGTCCCGCTTCAAGACGCGCTGTCCATCCACCTGAATCGGGGTGAACACAGAGAGCGCAGTCTACACGGCCTTAGTTCCGAGCGTCCCGCCCACGGATGCGTTTCCGTCTGAACACAACACCGCGAACACTCTTTCGACGTGCGGTTACGGCCCTGGTCAACATCCACTCTGTATCGACCAATCCAGTTCTGCGCAAGGACTCGATTGGGCCGTGACCGACTTGCACCCGCTATTCAGCACGCCTCGAAAAACCATCAGCCGCTGAAGGGTTCAACAAGGCCAACTCGTTAGACCGCTCCCCGAAATCCCCGCCTCCCTCGTTTTATTATCTCCCCGGCCTGACCTGCCATCATATGGCAGCAACCTCCACGGAAGACGCATCGGCGTACGACAAACTGCTCGCGAAATACAGACGAATCGCCAACGTGGAAAACGCCGGTGGCATCCTCTCGTGGGACCAGCAGGTCATGATGCCCGACGAGGGGACGCCCGCGCGTTCCCAGCAGATGTCGGCGCTCTCTGCGCTCAGTCACGAACTCCTCACCGACGACGAGTTCGGTGAACTGCTCGACGCTGCCGAAGCGGACGACCCGACGGACGAACAGGCCGACGTGCTCCGGGAACTCCGCCGTGATTACGAGCGCGCCGTCCGCGTCCCGAACGAACTCGTCGAACAGATTTCGGCGGCGTCCTCCGAGGCGATTCCAGCGTGGAAGCAAGCGAAGGCCGAAGACGACTTCTCGACGTTCGCCCCGCATCTGGAGAAACACGTCGAACTGAAGCGACAGTACGCCGAGCACATCGACCCCGACCGCGACCCGTACGAAGTCCTCTTCGAGGATTACGAACCGTGCCTCCCACTCGAACAGGCAGAGGAGATTCTCGACGAAGTACGCGAAGTCCTCGTCGAGATGATCGCAGACATCCGTGAGTCGGATGTCGAACTCGCCGTGGACGCCTTCGACGGCGAGTTCCCGGCCGACGAGCAGGAAGCACTCGTTCGCGACGCGCTCTCGACGCTCGGCTATCCGTGGGAACGTGGCCGTCTCGACACCGCACCGCATCCGTTCTCGTCGGGGACGCAGTTCGACGCTCGGGTGACCACCCGCTACGACGAATCGGACCCGCTCGGGTCGCTCTTTTCGACCATCCACGAGTTCGGTCACGCACTCTACACGCTCGGCCTACCGGACGAACACTACGGGTCGCCACTCGGTGAAGACCGCAACCTGTCGGTTCACGAGTCGCAGTCGCGTCTCTGGGAGAACCACGTCGGCCGCTCTCGTGCCTTCTGGCAGCACTTCCTGCCGACGTTCAGCGAGCACTTCCCCGAAGTCGATGGAACGGTCGAAGAGGTCTACGAGGCGGCCAATCAGGTGTACGAGGACAACTTCATCCGCGTCGAAGCCGACGAACTGACCTACCACCTGCACATCGTCATTCGGTTCGAACTCGAACGCGCACTCGTCTCGGGTGACCTCGCCGTCGAGGACGTGCCGGAAGCGTGGAACGACAAGTACGAAGAGTATCTCGGTATCCGCCCCGAAACGGACTCCGAAGGCTGTCTGCAAGATATCCACTGGGCGTACGGCAACTTCGGCTACTTCCCGACGTACTCGCTCGGGTCTATCATGTCCGCGCAGTTGTTCGCTGCCGCCGAAGACGACATCGACGAACTCGACGAGAAGATTGCACACGGCGAGTTCGGCGACCTGCGCGAGTGGCTCCGCGAGAACATCCACCAGTACGGCCGTCGCTACGAGACGAACGACCTGGTGAACCGTGCGACTGGGAAGGACTTCGCCGCCGACGACTTCCTCGACTACGTCCAGACGAAGTACAGCGCACTGTACGACCTATAAGCCCGCCAGACAGTCTCACGCTTCGATTCTCGGTGAGGGACATGCGCCGCAGGAACTAAATAGAGCCATGCCATACCATACCATGTATGGCCTCAGCACCCAGTGACGATATGTTCGACCAGTTTTTGGCCGACCGCGGTCACGAGATAGAACCGGCACGCTGGGACCGATCCTATAACAAACTGCAATGTCCCGACTGCGGGGCGTTGCACGACATGGGCGCGGCGACATGTTCCGTATGCGGATGGTCGCCGGAGGCCTAACGCGTCCGACGACTGACCACGCCACAGCACCTGTTCTCGACGCTCCCGACCCTGTTCGGGACGCGGAGCGAACGCCCGGCCCGTCGAATCGACTCCGGGCGCGTTCGCCCTCATCCGAAGCACGTCGTTTATCACCGATAAGGCCGTGAACGTGTACAATGAGCGAATCCGACGTGACCGTCACCCGTCTATTCGGGGGTCCGGGGAGCGGGAAGACCACGGCCCTACTCGACAGGGTCGAGGCGATTCTCGAACAGGACGACGTAACCATCCGCGATATTCTCGTCGTCTCGTACACCCGGGCCGCAGCGTCCGAGGTCCGTGACCGACTCGCTGAACGACTCGACATCAACCCTCGCTCGCTGAAGGGGAACGTCTCGACGATGCACGCGAAGGCGTACGAACTGCTTGGCCTCTCGCGAAACGACGTCGTCGGTGAGAAGGACAAAGAAGAGTTCTGTAAAGAGTACGGACTGGAGTTCCAGGACGAGTACAGTGGCGCAGGCCGTCGCACGGCCCGTTCGACCACGATTGGAAACAAGATTATCGCGACGAGTCAGTGGCTCCAGCGGACTCGCCGCGACGTCGCAGACTGGTACGACGTCCCATTCCAGTGGAACGTCGAAGAAGTCCGTCTCCCACCGGAGATTGACCCCAACGCACAAGAAGGGAACAAGTACACGCCGACGTGGCCGTCCTCCGACGAGCGAATCGACATTCCCGAGGCGATTCGCGCGTGGCGCGCCTACAAGGGAGAAAACGGCCTCGTCGGCTTCGCAGACATGCTCGAACGAGTCAAGCAGCGTGCACTCGTTCCGAACGTCGATTACCTCATCATCGACGAGTTTCAGGACATCACGACCCTTCAGTACGACGTGTATCAAGAGTGGAAACCCCACATGAAGGGCGTCCTCATCGCCGGCGACGACGACCAGGTCGTCTACGCGTGGCAGGGAGCGGACCCGAACCTGCTTCTCGACGCCGAGCGTGACCACGACGAGATTCTGCCGAACTCCTACCGTCTCCCGTCGAACGTGCTCAACGTGGTCAACCGCGAGATTCGCCACATCGACAAGCGACAGGAGAAGGACCTCAAACCCCGCAAAGAAGGCGGGGCCGTCGAAGCAGTCGAGAGTCCGTCGATGCTCGAACTGGCGCGAAACGTCCGCTACACCGTCGAACAAGACGAGGGCACCATCATGGTGCTGTTCCGCGCTCGCTACCAGATGTTCCAGTTCGTCGACGAGTTCCTCCCGTCTGGCATCCCCTTCTCGACGCTCACCGACCAGCGCATGTGGACCGACCGTCTCACGCAGTACGTCCGCGCCGTCGAGGCGATGGAAGCCGACGAACCTGTCGATGGACTGCAGGCGCGTCGTCTCGCAGACATGCTTCAGGACTCGGCGTTCGGAACGAACGACCGCGACGACCTGTTCGACGCAATCGACGAACGAGAGGAAGAACAGGGCGTCGACGACATCACGAACCTCGAGTTCACGCCGAAAGAAATCAAGAACTTCGCGCCGTTCGCGCCCAACGGAAGCGCCGCCTCAGACATGGTTCGCAAGGTGACGAGTTTCCAGCGAAAATCCATCAAAGCGTACTTCTCCGGCGACTACGCCGGCATGGACCCCTCCCGCGTCCGCGTCGGCACGATCCACTCCGCGAAGGGTCGCGAAGCAGACCACGTG
Organism: Haloferax sp. DFSO52; assembly: GCF_048158745.1. NCBI lineage: Archaea > Methanobacteriati > Methanobacteriota > Halobacteria > Halobacteriales > Haloferacaceae > Haloferax > Haloferax sp. DFSO52. The sequence goes on along the minus strand of NZ_JBLOPB010000001.1, from coordinate 473,197 downwards.
TTCATGGCGACGGACCTGACCGAAAAGGTAGTCGAACAGATGGCCGCCTCCGTCAGTGACGAAGAACTCGAAGCACGCGGTATCGACGAGTTCACGTCCGCAACGAGTCCCGTCCCGCTCATCACGGACAACGAGCGACGTGTCTTCTACGTCGGCATGTCTCGTGCCCGCGAGCGACTCATCATCCTCGAAAACCTCGTCAGCGGGGCTCCGACGCTCCCAATCAGCGTCCTCCTCCACAACGAGATTCGCGACGAGGACACACAGGAACTCGTCGAAGCGGCACAAGAGCCTCCTGCACCCGAACCAGAGGCGTAGACGCTCGTGCCCTCCGGTCCCCGCGGGAGCGATGCCATCGACACGGCCATCGACGAGAGCGACGCGATTGGATTCGTCACACGCTGTCGCGGTGACGACCCAACGAGCCGGTACGTGACCGGCTTCGACGTGGACCACGACGTCGTCTACGTTCGACTCCCCGGAGAGACACATCTGCGCGTCCCCTCGACAGTGGACATCCCCGAAGCTGCGGACGCCGCGTCGATTCGCGTCGACGACCAACCGGCCGGGAAGGCCGCCGCCGCAGTCCTCGCCTCTCACGCAGAGACGGGGACGGTACTCACGCCACGGACCATTCCGCACGACGCCGCACTCCACCTCGAAGCAGCAGGCTACGAACTCGCGTCCACGACGGCGCTGCGAGACGCACGTGCCACGAAAGACGCCGCCGAACTGGATGCTCTCGAGTGGGTTCAGCGGGCCGCAACGCGCGGCATCAAGACAGCGGCGGTCATCCTCGCCGACGCGGACGTCGAAGACGGGACACTCGTCTGGAGTGACGCCCCACTTTCGACGGAACGAATCCGACGACAGGTAAACGCCACACTCGCGGTCGAAGGCGTCGATGCCGCAGGTGCGACGACAGTCACGACAGGAACTCGTGGCGGGCGCGACGAAGCAGTCGAACTCGTTGCGGGCGAACCAATCGTCGTCTCGGTGTCGCCGCGTGGGCCGTTCGGCTATCGCGGTGCGCTCGCTCGAACGTTCGTCGTCGATGCAGACGGAGGATGGGAACGCCGGGCGCACGTGGCCTGTGACGCCGCCCGCGACGTTGCACTCGTCGAAGCCAATCCCGGTGCAGACGCTGGATTCGTCGGAAGCGAGATTCGCGCGGAGACGGCTGCGTTCGGCTTTTCGATGGAGAGCGAGGTGACGAGAGATGTCGGCGGCGGTATCGGGCTTTCAGCCCGCGAATATCCACCACTCGACGGCGATACCGAACTCGCCGCCGGGCACGTGTGCAGAATTCGCTCCGCAATCACACACCCAGACCACGGACAGGTCGAACTGACCGACGTGCTCGTCGTCGAAGACGATGGCCCACGGTATCTCGCCGACGTGCCGACTGGGCTCGACCCAGCTGGCTGGACCGAGTGACTGACCCGACCGGGAAAAATACGCTACTCTTCGTCGTCCGGTTCTTTGGTGACGCCACCGGCGAGTTTCTCTGCGGCGAGCATCGGAACGTCCTGTGGCATGGTGAGATACTTCGGGAGGGCGACCATGAGAACGGCGAGTAGAACCATCCCCGCGCCGAAGGCGGTTCGACCGTCTGCCAGAAGCGTCAAACCAAAGACGCCGAGTGGGATGGCGAAGATGAGCGACGCCCCCAGCCCAATCATTTCCAAGATTCCGAGTCCCATCGGTCGCGGATAGTCCACGAGTAGACAAAAACGTCGCGGCATCGCTGGCCGAGCGGAACAGAGTATCTCGATTTCTGGATGGTCACCCCGGCAATCATTAAGCCGTCTCCGATTCGACCATTCGTATGGTCGCGATCACGACTGGCATACTCGTCGTCTTCGCTCTCGTGGTCGTCACGATGATACTCTTCGTGACCGAGGCGGCACCGCCAGACGTGACCGCAATCGGTGTCATCGTCGCCCTCGTCGTTCTCGAACCGTGGACGCAGGTGACGCTGCAAATCGGTCTGTCGGGATTCTCGAACGCGGCGACGATTACGATTCTCGCGATGTACGCACTCAGCGAGGGGATTCGACAGACGGGCGCGATTCGAAGACTCGGGATAGCGATTTCACAGATTACGCACGGAAGCGAGAGTCGACTGCTCGCGTCTATCGTCGGGCTCACCGGCCCAATCGCTGGCATCATCAACAACACCCCGGTCGTGGCGGTGTTCATTCCGATGGTCTCGGACCTAGCAGACCAGACACGTGTCTCACCATCCAAACTCCTCATCCCCCTTTCGTACGCGTCGATGCTCGGCGGGACGCTCACACTCATCGGAACCGCGACGAACCTCGTCGCCAGCGAGGCGTACGCTGCCGCGACCGACAACCCGCCGTTTTCGATGTTCGAGTTCACGCCGCTGGGAATCCTCGTCTTCATCGTCGGCGCGGTGTATCTCTTGACGGTCGCCCCGCGACTCCTTCCCGAACGCGTCGAACCGGGAAACCGGACGGCAAACTACGGCGTCCAGCCGTTTCTCGCCCGTGTGCTGGTCCCGTCACGGTCACCACTCGTCGGTAACTCGGCGAGCCAGGTCGCAGACGACGTTCACCGTGACCTCAACGTCGACGTTCTCGACGTCCTCCGTGGGGGAGAACACTTCGTCGCAGCCGAAACGGACCGAAACATCGAAGGACGGGACATCCTCACCGTCCGGGGGGACTCACAGCGGATTCAGCAGTTCTGCAAACTCGCAGAGCTCCGGTTTCTCCCACGGGCATCTGTTACGGATGCCGAACTCGACAGACCCGACCGCGTGGCGCTCCTCGAACTCGTCGTCCCCCGTGATTCTGGCCTCATCGGCGACACCATCGGTGAGACCCGCCTTCGCGAACGCTACGACGCGACGGTCCTCGCAGTTCGTCGCCGCGGTGGGGACCTCATCCGCGAACACTTCCGTGACGTGGAGCTCCGTGCTGGTGACTCGTTGCTCCTCCAGACGACGCACGAAACGTCGCAGTATCTCAGAGAGGCGGACGACTTCATCGTGACGAGCGAGGTGTCCGAAGACGTGATGGAACAGAACGGAACACTGTCTCCGACGGCATTTCGGGCGTTCGCGATCGTCGCCGCGGTCATCGGACTGGCCGCACTTGGTGTCGTCCCCATCGCAGTGGCCGCACTCGGCGGTGTCGTGGCCATGGTCGCGACCGACTGTCTCTCCGCGAGCGACGCGTACGATGCGGTGAGCTGGAACGTCATCTTCCTCCTCGCAGGCGTGATTCCGCTCGGCCGGGCACTCCAACTGACCGGCGGTGTGGCACTCATCGCCGATATCGTCGGTGACGTGACGGTGTTCTTCCCGATCGTCGCCGTTCTCGCCGCGTTCTACTTGCTGACGGGCCTCTTGGCCAACATCATCACGCCAGTAGCCAGTGTCGTCCTCGTGATTCCAATCGCCATCGACACGGCACAGCAACTCGGCGCAGACCCGTTCGGGTTCGCCATCGCCGTCACCTTCGCCGGGAGCACGGCGTTCATGACACCCATCGGCTACCAGACGAACCTCATGGTGTACGGGCCGGGTGGCTACCGCTTTACTGACTATCTTCGGGTCGGTGGGCCGCTCCAACTCCTGCTCACGGTGGTCACGACGCTCGGTATCGTTCTCCTGTGGGGAGTCTGACGAAGCGGCAACCGTCGGAGGTTACTCCGCTCGATTCTCGGTCGAGGTCGTCGTCGTGTTCGAGTTTCGGTCACCGTCCGTGTGGTCGCCGCTGACGCCGTTCTCCGGTGAGTAGGCCGCCGGTCCCTCCGGGAGGGTCTCGGGGTCGTCCACGCTCAAACCAGTGGTGACGAGGAGGCGCAGGCCACGACGGACCGGCATGTCGAGTTCACGGATTTCGTCGCCGGAGAGCATGACGAGTGCGCCAGCGGTCGGGTTTGGACTGTTGGGGACGAACACAGTGTACAGGTTTTCGTCGGTCGCTTTCGACACCGACGCCGGTGCCTCGTTGGTGACGAATCCGATAGAGAACAGGCCCTCGCGAGGGAATTCGACGAGAACGACGCGGTCGTACCCGGCAGTGGGTTCGGTGAGCGACTCGGAGACTTGCCGGACGCCGAAGTAGATGGTCCGGACGAGCGGGAGGAGTCCGACGCCGCGCTCGAAACTCCCGAAGAGGCGCTGTCCCAGACTCATCGACGCGAGATAGCCGATAAGGGCGATGGTTACCGCAATGATGAGCGCCGCCAGTATCTGCGAGATGAGCGTGATATCTCCCGAGTAGTTGAGCGCCTCCGCGAGGAAGGGAGTTATCTCTCTGACCAGCGGGCGAAGTGCCGCAGTGATGCGATTGAAGAGAAACTGGAGGACGAACACGGTGACGGCGAGCGGCGCGACGAGAATGAGCCCCGTGACGAAACTACTCCGGAGCCGAGCGAGCACGTCCATACGGCTTCTGAGTCCGACGACGACTAAATTGTATGGGCGACGAGGAGCGTCACGAAAACGTGATGGGGAACAGAAACGATAGCCATTAAGGTTCCCCAGTCGAAGCCGTCGGTATGTTCACAGGAATCGTGGAGGGGCCTGGCGAAATCGTCGGTGTGACCGACACCGACGGGGAGTTCTCTGCAGGAGAAATCACGTCGGATGAGTCATCCGACGGTGGTCGCCGCCTCCGCATCCGAACCGACCTCGCGTTCGACGACCTCCACCACGGCCAGTCTATCGCCGTCTCCGGCGTCTGTCTGACCGTCGAGGAGTACGGCGACGACTGGTTCGAAGTCTTCCTCGCCGCCGAAACCGTCGAAAAGACCTATCTCGGCGACGTCACCGAAGGCGACACCGTCAACCTCGAACGGGCGCTGGCGGCGAACCAGCGGTTCGACGGTCACATCGTACAGGGCCACGTCGACGGGACGGCCACCATCTCCGGCATCGAACAGGTCGGTGACGACTGGTTCTTCGAGTTCGACCTCCCGAAGTCGCTGTCGAAGTACGTCGTCCAGAAGGGGTCTGTCTGTCTCGACGGGATCAGCCTCACCGTGGCCGACCGACGCGACGACTCCTTCGCGGTCGCCATCATCCCGACGACGTACGACCTGACGACGCTCTCGGAGAAGGCCGTCGGCGACCCAGTTCACGTCGAAGTGGACGTGGTCGCGAAGTACGTCGAGTCGATGCTCGAAGGCTACACCGACAGATTGCTCGCAGAATAGGCCGCGACGCGGTCAGTCTTCGAACTCGGTCGCTTCCGAGGGGAACGCCGACGCCGGCGGACCCCCCTCGTGGGCCTCGTGGTAGGCGTTTCTGTACCGACGAATCTTCCCGATGAGGTAGAGACCGAAGATGCCGTCGTAGATGAGGACGTAGACGAGGAACGACGGGAGCGAACCCAGCCCAGTCAGCGACGAGATGGCGAACGAGCCGATTCCGACCGTCGAGTTGTACGTCGCGTGGACGAGTGACGCGAGGATGAGCCCCTTGATGACGATTGGGCCTGCGTTTTTCTTGTTGAACTTCGCGAGACCGAGGTAGTAGCCTGCAATCGCAGAGTAGATGACGTGACCCGGGCCGGCGAGTGCGCGGACCGCCGTAATCGTGCTACCAGCACCGATGATGCCGACGCCACCGGCCGCGCCGACGTCGAGCCCGGATTCCATGAGATTCCGCGTGATGTACAGCGCGTTCTCGATGGTTGCGAATCCAAGTCCGGCCATCGCGCCGTAGACAGCGCCGTCGACGACGGCGTTGAAGCTACTGTTGGAGTACGCGTACAGTCTGACAGCGAGCAACTTCACCGTCTCTTCGACGGGACCGACGACGAGGAAGAAGAAGAGTATCGACCCGAAAAATCCGAAACTGAGCGACAACTCGGATGCAATCGTCTGTCCGGCGTTGCTCATGAGTGAGTTGACAATCGCCGCGAACGTGGCGGTGAGCACGCCGAGAAGGAACGTCACGACGAGCACCGACAGCGGTTCACTATCCGTGACGTCGGTGTAGTAGACGTATCCTGCGAGACCCAGCGCCGGGAGGGCAGACAGGAGCGTGAGTGCGCCGATTTGTGGGTCGGTGATAGCCGAGAGCCCACCGATAGCGATGAGGATGAAGAACGCGGTGAGAATGACGACTGCCCGAGTAGACGCGACCAGCAGTCGGTAGAGCGCGACGGCGAGGCCATCGACTGACGTTCGTTCCTCCCACGTTGCGATATCGTAGAGGTCGGCCGAGCCATCGGACGCACGTTCGACCGGGTCTCGTCTCTGGTCCATCGTCTGACGTAACGCCATCGTGCCGTGTAATTCCTTCGGCGAGCGATGGTTCCGTGCCCGACCGAGAGAAGTTAAACCCTCGACGCCGAACTGGCCGATATGCATTTCGACCCCCGCGAACAGGCGGCGCTCCGAGCGGTCGGACTCGACACCGACGACCTCCGAGCGGCGTCCGAACACGTCCGCGAGGCCGTCGAAGAAGACGCCGAGCGTCTCGCGGCGTTCTTCGGTGACGGCGGAACGTTCTACTCGGATATGGAGATGGCCCACAGTGCCAGCAACGTACAGGAACACTCGGTCGACCACGTCGACCTCTACACCCACGGCGCGTCCCTCCGTGGCTATCTCAAGTTCGACTCGTGGGGCGTTCCAATCGAAGGTGGCCGCGTCCTCTCTGACTCGACGGTCGAACTCACGCTCGGGCCGACCGTCGATGGCCGCGTGAAGTTCGCCCGGACCACCGACGACCTATGAAGGTCCGCGTCCGCGGTATCTACACCACCGCACTCACACGGGTGTTCCTCGACGCCGACCACGACATCGTACAGGCATCCGGGCCGATTCGAGAACGGTTCGACGCCGACTTCGAATCCGCCGACCACGACGTCGCAGTCGAGACGACCCGCGACCGACAGGGCGTCGGCGTGGCAGGCACGCCCGGCGCAGTCGAAACAGCGACCGGCCTCCTCGATGGGCTCGCACTCGATACGTTCGACTGGGACGACCCTGCACCGACCGGCGCGGTGTTCGACGCCCGCGTGACCGACACGCTCGGCGGCGGTGCAATCTGTGACCTCGGCGAGACAGACGGCTATCTCTCCTATGGCGACATCGACGGCCGCGTCGACGTCGGTGACGAGGTCAGAGTACAGGTCTCCGAATCTGCCCCACCGTGGGCAGACAGACGGCCCGAACTGACGGGCGACGTTCGCGCCATCGCTGGGCTCGCGACGCTCGAACCCGATTCTGCTGGCGTCCGCGTGGACACGAGAGACGAAGCGGCCGCCAGAGAACTCGCCGGAATGACCGACCTCCTCGGCGGCGACCCGCCCGACGGGTGGGGAATCCGCTGGCATCGCGACGCCGTCGATGCCGACATGGGCGCGTTGAACGACGCCCTCGACAGAGCGGCGACCATCGCGGCCGAACTCGATTCTGTGCTCGACGACCCAGTGGACGCACCCCGCCTCGTCGCGAGTCCGACGGCGACGACCTGGGTGTGGTTCGGTCGTGAGACGCGATTCGAACTCGACGACCACCGCCGTGCCGTCGAGACGACGATGCCCGGCCACCATCGCACGAAGGCCGCCTCACCGAAGGCGTCTGCCGGCGTCGACCTCGCGGAGGCGCTCTGCGAGTCGGCTGGCGAGGGCGAGTTCCCGTTCGACGTGGTGACCGCCCAGTTCGGCCCGCTCGAAGGCGACGACGTGGGTATCGGCCACGGAAAACCCGATGGACGACTCATCGAACTCGGGTCGGGCGAAGTCACAGAGCGACACGCCGAGGGAACCATCGAGATTCGACGGCAGATGAGCGGTGGTGGCACGTACGACGCACTGGGCGTCGAACGCGAGTCCGGCGACGTGGCCGTCACGAAGTTCCGCGAAGGTCGCTGGTGGTATCCGACCGTCTACCGCGACGACGACGGGAGCGTCAAAGGAACCTACGTCAATATCTGTACGCCGGTCGAGTGTTTCCCCGGCCAGATTCGCTACGTGGACCTCCACGTAGACGTGATTAAACACGCAGATGGAACCGTCGAACGCGTCGACGACGACGAGTTAGACGAAGCAGTCGAGGCCGGGAACATCTCCGAAGAACTGGCCGAAAAAGCGCGGTCAGTCGCGTCGAGTCTGGAATCGGCGCTGTCCAGTTAGCCGCCGTAGCAACTTCGGAAGACGCCCGACCTGTTCCCGTCGTATTTGACGCGTACCTCGGAGACGTACATCCCGTCCGAACACGGGTACTCCTTGTAGCGCGTTGCGACCCATCTCCCCTCTCGGTGTTCAAGTGTGAGTACGGTCGCAATAGCTGGCAACCGCACATCGTCGGTTCCGAACATCCCTGCCGTCGGTTCCGCTTCGGCCCACCTCGTCACCGCGCCGTCGACACGTGGTTCGACACGGGTTGCAGCGTCGAAGACACTCGGGTCCTCCTTCGCAGTGGCCGCAGATACGACGACGATCGTGGAGTCATCCCGCGTCACCGAATACGACTCGACAGGAGCGGCGGAGAACGTGATGAACGTCCGGACTGGCACAGACCCGTTGTTGACGAGCCCCCACTTCGTCTCGTGAAGTGATGGCTCTGGCGTCGAATCGGGAGTCGGTTCTGGCGTTGGAGACGCGTTCGTCGTCGGAACAGGGGTTTCAATTGTCGTGGGGACGTTCGTCGTCGGTTGGTCATCGGCAGGAGGCATCGCTGAACATCCCGCGATGACGACGAGGAAAGCAACCGTAAGGAGGGGCAGTCTATCCACGCAAGTGACACGATTGCAGGACTATTGAGGATAGCGAGGTAGAGGGTAGCAATCTCGTAACGCGGATTCCACTCCACGTGTGGCCGAAAAGCTCTGTTCCCGACCGAACCGAGCGGAGCGAGGTTCGGCCTTTTTTCCTCCAGGTTTTTACACCGAGCGGGTCGCCGAAGGCGACCCCGAGGTGTAAAAAAGTGGGTCTTAGAAGTGCCCGGGGTCTTCGGTTCCGAACTGCAACTCGCCGCCGCGACCGCCCTCGACAGTACTGCTTCCGTGGTCACCCGAACTCGGGACCTTCACCTGCACGTCCTCGATTTCGTCGAACGTCATGATGAGGTCAGACTGGATGTTCTGGGCGGTGATGTTACTGATACCGCACCCTGCACAGGCCCCACCGAGTTCGACGACGACCTCCCCCGATTCGGCATCGGCCTTACGCACGACGCTGTTGCCGCCGTGCATCTGGATGATGGGCATCTGACCGACCATCCACGTCTCGACGCGCTCTTTGAGGCTCTCCGACTCGTCGCTCATATCACGACGGTTCGGGACCCACGGATTAGAATGGAACGGTTCTCCCCACGTATCGACGGGCGAGAGAAAGGCTATCCCGGTCGTTCGTGATAGATTCTCGGCTTCGCCCGCTTTGCCTTCGTCTCACTCGCGGCGTGCACGACGGCGGACGGCCCACCCAGCGGCACCGAGCGCCGCAACACCGACGCCGACACCGAATCCCGGTACGTCGGTTCGGGAGACAGTTTCAGTCTGGGTTCCCTCCTCGTCGGACACGCTCGTTTCGGTCGGTGTCGAGGTCGGCGATTGGGTCGGTGTCGTGGTCTGCGATTCGTCCGTCGTCTCCGAGCTGAGTGGCGGCGGGTCGAGTTGCTCGCCCGCGTGGTCGGGGAAGGTGTAGAGTGCAGGCGACACGTCGTCCACGCCCCAACTGGACGCCACGAAGACGCCTTCGTCGGCGAACGGGTAGGCGTACTGGGCGGTCCAGAAACTGGCCCGTTCCGGGTCGCGCCACCACGAGAGTTCGACCGGGTCTGTGGGGGACGCGATATCGTGTACTTTGACGCCGCCGCGATACCACGCGGAGTAGAGTTTCCCGTCGTGGAAGTCGAAGTTGTGCGCAGTCGTCCAGACGCCGCCAACCGTTGGATTGGGACTTTCCGGCGGGTCGATAGTCGAGAGCAGTTCGGGATTCGTCGGGTCGGAGATGTTCCACAGTTCGACACCGCTCGGACCGCCGACGAGCTCCGTCGTCTCGTCGTCTCGGCTGACTCGATTTGCCCACGATTCGATACCGATGCCGAGGATGTCACCCGGCTCGTTCGTCGCGGCCGAATGGTGGTTGCCCGGCGGTGTTCGTCCCATCCTCCGTTGTTGGTCACCCGAAAGCGACGTGAGTTCTGCAGGGTCGGCAGCCCCGATAGAACTCAGAACCGACGGGTCACTGGGGTCGGTGAGATCGACGAGCCACGTCCCGGCGTCCCACATCGAGACGTACGCGATACTGTCTCGAACCCACACGTCGTGGACGGGTCGAACGGACCGCGGAACGTCCGCCCATCGTTCGTCTTCCGAGACGATAGACCACCGGCCGATTTCAGCCCCAGTCTCGATATCGAGGACGACAATCGGGTTCTCGTCACCGTCGTTGGCGGTCAGATACGCACGGCCAGCTGCTGCGAAACAGTTGTGAATGGGATAGCTCGTCTCGTAGAACGACCCCTCTACGGGGTTCGAAGGGTCGGAGACATCGACGACGAGAACGCCTGCTGGAGACCCCGGAAGTGGGTTCGCCGGGCCGACAGCGAGGAGTGTGTCGCCGTCGAGTTTCACGTCGTAGATGTTCCGGAACGGCCCGTCTTCGTGGTCCGAGCGGAGTTCACGTCGCTCAGCGAGAATCTGCGGGCGGTCCGGTGACGACAAGTCGACAGTTACGTACCCGCTCGTCGCCGCAACATACGCTGTCTTCCCGTCGGGAGAGAGGACTGCCTCTTTCGCGCCGTCGATATCGACCTGACCGAGTGGTTCGAACGGGCCTGGGTGCGCAGTCGCGATTCGGGTTGGGACAGCAGAGCCGACGAGAACGGCGCTCCCTGCCACTTTGAGGAACTGGCGACGGTCCACGGTAGTACTCAGGGAGGAGAGGAGAAAAATCGGACGGCAGTGCTCGTCGTGGGAAGCCGGGCGTCCGAGAAGTGAAGAGACGCCGAGAAGTGAGGAATCCGGGTGGGTGGGTGGTGGGAGATTCCCCATCGGCGTCGGCGGACTGAGTCCGCCTGCTCGCCGAAGAAGCTTCGGCGAGGTCGTACGGTCGGTAGTGGTGGTGGGGGGTACCGACCGGGTTCCCGTTCACAGCTTCCGGTGGAACGCCCGTGCACCGTTCGAGTCGGCAGGAACGGGAGCCGCCGACAGACGCACCCAATATGTGGGTGCCGCCGGGTGCACGTCATCGACTTTTCAGAGGACCATTATAAGAGTACGCCGCCGAGTATCACGTGAGATAACTAAAGGCATATCACGGTTCTGACCGCTCGACTGCGACCGAGCAAGTTACAGTCGAGAATTATCACACGAGAAATCGCACTATCACCAGCGACCCAGGTCCGTGCGAGTTTTCGCGACCGTACAGTCGCGGACGATCGCCGGTACCAGCAGCGCCGCAACTGCTGAATTGTCACGGCCTTATAGCCGTGACCGGTCACCAGTTCCGGCGGTCATCGCGCTCGCGAGCGCCCCCTCGACGACGACTTCGTCACCGAGCGTCGTGAGCTGAATCTCCGGAATGTTCGACATGACCATCTCGCCCATCTTCTCGCGAATCGGATTCAAAACAAGGTCTGGGTTGTTGAGGGCGACCGCCCCACCGACGTAGATGATGAGCGGGGCGTATGCGTGGACGATGTTGGCCACGCCCATCGCGTTCCAGTGGCCGAGCTGATGGATGACGTGGTCCGCAAACTCGTCTTCACCGGCGTGTTCGAACACGTCGACGGCGGAGAAATCTGGGTCCTCGACAGGCAGTGCAGTTTCGACCGGGTCTTCTGCGTGGAGTTCGCGTGCGTACTTCGGAATGTTGTTCCCTGAGCAGTATCCTTCCCAGTGACCGTCGTGCCCACAGCCACAGGTCATGAATCCGTTCGGGTCGAGCGTCATGTGGCCGACTTCGCCGGCGTTGCCGTCCCACCCGGAGATGACGTGTCCATCGACACAGACGCCCGCACCGACACCCGAGGAGATGGTGAGATAGACCATATCGTCGGGGTTTCGGTCGGAGTGGAACCGTTCACCGATGACACCGGCGTTCGTGTCGTTGTGGAGGTAGACGTCATCGGTATCCAGGAGGACCGAAACGGGACCAGTCAACGGGATTCGGTCGATGGTGTCCGGAAGGTTCGCCGGGTTTTCGATTGCACCTTCGGCCAAATCGAGCGGGCCGATGGCACCGATACCTGCTGCGGTTGCTTCGTTTGGTTCGATACCTGCCTCGTCACAGGCCCGCCTGACGACGTTGAGAACCGCCTCGGTGACCGCGATTCCGGTCGGCCCACGCGGTGTCGAGTCACGGGCCTGTCCGAGGATTTCTCCCTCGTCGTCGGCAACGACCGAGCGAACGTTCGTCGCTCCCAGGTCGATACCCACGTAGTACGCCATTATCACCATAGGGATGCGCACGCCACTTAACTAAGCGGGATTTTACGCTAATTTACTCGCGGCTCGGTAGCAACTCCCACAGGGAGGCGACCGGCCTGTGTCGCGTCGCTCGGCATCCTCCCGATGCGACCTCCCGACCGTTCACTGCGGCGAGGAGTTGGTTGGGAGTTTCGGGATGAGCCACGACAGGAACGAATCCATACTCCGCGACTGGAGCCAGACGGTCCCCGGTCCCGTGAACGTACAGACGAGGCCCTCACCGCTGAAGAGCGTCGACTTGAGACCGCCGACGCGTTCGACCGCGAAGTTCGTCGTTCCGTCGAAGGCGACGATGTGACCGGTGTCCACCGTGTAGCGTTCGCCCTCACCGAGTTCGACTTCGTGAATCGCCCCGTAACTCGACAGGAAACTGTCGCCGGTCCCCGCTAACTTCAGGAGGAACAGGCCCTCACTGCCGAAGAACGTCTTCGCACCCCCGAACGAGGTGTCTAACTCGAGGTCCACGTCCGACGCGAGGTAGGACCCGGACTGGACGTACAACGTCTCGTCTTCGAGGTGCTGGTGGACGATATCACCCGGCAGCGGCGGTGCGAACGAAACCTCTCCCGCCTGTTGTGCCACGAACGTGTTCTGGAAGAACGACTCACCACCGAGGACGCTCCGTTTGAGCGACCCAAAGATGCCTCCTTTCGCTTCTGTCTCGATGTCGATGCCATCGGAGTAACTCACCATCGCTCCCGCTTCCGAGCGGACAGACTCTCCGTCGTCGAGAGAGACTGTGAGGAGGGCGAACGCTGGACGGTATTCGATACTGTGGTCCATGCGGAACTGTCGTTCTGCTAAGGAATATAGCTATTCCCGACGGCGCATGAGCCCACAGTCGCGTTACTTCGTGTCTTCTCGAACGAAGGTGACAGGGCACGGCGATTCGAGCATGACTTCCTGTGCGAGACTCCCGAAGACGGCTTTGCCGGTCGGCGAGCGCTTACGACCACCAACGAGGAGACGGTCAGCGTCGACCTCGGTCGTCAGTTCGACGAGTTTCTTCGCGTGGTCACCGACTGGGCCACGAATCTCGTACTGGATATCGGCCGCCTCTAATTTCTCGGTGACGTTGCGGATGATAGCGTGTCGACGTGCGACGTCGTCACCAGAGACTTCCTCGGCCGTGATGTCGAACTCGAGGTTGTCGAGCGCTTCGTTGTACTCGTCTTTCGTGAAGACGTGACTGACGACGACGGTGGCACCCGTGGGTCCGGCGATGTCGATGGTCTCTTCGACGAGTCGGTCGATTCGGTCTGCATCGCTTGCTGCGACGGCGAGGACGATAGTTTTGATAGCCATGCCAAGCCGTTCGGACTCGTATCACTTAACCGTGACGAAAATTTACTCGCTCTAGAAAAAATAATTTTGGGCAGTCCGTTGACACTCGGTGGAGTTCTGCCACCGGCGTCTGTATCACTGGGAGAGACTCACGAGAGGAGTATGTATGTTTCGCCGTGGTCACTCGAACAGCGGGGGTTCGACCCGAGAGCAGTCGCTCACAGGGAGTGAGTGCACAAGAAAGCCGACTGTGAACGACCGGTTCAGTAGTCCGGCGAGTCGTCTTCGACAGCGCGCTTCATCGAATCACGGCGCGACTTCGCGTCGCGACCAGTCGCTTCGAGCAAGAAACTGTTTTTCGCGTTGACGGCCTCGCCAGCGGCCTCGAGGTCGTCGGGGGACAGTTCGGTCGGGTCTTGTTCTTCGAAGTTGACCGCGAGCTTGTCCTTCTTCCCGCTGTACTTGACAGCGCCGACGACGACGCGCTTGAAAACGGGATTCTTCGGTTCACCGACCACGAAGAGGTCGCTGCCTTTGAACTCCTCAGTGCCCGTGATGGGTCCGAAGTAATCCTCGACGGTCGCTTCCATGTCGGGTATTCGCTCTTCGAGCGTCTCCCCGCGACGCATCTTGTACTCCTTCATGCGGCCACTTTGGATAGCGGATGGTTTACCTGTTTCGTGACTCCGCTCGGTCTGGAACCGACTACCGCGGTCAGGCCTCGCGCTCTGCGATGTATCCCTTTCGACACTCTGGACAGATGTCACCGGCTCGCATCGACGACGAAGAGGCACCGCGTGAGTGGCCACAGTTCGGGCAGTAGTACTCGATAGATTCGTCAGGGGTTTCGCTCGCGATACTCGCATCGTTGGCGCGGACGAACTCGTCGGAGTCGCCTGCGTCGATGTACTCATCGTTCGACGGCGACCCAACCGAGCCGTTTCCTTCGGGCGTCAGACCCCCACCGAACGAAACCGGAGCGGGTTCGCCATCGTCGGGTTTGGCGTCCCATCCCTGGTCTTCGCCGGGCGCATCCGGCCACGCGCCACGGTCACGTGTCTGCGCGGACGTGTTTCCGGCGTTCGCGTTCGTGTTCTCGTCTGGCGTCGTGCTCGCGTCGGCGTCGATGAACTCCGCGTCGTCGCCGTCGGCGCTCGGTTGCGGTACCGGCTCTTCGGTATCGACGGCGTCTACTTCGTCCGGCCACTGCGTCCGGTCTCGCTGGACGTCGTCGTCATCGTCGTCGTCGAGAATGACGGCGTCGTCGGTGACTTCGGGTTCGATGTCTTCGTCGACATCACCGGCAGTAGGATGGTCCGGTTCCGAGTGTGAGTCCACTTCGGCCTCCGTCTCCGGGTCCGGCGCGGTCTCGATCTCCGGTGCGCCACCGGCATCCTGCGTCTCCGGTTCGGCGTCCGTGCTCGGAGAATCCGCATTCTGTATCCCCGGTTTCGGGTTGGCAGGTTCGAATCCGGCGGCCGCGGTCTCGGCCTCGCCTTCCGTCATCCCGACTTCTTCCGGCGTTCGAATGGCAGTCACCTCCTTGTTTTCGCTTATGACCTGTTCGAGGCCACAGCGGCTACACACTTGCAGTTCTCTGATGGACACGACCACCTCATCGCCGCGTTCCTCGCGCTCCCGTTCCGTCTCGGGTTCTCCGTACGAGTGCCCGAGAAGACGGCAAGTAAGTCCCATTACGGGAGGATTCCGGGATTCGGGAACAAAAATCTACCCCCTGAGCGTCAGACAATCGTCAGACGGTCGGTACAGGTAAACAGGAGGCGAACGATGTATCGACTATGAGAGCGAGGCGGGAGTTTCGGAACCGCCGCGACATCGAAGTCGCGGTGCTCGATGCGCTTGTCGACCGCCACGACGAAGGGATGACGGTATTCGAACTCCGCGCTGCCGTCGATGCCGACATCGACACCATCGAAGATGCGCTGTCGGTGTTGAAATCGGAGGGCCTCATCGTGGTCGAAGAGGCACCGCAACGTGTCCTCATCCACCCAGACGAGCGGGTCGTGCCTGATCCGAGCGAAGGACCGACGAACGAAGCGACGCTGTTAGACCGACTCCGGAAGCGACTCGGACTGTAACGACAGCTCAGTACGGACCGGTCGCAGAGACGACCACGGAGTGTGAGGGTTTTACCCACTGAGACCAAACGGGGAGTCATGACACTCGTCGCCGGCATTCACGAAGCCCACGGCGCGACGTTCGAGACGCGCGGTGGAGTCGAAGTTGTGAGCCATTACGGCCGCCCCGAGCGAACCCACCGCGCCGTCCGCAACGGTGTCGGAGTCATCGAACACGGGTACGGTGTCGTCGCCGTCGAAGGTGAAGACCGAGTCGAGTACGTCGACAACGCGGTCACGAACAACGTCCCGGAAGCGGACGGACAGGGTGTCTACGCCCTGCTGCTCGACCCTGACGGCCGCATCGAGACCGAGATGTACATCTACAACGCAGGCGAGCGACTGCTCATCTTCACCCCGCCGGACCGCGCAGAACCACTCGTCGAAGAGTGGCGGTCGAAGACGTTCCTCCAGCGCGTCCGCATCCGCGACGCCTCCGAGGAGTTCGCCGTCTTCGGCATCCACGGATCGAAATCGACCGAGAAAGTCGCGAGCATCCTCGCCGGGGCGGGCGCACCCGAACCCGAACTCACCTTCGTTCGCGGCTCTATCGGCGGTGAGTACGGCGTGACGGTCATCGCCTCGGACAACCCGACCGGCGAAGAGGGATACGACCTCATCTGTCGGGCCAAAGACGCCGAAGACGTGTTCGAAGCCCTCCTCCTGTACGGCAACCCGGCGATTCCCGTCGGCTACCAGACGTGGGATAGCCTCACCGCCGAGGCGGGCACACCGCTGTTCGAGACGGAACTCCGCGGGAATATCCCGAACGTCGTCGGCGTCCGCAACGCCCTAGACTTCGACAAAGGCTGTTTCGTCGGCCAGGAAGTCGTCTCGAAGGTCGAAAACCGTGGCCAGCCATCGCGTCGCCTCGTTGGCTTCCGCGCCGAGCGCCTTCCCGACGGAGGCGTCGAAGCGTTCGCGGGTTCGCAAGTGCGCGCGGACGGCGACGCCGTCGGGTCGGTGACGCGCGCCGTCGAGAGTCCGATACTCGACGCACCCATCGGATTCGCACTGGTTGAGTACGGCATCGACACCGACGACCTGACCATCGATGTCGAGGACGACCAGATTGCCGCCACGGTCGAATCGCTCCCGTTCGTCGACGGGAGCGCTCGGTCGGCACGGATTCCGGCGTATCTGGAGTGAGGGGCGAAATCCGCGCGAACGTCGCGCGAGAACGGAATCTCGTCAGAACAGTTTCTTCAGATGTTCGCGCGAGAAGAACGAACTCGGTTTGTCCATGTGAACGCCGATTTCTCCGGAGAGCGACCGCAACCCGACGCGTTGGAGCCATTCGGGGAACGAGTAGCACCGGCGGACGAGATGGCCGAGTCGAATCTCCGTCGACAGTTCGTCACGCCACGCCGACTCGTAGTCGGACAGCGTCTCCGGGTCGTCCGGGTCGATGGTCTCGGCGGCGATATCTGCGGCGGTCATCCCGTAGAGGATGCCACCACCGGTGAACGGCTTCGTCTGTGCGGCGGCGTCGCCGACGAGGAAGGCACGGCGCGTCGTCGTGCGCTTCGGTGGCCCAATCGGGATCGCCCCCGAACAGAAGTGTTCGGTCTCCACGTCGTACGTGTCGGTGAGCGCGTCGAACATCTCGTTGACTTCTGCGCCCGGTGGTGCCGCGAGGCCGTACTCGACACCTGCATCGCCGCGTGGGATGCGCCACGCGAAAAAGCGCGGTACTGTGAGATGAACGTCGACGAAGTCGCCGTGGTCCGGGTCCGGGTCGAACGCGAGGACGCCGTGGAGCGTTTCGGCCGGTTCTGGCAGGTCCAGTGTGCGTCGAACGCGTGAGGTCGGGCCGTCGCATCCGGCGACCATCTTGGCGTCGAACACGACGGTTCCGGACTCGCCGGCGACGCTCACCGTCAACTGCACCCGGTCGTCGAACTCTTCGATTGCAGTCACAGTGTGTCGCTCGCGGACGTCAGCACCCGCCTCGCGAGCGCAGTCTGCGAGCGTCCTGTCGAGTTCGACGCGGTCGATGACGTTCGACACCTCCGTCTGCTTGTAGAACGGATACGCCTTGGAGTTCGGGCCGCCGACGTGGAAGTCGGCCCCGTAGATACGGTTCTGAAAGAGGTGGTCGCGTGCCTCGTCGGGGACGTACTCCCAGATGTCGGTGCTCACGTGACCGGAACAGGCGAGTGGGGTTCCGACCTCACCTTTCTCCAGCGCGAGCACGTCGTATCCGGCCTCGGCTGCGCGGCGTGCGAACCGTGCGCCGGCAGGACCAACGCCGACGACGGCGAAATCGTACATACACGGCGGTTGGCGCGGCGACCAATGAATCTTCTCGCTTCGACCGAGGCGTCATCTCGACTCGGTCGGCACATCACACAGGAAGCCGTCGACCTACCCGACGACGGTAAGTCCCGCTGCCGTCCGTCTCGTGTCCGTCCACGGCACGTCGAGGAGTGTCCACGAATCCCCGAAGTCAGTGGTTCGGTAGAGGCCGTGGTCGTTCACCGCGTAGCATTCACCGCCGGCGAGTCCGGTCGCCAAGACAGCACGCGTGGCACCGCCTCCTGTCGGCAATCCGGTGTCGTCGAGGCGTTCCCATGCGCTCTCGCCACGAGTACGATACAGATAGCTCTCGGCGGAGCCAACGTTGTGCGCGCGCATCGGACTTCGTGCGGCAGTCAGGAGAACCGACTGCGGGTCTGCTCGGTCCACAGCGACGCTCCAGCAGTAACCGTGTCCGAGTCCGTCTGTTGGCGTCGTCCACGTCTCACCGCCATCGTCGCTCTCTGCGTAGCCATCACCGGCGGCGCCCCAGACGTGGCCGGGTCGGTCAGGGTGTGTCGCCATCGAGTGCGTATCTCGTTTGCTCGTCGGGACTCTGTCCTGCCACGTCTCGCCACCATCGAGCGAGCGAACGAGGGCCCCTGCTTCGACGGCGACGAAGAGTCGCGCTGGGTCCGATGGGTCCACTTCTATCCACCTGACGTGGTGGGTGTGCGGTCGTGGTGGAAACGCCCACCTCGACGACGAGGGGAGGGCAGTCAGTCCCGTGAGTTCGCCCCACGTCGCTCCCCCGTCTGTCGACCGAAACACGGCCGATGGTTCTGTTCCGGCGTAGATTGTGTCGGGGTCTGCGGGCGAAATGGCGAGACTCGTTATCGACTCTGGAAGCGTGTCGGCCCCGACCGGTTCCCACGTGTCGCCGCCGTCAGTCGTCCGAAGGAGGCCCGAATCGAACGTACCGCAGAAGGCCCGTTCGGGGACGCGGTCGTCGGCCGCGACGCACTCGATTCGGGAGTCGCCGAGACGCCGGCGCGTCCGCAGGTCGTCAAGCGGGCCAGAAACGGAGAGGACCGCGCCGTCTGCTGCTGCGTAGAGGTGCATACACACCTTAGGAACTCAGCAGAGAAAAGTGAAGTCAGAAGAACACGTGTGTTCGGTCACGACAGGTCGCGCCGTTCGAACACTTCGGCGGCGAGCACCACGAGGACGCACGCCGTGACGAAGAGGACCGCCACACCACCCCAGTCGATGTCACCGGCGACGAGGAGTTCACCGGGGTCGATGTAGCGCGTGAGCGACAGCGACCCGAGAAACTCGTAGTCGGTATCGGTCGTCAGCGAGTCGAGGAGGAACGTCCCGAAGACGACGCCGATAGCGGCCCCCTGTGCCCGGCGCACTCGCTGGAAGAACGCCGAGGAGAGCAGTCCGATGGCGACACAGTCGACGAGGTAGAGGCCGCCAACTGCGTGCACCAACACCAGTCGAGAGATGTGAATCTGCTCGTCGATGAGGCCCGCACCGATGACGACGGCCGCGAAGACGGCGATGTTGACGACGAGTATCGCCGGGAGCATCGCGAGGAACTTCCCGATGACGAACCGGGTGCGCGAGATGGGGCGAACGAGGACGAATTCGATAGAGTTGCGGTCGACTTCGGTGGCGATGAGCGACCCCGCGGCGTAGGCGAAGTAACTCCCGACGATGAGCAACCAGACGAGTTGGTAGAGTTCGACGACGAGATAGCCTTCGAGTGACGAGATGTCGGTGACGCTCCCGAGGAACGCCGTCTGTAACTCCTCGGGATACGACTGCAGCAGTTCGTTGAAGTCCACGTCCGCTTGACCGAACGAGGGGAACACGGCAATCGTGAGGCCTGCGGTCGCCACCAGCAACGCACTGACGATGAGAATGCCGCGCTGGCGCTGGTCGAACTCGAACAGCGCGATATCGAGTTCACGCATCGGGGGCCTCCTCTGTATCGCTGGTGAGGAGTTTCTCTTCTGTTTCGGCAGACTCGAAGTCAGCGCCGTGGTCGTTGCCGCCGTCGCCGTCGTCGCCGTCGTCGTCTCTGTCACCGTCGTTCCAGCTATCGTCTCCGGCGTCGCCTTCTCCGTCTCCAGCGTCGTAGAAGTGCATGAACACGTCTTCGATGGCCGTCTCGCGGACCTGGAGGTCCTCGATACGGTAGCCATCGAGGGCGTCTACGAGCCCGTCGTAGTTCCCAGAGATGACGAGGCGAAGTGTGCCGTCTGCGTCGAGTCGTGCGTCGATCGTTTCCTCGAAGTCGAAGTCCGCGAGGTCGATTGAGTCTGGCGACTGGAGCGTGACGACCTTTCCGCTCCGTTCGAGCAAGTCGTCGATGTGCTCGACGGCGACGAGTCGTCCATTGCGGATGATTCCCACCTGGTCGCACACTTCTCGGACCTCACTGAGAATGTGCGTCGAAAAGAACACCGTCACGCCGCGTTCGCGCTCTTCGGCGAGGAACTCGTAGAACTCCTGTTGGACGAGCGGGTCGAGTCCCGACGTGGGTTCGTCCATCACGACCACTCGCGGGTTGTGCATGAACGCCTGAACGATTGCGAGTTTCTGGCGGTTCCCCCGCGAATAGCCGCGGACTGTCCGGTCGAGTGGAACCGGGAACCGTTCGAGAAGCTCCTCACGTCGCTCGTCGCCGCCGAGGCTCGCCAGATAATCGAGCGTCTTCCGGCCGGTCACGTCGTCGTAGAACTGCGGGTCGCCGGGGATGTGGCCAATCTGGTCTCGAACGTCGAGGAAGGCCTCTCGGTCGTCGATAGGAGCGCCGAGAATACTCGCCGTTCCGTCTGTCGGCTTGAGAAAGCCAAGGAGCAGTCGAATGGTGGTCGACTTCCCTGCGCCGTTCGGACCGAGGAATCCGAACAGTTCTCCCTCGGGGACCGTCAGGTCGAGGTTTTCGATGCCGCGGACGTCCCCGTAGAATTTAGTCAATCCCTCGATGTCGATTGCGGGGACGGTCATAGACCACGGTAGGTACGCCGTGAACGTATTCCTTGCGTGACGTTACCACCTCGTGAGAGTGAGAGTGGTGATTAATATTACACAAATCCTATATGAATCGACCGAGCGAGGCTGCCGCCCTGCCGGTTGGTTCCACCATGATTCGACGAACACGCCGATTGAGCGTTGCACTCCTCGCGACACTCGTAGTACTGTCTTCGCTCGTGGGAGCGACTGGAAGCGCGGCGGCCGCAACGCGCGTCTCCGGAAGCCCCGACCTCTCCGTCGTCGCTCCAGAGAACCGACTCGTCGCCGGCAGTGAGTCAGTGCTCAACGTGTTCGTCGTCAACACTGGGACCGTTACTGAAGATGGGCCCGAAGAGTACGAAGCACTCGTCCAGACGGCGCGTGCCCTGACGTTGAAAGGCGAATCTGAGGGACCGATAACCGTCGTCAGTGGCGAGATTCCGGTCGGAACCGTCCCCGAGGGTGTCTCCGGCCCCGTCTCGCTCAGCGTCCGTGTGGCCGAGAACGCGAAGCCCGGAACCTACGACGTGCCAGTCGAGTTCTCCTACGACTACACCGCGTCAGTGTTCGTCGACGGCGAGAGCGTCCAGACGACCCACAGAAGTCGAACCATCACGCGAGACCTTCGGGTCGTCGTCGAACGCCGCCCGGCTTTCGACGTGCGAACAGTGAATTCGACGCTCGCCGTCGGCGACACCGGAACCATCGCCGTCGAACTGGAGAACGACGGAGTGGTCGATGCCGACGACGCAACCGTGACCATCACCTCGACAGACCCAGAGATAACCTTCGGCAACGGCGTCCAGTCTGCCCAGAGTTTCGTCGGCGAGTGGGGTGCTGGCGAGACCAAACGCGTCGAGTTCCGGGCGCGCGTCGCCGAGGACGCAATCGTCCGCAACTACTCGGTGACGATGATGGTGACCTACCGAGACGAAGACGGCCAAGAACGGACGTCGCGTCAACTCGTCACCGGTGTCCGACCGATTCGTGGTGCAGACTTCGAACTCGTGGACGTCGATGCCACCGTCGCTGTCGGCGACACCGGAACGTTGACGCTCGAACTCCAGAACGTCGGCGACGCGACTGCATCGGGAACCACGGTCGGCGTCCAATCGACCGATTCCGAGGTGACGTTCGGTGCCGGCGCGCCCGCCGCAGAGGCCTACGTCGGCACGTGGGAACCCGGTGAGACGAAGCGCGTGAGTTTCCGAACGCGCGTCGCCGACGACGCCCTCGATAGACCCTACTCGCTGGACGTTGCAGTGGCGTTCCGCAACCCTGGCGGTGAGCGAAAGACCGAGTCGCTCGTCGCTGGTCTCGACCCCGGTGCTGGACCGGCCTTCCGACTCGAAGTCACCGACAGCGACCTTCGCGTCGGCGGCGTCGGGAGTGTCGCAGGAACCATCGAAAACGTCGGGGAGAGCGAGGCGCGGGACGTGGTACTCCGGCTCGAACCCACCGACCCAGCGATGACGCCGACCGACCTCGAAGTGACGGTGGGGACGCTCGCACCGGGTGAGTCCGCCGACTTCGAGTACGCAATCGGACTGGCCGAAGGAACGTCACCGGGCGTCCGAAGGCTCCCGTTCGTCGTCGAATACCGGCCACCGGGTGACGAGATGCGAGTGGCCGACCAGACCGACGTCCTCGCGTCGGTGAGCACGCAGAATCCCGCCATCTCGGTCGAGCCCCGAAACGCGACGTTCGAAGTCGATTCGACCGGCGAACTCGCCCTCGCGGTGACGAACACCGACGAGACGCCACTGACCGACGTGACGGTTCGACTCGTCGTCGAAGACCCGTTGTCGAGTGCGGACGCCGTCGCGTTCATTCCGCGACTCGAACCGGGTGAGACGCGCGTCGTCGCCTTCGACCTCGAAGTGAGTGACGACGCCGTCCCCAAGACACAGGCCGCCGCCGTCAACGTCAGTTACAGAGATGACACCGGACGGCAACTGTCGGCCGGAACCCAGCAAATCGCCGTCGAAGTCGTCGAACCGGCGACGACGTTCCCCATCCTCCCGGCCGCCGTCGCGATTCTCGCACTCGTGGGCGTTGGGTACTGGTGGTTCAGACGGCGGTAGCTACTGGTGGTTCAGATGGTGGTAGCTACTGGTGGTTCAGACGGCGATGAGACGAAAATAGAACGCGAAAAATCGCGGCTTCAGTCGTCGTTCGGCACTTTCGCCGGTTTACGGCGCTCCGAACGCGGCCCCTCTTTGTCCACGTCTGGGAGATAATCACGGAGATACCGACCCGTGTGGGAGTCGGGGTTCTGTGTAATCTCTTCTGGCGTGCCGCTGGCGACGATATTTCCACCGTTTTCGCCACCTTCGGGGCCCAGGTCGATGATGTGGTCGGCGTTCTTCACGAGGTCGAGTTCGTGTTCGACCACGAGGACGGTGTTTCCGTTGTCGACGAGTCGCTGCAGCACGTCGATGAGTTTTCGCTCGTCTTCTTTGTGGAGACCCGTCGTCGGTTCGTCCAGCAGGTAGAGCGTGTCGCCGGTCTGCTTCTTGCCGAGTTCTTCGGCGAGTTTGACGCGCTGGGCCTCGCCGCCGGAGAGCGTCGTCGATGGCTGTCCGAGTTGCATGTAGCCGAGGCCGACGTCGTGGAGCAGTTGGAGACGGCGGCGAATCTGCGAGTTCGCCTCGAAGAACTCGAGCGCTTCGTCGACTTCCATCTGGAGGACGTCCGAGATGGTCTTGTCTTTGTACGTGACGTCGAGCGTCTCGGCGTTGTAGCGCGCGCCGTTACACTCCTCACAGGGGACGTACACGTCCGAGAGGAAGTTCATCTCGATTTTGACGTTGCCCTGTCCTCGGCAAGCCGCACACCGTCCACCCTTGACGTTGAACGAGAAACGGCCCTTCTCGTAGCCACGCTGTTTCGAGAGTTTCGTCTCGGCGAACAGTTCGCGGACGTAGTCGAAGACGCCGGTGTACGTCGCGGGGTTCGACCGGGGCGTGCGACCGATTGGCGACTGGTCGATGAGACGGACCGTCTCGATTTCGTCGTAGCCGTCGATGCCGTCGTGTTCGCCGGGGTCGACCGAGGTGTTGTCGTTCATCCGGCGGGCGAGTCCCTTGTAGAGAATCTCGTGCATCAGGGTGGACTTCCCCGACCCGGAGACGCCGGTGATGGCCGTGAACGTGCCGAGCGGGATTGGCACGTCGAGGTTCTTGAGGTTGTGCTGGCGTGCGCCGAGAACGACGAGTTCGCCGTCGCCCTCGCGCCGCACCTCTGGCACGTCGATGTCCTTGCGACCCGAGAGATAGTCGGCCGTGATGGAGTTGTCGGCCGCGACGATGTCGTCGAAGTCACCCTGTGCGACGACTTCGCCGCCGCGCTTGCCCGGACCGGGACCCATGTCGATGATTTCGTCTGCCCGGCGCATCGTCTCCTCGTCGTGTTCGACGACGATGAGCGTGTTGCCGAGGTCACGCAGGCCTTCGAGCGTGTTGAGGAGTTTGTCGTTGTCGCGCTGGTGGAGGCCAATCGAAGGTTCGTCGAGGACGTAGAGGACGCCCACGAGACCCGACCCGACCTGCGTGGCGAGACGAATCCGCTGTGACTCGCCGCCGGAGAGGGTGGCAGCCTCGCGGTCCAGCGTCAGATACTCCAGCCCGACTTCGGTCATGAAGCCGAGACGGGCGCGAATCTCTTTGCAAATCTCCTGTGCGATAGTTCGCTCGCGGTCGGTGAGTTTGGCTTCGAGACCCTCGAAGTGCGAGAGGGCGTCGGCGATGCTCAGGCGGTTGACCTCGGGGAGCGTCGTCCCGCCGACGCGGACGTGCCGAGACTGCTCTTTGAGACGCGACCCGTGACAGTCGGGACAGGTCGTGACGGCCATGAACTCCTCGATGTGGTCGCGCGTGCGGTCGGAGTCCGTCTCGATGTGGCGGCGTTCGAGGTTGCCGACGACGCCCTCGAAGGGGTGTTCTTTGTGTCGCGTGCCGTTCTTCGTCGTCCACTCGAACACCACGTCTTCGGTGGTGCCGAAGAGGAACGCGTCCTGAACCACCTCATCGAGGTCTTCGAACGGCGTGTTCACGCTGACGCCGAAGTGCTCTGCGACGCAGTCGATTTGACGCTGGTAGTACGTCCGGTTGTAACTCCACGGTTCGAAGACGTGTTTGAGCGGTTTCGAGGGGTCGGTGACGATGAGGTCGGGGTCGACCTCTTTGGCCTTTCCGAGGCCCTCACACTCCGGACAGGCCCCGTGCGGACTGTTGAAGGAAAACGAGCGCGTCTCGATTTCGGAGAAGCGGAACGACGAGTTCGGGTTGCCGAGTTCTTCGGAGAACTCGACGACGAGTCGGTCGTCGCTCTCGCCCGCGAGCGACCCCGTCGAACGCGTGTTCGAGGCGAACGGGAGGTCCTCTGGTGGGTCGGGGACGATGAGTTTGAGGACGCCCTGTGCCTCTTCGAGCGCCGTCTCGACGGAGTCGGCGATGCGCGAGCGCGCGTCGGGCGACACCTTCACTCGGTCGACGACGACGTCGATGGTGTGGTCGTAGTTCTTGTCGAGTTCCGGTGTCTCGAACGAGAGGTCGAACTCCTCGCCATCGACTTCGACGCGGGCGTAGCCGTCGGCGACGAGGTCAGAAAAGAGGTCTTTGAACTCGCCTTTCTGGTCGCGGACGACCGGCGCGACGATTTTCGCTTTCGTCCCTTCGGGGAGTTCGAGAATCTGTTCGACCATGTCCTGTGCGGACTGTTCACCGACTTCTTCGCCCGTGATTGGGTCGTACTGGGTTCCGACTCGCGCGTACAGCAAGCGGAGGTAGTCGTGGAGTTCGGTGACCGTCCCGACGGTCGAACGCGGGTTGTTCGCCCCGTTCTTCTGGTCGATAGAGATTGCCGGTGACAGTCCCTCCACCGCCTCGACTTTCGGTTTGTCCATCTGGCCGAGGAAGTTGCGGGCGTACGCCGACAGCGACTCGATGTACCGGCGTTGTCCCTCCGCGTAGATGGTGTCGAACGCGAGAGAGGACTTACCCGACCCCGAGAGGCCGGTGACGACAGTGAACGTCTCGCGAGGGATGCGGACGTCGAGGTCCTTGAGGTTGTGCTCTTCGGCACCGCGAACCTCGATGTGGTCCTTGCTCATTCGGAGCACTCTAGGTACGTGGGGACCGAATAGGCATCGGTTCGGGCCATCCGAACCGGTTGTCTCGCTCCCCTCGTCTCCGACCGCAAAAATCGAGTTAGGAGTTGAGTTTCGAACGCGCGACGTTGACGTTCGTCGGGGTGATGATTAGCTGGTCGTCACCTTTCTGGACGATGTCGCCGTCGACTTCGCGCGCGACCTGGCGCAGGTCGTCGATGATGTGTTCCATCGTACTGTCCGAAGTCGTGTGTCGAGTGATATCCGCGATGACCATGTCGCCATCGTAGACAGCGTCTTTGATGGCGATAACGTCCTGTTGGCCACCGATTTCCGCGATGTGGACCGAGATGCCGGCCGATGCGCGGGCGGTGTCGAAGTCGTCGAGATCGAGTTCGACGTAGTCCTCGGTCGTCCGGGAGCCACCCCCACCGAGAATCTTGCTCATGATACCCATAGCATGTAGAGCGGTCAGGAGCGGGATATTTCTTACGTCAGACAACTATCGACATCACGATACGTTTATCGACGATAATTCGGGGTGGGAGCCGGCGATACACTTCCTCAGGCGATTCCATCGGATGTTTTGTCGTGGGGGACTCGATTCGTCCCATGACCTTCAGCATCTGCGTCCGCGAGGAGTACGTCGACGGTGACGGGAGCGACCAGCACCGCTTCGGCGTCGCCGTGACGACGCGACTTCCGGGTGTGGGGGCGCTCTGTCCCCACGCGAGCGAACACGGCGCGATAGCGACACAGTCGGTGACGAACGTCGAACTCGGTCGGAAGGGGCTGGCGTATCTCGCCGACGGCCTCGCAGTCGACGACGCACTGCAGGCGCTGTTGAACGCAGACGAGGGGCGCGAGCAGCGCCAACTCCACGGAGTCGACATCGACGGGACGTTCGCCTTCACCGGCGACGACTGCCACGACTGGACCGGCCACCGCGTCGGGTCCGACTACACTGTCGCGGGGAACCTGCTCATGGGCGAGTCAGTCGTCGATGCAGTCGCCGAGTCCTACGAGGCAAGCGACCGCGACGAACCGCTAGCGAAGCGCCTCATCGACGCACTGGGTGCGGGCCACGCCGAAGGTGGCGACAAGCGCGACGACCTGAACATACAGAGCGCGGCGGTCGTCGTCGCGTCGACCGAAGACCGAGAGATGGACCCGTACTACAACGACCTGCGGGTGGACGCGACGGAGACGCCGCTGCGCGACCTGCGCGAGACGTTCGCGCTGGCGCGGGAGGGATACGAAGCGGCGGTCGAGAAGTACGCGAGAGAGTAGTTAGACCGAGAAGTCGAACAGGTCGTCACCGACGTGGTGGATGGACTCGACGACTTTTCCGGAGTCGCCGACGAGGTCCGCGCCGTCTTCGAGCGCGCGGCCGATTGCGAGAATCTTTCCGTGATTCTCTTCGGCGATGGCGACGAGGTCACCCGCCTCGATGGACTCGTCTGCCTCGGTGATGCCGGGGCGCATGACGTCCGCACCGCTCGAGACAAACGAGACGGCACCCGCATCGACCGTGACGACGTTCTTCGTCGGCGGGAACTGATTTGCACCCTTGACGGTCAAGAAGGGTTCGTCGTCGACGTACATGACGGCTGGTTCGCCGTCGACGAGGACGACTTCGTAGTCGGCGTCTGCGAACTCGACTGCTTCGAACGAGTCGCCGTCGATGTCGACGCCGAGGAGTGACTGGACTGACGCTTTGACCGCCTGGATTTCGTCGTTGCGGAGGTGGTGGCGAGACTTGACCTTCATACCGAGTCGTGGACGCCGACGGCCGATAAATCGACCGCTCCACGTCGAACGACACGTCGACTTTGACGAGGTCTGCTGGAAGCGACGGCAGGCGGTTGTGACTGGACTGGGTGTGACTGGAACAACAGATAAGTACGGGTGGGTACACCTCATCGGTATGTGGCGTTCCCGGACCAACCGGGACCGGAAGACTGTCGTCTGCATCGCATGCGG
Source organism: Haloferax sp. DFSO52 (assembly GCF_048158745.1). Lineage (NCBI taxonomy): Archaea > Methanobacteriati > Methanobacteriota > Halobacteria > Halobacteriales > Haloferacaceae > Haloferax > Haloferax sp. DFSO52. Next base: position 444,990 of record NZ_JBLOPB010000001.1, on the reverse strand, counting down.
GGATTCAGTGCTCCGGTCGGCGGCGCGTGAGTACGACAAAGAGGGGAACCGCTGGGAACGACACGGCAAGCGGTTCGAACATCTCTGCAAGGAGTGTTACCGCGACCTCTGTCACCAACCGCGCACAGAACTCGAAGGACTTCTCCTCGAAATCGAAGAACACGGCATCTCACAAGCGGAGTTTCTCGGTCGGTACATCGATGCCGTCTCCGAGCGATACGAGTCGCCAGAAGAACGAGAACGATAAGGTCGAGTCGCCACTTCTCGACAGAACTCACCACGGTGGCCACCGAACGTGGGCCACGGCGGTCGGCGAGTGACTTCGTTTTCGACAATCGAGGCCGCGCCCCCGACACGCATTTCTCCCTGCCCCGTTTAGACGGGTCCATGTCAGACGACGCGCAGGCGTACGCGGGAACTGCCGAAGGGCAAGGCCCGGTCGAAATCGACGCCGAACTCGCGCGACACCTCCAGAACAAGCGCGAGGAACTGTTCGAGGAGTTCGAGATTCGCGACAAATTCCCGCCGGAAGTCCTCTCGGAGGCACGCACTCGCACCGAGGGCGTCCACGAGGAGATCGAAGACGAGTTAGACCACCGCCAGGACCTTCGGGACCTGACGACGTGGACGACCGACCCTGTCGACGCACAGGACTTCGACGACGCAATCAGCATTCGCGAGAACGAAGAGACGTACACGCTGTGGGTCCACATCGCCGACGTGACCCACTACGTCCACCCCGGCTCGGAGATGTGGGCCGAGGCCGTCAAGCGCGGGAACACCGTCTACCTCCCCGCCTACACGATTCACATGCTCCCGCCGGTGCTCGCCGAGACGGTCTGTTCGCTCGTCCCCAACGAGGACCGACTGGCCCACACCGTGGAGATGGAGATCAAGAAAGACACGCTCTCGTTCGACTCTATCGACATCTACAAATCCGTCATCCACTCCGACGAGCGTCTCACCTACACGCAGTGTGAGAACCGCCTCGACGACGAGGACGCGCCACTCCACGAGGAGAACGTGCTGGTCTACGACCTCGCAGACCAACTGCACGAACAGCGGAAAGAAGACGGTTCGCTCGTCCTCAACCCGAGTCGTGACCGCGCGCACACCATCATCGAAGAGTGCATGCTGAAGGCCAACAAGGCCGTCACGCACGAACTCATGTGGAGTCGCGGTGTCGAAGCGATGTACCGCGTCCACCCGCAACCGACGCCCGACCAGTGGGACAAAGCGCTCCGCGAAATCACCGAACTCGACGGCGTCAGCATCAGGTCCACGTCGTGGGACGAACCCCGGAAGGCCGTCAACGACGCCCTCGAAAGCGCGAACTCCCGCACCCTCAACAAGATTCAGCGCGCCGTGTTGAAGGTCATGCCCCGTGCGAAGTACATGAACGACCCCTTCGGTGGCCACTACGCGCTCAACTTCGACATCTACGGCCACTTCACGTCGCCCATCCGCCGGCTTTCGGACCTCATCAACCACTGGATCGTCCACGAAAACGACGTTCCCGAGGACCTCGTGGAACTCTGTGACCGCGCGTCTGACCGTCAGAAAGACGCCGAGACGGCCGAGCGCCTCTACAAGCAGTTCCTCCAGGAAGTCGGCCTCGACCCCTACGCCGTCAACAACCGCGGTATCGTCACCATCGACGACGAGGGCGAGGTCATCGACGACAACGGCCTCCCGCCGCGCGAGTAGAGACGACACTACGCTCACACTTTTTGGCTCAGGCCGCGTCGTTCGCGTATGAACAGACTCCAGACGACTGTCGTCGATAGCTGCTTCGCATTTCTCGTTGGGTTCCTCGTCGGAACGGTCACCAGCGGGTGGAGAACAGGAATCCGCGCAGGCACGACTGCCGCCATCGTCTCGGCGGTCGTGACGTGGGTGGTCTACGGCGTCCTCGAAGTCGAGACGCTCGTCGAAGAGACGACTATCGACGCCGAGCGCGTCGCCGCCGAGTGAACGACGCTGTTGCTTGTGTGAACTCGTCGCTGTTGTCTGTGTGCCTCGACACTACTGTTTGTGCGTGAACAGCAGGATGTCGTCGTCGTGCGTGGTCACACAGAGGTCTAACAGCATGCTGAGTTCGAGACTGTTGTAGTCTTCCTCGCAGACGACCAAGTCGTCGAACGGTTTCTCACAGGCCGGACAGGCGATCGCGACGGTGTTCTGGTAGGTGGTGACGCCGCCGTTCGACTCGTAGGGCGTGAGTGACGACCGAAGTTCGTCGAGTTCCTCGTCGTTCATACGCAGTGTGTGTGCAGTGCGAGTGTATAATTCTTCACGGTCGGACACACTCAGCGTCGAGTCCGCACGCCCAGCGAAAGTGCGGGTGAATCCACCCCAGCGTCTCGGCGTGTGTTTCGACCCACGACGCCGGGTCGCTCAACCGGCGTGAGAGCACCCGCGCGTCGTCTTCGTGCGTCCCCTCCCGGTCGAACGGCACCGATTCGAGCGTCCGCGACGCGGGATTGAAGAACACGGCCCGTTTTGTGTCCTCGTTCAACGCGACGAGTCGCGACCCACTGGCGTCTTTCTGCAAGAGTGCCTGCGCCATCCGGTGTTGATGAACTCCCCGACGTGTCTCCCGAAGCGTCGAGACGACATCTCGAAAGAGTGCTGTCGGGTCCGACGGTGGTTCGCCCTGCTCAGTTCCCATACCGATGGCCTTGGCGTCGGGTGTTAAGAGGGTCCGCCAAGGGCGGAGTGAAAGTGAAGGATTCGGTGGAAGTAGAGCGAGGTTAGGTGGGCGTCGTCGGCAGATATCGTCTGAACAGCGGGACGAATGGCTTCACGAGGGCGACGGCGACGGCGAGGAAGGCGTACACCGTCCACTCGCTGGGCATCCCGACTGCGCGGAGGGCGAACGTGATGCCGAGCGCGACGAGGACGTACACCCAGAAGACGGCGACAACTGGGAGGTAGCCGTGGGTTGCGGAGGGCGTTTCGAACACGGGTCGAGGTTCACACCGAGGGAGTATCCCTGTTGTGGGCGTCGCTGTCGGCGTCCTCACTCGGCCTCGTGGATGGTCTCGACGAGGTCGTCGACCGTCTCGAGGACTGCCTCGACGCACTCGGCGGTGAACGACGCGAGGAGCCGACTGGCTTCGTCCTGGTTCCCCGCTCGAACGAGCGTCCGCGCCTCGGCCTCGTTCCGTTCGGCTTCCTCACGGAACTGTGATTCGAGTCGGTCGAATCGCTTTCGGACGAGGCGGCGATTCTGTTCGAACTGGCTTCCGTGGTCGTCGCCTTTCGCCGCGTCGAGGAGTCGCTTGAACTGCCACCAGTACGAGTCCGCTGCGAACTCGTCCGCCGCCACAGTCGCCGGTTGGGCGAGCGTGCGCCCGACGGTCCCGCCGTGGGAGACGACGTCCGGCACGCCCCCGCTCAGGATGTAGACTGGCACGTACGCACCAATACAGGGCGGCCCCGGCGTCCACCACATCGTCGTGAATCCGTCGTCGTCCGCAGGGAGTTCGAAGACGGCAGAACTGACGGTGTCGCCCCACGTGAACTCCGCCGGTGAGTCGTGCATACAGATGGTGAGGAAGTCGGGGAGCGCCGCGTTGAACTTTGGCCCGTCTAAGAAGGTGCCCTCGTAGTGGTCCCGAAGGATGCGCCGCATGTCGGTGTCGTCGAACGTGCCTGATTCCGCGTACCGGGCGAGGAGTTGCTGAGAGCGTTGATATCTGATGTGCGACACCTGCAGCGGCGTCTCGTGGTCGGTGTACGCCTCGGCGAAGTCGAACGGTTCGCGACCCCCCGGCCACCATCCCGCCTCGACTGCGCTCGCTCGTATCTCGCCGGAGTCGCGGTCCCACTGTTCACGAATCGTCAGTTCGTTCGAGATGGACGCCGTCCCCGAGTTCACCCGCGTGGCCGTCCACGACGACCCGGCGGTTTCGAGAATCCACGCCTCCCCCGGGTCGGCGACGAGATAGGAGTTGTCGTACGCGCCATCAGCGTCGGTTTTCCCCGCGACGGCCGACCCGAACTGGCCGTAGCGTTCGAGGAGTTCCGCGACGACTTCGACGGCAGCCTCGGCAGTCGTCGCTCGTTCGAGTCCGAGGCGAAGCAACTCCATTCCGAGAAGGCCACGTTCGGGAGTGTCGCCCGCGTCGTGTGCGTCGAGCGCGTCTTTCAGTGGTTCGGTGAACACCGCCTCGTTGCCGGCGACCACGTCGTGTTCGTTGACGCCGAGTTCGTACCCCCAACACCAGTACGGGGCCGTGCCGAGCGTCGCGTACGTCTCTTCAACCTGTGGAATTTCGCGGTACGCGAGTTCGAGCGTGTCGCCGTCGTCGTGGGTCTCGCGCGGATTGAACACCAGCGGTTGTGTCTCCCGTACCGGTCGGTCACTGTTCTTTCCGAAGACGACGTGCCCCGCAGCCGTGACGTCGCCCAACGCGACGGCGTTGTCACAACTGTACGGAATCGTTCTGTGTGACATTTGTTGGCAAGGGCTTGTCGTGGGGGCGGAAAATTCTTTGCGTGGGTTCGACCTGGCGACGAAGAAACGGTTTTGGGGGCGCTATCGGCGACCGCTGTCGGTGTCGAGTTGCTCTAATTTCACCCTGGCGTGGTCGACGAGGAGTTCGGCGAACTCCTGGTCGTACTCGTCGAACGCGGCGACTTCGCTGAACACCGCCTGAAACGTCCCGAATCGCCCGATTGGGACGGTCAAGGCCGACCGGTAGTCGATATCCGCCGGTGTGATGTCGGACTCGCGGAGGTCGTCGACGATAATCGTCTCCTGGCGCTTGTACGCTCGCACCGCGAACGTGTCGTTCGAGTCCAGCGAGGTTCGCTCGTAGTAGCCGCTCTCGTCGCCTGTGAGCTCCCACGCTTCCTGCACGAGGTAGCCGTCGCGTTCGATGTCGACCGCGACGAGGTCGAAGTTCAGCACGTTCTCAGCCGTCTCGACGAGCGTCTCGTAGACCGTCTGTTCGTCGGTCGATTGCTCGATCGTTTGGGCTGCGGTGTGGAGCGCCGTCAAGGTCTGTTCCCGCTCTTTCCGCCGCGTGATATCGACGGCCGCTCCTGCCGTGGCAAACGGCTGGTCATCGTCGTCGAACAACGGCGTGATTCTCGCGAGATAGACGCGCGTCCCGAACGCAGTCTCCAGTTCTTCTTCGACCTCGACTGGTTCACCGGCCGACAGGGCACGCTGGTCGTGCGCTTTGAACCTCGCGGCGAGATTCGCGTCGAGGAGGCTGTCTAGCGGTTCGCCGGTAACGTCGAGGTCCCTGTCGATCCCAAACAATCCCCTGTAGTTGGTATTCATCAGCATGAACTGATGCTCGGTATCGCGCATCCAGAGGGCTGCCTGCACGCTATCGAGGATTCCCTGGAGCTGTCTGGTTCGAGTCTGGAGTTGCCGTTCGCGCTCCTTTCGCTCTGTGACGTCGGTGAAGTAGACGTAGATACTCTCGTCGGTCTCCGACGGGAAGATTCGTTCTTCGAGCCACCGCTTCGGGTTGATGTCTGACCGGGCTTCTATCGTGTGCGGGTCACCTGTCTCGAGGACGTCGTTGTACCCCTCGACCGACGCGTTCGAGTCACCCACGGTCATGAGTCGCCGGTAGTTCATCCCGATGAGTTGCTCGCGTGCGAGCCCCGACAGTTCGACCGTCTGCTCGTTGACATCGGTAATCGTGAGGTCGGCGTCCATCTCGACGTAGCCGTCGGTGATTCGCGTGAGAGTCTGTCGACGCCGGTGGTTGGCACGTTCCGAGTGACGGCGAGCACGGTACTGTGCGACGGTGTTCGTGATGCGGTTCGCGAGAACCGTGTACTGGCTGGTGCCAGTCTCTTTTTGGATGTAGTCGGTCGCGCCGGCCGAAATCGCATCGGCCGCGACCTCCTCTGAGCCCTTGCCTGTAAAGAGGATAAACGGGAGTTCGGGGTGTGTCTCGCGGACCGTCTCCAAAAAGTCGATTCCAGACTGGCCGGGCATGTCGTAGTCGCTGACGATGCAGTCGATGTCGTTCTCGTCGAGTCGAGCCGCGCCGTCTTCAGCACGCGTGGCCGACACGACGCTGAGTCGCTCGTTTTCGCGTTCGAGATATGTTGCCGTCAGTTCCCCGAAATACGGGTCGTCGTCGACGTGCAACACACGAATCGTGCCAGCCATCTACCCGATGTTCAGAGGAGGTAATTATAATCATTCTGCTCTTCCTGTCCGGTCATTGGAGAATTCTCGAAGGCGTTGTGGGTCGTTTTGACGTTGCCTGGGTATCATCGAGTGTTCTCGGTAGTACGCAATACAAAGAAAAACTCGCATTGAATAGTCTGGGAAAAAGTATTATCATTGAACAATTTATTGTTATTTGATATGCTGGGTGGAGGAAATCTTGGTAGAAACGTATTGAACCTCGTTGAACAATGGGTTCCGTCGCAAGTACACGACCACGAGAACAAGTATCAGTCTGAGCTGAAGGCTTACCTTGACGATGCTCTAAATGAGCAGGCAGGTGGAATGGGCTTTGATATCGGAATGAGCGGTGGTGGTGGTCATGTTGTCAGTACTGAACATGGAACTTCGTACGGCGACGTGGTTGTCGACGGCACTGTCGGAATTGAACTGAAACGGAATTTCAGTAACTCTCAAAAAAAGAAACTTCGAGGTCAGTTGGAAGACTATGCCGACAACTATGAGTTCGTAATTGCCTGCGCGTGCGGCATTGAGGACATGGATGGCTGGCGGGAGCTTGAGAACAAGTTCAGAAATAGACAACAAGATTTCATGAACCCAACTCAATTTGCTTTCGTAATTAAACACAACGAGGGAATGGGGTCAGAAAACACGTCTCGAGATGATGGCGGTCTATTCGGTGGGGGGCTCTTTTGAGTATGTCCGGTTCAAACGGAATTGGGCCATTCGGACCTCTCCTAGTTGCAGCCTTGGTTATCGTATTTCTCGTTGTTCAGCAACCATTGAGTTCGACATTGTATGGAGTTTCGATGAATTGGGTAGGTGTCCTTGTCGTAGCCATTGGCGGGATCTCCGGGTTCCTCCAATAGATAACGTCTGAGCCCAGTTTCCACGGTTAGAAAGAAATATTGAATTGGTGGTGGACGGTCGAGGGCGTGTTTCATCGGCTATCGGCCCCCGGCACTCGTGGAATCACCAACAAGTCGCTTGGCGAGGTCACTCCGAACCGTTAGCCACGAGGGATTTGAACTCACTCGCAACCCTTCGGGTTGCTCGCTGCTCAAATCCCCGCTCAGACAGGCACTACATCACGCGACGCAGGAGGTACTCGCCGGACTCCTGACGGAGTCACGACTCGGTGTGTTGCGTCGCGAAAATGATAGTGGACTCGCGGGGTCCCCACGAGCGAAGCGAGTGGGGGCAAGCGAGTCCATTGACTGGAGTGAACGTAGTGAACGGAAGGAAATGGACTCGCGGGGATGTTGAACCACGGTCGCTCCCGTTCGCTCGCGCTGCTCGCTCACCTCTCGCTCCCTGATTCAAATCCCCGCTCAGACAGGCATCAATACAGTCGATACACGCGGTTCGCTCCGCTCACCGGTGGTATCGACAGAAGTTGATGGACTCGCGGGGATTTGAACCCCGGGCCTCTTCCTTGCGAAGGAAGCGATCTGCCACTGATCTACGAGCCCTCATTCCCACGGAGTCGTGGGATACACTTATACTCTATGTTTCTGCATCAGCCAGACAGACAGTAGCATCTCGCTGTCGGGCGATTTTGTCGGTGCTCGCTGGCGAGTCGTCGTCACCCACTCCACGAAAGCGACACGTCGGAAACGACCGACGTCTCGAATCGAAGTGAGATGACACGCGCCTTAGCGCTGAACCCAGCTCGTGGGCAGAGCTTCCGGACGCGCGCCTCGACAGCCGCGAGTGTGACGCAAAGCGTCACGAAACGGTGTGTCCGTCCGTGGACAGACCGTGATTAGTCTTCGAGGACGATCTCGATGCTGACGTCGTTAGGGACCTGAACGCGCATCAGCTGGCGCAGAGCGCGCTCGTCAGCGTCGAGGTCGATCAGACGCTTGTGGACGCGCATCTCCCAGTGTTCCCACGTCGCCGTCCCTTCGCCATCAGGCGATTTGCGGGAAGGGACTTCGAGCGTTTTCGTGGGCAGCGGGATCGGCCCGCTGAGGTTGACGCCCGTCTTGTTCGCAATCTCGCGGACGTCGTCGCAGATCTCGTCGAGGTCTTCCGGACTCGTGCCGGCGAGCCGAACGCGTGCCTGTTGCATTGTTATCGCTCGTTGACTTCGAGCACTTTGCCGGCCGCGATGGTCTGACCCATGTCACGGACAGCGAAGCTGCCGAGTTCCGGAATCTCGGAGGACGGCTCGATGCTGAGCGGTTTCTGCGGACGGACAGTCACGATAGCAGCGTCGCCGGACTTGATGAAGTCCGGGTTCTCCTCAGCAACCTCACCCGACGCGGGGTCGAGCTTCTGGTTGATTTCGGTGATGGTACACGCGACCTGCGCCGTGTGGGCGTGGAAGACCGGCGTGTAGCCAGCGGTGATGACCGAGGGGTGCTGCATGACGACGACCTGTGCCTTGAACGTCTCGGCGACCTTCGGCGGGTCGTCAGCCGGGCCACAGACGTCGCCACGGCGGATGTCGTCCTTGCCAACGCCACGAACGTTGAACCCGACGTTGTCACCGGGGCCAGCACTGTCGACTTCTTCGTGGTGCATCTCGACGGTCTTGACTTCGCCGCCAACGTCAGACGGCTGGAAGCTCACGTTGTCGCCGGGGTTGAGGGTACCCGTCTCGATACGTCCGACAGGGACGGTACCGATGCCGGAGATGGTGTAGACGTCCTGGATGGGCAGACGCAGCGGTGCGTCCGTCGGTGGGGACGGTGCCGGCAGGTTGTTGAGTGCTTCGAGGAGGATGTCGCCATCGTACCACGACGTGTTGTCGGAGCGCTCGGCGATGTTGTCGCCCTCGAAGGCGGAGATCGGCACGTAGGTCGCGTCGTCGGAGTTGAAGCGGACCTGCTTGAGGAGCTTGCCGACCTGCTCTTTGACTTCCTTGTACGTGTCTTCGCTGTAGTCGACGACGTCCATCTTGTTGACCGCGATGATGAGTTCGCCGATACCGAGCGTCCGTGCGAGGAAGACGTGCTCGCGGGTCTGGGGTGCGACACCGTCATCAGCTGCGACGACGAGAACCGCGTTGTCAGCCTGCGAAGCACCGGTGATCATGTTCTTAACGAAGTCGCGGTGACCGGGACAGTCGACAATGGTGAAGTAGAACTCATCAGTGTCGAATTCCTGGTGTGCGATGTCGATCGTTACACCGCGCTCGCGCTCTTCTGCGAGGTTGTCCATGACGTAGGCGAATTCGAATCCGCCTTTGCCTTTCTCCTCGGCCTCTTCTCGGTGCTGCTCGATGACGTGTTCCGGGACGGAACCGGTCTCGAACAGGAGTCGGCCGACGAGCGTACTCTTACCGTGGTCGACGTGGCCGATGATGGCCAGATTCTGGTGGGGTTTGTCGCTCATTGGTGTATTCACGCGCTAAGGCGCTCTGTGGGGAGTGTTTTTGTTGAAACCCCTAAAACGATTTCGATACGGTCTACGGGGCGTCTAAGCGCCGTACTGCGATTTGCGGAAGCATACCACAGTGGTTCACGCCACGAATCCGTAATCGGCCAACTGGAAGAAGACGGCCCCTACGGGCCAGAAAGTGGATTATTCGAGTCGGGAAACGTCGGACAGCACGGCCGTCGCAGTCTCCGGACCACCCGCACCGCGGCCGCTTACGTTCAGCTGACCAGCATGTGTCGTCTCCAGTTGAACGATGTTTTGCGTGCCCGTGACGGCGAGCGCGGCCCCCTGTGGGACCAGGCGCGGTGCCACGCGCACCCCATCCGGGGTCGCTTCACCGATGAGTCGAACCGTGCGCCCGTCTTCCGCGGCGAGGTCCAGCGCCGTCCCGGGGACGTTCCGAATCCCGTCGACGTCCGCGTCGTCGAGGGTGTATTCGGTTTCCCCGTCTGAGAGGACGTTCGCGAGGATGACGAACTTGAGTGCGGCGTCGATGCCGTCGACGTCGAACGACGGGTCCGCTTCGGCCACGCCGAGGTCCTGTGCCTCCGCGAGGACGTGTTCGTAATCGAGTCCTTCCGCGGCCATCCGCGAGAGGATGAAGTTAGCAGTCCCGTTGAGGACGCCGCGCGCGGCGCTCACGTGGTTCGCCCCGAGGTCCGAAATCGTCGAGAGGACGGGAATCGCGCCGCCGACAGTCGCTTCGAACTGCACGCGACCCGCACTCTCCGCTTCGAGGGCGCGCAGGTCGGCGTAGCGCTCGGCCACGGGACCTTTGTTCGCCAGGACGACGTGGCGGTCGTCTGCAAGCGCGCGCTCGACGTGTGAGAAGCCCGGTTCGGCGTCACCGAGGGTCGTCGGCGTCGCCTCTACGAGCACGTCGTAATCGGCGTCGAACAGCGCGTTGGGGTTGTCGTCGCCGACGACACCCTCACGTTCTTTCCGGTCGTGGACAGCCTCCGGGTCGAGCCCAGTGGGGTCGGAGACGGACGACGACGAGTCGGCGAACGCGACGACTTCGTGGCCGTACTCACTGGCGAGGTCGAGTACCGACCCACCGACCGCACCAGCACCGAGGACAGCGAGTCGGAGCGTCATGCTGACTCCTCCGTGAGTGGTTCGATGACGTGCAACTCTTTCTCCGCCGCAATCTCGCGGACGACAGCGAGCGCATCTTCGGTCTTTCCGGACCGCGCAGCGAGCCTCAGTCGCGCGCTCGATGGTTCTTGCGTGCCGTCCGGCGCAGACAGCGAGAGGTCCTTGACCGTCGCGTCTGCGGACGCCTCCACGCGATGGAGCGTGTCCGAGAGGTCGGAGTCGACGAGGTCACCGACGAGGATGAGCGTCACCTCTTCGCCGAAGTGTTCTGCACCCGCGCGGATGACGTTGACACCGGCGTCGCGGAGCGCATCGACGATGCCTTCGAAGCGGTCCGGTGGGCATTCGAGGTCGACTTCCACGGGGATGTGGCCGCGCGGCGTTAGGTTGCCGCGTTCGTGGAATATCGAAAGCAGGTTGCCACCGTTATCTGCGATGGGTTGGAGCGCAGCGAGGAGCTGGCCGGGTTCGTCGACGAGTTCGAGTCGAACCGTGTGTGGTTTCGGCATCTCGCCACCACCGTCGGTTTCGGCGTCGGCTTCCGCGTCGCTCTGGTGGTCTCCGTCTTGTGCGCTCATCGTCCCACCTCCGTGGGCCGTCCCGACGATGTTGTCGGTGACGCGTGGCTCGGCTGTGGTTCCGCGTCGACGCGACAGGAGTCGGGAGACGTGCCCCTACGCATATGTGTTCGTGATTCGGCCACGACGTATAAGCCTTCGCAGGTGACACAGCTTGCCGATATCGGCCGCGTGATGGCATGTGACACGGCAAACGGGCACAGCCAGAACGCGTCGACGCGGCGGTCCAGACGACGAGGAACCGAACTGGTCACACTGTGAAAAGGAGGCGGTCGCTGGTGGGCCGAGAACCGAAAGAAAGCAGAGAGAGCGCTTAGATGTAGTCGATGGCCTGCGAGAGCTCGAGCTTCATGCCCTTGCGCTCGCGAATCTCCATAATCTTCTCGCGCTGGAGGTTGTCCGAGAGCACGCGGAAGCCAGCGTTCTCCGTGTTCCAGGAGGCGCGGCCTTCGGTCGCCGAACGGATGTCGGAGGAGAATCCGATCATCTCTTCGACGGGTGCGATACCCTCGATGACCATGAGGTCACCCTCCTGGTACATGTCGTCGACGCGGCCACGGCGACCCTGAATCTCGCCGGAGGCCGAGCCCATGTACTCGGAGGCAACGTCGATGCGGACGTTCTGGATGGGTTCGAGGAGCTTCACCTGACCCGCGATGAGCGAGCGGTGGACCGCGTCACGCGTCGCAGGGATGACCTGTGCGGGACCGCGGTGGATAGTGTCCTCGTGGAGCTTCGCGTCGTGGAGTCGGAGGAGCGTCCCCTGAACGGGTTCCGCAGCGAGCGGACCGTCGTCGAGTGCCTCTTCGAGACCCTCGATGACGAGTTCCATCGTCTCGTTGAGGTGCTGGATACCCTTCGTGTCGTCGATGAGGATGTTCGTCCCGTGGATGTGTTCGACGTTCTGGGACGTGTCCTTGTCCATGCCGGCTTCCTGCAGTGCCTCACGGCGCTCCAGTTCGGGCATGTCCATCGAGATGTTGCCCAGCTTGATGTCGTCGACGATGTCCTGCGAGAGGGGTTCCGCCGTGATGTAGAACTTGTTGTGGCGGTTCGGGGAGACACCCTCGACCTCGTGGGACTTGCCCTGGACCTGCTCGCGGTAGACGACGATCGGCTCACCGGTGCGGACCGGGATGCCCTGATTGTCGCGGATGCGCTGCGTGATGACTTCGAGGTGGAGCTCACCCTGACCGGAGATGAGGTGCTCGCCCGTGTCCTCGTTAATCTCGACGCGGATGGTCGGGTCTTCCTTTGCGACCTGCTGGAGCGTCTGGATGAGCTTCGGCAGGTCGTCCATGCGCTCTGCCTCGACGGACTTCGTGATGACAGGCTCGGAGATGTGCTCGATGGACTCGAACGGCGTCATCTCGACCGAGGAGACGGTGGAACCGGCGATAGCGTCACGGAGACCCGTGACTGCTGCGATGTTCCCTGCGGGGACACCACGGTCGAGTTCCTCGCGCTCGCCACCCATGAAGACACCGACGGACTGGACGCGGTTCTTGCCTGCGGTACCGGAGACGTAGAGCTCCTGACCCTTGCGGATGGTACCGGAGAACAGGCGACCCGTCGCGATTTCACCCGCGTGGGGGTCCATCGAGATGTCGGTCGCCATGAAGACGACTTCGCCGTCGTCGTCGACTTCGCGCATCTGGCGCGCGATTTCGGACTCGGAGTCACCACGCCAGACCGTCGGGATACGACGGGGCTGGGCTTCGAGCGGGTTGGGGAAGTGCTCTGCAACCATGTCGAGAACGACGTCCGAAAGCGGCGTGCGCTCGTGGAGTTCCTGACGGTCGCCAGCACGTTCGAGTTCCATGATGTCGCCGAAGGAGATACCGGTCTCTTCCATCGACGGCATGGAGACACCCCACTTGTAGAGCGCGGACCCGAATGCGACGGTCCCCTCTTCGACGGAGACGGTCCAGTCGTAGTCCTTCTCTTCGGTCATCCCACGGATGAGTTCGTTGACGTCGGAGATGACGTCGACGAGACGTTGCTGCATCTCCTGGGGACCTTCCTGCAGTTCGTTGATGAGGCGGTCGACCTTGTTGATGAACAGGGCCGGCTTGACGCCCTCGCGGAGTGCCTGACGCAGAACCGTCTCGGTCTGCGGCATGGCGCCCTCGACGGCGTCGACGACGACGAGTGCACCGTCGACAGCACGCATCGCACGCGTCACGTCGCCACCGAAGTCGACGTGGCCCGGCGTGTCGATGAGGTTGATGAGGTGGTTCCGGTCGTTCCACTCGTGGGTCATCGAAACGTTTGCTGCGTCGATGGTGATTCCGCGTTCCTGTTCGTCTTCTTTCGTGTCCATCGCGAGCTGCTGACCGGCAGTCTCGTCAGAGATCATACCGGCACCCGCAAGGAGATTGTCCGAAAGTGTCGTCTTCCCGTGGTCGACGTGAGCTGCGATGGCAATGTTCCGGATCTGCTCCGGCTTGTCCATCAGTTTCTCACATTCCTGGACGATTTTCTTTCGTCGGCCCATTATACAGCCTTGTACCGGCAGGAGGGTCAAAAGAGTAGTGTTTTCACCCAGCGGATTTGCCCTTTTCAGCGCCCCTAGCGCCGGGGTATGAGCAGTTCTGTCACGATAGCCAGACACTCTCTCACACGGTCTGGTTTCGAATCACTCGGCGGAAGAGTCATGCTGGTTGATAACATTACACACGTACGAATGGACCTCCGTGTGCTCGGAGGCGCCCCTGCAGACCCGTTCTTGAGCGCCGCCGACCTGTTCGAAACCGAGTTCGACCTCGACTATCCAGTCGTCGTGCACGTGCGCGACGAGCCAGACGTCCGTACCTGGGCCGCCCACTATCAGGACCGCCACGTCCTCAACATCTCGCGGCAGATGGCGACGAGTGCGATGGCTCGGGAGCTCGCACTCCACGAACTCTCACACATGGCTCGCAACGAGGAAGGCCACGCCTCACACTACCAGTCGACAGAGGAAGCCGTCTTTCTGGCACTCACCGGGCGGACAATCGAGCGCCGGAAACTCGCCCACTGCTATCAGATTGCGAATCACTGCAAGGACATCTACGCCGACGACCTGACGCTCGCTGTCGCGCCCGCGGACAAACTCGTTCAGTTCCTCGAATCGGAACTTGCGTCCGCGCTCGCGAGTCGTCGACGACCATCCGGTCGGCCGGGGTCACAACTGGTCACCGTCGGGTCTGACCCGGAGATTACGGCGGTGAACGCAGGGTTCGCACTCGCACTCGCCGAGCGTCACGACCTCATCGACGCCGACCATCGGCTATACGACCTCGCACACGCCGCCGCCGACGACGCCCCATCAGTCTCGTTAGACACGTTCAAAGAACACTTCCGGACGCTCGCGGCCGACCCCTCGAAAAGCGAGTATCGCCGCGCACTCGTGGACGTGGTGAAAAACTACGTCGTCGGGTCGAACGTCGCGGCCGACTGAGACGGTCACGAGTCGGAGTCAAGTGCCAACAAGACGACCAGACAGCACTGCCGCTCTGTGGGGGTGAAAAACGAAGAGAGAAGGGAGATTATCGGGCCGCTTCTGCGACGCGCTCTTTCTCTTCTTTCTGCGAGATAGCGTACGCCTGAACGTCGTAGGCTGCTGCGCCGGTAATCTGCTGTGCGAGTGATTCGGCGGCAGAGGTCTTCGACTTGTACGAGCCCTTGAGGGTGCCCTGTGCGATGAACTTCAGCGCTTCGTCGACACGGCGCTGGGGTGCAACGTCGACAGCCTGCGGGACCGAGATACCACCGTACTTGAGGCGGACGGTCTCTTCGCGCGGACCGGCGTTCTCGACTGCACGGATGAGGACCTGAACCGGGTTCTCCTCGGTCTGCTCGTGGACGATTTCGAACGCTTCCTTGACGATCTTGCTCGTCTTCTGCTTGTGGCCCGTGTTATCTTCCGTCTGCATCAGACGGTTGATGAGGCGCTCGACGATGCTGATTTCGCTCTTCTGGAACTGCTTCGAGGCGTGACGGCCCATCGTGTGGGCAATCGGCGTCGCCTTGATGTAGCGGCTCATGCTGGGGTCGGTGAACTCCATCTCGGAGCAGTCCCAGACACCGAACAGAAGCGCGTTCTGGTTTGCTTCCTCGCTGCTTGCGGGGGAGTCGGGTTCGGGGGCGTCGCTTTCCGACATGGTTAGCGCACCGGCTTCTCAGCGTTTCCACGGACGAGTTCGATCATCGAGACACCGTTGACCTTCTCGACCTTGTAGTTGACACCCGAAAGGTCACCCATCGCGCGACCCTTCGCGCCACCGATACCGGCGATGGTCACTTCGTCGTGCTCGTCGATGAACGAGATTGCACCGTCACCGGGACAGAATGCGGTGACCTGCTTTCCGTTCTTGATGAGCTGAACACGGACACATTTCCGGATTGCCGAGTTCGGCTGCTTTGCTTCGATACCAACCTTCTCGAGGACGATGCCACGACCCTGTGGGGCACCCTCGAGCGGGTCGGACTTCTTCCCGAGACCGCGCTCACGGCGCGCGTACTCAGAGTCGGACCAGCGTCGCTTCTGCCGGTCTTTTTTGAGCTTGCGCGCGGCGTATTTGCCGTTCGCCATAGTGAACATGAGTTCCAGATGGAGCTACTTAAGCCTCCCTTTTCGAATCCGGCGAGACGGCCTCAGATTCGTCCTTAGGGGTCGCTAATCGAAGCTGAATCCGTTTCACGGATTCCAAACGACGGCCGCTCGTCTGCGAAGAGGGACTAAACTGCCCGGAGAAGTGGTCGTTTCGCTCTCGTGTGTCAATTACCCACGAGGTCCACGTCGAGACGGCCGCTCACTTCTCTGCCGGACGGTGGGCCGAGCGTCAGTCCGACCTCGTCGAACCGGCCTTTCACCCGCCGTCTGAACTGCGAGCGCACTTCGACGAGGTCGACGTCCATCGGCGAGGCGACCCAGAACTCCGCTTTGAGGCCGATAGAACTCCCGCCGAACTCTTCGATTCGTGACCGTGGTGGTGGGTCTTCCAGCACCCGGTCGTCCTGTCTGGCTACTTCGGCGAGTTCGAGGAGTGCGAGTTCCGTGTCGTCGCCGTACGCGACGTCCACGCGCTCGGTGATTCGGTATCGTTCTCGTCCGTACGGGCGTACCAGCGCGTTCGTCGTGAGTTCCGTGTTCGGCACGGTAATCGTCTCGTTGTTGAGTGTGCGGACGCGCGTGACACGGAAGTCGACGGCCTCGACGACGCCTTCGCCGTTGGGCCACGAAATCCAGTCACCGACGTTGAAATCCGGGTCGGCAACGAGGAAGAGCCCGCTGATGAGCGCGCCGATGACCTCCTGGCCGGCGACGCCGAAGACGATGGTCAGTGCCGCGATGATGAGCGCGCTGTTCGTCAGCACCGCCCCGTACCCCGCGCCGATGACACCAGCGAGTGCCGAGAGGACGACGACGAACGCGTGCGTATACGTTCGCGTCGCCGTCTCCAGTGTCGGATTGTTCACGTTGCGGGCGCTGACGACGCGGGTGACCGTCGGGACCACCAGGAGTCGGCCGACGAGGTAGACGACGACCGCTCCGACGGTGAATCCCGCGAGCGCACTCGCGATGTCTTCGTACGCCGTGAGTCCCCCGACGTCGATTTGTCCGACGACGGTGTCGGCTAGCGGTCGAAGCTGCAACATAAATAGCTCGCCGCGCGCGGCGGACAAAAACGTGTGCCCGTCTCCCGGGCGACGGTAGACGCGAGTGGCCTACGTCAACTGGATGTCGTCGATGTCGTAGTGACGACGGGCCAGTTCACGCGCGGTGTCGATGGTCTTCCCGCCAGCACCGATGGCGACGCCACGGTCTTCGTCCGCGACTTCGACGTAGGCGACGGTGTCGTTCTGGCGTGAAATCGTCACGTGTCGGACGGCGGCCGGGGCGAGTGTGCTCGCGACGAACGCCTCCGGTGTGTCGGCGTCTTCGACGAGTTCGACCGACCGACCGATTCGCTGTTCGACCGACTGAACCGTCCGTCCGCCCGGGCCGATCGCCGTCGCCATCTCCCCTGCAGAGACGAGGAAGACGACCCGGTCGTCGAAGACGAGACAGTCGTGTGCCGTCGCGTCGGTCTCGTCCTCGAAGAGGGCGATGTACCGACGTGCCGTATCCGACAGCGTGACTTTCATCGTCAGTCGTCGGACGGTTCAGGCGCGGCGTTGGCTTCGGTGTCTTTGGCGGTGAGCGAGCCCATCCGCAGGTCGACGTCACCGGTGCCGATTGCAATCGGCTTGCCGACGATGACGTTCTCGATGACGCCGTCTAGGTCGTCTTCTTCGCCGTGGATTGCGGCGTCGAGCAGGTGGTTGACCGTCACCTCGAATGCTGCACGAGCGAGGACGGAGTCCTTCGACCCGGAGATACCGTGGCGACCGATGGACTCGATGGTGCCGTCGTTCGTCATGATGTCCGCGACGAGCATCAGGTGGCGAATGTTCACGTCGTCGAGACCCTGCTCTTTGAGCGTGTTCATCGTCTCGTTGATGATCGCTTCGCGAGCGGCCTCGATACCGAGTTGCTTGTGCACCTCGTGGATGTTGTTCGAGGTGGTCCGCGAGGCGTCGACGCCCTCGATAGAGAGCACGTCGCCGAAGGCCGACCCTTCGGTGTAGAGGACGAACTCCTCGTCGCCAGTCTCGTCGTTCTGCTCTTTGCGGATGACGACGCGCGAGACTTCCTCGATACCCTTGAACACGATGTCGCGCAGTTCCTCGACCAGTTGGAGGAGGCGTCGGTAACTCGGGCTCTCGGGGCCGAACTCGATGAGCGTCCCCTGTCGCCGCGTCGTGATACCGAGGGCGTCCTCGATGGTGTCGGCAATCTCGCTGGCGACGACGCCTTCGTCGTCGTAGGTCGGCCAGCGTTCGAGGAGCGTCTCGTCGTTGAGGTTCACCTGCACGACCATGTCGGCGACGTTGGTCGAGATGTCACCCAGTGCGAGAACCTTCGTGGACTCGATGTCCCAGACGACCTGGTGGGCGAGGTCACGGTTCTCTGCGTACTCGTCTTCGAGGTAGACCGTCATCATCGGCGTGTCCGGCGTCTTCCGCGCGTCCACGAGTTCGATGAGACGGGGGAGCCCCTGCGTCACGTCGATTTCGGCGACACCCGCGTAGTGGAACGTGTTCATCGTCATCTGCGTTCCGGGTTCACCGATAGACTGCGCCGAGACGGTCCCGACGGGGTCCAGCGGGTCGACGCGCGTCTCGATGTAGCGGTTCTCGACGGCTTGTGCGATTTCGGTGGCCTGCTGGGGCGAGACGCCCTCACGCTCTTCGATGGTCTGGTAGATGCGGTCCTTCAGGCGTCGAGACAGTTCCTTCGACTCGACGACGTCGACGACGTTCTGGTCGACGTATTCGTACTGGGAGAGGTCTACGTTCTTAGTCATCTGATTCTACCTCCGCACCGGCGCTGACGCGCGGTTCTGCGTGTTCGGAGAGGTTGGTCGGCGGTGCACTCTCGCCGAGGAAGCGTTCTTTCTCGGCGTCCGAGGAGAACTCCGCGTCGACGACGCGGTCCGCGATGGCGTCCACGTCGATGGGCGTGTCTTCGCTCGACGAGACCTTGACGGGACTCGTGCCGTCTTCACCGAACTCGAACTGGACGATGGTGCCCGACGTGTCGCGGACAGAGCCGTCGTACTGCGCTTCGAGTTCGGAGAGTGCGTTGATGAGACGACGCTGCAGGTATCCGGACTTCGAGGTACGGACTGCAGTGTCGACCAGGCCCTCACGGCCACCCATCGCGTGGAAGAAGAACTCACGCGGGGTGAGGC
This sequence comes from Haloferax sp. DFSO52, assembly GCF_048158745.1. Lineage (NCBI taxonomy): Archaea > Methanobacteriati > Methanobacteriota > Halobacteria > Halobacteriales > Haloferacaceae > Haloferax > Haloferax sp. DFSO52. The sequence continues at coordinate 425,980 of NZ_JBLOPB010000001.1, read as the reverse complement.
CAGCACGGTACGAATTCTCGACGAATCCGTGTGCGTCGGCCGAGAGGTCACCTTTCTGGTAGTGGCTCAGGGTACGACCCTCGTAGCCACGGTTGATGCGCTCGCCCCGAACTGCCTGCTGGCCGACACAACCGGCCATCTGGGTCAGGTTGAGCATGGATGCACGCGCACCGGACTTCGACATCACGACCGCCGGGTTGTCCTCTTCGAAGTGGTCTTCTGCGATTTCACCAGCAGAGTCACGTGCCTTGCCGAGACGCTGCATAATCTTCATCTCCAGCGTCTCGTCGACGGAACGGCCGGGCAGCGACTCGAGTTCGCCGTTCTCGTAGATTTCGATGAGTTCCTGAATCTTGTCGTAGGCGGCGTCGATGGCCTCGTCGACCTGTGCGGTCGCCTCGTCCGGGATGGACTCGTCGTCGATACCGATGGAGAGACCGAAGTGCATGATGGCGCGCATCGCCAGCGACGCAATCTCGTTGATGAAGATGCGCGAGCGCGTCTTCGAGTAGTCCTTCGCGAGGACGTCGACAATCTCGCCACCGAAGGCACCGACTGCGTCCTCGTCGATGGTTCCTTCGACGAGTTGGCCGTCGACGATACGGACCGTGTCGCCTACCTTCGAGGTGAACTCCATGTCCAGGTCGTCGGGCAGGAGTTCGGAGAAGATTTGCTGGCCGGTCCAGTACGGCGTGCCGTCTTCGTCTTCGCCTGCGGGTTTCGGGAGCGTGTCCACGCGCGTCGCACGAAGCAGGTCGAGCGCTTGCGTCTCGACGAACCGTGGGTTGTCGTGCGTGAGGAGATAGGTTCCCGAGATGTGATCCTGAATGGCGCCGATGATGTTCTCACCGAAGCGCGGCGAGAGAATCTGCTCTTGGACACGCATGAGGACGCGTGCCTCGGCACGGGCCTCCTCGTTCTGGAGGGCGTGCATGTTCATCTCGTCGCCGTCGAAGTCTGCGTTGTACGGCGGGCAGACGACGGTGTTCAGGCGGAACGTCTTGTACGGCATCACGACGACTTCGTGCGCCATGATGGACATCCGGTGCAGCGATGGCTGCCGGTTGAAGATGACGATGTCGCCATCGACGAGATGTCGGTTGACTTCCCAGCCGAGTTCGACCTTCTCTGCGAGTTCTTCGCAGTTCTTCTCGGTCACCTTGAGGCGACGGCCGTCTGGACGACGGACGTAGTTCGCACCGGGGTGTTTCTCGGGGCCGTTGCGGACGTACTGCTGGGCCTCCTCGATGTTCCGCTCGGTGACGTTCATCGTCTGGGTCATCTCGGACGCGACGCGGTCCGGGACACCGACTTCGTTGAGCGAGAGCGTCGGGTCCGGCGAGATGACGGTACGCGCGGAGAAGTTGACACGCTTCCCGGACAGCGAGCCACGGAAGCGACCTTCCTTCCCCTTGAGACGCTGACTGAGCGTCTTGAGCGGGCGGCCAGACCGGTGACGTGCCGGCGGCGTGCCCGAAATCTCGTTGTCGATGAACGTGGTGACGTGGTACTGAAGCAGTTCCCACAGGTCCTCGATAATCAGTTGCGGCGCACCGGCCTCACGGTTCTCCATGAACCGCTGGTTGATGCGGATGATGTCGACGAGTTTGTGTGTCAGGTCGTCCTCGGAGCGCTGACCGTTGTCGAGCGTAATCGACGGACGGGCAGTCACCGGCGGGACCGGAAGCACAGTGAGAATCATCCACTCGGGACGCGACCGGTCGGGGTCGATGCCGAGCGTGATGAGGTCTTCGTTCGGGATGTCCTCGAACCAGTCGCGGATGTCCGAGGGCATCAGTTTGTTCATGTCCTCTTCGGTCAGGTCGATGCCGAGTGCCTTCTCAAGCGCCTTCCGGTCGTCGCCGACGGGGCGGAACTCACCAGCGAGCACCTCGTTGATTCGGTCGGCCGGGAGGCCGGACTTGTCTGCGAGTTCGACCGGCGAGATGCCTTCGTCGTCCTCGTCGTCGGGGTCCGGTTGCATCGCAGAGGCGATGCGCTCGGAGAAGTCGCCGGCGAGCACGTTCTGGACCTCGTAGTAGGTCGTTGGCTTCTCGTGTTTGATGTCGTGCTGGGGCGAACTGCAGTGCGGACAGCGGTGGGCCTTGCGAGCCTGCCGGACTGCCGCTTTCATCACGTCGCTCCAGTCGTCGCCGAGTTCCTTCGTCCGCTTGAGGTTCTCGCGATACTCGTCTGCTTCTTCCTGCGTGAGCGAGAGGCGGCCACACTCACGGCAGGTCGAACGGAGCAGCCGACGGATGAGTTTCGTGAAGCCGACGTGGATGACGGGCGCGGCCAGTTCGATGTGGCCGAAGTGCCCGTTACACGACCCGGAGTGCTGGCCGCAGGTGCGGCACTGCAGCCCGGGGTCGATGACGCCCAGACGCGGGTCCATGAGACCCATGTCGATTGGGTAGCCGTCGTCGTCGTAGGTGTCCGCGGTGATGACCTTCGTCGCGGACATGTCTCGGTACGTCTCCGGGTCCATCAACCCGAACTGAATGCTGCCGATTTCTTTGGGTGTCTGCATTGACATGTGTGATTAGACCGCGTCCTTGAGCTCGATTCGCGGGCGAACGCCGAGTGCGACCATCTCGTCTAAGAGCAGCTTGAACGCGTAGCTGATGTCGATTTCGTGGATGTTGTCCTCGTCACCGGTGACGGGGTCGTAGATACGGCGCTGGTCACGGTCTTCGACGGCGACCATGCCAGTGTCCGCAGAGATGTAGACACTCTCCTTGTCGGAGGAGTCGAGCAGGCGTTCCTGCAGCACCATCGCGGCCCCGTGGCCGATGACGGTGTCACGCTCCATCTCCCCGAGACGAAGGCCACCCTCGCGGGCACGACCCTCGGTCGGTTGCCGGGTGAGCACCTGCACCGGCCCGCGCGAACGGGCGTGCAGCTTGTTGCTCACCATGTGGTACAGTTTGTGGTAGAAGATGATGCCGACGAAGATTTCGGCCTCGATCTTCTCGCCGGTCACGCCGGAGTACATGACCTCCTTGCCGGAGGACATGAAGCCGCGTTCTTCCAGTGCAGAGCGGAGTTCGTGTTCGTTTTCGCCCTGGAAGGCAGTGCCGTCGACGCGGCGGCCTTCGAGTGCGCCGACTTTGCCGCCCAGCATCTCCAGCACGTGACCGACCGTCATGCGCGACGGCAGTGCGTGCGGGTTGAGGACGAGGTCAGGAACGACGCCGTCTGCGGTAAAGGGCATGTCTTCCTGTGGTGCCAAGTGGCCCACGACACCCTTCTGTCCGTGCCGGGATGCGAACTTGTCACCGAGTTCCGGAACGCGCTGGTCGCGAACGGAGACCTTGGCGAGTTTCGACCCGTCTTCTCCTTCCATCAGGGTAACGGTGTCCACGACACCGGACTCACCGGAGCGCATGGTGACAGAGGTTTCGCGGCGCTTCTGCGGCGAGAGACCCGCCATGTCGTCCGGTTCTTCGAGGAACCGCGGCGGCGACGTCTTGCCGAGGAGGACGGAGTTCTCGTCGACGACCGTTTCGGGGTTGACGAGGCCGTCTTCGTCGAGGTGTGAGTAGGCGTCTTCACCGCGTGCGCCACGCACGTCCTGCGACGGAATCTCGAAGCGGTCTTCCTGACCGCCGGGGTAGCGACGTTCTTCGCCCTCGTAGGTCCGGAAGAAGTGCGAACGGGCGAGTGCGCGCTCGACAGACCCCTTGTTCATGACGAGTGCGTCCTCGATGTTGAAGCCCTCGTAGGACATGACGGCCACCACGAAGTTCTGGGCGGCCGGTCGCTCGTCGAACCCAATCTGCTCTGTGGTCTGGGTCTTGACCATCGAGAGCTGTGGGTAGTGCATGAGGTGCTGGCGGGTGTCCGGGCGAATTCGGTAGTTCGCGGCCGGAATCCCCAGCGACTGCTTCATCATCCCTGCACCCATCGTAATACGCGGCGACGCGTTGTGTTCCGGGTACGGAATCATCCCGGCACCGATACCGAAGATGAGCTGTGGGTCGATTTCGAGGTGCGTGTGGTCCTCGTTGAGTTCGTCTTCGTCGACGGCGACGTAGATGTCCTCTTCTTCCTCGGCGTCGATGAACTCGACGAGTCCGCGCTCGACGAGGTCCTCGAAATCGAGTTCGTCGTTTTCGAGGGCTTCGACGTGTTCGTCCGTGAGCAGCTGTTCGCCGTCTTCGACGACGATGAGGGGACGACGGGCACGCCCGGCGTCCGCGTTGATGATAACTTCGCGGGTGCGCTCCTTGACGGAGACGTTCACCATCTGGCTGACGTCGCCGCGGCGACGTGCCTCGCGAATCTGCGCTGCGAGTTGGTTGGGGTCGGGGTGCGTCCCGACGAGACTACCGTTGACGTATACTTTCGCTTCTCGCTGTGCCTGAGCCATGTTAGTCGTCTGCGGGTGTGGCGTCGATGCTGTCGATGCCGGGGATTCCCTCGACACCCATCGACGCAAGTTCTCGTTTCAGTGCCTGTTCGTCTTCGACGTTCTGAGAGAGCTCCATCGCCTGCGCGAAGTTCTTCACCAGACCACAGTTCGGCCCTTCTGGCGTTTCAGACGGGCAGATGCGACCCCACTGGGTCGCGTGCAGGTCGCGTGCCTCGAAGTGAGGCTGCGAGCGCGACAGCGGACTGCGGAGACGGCGGAGGTGAGAGAGCACACCCATGTAGTCGGTGCGGTCGACGAGCTGGGAGACGCCGGAGCGGCCACCCACCCAGTTCCCCGTCGCAATCGGGTGTTCGAGACGCTCCGTGAGCACGTCGGACCGGACCACGGTGTTGACCGTGAGGTTCCGGTTACGCATGTTCGCACGTTCGAGCTGGTACTTCACGTCGCGTGCCAGCTTGTTGAGCGCCGTCCGGAAGAGGTCCTTCATCAGGTCGCCGGACACCTTGAGGCGCTTGTTGGCGTAGTGGTCTTTGTCGTCGGACTCGCGACGCTGGAGTGCGAGTTCGAAACACGCCTCGGCCATGCGGCAGAGGTAGTACGACTTGTTCATGCGCACTTCCTCTTCTTCGGCACCCTCTTCGTGGAGGTGCGGAAGGAGGTAGCGGTCGATGACGTAGTTGGCGCGCTTGAGCTGGTAGTTCTTGCCCTGTCCGCCAGCGACGCGCTTGCCGAGTGCCTCGATGGCCTGTTCCTGGGTCTGAACGTCGGCCTCTTCGAGGTTTTCGAGCATGAACTTCACAATCTCCGGGTCGTCGGAGACGCGGTGGACGATCTCCTCGTCGGATTCGAGGCCGAGTGCACGCACGAGCGTGACGAAGTTGACGCTGCCCGAAACCGAGGGGAACGACACTTCGAGGAGTCCTTCGCGGTTACGCTCACAGAGAACGAGTGCGCGGTAGCCACGGCGTTGACTGAACGTCTTGGCGACCTGAATCTCGTCGCCGTACTTCGTGTCGTACTCAGCGAGAATCTTGTTCGGTGCCAGGTCCTCGGAGGTCATGAGCACGCGCTCGGAACCGTTGACGATGAAGTAGCCACCGGGGTCGACGGGGTCTTCACCGATTTCGACGAGGTCCTCGTCGGAGAGTTCCGCGATGTTACACTTCGAGGAGCCCACCATGATGGGCATCCGGCCGACCTTCGTCTCGGCGGTGTCGACGACGACTTCCTCTTCTTCTTCGCCGCCGCGGACGATGGACATCTCCATGAACACGGGGGCGGAGTAGGTGATGTTGCGCAGGCGCGCTTCCTGCGGGAAGAGCAGTTCCTCAGAACCGTCTGCCTCGCGGACACGGGGCGTCTCGACGCGGACGCCACCGAGTTCGACGTAGACGGGTTCTTCGCCCTCTTTGTCACCGATGTCGGTCTCGATGGTCGCCTTCTCTTCGACGACCTCGGACATGCCGCGTTCTAAGAACGCGTTAAACGAGCGGAAGTGATGTTCTGCGAGCCGTTCTTCAGAGAAGTACTTGCGAGAGACCTCGCGTCGAGCTTGACGATTCATTCGATCACCAGTCGATATACGACTGCTTTGTCGGTCGTTCGCGAATTCCGGACAATCTTGATGACGTCACCGGGCTCTGCGTCGTCCGGGAGCGCCGGGTCTTTCCTCTTGATTTTCGGGAGATTCGTCTTCTTGACGTTGTACTCCTGTAACACATTCTCGACTTCCTCGTCGTCGAGAACGGTGTGTTCTGGAACCAGTGTGTGTTGGCTTACGTCTACCATGTATGGTGCTGCTGGGTGCTGGAAGAAGCTGTCACGGGATACTACGGCAGATTTTGGGAGCCAGCCATTTAACACTTGTTAACTGCGTCGAAGAAAGGCAGGGCTATCGGAGGTCACGCACCGGAGATGCGCGAATCGTCACATGTTGTCATGCGGTATCGCGATATAAATGTCTTCGGGGCAGGAATCGCGGTACCGCAGGCCAAGGGCAGACCAGATGGTAAGTCTTATCTATAAACCTCGGCTACGGATGATTGCAGACGGAGGGCCCGGGTGGTGTAGTGGCCCATCATACGACCCTGTCACGGTCGTGACGCGGGTTCAAATCCCGCCTCGGGCGCTCTCCGTATCCGACAACTCACTTCAGTAAGCCCGGGTGGTGTAGTGGCCCATCATACGACCCTGTCACGGTCGTGACGCGGGTTCAAATCCCGCCTCGGGCGTACTTTTCGATGAATTACTCGACGAGCGCCGAGTCTCGTCTCGGCGCGAGCGTAATTCTCGTAAATACCCCACAGAGGGTTTGAACCCGACGACAAGCGAGTGCCAACGAGCGATGTCGGCACGGTTCAAATCCCGCCTCGGGCGCTTCTCTGATTTCAACTCCTCCAGCGAGGCGTCTCGTCGCCGAGCGACAGCGAGTGAAATCTGTAAGCGGTGGCAGGCGGGAGTCTCGTGAGCGACGCGAACGAGACTCGGTGAGACGGAGTCTCACCAGATTTGAGCCAAGGAGCGAAGCGAGCGTCAGCGAGTGGAGCGACTGAGGTTCAAATCCCGTTGGGTCCGTTCACTTCGCTCAATCACCCAACAATCCCGCCCATCGCGCCGCCAATCGCCACCCCGAGCAACGCCGCCAGCAACGTGCCGAAGGCGTATCGTGCCGCAGTTCGGTAGTCACCCACGTCGAGGAGTTCGACCACACCCACCGCAAACGACGAGAACGTCGTAAACGCACCGCAGAATCCAGTCCCGGCGAGCGTCGCCGCCACGTCGCCAGTGGGTGCGGTGACGATGAATCCCAACGCGATGCTCCCGAGGACGTTGACAGTGAAGGTGCTCCACGTGCCGACGATTCGCTGGTCGACGACGTGCCGGGAGACTGCGCCCAGCATGCCGCCGAGACCGACGAGAACGACCGATGTGAACGAGAGACTCATCGTTTTCCTCCGACTGCGAGTCCCAGCGCTGCGGCGGCGAAGCCGAGGACGTAGTTCGCACCGACGTTGACGAGTCCGCCAGCCATCGTGAGTTCGGCAGTCTGAACGGCGAACGTACTGTAGGTCGTAAACGACGAGAGCAGGCCCGTTCCGAAGAGCAACTGGACCCGGCGCGAGGAGACGGTGGTGACGAACGTCCCGAGGGCGAAACTCCCGAGGACGTTCACGACGAGCGTCCCGCCCGTCCCCGGAACGGCGACGGCGACGAGGTAGCGGAGTGTCGCCCCGAGCAACCCACCGAAGGCGACCAGCGCCAGTTCCGAACGGTCCATACCGTCACTCAACCTGAGCGGTTACTCTATGGTTTCGGTACTGGCGAGCGACGAGACGGCAGTCGGGCTTGCACCACCATCGCTCGTCTCACGTGGACGAACGCGAACGTCGTGAACAGACTCGGTCGTGTCGTCGACGACGAGCGCGCACCCGCGTTCCCGTGGGAGTCGCGCACTGAGCGTCTCGTCGAAGTACGTCGGGTCGGCAACAGTCATCGCCGACACGTCGGGGCCGGCAGTGAGGCGGTGGACGATTCGCAAGTCGGCCTGCGAGACGGCAACGTCGGGGAGTGCCGAGGGTCGCTGCGTCGCGAGCGCGATGCCGACGCCGGGGGCGCGCCCACGCGTGAGAATCGTTCTGAGCGCCGGGTCGGCAGTCGTGCCGACGAACGCGTGTGCTTCGTCGACGAGGAGCCACGGGATTAGGTCGACTGAACCAGTGACTCTCGCCTCGTACAGTCCGCGTGCAACGACGCGAACGACGGCACTCGCCGGTGTCGAATCGAGACCCGAGAGGTCGAGCACATCTGGGTGCGACCCGCAGAGAGATTCTGGTGCCAACCCATCCGGGTCGAACACGCCCCACGACTCCGCGAGTGTGAGATGGTTCGTCGCCGCCCGGCGAGTTTCGGGTGCAGCGTCGGCGTGCGCGACGGCGGCCAGCATCGCTTCGAGCGACGCTGAGTCGGCGGCGAGACGCCAGACCAGCGACCCCACCGGGCCAGTCGAATCGAGGCCGAGAAGGTCCGGCCACGCACTCGGTGGGAGTGCATCGGCGCGAACGGTTGGCGAGTGGTGAACCGTCGCGTCGGTTGGCGAGTCTTCGAGTCCGCCGAAGACCCCCATCGGGTCGACGACGACAGGTGTGACACCATCGGCGCGGGCCAGTCCTTCGGCGACGACACCGAGCGTGTGCGACTTCCCGTTCCCGCGTTTGCCGACGACGACGGCCGCGTGCGGGTGGTTCACGTCGAGTCCGACGGCCGCGCCGTCGCTGCCGTCGCGGGCGCGGTACGTTCCGAAGCGGCAGACTGGTCCATCGTCGTCCGAGTGTCGACCGATGACGTGCATGGAGATGGATGGCCGCGGAATCTGACTTGAACCTCCGGACGTAGGTTTATATACGAATCCGCGGCCAGACGGGCTATGCTCGATCTGTTTCGGTCAGACACGCGCGCCATCGAAGGACTGCCAGTTCGTCTCGTCGTCGCACTCGTCGTCGGCGTCGCAGCCATGAGTGTCATGCTCAACATGCTCTCTGGCGTGCAGGGACTCGCCACCTCGGAACTCGACGTGAAACCGTCACCTGACGTGATTACGCCGGAAGACCAGGACATCACGTTCACCGTCGTCGACCACGAGGACAACCCGGTCGAAGGGGCGACGGTTATCGTGAAATCAGGGACTGCGGACCTCGAAAACGAGGGCATACCCCGGGGGACGACCGACGATACCGGGGCAACCACGGTGTCACTCGACCCTGAGCTGGGCGCGAACAGAGAAGACGGGACGCTCGTCGTGGACGTGAAAGCGCCCGCTGGGAGTTCGTTCGTCGACAGACGGGAGAACACGAATATACTGGTGGTTCAGGCCTGAGGGTTCAGGACTGACCGCTGTCGATTCAGGACTGACCGCTACCGCTCAGGATGCGTCGGTGCGTCGAATCCGCCGCGAACCAGCGGTTTCGCGATGTGTCGTCGTGCACACGGCGGTACTTCGTACCACCCGCGTTCGAGGCCACGGTCGATTGGTCGGTCGACCTTCCCGGGGGCATCAGTACCGCAGTCGCGACAGCGATAGCCCTGATTTCGCCCGGCGCTCTTCATCGTCCGCCCGCAATCGGGGCAGGTCGGTGTGGCAGGTTCCGTCCGCACCAACTCCCGAATCGCGAACTTTTCGAGTTTGAGCGTTCCGTCCGAGACTTCGCCACAGGCGGTGAGGCGGTCACCGACCCTGAGCGACCGAACGCGGTCACGGAAGCGTTTCGTCGGTTCGAACGCCGCCAGCTGCACCGTCGTGTCGTCCGCTTCGAGGTCGAAAAAGACGTGGCCGCCGGTCCGTGTCTCGGGGGCCGATGCGACCTGTCCGGTGACGCGGTAGGCACGGCCATCGCGGAGCGTGTCGAGCGTTCCGTCGCGAAGGTGCGCATCACTCCCCTGATTCGTGAGGAACGTCACAGCGCAGTCGACGGGTTCGGACTCGATTGCGTCGGCGACTGCACTGACAACGTACGGGTCGTCACCGCGGATGCCGTGGAGAATCGGCCCGGGAGCGTTGGGAACGCAGACGGCTTCGCCTTCGCCGTGGTCGACAGTGTCCCACGCCTCGGGATAGCCATCGTCTGCGGCCTCGAACACCGAGTCGATGTCGACGTCGCGGGGTGTTCCACACCGGTGGAACTCCCGATACGAGATGTGTTCGTACGTCCACTCGTCGAAGGCGGCCCACGCACCGATTGCGGCGAGCGCACCGATTCGCCCGCGCCCTCCGTGCCATCCTTCGGTGAGGAATCCAGACTCGGACGCCAGTGTGACCGCGTCGTCGATGTCGTGGAAGTCGCGGACGGCGTCGTAGGCGAATCGCTCGACGGCAGTCGAGATGGTGTCGGGTGACCCCGGTGCGACGACGAGACCCGGACTGGTTCGGTCGTCGTCGACGATTGCCCACCGGTCGAGTTCGTCGCGCGCCACGTCGAAGGCGACGCCTGCCGGGAGGTCCGTATGGATAGCCAGCGCCGCATTCCCCCGCGTCTTGTGTTCGACGGCGGGATTCAACCGGACGAGGAGTCGTCGCTCGACGGTGCCACCCTGCGCTTCGATGGCCTCGGCGACCAGCGTCGCGAGATAGGTCGTACACATCCCGAGCGTCCGGGAGTCGGTATCGTCGAGGCCGATGACGGTCATCGCCGGAGATAGCCGAAGGGTGAAGTAACGCCTTTCGGGTCACACCGACTATATAAATGAGGCCCAGAGAAGGGAGACGAGTCCGCGAGGGCGGCGATTTCCGGGGAAAACGCTTTATGGGCCGAATCGCTTATTGCCCCCTATGTCCCGGTCAGCGCTGGTTGGTAATATCGCCGCGATGCTCCAAGATGCGGGGTTCGTCGTGAGCGACCGCATCGCCATCCGGCCGAAGAGCTTCGACCTCGCCGCCAGACGAGGTGAGGATCTGTTGCTGCTCAAGATACTGGGGAACATCGACGCGTTCGACGGCGTGACCGGCGCAGAGATGCGCCGCCTCGGCTCGTATCTCGACGCGACACCCCTCGTCATCGGCCTTCGAACCCGTAACGAGGACCTCAAGCCCGGCGTCGTCTACTTCCGTCACGGCGTGCCGGTGTTGAACCCCGACTCCGCGATGGATATGTTCGTCGAGGGCGTCCCGCCGCTCATCTACGCCGCACCGGGTGGCCTCTACGTGAGTCTCGACGGCGACATCCTCGCAGAAGAACGCAAAGAGCGTGGCTGGAGTCTGGGCCGCCTCGCGACCGAACTCGGTGTCTCGCGTCGGACCGTCTCGAAGTACGAAAGCGGGATGAACGCGAGCATCGACGTGGCGATTCAACTCGAAGAGCTGTTCGACCGCCCCTTCTCGAACCCGGTCGACGTACTGGACGGTGCCGAAGACGTTCGCGACTCCGAACCGACGCCCAAAGACCCGGCCGCCGACCCCGACGACGAACACGTCGTCTCGATACTCACACAGGCCGGGTTTACGGTTCACCCGACCGCTCGCGCACCGTTCAAAGCCGTGAGCGAAGACGATGGTCGGCACAAAGAGACGAACGTCCTCACCGGCCACTCGCCGTTTACGCGGAGCGCCCAGAAGCGCGCACAGATTATGTCGTCGCTCGGTGAAATCACTCGCACCCGTTCTGTCTACTTCGTCGAAGAGACACAGAAGCGAGAGTCAGTCGACGGAACCGGCATCGTAAGCTGTGAAGAACTCGCGTCCATCAACGACCCCGACAAGATTCGCGACCTGATTCGCGAACGCGCCCGCGACCCGGCCGAAACCTGACGCGGAACGCACCTGACGCGGAACGCACCTGACGCGGAACGCACCTGACGCGGAACGCGCTCGCTCTGCACGTCGCACGTACGCGTCGCGCCACACATCGTTATCGTGATTCCTGACGTAGCCACGAGTATGTCGAAGTCGAGAGAGGCGTCGCAGGCGACAGTCGAGTCACTCGCGGCGGCGGTGATGCGAGTCGCCGGAGAGTGGGAGGCAGTCGAGCGAACGACGATGTTCGGAAAGCCGTCGTTTCGGGCGAACGGGACGCTGTTCGCCGTCACGTCTGAACAGGGAGTATCACTGACGTCGCTCCCCGACGACGCCCGAGTCGCCGTCGCTGCGGACCACCGAATCCTTCCGTTCGAAGCGAACGGGCGACTCATCGGGTCGTGGGTGACGGTCGATATCGAGCCGAACCGCGTCGGCGAACTGACTGACGCACTTCGGGCGAGTTACGAGACGGCGTTCCGCAGAAAAGCGTAGTTCGAAAGGGCGCTCCGACGCAGGTCGGGGGTGTGGTGATTAGTTCGCTGCGCCGTAGGTCTGGTCGAGGTACTCCACGATATCGCTGCTCTCGGGCATGCCTTCGATATCGTTCGCCTCATCGACGAGAACGGGAACGCCGGTCTGGCCACTGACTTCCCTGACTTCGGTTCGCTCCGAGTGGGCGCGCGGGACCGTCCGGGACTCGTACTCCATGTCGAGTTCAGCGAGTTTGTTCTTGACCTTCGCGCAGTACGGGCAGCCCTCCAGTTCGTAGAGGATGAGGTTTGACATCGTCCGGTGGTATGGAGGCCACTACAAAAAGGCCGGCGGAGATGTGTGCCGCCGGTGCAAGCGGCACACCGTCGAACGGTGGGGGAAGAAACGCGAGAAGCGTCGTCTCAGACCTGTGCTTGCAGCATTCCGGAGGTCCGGACGACGAAGTAGATGACGAACGCGACGGCGAGGGCCCACTGGCCCGCACTCACGTCTTCGTAGTCGCCGGCGGCGACTTTCACGAGCGGGTACGAGACGATACCCGCCGCGATACCGTAGGCGATAGAGTACGTAAAGGGCATGACGAGGATGGTCATGCCGGCCGGGATGGTGTGGGTGATGTCGTCCCAGGCGATGTCGACGACGTTGCGGAGCATCACGACGCCGATGACGACGAGCGCGATGTGCGACGCGTAGAGCGGAACGGCCGTCGCGAGGGGAACGAGCGCGAGCGACGCGATGAAGAGACCGGCGACGACGAGCGCGGTGAGGCCCGTGCGACCGCCTTCTTCGACACCCGTCGCGGACTCGATGTAGGTGGTGACCGTCGAGGTGCCGAGCATGGACCCGACCGTGGTACCGATTGCGTCGGCCATGAGCGGCTTGTCGATGTCCGGAAGGTCACCGTCTTCGTCGAGGAAGCCTGCGACCTGTCCGACACCGACGAGGGTGCCCGCAGTGTCGAAGAAGTCGACGAAGAAGAACGTGAAGACGATGAGCGCGAAACTGAACGCTTCGACGTTGCCGAACCCGCCGATGAACGCGCCGACGAGCGGCGTGATGTCGTAGGTCGCCGCCGACGAACCGGCGACGAGACCGGCGTCGGGCGAGACGATGCCTCCGGTGGTGAGGCCCCATCCGAGCACCGTCGTCGCGATGATGCCGAGGATGATGGAACCGGGGATGCCCGCCGCGTAGAGGCCGAACGTGAGGAACAGGCCGACGATGGAGATCATCGCGACCGGACTCGACGCGAGGTTACCGAGGGTGATGAGCGTCGCCGCGTCGTTGACGACGATTCCCATCGCTTGCAGTCCGATGATGGTCAAGAAGAGACCGATACCGGTCCCGACGGCCAGTTTGACTGGTTCGGGGAACACTTTGATGATGGCTTCACGCGCGCCGACGGCAGTGAGCGCGATGAAGATGATACCCTCGACGAAGACGGCGGCGAGTGCCGTCTGCCACGGGACGCCTAACGCGCCGACGACAGTGAACGCGAAGAACGCGTTCAGGCCGAGGCCCGGTGCCTGCGCGAACGGTCTGTTCGCGTAGAAGGCCATCGTCAACGTCGCCACGGCGGCGGCGAGGATGGTGACGACGGCGAGCATCGACTGCACCTCACCCGGCGCGTAGCCAGCGATTGCGATGCCGTCGACACCGTCGATGAATGGTTGGTCCGTGAGAATCGAGGGGTTGACGACGACGATGTACGACATCGTCAGGAACGTCGTGATACCCGCCAGAATCTCGGTCCTGACCGTGGACCCATGTTTATGCACGTCGAAGTAATTTGCGAGGGTTTCAGAGAGCCCCATGATGCACGACTAAGCATACCCACGATTGCACACATAAGTATTACCATCCAATGGAGGGATGTATGCACGAAAGTGTGTCTAATTGGGTGATTTACGGAGGTGAACCGCACAGCCATGCTTATTTCCTTTTAAAACACTCTTGAAAATAGAATATTCTCGTCACCAGTGTGTCACGAACTGCGATGAAACGAGACCGAGCGGAGACACCAGCCGTGTCCGCAGCCCAGCGAGCGTCAGCCCGAGTGGCGACTGGACAGTCTCATCGTGCCCATTCGTGTCGAGCGAGCAGTCGAGGGAGTAGCCGAACGCGTCCAGGTGCGACCTCCAATCTGTATCGTAACCCGTCGAAGCGATGCGAAACGGCGTAAAAAGGGTACTGAAATCCGCGTCGAATCGGGCGTGCTGGATTATTCGAAGACCGACAGCGCACCGACTGGGGCGTCGGTGAGTTCGCTGGCGCGGTTCGTGCCCTCGTCGCCGACGGCGATGAGTGCGAAGACGCCGGCGATGTTGGCGTCGGCCTGCAGAGCGATATCCAAGAGCAGTTCCTGCGTCTCGCCGGAGCGGATGAGGTCGTCCACGACGAGGACGCGTTCACCGGCGTCGATGGCGCTGGCGGGGAGATAGTAGGTCAGTTCGATACCGGAGGCGAGGCGCTGCCGCGACTCGATGAAGTCGACGATGGCCGTCTCTTTGGACTTCTTCGCGTACGCGAGCCGTGCGCCGAAGTAACTCGCCATCGCTGCACCGAGCGTGATTCCGTCCGTCGCCGCGGTCAGGATGACGTCCGGTCGCTCGAACTGCAGCGTGTTCGCCGCGACGGGTGCGACGAGGTCGAGGAACGACTGGTCGAAGACGACGTCAGAGTTGTCGACGTAGCCTTCGTCGTCGAAGCGAACGCGTGCTTCGAGTTCGTCTGCGAGTGCGTCACGGCCGACACCTTCGACGACCTCTCGGGCGCGTTCGACGCCAGGCAGGACGTGCCCGTTGACGTAGCGGTTGAGGTCCCCGGCCGGCAGCCCAGTCAGTTCGGCCAGTTCGTCGTACGTCCGGGTCTCTTTGAGCATCCGGAGGACGGAGACTGCCTGCAACTGGAGTGCGGCCTTCTCTGCTCTGTTCATGCCTTCGGTTTCGTGGTTGCACAAAAATGAATACTTCGATTGCAATTCGTGCGCTACTTGGTCACAAGCGTGTATGGGCACGAACGTGGTTAGCGGTCGGCGTCTGCGAGTAAATCGTCGGCGGTGAGAAGCGACTCCAGTTCGATATCGTGGTCGGCAAGAAGCTCCTCGGCACCCTCCTGTCGATCGACGACGACGATGACTCGGTCGACGACTGCACCAGCGTCGCGGAGGGCTTCGACGGCATCGACGGCGCTCTGGCCCGTCGTGGCGATGTCTTCGAGGACGACGACGTGTTCGCCCTCGTCGAGTGCGCCTTCGATGCGTTTGGCCGTGCCGTACTCTTTGGCCTTCTTCCGGGCGATGACGTAGGGTTTGCCCGTCTCGACTGCCGTCGCGGCGACGAGTGGGACGGCTCCGAGCGCGACGCCCGCGAGTTTCTCGTCGTCTGCGACGAGTTCGGCGAACGCCTCGGCGATGAGTTTCAAACATCGAGGGTCGGTCTCGAAGAGATACTTGTCGACGTAGTAGTTCGAGGTGCCACCGTGAGAGAGTTCGAACTCTCCGAACTGGACCGCGTCGGCGTCGCGAAGCGCCGCGATGAGTTCTGTGTTCGCCATCTTGGTACGAGTGGCAGCAGCGAGGCGCTTAAGCGGGACGGTTCGGTGTGAGCGGGTGCACCGCGCTGCGACTTACTCGTAGCGTAACTCTGCGTAGAGTCCGTAGAAAAACGCGAGCAATCCAACGACTGCACCGACCCACCGCACTGGCGAAGAGACCGTCCAGACCACCCCTGCTGAGACGACGATTACAGCCACGACGGCGAGTCGGCGAACCCACAGTTGACGACTCGCCTGTTCACGGTCAGCCGCCGAATCGAGGACGAAGAGTTCGATCGCGCCGGTGAAGATGTGCTTCAAGAGGTCCAAGAGTACGCTCATCGTATGGTCTGTTTGACACAACCATGGGTTGTGGGTGTATCGGTTCCAATGGTGGAGCGATGTACACCGACGTTGTACCGCGAGCGAGGCCGAAAGCCGAGTCTCGCGGCCTTTCTTTGGTCCACCGTGAGACGCGTGGCGTCTCACGAGCCTTCGTTCGCTGACGCTCACGAAGACAGGTTTTTCAAGGAGGGCGAGACGTCGGTGACGTCTCGCTTCTTCACGGGCGACTCGCGGGTCGCGTCCGGCGACCCCGACGCAGAAAAAGTGGGTTACCAGGGTTCGTTCTTCAGTCCCAACAGATACGCCCCCACATTCGTGACGACGTGGAGAACCGGCGTCATCACGAGCACTATGACGAGGACAGGGAGTGTGAACGTCGCCGTGAACCACGCGGGGGCGGCGACATACCCGAGAACGAGCGCACCGACGACGAAGTCGAGTTGGTCGAGGCCCGGAAACGCCGCACCACGTTGGCGACCCGACCGGCGCTTCAGGAACGATGCCCCGATATCGCCGAGCATCGCGCCGAGTGCGAGGCCGACTCCGGCGGCGACTGGAAACGTGGGAAGGGAGAATCCGACGAGGCCCGAGAGCGTGGGTTCGAGGACGTTGAGGACGAGTGCGAGGAGCGTCCCGGCGAGCGTCCCCGCGGCGGTTCCGCGCCACGTCTTCCCGTCTCCGAGGACGCGCCGACCATCCCACGTCCGGCCGCCGTCGATGGGGCGGCCCCCACCGGCGAGAACGGCAGCGTTGTTCGGGACGTACGCGGGCAGCATCGCCCAGAACGCAGTGACGACGAGAGCGGCGAGAGAGACGGCCATACGAGTACGTCAAACGGGAGGAATGTAAGTCCCGACGGTTTTCTACGACGGGGTGGCGACGGAGTCACTCGATTACGAGAGGGGCGAGATGAGAAGTATGAATACCAGACGGTCGGTATCTTTCGTCATGATTCCGCCTATCGCGAGCAACTTCGTCGCGGGAGAGTCCGCGACGGAGGCGCTCGACCACGCCCGGGCGATGAACGACGACGGTGTGGCGGTCATCTTGAATCTGCTCGGCGAGCACTACCACGAACGCGGGCCTGCCGACAACGACGCCGACCAGTACGTCCGACTCATCGAAGATATCGCTGCGACCGACCTCGACGCCTGCATCTCGGTCAAGCCCTCGCAAATCGGCCTCGACATCGGCGACGACGTGTTCGAAGAGAACTACCGGCGCATCGCGGAAGCGGCCGACGAACACGACGTCTTCTGCTGGTGCGACATGGAAGACCACGAGACGACGGACGTGACCCTCGACGCCTTCGAAGAACTCGCCCGCGAGTTCGACGGCGGCATGGGACTGTGCGTACAGGCGAATCTGAAACGGACGCGGGACGACCTCGAACGGCTCGCGGACGTGCCCGGAAAGATTCGTCTCGTGAAGGGCGCGTACGACGAACCCGCGTCTATCGCGTACAAGAAGAAGTCGAAGGTCGACGAAGTGTACGAAGACCTCCTCGACTATCTCTTCGACGCATACGTCGGCGGCATCGCCGTCGGCAGTCACGACCCGGCGATGATTGCGCACACTCGGGAACTCGCCGCGGAGTACGACCGCGAGTACGAGATTCAGATGCTCATGGGTGTCCGCGAAGACGCCCAGCGAGAACTCGCCGCCGACGGCGTCGAAGTCTGGCAGTACGCCCCCTACGGCGACAAGTGGTTCCAGTACTTCTACCGCCGCGTCCGCGAGCGCAAGGAGAACGCGCTCTTCGCCCTGCGCGCAGTCATCGGCATCTGAGTCGGGCGTACAGACGGCAGGAGGTTGACCGTGTTTACTGAGTATCGGCAGGACAGACCGTACTAGAAATCCCCTTAAGCCCGCAGGTTCACACTTCGCATACCAATGTCCTCGTGGAGACGTGACTTCGCAAGTGGTCTGGTGGTCCTCATCCCCTTGCTCGTTATCCTGTACGTGCTGTCTATCCTCTACAACAGCATCGTCGCACTACCAATCATCCAAGACCTTCCGCAACCGTACGGGTTCTTCGTCGCCATCGTGGTCTTCTTGATGCTCGTCCTCTCGGTTGGCTACCTCATGCGGACGACCTCTGGCCGCCTGCTCGAGTCCGGTCTGGACACGATGATGAACAAGGTCCCGCTCGTCCGAATCGTCTACAACGCTTCTAAACTGGCGGTCGAAACCGCACTCACTGGAACCGAAGATCTCCAGAAACCCGTCCGCCTCGAAACGTGGCCGGGGATCCGGATGACCGGGTTCAAGACGGGCAAGAAGACCAGAGATGGCAGGGAGATTATCTTCATGCCGACTGCGCCGAACATCACCACCGGCTTCGTGATGGAAGTCGAGCCCGAAGATATCGAAGAGACTGGCGAGCGCGTCGAAGAAGCCCTCACGCGCGTCCTCTCGGCCGGGTTCGCAGAACAGGACCACGCCAACCAGTACACCATCGACGTGACCGAAGAGATCAATGACGATACCCCCACAGACGTCACCGTCTCCGGGGAATCGAAAGACAGCACGGTCGCAAACGAGTAACCACTCGGCGTCGTCGCGTCCGCGAAAAAGCTGCGTTTTGTCGCTGGTTACTGCTCGTCGACGTAGGTGAACCACTCTTCGTGGTCGTCGGTGCGCCGTTCGACGAGGTCGAAGAACGCAGTCTGGAGTTCTTCAGTGACTGGGCCGCGACTGCCCTCGCCGATGACGACGTTGTCCACCTTGCGGATGGGCGTCACTTCGGCAGCGCTGCCGGTGAAGAACAGTTCGTCGGCAGTGTGGAGTTCGCCGCGACTGATAATGGCGCTGTCGTCGACTTCGTAGCCACGCTCGCGAGCGAGGGTGATGACGGTGTCGCGGGTGATGCCGTCGAGGATGCTCTGCGAGAGACCGGGGGTGTAGATTTTCCCGTCGCGGACCATGAAGATGTTCTCGCCGGGGCCTTCAGCGACGTTGCCTTCCTTGTTCAGAACGATTGCTTCGACGTACCCGTTGCGGCGAGCCTCTTCGCCAGCGAGGAGGGAGTTCACGTACAGACCGGTCGTCTTCGCGTTCGTCGGAATCTGACTCGACGCGTGCTTGCGCCACGACGAGACCATCACGTCGACGCCGTTTTCGAGCGCGTCTTCGCCGAGATAGGTACCCCACGGCCACGCCGCGATGGCGATGTCCGTCGGGTTGTCCCTGGGGCTGACGCCGAGCGAGTCGTAGCCATAGTAGGCGATGGGGCGGATGTAACAGCCACCGAGGTCGTTGCGCTTGATGACCTCGATCGTCGCCTCGGTGAGTTCTTCGGGCGTGTACGGAATCTCCATGTTGTACGGCTTTCCGGAGTTGTAGAGGCGTTCGAGGTGCTCTTCCCAGCGGAAGATAGCCGGACCACGGTCGGTGTCGTAGGCACGGGCCCCTTCGAAAACCCCCGTTCCGTAGTGAAGCCCGTGAGAGAGGACGTGAATCTGTGCGTCGTCCCAGTCCACGTATTCGCCGTTCATCCAAATCGTGGACACGTCCATGTCGTCAAATCCCATGTAGGGGCCTTCGCAGGCCCCCTCTAAAATCATGACGAACCGACCCCCACGTCCTTGGGGACTATGTTTTTCCGGGCGAATCGCTGGAGTATGTCACTCGAATCCATCGCCGTCACCGGCGGCACCGGAAACATCGGGCCGACCGTCGTTCGTCACCTGCGTGACCACGGCTACACCGTGACGAATCTCAGTCGCACTGGCGGGTCCGACGAGGCCGACCACGACTACCGAGTGAGTGCGACCGACCCCGGTGACCTCGTCGCAGCGCTCTCGGCCGTCGACGCCGACGCCATCGTCCACCTCGGAACCATCTCGACGCCGACCCACGACCCCGGCCATCGCGTCTTCGAGAGCAACGTCCAATCGACGTACGTCGTGCTCGAAGCTGCGGCGGCACTCGGCATCGACAGCGTCGCTCTCGCGTCGAGTATGAGCGCGAACGGCGGCGCGTTCGAACCGGACCCCGCCCGAATCGACTATCTTCCGATAGACGAGTCACACCGGGCGACGCCGTCGAATCCGTACGGTCTCGGGAAGTACGTCGCCGAGGAGACGGCGACCGGGTTCGCTCGGCGGGACGACGCACCGACGACCATCGCCAGTCTTCGGTTCCCGTGGATGCCGAGCAAAGACAACGCACAGACGACCTTCGCCGAGGCTGACCGGACACTCGCTGGACTCCGTGAGTCGGGCGTGTTCCATACGGTTCGAAACACGCTGTTTGCCTATCTCGGCCGCGAAGATGCCGCGCGGCTCGTTCGCCGGGCTATCGAGGCCGACTTCGAGGGACACGACGTGTTCTGGGCCGCCGCGAACGACACCAGCACGACGGTCGAATCGGCGACGATTGCACGCGAGGTGTATCCCGACGCAGCCCTCCAGACAGAACTCACAGGTCACCAGTCGCTCGTCTCGACGGAGAAAGCGCAGCGACTCCTCGGGTGGCACCCCGAATGGTCGTGGCGCGACGAGCTGGGCTGAAAAATCAGGTCGCGACGGACGCAGTCAGCGAAGGACTTCGAGGAGTCGGTCGCCGTCGACGAACGCGAAGTCGTTTCGAGCGGCGTAGTCTCGGGCGGCAGACTTCGGCAGGGCCGCGCCGGTTTCGTCGTCGAGCATCTCACAGACGACGACTGCAGGAGCAGTTCCGGCCTCGTCGGCGAGGGCGAGGCCGAGTTCGGTGTGTCCTTGCCGGTCGTCGAGGAGGTTGGGTGCGCCGCGGAGCAGGTGGACGTGACCGGGGGCGCGGAACTCGCCACCGAAGTCGTCGGCGTCGTAGTCGCCCGCGCGAGCCAACTCTGCGACTGGCGCGAGTCGCGAGATGGTCATCGCTCGGTCGCGGTCGGTGATGCCGGTGAACGACTCGCGGTGGTTCACGGTGAACGAAAACGACGACCGAGAGTCGTACGCCAGGTCGTGCGAATTCGCTGCCGGGTGGTCGAGCACCTCGTCCATGAAGGGTAACGAGAGCGTCTCGGCAACGTCGTCCGGGAGGGCGACACAGACGAGGCCGCCAGCATCGTTGCGCATGCGAGCGACGTCGAGCGGTGCGACCGAACGGGCGGGATAGACGAGGTCGACTTCACCCTCTCGGTCGTCGAAGTCGTGGATGAGGACCGGGTCACCGGCGCGGAAGGCGTCGATGACGCGTTCGACGGTGTCGTAGTCGCTTTCGGCGGACCGGCTCATTCGAAATCAGCCTCCTCGACGCGAACGGTGAGTTCGTCACCGTCATCGAGGTCCAACACGTCCCGGAGTTTCTCCGGCGCGATAATCTCGAGCTGCGACTCGTCGTGATGGGTTCGCTCGGGGACGATGATGTGGACTGGGTCGTACGTCTCGTCGCCCACTTCGATGATGGCGGCGTAGCACGTCGCCGGCCCGAACGTTCGTTCGTCGTCTTCCCAGCCATCGATTGGAACTGCATCGAGCGTAGACATACCCGCGCGGGAACGAATCGAATCTTCGTCGAGCCGAACGTTCAACGTCCCGGGGAACGGTTCGTAGCCGAGACGCTCGGTGAACTGTTCCATGTAGCCCGAAAGCGAGATGTAGTGGCGGCCTTCGCCCATTCCGCCGGTCACCGTCCCCTCGAGAACGACCACGTTGGGTGTCTCGAAGATGCGGCGATAGTCGGCGTACTCGCGTCGCAGGGCGGACTCGCCGGTATCGGAGAGCGTTATCCACTGGCCGTCGGAGACGACTTCGCGTTCGACGTAGTCGGCCTCTTCGAGGCGCTGGAGACGGCGAGATGCCGTCTGGTTGGAGACGCCCAGTCTGTCTGCGAGGCCCGAACAGGAGACTTTGACTGGGCCGGAGCGGCCACCGTCGAGGGCGACGAGTTTCAGCGTGGCCAACTCGTCGTACCCGACTGCGGCGGCGACTACCGATTCTGACATACCTAGAATCTCGGAGTCCCGACTGATAAGCGTATCGTAAATGAGAAGCGTTCCAAAATTGAGATGGTCGCGTGGGCGGTCGAACCACACCGTATGTGGACCCTATCAGGTGACTGTTCGTAAGTCCGTCGGTCAGTACAACGAGACGAGAACCCGTCGGAGTGGAGGGTCTCACCGAGAGCTGTTGGGTCGGGCGTCTCGATAGACTGGGAATCGAAAAATCCGTGAGTGGGGAGTGGGGCCGGAGTCAGGCGGGTGGGCCGTCAGGCAGGGGCAGAGGGGCACGGGTTCGAGGGGTTGCTTTGGGAGTTGTGGGGCAGGGTAACCCGGAGTGCTCAGGATTCAGCCGCTCTCCGTTCGGCGCTCACCTGTGAGATGCCTGCGTTCGCAGAGCAACTCGGACAGGCGTAGACGTTCCCCTGCTCGTCACCGAACACGCGGACAAAGTTCCTCGAGACGAACGATTCGCAGTGGTTGCATTGGGTCATGGTTGTGGGGTGGCAGGCTGACCTGCCTCGAACAGACTGTCGATTGCGACTGATATACGTGTGATACCTAACTGGTTGGGTACTCCGGAAGAGTGGCCGTACTTCCGTCACCCGTCCAGCGCGTCACGAGATTGGACGACCAACCGACACGACCGGCGTCGCATCTGTCCGGACGGTTCGGAAAGGCCTTTAGCCGCCTATCGAGAATCCGCGTACATGTTCAGACAGTTCCGCGAGGAGGTTGAGACGGCGCTCTCTGCGGCGCTCTCGTCGCTCGACCTCCCGACCGACGACCTCGGGGTCGAGGAACCACCGGAAGACGTGCCTGCGACACTCGCCTCCAGCGTCGCCTTCCGACTGGCCGGCGTCGTCGGTGCCGCACCGCCACAGGTCGCTGCCGACATCGCCGACGAACTCTCCGTCGAAGGCTACGACTACCTCGACGCAGTCGACACCCAGGGACCGTACGTGAACTTCCACGTGACCGACGCCTACTACGACGACACGCTCGGTGCTGCTGCGGACGACACCGACTACGGCCGACTTCCATCGACCGGCGACAGCGTCGTCGTCGAGCACACGAGTGCGAACCCGACGGGACCGGTCCACGTCGGCCGCACCCGCAACCCCGTCATCGGTGACGCCGTGGCCAACCTGCTGGATTTCGCCGGCAACGACGTCGACCGCCACTACTACGTGAACGACGCCGGTCGCCAGATGGCCGTCTTCACGTGGGCCTACGAGACGTTCGACGAATCGGACCTCGACAGTGAACCCGCACGCGACCGTATCGAATACGACCTCGTCCGCTACTACCAGAAGGGCAACGCCTACCTCGAAAACGCCGACCCCGACAAAGTCGAGGCCGCAGAAGAGAAAATCACCGAGATTCTCCAGGGCATCGAAGAAGGCGACGAAGCGACCTACGCCCGCGTCGAAGAGGTCGTCGACCAGGTGCTCGGCGGCATGCGCGAGTGTCTCGAACGCCTCCCCGCCGAGTTCGACGAGTTCGTCAAAGAGACGCGGTTCATGTTCGACGGGAGCACCCGTGACCTCGCAGACCGCCTCAAAGAGACGGAGTACGCAGTCTACGAAGAAGACGCGTGGCAACT
Organism: Haloferax sp. DFSO52; assembly: GCF_048158745.1. Classification (NCBI taxonomy): domain Archaea; kingdom Methanobacteriati; phylum Methanobacteriota; class Halobacteria; order Halobacteriales; family Haloferacaceae; genus Haloferax; species Haloferax sp. DFSO52. The sequence continues at coordinate 402,417 of NZ_JBLOPB010000001.1, read as the reverse complement.
CGAACTCGACGACTACGGCTTCGAGAAGAACCTCGTCTTCCTCCGCTCGGACGACACCTCGCTGTACACGACGCGTGACCTCGCCCACCACGAGTGGAAGTTCGACACCTACGACCGCGCCGTGACCGTCCTCGGTGAGGACCACAAACTGCAGGCCGGCCAACTCCGCGCCGCCCTCGACATCCTCGGCAACGACGTGGACAAACTCGAGAACGTCATCTACTCGTGGGTCAACCTCCCCGGCGGCGAGACCATGTCCACCCGGAAGGGGACCGGCGTCATGCTCGACGACCTGCTGGACGAGGCCATCTCGCGCGCCCGTGACGAGGTCGAGACGCGTCTCGAAAGCCGGGTCCGCGACGACGACCTAGACGAAGACGACATCGCCCGCATCGCCCGACAGGTCGGTATCGGCGCAGTTCGCTACGACATCGTCTCGAAGCAACCGACGAAGACCATCACCTTCGAGTGGGACCAGGCGCTCAACTTCGAGGCGCAGTCTGCACCGTACATCCAGTACGTCCACGCTCGCTGCTGTGGTATCATCAACGAGGCGGCCAACGCCGGCCTCGATGCCAGCGCCGTCGATCCGTCGGTGCTCACCACCGACGCAGAACGCGACCTGATTCGCACGATTGCGCGGTTCCCCGCCGTCATCGAGGCGGCGGCAGACGACCTCGAACCACACGCAATCGCCACGTACGCCCGCGAAATCGCAGAAGTGTTCAACACGTTCTATCGCGAGTGCCCCGTGCTCGACGCGGACGAAGACGTCGGTGCCGCGCGTCTCGCACTCGTCAAAGCGGCGCGGAACACCGTCGCAAACGCGCTCGCTATCGTCGGTGTGGAAGCACCCGAATCGATGTGAACACGGGCTGAACCGAGTTTTTCAGAAGAGAAGTGGGAGCGTTGCCATCGTGGAGACGAGCGACCCACCGAGCGCGAGGACGGCAGCAGCGCCGCCGCCGAGTGCGAGGAGGATGAACAACAGTACCCACCAGAAGGGGACGGACTCAGATTCTACCATTATCGGTTTTCAGCGGACCCGGCGTAAAGAACTTCTCGTTTAGCCGAGGAAGCGGCTGAGGAAGCCTTTCTTCTCGTCTTCGTCGTCGTCGTCGAGTGACTCGACTTCCTCGACGAGCGACGTGGTGTAGACACCCTCTTCGTCGTCGTCATGGTCGTCTGCTGCCTGTTCCGACGCGTCAGTCGTGGCGTCAGGTTCTGCCTCGGCAACGAGTGGTTCGTCCGACGCACCCGGTGCTGCTTCGACGACTGGCGATGCATCCTCGGAAGCGGAGTCGTCTTCGTCGCTGGCGTCGGTGTCAGGTGTCGTCTCCGGTTCGTCAGGAGCGTCCACGACAGCGTCGCCAGCCAACGGGTCAGGACCCATCGAGTCCGCGTCGTCGAGGTTGGCAGTGACCGGGTCTTCGGGTTCGTCTTCCTCCGATGCGGCGTCGGCTTCTGACGCAGTGGCATCCGCTTCTGTCACCGTGGCGTCGTCGCTGCCACTGCCGAACGGGATTGCGTCGTCTAACGATTCTTCTGCTGCGTCGAGCGTTGCTTCGGCCTCTGCTTCGAGCGTCGATTCGACCGACGAATCCGGAGCAGTGTCGGTGTCCGAATCGGCAGACTGCGCAGACGAATCTTCGGCTTCGCTGTCGTCCGACTCGTCTGCTGGACTAGCGACAGCGTCGTCGGGTGTCGGGTCGGAATCGGCCGGGTGCTCCGACACAGCGTCGGAGTCGGCGTCAGAGTCGGGAACTGATTCGGCGTCTTGGTCGGACGCTGGTTCAGTTTCCTGTTCGGGAGCGGAGTCGGACTCCGATTCGGACGAGACGTCCGACGGCGCAGGGTCAGTGTCAGGCGAAGACGTCGCCGAAGCGTCCTCGGAACCCCCGTCGTCGGTGTCGGTAGGCTGGTCCGCGGTCGGTTCGGTGTCTGTCGAGTCGGTGGATTCCGCGTCCGTTATCTCGGGTGAGTCGGGTTCTGCGTCGGTCTGAACGACGGTTACGTCGTCCTCATCGTCGGTGTCAGCGTCGGTGTCGGCATCAGCGTCGGCGTCGATGTCGGCGTCAGCAGTATCGCCCTCCTCATCGCTGTCTGCAGGTGGCGACGCATGAGGTGACTGGTCGGTCGCTTCGTCTGCGTCACTTGCTTCGTCTGCGTCACTCGCTTCGTCGGTGTCTGGCACTGGAACCGGGTCGCCAGTGAGTGCCTCTGCGAGGGCTCGGTAGCCTGCGGCGGCGATGCTCTGGGGTGAGCGAGCGACGACTGGAATCTGGGTGTTGAGTGCCTCGCGAATCGCGGAATCTTCGGGAACGACGGCGATGACGCCCGCGTCGAGGAGCGACGCGACCTCGTCCGCGTTCGGATTCGACTGATTCACACGAGTGAGGACGACGCCGACCACGTCCGCGCCGATTCGTTCGGCGAGCTGGCGCGTCTTCTCGGTGTCCCCGAGTGCTTCTCGCTCCGTCGTCGAGACAAGGAGGACCTCGTCTGCGAGTTTTAGCGGGACGAACGTATCGTCGCTGAGGCCGGCGCCCGTATCGACGAGGACGATGTCGTGGGTCGCTTTGAGCGACTCGATGACCGGATGGAGTTCCTTCGCGTTCGCACTCGCGAACGCCTCCAACGCCGTCGAGCCGGGGACGACAGAGAGACCACCCGGCCCGTCGTAGGTGGCTGTTTCGACCGTCGCCTCACCGGTGAGCACGTCGTGAAGCGTCTCCCCATCGGGGTCGACACCGAGCGCCCCGGCGAGATTCGGCATTCCGAGGTCACCGTCGACGACGACGACGTCGTGACCGGCCATCGTGAGGACCGTCCCGAGGTTGGCTGTCGTCGTCGTCTTTCCAACCCCGCCTTTTGCACTGGCAATTGCATACACCCGAGACATAAATTCCAACTGTCGAATGCGACCCATGACAGCCACATAAATGTTCTCCGACGTATCCCTCTCGTTCGTCCCAGAACTGCACGTCGCGACCGAGCGTGTGTGAGTAGCTATCGGGTAGCGTTCCCAGTCAAAGGTTACTTAGCCGCTGGATAGACTAGGAGTAGTGATGAGTAGCGACGCCGAGGAGGCGAGCGAAGACCGCCGAAAGTACGAATTCAAGAAGGTCATCGAGGACCTCAAAGAGTACGAAGGCTCAGGAACTCAGCTCGTCACCATCTACATCCCCGAAGACAAGCAGATATCTGACGTCGTCGAGCACGTCATCACAGAGCACAGCGAAGCGTCTAACATCAAGTCCAAGCAGACGCGGACGAACGTGCAGGACGCGCTGACGAGCATCAAAGACCGTCTGCGCTACTACGACACGTTCCCGCCGGACCGCGGTATCGTCATGTTCTCCGGCGCGGTCAACTCCGGCGGTGGCCAGACGACGATGGTCACGAAGGTCTTAGAGAGCCCACCGGACCCGATTCAGTCGTTCCGCTACCACTGTGACTCGAACTTCCTCACCAGCCCGCTCGAGGACATGCTCATGGACAAGGGCCTCTTCGGCCTCGTCGTCCTCGACCGACGCGAAGCCAACGTCGGCTGGCTGAAAGGCAAGCGCGTCGAACCGGTCAAGAGCGCCTCGTCGCTCGTCCCCGGAAAGCAGCGCAAAGGTGGGCAGTCCGCCCAGCGTTTCGCCCGACTGCGCCTCGAAGCCATCGACAACTTCTATCAGGAAGTCGCTGGCATGGCGAACGACCTGTTCGTCCCGAAGCGCCACGAGATGGACGGCGTCCTCGTCGGCGGTCCCTCGCCGACGAAAGACGAGTTCCTCGACGGCGATTACCTCCACCACGAACTGCAGGACATTGTCGTCGGAAAGTTCGACGTCGCCTACACCGACGAATCCGGCCTCTACGACCTCGTCGACGCCGCACAGGACGTGCTGGCCGACCAGGAGGTAATGAAGGACAAAAAGCAGATGGAAGAGTTCTTCGAGAAACTCCACCGCGGCAACGAGTCCACCTACGGCTTCGAAGCGACTCGGAAGAACCTCGTCATGGGCTCTGTCGACCGTCTGCTCATCTCCGAGGACCTCCGCAAAGACGTCGCCATCTTCGACTGCGGCGGCCAAGAGGAGTTCGAACTCGTCGACCACCGCCACAACACCCCGTCGCACGACTGCGAAAACGGGGGCGAAGCCGAACTCAAAGAACGCGAGGACGTCATCGAGTATCTGATGGACCTCGCAGACCAGCGCGGCACCGAGACGAAGTTCATCAGCACCGACTTCGAGAAAGGCGAACAGCTCTACGACGCGTTCGGTGGCATCGCCGGCATCCTTCGGTACTCCACCGGCATCTAAGCGACTCCTCCTCGGCGTCTTTTTTCGACCCCTGCGAGCGACCGATACCCCACCTCGTCACGGTCGGACGCGCGGGACGAAGCGACCAGTCTCTCGACGGACACCGACAAGAAGGGCCACTGCCGCGACGAGCGGTAAGGCCGCACAGGAGAGATAAATCGGTTCGAAGCCGACGGCGTCTATCAACGGAAGGGTGACGATGGGACCGAATCCGCCCCCGATGTCTCCGAACACGTTGCTCGTCCCGACGGCACGGCCCATTTCGTCGTCGGGGACGAGGTCACCCAACAGTGCCATCAGCGGCCCACTCGTCCCACCCTGCCCGATGCCGACGAACAGACAGGCGAGGGCCAACGACAGATTCGAGTCCGCGAACGTCAACAGGATGAATCCAAGCGACGTGGCTCCCAAGAAGAAGAGCAACGTCGGGATTCGGGACTGTCGCCGGTCACTCACGGACCCACCGACGTACATCGAGACGCCCGCCGCGACGACAGTGAGACCCATGAAGATTCCTGACGAGCCCTGCGAGTCGAATCCGAAGACGCTGAGGTCGTTCTGCCCGAGAAACAGCACCAGCGTCGCGAACAGCGCACCGATGTAGACGAAGAGGACGGCGAAGTTCACCAATCCGACGGTGAGCGCTGGAATGTCGGTGTTGACGTCCCACGGCTTGGCCGACGTGTTCCGCTCCGTTTCGACGTGTGTCTCAGGGACAGAGCCGTATGCGATGCCGCTGGCGATAAATGCGAAGACGGTGGCGACGCCGAACGCCGTCAGCGTTCCCGCGAGTTCACTCAGGACACCGCCGATGACCACGCCCGTCGGAAATCCGAAGAGGACGCCTCCTCTGATGAGTCCCATGTTCGCCCCACGGGAGCGGCCATCACTCACGTCGGCGGCGATGGTGTACGCCGTCGCGAAGACGAGGGCGCTTCCGACCCCCCACAACAAACGCGCGAACAAGAACCACGCCTCGGGAAGCGGTGCGACCATGGCGACGACGTAGCTGAACGTCGCCACACCTTGGACGAACATCCCGACGACGAACGGCGTTCGCGTCCCGATTCGGTCGACGAGACTCCCTGCCGGTGCGTTCGCTACGAGTCGAGAGAATCGGTTCGCACTCAGGATGATTCCGACGAGCACGGGCGAAATACCGAGCACGGCACCGAGGTTCGGCAGAATCGGGAATATCACGCCACCGCCGAATCCGATGAAGAACGTACTGACGATGACCGCACCGATGACGATGTCCCCGTCGTCTGCGGCAGCCTGAACGCGACCGGCGACCCGAGTCACGAAGCCTCCAGTCGAACGCTGTGACTCCTTCACTGCCACACCCCGAAGGTTCCCCGGTCGAATCGGCTCATCTCGTTCGCTGTTGTGCGAAATAGAGTAAAAGGGGTTCGAAGGGCGTCCAAGCGACACTCGCTGGGCCGACACCGAACTTACAGAAACGTCTCTAACTGCGAGTGCCGGCGTGAAACGTCGAAGTGCGAGTCGGGAACGGACTGTTCGAGTCTGTCGAGGACGAGGTGCACGTCAACACCTGCTCGTTCTGCGTACTCGGCACTCTCGACGATTGCTTCGCGATTGAGCGCCAGCGAGTCGAGGAATCCGACCATCAGTGCGACGGCGGCACCACCGTCGCCGTCGGGGATGACGTCTGCGAGCGGTCGCGTCTCACCTTTCGTCAATCGTTCGTTGCTCGGATGGACGCGCAGACAGTCCGCACACAACCCAATCGTCAGCGACCCTTCGGGAGCAAACTCTTCGAGGGCTTCGGGGATCGGAAAGACGGCCTGGTCTCCCCCACAGTCTGGACACGGCATACGCACTGCTACGCGGTCGAGTGGTGAAAATCGGTCGGTAGGGCGACCACGAACGTCTGTCGGAGAAACGCGATTAGTTCGCGGCGGCGGCTTCTTCGGCGGCCTTCGCGGCCTTCCGCTCTGCTTTCTCTTCTTCTTCCTTCTTCGCTTTGATCTTCTTCAGGCGGAAGATTTCTTCGCGCTCTTGTTCTTCGAGTTTCTGCTCGATGTACTCTTTGTTCTCGTAGAGTTCGGGCAGCAGCTTGAATTCGAGTGCGTTGACACGGCGCTTCGTCGTCTCGATCTCTTCGAGCATCTTCTTCATCGCCGTCTCGACTTCCGCGGCGAGGATAATGGATTCGAGGAGCTCCTCGTAGGCGTCGGCGGCTTCGTCGATACGGGCGGACGACCCGAGAAGCCCGTAGCCACGCTGGTCGAGGCGCTTTCTCACGCGCGAGGATTCGATCTGCGGAACGACGACGCCCATGATGTTCTTCGACTGCGTCGTAATCTCCGGGTACTCCTTGAGCGCGGCGGCAGCGCCGCGAACTGCGACGTCGCCCTCCATGGCGCGGGCCATGTTGATGGTGCGCTGGGCGCGTTCGTAGTCGGCGTTGAGGTTCGCCCGCACGTCCTGTGCCTGGTCGAGGATGTCCATGAACTCCATGATGAGGCCGTCTCGCTTCTGTTCGAGCGTGTCGTGGCCCCGCTCCGAGAGTTCGATGCGATCATCGATCGCCATCAAGTTCTTGCGGGTTGGCTTGACGTCTTCGGCCATCTTTGGCGAGGATTGTTGTTCAGGGGTGTTAATCTTTTACTGTCTGGCCCGTCAGCACAGCCTTGATTCGTCAGTGTCGCAGACGGACGGCAGATTCGATTCAGGTCGGGTCGGTTTTCGGGTCGGTTTTCGATTCGAGCGGCGACACGACACGCTACACTGAGTCGCGGTCGAAGAACTGCGAGACGAGTTTTCGCTCTGCAGCGCGGAGATGCTGGTGGAACGTCGCCCGAGACACACCCATCGCGTCTGCGAGTTCGTCGCCCGTGACGCCGTGCGGCCAGTCGAAAAAGCCACCGAGATACGCGAGTTGAAGCGCCGTATGTTGTCTGTCGGTCAGGTTCTCGCCGACGCTGGCGATGAACTCCCGCCGGGTACGCGGCGGCGACGACCGGTCACGGACGGCCCGCAGTTCGACACCGCTGGTGACGCGCCGAAGGTCGTCGAGGAGCGTTCGACCGGCCGCTCGGTCCGGAACAATCGCCGTGAACCGACAGCCGGTTCGGCTCGCCTCGAGGTCCGTCAACCGACCGCCGGCGTCCGCCAGAAGGTGGGCCAGCGACCCGTCTTCGAGAACGAGTTCGTAGAGCCCAACGTCGTCGCCGCGAGGGAGACGAGAGAGAGACCGCACACCGTCCACCTCGATGTCGTCGACGGGGAGTTGCGGCGGCGTCGCCGAGACGAAGAGACTGAGCGTGCCGTCGTCGTGGGGGACAGCCCCCTCGTACAGCAGTTGGCAGTTACCGGCCGCAGCGAGACCGACGAGCGGTTGCGACGGGTCTGAAACGTCGAATTCGAGTTCGAGAACGTCGTTAGACAACAGCGACCGGCGACTCTCGAACGCATCGATGGCAGCGCCGACTGCTCGCCCGAGCATGCCGAAGACGACGGCCACCTCGTCGTCGAGTTCAGTCGCACTCCCGTAGACGGTCAACACGCCGTAGAGCGTGTCACGGTGAATCAACGGAACGGCGATGGTCGCGTTACCCGGTGTGTCGGTACCCGCTGCAGACCCCCGTTCTTTGGCGGTGGTCGACTGCACGGTTCGCGTCGTCACTGCGCGCGCCGTCGGGTCGTCGGCGTCGTCGCGGGCGACTTCGAGTGCTTCGATGAACCCGGCGTGGTCGCCAGCCCACTCGTTCGGGACGATGACCGCAGGCGACAGGTCGCAGTCACCGATCCACGCGCTCTCGAACGGGTCGGTCGCGGCGACACGCGCACAGACGGCCGCTTCGAGTTCCGCCCGTGTCTCTGCCCTGACGAGGGCGCTCGTCACGTCTTCGAGGAGTCCTTCGATGTGCTCGACGAGCGTCTGGAGTCGAGCGCGTTCGTCGTCGACTCGCTGGGCATACCGTGTGACCGCTTCTTGGGCACGAACGCGGTCTGTGATGTCCATCTGGAACCCGACGTAGTGGGTCACCTCCCCGTTCGGTCCACTGAGCGGCGCGAGGTTGACCCGGTTCCAGAACGTCTCACCGTTCTCCCGGTAGTTCAACAGTTCGACCGACGCCGACTCCTCGGCGTCGATAGCTGCCCGAAGTTCGGCGACCCGCTCTGGGTCCGTCTTCGGCCCCTGCAGGTAGCGACAGTTGCGCCCAAGCGCCGTCGCTGCCGAATAGCCCGTCATCGATTCGAACGCCTCGTTGACGTAGACGAGTGGTCGGTCCGGAAGCGTGTAGTCGGCAATCGTGATGCCGATGGGCGCTTCGTCCATCGCCTGCTCTTTGAGGTCTTCTGTAATCTGGTTGGCCGCTTCGGTGCCGCGGGACCCCCACGCGACGGCGTTTTCGATACGGTCTGGCAGTCGTTCGAAGAGATTCGACTCGACGAGTGGGACGGCGTCCGTCGCACCTGCATCCAGTGCGTCGGTCGAAGACAGGTCGCCATCGGGGTGGAAAATCACGACGAGTGGGAGCGTCGTCTCCGCACGCAGTGACGAGATGTCCGCTTGCCGGTCGGTCTGGACGACGACGCAGTCGGCCGACGCAGTGTCGAGTCGTGTTCGTACCGCCTCGACAGACGGCAGCAGCTCGACCGACAGCGACGAGAGCGCGTCTTCGATTCGGTCGCGTGCTGTCTCACCGACGACTGCGAGCACGCGAGCAGGGGGGTGAACCGAAGACGAAGTACCGTTCATGTGGCTTCCTCGCACCCCTCACGTAAGGAGATTGGTGCGCTCCACGTGGTGATTAAGGTGAGACCCCGCCGCGGCGCTCTCGGCGGAAAATAGAGAGAGAAATCGGGACCGAAACTGCGAACGAAAGTCTAGGCTTCCGCTTCGACCGTCTCGGCGTCTTCCTGGTAGTACTTCTCGATGAGCTCTTCGTCGATACGGTTGAGCTCGGACTTCGGCAGCGTCGAGAGGAGTTCCCAGCCGATGTCGAGCGTCTCGGCAATCGTGCGGTTGGAGTGGAATCCCTGATTGACGAACTCGGCTTCGAAGCGCTCTGCGAAGTCGAGATACTTGTTGTCACGCTCGGAGAGTGCCTCGCGACCGACAATGTTCACGAGGTCACGCAGGTCTTCACCCTCTGCGTACGCCGCGTACATCTGGTCGGAGACGTCGGCGTGGTCCTCACGGGTGAGGCCCTCACCGATACCGTCGTCCATCAGTCGCGACAGCGACGGCAGTGGGTTAATCGGCGGGCGAATACCCTGCGAGTTGAGGTCGCGGTCGATGTAGATCTGACCCTCGGTAATGTAACCGGTCAGGTCAGGAATCGGGTGCGTGTCGTCGTCGCCCGGCATCGTGAGGATGGGAATCTGGGTGACAGACCCTTCGCGTCCCTCGATACGACCCGCACGCTCGTAGAGCTGTGCAAGGTCAGTGTACATGTAACCCGGGTAGCCACGGCGACCGGGGACCTCTTCGCGAGCCGCACCGATTTCGCGGAGCGCCTCACAGTAGTTGGTCATGTCGGTCAGGATGACGAGGACGTGGTAGTCCTTGTCGAACGCGAGGTACTCTGCGGTGGTGAGTGCGAGACGCGGCGTGACCGTCCGCTCGACTGCGGGGTCGTCCGCGAGGTTCGTGAAGACGACGGAGCGCTCGAGTGCACCCGTGCGCTCGAAGTCCTGCATGAACTCGTTCGCCTCTTCCTGCGTGATACCCATCGCGCCGAAGACCACAGCGAACTCGGACTCTTCGTCGCCTTCTTCTTCAGGCACGGTTGCCTGACGGGCGACCTGCAGTGCGAGGTTGTTGTGGGGAAGCCCCGATGCGGAGAAGATTGGGAGCTTCTGACCGCGAACGAGCGTGTTCATGCCGTCGATGGCGGACACACCCGTCTGGATGAACTCCTCGGGGTACTCGCGGGAGTACGGATTGATTGCTGCGCCGACGATGTCGCGTCGTTCGTCGGGAACGATTTCTGGGCCGCCGTCGATTGGCTGGCCAGAACCGTCGAGCACGCGACCGAGGAGGTCCTCGGTCACGGGCATCTTGAGCGTCTCGCCGAGGAACTTGACGGACGCGTTCCTGTCGATACCGGTGGTTCCTTCGAACACCTGAATCGCGACGAGACCCTCACTGGATTCGAGAATCTGTCCACGCTTGATTTCGCCTCGGGGCGTCTCGATTTCGACGATTTCGTCGTAGCCGATCGGCTCGTCGACCTCGGCGAACACCAGCGGGCCGCTGATTTCGGTGATAGTCTGGTATTCCTTCATGGTCTCAGTACAGCTCGCGGAGTTGCTCGGTAATCTCTGCTTTCAGGTCCTCGATGAACACGTCCCAGTCTTCCTGCACACCGATGCGGTTCAGCTGCGGAGCCGCGTCGATGGCCTGAATCTCTTCGACGGGGACGCCGGCTTCGAGCGCCTTGAACGCCTCGTCGTTGAACGTGTGGATGGCCGTGAGGATACCGTACGTCTTCTCTGGCTCACAGAACGTGTCCGTCGGGTGGAATGCGTTCTGCTGGAGGTACGCCTCGCGGAGGTAGCGAGCGACTTCGAGAGTCAGCTGCTGGTCCGCTGGCAGGGCGTCCTTCCCGACGAGCTGAACGATTTCGCGGAGTTCAGCTTCTTCGTCGAGCACGTCGACACCCCACTGACGCTCTTCTGGCCAGTCGTCCTTGACGTTCTCGACGAACCACGGGTCGAGCTGGTCCTGATAGAGCGAGTAGGACTCGTTCCAGTTGATAGCCGGGAAGTGACGGCGTTCTGCGAGGTCTGCGTCGAGTGCCCAGAACGTCTTCACGATACGCAGGGTGTTCTGCGTGACCGGCTCAGAGAAGTCACCGCCGGGCGGCGACACTGCGCCGATGACGGAGACCGAACCCTCGTCACCGTTGATGGTGGTGAAGTATCCGGCGCGCTCGTAGAACTCGGAGAGACGCGCGGCGAGGTACGCGGGGTACCCCTCTTCACCGGGCATCTCTTCGAGACGCGAGGAAATCTCGCGCATGGCCTCTGCCCACCGGGAGGTGGAGTCGGCCATGAGTGCGACGTCGTATCCCATGTCGCGGTAGTACTCCGCGATGGTGATGCCGGTGTAGATACAGGATTCACGGGCCGCCACAGGCATGTTGGACGTGTTCGCGATGAGGCACGTCCGGGCCATGAGGGGGTTGCCCGTCTTCGGGTCGTCGAGTTCCGGGAAGTCCTCGATAACCTCGGTCATCTCGTTACCGCGCTCACCACAGCCGACGTAGACGACGATGTCAGCGTCGGCCCATTTGGCGAGCTGGTGCTGCGTAACCGTCTTTCCGGACCCGAACGGACCCGGAATCGCGGCCGTCCCACCTTTCGCGATTGGGAACAGACCGTCGAGGATACGCTGCCCAGAGACGAGCGGTTCGCGTGGCGTCTTCTTCTCCGTCGAAGGACGCGCACGGCGGACCGGCCACTCCTGGTGCATCGTAACTTCTTCGCCGTTGTCGAGTTCGACGACCGTCTCGGTGACGGAGAACTCGCCTGCTTCGGCGGCGACGACTTCGCCACCTTCGAAGGACGGCGGGACCATGACCTTGTGTTCGATGGTCACGGTTTCGGGAACGGTACCCACGACGTCACCGGGGGCGACTTCGTCGCCTTCGGAGACGCTGGGTTCGAACTCCCACTTCTTTTCCATGTCGATACCGGGTGCGTCAACACCACGGTCGAGGAACGGCGAGCCCATCTTGGCCTCGAGCACGTCCAGCGGGCGCTGGACACCGTCGTAGATGGCGTCCAGCATCCCGGGACCGAGGTCGACGGTCAGCGGTTCGCCCGTGTTCTCGACGGGTTCACCGGGACTGACGCCCGACGTTTCCTCGTACACCTGAATGGTCGTGATTTCGCCTTCGATTTCGATGACCTCGCCCATCAGACCTTCGTCGCCGACATAGACGACGTCGTTCATGCGGGCGTCGAGGTCACGGGCGGTCACGACCGGACCACTCACGCTTGCGATGAGACCGTCTTCGCGGACGGAATCTTGTGTTGCCTGACTCATGTTTGGTTATTCGTCCATCAGATCGATACCGATTGCTCTCTTGATCTGGTTGCGGAGGCCGCTTGCGCCGCCAGTGCCGCCGAGCGTAACGAGCGTTGGCTCGATACTCTGTTCGACCGACTGGCGAGCGTTACGCGAGAGGTAGTCGAGGTCTTCTTGGAACATCACGATGATGCCCACGTCCTCGTCCTCGAGCGTTCGCATAACGGCCTCGTCGAGTTCTTCGTCCTTTGCTTCCTCGGGGACGTTCTCGAACTTGCGGACACCCGCAAGTCGGAATCCCGTCGTGAAGTCAGGACTGCCGATAACTGCAATTTCCTGGCTCATTGGATGACCAGCTCCGCTTCGATTTCCTCGGGGGAGAGCCCTGCCTCGCGGCCGCGGGCAATCGCCCGGATGTTGTCCACCTCGCGCTCCTTCGCAAGGATGTACGAGATGATTGGCGTGACGGACAGCGGGAACACGTAACCGAGCGTGTCCGCGTACTCCAAGAGCGCCGCGTCGAGGGCGCGCTCGAAGCCGATGAGGCTGTCTGCCTCTTCGAGGTCCGACAGTGCAGACGAGAGGCGGTCACCGTACCGACTGTCGCGAATCTTCGCGACGAGTTCGTCCGGGTTCTTCGCCAGCGACGCGAGTTCCGCCGCCCGGAACAGTGTGCCACCCTCGATGAAGTAATCGATTGGGTCGAGGTCAGCGCCACTGCGGGCGATACGGAGCGCGTTGCGGGCGTTCCGGAAGTCGATTTCCGCTTCGAGGAATTCGCGGTACTGCTTCGTCTCTTCACCGACGACCAGCCCGTCGAGCATCTGCTCGTAGAAGGCACGGTCGACGGCGTTTTCGAGCGGAACGAGGACGCCGACGCTCTCGTAGTCGTCGAAGGCGGCCTCGAGTCCATCCGCGAAAATCGTCCCCGAGAGCAGGTCGACCACTTCCTCGATTTCGGCTGCATCGAGCAGCCGTGAGAGGAAGTTGTCGTTGAACTCACCGGCACGGATGAGGTCGGATTCGACCTCGTCACGTGGGGAGTCGGAGTAGATTCCGCGGATGATTGTTTTGACGTTCCATGCGTCGAACTTCCGGAGATACCGCGCGATGAGGTCGTAGAGGCGACCATCTGCCCAGTCGAGGATGTCGTTGAACTGTTTCGCCATGTTGCGATTCAGTCCGTACTCGATGAGGTCGACGCCCGAGTAGCGGCTACCCAGCGCGTTGATCTCAGTTTCGTACTCCGACTCCTCCATGAACCGGGCGATTTCGGCCGGGCCCATTCGGACCAGTTTGCGATAGTCTTCGTCTCCGAACAGCGCGCTGCGTCGCGAACGGACGCGAGCGACGACGTATTCGGGGTTCGAGCCGCCTGCTGTGCTCATTGGTCGTCAAATAGTCGCGCACTCACTTCCTTCAGGTTGTCCTCCCAGACTGTGTCGAGGACCGAGTCGAAGGTGTTGTTCACCCGAACGCGCGAGTTCGTGCCTTCGACCACGACGCCACCGAGGCAGTCGCGCTCGCCGGCAACTTCGTAGCCGTCGTAGTCTTCGAGGATCTCTTCGAGGAGGTCGGCGTCGTCTGCACGACCGTAGACGTAGACGGTGTCTTCGTCTTCGAACTCGACCGAGGCGGCGTCGAGGAGCGTTCGCGTGAGCGCTTCACGACGCTCGTCTTCGAGCGTTGCGAGTTCCTCTTCGACCTGCGCACGAACGCGCTGAAGGACGTCTCGGCGAGCGCCGAGACGGGCCTGCTTCGCTTCGAGTTTCGCGCTGGAGAGCGCTTGCTCGCGCTCCCGCTTGATCTGACTCTCGACAGCTTCTTCGCGCTCTTCGACGAGCACTTCGGCTTCCGCTTCGGCCTTGGAACGAATCTCGTCGGCTCGTTCCTCGCCGGCCTCTTTGATTTCCTCCGCACGTGCGCGGGCTTCGTCTCGGATATCCTCAACGACGTTGTCCAAACTCATAATGGGAAAGGGAGGGGTGGTTTAGACCAGGAAGACGACGACCAGCGCGAGGATGACGAGGGTCTCGGGCAGGACCGTAAAGATCAGACCGTTGACGAACAGGTCCTCGTCTTCTGCGATGGCGCCCATTGCGGCGGCACCGATACCGCGCTCAGCGTACCCAGCTCCGAAGGCCGCGAGGCCAACCGCAAGGGCCGCTGCGGCCGTTGGGGGGATTGCGGGGGCGGCGGCTGCTTCACTCTGCAGTGCAGTCATGAGGGGTTCGATTGCTTCAATCATTGTGTGTTCCTAAGTACCGGATTGTCGTCTCCGAACGTTCGTATGTGTTGCTAGCCGTATCATAAAGGTTCCCAAAACGTTCGGGGAATTCGTGTCACAGGGGCCGTCTATCTGAAGACTACCGATAGTACGGCCGCTACGAAAAGGTGCCGAAAAGACAATATCCGAAGTGGCGGTGGTGTCAGTCTTCAGTCGTGAACTGACGCTCGTAGCCGAACGGTTCGTACGTTCGACCGCCACCCTGGAAGAACTTGCCGAAGAACTCGACGTACTCGAGACGCACTGCCTGCAGACCGGCACTCGTGACACCGAGTGCGAGGACGAGGATGTGTCCGAGGACGAGGACGAGGAGTCCACCGACCAGTCCTGCTGCACCGGAGTGCATCATACCGGGGAACAGGATGACTGCTCCTTCGTAGTGCTCGAGCGCGTACTGTGGTCCGTAGTTGAGCAGGAAGTGGAACTCACCGTGGTGCTCGTACGCCCCGAAGAACAGCAGGTTGACCGTGAAGGCCATTCCGGCCTTCGCGAGCAACACTGCGGCGAGACGGGTGTACGACAGGACGTTCGAGAGAACGTTCAGGAACTCGACGATTTCGATGAAGTCAGCCATCGCCAGGAAGATGAGCCCGACGAAGAAGGCACCGAGACCTGCCCAGCCGACGATTGCCGAGAAGCCGGTGAATCCGAGGGGGATGACGCCCTCGCTGCTGAACGTAGTGAACAGGAAGTCCGGCGGGAGGTCACCGAGCGCGGAGCTGAAGATCCAGATCCACAGCCCGTTGAGCATGAGAATCCACGAACCGGATTCGAGGACGGCCTCTTTCATGCCGTGGAGATCGTACTTCTCGTAGAAGTCGAAGATGTACCCGACGTTGAGGTGGATGATACCGAGGACGACGCTCACGGTGAGCCATCCGAGTGCCCACTCTGCGGTCGCTGGCGACAGCCCCTTCTCGATGGGTGCGTGTTCGAGTCCGACCACACCGACCCAGAAGTACTCGGTGATGAGGTGCAGCCCGAAGATTTCGCCGTAGAGGATACCGAAGATCGTGGTGGACACACCGGCCGCGATGGTGACGCCACCCATGCTCTTGAGCGCGCCGCTCTCGTAGTTGGTGTAGAGGAAGTATCCGATTGCGGTGTACAGAAGCCCGTACCCGAAGTCACCGATCATGAACCCGAAGAACGCCGGGAACGTCAAGAACAGGATGACAGTCGGGTCGAGTTCGTGGTAGTTCGGTCGGTTGACTGCCTGCACGAGCAGTTCGAACGGCTTGACCGCACCACTGTTGTCCTGGACGGTCGGCGGTTCGTCGTTCGCCATCGTAACCGTTCCGCCATCCGTTGCTGCGGCGGTTCCACCGCTTTCGACGACGTCTTCAGTTGCGTGGTCGTGACCGTCGCGCGAGAACTCGGCACGTTCGAGTTCTTCGATGTCGACGCTCTCACCGACCTCGTTCTTCAGTTCGCTGGCGAACTGGTTGTACTGCGCTGTCGGAATCCAGCCTTCGGCGACGAACGCGTTCTCAGTCGTCGCGAAGGACAACGGTGCTTCCGTCTTCTGGACGTCGATTGCGAGTCGCTCTTCTGCTGCGAGGAGGAACTCGCCTTCTTCGACCTTCAGGTCGTGAAGCTCGGATTCGACGGTCTCGAGCTTGGATTCGAGTTCACGCTTCTGCTGTTCGAGGTCGCGGAGGTGGTCTTCGGGGCTTCCCGAAGCGTCCGGAATCTCGAACGTCGTGAACTCGGTGCCGACGAGTGCGTCGACCAGTGCAGAGTCAGACGCGCCCTCGACAGGTCGCCCGACGGCGGCGAGGGTTCGCTGGCCCGAGAATATCTCGAACGCGTCGATCTCGTCGGCGTCGACGAGGGCTCGTTCGACGACTTCGTACTTTCCGTAGCCGACGACGACCTGCAGCGAGTCGTACCCCGAGAGCAAGTCGAGGTCGATGCCGAGGTCGACGAACGGCTCCATCGCGTCGATGTTCTCTTCGACGGCCGCAAGCTTGTTTTCGATCTCAGATTGCTGGTCGTCGAGATCGTTGACCTTCTCACGAGTCTCTTCGAGGGGTTCGTCGAGGGCATCGTTCGGCACGATGCGCTGCCGACCGGCGTCCTCTTCGGTGACGCCAAGGATGCTCTTGAGCGAGCGGACGGTGACGAGCTTCTCAGATGCCGTCTCTGCGCCTTCGATAGGCGTTCCCGTGTCGAACCCGAACTCCTCTTGCCACGACCCGTCGTATTCGGTCAGGTCGAGGACACTGAGGTCGTGAACAGCCTCGATGACATCGGGCATGACGCCCTTGGAACCTGCCACCGAGACCTTACTCATTTGCTCAGGTCTGAGCATCAACCGCCTCCTCGAATTGCCCGATTGCGTAGGTAACCGCCTCGTCGATACGGTCTTCGGCATCGGAGATCAACTCGTCTCGGGCGTCTTCACCCTCTTCGAGAATACGCTGTCGCTCCGCCTCGATCTCCTCGCGCCCTTCGGACAAGCGCTCGGATTCGAGTTCGTTCGCCTTCGACTCGGCTTCGGAACGAATCTCGTCGGCCTCGCGACGGGCCTCCGCGACGAGTTCTTCGCGTTTGGCCTCGGCCTCTTCGACGATCTCGTCGGCCTCCTGCTCGACCTTTTTGATTTCTTCGAGAACCTCTTGTCTCGGCATACTCGTATCACCCAAATGTTGTACAACCGCTGTATAAGGTGTTTGCGGAAAGTTCGCGTGAGCATGCCGGATTCACCACGTCACGTGCTCCCACCGACAGCCGACCGACGTGGTAGACGCACCCACCAAAACTGCGCGACGAATCCGCACCGTTATCATCAGTGAGTCCTAATTCCGGCGCAATGGGAGTCCTCGAAAATAAAGCGCGGGCCCGCCTGTTCTACAAGTACCTCTCGAAGGTGTACGACCGGGTGAACCCGTTCATCTGGAACGAGGAGATGCGCGACGAGGCGCTCGAGATGCTCGACATTCAGCAGGGCGACAGCGTCCTCGACGTTGGCTGTGGCACCGGATTTGGGACTGAAGGACTGCTCCGGTACACCGACGACGTCCACGGGTTAGACCAGAGTATCCACCAGATGCAGAAGGCGTGGGAGAAGTTCGGCAAGAACGACCAAGTTCGCTTCTACCGCGGCGATGCCGAACGACTTCCCTTCGCGGACGACTCGTTCGACGTTATCTGGTCGTCCGGGTCCATCGAGTACTGGCCGAATCCCGTCACCGCCCTCGAAGAGTTCCGCCGCGTGGTCAAACCCGGAAACAAGGTCCTCGTCGTCGGCCCCGACTATCCGAAGACCGGCGTCTTCCAGAAACTCGCCGACGCCATCATGCTGTTCTACGACGAGGAAGAGGCCGACCGGATGTTCGAGGACGCTGGCTTCGTCGATATCGAACACCACATCCTCCAGCGACAACCCGGCAGTCCGCGCGCCATCGTGACGATTGCACGCGCACCGGCCGACGAGTAAGACTCCATCCTCTCGCACGCGCACTGGTTCTCACGACGCAACTGTCCGAAGGACTGCGATGGGTGTCTCACCATCGGAGACCCGGACGACGACTCGCGAACCACTCGTGAGCGCCGGGTCGTTCGTCCCCGCAACCGCAACGCTCGCTGACTCGCCGACCGTCCACTCCGGGTCAGACGCCGAGTTGAACGGGCCAGTCGGCCCCGGACGGAATCCCCGTGCCGAGAAGAACGGAACCGGTGGCTGATACGCGAGTGAGTCGCCGTCGACTGTAATGTGGATTCGGAGCGAGCGAACGTCGAGCGGCGCACCCTCCTCGTGCGTGAGCGTGAGCGTTCCATCTGTTACTGACGCCGAAAGGACGGTTGGGCGAACTGGGTCGGGGGCCGACTCGGCAGCGTCGAGCGCGGCGACACCGACGACGCCGGCGAGAACGACGACGAGAGCGACGACGAGAACGCTCCCCACGAGCACCGTCGAACCACGCGTCGCACAGTGGAAGCTGTCGGACATCGAAGCGGAGTGGCCCCGTCATCGGATAAGAAGGTTCGCAGGGGTGGTGCAGTCGTCTCGTTGGAAGGATGACGGCGGTGATGGAACTGGAAGAACGACACTGCAGATGCTGGAGAGGAACGACGCCGCAAGAGGACCGGGGAAGAACGATGTTGCAGACGCTGAGGAACTACGCCGCAGAGGCACTGAGTGCTGATTGCGTGGGTGGGAGAACGGTTTCTGTCGTGTTCGTTTCGGTCGTGTTGGTCGCCAACGCTGGGACAGCGGTTGGCGCGGTGGTCAACACGACTGCGGCGTTCCCTCTGATGACCGTAATCGAGTACGTACTCGACGGCGAGACAGTCCAGATGGTCCCATCGGGGCCAGTTCGGCCGAGGAACGTACTCTCTTGGTTGGCTTCGACGCCAATCGTGACGTTCGCGTCGATGGGGTCGCCGCTGGCCGACTCGTTCAGTTGGATGCGGAGTGGGCCACCGGGGTAGGTTCGGTAGACGGTCAGTTCGAGGCCGTCTTTGACTTCGGTCGCAGGCGTGCCGTTCGAGACCGATTCGAGTGGCCGAATCTGAGACTCTTTGAAGACCTGGCGACTCCCGCTGTCGACGTAGGCGTACAGCTGTCCTCTATCGTGGTTGATGCGGACGAGATAGCTGTTCCCCGCACCGACCACGTCGGCACCGTTCTGCGTGGCGCGACTCGCCCACACTTCGGGGTAGTTCTCTGCGACGGTGTCGAGTGCGACTGTCGGCGAGAGACCGCTCCTGTCTCTATCTCGGAGGTCGCTCCGATAGACTTCTCGGATGTACGTGTCGTCAGCGACGGCACTCAAGACGACTCCCGATTGGCTCGTTCGGGCCGAGAACCGTGTTGGCTCGGCCTTCCCGGAGATGACGTCGGCGGCGTGCGAACGGACAGGTCCGGTAAACGTGTCGAGTTCACGTTCGAGTGCTGCCAATCGGCCAGAGTCCACAGAGAAGTCGGGCGTCTCTTGCGCGAGTTCGCGCAGTGCCACGCGTCGGGTTTCGAGGTCGCGGGCTTCAGTGTCGATTCGGGCGAGTTCGACGAGGAGTTCCCGGGCTGAAAGCTCCCCGGCGTTGAACTGTGTGATAACAGATTGCTGGGCGCTCTGGAGAGCAATCGCCCGCTGTTCGACCGTGTTCAACTCTCCGAGTATCAACTGACTCCGGCTACTGACGTCGTCGACCGACTCGATTCGTTCGACAGACGCGCGGGTCTGGATTTGGCCCACAGCCCTGAGAGAGGCAAAGTCGAGTGACGGGCCGAGGTCGACGTACTCTGTTTCGACCCGTGAGCGAACCAACGATTCGTCTTCGATGTCGAGGGTTCGAATGGTATCGTTCGACGATGGCTCGAGTTGTGCGGGCGTCGCCCCAGAGAGAGCGGCCGCTTCACCCGCGACGCCACCGGGATTCGCTGCCGCGAGAACCGGTGAAGCCACCAAGAGTACGACGACGAAGATCGGGAGGGCCTTCATCGCGGTAAGGGTACACGATGCCGGTACTAAAATTGCCCTCTTGTATTCGAACCCGCACCGCGAGCGAGGTGGTCAGGGGCGTTGAGTCGATGGAAAGCGTTTTCATCGCCGGATGAAACGACTTCACGTATGCGGAGTGCCGTCCTCATCGTTGCTCTCCTACTCGTCGTCGCCGGTGTCGCGGCACCGGTCACAGCGAGCAGTTCGTCTGTGACCACTCGTGACGCTGGTGCGACGACGACGGCCCTCAACTCGCCACTGGCCGCGTCCCATCCACTGGCCGCGTCCCATCCACTGGCCGCGTCCCAACAGGCGACCCTCGAACGGTCGCCCGAGACAGAGATATTCATCGAACTCCACAGCGACCAGTCTGCACAGTGGGAAATCGTGATGCGGTACAACCTCGAAAACGAAAACGAGACTGCGGCCTTCGAGGAGTTTGCACAGGAGTACGAAGCAGGAACCTCGGACATCGGCCTCGACGCGGCCCTCTTCGAACGGGTCAGCGAGACGGCCGAAGAACAGACGGGGCGCTCGATGGCGATCGAGAACGCCACCACGACGGCGTACGTCGAAAACGACACCGGCGTTATCTCGTTGTCGTTCACATGGACCAACTTCCTCGAACAGACCGACAACGGCCTTCGTCTGGGTGATGCCTTCGCGGCAGGAGCAGACGCGACGTGGCTCACGTCGCTCCGAGCGAATCAGAACCTCACTATCCAGACCCCATCGGGCTACGCCGTCAGCAGTACGAGTCTCCCACTCAAAAACAACGCAGTCGTCATCGAAGGCCCACGGACCTTCGAATCCACTGAGGAGTTGACCGTGAGTTACGTCTCGACAGGCGGCCAACCACCCCAGTTGCCGTGGGAACTCATCATCGGCGGCATCGTTGCCGTCGCCGTCTTGACCGCGGCAGTCATCGTCTACCTCCGTCGGCAGTCGGACGGGAGTGAACCAACGAGTCCGAACGGTGCAGCAGACTCGGGGGGACACCCTCCAGGTGGGGCGGGCACAGACACCGATTCGGAAGACTCCGACGACGAGATACCACCCGTCGAACCAGACGACGATGGCGTCGATATGGACCTCCTCTCCGACGAGGAACGCGTCGAACTGCTCTTAGAGCGGAGCGGTGGGCGCATGAAGCAAGCAAACATCGTCAAAGAGACTGGCTGGTCCGACGCGAAAGTCTCGCAACTGCTCTCTTCGATGGCCGACAACGGCCGCGTCGAGAAACTGAGACTCGGTCGAGAGAACCTCATCTCCCTCCCAGACAACGAGGAGACCGAAGAGTAATCAACCGAGTGACAGACGGACGGCGAAGGCTTGTCGAAAACGTTTATTCACCCGCATTCAATACTAAACGTTGATGAAAGTTCTTGTAACCGTCAAAGAAGTCGCCGAAGTGGAGGAAGACTTCGAACTCGACGGGCTACACGTCGCAGAGCAGTATCTCGAGTACGATCTCAACGAGTGGGACGAGTACGCGGTCGAAGAGGCCGTCCAGATCGCAGAGGAGAACGACGACGTCGAAGTCGTCAGCGTTACCATCGGTCCCGAGCGGTCCGAAGAGACCATCCGCATGGCGCTCGCGAAGGGTGTCGACCGCGCGATTCGTGTGTGGGACGACGCGCTCGAAGACGTTGACCTCCTCGACGTCGGTGCGAAGACGCGTCTCCTCTCCGCAGTCGTCGAAGAAGAAGACCCAGACCTCGTCCTCACTGGTGTGCAAGCCAACGACGACAGTTTCGGCGCGACCGGCGTCTCGCTCGCGTCCGCCATCGACTTCGAGTGGGCCGCAGTCGTCAACGCACTCGACCTCGATGTCGACGGTGGCGTGGCAAACCTCCGCCGCGAACTCGAAGGTGGTGTCGAGGAGCTCTCCAACGTCGACCTTCCCGCGGTCCTCTCTATCCAGACCGGTATCAACGAGCCACGGTACGCCAGTCTGCGTGGCATCCGCCAGGCGCAGTCCAAGGAGATCAAGCCGCAGTCGCTTTCGGACCTCGGTCTCGACGCCTCGGCGGTCGAATCGCAACTCGTCCTGACGGACATGTACGAACCGGAGACGGAGTCCGACGCCGTCTACTTCGAAGGAGAGGCCGCAGACCAAGCCGCTGAACTTGCTGCTGTCCTCCGTGACAAGGGGGTGGGTGCCCAATGAGCGACGTTCTCGCAGTCGCCGAACACCGCCGTGGTGAACTCCGTGACGTCTCGTTCGAACTCGTCACCGCCGGTGCCGAACTCGCCGGAGACGGTGACCTCCATCTCGCGATTATCGGCGGCGACGTCGATGCCTTCGCCGAGGAGCTCTCGCTCGACGGCGTCGACACCATCCACACCATCGCTGAGGGTGACGAATTCAACCACGACGTGTACGTGCAGGCAGTCGCCGCCCTCTACGAGGAACTCGCACCGACGTACGTCCTCATGGGCAACACGGTCAACGGCCTCGATTACGCGCCCGCCGTCGCAGAATCCCTCGACATCCCGCTCGTGACCGACGCAATCGGCCTCGAAAACGACGGTGGCCTCGTGGTCACACGCGAGATGTACGCCTCGAAGGTCGAATCCACCGTGGAAGTCGACGCCGACAACGCCGCGGTCACCATCCGCCCTGCCGAGTGGGAACCCACCGAAGCGGCCGGCGAACCCGCCATCGAAGCCTTCGACTTCGAACTCGACGAGTCTCGCGTCCGCTCGCGCGTGACCGGCTTCGAAGAAGTCGGCGGCGGCGATGTCGACATCACGGACGCCGACGTGCTCGTCTCCGTCGGCCGTGGTATCGAAGAAGAAGAGAACCTCGAACTCGTCCAGAACCTCGCGGACGCACTCGGTGCGACGCTCTCCTCGTCGCGCCCCATCGTCGACAACGGCTGGCTCCCGAAGGACCGGCAGGTCGGCCAGTCCGGGAAAGTCGTGACGCCGAAGTTCTACATCGCGGTCGGTATCTCCGGCGCAGTCCAGCACGTCGCCGGCATGAAGGGTGCCGAGAACATCGTCGCCATCAACACCGACCCCGACGCGCCTATCTTCGACATCGCCGACTACGGTATCGTCGGTGACCTCTTCGACGTGGTTCCGGAACTCATCAAGCAGTTCGAATAGACGCTCAAATTCTCATCTTTTTGGTCCACCGTGAGACACTACGCGTCTCACGAGCCTTCGTTCGCTCCCGCTCACAAAGACAGAGTTTTGCGGTATTTTCGACGCTCACCGTCGAGACGTCTCCGCTCCGATACCGTCGTCTTCTCTCGGTCAGAAGTCGCCGGCGAGTGGGTCCTGGTCGCGTAGTTTCGACAAATCCGGTACGTACTTCCCTACCCAACCCTACGAACCGACAATGGAATACCTGGAGCGCCGGGTCACGATGGTAAACGACCGCCTCGAGGAGGTCGTCTCGGCGGTCGAACCGTCGGAACTCGCCGACCAACTCGACCACGTCGCTCTGGCGGGCGGCAAGCGCGTCCGCCCTGCTGTGACCATCCTCGCCTGCGAAGCCGTCGGGGGTACACCCGAAGACGCCGTCGACTTCGCCGTCGGCGTCGAACTCGTCCACAACGCCTCACTCGTCATCGACGACATCATCGACCGGTCGGATATTCGCCGCGGGACGCCCAGTGCATGGTCCGAATACGGCTACGGACCGGCAATCATCGCCTCTGACGGCTTGCTCGGAGAGGCATTCGCCCTCCTGTCGTCGAGTGACCGCGCGACTCGCATCGTCGCCGAATCGATGGTCGAACTCGGAGAAGGAGAGGCGACCGAACTCGTCGCCATCCCGTCGAACGAGACGGAGTACATGGAACTCGCACGCCGGAAGACTGGCGCGCTCTTCCGCGCTGCCGCCGAACTCGGTGCTGTCGCCGCCGGTGGAGACGCCCACGTCGTCGAAGCGTTCGGTGACTACGCAGAGCGTGTCGGCGTCGCCTTCCAGATTCGCGACGACGTTCTCGACGCCACTGCCGACGCAGAAGAACTGGGCAAACCGACCGGCCAAGACGCCGAGATGGGCCGCCCGTCGCTCGTGCAAGTGACCAATCTCACGCCCGAAGAGGCGAACCGTCGCGCCCGAAAACAGGCGGACGATGCACTCAGTGCACTCGAATCGTCCGGCGTAGAGGACTCGGAACCGCTGGAGTACCTCCGCGAGCTGGCGCAGTTCGTCGTGGTCCGCGAGAGTTAGCCCGACGAAGTCGACACTCAGTCCTCGTTCGGGAGTCGTCGTGTGCGACACACGAAAGCCGTCACGTCCTGATTTTGTAGTGGAGTTCGACGATTCCGGAGTTGTACGTGGTCGTGTCGAGATGCTGCAATCGACGGGTCTCGTGGTCTTCTGTGAAGAGTGGTATGCCGCTCCCGAGAAGCACTGGAATGACCGAGAGTCGAAGTTCGTCGACGTGGTGTTCACGTAGGAACTCCCGAGCGAGGTGCGCCCCGCCGACGAGCCAGATGTGGTCGTACTGCGTTTCGAGTTCCGTAGCTACGGAATCGACGTCTCCATCGACGAACTCGACAGTTTCAGTGGCCCGTGGCAGGTCTCTGTGGGTGAAGACGTACGTCGGTCTGTCCTCGTACGGCCATGCACCGAACCCGCGTATCTGTTCGTACGTCGTCGCTCCCATGACGAGACAGTCGAGAGAGTCGAAGAACTCCTCGTACGCCTCGGTGATATCGCCGTTCGCCGTGTCTTGTTCGAACTCGTTCAGCCACTCGACGCCACCATCGTCAGTGGCGATGTAGCCGTCCACACTCGCTGCGATGTAGAGGGTAATTCGACTCGTCGGCATGAGACTCCTTGTCGCCGGGCGGGCTAATACCACCCGCAAAATGCCGCGCGTCAGGCAGGTTGTTCGGCTTCAGGTGCCGTCGGGAAACGAGATTCTGCCACCGCGAAGGTGAGCGTGCTCAACACCCCAAGGAGGGTACCCACCGTGAGTGCGACGGCGAGCCCGGGGAGGTCGAACGTCTGGATTCTGGCGACGCCCTCGGGGAGGAAGAACCCAGAGAGTGCGTAGAGCACGATTGCGATGGCGGCCACGTAGAACGGCGCGTTGAGATACCGCCACTTGAATCGGTCGTGGAGATACTCGTCGGTCACCTGTCCGAGACTACTCGTGATTCCGGCGGCGGCGAACCACTCGACTGCACCGTGGACGAGTGCCGCGAGGATGAGACCTGCCGGTGGGTTGCCCCCGACGGCGTCCGAGACGGTCTGGACCAGTTCGACACCGCGAACCCCGCCGACGACGAGGAGTGCGGCGGCAGCGACGTAGGTGATGATGGTGACACGGCCAGCGTAGAGCACGTTGCGTGCGCGGTTCGCTGCTTCGTCGACGGCAGTTTCGAGTCCGAGACCTCGGAACAGCGTGTACAGACCGAGGAGTGCCGAGATGAGTCCCAAGACGACGGCTCCGGGCACGTCGAAGAAACTCGCGATGGTGACGAAGGGGTAGATGAGAAGCAAGATACCGAGCGGAACGAGGATGGTCCCACGCGTCTCGGGGTCTGCGAGAACCTGCTTCATCGTGTAGTACATCGATTCGAGGTTCTGCGCCTGTCTGACGACGACGCGGCGGACGCCGTCGATGGGGACGCGAGACCGAATGACCGGGAGGACGGATTCGTCCTGCGCACCGTCGGAGATGACGATCGCGTGAATCGACTCACCCGTCGAGATGCTGGCGAGGACCGTGTCGATTTCCTCACCGATAGCCCGGTTCGCCTTCACGTCACTGCCTTCGACACCGGTGACGGCCGCGACTTCGACCTCTTCGTCTTCTTCTTCGAGGAGTTGGTCGTGGACGCGAATTCCCTGAAAGAGGACGTTCACGTCAGAATCCTCTGGGTCGGCGGTAGCGAGTGCTACTGCTGCATCCTCGACGTTCTGTCGGCCGACAACGGGAGTTTTGAGCCCCGTCTTACGTCCAAGGTCGTCGTCGAGGTCGACACAGAGGACCAAGAGCATCGTTCGTCTGTATGCCGTGGGGATATATCTGCTTTCGGGGGCGAGGCCGTTTGCGCCCTCGTCAGTCGGTACCGACAGCGCGTGGTCAGTTTATGGCCGCCCCGTCCCCGACAGTATCGAACAGAATTTCGAAGCGCGCACTGCCACTGTCGCTTTCAGCAGGGCGTATCAACCAGCCGTGTGTGTGGACGATTTTTTTGACGATGTTGAGGCCGAGGCCGTGTCCCTCCTCTGTCTTCGTCGAGGTGCCCTGTTCGAACAGCACGTCACGAATCGATTCGGAGATACCCTGCCCGTTGTCTTCGACGAAGAATCCACGACCGGACGGGAGCGACCCGACGCGAATCACGAGGTCGGTATCACGAGGAGCGCCGGCGTGTTCGAGCGAGTTCCGAAAGAGGTTCTGGAAGAGGCGTTTCACCTGGCTCTGGTTGGCCTGAACGGTCGGTAAGTCACCGATTTCGACGCGTGCGTGGGTGGTGTCTGCTCCACAGAGATTCCACGCAGATGCCGCCGCCTCGGCCAACTCGACCGGAGACCTGTCGACGACGGCTCCGTCGTCACAGGCCAACGAGAGAACGTCTTCGATGACTTCGGCGATTCGTCGTTGCGACTGTTCGACGTAGTCGAGATGCGATTGGTCGCCCGTCTCTTGAGCCAGGTCAAGTCGGCCCTGTGCGACCGCCAGCGGCCCACGAATATCGTGTGAGAGGACGCGCGCGAACGCTTCGAGACGAGCGTTCTGTTGGGAGAGTTCCTGTTCTCGTCTGATGCGCTCTGTGAGGTCAGTCATCACGCCGAGGATGTTCGTGATACTCCCGTCTTCGTCGTACAGGGGGACCGCACGCGCGGTTGCCCACCGAACAGTCTCACTCCCCTCGGGGGTGAACCGGAATTCGAACTCGTATCGTTCTTCGGCGGTTCCGTCTGCGACATCCTGAAACACCTTCTCGACCCCCTGTTTGAGTCGCGCTCTGTCGTCGACGTGGACGAGTTCGAAGAACGACGTGGGATCTTCGTACAGTGTCCATTTCGGGCGGCCCCAGACCTCTTTGAACGTGTCGTTGATGTAGACGATGTCGAACACGTCCGGTTCGGACAGAAAGACCATGTCCGGAAGCGACGAGATGACCTGTCGAGTGATGCGCTCGGACCGCCGAATCTCGCGTTCTGACGCGAGGCGTGCGGTGACGTCCGTCGCCGCGCCGACGTTGACCGTCTCGTCACCCACCGTGACCCGCCGACTGGTGAGTTCGAGCGTAACCGGGTGGCCGTGTTCGTTGATGATATCGACAGTGTACGTCATCGACTCGACCCCGCCATCGGTCTGTGGAGCGACGCGTTCTTCGACGACCTGCCGGTCGTGTTCAGCGACGAAGTCGACGATTCGGTGGCCAATTACGTCCGTGAGTTCGTATCCGAGGAGCGTCAAGAGATAGTCGTTCGCGAAGACGATACGGCCGTTTCGTACGACGTACAGTCCGACGTGTGACTCCTCGACGATTGCTTCGTACCACTGGAATAGCTGGTCGCGCGTTCTCGACGTTCGTGCGGCCGAAACCGCCTCGACGATTCGGTGCGCCAGCACGTCGAATGTTTCCGCCGACAAATCGTTTCGCAGGTAGTCGGTCACGCCGGCGGAGATTGCATCGCTCGCAACAGCTTCAGAGCCATGGCGAGTAAACAGGATGAACGGGAGATTCGGGTGGGAGTCGCGAACGTCGCGGAGGAAGTCGATACCGGTCGTGTTCGAAAACGCCTGCTCAGAGACGAGACAGTCGACGTTCGAGAAGTCAATGCGGGCGAACGCCTCCGCTGGGGTTGCGACTACCTCCGTCTCAATACTCGGGTGGGCAGCGAGAACTTCAGATGCAACCGCTGCAATTCCTGGCTCACCACCCACGAGGAGGACAGAGATGGGTTCGTTCCCACCAAAGACGCCCCCGACGCCCATAGCATAAATTCAGGCTGATTGATATTAACCGTACCGTCTACTTCTCTCTCTGCAGGAAGCAGGTGCGGACGCACAGAGTTGCTCGTCGGTCCAAGTCGGACGCCTTTTGACGATGCATCAAGTATACGCCTGTAACTGAATGATTTCGAAGGGTTGCGAACAGTGCGCCATGGGTGGGAAGATGGTGCTTTTCGTCTACGGATACTGTGACGAGCGCGATTGCTTCTACTGCCCACTCGGTGAGAACCGCAAGAACGTGACCGACGTGTACGCCAACGAGCGACTCGTCGAGTCCGACGACGACGTCATCGAGGAGGCACGACGCATGGACGCCCTCGGGTCGTCTATCACCGGTGGTGAACCCCAGGAGGCGCTCGACAAGACCTGTCACTACATCTCGCTCCTGAAAGACGAGTTCGGCGAGGACCACCACATCCACCTCTACACCGGAATCACCGGCGGGCGCGAGAACATGCGCCGACTCGCCGAGGCGGGACTCGACGAGATTCGGTTCCACCCGCCGCTCGAACTCTGGGGCGACATGCACGGAACCGAGTGGGAAGATATCCTCTACATCGCCCGCGAAGAGGGCCTCACACCTGCCTTCGAGATTCCGGGTATCCGGGCGGAACCCGAGTTCCTCGAATTCCTCGACGAAGGTGCCGCAGAGTTCTGTAACATCAACGAGTTCGAGATGTCCGACGGCAACTATCGGAGAATGCAACAGAAGGGCTACGAACTCCAAGAGGGCCACATGTCGGCGGTCGATGGCTCGAAACGGGCCATCCTCGACGAGATGGGAGACCACGAGCGCGTCTACTTCTGTACCTCTGTCTTCAAAGACGCCGCCCAGCACCGCAACCGCCTGAAGCGGATGGCCCAGAACCTGAGTCGCCCGTTCGACGAGATAACCGAAGACGGAACCCTCGTCTACGGGAAGACCTACACCCCGGCCGAGCGCTTCATCGAACTCGGCGTCCCAGACGAGTTCTACTCCATCAAATCGAACCACGTCGAAGTCGCGTGGTGGTTGCTCGAAGAGATGATCGAAGAAGGCGACATCGACGACGGCGAAATCGTCGAGCAGTATCCGACCTACGATGGGACGGTTGTCGAGCGGACGCCGTTAGCTTGAGTTCTGAATTTTCGTCCAGTTCTCTTCTGCAGTCTGTTCTCAGACGCTGATTATCTCTCTCGCGCACGCGTGAGCGCGACGAACAAACTCGGAGCGAGGACCAGTCCGGCGGCCGCCGCCGTCGTTGGCCCCAGCGGAAGTCGCATCGCAAGCCCGAACCACGCGAGTGCGATACCAGCGACGACTCCCACGGCGATGCCGAGACGTTGCTGTCGGTGGGTGGGGTGGAACCCGCGGGCATCGGCGTAGAGCGCACCCGAGAGCCCGATGGCGAGACCGAGAACTGCACTGAGGGACCCCACGAGCGGTGCAAGTCCGAAGAACGTCGCTCCGACAGCGGTACTCACGACGAGCGTCTGGGCTGGCGAAAGTGGGTTCACGTCGGCACCGAAGTACGTCGCGTACGCGGCAGGCGGGAGGAATACGAGTGTCGCTGCGAGGAGGCCCGGAACGACACCGACGTACGGGCGTTCGAGGAGGGCAGACACGAGTACCAGAGCACCCAGAGCCCCGCCGATACCGAGGACGTACTTCGGGGGAAGTGCTTCAGACGGGTCGTCTGAACGGACGACACCGAACGCCGCAAAGGGGTAGCACGCGACGACGCCGAACAGAAGGGGTCGAAACAGTGTGCCGGTGAGGACGGCGGCAGAGACGGTTGCGGAGAGTCCGAGAAAGACACCGATGAGGAGCGCAAACTCGGGGACACGTTCGGCCATGTCGCGGGGTTTGACCCGACGGCAGAAAGCGTTTCGGCGGTGGGGCCCTACCCGGAAGCGTTTAGAGTGCCCCTAGTGTAATTCCGCCCATGTCGGACTGTCCATTGGCGGACGAATGCCCCAGTTTCTCGGAGCGAATCGCCGGGATGGGGTGTCAATATTACGGCGACCGCGGCGGTGCAGAGTGGTGTGAACATTACGATAGGCCTATCAGCGAACTGAAACAACAGCCTGTCAAACCCGGCGAAGAAGTCGTCGTCACAGTCGAGGACATCCACGAGAGTGGTGCGGGTGTCGGTCGAACCGAAGACGGATTCATCGTCTTCGTCGACGGCCTCCTTCCGGACGCCAAAGCCATCGTTCGCATCGACCAGGTCAAGGGAAGTCACGCTCGGGCGAAGAAAATCGTCGAGCGCCTCCCCCTTAACGCCGATGCAGAAGACGCAGAGAGCGAAACCGGAGCAGGCGAACCGGAGCGCCCGTCGAAGCGGTCCAAGCGCAAAGGCCCGAAGCGACCCGAAGCACTCGGAAGTCGAGATAACTTCTGGGGCGAGTGACGGCACCTCGTCACCGCGTTCCAGTGGACAGTCAGCCTGCTGTATCTTTTTTTCATCCCGACTGCATAGGTCGAGTATGAGCGACGCCGGACACGACGACGAGACGGTGCCCGATGTAGACGAACTGCTCGATACGGCAGGGTTCGACCCCGAACGGAGCGTTCTCACCCGTCGACAAGCAGAGGTGCTGGCGCTCCGCGAACAGGGCGTCCGGCAATCGACCATCGCAGACTATCTCGGGACCTCGCGCGCGAACGTCTCCAGTGTCGAAGCGAGCGCCCGCGCAAACGTCGAAAAAGCCCGCGAGACGGTCACCTTCGTCGATGCCCTCACGGCCCCAGTTCGTATCGAAGTCGCTGCTGGAAGCGACCTGTACGACGTGCCGAAACAGGTCTACGACGCCTGCGACGACGCGGGCGTAAAGGTGAATCAGACCGCACCGGACCTGATGAAAATCGTCTCAGACGCCGCCGGCGAGGCGGTAAAGGGACGTGAAGTCAAAGAGTCACTGTTCGTCGGCGTCACCAGTGATGGTCGCGTTCGCGTTCGGCGGCAGGCTGATAATTCCTGACGAGACGGTCACGTACGTTTTTGCTCGCGGGGGTTGTCGCGTCTCGCATGGACCTCGGAATCGACGGAGATACGGTGATTGTGACGGCGAGTTCCGCCGGACTTGGGCGAGCGAGTGCCGAAGCACTCGTTGCCGAAGGCGCGAACGTCGTCATCTGTGGACGCGACGCTGAGCGCCTCGCGGCGACAGAAGCAGACCTGAAGGGCCTCGCTGGCGACGTCGTCGGCGTCGAGACGGATATCACGAGCAAGAAAGAGTTAGAGACGCTCGTGGAGGCGGCAGTCGAGGAGTTCGGTGGCGTAGACCACGTCGTCACCTCGGCCGGTGGCGTGCCACCGGGCGGGTTCACCGACCTGACCGAGAAAGAGTGGTACGGTGCGTTCGACATGCTCGTGATGAGCGCCGTCTGGACGGTGCAAGCCGCCCGGCCACACCTCGAAGCGAGCGACGCCGGAACGATTACCTGTATCACCTCCACGACGGTCAGAGAAGTCGTCGACAACCTCATCCTCTCGAACGCGGTTCGACGCGGTGTCATCGGCCTCGTGAAGTCGCTCTCGCGTGAATTCGCGCCGAGCATCCGCGTGAACGCCGTCTTACCGGGTGCACACGAGACGGGTCGTATCGAAGAGTTGGTCGAAGCGGCAGTCGAACGCGGCGACCACGACACCTACGACGCGGGACTCAAGTCGTGGGCCGACGATATCCCCCTGAACCGCGTCGGCGACCCACGAGAACTCGGTGACGTGGTCGCCTTCCTCGCCAGCGACCGGGCGAGTTTCGTCACCGGTGCGTGCGTGCCCGTCGATGGCGGGACGTTGCGGAGCGCCTGAATTCGCCCCTTCGAAGGGCTAAAATCGCCCGTCGGCTTTCAATTTCGCGACTACCTCGCGGACACGCTGTGCGTCGGCTTTCGGAACGACGAGCACCTCGTCGTCCCACGAGACCACCGCGAGGTCGGAGACGCCGACGAGTGAGACGTTCGCGCCGTCGGTGGCGACGACGTTGTCGGCAGCATCGACGAACGTGGGGTCGTCGCCGAGTGCCACGTTGCCATCGTCGTCGGGGGTGAGAATACGGGCGAGTGCGTCCCACGAGCCTAAATCGTCCCACTCGAAGTGGACGGGAACGACTGCCGCGTCGGTCGCGCGCTCCATCACGGCGTAGTCGATACTGACCGACTCGACGGCCTCGAATCCGGCCTGCGGGTCGCCGTCGTCGAGCGCATCGACCAGCGGTTCGAGGGGCGAGTCGCGGGCGGCCGAAAAGAGCGCGTCGGGCGTCCACGCGAACATCCCAGCGTTCCAGAGATAGCCCCGCTCGACGTATCGCGTCGCCGTCTCCTCGTCCGGTTTCTCGTGGAAGGCGACGAGACTGCGGTAATCGCCCCGGTCTGTGCCGGGTTCGATGTATCCATAGCCAGTGTCCGGGCGAGTCGGGTCGATGCCGAAGGCGACGAGCGAGTCTGTGTCGGCGGCGACACGGGCACCGCGGGCGATATCCTCCGAAAAACCGTCGCCGACGTGGTGGTCGCTCGGGAGGACGACGACGAGCGGGTCGTCGTACAGCGCTGCGATTCGGTGGGTTGCGTAGACGAGCGCCGGGCCGGTGTCTTTGGCCGCCGGTTCGACGACGACATCGGCGTCGGGTGCGTGGTCTGCAATCTGGTCGGCGAACGCCGGGCGGGTGGAGACGACGACGTGGTCGGCGAAGTCGGCACGGGAGACGGTCGCCGAGAGGAGTGACTGGTCACCGTCGAACGAGAGGAACTGTTTGGGACGGGAACTCCGGCTCGCGGGGAAGAGACGCGTGCCGGTGCCGCCAGCGAGGACGAGTGCGACGATTGGGCGGTCCATACCGCCGGGTCACACTGCAGACCCAAAACTCACGCCGTTCAACTCACACAATCTCGACGCACGCCGGCTCGGTGGTTACCACGTCTCGACGATGCCTTCGCGGATATCCTCGGCACACCCCTGACAGTCGGGATGGTCCGGGTCGAAACAGGCCGGGCGGCCCTTCGCGTCGATGGCGACGGCGCGGCGCTCGGCGTGTCGTCGGCAGACGATTTGTGCACGGCCCTCAGAATCTCGGGGCAGCGACTCGAACCTGTCCGACGACGCGTGGCCGTCTCGATAGGCGCGTTTGACCTCCTCGTACCGCTTCCCGGCGGTCCGGGCGGCGCTTCGGATGATGCTTTCGAGGCGGTCGTCCATGCAAAGGGATGTGTGCCCCGTGGCTATCAATTCCTCGTTCATTCGGAGGTGCTGTTCACTTTCACTCCGCCTCAGACATTTTTATATGAATACGCATCCAAGCTCCGTATGCCTCCCAATGGAAACCAAGGTGGAGGCGAGGAAGACCATGACTGATTTGCGAACCCACGCAGCGGAGATAGCTGAACAGTTCTCGGACCATCTAGACGTGTCCACAGACGACGTCGAGGAGCGCCTCGAACGCCTCGTCAGCGAGTACCGCGTCCCTGTCGACGAAGCACGGCGGAGCGTCGTCAACAGTTACCTCGACGAAGCAGGTATCGAGCGCGACGAGCTCGGCGGCGGTGCCGGCGGCAACGAACAGACCCTGCTCAACGACATCGACCAGGACGAACAGTGGGTCGACGTGCGAGCGAAAGTCGTCGACCTCTGGGAACCCCGGAGCGACTCCATCGCACAGGTCGGCCTGCTCGGCGACGAATCCGGCCGGATGAAGTTCGTCTCGTTCACCACGTCCGAACTCCCCGAACTCGAAGAAGGGAAATCGTACGCGCTGGGGAACGTCGTCACCGACGAGTACCAGGGCAACTTCTCCGTGAAGCTCAACCGGACGACGAGCATCACGGAACTCGACGAAGAAATCGAAGTCGGCGACGACTCGACTGCCGTCGAAGGTGCCCTCGTGGACATCCAGTCCGGAAGCGGCCTCATCAAACGCTGTCCCGAAGAGGACTGCACGCGCGTCCTCCAGAACGGGCGGTGTTCCGAACACGGCAACGTCGAAGGCGAGTTCGACCTTCGCATCAAGGCCGTCCTCGACGACGGCGACGAGGTCCACGAAGTCATCTTCAACCGGGAGATGACCGAGGAACTGACTGGCATCGAACTGGACGAAGCGAAGCAAATGGCCATGGACGCCCTCGACACCACCATCGTCGAAGAGGAGATGCGCGGTGACCTCGTTGGGTACTACTACCGCGTCACCGGCCCGACGTTCGGCCGATACGTGCTCGCGAACGAAGTCGAGCAACTCGGTGCACCAACAGATGCTGAAGAACTGCTGATCAAAGCGAGGTCGATGTAAATGAGTTCCAACGAGATTCCCACCCGAGAGGTCGCCCGACGCGTCTTTGCACAGGAGTTCAACGACGCCGGTTACACGTTCAAAGAGTCCGACGACGAACGCGCACCCGTCTACTTGCTGCTCCCGACGGGCGAACGCGCGAACCGCGTCTTCCTCGTGGGGACCCTCACCGAGAAAGAAGACGTGGGCGAAGACAACGAGTACTGGCGTGGTCGCATCGTCGACCCGACGGGGACGTTCTTCGTCTACGCCGGCCAGTACCAGCCCGAGGCCGCGAGCGCACTGCGTGACCTCGAAGCGCCCGCGTACGTCGCCGTCGTCGGCAAACCGCGGACCTACGAGACGGACGACGGAAACATCAACGTCTCCGTCCGCCCCGAGTCCATCACCGAAGTCGACGCGGCGACGCGCGACCGCTGGGTGACCGAGACTGCCGAGCGAACGCTCGACCGAATCGGGCGCATCGACGACGAGGGCAACGAGTACGCGCGGATGGCCCGCGAACACTACGACCTCGACGCCGACGAGTACAAAGACGCCGCAATCGCTGCACTCGAAAGCCTCGAACAGGCAGACGAACTGAGCGCGTAACTCGTCGCTATCGAGGCGACAGTTCCCCCAATCGAACCGAATCGACGAACGGTTTCCACCGTTTCGCCCCCATTTTCGGAGCGTTCGACCGGTCGAACACCCCGTCTGACGAAATATTAAGTGGTCAGACTACAGAGCGAACAGTAACATGGGCAACAAGAATAAGACCATCTCGTTCCGCGTCAACGAAGACGCGTTCGAGACACTCCGGGAGATAGCCGAAGAGCGGGACATCTCCCTGTCCGCCGTCTTCCGCGACTACGTGGACACGTTAGTTGCCCACGACGGTCAGGTACAGGTCGTCCCGAAACACGAACTGGAGACGCTCCGCGAGAGCGACGAGACGTCGTTCCCGCCGACCGTCGAGGTTCCGAAGAGTTTCATCCGCGAACACGAGCGCCTCGAACTCGAGGCCGACCACCTCCGCGAGCAACTCGAAGAGCACAAAAATTACGTGAACTACCTCCGCGAAGAACTCGAAAGCGACCGTGACGACGTCGAAGAGGTCATCCAACTGGAGGACCTCGACGCCGCGAGCGACGAACCCTCCTTTCGACTCGGATAACTGACGGCCTTTGTCGCGGGCGCAAAGATCCGCCCGCAGCCGACTTCAGCGCGGACCGACGAGGTCCTTCTTCGCTTGCCGCGCTTCCTGTTGCATCTCTCTGTCGCCTTCGACGTCAGCGAGCGCTTCGACCGATTCGAGCGTCCGAACCGAGTTGTCGAGGAACGACAGCACGTCGCCGGGGTAGGCGTACACCATGTATTCGTCGCTCATCACGTCCACGATGGCGTCGGGGCCGAGGCCCTGTGCCCGGAGTTCGAGCAGGTAGGCGATGAACTTGCGCTCAGGGTAGCCAGTGTAGATGTCGTCCGAGTTCTCGCAGTCGAGGAAGTCCTCTGCGAAGTCGAGGAGTCGGTCACGGGTCGCGCCGTTGACCTTCGTCAGGCCTTCGCCGGAGTAGAGCACTTCGAGCGTCGCCCCGCTGAAGACGCGTTTCGGGATGTTCGCGTCCAGCTGGGAGACGATTTGGCGGTGATTTTTGAGATAGATTTTGTCCGTGATAGCCACGCGTAGACGTTCATTTGGCGTTGAGGAGCAAAAGATTCCCGCTCTCGCTGGCGTCCGACGCGGGCTATATTTCTGCCGGGACCCTATGTACAGAAATGGAGACAACTCGTGTCGGAATTCTCGGGAGTGGTGACGTGGGGCGCGCACTCGGGCGGGGGTTCGACCGCCACGGGTGGGACGTGATGCTCGGGACCCGAAATCCGGACGAACTTCGAGCGCAACTGGACCCAAGCGACGGCGATGTCTCTGTCGGAACCTTCGAAGAGGCGGCCGCGTACGGCGATGTCGTCGTCCTTGCAGTCCTCGGTGATGCCGCCGAAGCCGTCGTCGAGATGGCCGGCTCAGAGAACTTTGCAGCGAAACTCGTCCTCGACGCGACGAATCCACTCGACTTCTCCAGCGGTGTTCCGCATCTCTCGCTCGGTGGAACTGACTCGCTCGGCGAACGGATTCAAGAGGCGCTTCCCGACGCCTCGGTGGTGAAGTGCTTCAACACCGTCTCGAATATCCAGATGATAGACCCCGAATTCGACGAGGAGACGCCACCGATGTTCATCTGTGGCAACGACGACGATGCCAAAGCACAGACCGAAGAGATAGTGGTCGAACTCGGATGGCCCAGTGTGATGGACGTGGGCGATATCACGTCGGCGCGGTATCTGGAGGCGCTCGTGCCGCTTTGGGTTCGCGTGGGGTCGAATCTCGGGACGTGGAAACACGCCTTCAAAGCGGTGCAGTAGGGTGTGGACTGTGAGGTTCTGTCACTCCGGGGCCGTAGCGTAACGTATTTTAGTCGTAGCGGATTACAGATGGTTGCAGCGTGTCCGGGTTGGGGTAGTGGACTATCCTTCAGCCTTGTGGAGGCTGAGACGCGGGTTCAATTCTCGCACCTGGACCTTCTTCACATTCTCACCCTTCGAGCGTGTGCTCACGGCAGTGAGCACCGCGAGTACCAATCGAGAATGTGCGAAGTCCGACGGAGAGAATTGAATCGGGGAGGTCGCGCACAGCGAACGAAGTGAGCGACTGGGGTTCAATTCTCGCACCGACCATCCCACAAAACACATACATCATCTATTAGACAGCAACCTGTGCGACCCTCCACACTCACCCTCGTCCTCGCCATCGTTCTCCTCTCTACCGGCTGTCTCGGCGTCACTCCAAGCACCGAACCGACACGGACGGAAACCACCCAAACAACAACAGCGACGCCAACGCCAACATCCACGCCAACGCCGACACCGAACCCACCGATTAGCGACGATGAAGCGAAAGAACGGGCACTCGACCACCATGAAACACAGACGCTCGACTCGATAGACCACTACGACAGATACGGCGTCGGTCACGGGTCGGCACGTGTGACGAACCGGACGGGAAGCGGTGTGTACGTCCACTTCGAACAGGAGTACTGGTACACGAGTGGCGACGTAGAAGCAGACAGGGTTACCGAAGCGACGTACTTCGTAAACGAGACGACCGTCCGGCAGGTCTACCGGTAGGCGAGACCGAGAAACCACTCACATCGTTTCCCACCAGAACAAAGTGTGACAACGCACAACATACTACACGGTATGCGTCCCCCAACCCTTCGCACAGACGAATCGATATTCGACCGCATCCGCGACGCGATACTCAACCGGGGCGACCCGGAAGACAACGAAGATCCAGTGGGGCCGACTGTCCCCGCAGGCTAACCACTCGCTGGGACTGTCGCAGCGGTCACGACTCCGAACTTTTCGCGGTCCTCGTCGCAGACGAACGCCCGCTTCGAGAGGTGACTCGAGTGAGAGATATCGGCGGGGACTGCGCAAAACGGGTACGCCTTTCTTTCATCGACACGACTGAACACCCAATGAACGTCGCCATCCTCACCGTCGGCAACGAACTCCTCGCAGGCGACATCGAGAACACGAACGCGACGTGGCTAGCCAAGCGACTCACCGACGGGGGAGCGACAGTGGCCCGGATTCAGACGGTTCCAGACGACCACGAAGTCATCGCCGGCGTCGTCGCGGCGTGGAGCGCCGATTTCGACGCGGTCATCGTGACCGGTGGACTGGGCGGAACGCCGGACGATATCACCATGGAGGCCGTCGCCGCCGGTCTAGAGCGTGAGTTCGTCGTCAACGAGGAGGCCGCCGAACAGGTCGAAACGACCATCGCGGCGATTCTCGAACGCCGGCCCGACATCGACTTCGACCTCGACGTAGAGTGGTACGCCTCGATGCCAGCGGGTGCGGAGGTACTCGCGAATGACGAGGGACTCGCACCGGGGTGCCGGGCAGGGAACGTCTACGTCCTGCCGGGGATTCCGGACGAGATGAAACCGATGTTCGACGGGATTTCGGAGCGATTCGCCGGCGACAGAGTGTCGCGTGAGTTCTACGCCGATGCACCGGAGGGCGCAGTCGCCCGCGAACTCGGCCTCGCTGCCGAGCGGTTCGGCGTCGAAGTCGGCAGTTACCCAAATCGAGGTGGGCCGACGCGAATCAAACTCACTGGCTCCGACTCGGCCGTTCTCGACGACGCCGTCTCGTGGGTCTGGGAACACGCGACAGTCGACCTCTACGAGAGTGAAGCCGCAATCGAACGATCACGAGAAGACGCGGACCGAAACCAAGCCAACCGAGAAGACACGACCCGAACCGAAGAAGTCCGGGAAGAACCGAAGTAAGAGGGAGTACGAGGTTAGCGAAGTTGCGGAAGGCCGCCTTCGTTCCGGGCCATCGTGTCGAGTGAGCCGCGACTGCGGATGATGTTGAAGGCGGTCACGAGGTCCGACCGCGAGACGAGGCCGACGAACTCGCCCTGTTCGTCGACGACCGGGAGTCGGCCCACACTGCGTTCTTGCATGAGTGCAATCGCGTCCATCGCGTCCGCCGATGGGTCGATGGTCGCGAGTTCGTCGCTCATGATGTCTTCGACCAGGTAGGCGTCTCGTTCGACTTCTCTGACACCGCGGGCGTCGTCGAGGGTGACCATCCCGACGAGGTGGCCGTTCTGGAGGACCGGATAGCCGGTGTGTCGCTCGACGAACATCCGTTCGAGGAGTTCGGTGACGCTCGCTTTCTCGTCGATAACGTCGAGATTCTCTCGGGTGGTCATGATGTCGTTGACGACGACGTCCTGGAACGTCGCTTTGAGCACGGTCTGTTGGGCTTCGCCGGACGCGCCCATGTAGATGAAAAAGGCCAGTGCGACCAGGAAGAGGTTGAAGAACAGCCCGAAGATACCGAGGAGGAACGCGAACACCTTCCCGACTTCGGCGGCCATCTGGGTCGCCTTGGCGTGGGGGCGATTCCGGGCGAGAAGCGCACGGAGCACTCGGCCACCGTCCATCGGGAATCCGGGGAGCATGTTGAACACGGCGAGTGAGATGTTCATCAAGGCAAGGTAGCCCGTGACGAACTTCAGGGGTCCCAGCGAGTCCGGGAGTGCGATAAACCCGGCGTACGCGACGACGCCGATGGCGACAGAGACGAGTGGGCCAGCGACTGCAATCGTGAACTCCTGTTTCCAGTCTTCTGGAATCTCTTTGAATCGAGCGACGCCGCCGAAGAGCCACAGGGTAATCGACTCGATCTCGTAGCCGTACCGCATCGCGACGAGCGAGTGGCCGAACTCGTGGAGGAGAACGCCAGCAAACAACCCGATTGCGGCCGCACTGCCCAGAATCCACTGTATCGAGCCATCAGAGAGTGCGTCCCCGTCGATAGAGGCCCCGAAGAGGTTGTTGATGAGGAGTGAGAGATTCCCGACGTCAGACCCGATAAGCCACGCGAAAAGCGGGAGGATGAGGAGAAACGTGAGGTCCAACCTGATCGGGATGCCGAAGACACTACCGATGCGGATTCCTCGCATACCGCTACTAGTCACGCAGGGGGCTTAAGTAATCAGGGCAGTGGAGAGATGGAAGAGCGGTCGGTGGACGAGAGTCCAGCAGGTCGATGAGAATCCAGTAAGTCGATGAGAATCCAGTAAGTCGATGAGAATCCAGTAAGTCGATGAGAATCCAGTAAGTCGATGAGAATCCAGTAAGTCGATGAGAGTCCAGCAGGTAGATGAGAGTCCAGTTACGGGAGCAAGGCTTACGCGGACCGACGATACACACATAGACATGAGCGATTCTCGACCGAAACCGGTCGTCAAGCGTGGCGAGGATGTCGACTACGAATCGGTTGGCGCTGCCGACGGCATGTCGAAAGGCGTCCTCATCTCCGGCGACGACGGCGCACCGAACTTCGCGATTCGGCGGTTCGTCCTCGACGGCGGTGCCTCGGTTCCGAAACACACGAACGAAGTCGAACACGAACAGCACGTCCTCTCTGGGCGGTACGTCGTCGGCATCGGCGACGAAGAGTTCGAAGTCGAGGCGGGCGACTCACTGTTCATCCCCGCTGGCGTCGTCCACTGGTACCGAAACGAATCCGACGAGGAAGGGTCGTTCCTCTGCGCCGTCCCGAACGGTGACGACGCGATCGAACTCGTCGACGACAAGTAGCCACAGCAACAGACACGCAGAGAGGACGCGACACAGTCACACCACGGACGAGACGCGCAGACGAACCTCAGACACGACGCGCAGACGAATCCCTGAAATACCACGTCACCGTAGCAGGCATCGTGTCTAAACAGGTCACCCGCGTCGACACGCTCTTTCTCCACCAGATGGACGACGACTATCTCGTCGTGGTCCAGCGAGAGGGAAAGCGGGTGCTCCGCGGCAAACTCGAACTCAAAGAGACGAACGCGGGCCCCCGTCCGTTGCGATTCCTCGTCATCCGAAAGGGCGAAGAAACGCCACGAGACCCGAGTCAGTTCGTCGAACTCGCTCGGTCTGCCTCTCGAATCCGTATCTCACAGCAGACCTCCCAGCACGGCCGTGAGGAACTCAAAGCGATGCTCGACGGCTATCAACTGGAGGCGCTCGTCGTCCGAACCTGTCGCCGATGCTCGGCGAACGGCCGCTACTCCCCCATCACCGACGAGACGGCTATCAAAGCCGAACACGAGTACGTCTGCCGCGACTGTGCCGTCCGCGAACTCGAACAGGAACTCTCCTTCGCTGGCGGCCTCACGAGAGCAGCCCAGGACCGCCTCGAAGAACTCCTCTACGAGACGGGCGACCTGACTCGTATCACGAACCTCTTACAGGGCGAGTTGGACCCCGACCTGACGAAGTTCGACACCATCAGCGCGACGACTGAAGACGTCGATTTGGTCGATACGGCCGACCTCGATATCCATCCGAACCTCAAGTCGATGCTGACAGAGCGGTTCGAGACGTTGCTCCCGGTGCAGAGTCTCGCCGTCCGAAACGGCACGCTCGACGGCGACGACCAACTGGTGGTCAGTGCCACCGCGACGGGGAAGACGCTCATCGGCGAACTCGCCGGTATCGACCGCATGCTGAAGGGCAACGGGAAGATGCTCTTTCTCGTCCCGCTCGTCGCCCTCGCCAACCAGAAACACGAGGATTTCAAGGAACGCTATGGCCACCTCGGAAACGTCACGATTCGCGTCGGCGCGAGCAGAATCAACGACGACGGGAACCGGTTCGACCCGAACGCCGACGTCATCGTCGGTACCTACGAAGGTATCGACCACGCGCTCCGGACGGGCAAAGACCTCGGGGACATCGGCACCGTCGTCATCGACGAGGTTCACACGCTGAAAGAAGAAGAGCGCGGCCACCGTCTCGACGGCATGATTTCGCGGTTGAAATACTACTGCGAGAACCGCGCAAAAGGCCGCGACAACTACGACGGCGCGCAGTGGATTTACCTCTCTGCGACCGTCGGCAACCCGAAGTGGCTTGCGCAGCGCCTGAAGGCGAAACTCATCGAGTACGAAGACCGACCGGTTCCCATCGAGCGACACGTCACCTTCGCAAGCGGACAAGAGAAACCTCGCATCGAGAACCGACTCGTGAAACGGGCGTTCGACACGAAGTCCTCGAAGGGCTACCGCGGCCAGACGATTATCTTCACCAACTCACGACGACGCTGTCACGAGATTTCCCGCAAGTTGGAGTACAACGCCGCCCCGTACCACGCCGGATTGGACTACAAGCGCCGAAAGCGGGTCGAACGACAGTTCGCCAATCAGGACCTCGCGGCCGTCGTCACCACCGCTGCACTCGCCGCCGGTGTCGACTTCCCCGCGTCACAGGTCATCTTCGACACGCTGGCGATGGGCATTGAGTGGCTCTCTGTCCAGGAGTTCAGCCAGATGCTCGGGCGCGCCGGCCGACCAGATTACCACGACAAAGGGACCGTCTACCTGCTCGTCGAACCCGACGCCGCCTACCACAACTCGATGGAGATGACCGAAGACGAAGTCGCGTTCAAACTCCTGAAAGGTGAGATGGAGGAGGTCAGAACGGTCTACGACGAGTCGTCGGCCGCCGAAGAGACGCTGGCGAACATCGTCGTCGCCGGCAAGAAAGCGAAATCGCTCAACGACCGAATGCTCGGCGAGGTGCCGACGACTCACGCAGTCGGCAAACTGCTCGAATGGGGCTTCATCGACGGCCTCGATCCGACACCGCTCGGCGTCGCCGTCACGAGACAGTTCCTCGCTCCGAAAGAGGCGTTCCGCATCCTCGACGGTATTCGGAGTGGGTTGTCACCGTACGATATCGTCGCTGACCTCGAACTCGCCGAAGACGACCGATAACCAGCGTCAACCGCGACCACCGAGACGAGACAGTCGGCCAAAAGAGACGTTCCGCATCCCGCACGCTTTTCGGGTGCCAGCGCGTCGATACGTGCGTGGTAGCGATAACGCCGGCAATCATCGTCGTCTTCGCCGTCATCCTCGTCGCGTTACTGTTCTTTGCGACAGAGCCGGTTCCGGTCGACGTGACGGCAATCGGCATCATGGTGACGTTGATGCTGATTCAACCCGCCTCGGAGGCACTCGTAGGCGCGGGTCTGCTCGGCGAACCAATCATTCTCTTCGAGTCGTATCCCGGCGACGCACTCTCCGGATTCGCCAACACGGCGACGTTGACGGTGCTCGCGATGTTCATCCTGAGCGATGGCGTCCAGCGAACCGGTGTCATCCAGATACTCGGTGCGAAAGTGTCTGCACTCACTGGCGACAGCGAGTTGAAGCAACTGACCGCGACAGTCGGCCTCGTCGGGCCGATATCGGGATTTATCAACAACACCGCCGCCGTGGCGATTCTGTTGCCGATGGTGACGGACCTCGCAGAACGCGGGCGAACGTCGCCGTCGAAACTGCTCTTGCCGCTGTCGTACGCCTCGATGTTCGGCGGAATGTTGACGCTCATCGGAACCTCGACCAACATCCTCGCCAGCGACGTGTACGCCCGTATCACCGGTGAAGCGCCCTTCTCGATGTTCGAATTCACCGCACTGGGTGCCGTTGTCATGGTCGTCGGAACAGTCTACCTCCTGACGATTGGCCGCCGACTGACCCCCTCGCGAATCGAACCGCGACTCGACCTGACCGAAGAGTTCGAACTGGCGGAGTACCTGACCGAAGTGGTCGTCCGAGACGATTCACCACTCATCG
This sequence comes from Haloferax sp. DFSO52, assembly GCF_048158745.1. NCBI lineage: Archaea > Methanobacteriati > Methanobacteriota > Halobacteria > Halobacteriales > Haloferacaceae > Haloferax > Haloferax sp. DFSO52. The sequence goes on along the minus strand of NZ_JBLOPB010000001.1, from coordinate 358,944 downwards.
GCCAACAGGTCCAGAAAGCGCTCGTCGAGACGGATTTCGACGTCGACCTGCTGCAACTGATTCGTGGTGACAGCGTCTTCCTCGAACCACTCGGCCCGAAGGAGATACAAGCCGGTGACGTGTTCACCGTCAGAACCGACCGCAACACGCTGGTCGACCTGCTCGACATGGAGGGGTTGGACATCGTGCCGGCGACGGTGACCGAAGACGAACTCGAAATCGCAGGCGAAGGCCAGAACCTCGTCGAAGTAGTCATCGCACCGGGGTCGTCGCTCGTCGGCGAGTCGCTCGCGACCGCGAGTTTCCGCCAGCGATACAACGCCACCGTCCTCGCTCTCCGTCGTGGTGGCGAACTCATCCGCCGCCGGATGGACAACCTCCCGCTCCGTGTCGGTGACACGTTGCTCGTACAGGCGACGGTCGAGAGTGTCGAACGTCTCGACACCAACCGTGACTTCATCGTCGCACAGGAGATCGAGCGCCACGACTTCCGCGAATCGAAGATTCCCGTCGCCGTCGGCATCGTCGCTGGCGTCGTCGGGTTGGCAGCGCTCAACTTCATTCCAATCGTCGTCGCCGCGTTGCTCGGGTCGCTCGCGATGGTCGCGACGAAATGCCTTCGGCCGACCGAACTGTACGACGCCGTCCAGTGGGACGTCATCTTCCTGCTTGCGGGCGTCATCCCGCTGGGGATTGCGATGGAGAACTCCGGGGCGGCCGAACTCCTCGCCGAGATGGTCGTCATGAGTGGTGACGTGCTGCCGCTTCTCGCCGTCCTCGGTGTCTTCTACTTCGTGACGGCGCTGTTGACGAACATCATCTCGAACAACGCGAGCGTCGTCCTCATGATTCCCGTCGCTATCGAAGCGGCGACCACACTGGGCGCATCGCCCTTCTCGTTCGTTCTCGCGGTCATGTTCGCGGCATCGACGGCGTTCATGACGCCGGTTGGCTACCAGACGAACCTGTTCGTCTACGGTCCCGGCGGCTACAAGTTCACTGACTACATGCGCGTCGGCGGTCCGCTTCAGTTGGTTCTCGGCGTCGTGACCACCCTCGGGGTGGCGTATTTCTTCCCGCTTACCTGACGAATCAGAACGAAACCCTTTACATTGGGACGAAAAGAGATGTATATGCGGGACCGTGGGTTAGCCTGGTATACTTCGGGCCTTGGGTGCCCGTGACCCCGGTTCAAATCCGGGCGGTCCCACTTCTACGCGAACTCGACTCCCGAGCACCGCGTAGGGTGTGCGAGCACCTTCTGAATCCGTGGTGCGTGGACGAAGACGGATTTGAACCAGTGAGCAACTTGTTGCGAGTGAGGTTCACACGAGCGAAGCGAGTGTGAGCACGTGGACTTCTGTCCACGATGTTCACAATCCGGGCGGTCCCTACTTTTCACGAAGCAACAACCACGAAACCCGAACACTCTCCGACAGCTATATGTACCATGCTACCAAGCCCCACAGTGTATCGCTATGAAGCCGTGCCACAGCTGTCAGGCGGTCATCGACGAGTACATCCTGGACAAACAACTCGAGAACCTGCGCGACCTCACAGTCGACGATTTCAACATCTGTGCGGACTGTGCGACCATCGTCGACGATGCGTGTGTGGAATGCGGTAACGCGGTCTACGTCCCGCGAGGGAAGGCAGTCACGCCCGACTACTGCCCGGCGTGTCGGTCTGACCTCATCGCACGAACCGGCCACGACCCCGGGTGGAACTGCGACACCATCTCGTCCTGAACGAGAACGCAGTTCTCACCTTGTTTCTGCTGTCGCAGCACCGATTGGCGAGCGACCAGTCACTCGTCACTCGACGATTCCTTATCGAACGCCCGAAGCAACTGCTCCGGGAGGGAGTCGGGTGAGACGATCGAGACGATGTCGCCGGCTTCGATTCGAGTGTTCCCGTTCGGGGTGATGTAGAGACACGTTTCGTACTCCTCGCGACCTTACAACACGATGCCAGCGTGTTCAACTATCGTTATAAGAGACTTGGCCGCGTCTGCGGCCGTGTCTTCTCCGCCTGCACCTGCCGCCAGTCGATGTCGAGGATTCTATGCACAGATTTCTTCGTACGGTGGAAGTGTGTAACTGGACACCCCGTTCACATCGATCCAAGTCCAAGTGTCACTGGTCGCACCGACCCTCGCTGTGAAGGTGTGCGTGAACCCCGCTCCTCCGAGAGTGGACCGGAGGAGCGTCTCGGGGGAGTTTGCAGGGATGGTAACGCCTGAACTGGAAACCGCACCGAATGGCCAAACGGTACGCCAGACTAACCACACATCTTGGTTCGTGGGGTTCTCAGCGAAGAGTTTCAAGTAATTGCCATTACACTCGGCTCTAACCGTCACACCAGTCACACAAGAGTCCACGACAAGCTGACTTCCGACCACGTTCACGGGTGAGTCCTCTTCGGGGTCGTACTCTTTTCCAGGTAACGCACCGACAGTATACGTCCCGGGAGGAACGTCCGTGAGTGTTCTGACGCGGTCGTCACGAGTGAGTATCTCCGTGTACGAGGCAGGTCCAGAGATATCGACGGTCACCGGTGCAATTCCACTGCTGTATTCGAGTTCGATGACCTCGCACTCGGGGGAGGAGGCCTTCACCTCGAAGTATCCGGGCGTTCCCTCCTGTGGTGCTGCACCTGCAGTACCGGCCCCAAGTCCGAGGAGCACACCTGCCCCGGCTAGCTTGAGGATTCGACGTCGCCCTGCGACTCGACTCGATAGCTCGTCGTGAGTGGACACGACACGCGAATCATCGGTCTGACCGTTCGGCTGATAGCTATTCGATTTCATCAATATGTCATTTGCTAACAAACACGATATAGACACCCCGAGACCGATGTACACCCCGTGAACGGCGTTCAGGGTGTGAACGACTCGGCGTCGACCGGCGTCGCTTCGGTACGATAGCGCTCGAAGGTCGTCTCGAACCACTCGCGAACCGCCGGGTCGCTGCTCTCGATAGCGCCCTGTGGGGTTCCCGACTCGTCTGCGACCCCCATGAAAATCACGTCTCGGTCGAACTCTCCGAGAAGGAGGTCGGGCGTTTCGTGGCGGTAGATGGTCCCGCCTGCTTCGAGCAGTTCGGATAGCCATCGGGACATCTGTTTGTCTGCTGCAATCACGTCGAGGACGCCACCCGAGAAGACGACTTCGAACGACTGTCCATCTTCCACGACAGCGCGGTGGTTGGTCCGGAGTACGTCGGATGCGATTCCGGACCCGACTCCACGGATTGCCGTGGCGTTCCCCATCAGCTCAGTTGCGCGTCTGAGTGGTGCGGTTGGGTCTCCGGACGCAGGAAGCGTGATTCGAGCAGTAGTGAGTCGCCGCACGTCGACATCGAACTCACGCGGAAGCCACGGAGTGACGACTGCCAGTCGCTGTGTCGTTTCGAGCGTCTCGAGCATCGACTCGAACTCCGCAAAGACAACCTCGCCGAGTTCGGTTGCACGATAGCAGCGATTCTCCACAGTCGCCCACCTGTACGTGATGAAGATGTCGAGCGTGCGCTGGGCAGTCACTCGAGAGATGCCGAGTGTCTCTGCGAGGTCTGCACGGTCGTACGGGCGCTCGGTGAGTGCGTTCAGCGCCCGGACGCGGTTCTCCGAACGAGCGAGAAACAGGGCCGCGTCGAGTGGGGACGTCACGGCGGCCACAGTCCATCTGACGAGCATCGCATCATCCCGAAAACACCTCGTTGTCGACGGGTACTGCCTCTTCGCGACACCGAGTTATCGTTTCCGCGACCCACTCGAAGATATCAGCGTCAGTCGATTCGATCAGTCCTCGTGGAACGCCCATGTCGTCGTTCATTCCGATGACTGCTCGCCGGTCACACGTTGCGAGTAGATATGGATGTCCGGGATGTTCGTACACTCGACCACCAGCATCCACGAGGTCGTGGAACCAGATTCGCATCGGCGGGTCACCACAGAGGACAGAGAGTGCAGTTGTGGTCAAGGTGACCTCGACATCTGCGCCGTCTTCGACAGCAGCATTCCGAATCCCGTTGATTACGTCTGGTGCGACGCCAGATGCGGCGACTCGGAGAACGTCGTTTCCTTCACAGAGCCTGGCCGCCCGGCGAACAGGCGCAATCGAGTCACTCCACGTCGGTATCGTGATGCGAGCCGTCGTGAGTAGTCGCACGTCAACGTCGAACCCGGGTGGAAGCCATGGAAGCACCTCCGAGATGGCGTGGAGCGCCCCGGCAGTCTGGAGGAACCTCTCGAACAGTTCACAGACGACCTCGCCAACTGGTGTTGCGTCGTACAGCGTTCCGCGACGAGACACCCAGTTACGTTCCTCGAAATCGTCGAGGATGCGGCTCACAGTAACGCGCGAGAGTCCGAGTACGTCGACGAGTTCACGTCGCGATATCGGGCCAAACGAGATAACCGAATCGAGTACCATGATTCGGTTCGGAGACCCCGCGAGGAACGCCACGGTGTCAAAGGCGTCCACTGTGGGGGCAAAGGGCTCAACCATCTTCCACTGGTATATGGATGGCTGACAGCCTAAGTGTTATTAGACTTACAAGAATGTGGGCAGGTACAGTGCGCTTGCAGTTCGTCGAGGTCGTGCGACCACGCGTCGTTGTGTTAGGCTATCGTCGTGACCGCTGCGATGACCGTCGGCGTTGTGGCCATCGCTGCCACAACCATCGCCGACGTGGCCATCGCCGTCTCGTTCTCTTCACTCTCGTTCGCCTCCTCGATGACGTAGCGTTGTCCCATCATCGGGTCCAACAGACTGTCGATTGGTGCGCGGTCGTCTCGCAAGAGCGGGACGTCGTCTGTCGGTTCGTCGTTCCGATACGACGACACTTCGGCGGCGAGGTCGATGCCGATGTCCCGTTGCTCGTTCCGCAGCTGCAACTCGTCGCGTGTCACGAGCGTCGAGTCCTTCGTCGCAACCACCTCGATATTCTGGACGACGACGCTCCCAGCGGTGGGGAAACTGTACACCTGCGGGTACACCGCCTGCATCGTCTTGTACTCTGCCCGGTAGAACTGCGATGCGGGACCCGACGGTGCGGAGATGACGTTCGCAAAGAGGATTCCGTCGTCGTCGAGGCGGTCCGAGGTGAGTCGCATGAACTCCACGGTCGTCAACTGGAACGGCACCTTGTCTTTGCGGTAGGCGTCGAGGACGATGAGGTCGTACGTCTGGTTGGTCTCCTGGAGATACTGGCGTCCGTCCATCGTGTAGATGTTCAGGCGCTCGGACTCCTGGACGCGGAAGTACTGCTTTGCGACAGACACCACCTCTGGGTCGATTTCGACGACGTCGACGGTGACGTTGGGGTATTTTTCGAGGAACACCCGTGGGCCGGTGAATCCACCACCGCCGACGAACAACACTCGGTCGATATCGTCTGAGAGGAGGAACGGGACGTGAAAGTACGACGTGTACTCGAAGACGTGTCGGGTCGGGTCGTCTAAATCCATCGCGCTGTGCGGTTGGCGGTCGAGATAGAGCGTCCGCGTGTCTCCGGCATCGACGACGCGAAGTTCTTGATAGGCGGTCTGGGTGTGGTAGACCGTCGTTCCGGCACTGTCGAGGCCGATGCCGCCGGTGACCGCTGCGAGGACGAGAAGGATGCTGACGCCGACGCTCCAGGTCACTTCCTGTCGGGTGATGTTCGGACGAGCGAGGAGGACGGCGGTTCCGACCGAGATACCACCGAGAACGAGTCCGATTTGCGGCACGCTCAGCGACGGGATGAGGACGAACGTCGTCGCGAACGCACCGACGATGCTCCCGATGGTGCCGACGGCGTAGACGTGTCCTGACGCTGCGCCGACGTCGGAACGGCCGGACAGTTCCGCCGCGTACGGACTGATATACCCGAGGAGATAGGTCGGCGGGCCGAAGAGCAGCGTTATCGCGGGGAGTGATGCGAATCGACTCGGCAAGGGAAGGCCCGCCATCGACTGCAAGAAGAGGTCACCGAGAAGGATGACGCCGGCAATGTAGACTGCCGTGGCGATGAACACGCGGACCAGATTGTCGTTCGACGCCGTCTTCGCCCGCTGGCCACCACGATGATAGCCGAGACTCAGTGCCGCGAGAAAGACGCCGATGATGCTCCCCCACGTGTAGATGCTACTTCCGAACTCGGGCGCAATCATTCGCCCAGCGAGAATCTCCAACCCCATACTCGTGATACCGGAGACGAACACTGCGAGTTCAGGGCGTGACATCCGGAGCGGCGAGAGGGAGGGCGTCGAAGCCATAGAGTACTCGTAGGGGAAGCCGGGTATTAAATCACGCAAATGACATCTACCCGACTCGACACAGTGGGGGCCACACCAGACAGCGACAGCGCGTCGGCTACCGAACCATCGAGACGATGGTGAAGAGGAGATAGCCGGCCGAAAGCGAGAGAGCGAACGACCCGACCCACGCGCCGAGCGTCTTGGCAATCTTGGTCCGACTGATTCCCGCGCCACCGGTGATGGCCGCACCGCTCCCGATGATGGCGGAGACGACGATTTCGTTGAACGAGACTGGCACGCCGAGGAAGACGGCGACCTGGGCGATGAGGAACGATGGAATCAGCGCCGAAATCGCCCGGCGAGGGCCGAGTGACGAGTAATCTTGTGAGAGCGATTTTATCATCCGTGGCGAACCCATCCACGCACCGAGCAGAATTCCGAACCCACCGCCGACGAGCACTGCGACGAGCGGAATCGCCATCGAATCGAAGAGTGGGAGCAACGGCCCGACGGCGAGGCCAACCTGCGACCCGCCAGCAGAGAAGGCGACGAGCGACCCGAGTGTGAGGAGGAACCGGTTCATCGCACGCTGTTCGTCGCGGCGGATATCGAGGCGGACGAGCGCGGCTGCCACAACCGCAAAGAGGAGTGTCACGACGAGCGACCCGTGCGAGGAGAGTGGGGCAAGTGACGACCCAAGCGTGCTCGCGAACGACCCACTGCCACCATCGCCACCGAGGAGTGTGAACTCGATGTTTGCGACGACTGCGCTGACGGTCGCGGCCAACACCGGGATGGAGAGCGATTCCGGTGCCCACTCGCGCGAGAGCACTCGTGCGAGTCCGTAGGCGATGCCACCGCCGATGAACGGCGTCAGAACCCACACTGACGCAATCTCCTGATATTTCGGCCACGCGGGCGTCCCGCCGAGGGCGAGACCGATACCGATGACCGCTCCAGTGACGGTGAACGCCGTCGCGATGGGGATTCCAGTGAGGATGCCGGCGGCCATGAGACCACCCGCGAGGAGTAACACCACGACTGCCGCGACGGGTGACAACGAGACGCCGTCGATGAGACCGGTCCCGATAGCCGACGAGACGCTCTCACCTTGAACGACGGCACCCAGAAATGCGATGACACCGACGACGAGACCCGCCCGCAGTATCGAGATGGCGTTCGCGCCAACTGCCGGTGCGAAGGGTGTCGCACCTGCCGACCCGGCTCCGATTATCCACGCCATGAACAGACTCACCGAACTGGCGACGACGAAGAGGGCGAGCGAGACCAGTTCAACCATTGGAAGTGAGGAGAGTAACCATCGTTCGAGTTCCTGTGTCGTGGACCAACCGACTTTCATCGAGAGTTCTCAGGTGCGTCCAATTAAGTCTTCGGATAGTATTCCCAATTTAGTGCAATACTGAATCGCAGCGAATCGGATTTATTCGACCCAGAATGCTCCAAGACGAACGTTAGATGCTCAAAACGTGAGCCTGTCAGTTACAAAATAGCCATTTCTGCGCAAGAGTGGAACACACTGACCGAGAGAACAGGGGGAGGAACGAGAAGGAGAACGAGAGGAGAACGAGTGTCTCGACCAGGCCGTAGGTATTTATCAGAAGACGAGGCCAGACGCGTCGTGTCGAACCGAATCGCTGTGTCGGACCTCGCTCGCGCCGCGTACTGTCCGCGCCAACTGTACTACGCTCGCCGCGACGACGAGCGAGCGCCACCGCCCGAAGTCAGTCGCATTCGCGCCCTCGCGTTCGAATACCCGACGCTTCTCACGGCAGCGGACGACGAACTGGCGACCCGGCCGCTGGCGACGACTCCGGAGAAATATCGCCAGAATCTCCGCCGACTCAGCGAGCGAGACGAGTGGGACGCGCTGTCGAAACCAGTCGGAAGAGACGTACGGCTCACGGGAAAGGACTGTCGCGGCATCGCCCACAAACTCGTCGCCGACCCGGCGGTCCCGTCGCTCGTCTCACCCGGCACGCCACCAGAGCGAGGGGTCTGGGAACCACAACGGGTTCGGGCCGTCGCGCTGGCGAAGGCACTCGCGTGGGAGCGAGAGCGGACAGTTCCCACAGCGTACGTCGAATATCCTGCCCACGGCGTCGTCCGAACCGTCCGACTCACGACGAGAAACAAGGCCGCGTATCGCCGAGCGCTTCGCGTCGCATGGGAACTCGACTTCGTCCCGCCGCGACTGCGTGGGTCTCCGAAGTGCGACGAGTGCGCGTATCGAACACAGTGCGGGGTGAAGACGCGGACGCTGAGGTCACTCGTTGGCTTCTAACCACGCCGCGATGTCGTCCGCGTTCGCGCCGCGTCGGTGGATGATGCCGCGGCCGGGGTCAACGACGGTACTCTCGGTTCCCGGCGTAGTTCCGCGGTCGAGGACGACAGCGACGGCGTCGCGAATCTCGTCGGAGAGCTGCGAAGGGTGGGTGATGCTCCCGGTTCCCGACCGATTGGCGCTGGTCGCCGTGACCGGTGTGCCGGCCGCACGGAACAGGTCGCGTGCGAGTTCGTGGTCGGGAACGCGCACGCCGACACGGTCTCGGCCGCCGACGAGCACGTCCGGGAGCGTGTCGCGGCGTTCGACGACGACGGTGACGGGGCCGGGGAGGAATCGACGCATGAACGCTTCCTCCGTCTCGTCGGCGACGACGTAGTCGAGCGCGGCGTCAACGTCAGGAAATCCCGCAGAGAGCGGTTTGTCTCGGTCTCTCCGTTTGATGTCGAAGACGCGTTCGATAGCGTCGGGGTTCGTCGCATCCGCACCCATCCCGTAGACGGTCTCGGTCGGATAGACTACGGCCTCACCACGGCGGATTGCATCGGCCGCCTCCGTCAGGTCGTCGTCAGGCATGACCGAGGAGATGCGAGATGGGAGAAAAAGCGTGCCGAAACTGGGTGACGAAACAGCGTATCGAAACGTGCCGAAACTGGGTGACGAGGACGACGAACTGGATTAATTCTCGGCGACTTAGTTCTCGGCGACTGCGTCGGCGATTTCGTCGTAGTCAGGGAAGTCGGGCCACTGGGCGGCGACCCAGCGATACTGGATTTCACGGTTCTCGTCGAGGAGGAAGACCGCGGGTCGGTGTTCGGTGATGCCCGTCATGTTGTCGAGGTCGTTCTCGATACCGAACTCGGTGGCGACGCCCGCCGCAGGGTCCGAGAAGAAACGGGCATCGACAGCTCGCTCTTCGACGAACGTCTTGTGCTCGTACGGCGACGAGATCGAGACGCCGACGGCCTGAATCTCCTCGGGCACACCACGGTCACGGAGGTTGTTCCAGATGTACGTCGAGGGGAACGCACCGTCCATCGTGTGGAACACGAGCAGAACTGGGCCGTCGTCGGTCAGGTCCGAGAGCGACGTATCCTCCCAGTACTCTTCGTTGACGAGCGGGCGGGTGAAATCAGGTGCAGTGTCCCCAACGTCGGGCGCGTCGTGTGGTGGCAGTTCGACCACGTCGAAATCGACCATTATGCCACCTCCCCGTTTCCGTAGGTGTTTTCGAGGTACTCGACGATGTTCGCGGACTCAGACATCGTGACGCCCGTGTTCTCGTCTACGATGGCGGGAACGGTGCGCTTTCCTGAGACACGCTTGACGACGTTTCGGTCGGAGTGCATCGGTTCGACGAAGCGCGAGCGGTAGTCGAGCCCCTGTTCGTCGAGGACGCGAACGACGCGTTCGCAGTAGGGACACGCCTGCAACCGATACAAGGTAATCGCCGGCTGGTCGTCTGACATGGGGACACATTGGGAAGACCCCCGCCTAAGCGCTTCGCTCGCGGGTATCCCCGCCGCAATAGCGCCCGGGCACTCGGTCTCTCCACCGACGACAGTCCGGTCTGGCGGTGTCCGAGGGCAACTCTTAATTCCGGTGCCATGCAAGACTGTATAGTTACATGGGTTTGCCGCCGCTACTATCACTTCCAGCCACGTTATTCGCGGCCGTACAGGTCTCGAACGTCCCGCTGGACGACACGACGATAACGGTCCTCGGCGGGACCGCGATTCTCGTCCTCATCGCACTCTCGGCGTTCTTTTCTTCCTCTGAGATTGCGATGTTCTCGCTTGCGAAACATCGCGTCGATTCGCTCGTCGATGACGGGGTTCCGGGGGCCACGCGAGTCAAAGCACTCAAAGACGACCCACACCGCCTCCTGGTCACGATTCTCGTCGGCAACAACATCGTCAACATCGCGATGTCAGCGCTGGCGACGGGACTCCTGTCGGTGCTCGATTTCTCACCCGGCCAGTCCGTGCTCATCTCCACGCTGGGTATCACGACGCTCGTCTTGCTGTTCGGCGAGAGCGCACCGAAATCCTACGCAGTCGAGAACACGGAGTCGTGGGCGCTCAGAATCGCCCGCCCGCTGAAGTACGCCGAACTGCTGTTGCTGCCGCTCGTCATCTTCTTCGACTACCTGACGCGGGTCGTCAACCGTGTCACGGGCGGCCAAACCGCCATCGAGACGACGTACGTCACCCGCGACGAGATTCAGAATCTCATCGAGACGGGCGAGCGCGAGGGCGTCATCGAAGAAGAAGAACGCGAGATGCTCAACCGCATCTTCAAGTTCAACTCGACGATTGCGAAAGAGGTCATGACGCCGCGTCTCGACATGACTGCCGTCCCGAAAGACGCCTCCATCGACGAGGCCATCGAGACCTGTGTGCAGGCCGACCACGAACGCGTCCCCGTCTACGACGGCAACCTCGACAACGTCATCGGCATCGTCAACATCCGGAATCTCGTCCGCGAGAAGTACTACGGCGAACGCGGTGTCGGGCTCGCAGATATCGTCTCGCCGACCCTCCACGTCCCCGAGTCGAAGAACGTGGACGAGCTGATGGCCGAGATGCAAGACACGCGGATGCAGATGGTCATCGTCATCGACGAGTTCGGGACCACCGAGGGGCTCATCACCCTCGAAGACATGGTCGAAGAGATCGTCGGCGACATCCTCGAAGGAGACGAAGAAGAGCCGTTCGAGGAAGTCGACGAAAACACGTTCCTCGTCCGTGGCGAGGTCAACATCGACGAAGTCAACGAGATGCTCGACATCGAACTCCCCGAGGGAGAAGAGTTCGAGACACTCGCCGGGTTCATCTTCAACCGCGCTGGTCGCCTCGTCGAAGAAGGCGAGGAGATAACCTACGGCGACATCGTCATCCGCATCGAGCAGGTCGACAACACGCGCATCATGAAAGCGCGCATCCGAACCAACGTCGGCGTCGACGACGAAAGTGACGACGGCGACGAAGAAGCTGAAGTCGAACCGGACGCCTGATTCGTCCACCCTGTTTTTAGCCGAGAAGTGTAAACGAGAGGAGGATGAGCACGAGCGCGAAGAGCGTGAGCATGACCAACTCACGAGAGTTCGCAGTGCCGTCTTGGAGTTGACCCGAACGCGCGCGGAATCGTATCGCCAAGAAGAAGCCGCCGAGGCCGACAGCGCCGAAGGTAAATCCACGGAGAGAGAGACCGGTTACGATAGCCATCGCGACGTGGTAGACACCGAACCCTGCCCAGAGTGCGGCGACGAGGTTGGCGACGGCTACCCGGAGCGCACGAACGTTCACACTGACAGTACGTTCGACACGAGCGTAAAGACGCCGTAGCTCAGTCCGAACGCGAGCGCCAACGACCCGACCCACGCGAGGACGGTGTAGACCATCTTTTGCTTCGAGACGCCGGACCCGCCGGCAGCGAATCCGGACCCGATGATGGCGCTGACGATGATTTCGTTGAACGAGACGGGAACGCCGAGTGCGACGGCCGTCTGCGCGATCGCGAACGACGGAATCATCGCCGCAATCGACCGTCGTGGGCCGAGCGACGAGTAGTCCTGTGCGAGCGCCTTGATCATCCGGGGAGCGCCCGTCCACGACCCGATGAGAAGCCCGAGACCCCCGCCGACGAGTAACGCGAGCAGTGGGACGGTAACCGCATCGAGCAGCGGAACGAGCGGGCCGATTGCGAGACCGACTTGACTCCCGCCGGCAGAGAAGGCGACCAGTCCGCCGAGGACGAGCAAAAACCGCCGTTGGCCACGCGTCTGGTCTGTGCGCACCCATCGGCCGACGATGGCCGCCGCGACGACGCCGGCGACGAGCACACTCGCCACGAACCACACAGTCTCTCCGAACATGGTGCCAGCGAGTTCGACGGCCGACGCGCGGGCCACCGACGCAGACGACCCGTTCGCGCCGAGTCCTGCGAACTCCATGTTGGCGACGAGGACGCCGACGACTCCTGCGAGCACTGGCACCGTCGACGTCTCGGAGACCCATTCGGACCGAAGCATTCGAGCAGTGGCGTACGCGGCACCGCCACCGACGAACGGAACGAGCACCCACAGCGTCACGATTTGTTGGTATTTCGCCCACGCGGGGTCGCCACCCATGGCGAGTCCGACACCGACGACGGCACCCGTGACGGTGAACGCCGTCGCGATTGGATAGCCGGCGAAGACGCCGAGTGCGACGAGCACCGCCGCGGTGATGAGTGCGATGACCGCCGCAGTGACGGTGAGCGTGACGCCGCCGATGAGTTCGGTTCCGACTGCGTTGGTGACGTTGGCTCCCTGCAGAATCGCGCCCGCAAAGCCCAGGAGGCCGACGATGAACCCCGCCCGCATCACCGAGATGGCGTTCGCTCCGACAGCGGGTGCGAACGGCGTGGACCCGGACGACCCGGCACCGATGGCCCACGCCATAAACAGACTCGCGAGTGCGGCAACGACGAGCGTCGCAAGCGTTCCGACTGCTACCACAGTTCGATACCCCGCGAGTTCGCCCGAGTGGTCGAGGACATCCTATCGGCGTCTGGCGTCATCGTAGCCTTCGCGCAATCCGAGCAGCGTCCGCCGCACGAGAAGATACGCGAAGAAGACGAAGAGTAACATCACGACGAGCAACCCAGTGAACACTGGGTCTCCGACGAGGAAATCGACGACGCCGTCTACGACCAGAGGGTCGGCCATGTGCCAGCATTCCGAGTGCCCGGGGTATAGCCATTTCGGCGTGGAACGTACCAACGTGTTAATATTTTTCACAAGAACACGAGTATCGCTACTCGATGGCCGACCTGCTACCCTCCAATTCCAGCGACCTCGACGACAGTCGAGAGGACCGAGACCCACGGGTTATCGGCCTCGACAGCGACGAAGCCGACGACTTACTCGGTGCCATCTCTTCGTCGACTGCTCGGTCAGTCCTCGCGTCACTCCACGAAGCGCCAGCGACGCCCTCAGAACTCGCCGCATCGGTCGACACGTCGCTCCAGAACGTCCAGTACCACCTCGGGAACCTCGCCGACGCCGGCCTCATCGAAGTCGCAGACACGCGCTACTCCGAGAAAGGCCGCGAGATGAACGTGTACACACCGTCAGACCGTGCGCTCGTCGTCGTCGCCGGACGCGAAGACGAGACACGAGGGCTCAAAGGTGCGCTCTCGCGACTCATCGGCGGCGTCGGCGTCCTCGGTATCGGTGCCGCGGTGGTGAACCGTCTCGCACGGACTGGCAGCATCTTCCCGTTCGCTGCGACCGGCGGCGCTGATGGAGGGAGTGCAGAGAGTGCCGACGCTGGCGGCAGTGGAGGTGCCGGAGGGGGTGGCGGCGCGGCGAACGATTCGACGAGTTCGGACGTGGCAGTTAGCTACGAGGGAGAAGATATCGCAGCGAACTCGACGAGTGGACACGAGACGACTGTTGCAGACGCGACGGCGACGACTACCGAAGGCGACGGCGGATACAGTATCGCAGAGCAGACGACCACCGAATCCGCCGAGGCGACGCAGACGGTCACCGAAGAGGCGACTCGCACTGCGACAGAGACGGCAACTCCGGCAGCGACACCGACACCAGCCGAAGAACCAGCGACAGCAGCAGAACCCGTGACGACCGCAGCACAGACAACAACGGAGACGGCCGCCCAAGTCGCACGTGGGGCACCCGGCATCGCCGACACGATTGGGTCACTCTCACCGGGGACGATGTTCTTCCTCGGTGGACTGACCGTCCTGCTGGTGTGGGTTGCGGTGTGGATGATTCGTGACTAAAACGGTCGTTTTAGCTTACGGTGCGTATTTGACCTGTACCCCCGTACGACTGTGTACGAGGCCACAAGTGGGTCATCGACGACGGGTACGTTGCCCCCAGCTTTGCCCCTGCCCCCCGTCGCCGACCCGTGACGTGGCCTCGGAACGCCGAAACCGCCCTCCACCCAGTTCCCGCTGGTTCTCTCGGCCCCACCACACCTTTCGTCAGTTCCCGCCGGGCACGATACGAAACGTTTCGAAGACGTCGCCATCGACAGTGACGAGTCGGCCCCGGAGACCACCACCCGGGAGTGTTTCGAGTTCGGCGTGTGCCTGTCGGTTCCCTCTCGGTTGTGCGTGACTTCCCGGATTGAGGAGTGGAATCGCGGCCGTCCCGTCGAACACCGGACGGTGACTGTGGCCGAAGATGACGGCGTCGGCACCGCGTTCGCGGCCGAAGAGTGAGAGCGCCGTCCCCCCACCACGGCGGGTGTGTGTCATCGCGAACTCCACGCCGCCGTAGGTGAAGTTCCGCGCCTCGGGAATCCGTGCGCGAATCTCTGGACCGTCGTTGTTGCCGTAGACGGCGAGGAACTGGGCTGCCTCGTCGATGAACGCGTCGAGAACGGACTCACGCATGAAGTCACCCGCGTGGACGACGAGGTCAGCGTCTCGGACTGCGTCGAGCGTTCGACTCGTGAGACGATGGCCGTCTGTACTGTGTGTGTCGGAGACGACGACGAGCATACCGCTGCTACGAGTCGAAGATAGTGAAGGCTACCGACTTCCGGCGGCCGAACTGGGAGACGTTCCGCCAGTCAGCAGTGAATATGTGGCCGTGGCGAAACGTCTATCCGGCAGCGGAGAGTGGCCCACGGCATGGCAGGTAGCACGTCGGTTGTGGTCGCCGCACTCTTCGCGAACGGGGCCATCGCCATCCTCAAATTTCTCGGATTTCTCGCCACCGGTAGCCCCTCCATGCTGTCGGAGACCTACCACTCCATCTCCGACACCGGGAATCAGGTATTTCTCCTCATCGGTATCCGATACAGCAAACGCGCCGAGACGCAGTCACACCCGTTCGGATTCGGGAAAGCACAGTTCTTCTACTCGTTTCTCGTCTCGGTGATGCTCTTCGGTATCGCAGGCTGGGAGTCGGCAAAACACGGATACGAAGCGCTGACGCACACGGGCCACAGCGGGGGTGCAGAGAGTATCCTCCTGCTCGGAATGGAGGTTCGTCCGGTCTACGTCAACGCCGCCATCCTCATCGGCGCAATCGTCTTCGAGAGTTACGCCTTCATCAAAGCCAACGCCGAACTTCGGCGGCAGATTCGTGAGTACGAGTGGGATGGCCTCGTCCAGGCGTTCCGCGAGACGAGCGACGTGACGACGCTGACGGCCTTCACCGAAGACACCGTCGCACTCGTCGGTGCGATGCTCGCACTCGTCGGTATCGGTCTGACAGAGATTACGGGGAACGAAGTGTACGACGCCGCGACAGCACTCCTCATCGGTATTCTCCTCATGGTGTTCGCAGTCGCGCTCGCGTGGGAGAACAAACGGCTCCTCATCGGAGAGAGCGTCCCAACCCGCGAAGAACAGGAACTCAAAGCCATCGTCAAGAGCGACCCTCACGTCGTCCACGTGGACAAGTTCCGCGCCTCGTACGTCGGCCCCGAGAAACTGCTTCTCGCGCTCGACGTGAGTTTCGACTCCGAACTCGACACCGAAGAGATAGACGACCGCATCACCGCAATCGAAAAGAAACTCAAAGACGCGGACGACCGAGTCCACTTCGTCTACATCGAACCTGAACTGTGAGATGAACAGCTTCGAACTCCTCTCAGCACTCCTCGTCGTGGCAACCGGCGTCTACCTCTACAGGCAACCGATGGAGACTCGGAGTTTCGTCTCGCCCAAGACGTGGAACGAATCACCACAGGATGCAGAGCGAACTCAGCGCGAGAAAGCGAGATTCTGGGGTCTCGTGTTCGTCGCAATCGGTCTGGTCTGGGCGTTCATCGTGCTCGCTTTCTGAGCGAGACGCTGGCTATCTCGATTCGACCGCTTCGGCGACGCGTTCGACTGCCGCTTCGACATCCTCGCGAGCGACATCGAGATTCGTCGTGAACCGGGTGTGATACTCGCCGAACGTCCCACCGAGCACGTCGACACCTTCACACAGGTCGACGAATTCGGCTGCCGGGAGTCCTGCGTCTTCGGAGTCGACGACGACGATGTTCGTGTCGGGCGTCGGAACCGACAGGCCCTCGATAGCGTCGAGTCCGTCGGCGAGTAGTCGGGCGTTTTCGTGGTCGTCAGCGAGACGGTCGATGTTGTCGAGGGCGACGAGACCGGGTGCGGCGATGATGCCGGCCTGTCGCATCCCGCCGCCGAACTGCTTTCGGACGCGAGTCGCGTTCTCGATGAACTCCTCGGGGCCGGCGAGAATCGACCCGACGGGTGCGCCGAGACCCTTCGAGAGACAGAACATCACCGTCTCGACGCTCTCGACCATCGCCGCCGGGTCTTCGCCGAGCGCGACACAGGCGTTGAACACGCGTGCGCCGTCGAGATGAACTGGAACGTCGAGTTCGTGTGCTGCCTCGGCAGCGGCGTCGATATCGGCTTTGGGGATGGCGATACCTCCGCGTGCGTTGTGGGTGTTCTCGAGGCAGACGACACCGGTTCCAGCGACGTGGAGCGATTCTTCTCGCGCGTGTTCGCGAATCTGGGCTGGCGTGGGCACCGCGCTCTCACCGGCGTCGAACGCTCTAATCTGCAGGCCGGACAACTGTGCGAATCCACCGACTTCCCACTTGTAGACGTGTGATTCGGTGTCGACGAGTGCCTCCTGACCGGGCGACGCGTGGACGCGGGCAGCGATCTGGTTACCCATCGTCCCCGACGGGACGTAGAGGGCGGCTTCCTTGCCGACCAACTCGGCGGCGCGTGCTTCGAGTTCGTTGACAGTCGGGTCGTCGCCGTACACGTCGTCGCCGACGGCGGCATCGCGGGCGGCCTCACGCATCTCGTCGGATGGGAGGGTGACCGTGTCGCTTCGGAGATCTATCATTGGCTCGATAGAGCGCATCGAGTGAGAAATAGCCCGGTGGTCCGTGCAGGTTCCGCCCGACAGTGGCGATGTTCGTGCTCCGAAACATGTTTGCCCAGGGGGAGACACACCACACGGTATGGACCCTCGTATCCGCGAACACGCCCAGACTGTCGTGGACCACTCGACCCGTGTGGAGAAAGGCGACAACGTCGTCGTCTCCGCGCCAGCAGAGGCAGAAGACCTCGTAACCGCCGTTTGCGAACTCGTCGGTGAGCGCGGCGGGTACGTCGTCACCACGAGTGCGAACCCCCGTTTCATGCGCGCGTTCCTCCGTGCGGCCGACCACGAGGAGTTCGAGACGCCGTCGCACCAACTCGCACTCGTCGAGGAGGCGGACGTGCTCATCAACATCCGCTCGGAGATGAACGCCAGCGAACAGAGCGACGTGTCGCCCGAGACCAACGCCGCGTGGAGACGGGCGAACAAGCCCGTTCAGGTGGAAGCGCTCTCGAAGCGCTGGTGTCTCACGCAGTTCCCCGCGAAGGGGAGCGCACAACTCGCCGGCATGAGCACCGAAGCGTACGAGAACTTCGTCTACGACGCCGTCAGCCTCGACTGGGAGAAGCAGGCCGAACACCAACAGCAGATGGTCGAGCTCCTCGACGACGCCGACGAGGTCCACATCAAATCGGGGGACGAGACGGACGTGACGATGAGCGTCGCCGGCAACATCACCATCAACGACAAGGGCGAACACAACCTCCCCGGTGGCGAAGTGTTCACCGCCCCCGTGAAAGACTCCGTAGACGGTGAGGTGTACTTCGACCTGCCGCTGTACCGGCAGGGTCGCGAAGTCTCCGGTGTCCGGGTCACGTTCGAGGAGGGCAAAGTCGTCGAGTACTCCGCAGAACGCAACGAAGAAGTCCTCGATGGCGTGTTCAACACCGACGAGGGGGCGCGCTATCTCGGAGAACTCGGTATCGGCATGAACCGCAACATCGACCAGTTCACCTACAACATGCTCTTCGACGAGAAAATGGGCGACACCGTCCACATGGCCGTCGGCACGGCCTACCCCGAGACGGTCGGTGAAGAAAACGAAGTCAACGAGAGCGCCGAGCACGTGGATATGATTGTGGACATGTCCGAGGATTCGGTCATCGAACTCGACGGGGAAGTCGTCCAGCGCAACGGGACGTTCGTGTTCGAAGAAGACTTCTAAGCGGTCTCTGCTGAGGTTTTGGTCCAGATTTTTGCGGGCGTGAGCGCAGCGAACGCCCGGAAAAAGGTGGAACTGGGAGGTTCGTGTTCGAAGACGGCTTCTGACCAGCCTCCAGCATCCAGAATTTCACCAAAACCGACCGAGAATAGCTATTTCTCTCTTGTTCGCGTCTAGAAACGAGGTGGAACAACAATGGCGAGAGTGGTACATTTCGACATCGAAGCGGACGACCCGGAACGAGCAATCTCGTTTTACAGTGAGGTGTTTGGCTGGGAGTTCGAGAAATGGGACGGCCCAATGGACTACTGGTTAGTGATGACGGGCGACCCGGACACACCCGGTATCGATGGCGGACTCGCAGTACGGTCGGGACCGACCCCCGACGATGACACCCCTGCATCGACGTACACCTGTACAATCGACGTCGACGATGTCGACGACGTCGTCCAGTCTGTGACGGAACACGGCGGGCGCGTCGCAGACGACGTGCAGACGATTCCGGGCGTGGGCCGACTCGCCTACTGCTTCGATACGGAAGGCAACCGGTTTGGCGTGATGGAGAGCGACGAAACGGCCGCGTGAGACCATGTCGTTCTCCGACACCGATGGAGCGCGGAATTGGGTGCCAAGAGTGCAAGTTCACCGAGTTCGAGTGGAACTCAGACGTGGTCGAACGCGACTGCAAGAAATACCGATTTGACGGTTCGAACTGGGTAAGCAGCACGGATTCGACTGCACGAGCAACCTTTCACCTCTGTGTTTTACTCCGTCTAGGACGGTTGTGTCATCGAGTCTCCAGTCGAAACACTACCCTTTGGATTTCTGCCAGTGATTCCAGCCCTGAATCCGTCAGACACACGTCACACACGGCGTGAAATTCCGAAATCTCCAGTCGAAACACTACCCTTTCAGACCGCAACAGTATTGTGTCAATGGGTCAACAAACAGCCAGCAGAGTTAACCGAGCTAGCACGCGAGTTTCAGCAATGCCAGCAGTACAGTGTCGAACGTGTGGCCGCGACGTGGCCGTCCACGAAATCGAGACGCGGACGCGAACGAGTACTCGAGGGTTCGAGACGCGCTATCGGTGTCCCTACTGCGGCGAAGAGATGCGTGACGTGAAAACGCGAATCGTCTGATTCTACTCTGAGATATCGAGTTCGAACTGTTCGTTTTCGGTGACTGCGTTGAGGACGACGGAGGTGTTGGACTCGCGGATGTCCACGTCGGTCAACAGCTTCTTGATCTGTGTGTTCATGCCGTCGGTGTCACGGAACTTGCCGATGGCGATGATGTCGTAGTCCCCGGTGACCTCGTAGACCGAAATCATCTGTTTTTCCTGCTGGAGTCGCTCGGTGACGTCGACGAGCGCCGTCCCTTCGACTTTCAGTTGGATGATGGCAGTCACGTCGTAGCCGAGTGCGTCGTAGTTCACGCGCGGAGTGTACCCATTGATGACGCCTTCGTCTTCGAGATCACGGAGGTGATTCGAGACAGTCGTCACCGACACGTCGAGTTCTTCGGCGAGACTACGCAGACTCGCTCGACCGTCTCCGAGGAGTGCGTTGATGAGCTTCGCGTCGAGGTTTTCGTACGTCATTACATTGAGACACCGTCCGGGGGCATTAGAATTTTACGAATATCCAATTCTGTCGCACACAGGGGGGAATTGCATTAAGCGGAAAGGTCTTTAGAGTCCGGGTGTTGGACTCGTGTGTCCAGGAAAATGACGGAAGAAAACGTACGCACCGACGGTGGCCTGAGCGCGGAAGCACAGGCAGTCGTCGACGAAATCGAAGAGAAGAATGTCGACTTCCTCCGCCTGCAGTTCACCGACATTCTCGGCAC
Organism: Haloferax sp. DFSO52; assembly: GCF_048158745.1. Classification (NCBI taxonomy): domain Archaea; kingdom Methanobacteriati; phylum Methanobacteriota; class Halobacteria; order Halobacteriales; family Haloferacaceae; genus Haloferax; species Haloferax sp. DFSO52. The sequence goes on along the minus strand of NZ_JBLOPB010000001.1, from coordinate 338,502 downwards.
CGTGAAGAACGTCTCTATCCCGGCTTCGCAGGCCGAGAAGGCGTTCAAAGAGGGGATTTATTTCGACGGCTCGTCCATCGATGGCTTCGTCCGCATTCAGGAGTCGGACATGCGTCTCGAACCCGACCCGTCGACGTTCGCCATCCTCCCATGGCGGCAGAAGGAAAACAGTGCGGCGGCCCGCCTCATCTGTGACGTCTTCAACACGTCTACCGGCGAACCGTTCGAAGGCGACCCACGCGGTGTCCTGAAGCGCGCCATCGCTCGCGCCGACGAGATGGGCTACGACATCAACGCCGCTCCTGAGCCGGAGTTCTTCCTCTTCGAAGAAGACGAAAACGGTCGTGCGACGACTGTCACCAACGACGCTGGTGGCTACTTCGACCTCGCTCCCAAGGACCTCGCGTCCGACGTGCGCCGTGACATCATCTACGGCCTCGAGAACATGGGCTTCGACATCGAAGCGTCGCACCACGAAGTCGCCGAAGGCCAGCACGAGATCAACTTCACGTACGACGACGCTCTCTCTACGGCCGACAACGTCGCGACCTTCCGGTCTGTCGTCCGCGCCATCGCGGCCGAACACGACCTGCACGCGACGTTCATGCCCAAGCCAATCGCCCGCATCAACGGGTCCGGCATGCACACGCACATCTCGCTGTTCCAGGACGGCGAGAACGCGTTCCACGACGAAGACGACGAGTTCAACCTGAGCGAGACGGCAAAGCAGTTCACCGCAGGTATCCTCGAACACGCACCCGCCGTGACGGCAGTGTGTGACCCGACGGTCAACTCCTACAAGCGCCTCGTCCCCGGCTACGAGGCACCCGTCTACATCGCGTGGTCCGACCGCAACCGCTCGGCACTCATCCGCAAGCCAGCCGCCCGCACGCCGGCCGCCTCGCGTATCGAGGCTCGCTTCCCCGACCCGTCCTGTAACCCGTACCTCGCCCTCGCGGCGCTCATCCACGCTGGTCTCGACGGCATCGATCGCGGCCTCGACTGCCCCGACCCAGTTCGCGAGAACATCTACGAGTTCGACGAAGCCAAGCGCGAAGAGTACGGCATCGAGACGCTCCCGAAGGACCTCGGTGCGGCAGTCGACGCACTCGAAGCAGACGAAGTCATTCAGGAGGCAATCGGCGACCACGTCTTCGAGAAGTTCGTCGAAGCCAAGCGCGAGGAGTTCCAGGACTACCTCGTCTCCGTCTCCGAGTGGGAACTCGACCGCTACCTCGAGACGTTCTAAACGCGTCACACAGTTTCGATTCTTTTTGGTCCCGAACCCGTGAGCCACTGGTCTTTTTGACCCCAAACCCGTGAGCCACTGGTCTCTCGGTCGCCCGCGGCGACGACACAGGACTGCGTTTTTCACTCGCCAGTGAGAGCGTTCGACCGATGTCGGTCCACTCCAGTCTGGTGTTCGTTGTCCTCGGAGTGGTGCTGCTGTCCTTCGCAGAAGACATGGTGTTCGCACGCCGGTTCGGGCCGATTACCGACGGTGCGCGCTCGTCGGAGACGGGAGGCTACGCCTTTCGGTTTCTCGGACTCATCTTCGTCGCCGTCGGCATCGCAAAACTACTCGGGATGTAAGGTGTGTCCCGTGTCGCCCTGTCGTCAGTCGGCACTCTGTGCGGGAGCCTCGCCAGTGAGTCGAAGTTGCAACTGCGGTGCGACGAGGATGAACGCGACGACGGCACCGGTCGCGAGGACCGTCACCAGAATCGGCGCATCGAGGGCGTCGACGGCGACCCAGAGACCGCCAGCGACGACGAACGAGACGAGGGCGACGGAGGGGTCCAACGTCGGAAGCGACTCGTGGTCACCGAGCCGAGTCCATCCGAGGTAGCCACCGAGCGACCCACCGAGGGCGGCGGCGGTGCTCTCAGCGTGGTGTGGCGCGCCCGTGACGAGGGCGATAGCGAGCGCCAGTGCGGCGATGGCCGCCCCGATGCCGAACAGTCGAGCAGGGTCGAAGTGGCCGGGGACATCGTCGACGGCGGCGACGGCGAAGACCACCTTGAGGAACAGGAGACCGACGAGGATGCCGACAACCACGTCGACGGCGTAGTGGACGCCGATGACGACGCGCGAGAGCGACACCGTCGCCACGATTGCGGCGGCGGCGATGGTTCGACGGCGGCGGTCCCACACGTCGAGGACGACTGCCGCAGCGCCGTAGACGACTGTCGTCCCGAGTGCGTGACCGCTCGGGAAGCCGAATCCGTCGTCGGTCGTAAACGAGACGAACAGGTCCGAAAGCGGAGCGGGCCACGCGGGTGCCGACGCGACAGACGCCGTCGGCGGGCGTGGCAACGCGAACCCGACTTTCAGTGCGGTGACGAGTGCGAGCGACGCCAGTGCGAGACCGACGAACGACGCCGCCACACGACGCGGGCGCTCCGAGAGGCGCGGCCAGCACAACCAGTACAGCGAGGTGAAGGCGACGAAGAAGAACCACTGGTCTCCGAGTTGCGTGACGAGGCCGAAGAGGAAGACGACGACGTCTGGAAGCTCCGTGAGGACAGTTTCACCGACGCCGCGTGTCTGTAACGTGAGCATCTTAGCTGCGACGTTCTCGAACTGCATCCACCGCGCGCCCGGGGACGCCCAGCACGTTCAGTCCGATGCCGAACATGACGAACAGGACGTAGAGCCCCAGCGTCGACAGGAAGATGATGAGCATGGCGATGACTGCGATGAGGTCCGACTGAAGGTAGTAGAACGCACCGAGCGTGAGGACGACGCCGTAGAGGAGCACGAGGTACGGCCCCCATCCACGGGCTTTGCCGCGGCGCATCTGGCGGCGGACGTATCGCTTCAACTCTTCTTCGAGTTTGGGTTTCTCGACCGTCCGTTCGGTTACGTCGGCCTCGAACGCGTCGAGGTCCGCACGGAGCTCTTCGACCTGCGATTCCAACTCCGCGATATCGGGTGCGCCGCGGGGGGAGACAGACGAACCTGCGCCTGTCTCGTCGCCAGCGTCATCGCCCGTCTGCGAGCCATCAGTGTCACCTCGGTCGTCGCTCATGTCCGTATGAACGTCATGTCGGCCTCCCGTATGTTGTACCTGCCGGTCCACACTGCCGACACCCCGCCTTCGGTCGCCCGGTTCCGTCCCTTCGCCACCGACGACACCGGCGAGAACAGCGTTGATGACAGCTCCAGAGAGGAGTGTAATCCCCGAGAAGTAGAACCAGGTCACGAGGAGCAAGATAGACCCCAGTGCGCCAGCCACCGACGCTCCGGCGTAGCTTGCGTAGATACCGAACCCGATACCGAGAAGCGTCCACGCGATGGCCGCAAAAATCGTCCCCGGGAGGACCTGCCGCGGAGTGAGTTCGACATCTGGAAAGACGTAGTAGAGCGGAAAGAACGCCACACAGAGCGTGAGGAGCAAGATAACTGGTGAGAGGAGGTTGATGAATGGGATGTCGAGGAGGCCGAGAATCGCCGTCACCATCGCGACGCCGATGGTTCCGACACCGATGCTGGCGAGTGAGATGACCGCGTCCCGAAGTTGTTCGAGGATACCGCCAGTCTCAGAGCCGTAGATGCGGGAGAAGGCGATATCGAGGCCGCGGAAGAGTTTCAGTGCACCCCAGATCGTGAGCCCGAGACTCACGAGTCCGATGCTTCCTTGCCCGGTTTCGTCCATGAGCGTCTCTTCGACGAGTTCCTGTCCCGACGGCACGAGATACTGCTCGACGAGTGACTGCACTTGCATCTCGAGCGCTTCGCCACCGAGCGCAGTCGCGACGATGACACCGAGAACGAGAAGCGGGATGAGTGAGACGAGCGTGTAGTACGAGATACTCGCCGCGAGGAAGGTGATTTCCTTCTCTTGGACCGTCTCGACGACGGACTTCGCGGTGGAGACGAGAGGACGAATCTGTGCGCTCACGTCTCAACGAGACGACACGGAAGCAGAAGAAACTACCCCGAAATCGAGTGCCCGCGGGGCGCGCGAAATCTCACGCTTCGGGGTCGAGTTCGGCAGTGGCCTCGCGTATCTCGGCGACTGTCGCGTTCGTCTTGAACGCGGTTCCGTTGTAGTGAGCAGGCGTCGCGTCGTAGCCTGCGTCGCGGAGCGTCTCAAGGAACACATCCATCTTCGATGCGGACCGGCCCCACAGTTTGCACAGTCGGTGCTGGTCGAAGTGCGTCGGTGTGTCGAGTTCGACGGCGAGTGTGTCGAGCATTCGACGGGCGCGTTTCGCGCTTCCGAAATCGTCGGTAACGTGGTCGCGAACGGAGTCCACGAACTCGGGCTCCGAGATGGGGCCGAGCCAAATCGGCCCCGCTTCGAGGATGCGCGTGGATCCGCAGTTCGCACACGACTCGGGCGGGTGCGCGATGAGCGAGTGTTCGGCCTCGCGGTGAAGACAGTCTTCACAGTGGTAGACGAATCCCGTCGAGTCGAGGAGTTCGTCGGCTTTCGTCGCTCGTTCGTCGAGTTCGAGGTACGTCCGCGCGTAGTGGCGCGTCGCGTGCGAGAGGATTGGAACGGCGGCCTTGTCGTACTTGGCGGCGGTTCGGACCAGCGCGCCGACGAGGACGCGAAGCCCCATCTCGGGGTGGTAGTCGGTGTTCTGCGGGACGCACCCGTACTTGCGGATTCCGCTCTTCTGGTGGGCACCACAGAGCGGCGCGGTGTCGGTTGCGGTGACGCAGACGAGGTCGCGCGTGTTGGCGAACGCCGGGTCGGCAAAGGGCATGGGCGTGCCGAACGGGTCGAGGTCGACCACGTCGAACACCGAGTCGTAGAGGAGAGCGTTCGCGTTGCGGTGGACTGCCGTTCCGCCGGTGCCGGCGGCGTCGAGATTCGATTGGGCGAGTTCGACGGCGTCGGCATCGAGGTCGGCACAGGTCACGTCGTAGCCTTCGGCGGCGGCGCGGACGCCACGAATTCCGGAGGCCGCCATCGCGTCGAGATACGATTCGGCACGGGGTTCGCGCTCGCGGAAGGCACGCAAGACGGCCACCGTGACGTCTCGGTTCAACTCCTGTGTGGGGTTGTAGAAGACGTCGTCACCGGTCCCCTCGGATGCCCCGTCGCGGGCATCGGGCACCTCGATTTCGACGCCTCCCTCGCTCACGTGCATACCCGTCTTCGCCCGCGTGGGGGGAAACCGATTGCGATGCAGCGTCGGGGATTGTGCGATGCGGGGGCGACGGCGGTGCTTGTGATGTGGCGGCGGGATGGTTGGGATGCATCGTCGGGGGGTACGATGCAGCGTCGGTGCCGGTCGGTGTCCACGAACCCCCACGTCCGCACCGAATGCGTTTTGTCCGGCACCTGCGAAATCGACGGCGTGGACTCGGTCGACGACTGGCGAGCTGCCCTCTCCGACGCGGGAAAACTCTCGCCACCAATCGTGCAGGCCATCGCCGATGCCCACGGTGACCGGGGCATCAGAGCCATCGAGGCCGTCTCAGAGCGACGCGTGAAGCGCTATCGCGACTTCGACGTGGTCGTCGGCTACGACGACGAGTACGTGGTCGAAGACCGGGGGTGTACGTGCAAAGACTCGCTGTACAATCTCGACCCCGACGAAGGCGAGCGTTGCTGGCACGTCATCGCCGTCGACGTGGCTGACGCGCTCGACGAAGTCGACTACCACGACATGTGGTACTCGGACGTGCGGGAGTTTTTGTGACCGCGACACGCTCGCGAATGGATTTTGCTGACTCCCTCGCACGGTGAGGAGTACACCGCACAGACTGGCGAGTATTTGCTCGTCGGAGTCCTACTAGAACTGATGGACATCGAGAGTCTGACCGGGCCTGACGACGTCGCCTCGATTAGCCCCGAGGAGTTGCGAGACCGGATTGCCCGCGGCGACCGGATTCCTGTCCTCGACGTACGCACGGAGCGGGAATACGACACGTGGCGCATCGAGCGTGAGAACCTCGATACTCGAAACGTGCCGTACTACGAGTTTGTGGAGGGTGTCGACGACGAGTTGCTCGCCCGACTCCCACCCGGTGACGACGAACTGGCCGTCGTCTGCGTGAAAGGCGGTGCAAGCGCCTACGTGGTGGGTCTCCTCGAAGCAGAAGGAATCGCGGCGGTGAACCTCGACGGTGGGCTGAACCGGTGGGCACGGCTCTACGACACCGTCGAAGTCTCGCACTACGAGGGGCCGGGGACCCTCATCCAGTACCAACGCCCGTCCAGTGGTTGTCTGGCCTACATGCTCGTGAGCGAGGGTGAGGCGGCAGTCATCGACCCGTTACGAACGTTCACCGACCGATACCTCGAAGACGCCCAGAAGTTGGGTGTGGAGTTGCGCTACGCCATCGACACGCACATCCACGCCGACCACGTGAGTGGCGTGCGCGACCTCGTCGCCCAGGGTGCCGAGGCAGTCATCCCCGACCCGGCAGTGGCCCGCGGTGTCGAATACGACATCGACTACACGACAGTTGCAGACGGCGACGTACTGTCGGTTGGTGGCGTCTCGATTCGAGCGATACACACACCGGGGCACAGCTCGGGGATGACCTCGTATCTCGTAGCCGAGCGCGTCGTCTTGACCGGAGACAGCCTGTTTATCGAAAGCGTCGGCAGTCCCGACCCTGAGAGCGGCGTCGGTGGTGTTCGCGACGCAGTGGGCCTGTTGTACGATACGCTCCAGCGACAGCTTCTGTCCCTCTCCGACGACGTGCTCGTCGCACCCGGACACTACAGTGACGCCGCAGACCCCGCCATCGACGGGAGCTACACCGCAACGCTCGGTGAACTCCGCGACCGGATGCCGACGCTCGAACTGCCCCGCGAGGCGTTCGTCGATTCACTGCTCTCTGACGCGCCGCCTCGGCCGACGAACTTCGAGGAGATTATCGCCATCAATCTCGGCAGGGCGTCGGTCGACGACGACGAGGCGTTCGAACTCGAACTCGGACCGAACAACTGCGCGGTCAGCGAGCACCCGCTGACGAGTGACTGAACGCACTGTTTGGGCACCACAAGCGGCACCACCGCGACGCGAGAACGACCGCAATCCTTTCTGAATGGCCCGTCTAACCCCGACCAACGGATGGCTGATTTCGACCTCTCGATAGACGAAAAACGCGTGTACGCGGACAAATCTGACAAGCAGACGGTGTATGTCGCCGCCGAGATGGGCGTCGTGAGCGTAGACGTCTCCGACGACCTCGTGGGCGGGTTCCGTATCGACCACCACTGCACCCCGCGAGACATCGCCGGGTCGCCGGGCGAAGTCGCCGTGGCCACCGACGACGACGTGCTGCTGGTGCACGACGACGAATACCACGAACTCGGCTTCGGCCCCGCGACTGCCGTGGGATTCCACCGCAATCGCGTCGTCGCCGCCGACGAATCGGGGCGAATCGCCCGATTCGACGAAGACGGATGGAACGAAGTCGGAACTGTCGAGGAGGTTCGCGCCCTCGACGGCAGTCTCGTCGCGGCCGCAGACGGTGTCTATCGCATCGGGAACAGCGGCCTGACACACGTCGGCCTCGACGACGTACACGACGTGTCCGACCCAGCGGGTCGACTCGGCGGTGCTGAAGGGACGCCTCTCGCCGCGGCGGAGTCCGGTCTCTACGCGCTCGGAAACGGCTGGATGGATGCGTTCGACGGGAAAACCACGGCCGTCGCGTCGATGCCCGATGGCCGTGCCCACGCCGTCGGCCCGGACGGACTCGTCTCGTTCGAAGACGGCGAGTGGGTTCCTGACCCGATTCCGATGGACGAGACAGTCGTCGGCGTCGCCCACGACGCCCGAGCAGCCTACGCCGTCACCGACGCGGGGACGTTCTGCGTCCGGACGACCGAGTCCGACTGGCGAACACAGGTGCTCGGGTTGGACGCGGTGGGTGTGGCGGTGCGATAGCGCGCGGCGTTGCAGTTGGCCCGACGCGCTGGGTAATGGTCTGGATTAGCCCATCCCACCGTTCTCGAACGCCTGTTCGAGCGATTGGCCGTCGTGGATCAACCGCGCGACGTCTCGTTCCTTCTGCGCTACCGTCTCGGCGGCCGACGTGACCTCCTCGACGGCGTCACGGCCGATGACAACCACGCCGGATTCGTCACCGACGAGCACGTCTCCGGGACTGATCGACGCACCGCCAACAGTGACCTGAACGTTCCGTTCGGCCTCGTCGCGTCCGCTCGGCCCGCGGGGCGTGGCTGCCCGAGCGAAGACGGGAAAGCCGAGGGCTGCGATTCCGTCGATATCACGGACGGCCCCGTTCGTGACCATCCCTCGCACGCCGGCAGACTGCGCGTACGTCGAAAGCAACTCGCCCCAGACCGCCTCCTCGACACTGTCGTCGGTGTCGACCACGACGACCTCGTCTTCGAGAGCCGTATCGAGGGTCTGGACAGGTGCCCACAGCGCCGAGGGGTCGAGCACGACTGTCCGGACCGTCCCCGCGAACGTGCAGTCGGGATGCACCGGCTCGATTGCGGAAGCCAGTGTTTCCACGCTCTCGTGTTTTGTGTCGGCGACCGCGGACGGAGAACACCGCTCCAATCGATCGAGTATCGCGCTATCAACCGGCTCGTGGTTGGTCGACATACACGGTCCGATGAGTACATCGCATAAAAGGCTAGTAGCCCCTCGTCCGGCTATGTCTGAGGCTGTAGCCCCCTCGACAACCGAAATCGGCCACGTTGCCACTGGCCCCAACCGCCGCCGCGACACGCTGACACGCGTCGCAGTCGAAGCCAACGAAAAGCGGTTTTACCCCGCACGAGAGACGGACGTGTATGCTCGTACCCGGCGCATCTTCACAGGCACTCGCGGCCGCCCTCGCCACGGAGCTCGGCGAGTCACTCGCGGCTGTCGAGTACGACACCTTCCCGGACGGGGAAACACTCGCTTCGGTCCCCGGTTTCGACGCCGAAACTGCCACCATCATCGCCAGCACCGTCAGCAACGACGCCTACATCGAACTGCTGCAACTACAGGACGCCGTTCGCGAGGCCGGTGCCGAGGAGGTCACGACGGTCATTCCGTACATGGGCTACGCCCGACAGGACAAAGCGTTCGAAGCCGGCCACCCCATCTCCGCCCGCGCCGTCGCCCGCGCCGTGAGTACGACCACCGACCGCGTCGTCCTCGTCAACCCCCACGAAGACGCGATTTCGGAGTTCTTCGACGTTCCCGTCGATATCGTCGATGCCGCCGGCTGCCTCGCAAAACCCCTTCCCGAACTCCACGACCCTCTGTTCCTCTCGCCCGACTCGGGCGCAATCGACATCGCGAACACCGTCTGCGACGCTTACGGCGAGGGTGAGACGGACTACTTCGAAAAGAAACGCCGCTCGGGAACCGACGTCGAGATTACGCCGAGCAAGACGGACTTCGACGGCCGTGACGTGGTCATCACCGACGACATCATCGCGACCGGGTCGACGATGAGCGAGGCAGTGGCCGTCCTCGCAAAGGGCGGTGCAAACCGCGTCTTCTGTGCAACCGTTCATCCACTGCTCGCCCGAAACGCACGGACGAAACTCAGCCGCGCCGGTATCGAACGCGTCTTCGGCACCGACACCATCGAACGCGAAGTGAGTTCTGTCTCCGTCGCACCTGTGCTCGCCGACGCACTCGAACGATAGCAGGTCACACACTCTCCCGCAACGATTTTCTATTCTCCCCTATCTCGAAGTGCTATGGGACGTTACGGAAATCTCGATTACCCACGACTGGCAAAAGGTGGGCTCGGACTCGGCCTCGCACTCTTCCTCTTCGGTGCTATCGGCGCGAAGGTCGCACTGGCGATGAGTGGCGGGCAACTCCCCGGGTGGGAGCGAACGCTCTTTTTCGACGCAGAGTGGATCGGCATCGCGCTCGTCGTCTTTTCGCCCATCATCTTCGGCATCGTCCTCCCGCTGACGGAGTAGATGGCCGACCCACAGTTCCCCGACGCCGCCGACGTACTCGTCACAGGGCGCGACTGTACCCGCTGTCCCGCACTCGTGGAGTGCCGCAACCGTATCTCGTGGGGCGTCGGTCCCGCCGACGCGACGGTGATGGTCGTCGGTGAGGCACCCGGCGCTGGCAATCCCGACGCCGAGCGCTGGCAGGGTGGTAACTGGACCGGAATGTCGTATACGGCCCAGCACTCCGGGCGACGAATCCGCGAGACGATGGCAGCCGTCGGCTACCCGGACGACGTGTTCTACACGAACGCCGTGAAGTGCTTCCCCTCCGATGGCGAGGGTTCGAACCGCGCACCCAGTGCCGAGGAGAAGGCCAACTGTCTCGACCACCTCGTCACCGAACTGGAGACGATTCAGCCAGCCGTCGTGATTCCGACCGGTCGCCACGCCACCGAGAGCGTCTTTTCACTGGACGATATCTCGCTCGATGGCTTTCTCGAAACGGTCCTCGAACCCGTCGAGAGCGAGCGATTCGGCTACACGGTCGTTCCGTTGTTGCATCCGGCGTATCGCGACGTGTGGCTGTCGCGGCTAGGGTACGAGTTGGACGAGTACCTCGCGGAGTTGGCCGAGTTGCTACCCTGAGAAGGGCGACAGCGACTCGTTCGTGGAGGGCGAACACGTCACCGATGGACCGATTCAGAGAACTACTCGCGAGAGAACGCCGGCAGTTCCTGCTATTCGGAGCCGTAGCGCTCGTGATAGTTGGCTGTACCGGGGTACTGACCGCCGTGAGTCCGCAGGTGTTTCGACCGTATTTCGGCGGTCTCAACCCGGTGGCAGTGGTTCTCGGAGTCGGCATCCTCGGAACGATACTCGTGACGCTCGTTCTCTCTCGGGGCTGGTTTGCGGTATACACTCCCGGTCCACTCCGAGAGCGCCTTCTTCTCGCAGTGGTCCTTCCGACGCTCCTCGCTGCGGGGATGGCTCTGGTCGACGTGCTCGCCGTCTTGCCTGCGGATATCAACGTCCTGTTCCCCCGCTCGCTGTTGTTCTATCCGACGATGGGGTTCGTCGTGGAGGTACTCTTTCATCTCCTTCCGCTCTCGCTGGTCTTCCTCGCAGTTCCCTCACTCGCCCAAGAGGCAACCCAGTCGAACCGGCTGTGGGCAGTCCTCGTCGCAGTCGCGGTGCTCGAACCCGCCTTCCAACTGCAAGCCGGGTTTTCGGGCGACGTTCCGCTGTGGGCCTCGGCGTACGTCGGCGCGAACGTGTTCGCAATCAACCTCGCGCAACTGTATCTGTTCTACCGATACGACTTCCTCACGATGTACGCGTTCAGACTCGTCTACTACCTCGGGTGGCACGTCGTCTGGGGAACGGTGAGGTTGCAGGTGCTGTTTTGAGGGCCGAGAGTGTGTGATTCGAGACTGAGGCTGATTCGATTGGCTCTCGAACGCGGTTTCTCACGAGAGCGGGGACTCACGGCAACCCTCCGGAAACGACTCCGACCAATCCTCAGGGTGGGACTGAAAGGGGCCGCGGGCGAGGACGAACCCCGGTGGTGTGAGCACCACAGGCCGAAGGCCGAGGAGCGCGCGCCGCCGCGGGAGTCGTCGCCCGCGGGGGCTTTCGAGGGGGTCGTTCTGTTGAAACCTTCAGGTCTTGACAGGAGTGGCGTGACACAGACAGAGGGTCCTTCCATCACAAGCGATCTGGAGCCGAGTACTGGATAGCTTTGTCGTCATTCAGCACCTGTACTTCGGTATGGCTCCTTCGCAAGCCGTCGAAGTGATCGCGAGTACCGAGTTCGGCCCATCCGAGGTGTCGCCACCGAATACGACCTGGGAGATTGCCTTCTACACGGACTGGGTACTGGTGGTACGTGCCCGCCTCGGCGGTGGCGTTACGTCCGGCTGGCACACATTCGGTGAGCACGAGGTGTACGGTGTCGTCATCGAGGGCCGGGCACGGTTCGAATACGGTTCCCGTGATAAGGACAGTATCGACGCGGATACCGGCGACTTTTTTCATATTCCTGCCGAGGTGGTTCATCGAAACGTCAACCCGACCGGCGACGAGCAGGTCATCATCGCGGGGGTCGTCGGTTCCGGGATGCCGGTGGTCTCGGTCAAGGAACCCCCGTTACGACTTCCCGCCCGAGAACCCAGGGTGGCTGGCACGGACGATCTCATCCCAACGGGCATACTTGAGAACCTCACCCGGCTGACACCGTTTCCCGACGCCGCCGTTCAGCAGATCCGTGGCCACGCCACGGGACGAATCGAATCGAGTTGGCATCACCACGGCGACAACGACGTTTTCGGGTACGTGCTCAACGGCGAGGGGTACGTTGAATGGGGACTCGGTGATGGCGAGCGAAAAATTGCTCACGCCGGAGATTTCTTCCATATTCCGCCCGGATTGGTCCACCGTGATGTCAATCCGAGTGACGATGAGCAGGACTACCTCCTCTGGCTTACGGGAACTGAACCACGAGTTGTCCACGTGGATGAGCCAGCCAACAGCGGGGAGTGACTTCGTATCCGATGGCGGCTGCTGAATTTGCGCCCTCTATTCAGCACGAACTCAACAAAGCATCAGAAATAGCGGAGTTCAACAGCGCCGAAGGAGTGTGGACGACCCAATCGTATCGAAGGCTGGGTACCACAGACACCAGCACGGCCAGCCACACAGAACATCGGTCCGAACTTTCTTTTCCTCACCAATCGACGTACAATCCATGCCCGACTGCATCTTCTGTGCCATCGCCGGCGGCGACATCCCCGGCCGAATCGTCCACGAGACGGAACACTCGCTGGCGTTTCTCGACGTGAACCCGCTCGCGCCGGGACACACGCTCGTGATTCCGAAGGACCACTACGCCCGTCTCCACGAACTGCCGGACGAGATTTCGGCGGACCTCTTCAGCACCGTCGACGAACTCGTTCCCCGCGTCGAAGACGCCGTCGACGCCGACGGCTCGAACGTCGGCATCAACAACGGCCCGGCCGCCGGACAGGAAGTCGAACACGTCCACGTCCACATCGTTCCGCGTTTCGAAGACGACGGCGGCAACCCCATCCACGCCGTCGCTGGCGACATCCCGGACCTCTCGGACGACGAGCTAGACGACATCGAATCGGCCATCGCTGAATAGTATCGACAACTCACCACTACTTGAGAATAGTATACTGAAGGCCTCAGGAGCCTCGGTACTCCACCGAGTTACCTGCTCTACGAACTGCCGTCTCCCTCGTCCGATTGTTCGTGGTCGGTGATTCGTTCGTAGATGCTTCCTGCGGTGAGGTAGAAGAAGATACCACCGAATACGACAAGCATCAAAACCATGGAAGGGTTCGCTAACTTGGCGTCTCCAGAGACGATAGAGATGAGAATTGCAAAGAATAGTACACCGATCACGACGATTCCACGGACGGTGTAGCGATTCGATTCGAACCTCTCGAACATCTTCCGCATGGGTTGCTTGAGAGAGCACAAATTTCTTATTGTGAATGCGACGGTCCCTCGGAATCGATGCTGGGGAGACGCTCGTCATGCGCCCGTTCAAGATGTGGTTCTATCGGGCGTGTACGTCTCAATCACCGAGAACAACTGATCAAGCTGAAGAATAGTTGCAACTACAATTCCGAGCAATTAGTCGGGAGCCCAAGTGAGTACATTTCCTCTCGATAGAGCGACTCAATATCGTCGTAGTAGGTGTGAATGTAGCTATCGATGGTTTGGCGAGATGGATCGTCGTCATCAATTCGGTCGCCTCGCATGTACTGGACGAGTTCCCGTGGAATTTCGTTTTCAACCTGCCAGTACGTGCTGAATCGGTGCCGTCCATAGTGGCTTGTCACGGCACGATAGTCTGCTGTCTCGTCGAACTCCGGTCGAAACGCACCGTTCCACACTCGATTGATCGCTTCGGGTGTGATTTGAGTTGCTGTTGTTCGACTCTGGAGCACCCACGGGTCACCAGTGTCCGGGCGTACCAACAGATGTTGGAACAGTGCCCGGCGTACTTCTGCGTCGAGGGGTAAGAGCCGTCCCCGGTGTGATTTGTTGCCTTGTTCTTCGTATCGAGAGGGAATGTACACCGCGTAGTCGTAGTCTGCAAGCTTCGGGTTCGATCCAAGCGATGGATATGCTGACTGCAATTCGTCGTGAGTCACGCTGAGGTTGGCTAGTCGAAGATTGCTCACCTCTCCGGCTCGGAGACCTAGTTTGAGTTGCAGTACAACGATGAGTCTGTCGCGGACGTCCGTGAGTGTCTGAACGAGTTCACCAAGGTGTTGTGGAGAGAGTCGCGGGGGCTCTTTTGATGGTGGTTGTGAGAGATCGGTCGTCGAAAACACGTACTGGAATGGGTTGAATCCGTGTTCATGGGGGAACACAGTATCTGCTTGCCAGTAGCGATATATCTTGATGAGTCGGTGGAGTTTCGTTCTGACAGTGGTGGGTTTGAGCCCTCGCGTCCCAAGACAGTAGTCGACAAACTCCGCGACGTGGTGTTCGTTTGGACATGCGGGATGTCGACCCTGTCGTCGCATGTGTTGTTTCCACTCGTCTATGAGTCTGCAGTACGCCGCTCGTGTTTGAGCTGCCGGATTTGTTGGCTCTAACCCAGACTGAAGGAACACCTCGAAGACGTCGTGACTGACCGCCTCAAACTGTGTCTCGTACGCAACCAGTGGATCGCGTGTCCGACCGAAGGCTGCCCCAATTTCGTCGCGTGCGTCGTCTGGTGACGGGGTTGGGTCCGTCATCACTCTTCCTCAGCGTGTGACTGGCTTGTGGTCGTTTTCTGAGACCACATGGCACCGGCAGTCGAATACGTCGCAGCAGCCATCCACACCGGGTTGTACACGTGTGGGAACTCTGTGTGGTGCTGAAGCCACGTATAGAACTCCTCGACTCGGACCCAATATTCCGAGTAGACTGTCCCCAGTGTTCGCGTCTCGGCTAAGCTACTAAGCCACGTTTCGATATCATCGGGGCGTGCTAGTGCGTGGTGTCGACCACATGTCCGCATATGTGATTTGAATGACTTCTCTGCTTTGTGGAAGGTTGCCTCGTAGTGTACTGAGTCGAACGCACTGTTTCGAGCGTCGAAGAACATCGCCCACACATCTCGTTGGTCGAACTGAGATTCGAATCGTTCAAGCCGCGAACGGTATGGCACATTCTCGATATGTTTGTACACTCCGAGCCGTTTCTCGACGTCTGTTGGTTTTTTGCGTTTCATACGCTATCGGCCCGCTATGGCAGCCGACAGGGGTGTCGGCTGCCGATAAAATCTCGCTACGCCGACTCCACCCAAGGGTGTACTATAGCGGCTCTACACCCCATGGGTGTAGCCGCAATAACGCGTTTGTGACTCGTCGATTCAGCGGTCGGACAGGCATAGTCGAAGAAGACGGATTTGCTCGAATTCGACGATATGGGAGCCTCTGCCTTAGATTCTCATCCCAGATGACAGTGTGCGACGTTCGACAAATCGCACCTCTCGTAGCCTCTTATCCCCGGTACACCCTCTCGTTAGTGGGGTGTACCGCCTGTTTTCAATATTGCTGTCCCACCGGTTTTTTCGAAGGATTTGACACTCTCCAGACTGAATTCTCAGAGCTCCAGTTCCGTCGAAATCATTGTTTTTGAGGGCTCTATCGAGCGAACCTGACCTTCCGAGGAGCGATTGATTTGAGGGTGTCTCGGACGTCTTTCTGACAGCATTCCGTGCGATTGCTGCCTACACCCTTGTTCCAAACACTACCTTCGGCTACACCCCTGGGGTGTACGGTTAATAATAATATTTCAATCATTTTTGTCACACATTCACCAGTCCCATTCTTCTAAGACCCCGCGAAAATGGTCGAAACGCAGTAAGTCATTTTGGGGGTATTCCGCACGTTACGTACGCTGTCTTCACTGCCCCCCAAATTAGATAGTATATCTGAGATATTTCAGTATAGTCGTTGCGCGTCCCCCAACCAGCACCATAGTAACGACCCGAACTCGATCCATACTCTTCGCCCAACTCACACCCATAGGGAGAAACTAGAACTATGTATGCTAACAACCACCACAAGTATTTCCTCTCGTACCCACGCACGTACACGAAATGGTCGAAACGAACGGAACGCTCGGCGAGACAGTCGTGCGCGTCTGTACCGGGTCGGCGCGTCTGACCGCCGCGCGGGCGTTGCTGACCGCTGCACGCGAGGAGGCTACGTCGGTGTCGGTGGTCGAAGTTGGGCCGGTGGGCATCGGCGAACTCGACCCACTGGTCCTCGTCACCGCCGACGGGACGACAGCGTACCACTCGGCCCCGAACGAGGACGACGTACGCGAACTCGTCCGCCGCGTCGAAGACGACGACGTTTCGGCCGACGAGGCAGACGCCGTCGTCGAGCATCAGTCCGACCAGCGGACGCTTCCCCTCCCCGAAACCGGGCCTCTCGCAGTCGGGAAACGGCGAGTACTCCGACGAGCGGGGTGGTCTCCTCCTGAAACGCTCGGCACCGGTGAGTCGGGCGACGTGAAACTCGCGACTGAAGCGGTTCGAACCGACCCCGACGCGGCAGACAGACGTGTCCGAGAGACAGGATTGCTCGGTAGAGGACGCGGCGATGGAAGCACCGACACAGCAGTCGTCGACGAGTGGGACCGCGCGCGTGAGACACACGCGTCGACGGGGAGCGACCCAGTGGTCGTCGTCAACGCGAACGAGAGCGACACCCGAAACGAGACAGACCGACTCCTTCTGGAATCGGTCCCGACCGAAATCATCGACGGGGCGCTCGCCGTCGCCGAACTCGTCGTTGCCGAGGACGTCATCTGCTACGGCAACGAATCAGACTCCCTCGCACGAGACCGGTTGGAGGTGGCCGCCGATTCCCTCACCGAGCACCTCGACCCACCGAACCGCCCGCAGGTCGTCTCCGGCCCCGACTGCTACGTCGCTGGCGAGATGACGATGGCGCTGGAGTCGATGGAGGGCAGCGACCGACTGGAGGCCCGACTCCGTCCGCCGACGCCGGCACAACACGGCCTCTACGGCCGACCGACCGTGATTCACACACCACGGACACTCGCACAGATTCGCGAACTGCTGCTTCGACCCGCGTCGTTCGACGCCGACGACGCAGACCCGGGGACGCGCCTCGTGACCGTCTCGGGCGACGTTACGGCACCCGCGACAGTCGAACTCGCGACGAGCGGGTCGCTCTCGTCGATTCGAGAGGCAGTGAGCCTCACCGGGTCGCTGAAGATGGCCTGTGTCGGCGGGCAGTTCGGTGGTCTCACGCGAACGCTCGAGCATCCACCGAGTGCGCCTGCACTGGTGGGCGCGGGTCTCGGCACCGGCGGCGCAGTCGAACTGTTCGGCGACTCGCGGTGTGCCGTCGCCCTCGCTGGCACACGCGCTCGGTTCGCCGAAGACGAGAACTGCGGGCGCTGTGTGCCGTGTCGGGAGGGGTCTGTACAGTTGACGACCCTCTTGCGAAACGTGTATCGAGGCACGTACGACGACGACGCGATACGCGAACTGACGCGCGTGATGCGGACGACCAGTACCTGTGAGTTCGGACGCGGGGCGGCCCGTCCCGTGACGACGGCACTCGACGAATTCGAGACCGAGTTTTACGCGCACGCCGACGGGCGCTGTCCAAGCGGCGAGTGCGAGGAGATGTGAGATGAGTACCGACGACACAGCAGGAACCGACGAATCGACATCGACGCAGGCACTGCCCCGAGTTCCGGACGTGGATGACCCTCAGTCACACACCCCGCTGACGGAGGACTTCAACACGGGGACGGCCAACGACCCCGAGACCGGAACCACCGGCGAGGAGATGACTCACCTCACCATCGATGGCACGCCTATCGCGATGCCGCCGGGGTCGACGATTATCGATGCGATGGAGGCAGTAGGCACCGCCGACGACGTGCCCGCACTCTGCTACTACGACCGCGGTACCGAGCAAGCCGAAAACATCGGTCCCCGAAGCGAATGTCGAACCTGTATGGTCGAAACGGACGAACACGGCCTCGTCCCCTCGTGTAGTTTTCCGGCAGAAGACGGTCTGAGCGTCCGAACTGACGGCGAAGACGCCGCAGAAGCCCGAAGCGTCAACCTCGACCTCGTGCTCTCGAACCACAACCTCCGGTGTACCACCTGTGGGAAGAACGGCCGCTGTGAGTTACAGGACACCGCTATCGACCACGATGTCGAAGAACCACGGTACGGCGTCTTCGACGACCGCTCGGCCTACGAACCCATCGACGACACCTCTGCAGTCATCCAGATCGACCGCAACAAGTGCATCCTGTGTAATCGCTGCGTCGAGGCGTGTAACGACGTGCAGGTCGAAGGTGTCCTTCGAATCGAAGGCCATGGCTCGGACACCAGAATCGGGTTTCAATCGGACGTGGATACGATGCAGGCGTCGACCTGTGTCTCCTGTGGCCACTGCGCGACGGTCTGTCCGACCGGGTCGCTCGTGGAGAACGGCCTCGTCGACAGTGCGACGCTCCCACTGCCGGGGTTCACCCAGAAGAACTCTATCGGGACGGTCATCGAAGGCGACCACGCACAAACAGCCGACACGAAAGGCAAGCCGAACTGGCGCACCCGAGGCGACGGTGACGACGGCGTTTCGGCTGGCAAGTCTGGTGTTGCTCGGTTCATGGCGAAGGCCAGACAGCGTGCGAAGGAGACGACGACGCGCGTCACCGAGGAGACGCTGAAGCAGGCCGAACACATCTCCGAGGAAGTCGCGTCACGGACGCTCAACGCTGGGAGGATGTTCGACATCGCAGGAGTCGTCAGCGACGCACGACTGGGGAAGATCACGAAAGCCGAGACGACCTGCAACTACTGCGCCGTCGGGTGTCGATTCGAGTTGTACGGAAAAGACGGCGACGTGCTCGGCGTCCGCCCGGCAGACCCCGAAGCGGCCCCAGCCAACGACTTTTCGACCTGTGTGAAAGGTAAGTTCGGCTACGACTACGTCAACAGCGACGACCGGTTGACGACCCCCCTCATCCGCGAGGGCGACGGCTTCCGCGAGGCCAGTTGGGAAGAAGCGTACGACCGCATCTACGAGGAGTTGACGCGGATTCAGGAGAGACACGGCGACGATGCTGTCGCCGTCACCTCGTCGTCGAAGTGTACGAACGAGGAGAACTTCCTGAATCAGAAGTTCGCTCGGCAGGTGCTGAACACGCCGCACGTGGACAACTGCGCGCGACTCTGTCATTCGTCGACTGTCGCTGGACTCCAGCAAACCGTCGGCTACGGCGCGATGACGAATCGCATCAACGAGGATATCGGCGAGACAGACTGCTATCTCATCACGGGGTCGAACACCACCGAAGGCCATCCGGTACTCGCGACCAGAATCAAGCAGAACGTCCGGAAGGGCGCAGACCTGTTCGTCTTCGAACCACGAAAGATTGGCCTCGCAGAGCACGCCACCCAATACACCCGGACGAATCCCGGGTCGGACATCGCATGGCTCAACGGGATGGTTCGCCACATCATCGACCAGAACCTCCACGACACCGAGTTCATCGAGTCGCGGACGAAGCACTTCGAGGAGTTGAGAGAGAAGGTCGAACCGTTCACGCCCGAGAAAGTCGAGGAGTTGGCGGGCGTCCCACCAAAAGAGCTGAAACACGCTGCCGAGACGATCGCCACCGCCGACACCTGCATCTTCGGCTGGGCGATGGGGATGACCCAACACGCCCACGGGACGCGAAACGTCCTCGCCATCACGAACCTCGCGCTCGTGACGGGGCATCTCGGGAAGCCCGGTGCTGGACTCTCACCGTTCCGCGGCCAGAACAACGTTCAGGGTGGCGGCGGCGACATGGGGCCGGCCCCGCACACCCTGCCGGGGTATCAGAATCTCACCGACGAGGACGTGCGTGAGAAGTTCGCCGCGGTGTGGGGTGAACGGCCGCCGAACGAAATTGGGCTTCGACTTCCCGAGCAGTACGACGCGATGCTCGCGGGAGAGATTCGAGGCATGTTCATCATGGGCGAAAACCCCGTCCTCTCGGAGCCGGATATCCAGGAAGCCGAGCGTGCAATCGAGGAGTTAGAGTTCCTCGCGGTTCAGGACATCTTCCTCACCGAAACCGCCGAGTACGCCGACGTGGTCCTGCCGGCCGCCTCGAACGCCGAGAAGTACGGCACGTTCACCAACACCGAACGCCGCATCCAACTGGTTCGGCCCGCCGTCGACCCGCCGGGACGTGCCAAGACTGACCTCGAAATCCTCTGCGAACTCGCCGAGCGATTCGGCTACGACTGGGAGTACGACTCGGCGGCCGAGGTGATGGACGAGATCGCGGAACTGGTACCAATCTACGGCGGCGTCACCTACGAACGCCTCGAATCCACACCGACTGGGCTCCAGTGGCCCTGCACGGACGAAGACGACCCGGGAACGCCGTTCCTCTACGAAGAGCGATTCAACTTCGACGACGGCCGCGCCCGGTTCGTCCCCGCCGACTACGCTGGCCCCGCAGAGATGCCCGACGAGGAGTATCCGCTGATGCTCACCTCGGGCCGGGTGTTGTACCACTGGCACACCGGGACGATGACTCGCCGGACGCAGGTGTCGATGGACCACGTCCCGGAGGCGTTCGTCACCATCCACCCGAAGATGGCCGACCAGCTCGGCGTCGAAGACGGCGAGGACGTTCGCGTCGTCTCGCGCCGGGGTGAAATCGTCGTCAAAGCCGCAGTCGAAGACGTGTCTGACCCCGGTGTGGTGTTCATTCCGATGCACTTCGCAGACGGCGCGATAAACGAACTCACCCAGCACGAACTCGACCCAGTGTCGTACATTCCTGAGTACAAGGTTTCGAGCGTCCGCATCGAACCACTCGGCAGGAAATCAACCGACGAGACGACTGGCAAAGAGACGAATACCGACGAGACGACGAACAACGAATGACGCTGGTTCGCTCTGCGGTCATCCTCGCCGGTGGCCGGTCGACCCGCTTCGGCGACGCAGACAAAGCCGTCGCATCGCTCGCCGGAGTGCCGATGATTCGCCGTGTCGCAGACCGTCTCGAATCTGTCGTCGACCAACTCGTCGTCAACTGTCGGGCCGACCAGCGCGACGCAATCGAATCGGCGATGGCCGACTACTCGCTCCCCGTCCGATACGCACTCGACACCAGTCCCGACGAGGGGCCGATGGCTGGTATCGGCACCGGACTGGCTGCCTGTGCGGGTGAGTACGCCGTCGTCGTCGCCTGTGACATGCCCTTCGTCGAGCGCGATATCGTGCGATATCTGTTCGAGCGCGCCGATGCAGACGATGTCGATGCAGCCGTCCCCAAACTCGACGATGGCTGGTACCAGACGACGCAGGCCGTCTACCGAGCAGTGCCGATGGCGAGCGCCTGTTCGAACGCCCTCGAACGTGGCGACCGGAAGATTCTCGCGCCGCTCGACGAGCTGGCGTGGGTCGTCGTCGCGGAAGACGAGATACGAGACCACGGGAGTCTCGACTCGTTCGAGAATCTCAACACACGCGAGGAGTTCGAAGCGGCACAGTCGCGGTTCTGACGGGTGCAGCCACAGGTCTGACCAGCACAGTCTCGATTCTGACTGCCCACAGTTGCGACTCTACCGCGAACCTGTTCCACAGCAGTTTGTCGCTCAGTCGACCACAGCAACCAGTGGGTCGTCAGTGTTCATCCGGGCGAGGACGACCCGTGGGACGTCGGCGCGTTCGAGGACGGTCGTGGCAATCTCGCGACCAACCCGTTCGAGTTCGTCGTCGTCGACCATGTTGACGAGCGGAATCGCCGTCGCGTGAGATGGCACGTTCTTCAGCCCGCCGTCGCGACTGGCGAGGACTGCTGCGACGTCGGCTGCGCCGATTGTGTCGCCCGTGTCGAGGCCGGCGACGGCCGCGACGCGCTCGGGTCGGTGGACGAACTCGTCGGTCAGCGGTTTGCCGACTACCTTCGCGCTGGCAATCGGGACGACGGTGTCGGCGGTGGCCGGAATCCGCGGTTCGCGGTCGTTCGGTGCCTTGAGCCACCGGGTCCGAGCGCCGTCCGCCTTGACGAAGATGGCGCGAGCGGTGCCCGATTTCTGAATCGCCGACACGACCGACGGGTCGTAGCCCCGATATCGGTCCTCTCGGTCTTGCTCGGGGACGAGTCCGAGTGGCCACCGCGCTGTCTCGGTGAGCGCGGACACTGGGTCGTCGGTGACGACGACGTCGGCCACCTGTTCGTCGAATATGGGGATTCGAACCGTCGCGGTGACGACACTCTTCGGGACGCTTCGGGCGAGGGTGTAGAGCGTCGTCTTCTTCCCACCGGCACCGACGACGCAGACCATGCCCGACTCAGCGGAGAGTGCTTCGACGATGTCCATGGATCCACTCCTCGTGGTGGGGCGAAAAACGTGCTGCGTCGACGGGAGAACCGATTCGAGACGCAGCGCTGGAACCGAATCGAATGCGACGCTCGTTCGAACGTCACAGCCTGATGACGGGCACGTCGAGGTGACTGGCGGCAGTCTCGGCGTCAGGGAAGCATCGACACATCGAGACAATCGGTGCCCGAAGGTCGGCTAGTTTGACGGCGGCGAGAGAAGAGGCGACAGCGTCTGCGGGAGGCGCGTCAGTGCGAGGAGCGTCAGTGAATAAGTCTGCGAGTTCGTCACGAGCGTCGTCGAACTCAGTTGCGAGTTCGTCGGCGAAGTAGGCTCTGGCCTCGCGTAGGCGGTTTGCGATGGCGTCGGTGAGTCGCAGTCGCTCGTCGCGGGAGTCACGAAGTCGCGTTGCCTCCCGTTCGAGCGCGTCCAGTCGCTGTTCGGCGGCGATACGCTCGGTTTCGATTTCGGAGAGTTCCGTCGCGACATCGACGAGTTCCGACCGCGTGGCTTCGGTCGCGTCGTCGTCTCCGGCCTCTCGGTGGACGGCCAACCGGCCACGGAGTGTCGCCGAACGTTCTCGGAGGCGTGCTTCGTCAGCGCCCGCGTCGGCGAGTCGACGACGTGCCGCTCGGAGATTCGTTGTGTGGTCTGGGTCGGTCACTTCGTGGGCAGCGAGCCGTGTCGAAAGCTGGTCGAGTTCCTCGTCGACTGGCGACGCCATCCCACGTGAGCGACCCACTGCGGCCAGGAGACGCCCGGGCGTCGCATTCGAGACGGGGACGCGAGCAAGCGTGTCGTGTCCCGGTCCCGGGTCAGCACACTCGATTCGAATCGAGGCATCGGCCGATTCGGATGCAGATCCGGATGCGGATTCAGATGTGGACGCGGGTTCGGGAATCCGAATCGCCGCAACAACTGTCTCGGGGTCGAGGGCGGTCGCCGAGAGGTCGATACCCCGACCCTCACGAACTGTCCCGTCTGAGAGATGGACTTTCATAACTCGCGGTCGCGCATCTCGGCGGCAGACGGGTGGTCGGTTCCGGTCGCAAACTTACTGTACGGCGTCGAAGACGACGCTCGTGCTTCGTACGCTTCGGCCGCCTCGCGAACCGACGCGGGGACGCTGGCGAACTCGTTGAACGGCGTCGTCTGTTCGATTTGCACGTCGCCGTCGTGTTTCTCCCGGAGGCGAAGCGCGAGGAACGCGGCCAACTCTGTCTCCTCGAACAGCGCGGCGCGCCCGAGACGGCGGACGACGGCGTCCTCGTGGGTTCGGCAGATGTTTCGGAGTGTCGTCCGCGCCGCCTGCGAGTATGTCACGACCAACAGCACGGGAACTCGGTCACGGAGTCGGGCAAAAAATGATTCGACAGCACGCTGTCAGTGTCAGACGCGTTCGACCGAGAACTCCACGTCGTCTGCGTCTGCTGTCGCATCTGTGAGCAGGTCGGTGACGCGTGTCCGCGCTTCGTCTTCGGTCGCAGCGAGGACGACGATGCCCTCTGCGCGGTCGTCGCCGACTGCTTTCCACGCGTCGAGCGTCTCGTCACCGGTGTCTGTCTCGAACTCGGTCGCGAACGTCCGGAGGACGGTCACAACGCGTCGTTCCGTACTCGCGAGGTCGGAGTCTCCCGACTCGAAGTCGCGGATGGCGTCTTCGATGTTTCGGAGGGCGGAGATTCGGTCCATTCGGTTGTCTACCTCGTCGGTGGAGCGTCACCTAAGTTCCTCGGGTCGACAGAGAGACGTTCACGAGTCGAACCCGGCCGAGTGCGACCGAGTTACGTCCGTTGTTCTGGGAGTTCTTCGAAGAACGCCGAAACGAAGGTGAGTCGTTCTTCGATAACCTCGCAGGTGTCGAACGCCGCTTTCGCTTCGTCTTCTAACTCCGGTTGTTGTTCTGGGATGTCGTTGTCGCCCGCCCTCGCCGCTTCGTCCATGGCGTCGCTCCCCTGCGCCATCGCATCAGACACGCAGACGAAGTCTTCGACGTAGGTCTCGAGCGCCACGATGGGTTCGAGTTCGGCGAGTTCGTCACGAATATCTTCGAATTCGAGCGATGCCCGGAAGAACGACCCCGAGGCGTCTTCGTACGACTCGCCGAGATACTCGTCGAATCCACGTTGGAGGCGGTTGATCGCATCCCGCATCGAGACGAGGAGGTTCAAGAACTGTTCGAACTGCACGATTTCGGTGTCGAGCGCGTCCACCTTCTGCGAGTAATCGTCTGGTGTGAGTGCGTCGAACGCATCGAGGTCGTCCGGGTTCGATTCGTCGAGCAGTCTGTCGAACGTTCCTTTCGCTGGTTCGAGCGCCTCGATTCCCTGTTCGACCTGTGAATCGATTCGGTAGAACTCCTCGGTGTAGAACCGGGAGACTGCGTTGTCTACGCGCACGCGAGCGAGACGAAGATTTTCGTGGGTTTTTCCGGCCCACCAGAGGAACCAGTGGATGCCCCAGAGCGAACTGAGTCGCGCTCGTTGCTCCGCTGTCTTGTCGAGTTGCTCGAGCGTCTCGAGGTGCCCTCGGGCGCGCGTGAGCGGTCCTGAAACGGGGTCGAACGAGAAGTTCGTGGTCGCGTTTATGTCGTGGAACCCACCGTCCGGCCCGCCCGCGTCGTCGAACGCCGCAACCGCGTCGTCGAGGTCTTCGACCGCGAGATTGAATATCCGCTCGGTCCTGTCGAGTTCTTCTGTCGTCGTCTCAGTTGGCGTTTCAGTCGTCGGTTCTTCTGTCGTCGTCTGCGTCGGTGTCTCCGTCTGTGTCGTGGTCGTCGTCGGAGCGGGTGTCTCCGTCGTCTGTACTTCCGTCGTACTCGTCGGCGTCTCAGTCGTGTCTGTGGACGAGCAACCAGCGAACAAGACGAGCCCTGTGACCGAAAGATACGCTCGACGATTCATGTGATATTATTGACGTTCTGGAACTATAGCGTTGCTGGCGCTGCGAGACCAGTCGACCGTCTATCGGCCGTCCGTCGATGCCCACCCGTCGTCTCAGAAATTTATCGCGTGGTCAGCAACTCATCGAACGGTCAGAAACTCGTCGAGCTGTCACAACTCCGCACGCATGCGAAGGGGAAGTGTCGCGACGAACTCATCGATGTCGAACCACTGGTCACCGGTGTACGTCACGATACCACTGGTGGTGTCGTAGTCGACGAGTCCGACCTGGTCGAGTACTGGCAGGTGGACGTGGTGGAGTGTGATTCGCTCGTCGGTTTCGGTCTCACCGATTCCCACAGAACGACCCACCTCGGGGGGCGACGACTCGGCCAGTCTCGAAGCGAGCGATTCCAGCGTCTGTGTCTGCTCAGATTGGGAGAGGAGTGACAGCACTGCGCCCCGTTTCTCGTCTCGATGGACGGCCGCGACTGCGGTCCAAACCGCTGGGTCGACAGACGAAAGCAAGTGTTCGGTCAGTGGGCCACGGTAGATGTCGGGGTGGAGGGTGACCGCGAGCGCACCGGTATCACGGTTTCTCGAGATAAGTCCGGATGCCTCGAGTTTTGGAATGTGCGTGTGGTGGAGGGTCGTGACCATCGCCTGGTGCGTGAAAGAACTGTCGTCGAAGGGCGCGTTCTCGGGGAGGGCCGAGAGGAGAGAGGAAAGTTCAGCAAATTCGACTTCTCTCCGCTCCAGTAGCACCTGCATCACTCGCCGTCGGAGCGGGGAGTCGAGTGCTCGAATCGTCGACGACGAACAGTAACACGCCTCCAGCGCCAGCGGGGAGTGGTCGAAGGATCGGGAGTCGGTGCTCATCGGTACTAGTCCGTTGTTATGCAGCAAGCAAAGCCAGACCTCCGAAGTGATTAGGTTCGGCTCGTTCGCCCGAACCAGACGTTCCGCTCACCCATTTCGAATCGGATATCTTTGCACGAATATTGCAGATTCATACGGTCGCCACGGACACGAATACGTCCCGTGAGCCACCGACGAGACGGAACGACAATATCACGAGAGATGGACGTTTTCGTGCGCGTTGAGTCCTGAGACATGATTCGGCAGAAGACACAGCATCGTGGGACAGTTCCGTCAACGGAAGCGCTATATTCTATGCTAGGTAACCGCTACCACCATGGGGAACCGAAGTGGCGACCGGAAAGCGGAGACACTCGCGGTTTTCGAGCAGACCCGCGAGACTGGCGAACCGCTGACGACACAGGAAGTCACAGAACGGTTGGACTGCACGCGTCGCACAGCGTATAACCGCCTCACGAGACTCGCCGACAAGGGGCTCATCCAGACCAAGAAAGTGGGTGCCCGCGGCCGTATCTGGTGGCGTGTCTCATCGACCACGTCGGCAGACGCTCCCGAACTGGCTCGCGACGAGGGAACTGTCTCAGATGTCGTGCGGGAAGCGCAGTTCCAATCGCTCGTCGGCGAGGTTACAGAGTACGCGATTTTCGCGCTCGACGCCGACGGACGGGTCGTCACCTGGAACCGGGGTGCCGAGCGAATCAAAGGATACGAGGCCGAAGAAATCATCGGCGAACATTTCTCCGTGTTCTATCCACCCGAAGAACGGAACGAAAACCTCCCAGAACAGTTCCTGGTCGACGCCGCCCGAGAGGGTACCATCGAAGACGAAGGCTGGCGCATCCGGAAAGACGGGTCGAAGTTCAGAGCCAACGTCACGCTGACCGCCGTCACCGACGACGGCGACATCCGAGGCTACGTGAAGGTCACGCAGGATACGACGAGACAGTACAGGAAACAACGGCGTCTCACGAAACAGCGGGACGAACTCGAACGAGAACTCGACGACGTCTTCGAGCGTATCGACGATGGGTTCCTCTCTGTCGACGACGAGTGTCAGATTGTCTATGTGAACGAGCGCGCCGAGAAGTTACTCGGGAAAACCGAATCCGAACTGGTTGGAACGGCGTTCGGAGGCACCATCGAACTGCTGCGGTGGACAGACATCGAAGAGAGCATCGAGCACGTGCGCACCAAACAGGAACCGGTGACGTGTGAGAGCTACGTCGGCGTTCTGGGGCGATGGCTCGCGGCGACTATCTATCCCTCCGAAAACGGGCTGTCGGTCTATCTTCGGGATGTCACCACACGACGAGAGCGTGAGCGCGAACTCGAACGCTACGAAACGATAGTCGAAACGGTCACAGACGGTGTGTACGCGGTCGATGAGGAGTATCGGTTCGAGGTCGTCAACGAGGCGTACGCGGACATGATCGGATACAGTCAGGAAGAACTCGTTGGGTCCCACGTTTCGAAGGCCGTCGGAGACCGCGTAAGCGCCATCGGAGAACGACGGCGGCAAGAACTCATTGCAAGCAACGAGACGAACGGAACGGTCGAAGTCGATGTCGAGACTGCGACCGGCGAAACGCGCACCTTCGAGAGTCGGTACGCGCTCCTTCCCGCCGGAGGAGACGAGTTTCACGGAACCGTCGGTGTCGTTCGAGATGTCACAGAGCGAAAGGAGCGAGAACACGAACTCGAAGCAAGGATTCAGCAGCAGGAAGTAATCACCCAACTCGGATGGCTCGCGCTCGAAAACGGCGACGTAGACCAGCTCATGTCTCGTGCGGTGACGCTCGTTTCCGAGACTCTCGGGAACGACTACACAAAGGTGCTCGAACTTCGTCCAGAGAGTGATGACCTCCTCCTCCGGCAAGGAACCGGCTGGGACGACGGTGTCGTCGGCGAGGCAACCGTCTCTGCAATCGACGACGACTCGCAAGCAGCCCACACGCTCCGGACGGAAGACCCAATCGTGGTCGAAGACCTCAGCACCGAATCGCGATTCAACGGTCCAGACCTGTTGACCTCTCACGGGGTCGTCAGCGGCATCAGTACGATTATCGGGTCGGTCGACGAGCCGTGGGGCGTCCTCGGAACGCACGACACTGCACACAAGACGGTCGATGAGAACGATATCAACTTCGTCCAGTCGGTGGCACACATCCTCGCGACCGCAATTCGACGACACGAACACGAACGCAAACTCCAGCAGTACGAGACCATCGTCGAAACCATCGACGACGGCGTGTACGTCCTCGACGAGAACCAGCACTTCGTCATGGTCAACGAGTCCTATCAAGAGATGATGGGGTACGACCGGTCAGAGATGATTGGCGAGCACTGCTCGTTCGTCGTCGGGGAAGAGATCGCACGAGAGGCCGCGTCCCGCAGACAGTCGATGGAGGACGACGCCCACGAGACACTGGAGGCGAAGATCGAACGCGCCGACGGGAGTCACTTCTTCGCCGAGAGTAAGTTCACCAGATTACAGAACCTCGGCGGGAGCGATGGTGGAGACGGCTCGTTCGTCGGGTCTGTCGGTGTCGTCCGCGAGACGACCGAGCGACTGCAATACGAGCGCGAACTCGAACGACAGCGTGAGCAACTCGCTGCCCTCAACGACCTGAGTGGCGTCATCAGAGACGTTACTGATGCAGTCATCGCCCAATCGACGCGCGAAGAGGTCGAATCGGTCGTCTGTGACCGTCTCGCTGACACCGAGACCTACCAGTTTGCGTGGATTGGGGAACTCGACCGCTCGCTCGACACCGTCCAGATCAAGGCGACGTCTGGATGTGAGTCCATAGAAGGGACCGAACTTGCACTAGACTCGGACGCCGAGGGAGTGCTTGGATACGCGACGCTCGTCGACGACGCGCTTCGGACGCAGTCGGTGCAGTACAGACAAAATGGCGATGAAACCCGTGCTGGAACCCAGTCGACGGCAGACGACGAAACAGACGAGCGGCTCGAAGAACTCCTCGTCGAGGCCAACATCCGGTCGTCCGTCGCCATCCCCATCGTGCACGCAGAGACGGTGTTCGGCGTGTTGGTGATTTCGACAGACCGACCGGATGCGTTCGAAGACGACGAACAGGCGACTATCGACCACCTCGGTGCGATTATCGGTCACGCCCTCGCCAGCATCGAACGAAAACGTGCACTGATGAGTGAGGAAGTCATCGAACTTCAGTTCCGAACGCGGTCTCTCTCGGTTGGTCCCGGTAGCCCGCTGGACATGGAGGGGGAGATATCCATCGAAGAGACGGTCGAAACTGGTGACGGCAGGTACACCGCCTACGGCACCGTCACCGACGACGCCGTCGACGCACTCGAACTGATTTTCGAGGCGACGCCAGCCTGGGAACAGTTGACCGTTCGGAACGCCGAGAACGGGGCCAACTCCTTCGAAGCCCAGCTTTCTGAACCGCCGGTCACGTCCGCCGTCGCGGCACAGGGAGGAGAGATAATCGATGCGAGAATCGTCGACGGAACGGTTCATCTCGGCTTCCACCTTCCACCCGGCGCAGACGTACGCAAGATTATCGAACTCGTCGAATCCCAGTATCCAGAAATCGAGATGGTGAGTCGCAAACAGGTGAAACGAGCGAATCCGAAAATCGAAGACGTCCTCTCAGAGAAGTTGACCGCTCGCCAACGAACCACCATCGAAGCGTGTTACCACTCTGGTTTTTTCGAGTGGCCGCGGGTCAGTTCGGGAGAAGACGTTGCTGAATCACTCGGTATCAGTCCGGCGACGTTCCATCAGCATCTCCGCGCGGCCGAACGGAAGGTGTTCAAGACGCTGTTCTCGTGAACAGGGTCGGCTACCTCACTACGTCGCGCGGTAGACGTCGCCGCGAGGTTCGTAGATATCGCCTTTCATCTTGAGTTTCTCCAGTTGGTCGATGACCGTCTTTTCGTCCATGTTCAACTCGGCGTTGGAGCGCTCGACGACTTCGTCGTGTGGCGCGCCCTCCTCGTACTCTTCTTGCATCGTACGGATGAGTTCGAGCAGGTTCTTGATGCGGTCACGCTGTGTCTTCGACCGGCCGGTTTCGACGATGTCGGCGTCGAACTCGCCCGTCTCGGGGTCCATCCCGATGTCGCGTAGACACGACTCGACGATGTTGGTGACGCGTTCGGCGTCTTCCTGTGTCACCTTGTCCGAGAGGCGGACGCGGGCGGATGCCTCAGAGAGGCGAACGAGTGCTTCCAGTTTCCGGGCCGTCACGGGAACGGGTGCGTCTTCGTCGGCACCGCGGGCACGGAAGTCGACGTAGAAGTCGCGAATGACGTTCTTCGCCTCTTCGGTCATCGTCGGGTAGCACGTCCGTTTCGAGTAGGCGATGTACTTGCGGAGGAGTTCGGCGTCGATGTCGGGCGCGACTTCGTCGGTCACCGCGTTCACCTGTGCTTCGGTGAACTCGGAGTTGGCGACGTGCGTTCGCTGGGTGTTCAACTCACCAGCGTAGTTCGTCTTGAGGATGTGTTCTGCGAGTTCGGAGTCGGAGTCGGGGTCCGGGTTGTCCGTGACGGTGAAGATGAGGTCGAATCGGGAGATGAGCGCGGGTTCGAGGTCGATTTGCTCGCCGATTGGTTCGTACTGGTCGAAACGACCGTACTTCGGGTTCGCCGCGCCGAGGAGCGAACACCGCGACTTGAGCGTCGCGTTAATGCCCGCTTTGGAGACCGAAATCTGCTGTTGTTCGAGGCCCTCGTGCATCGCAGAACGGTCTTCCGGTCGCATCTTGTCGAGTTCGTCCACCGCCGCGATGCCTTTGTCCGCGAGGACGAGCGCACCCGCTTCGAGCGTCCACTGTTGGCCGTCACCGAAGTCGTCGCGGACGGCGGCGGCTGTCAAACCGGCAGACGAGGAACCCTTACCGGAGGTGTAGACCGACCGAGGGGCGATGTTGCGGATGTACTGAAGCATCTGCGACTTACCGGTACCGGGGTCACCGATGAGGAGCATGTGCAGGTCGCCGCGAATCCGAGAGCCATCGGGGAGGTGTTTCGTGACCCCCGAGAACAACTGGAGAATCATCGCGAGTTTCTCCTGGTCGTAGCCGTAGATGGCCGGGGCCACGGAGTCGATCATCCGCTCGTAGATGTTCGGCGAGTTCGAGAGTTCGACGATTTCGGCCACGTCCTCGTCGGTGATGTCCATGTCTTCGAACTCTTCGTCCTCGATGGCGAGCGAGATGCCCTCCATGTAGTAGTCGAAGACGGACGTCTTCTCGTTCCCAGATTTCTGCTGTTCGATGTGGAGGGTGCCGACGGCAGTGACGTGGTCACCGGCGGTGACCTTCCCAGTGATATCGTCCGAGAGGTTGATGTCGATACTCTGTGGCGTCTCGCCCCCGCGCAGGCCTTCGGGGGACTCTTGGACGCGTAGTTTCTGGGAATCGACGAAGTTCGATTGGTCGAAGTCGATGTGGAACGGCCCCTGACGTTCACACCCTTGACACTCGTGTGGTTCCTGGAATCCGCCGTCGCCCTGTGGGATGTAACTCATCGTCCCACAGCGCTGGCACTCGAACGCTGCCTCCGTAATCTTCGGGCGCACGTCCGTCGCCTTCCGGACGATTCCCTGGACGGCGATGAGCGTGCCGATGTGGTCGTCGTTGACCCGGATGTTCCGGATATCGACCGAGTCCGGCAGGTTCTGCATCCGAACGTGTGCCTGACCGAGTTTGACGTCCGCAGGCAAGTCGAACAGGCGAAGCGCCTCTTCGGCGTACTCCTGATACTGGCCGGGCTTCGTGATGTAATCGTCCGCGAGTTCGGCGTCGAACGTGTACAGGTCGTCGTAATCGATGTACAACGACCGCTTTTCTTTCGGATACTTTTGTGCCAGTTCACCAATTTCCTCTCGGTAGTAGTTACGGTAGAACTGGATGAACCGCTCCGTGAGTTCTCGATTCTGGGGGGCCTGCGCCATCGCACGAAGGTACGACCCCTATTGGTTAAGAACCTTCGTCGTTCCGGGAGTATTTCGCCACCGACTGTTCTGAAAACGACACTACCGAGCGAAGGATTATGCCACTCGGTAGCATACCTTAACTAGGTCTCGAACCGCCGAGAGACGACTCTCGACCGGTGTGGGGGGACCCAAAGGTGGTGAAACGAATGCAATTCATTGTCCGGCTTACACACTCACCGGACAACTGCTGGGCACGAGACGAGAATCAAGAGAAAGCAATCGAGTTAGAGAGTCGGCTCAGGAACGCCGACGAAACCATGGGCGTCACCGTTCACAGCGCGGTCGTCGCGCCGAACGAACACACGTTCTACCTCGTCCTCGAAGCGGAGTCGTTCGAGGGCGTCCTCGGACTCCTCGGCCCGCCAGTTCTCGAAGACCACGACGCAGACATCGTTCCCGTCATGTCGATTGGTGCGGCGATGAACACGATCGGTATCGAGTGAGACGACGACTGAAACCCAACGAACAGACCCGGCCGAACAGGTGAGAACGAACCGAACAGGTCGTGACACACCCGCGGTGGTCGCACACGAGGGTGCGACGTATTTTTTGAGACAGTCTCTGCAGAACCGTTAGAGCGACACGTCCGTCTCGATGTCTTCTGTGGCCTCGCGGAGACCGTCGTTTCGGGCGTCTTCGGCCATCCGCTGCGACAGGTCGTCGTCGGTGAGGAGTTCGGTGAAGTCGTCGCGGAAGCGGTAGTTCGCCCGCGACGAGCGGATATCCGCCTCGGCGACGGGGCGGAACCGGGCGACGACATCGGTCGGAACGTCGAGTTTCTCGGCAATCGCATCGTCGTCCGCGCCGTCGACGAGGAGTTTGTCGAGGCGGTCCATATCGAACGGTGCGTCGCGGTCAGTGTCGCGGACGAGATGCACGTCGAGTCGCGCGGTGCGAATCGCGTCGGGCGACACGTCGAGTTCGACGGCGAGTTCCTCGTCACTCTCACCGTCGAAATAGCCGACGACGAGGTTCACGAGCGCGTCGTCGGAGAGGGTCGTCTCGAACTCGTAGCGCTCACGCATCGTCGTCACGAGGTCCAGCACGCGGGCGCGGACTTCTTCGGGGTCGTCGATGTCGGCGAGCGACCCGCGCGACTCGGTTTGCCGTTCGGTCACGGTCTCCGACCCAGTCGCCTCGATGAAGATATCGCGGAGTTCGGCGGTCTTTTCGTCCATGTGGGGGAATGGCACCGCCAGCGCCTTTAATGATGCTGCGACGAACCGAGTCCAGCGGCCGTCCCCACGTGGAAACGCCTGACGCGACTCGGAAGAAGGCCATTCGATACATCTCGTAAACCGATATCTTCAATTTGGTTTACGAAGAAGCGGGGAGCATGTCAACTGAACACGAGTCGGTCGAACTCGTCGGCGACGAACTCGTCGGCAACGTCGCCCGTGCGGCCCTCTTCGCGGCCCTCATGGGTGCCAGCGCGTACGTCTCGTTCCCCAACCCGATTTCACCAATTCCCGTGACGCTTCAGGTGCTCGTCGTCTTCCTCGCGGGCATCTTCCTCGGCCCCATCTGGGGCGGTGCCTCGATGCTCCTCTATCTCGTCGCTGGCGCAGTTGGCGCGCCCGTCTTCGCCGGTGGGTCTGCCGGGTTCGGTGCGCTCGTCGGGCCGACTGCAGGCTATCTCTGGTCGTACCCACTCGCCGCCGCAGTCGTCGGCGCAATCGTCCACGGCGGCGTCGAGCTCGGTGACTACCGCGTCAGCACCGTCCGCCTCGTCGGTGCGATGGTCGCCGGCACCGCCGTCATCTACACGCTCGGCGTGATTGGCTTCGCGTACGTCCAGAACATCGGCCTCGCCGCCGCGTTCTGGACTGCCGCTGCGGCGTTCATTCCTGCCGAGGCGTTCAAGATTGCCGCTGCAGTCGGTATCGTTCGGTCTGACGCCATCGCCGCCGAGTAATCGAGGGGACGCCACGTAATCCATGATTCAGGTCGACGGACTCGTCCACCGGTACGGTGACACCGCCGCAGTCGATGGCATCGACCTGCGTATCGACGACGGCGAGTGTGTCGTCCTCGCGGGCGCGAACGGCTCTGGCAAGACGACGCTCGTCC
The DNA here is from genome assembly GCF_048158745.1 of Haloferax sp. DFSO52. Lineage (NCBI taxonomy): Archaea > Methanobacteriati > Methanobacteriota > Halobacteria > Halobacteriales > Haloferacaceae > Haloferax > Haloferax sp. DFSO52. The sequence continues at coordinate 304,408 of NZ_JBLOPB010000001.1, read as the reverse complement.
GCCACTTCAACGGCCTCCTCGAACCCGACGATGGGTCGGTGTCGGTCAACGGCATCGACGTGGACGAGAGCCTCGTCGCCGCACGAACCGCAGTGGCGATGGTGTTTCAACACCCCGAAGACCAACTCGTCGCTGCCACAGTCGGAGCAGACGTCGCCTTCGGCCCGGAGAATCTCGGTCTCTCGCACGACGATATCGACGCTCGCGTCCGCGAATCGCTCGCTGCCGTCAACCTCGACGGCCGCGAAGACGAACGCGTCGATGCGCTCTCCGGCGGCGAAGTCGAACGCCTCGCTATCGCCGGGGCACTGGCGATGGACCCTGACCATCTGGTCTTGGACGAACCCTTCACCGGCCTCGACGAACCGTCCCGCCAGTCGGTCCTCTCGCGCCTCCGAGAACTCCGCGCGTCGGGGACGAGTCTCGTCGTCGTCACCCACGACCTGCGAGATGTGACCGAACTGGCCGACCGAGTGGTCGTCCTCGCCAGTGGACGCGTCGCGCTCGACGACACCCCCGAAGCGGCCACCGACCGTCTCGCCGACCTCGGCGTCCGACCGCCGCCATCGTGCTGACCTACGAACCCGGCGACTCGCTCGCCCACCATCTCGACCCGCGAACGAAACTCGCCGTCCAGATTGGGTTCGCGGCAGCGGGGCTTGCACATACCTCACCTGCCGGGTTGACCGTCCTCGGCGTCGTCGCCGCACTCAGTCTGCGTGTGTCGGAAACGCCACTGGTGTCGTCGCTCTACTCGCTTCGGTTCGCGGTGCCGTTTCTCGTCCTCGCACCGATAGTGGAAGCGGTCACGCTCGGTCCGCCGTGGTTCGACTCGGCTGCCGCTGTGGGCCCTGCCCTCGCAAGTATTCGGATTCTTCTCGTGTTTCTCGTCGCCGTCGCGTACGTCAGAACGACGCCCGTCCGCGACTCGCGGGCGGCGATTCAGCGTCTCGTTCCCGGCCGAGTCGGCGTCGCACTCGGCATGGGCGTCGCCCTCGTCTTTCGGTTCCTTCCACTGCTTCGCCGTGACCTGCTTCGCGTCCGAGAGGCACAGGCCGCCCGACTCGGAACTGAGCGACGACTCGACGAACGCCTCTCACTCGTCGCAGCAGGTGGCCTCAGGCGAGCGTTCGCGCGAGCAGATTCCCTCGCACTCGCGCTTCGCGCACGGTGTTTCGCGTGGAATCCGACGCTTCCAGAGCTCCGATTCTCTCGGTCTGACGTTCCCGTACTTGCACTCGCTGTCGGTCTGTTCGCAAGTGTATTCGTGTAGAACCCACTCGACAGATAGAGGGACGAACCGAGCGCCAAGATACCTCGAAACCGGTCGTTGGACATTCGTGCAAACTAGACGACAGTGGTAAGATTTAACATCTGGTTCTCCGGTGATTGATTATGGAATTTCCGGCGCAGGCAGAGGTCACTCGGGAGACCTTCTGGACCATTAGCCCGGTGGGAGAGGCGCTCTTTTACGGCCTCGCCGCAATCGCGTCCCTCGTCTTTTTGTACGGGGTGTACGACCGCTTCCTTCGGTACGCACTCGGCGAAAGCGACCCGTTCGACCGACTGTCCGACCTCCCGAATCGGATCGTCCGGGCGACGAAGGTCGTCTTCACCAACGAGAACCAGTTCAAACGAGACCGATACGCCGGCGTGATGCACGGCCTCATCATGTGGGGCTTCCTGACGCTCCTCATCGGGACGACCATCCTCGCCATCGACATGGACATCTGGACGAAGCTCCTCTCGCAGGAGTCGTTCTTCGTCGGCGACTTCTACCTCTCGTACTCCTTCGTGATGGACTTCATGGGCCTCGCGTTCGTCGTCGGTGTCGGCATGGCGCTCTGGCGACGCTACGGCGTCCGCCACCCGCGTCTGTGGGGCAAACACACGAGTTTCGAAGACGCCGCGTTCGTCTGGACGCTCTTCTTACTCGGCGTCGGCGGCTACGTCCTCGAAGGACTCCGCATCGTCGGCACCGAGTTCCCGCCGTTCGAGACGGTGAGTTTCGTCGGCTACTTCGTCGCGCTCGTCTTCGACGCCGCAGGCATGAGTCAGGGCCTCGCCGAGACGCTCTACTGGTTCGGCTGGTGGTCCCACGCACTTCTCGCGCTGGCGTTCGTCGCCGCCGTTCCGTACGCCAAACCGCTCCACATGCTCACCTCGTTCGCCAACATCGTCACCGCCGACGAGAAGGCCGGCAAGCGCCTCCCGAAGGTGCCCGCCGACGCCGCCCCGGAGGAGATTGGCTACGTCTCCGAAGACGACTTCTCGTGGAAGGCGATGCTCGACTTCGACGCCTGTACGAAGTGTGGCCGCTGTTCGGACGCCTGTCCGGCGAAAGCCTCCGGCCGCAACCTCGACCCGCGTGATGTCATCTTGGACCTGAAGACCTACCGCGATTCGATTGCTGACGGTGGCGAATCTATCGACATCGTTGCCGACGGCGGTACCTCCGTCATCGCCTCGGAGTCGATGGAGTCGTGTATGGCCTGTATGGCCTGCATGGACGCCTGCCCGGTCGAAATCGAGCACCTGACCCACTTCACCGAGATGAACCGCCGCCTCACTGAGACGGGTCAACAGCAAGAACCCGTCCAGGAGGCCATGATGAACATCTTCTCGAACGGCAACGCCTTCGGTGACCCACAGCGCAAGCGTCCCGACTGGACCGACGACCTCGACTTCGAGGTTCCGGACGCCCGCGAGGAGTCCGTCGAGTATCTCTGGTACGTCGGCGACTACCCCTCCTACGACGAGCGCAACCGCGCCGTCGCTCGCTCGATGGCCCGCATCTTCGAAGAAGCGGGCGTCTCCTACGGCATCCTCTACGAAGACGAACAGCACGACGGTAACGACGTGCGCCGCGTCGGCGAAGAGGGCCTCTTCGAGATGCTCGTCGAAGACAACGTGGCCGCGATGGCCGACTGCGACTTCGAGAAAATCGTCTGCACGGACCCCCACTCGTACAACACGTTCATGAACGAGTATCCGGAGATGGACGAGTCGTTCGACTACCCCGTCTTCCACTACACGCAACTCGTCGAAGAACTCGTCAACAGCGGTCGTCTCGGCCTCTCGGGAAGCGAACTCTCGGCCCAGACCGTCACCTACCACGACCCGTGTCACCTCGGCCGATACAACGGCGAGTACGAAGCACCCCGCGAAGTCATCCGTGCGACGGGCGTCTCGCTCGCCGAGATGCCGCGCAACCGCGACGAGTCCTTCTGTTGCGGCGGTGGCGGGGGCGGCCTCTGGTTAGACCAGGAAGAAGACTCGAAGCCATCGGAAGAGCGCCTGCGTGAGGCACTCGAAGACACCGAGGCCGGAGGGACGGTCGAACGCTTCGTCGTCGCCTGTCCGATGTGTGCGACGATGTACGAAGACGGTCGCAAGACCGGTGACTACGAAGACGACATCGACATCGTCGATATCTCGGAACTCATCGTCGAAGCGCTCGACGCGAACGCTGGCGCAGCAGGGTCGCAGACGCCCGCGTCGGCCGACTGAACCGTCTCGCGCCGCAGATTCAGGTCGTGTTTTTCCAGTCCGTTTCGAGCAGTCCGTAGACGACTCGATCGACGTACTCGCCGCGGACGAAGTAGTGGTCGGACTGCCGGCCTTCCTGCGTGAATCCGAGCGATTCGAGAAGTCCACGTGAGGGGTCGTTCGTCGCCAACGCACCTGCGACGAGTTTGTGGAGTCGTCGCTCACCGAACGCGTAGTCGACGAGGAGTTCGGCCGCGTCGGTTCCGTAGCCCTGCCCCTGTGCGGTGGGCGCGAACCACGCCGCGAGTCGTGCCCGCCCGGAGTCGTGTTGCACGTCGAACAGCGAGACGAATCCGACCGGGTCGCCATCGACGGCCACGACGAGGTTGACGCCGCTCTCGTCGGACATGTAGCCCTCGAACGCTTCTTCGACTTGCTCGCGGTTCTGTGGGTGAACACGCGGCATCCGGCGTCTGATTTCGGGGTCGTTTCGGTGTCGCTGGAGGAAGTCGAGGTCCTCACGCTCGACGGTTCGGAGTGTCACGTCGTCGCCAGCGAGAAAGATTGGACCGGGCATGCTCACCGCCTCGAAAAGTGGCGGTAAGTGTCTTCTGTTTGACGGGGTCGGGACGAGGCGTCCGTTATTCCCGGTCGTACTCTTTCTTGAACCCGCGGAACTCGGTGCGGTGGGCCTCCTCGTCGCCGAGGAGGGTCACCGCGAGGTCCTCGGTGACCGGGTCGTTCGCCTCGCGGGCGGCGTCGATGAGCGAACGGTAGGTGTCGATTGCACCCTCCTCAGCCGTGAGGACACCGTTGATGACCGACAACACGTCCGTACTATCTTCCGGGGGTTGCAGGTCGTGTTGCCGCGCTTCGAAGCTCGCAGACCCCGGCGGTTTCTCGTCGAGTTGCTTCAGGCGGTCACCGAGTTGTTGTGCGTGCGTGAGTTCCTCCTGAATGTCGGTCTGGAGGGACTCCTTTATCTCCTCGGCCCGAACGCCATCGAGGACGATGGAGTTCGTCATGTAGTTCATCACTGTCTCGATTTCGTCCTGATAGGCGCGTTTCAACAGCGCAGTTACGTCCTCAGACATGGCACCCCGTAATTGACGCTCTGGCAACAAATAGCTGTCCGCCGGCGGGAGTTTACCCGGGACCCAAAGACCGAACATCCCGACGAGCGCCGCCGAGACAGGAGTTCAGTCGTCGAATTCTACCAGTTCGACGACGTAGCCGTCGGGGTCTTTGACGAACGCGGCGGTGGCGTTCGCCGGGTCGATGTACTGTGGTGGTTTCACCACGTCGGGGTGTTCCGCTTCGAGGAGTTCCTCGAAGACGCGTTCGACGTCGTCGACTTCGATAGCGATGTGGTCGATTCCCGCCGGGTCGACACGCGCTGTCGAGGTTGCGTCGTACTTCAGTTGCAGTTCCATGTCGGTGTCGTCGCTGCCGAGGTAGACGTTCCGAACCCCACCGAGTTCGAACTCGCTGGTCTGTTCGAGGCCAAGTTCGGCGTAGAAGTCGAGTGTCGATTCGAGGTCCGAGACGACGAGTGCAGTGTGGATGAGACCCATAGCCGAGTGCACGCAGTCGGGCGGGATAAAATCAGACCACGGCGTCAGAACTCAGGAGGAGAGTCAGGCCTGTCGCACGGTGTCGTTCCGACTCAGGCCTGCCGGGAGGCGTCGACGTCGATAGCATCGACCGGACAGATATCGACACAGAGCATGCAGTCGATACACTGGTCTTCGTTCGTCGGTTCGACTTTCACCTCGCTGACGGGGTGACCGGGCGTATCGACCCACGTAAACACGTCGACGGGGCAGTTTTCGAGACACGCACCGTCGGCCAGACAGATGTCGTAATCGACGGCGACGTGGGTGCCGTGAATGCCGAGTTTCTCCGGCGGTTCGACCGGTCCCCAAACAGTAACCCCATCACCAAACTCCGTTTGGTTTGCCGACGAACGAAGTTCGTCCAGCTTCTCCTCGCCAACCGTCTCGCGATTCGTGTCGAAGTTCGGGTCGATAGCCATTTGCAGTGGAGTTCACCGGGTGCCGTACTAAAAACGTCCGCATCGGCGATGAGAAAACTCCCAGACGGTGTCGGGGTGAGTGTGCTGTATCGGTGTGATGTGTGACACGACAGCGTCTGGCCAGTCACCGTCTCGGGTGTGTGACGAACGTGAGTGTGGAGTGCAGAACGACAGCGGTGACTACACCTGCGCGGCCTCGATATGGTCGAGGACGAGCGAGATGAAGTGCTGGTCTCGGGTCGGCGCAATCCCCCGATACGCACGGAGAGAGTCTACGAGATAGTCGAGTTCGGCACTATCGAAGTCTTCGTCACCCTCTTCGACCCGAGTAAGCAGGTCGGTGGCCGGTCTGGGGTCTTCGTCTGCGTCGACTGCTCGCTCGATGGCTTCGAGCAAGGCAGCGTGGACGACCCACGATTCTTCCCGTGAGAGGTCAAGCGCCGCTGGCCGATCCTGTGCCGATGTCGTCATTGTCTGTCTCTACTCTACCCTACGGGCGTGGAAATATAAATGTATGCGTACTGTTGTCACGGGACACGCACGACGCCGAACGCAGTGAGGGCGCTCGGTATTGGTCGTCACTCGAACGCTTCGATTCCCGTCAGATCGGCACCTAAGACGAGCGTGTGGATGTCGTCGGTTCCTTCGTAGGTGTAGACAGTCTCGATGTTCGCCATGTGCCGCATCGGCGAGTAGTCGGTGGTGATGCCGTTGCCGCCGAGCACTTCCCGAGCGGTTCGAGTCACGTCGCGGGCGACGCGAACGTTGTGCCGTTTCGCCATCGAGACGTGCTGGTGTCGCAGGTCGCCGCGCTCTTTGAGCTCCGCGAGGCGGTGAGCCTGCAGTTGCGCGTTCGTAATCTGGGTCGCCATCTCTGCGAACTTGCCTTGCTGGAGTTGGAACCGCGCGATTGGCCCGCCGAACTGCTCGCGGTCTTTGGCGTACTGGAGCGCGTCCTCGAAGGCGTCACGTGCCGCACCGACGACGCCCCACGAAATGCCGAATCGAGCCTGTGTGAGACACGACAGCGGCCCTTTCATCCCTGTGACACCGGGGAGCACGTCGTCGTCGGAGACCCACACGTCGTCGAGGGCGATTTCGCCCGTCACCGACGCCCGCATCGAGAGTTTGTCTTCGATTTTGTTCGTCGTCACGCCGTCGCGGTCCGTCTCCACGAGGAATCCACGAACCGGCGACCCCTCCGCGGACCGATTGCGTGCCCAGACGATGGCCACGTCCGCGATTGGAGAGTTCGTAATCCACGTCTTCGACCCGTTGAGCACGTAGCCATCGGCGTCCTTCTCTGCGTACGTCTCCATGCCCGCAGGGTTCGACCCGTGTTGTGGTTCCGTCAGTCCGAAACAGCCGACTGCCTCGCCAGTTCCGAGTGCGGGAAGCCACCGTTCTTTCTGCTCTTCGGACCCGTACGCGTGAATCGGGTAGATGACGAGCGACCCTTGCACACTCGCCATCGACCGAAGTCCCGAGTCGCCCGCTTCGAGTTCCTGCATCAACAGGCCGTAAGCACGCTCTCCGAGCCCGGGGAGGCCGTAGCCGTCGAGATTCGGTGCGTAGAATCCGAGTTCGCCCATCTCGGAGATGAGTTCCATCGGGAACGTCCCCTGTTCGAAGTGTTCGCCGATGTCTGGTTTCACCTTCTCTTCGACGAACCGCCGGGCCTCGTCACGGACGAGTTTCTCTTCTCCCGTGAGGTCCGCCTCCAATTCTAAATAATCGAGCATGACATTCCGTCGGTGTGGCGCGGTGAAAAGCGATTCGCTCACGTACGAAATCGACGCGGACAGAATCTCTGAGGACGACGTAAGAGCACTCTCGCACGGCACGACGAGAGAGAACTCAACAGCAAGACGAGAGAACCAACAACTGACCGAGGGAGACCCCCAGAAACAGGCCGAGAGAGGAGGGGGTCGTGACGGGCCCGACGGGACGCCGTGACGAACCCGACGCCGTCAGGCCGCGCGTTCGAGCGACTGCTGGTGGACGCTGTTCACGTAGGCGACGAAGTTATCGAAGAGGCGTTTCGCGTCGCAGGCGGCGGCGTAGTTTTCGGGGGTGATGCCGTCGAGGACGGACCGAATCTGCTCGTCGGGGAGGAAGTCTTTCGAGCGCGCGATTGCTTCGGCCGTCGTCGTGTCGTACTCTGGGTGGAACTGAACGCCGAAGGCGTGCGAGCGGCGGAACGCGTGGACACCGTACTCGTTCTCTGCGAGGAGGTCAGCACCCGGGGGTAAGTCGACGACAGCGTCGCCGTGAGACGTAAACACGGTGAACTGGTCGTCGATGCCCGTGAGCAAGTCGTCTGCGTCGCCGTCGGCAGTTCGGAGGACGGTGCTGTAGCCTAACTCGAAGTCACCCATATCCTCGACTGTTCCACCGAGCGCCTCGGCGACCACCTGATGGCCGAAACAGACGCCGAGAACCGGGATGTCGCGTTCGTCGGCTTCGGCGACGTACGACACGAGTTTCTGTATCCAGGCTTCGTCCCAGTAGACGGACGACGACGACCCCGTGATGACGATGCCGTCGTAGTCGAAGTGGTCGGGAAGTGGGCCTTCGGTCACGTCGAATTCGACCAGGTCGGCGTCGAGTTCGCGCCTGAAGTTGCGGCGCGTGTTCTCGTCGCCGTGCGACGCGTCCAAGAAGGCAAGTCGCGGTCGGTTCATTGGAGTGAGACAGTAGATGCGGGGGCAAAGAAGTTGCGTCCGAGACGGCATCTGCCGCGGTTCGTGACGGCCAGTGCGAGCACCGAACTGCCGAAGAAACAGTTCGAGACGACGCTGTTCAGTCGTCCTCGGACTCCAGAAACTCGACAAGTGCGTCGTTGACGAGACGTGACCGCTCGACGGTGACGAGATGCCGAGCACCCTCGAACGATTCGAACTGTCCTCGTGGGAGGCCGTCTGCGAGGGCTCGCCCACCCTCGACCGGCCAGACCGGGTCGTCGGTGCCGTGGATAACGAGTGTTGGCACCGCAACCTCGTAGAGTGGTCCGGCATCGAACGCCGCGATAGCGGCGGTTTGTGCCGCCCACGCCTCGGGGGCGGCGTCTTCTACCTGTCGCCAGTCGGCGATTTGTTCGACGACATCCGGTTGTTCGGTTCGAAACTCGTCGGAGAGTGCCGGCGTGAGCGACTCGCGAAGTGCGTCGTGGTCCGCTGGCGCGCCGTACAGGGGGGCCGGGTCGATGTCTGTCCCCGATGCTGCGGTGCCGACGAGTGTGAGACTGCGAACCCGATTGGTCGTTCGGGCGGCCGCCAACCCGACCATTCCGCCGAGACCAAGCCCGACGACGTGCGCTTTTCGGACGCCCGCATCCGAGAGGATGGCTTCCAAATCGGCGACCAACGTCTCGACCGAGTACGGACCGGCCGGTGCGTCGGAGCGCCCAGTCCCCCGGAGGTCGGTGACGAGCGTTTCGAACGGGCCTGTGACTGCGGCGTACTGCCATCCCCACTGCCACCCACCGTATCCTGCATCACCGACGAAGACGACTGTCTCGCCGTCGCCGTCCGTCTCGTAGTAGAGTTCGACTCCGTCTCTCGACACCGTGGACATACTCGCAGTCGGCAGGCGGCGAACTTAGGCGTGGCCGTCTGGTCGGGCGCGTCGGTGCCGGTATCGATGTGTCACCTAAGCGCTGTCTGGTCAGTTATCGGGATTCGATATCCCACTCGTCACCGGACCGCCGTGCAACGGCGTCGAACACCGCTGCGAACGTATGAACGGTCTTGTCGTCCTGCGTCACCGGGTCGAGGAAGAACACGCCGTGGCCGTCGACGTTGGAGATACGCGTCGTCAGCGTGTGGAGGAATTTGAACACCGATTGGACGCTGGCGTACTGGAGCAGAATCGTCAGCGAGTCGAAGACGACGATGGGTGTCGTCACCTCGGACTGGAGGGTAGATTTAGACTCGAGATCGAAGTCGGTCTCGGCGTTGGACTCCCACCGAGCGAGGTGTTTCGTCGCTTTCATTCCGAGACCGGTCAGGTCCGCAGGAGAGTTCACCTGTTCGACTTCGTCGGCAGCGACGGCGTCGGGGTCACGCGTCTCCGTCGTCACGACGACGAGTTCTGTCGGCCAGGTGCCGAGTCGGTTCTCCCAGTGGCCGGGGTCACCAGTACTCCGAGGTGTGAAATCCACTGCGAGCAGTCGAGGCTTTTGTACCCGTTCGAGACCGAGTGAGGGAGAGTCGATATCATTGCCGAGAACCAGAAGCGACCAGGGCGTCTCGCCGTTCAGCGATATCGACTCCGCGTTCATATGCCACATTTCAACCGGACCAACACATAGTTGTACGCATTGTTGCCAATTTGGAGAAATCAAGGGATATAGGCCCAAGAACTGCCGTTGTCAGCTTTCGAGTGAGCAGCTCCCGAACACTGAACCGAGCCTGAAAATCAGCCGTGAGAACGAGACGTTCGCTGACTCAGGCGTTCAGGACGTTTTTGAGCACGTCGGACGCCTCGTCGAGTACGTCGTCGAGTGCGTCGACGTTGGGGCCGCCACCCTGTGCGAAGTCGGCCGGGCCGCCACCGCCGCCACCGACTTTCTGCGCGAGTTGGCCGACGACCTGACCGGCGTTGATGCCGACGCCGTCCGGAACGCCGACGACGAACTGCGCGCTGCCACCGGCAGCAGACCCGAGGACGGCAACCTTGCCTTCTTCGACGAGGGCGTTGGCCGTCGCACGAAGTTCGTCCCCGTCACCGTCGAGTCGCTGGATGACGGCGGGCGTGCCGTCGATATCGACTTCGTCGGCACCCGCGGCGGCGCGAACCTCCGCGAGTTCCGTCTTGAGTCGGTCGATGGTCTTGCCGCGCGCCTTCCACTCGGTGAAGAATCGCTCGGCCGTCTCCGGCACGTTCTCTGGGTTCACGTCGAGGACGTCTCCGGCCTCGTAGAGGGCGTCTTCGGTTCGCTGGGTAGCCTCGATGGCCGCGTCGCCAGCGGCGAAGATGACCCGCTCGACACCGTCCTGGACGGGTTCGGTGTTCAGCACCTTGATCGCGCCAATGTCGCCGGTTCGCTTGACGTGGGTTCCACCACACGCCTGCACGTCGCTGCCGACGTGGATGAGCCGAATCTTCTCTCCCGGCGGGATACCGCCCTGATAGAGGTCGAAGCCGTACTTGTTCTCGGCGTCGTTCCGGTCGGGCCACTCCTGTTTGACCGGGACGTTCCGCATCACGAGTTCGTTGGCGACGCGCTCGATTTGCTTGACCTCTTCGCGGGTGATTCGCTCGTAGTGAGAGACGTCGAGGCGCGAGCGGTCGACGCCTTTCGAGGCACCGGCCTGCCGGATGTGGTCGCCGAGGACCGTCCGGATGGCGTGGCCGATGACGTGTGTCGCCGTGTGGTGCCGCATCAGGCGGCGGCGACGTTCCACGTCGAGTTGGCCGCGGACGAACTCGCCCTTGCCGGGGTCTTCGTCAGTGCGGTGAAGGACCACGTCGCCTTCTATCTGCACGTCGCTCACTTCGACCGTCGCGTCGTCAGTCGACAGCGTCCCGTAGTCGGCGGGTTGGCCACCGCCTTCGGGGTAGAACATCGTCTGGTCTAAGACCACGTCGTAGCCGTCTTCGCGTTCGAACACGTCGAGGACGACGGCTTCGAACTCCGTGCGCTCCTGGTCGTCGTAGTAGAGTTTGTCCGTCGCGGGGAGGTCACCGAGACGCTCGTCCTGTTCGGCAGTCACCGTCTCGGCGTCGACCTGTTCGTGTCGGTCTGCGACGAGCGAGTAGAAGTCGTCGGGGATATCGACCGTCGCGCCGCGCTCTTCAGCAATCTCCTGTACCATGTCGGGTTGGATGCCGTGGGAGTCGTACAGTTCGATGAGTTCGTCCACCGGGATGGGGACACCCTTCTCGGCGTAGTCGTCGGCGAGTTGCTGGACTCTGCGCGACCCGCGTTCGAGCGTCTTGCGGTACTTGCGCTCTTCGCTACGGACGATGTCGCGAATGGTGTCGCGGTTCTGGTAGTCGAGGCGCTCGGCCTGCATGTCCACGAGTTCGTCGAGTGGGGCGTCCACGCCGAGGTTGTCGACGAGACGCTTGGTGCGGCGAAGCACCATGCGGGCGAGATAGCCCGTCCCGACGTTCGAGGGGACGATGCCGTCACCGAACATGTACGCGAGCGTGCGGCAGTGGTCGGCGATGGCGTAGATGTCTTCGAGTGGTCGGAGCAGCGCAGTGAGTTCGTCTTTATCCACGCCGAGTTCACCGGCGACTTCCGCGCGGGCGGTGGCCAGGTCCTCGATTTCGTCGATGTCGAGGTGGCCCGAGAGCATCGCAGCGCGGTGGATGAGTTCCTCCTCTTCGTCGGTGTGTTCGATACCGGCGTTCTCCTTGAGGAAGTCTATCATGTCGGGGTAGACTGCTTCGTAGACCGTCGGCGTCCCCTGTGAGACCCACGTCCACCGTTCGAGGCCGTAGCCCGTGTCCACGATGTACGTGTCCATCGGCGAGTAGTTGTTGCCGTCTTTGAGGTGGTACTCGCCGTCTGGGTCCTGCTTCATCGACATGAAGACGAGGGTGGCGAGTTCCGCGCCGCGGTAGAGCACTTCGAACGCGGGGCCGGCGTTGCCGCCGCCGACCCACGGGTCTTCGATGTAGGTGATTTCGGAGATGTCGGCACCGAGCGATTCGAAGAACTCGTCGCAGAGGCGGACCGTGTCGTCCTTCCAGTAGACTTCGCCGGAGTAGGCGTACTCGTCGCCGACTTCTTCGCGCGCGTTGAACGCGTGATGGGCCATCATCTCGAACGCCATCGTGTGTCGGCCAGTCTTCCCCACGTTGTCGATGTCCTGCATGCGGATACAGGGCTGCGAGATAGTCAGCGGGTTCGCCGGCGGCGGCGTCTCACCGGACGTGACGAGCGGCTGGAAGTCGTAGATAGACGCCTGCGTCAAGAGAACGTCGTCACGCCAGCGGTTCGCGGCGACCGGATACGGGTCGATGCGTTCGTGGTCCTGTGCTTCGAAAAACGAGAGGAACTTCTCTCGCATCTCTTCGAGGGTGTACTCCTCGTCGAATCCGGGGTTGTCGATGAACGTGTAGTCGTCCGCTGGTGGTTCGCCACACGTCTCTCGGTCCGGGTCGCGTGTCCAGAAGTACACGCCCGTCACGGGGCACTGCTTCCGGTAGAAGCCCTCCTCCTCGAAATAGTCGAGGCGGTACTCTTCTTCGAGTTCACTCATTGCCAAAGTCTGGTCTACCGTCGGGTAAAACAGTTCCGGGAGATAGCCGGAGACGCCCGATTATGGGCAATACTGTGAACACCGGCCGTGTCGTTCATTTCTCTTCGGGCCGATTGGAGAGTATGGAACTTGCGTCCGTCCGTCGCCGACCTGCCGTCGAACTCCTCGCGTGGGTCGTTCTCTCCCAACTCGCCGGCATCGTCGGGAGTGTGTTCACCATCACCGCCATCGACTCGTGGTACGCGACACTCGCCCGGCCGTGGTTCGCACCGCCGAACTGGGTGTTCGGACCGGTCTGGGTGACGCTGTTCACGCTGATGGGTATCGCTGCGTTCCTCGTCTCGCGGAGCGACCATCCACGCAGTCGGCGGGCGCTCATCGTCTTCGTCGCCCACCTCGTCGTCAACGTGGCGTGGTCGTTCGCGTTCTTCGGCCTCCAGTCGCCGGCGGCAGGACTCGTCGTCATCGTCGCACTCCTCGTCGCAATCGTCGCGACGATGCGCGAGTTCGCCATCGTGGACTGGCGGGCAGCGGCCCTTCTCGTGCCATATCTCCTGTGGGTGTCGTTCGCAACCGTGCTCAACTACAGTTTCTGGGTCCTCAACTGACACGACAGTTTCTGGGTTTCAACTGACCAGCGACGAGAGCGCACGGGTGGCAAATGGTCGGTTCAGAACTGTCGAAAACAGGGGGCTCCTGTGAGTGGGGAACATGCCGCAATCATTATGTCTCTCGTTATCGTCCGTGCGAAGTAAACCCGTGGACGCGACGGAAAAGACGATTCTCGTAGTTGGAGATTCTACGTTCGACAGTGACCTTGGTGGGGAGGTCACTGTCGTGGCAGCGAATGACGATTCAGCCTCGGCCGACCCCTCGTGTCTCGTCGTCACCGACCCGAATACGACGGTTCCGCTCGACACACCGGCAATTCTGTACACCGACACATCCCCAGACGAGATTGTCTCTCCGGACCGATTCGATGCGTACGTCCGACGAGGTGACCACGAGACGCTCGAAACGCAGATTCGATGGGTGCTCTCACGACACGCCTCCACCGAAAGCGACGGGGGAGAGACCACCGAACGAGAACGACTCAAACATCTCTACGAGGGAACGACGAGCCTCATCACCGCCGAGACGACTGACGAACTCTACAACCGGGCTATCGAGCTGGCGAACCACATTCTCGAACTCGACAATACGTCGTTCGTCATCCACGAAGACGATGGGTTCTACGTCCGTGCGAACGACGACGATTTAGCGGGGACAGGCCCAATCCCAACCGAACAGGGAATTCTCGGGAAGACCTACCGAACACAGCAGTCGTACCTCGTCGACGACATCTCCCAGCACCCCGATGCAGCACCGTTCGACCCGGCGTATCGGTCCGCGTTGAGCGTTCCGATGGGAGATATCGGCGTCTTTCAGGCAATTTCGAACGAGGAGAGCGCCTACGACGAGACTGACCTCCGTCTGGCCGAACTCCTCGTCTCCTACGTCGCCGAGACGCGAGCGCGTATCGAAAGCGAAGCGGCGGTGCGCCACAGTCGCGAGCAAATCGAGCGGCTCCACCGCGGCGCAACAGAACTGACCGCGACGACGAGCCTCACAGAACTGTTCGAACGAACCGTCGAGATTACGGACGATATCCTCGATTTCCACCTGAGTTACATCGGCGTTGTCGAACACAGTTCGACTGGCAGCCAGAACTCGCAGAATTCTGGCGGCGTCGTCGAGCCAAGGTCGACGGACAGTCAGGACGCTGCGAGCCCTGACGACGTCGTCGAAGACGGCTACATCGTCCCGACAGCAATCTCCTCTGATGCTCCTGAAGACGGCGCAGAACGGGTCTCGATACAAGACGGCGGCGTCGCTGCGAAGACGTACCTGACCGGCGAGACGCAACTCAATCCGGATATCGCCAGCGACGAGGACGCCAAACCGGTGAAGAACGTGTATCGGTCTGGATTGAGCGTCCCAATCGACGATATCGCGGTGTTTCAGGCCGTCTCGTACGTTCCGTACGCGTTCGACGAAACTGACGCCGAGTTGACCGAACTGCTCATGGCACACGTCGCCGTCATCGCCGAGCGAATCGAGGCTGAGACACGCCTTCGAGAGGAACGCGACCGGTCGAGCGCCCTCTTCGAACACGTCTCCGACGCCGCCGTCACCTACGACGTCGAAGATGGCGTCGTCACCGTCACCGACGTGAACCACGCGTTCGAGGAGATTTTCGGCTACGAGGCACAGGAGGTCGTCGGCACCGACCTCCTCGGACGGGTGGTACCCGCCGAAAGCGACGACGGAGCCGACGACATTCCCGAACTGCTCGCCGCGACAGGCGAGAGCTATCGTGGCGAGGTCCGCCGACGAACCACCGACGAAGTGAGAGAGTTCATCCTGAACGTCGTCCCGCTTTCGCCCGGTGAAGAACGCGGGTCGGGATACGCAATCTACACAGACATCACCGACCGGAAAGCACGCGAAGAGGAGTTAGAACGCCAGAACGAACGCCTCGAAGAGTTCGCAAATATCGTGAGTCACGACCTGCGAAATCCGCTCAGTGTCGCTCGTGGACACCTCGAACTCGCTCGTGAGACCGGGGCTGAAGCGCGATTCGACACGGTAGAGAGCTCACTCGACCAGATGGAAGCACTCATCGACGACTTGCTCTCGCTCGCCCGTCGCGGCCAACTCGTCGACGAGGCGGTGCCCGTGGACCTCGGACTCGTCGCCAAACAGGCGTGGATGAACACCGAGACAGGCGATGCGACGCTCGACACACCCGTGAACGTCGTGTTGAACGCCGACAAAGAGCGACTCGCAGAGTTGCTCGCCAACCTGTTCCGAAACGCTGTGGAACATGGTTCCACAGGCCGTCGGAATCCTTCCGACGACGCTGTCGAGCACTGCACCGACGACGTTCACATCACTGTCGGCGGTGTCGACGGTGGGTTCTACGTCGAAGACGATGGCCCCGGCATCGAACCAGACCGCCGTGAGGTCGTCTTCGAACCCGGTGAGACCACCGGTGACGACGGCATCGGCTACGGCCTCGCGATCGTGGAGTCTATCGCCGACGCACACGGGTGGTCGGTCGTCGTCACGTCCGGAACGGCCGGCGGGGCACGGTTCGAGTTCCGGGCCTGAGTACTGTTGAGTGCGCAGCGGCAGAGACAGAAGTAGAGGGAGAGACGTTCAGTTCGCGAAAACAGCTTCCTTAGTTCTGCGAGAGTGCGAGCGACGCGAGGAGCGCTTCGAGTTGAACCTGTTCGTTCGCACCTTCGGAGATACGGTAGTCTGCTTCGCCGATGCGTTCCATCAGGTGAACGGCAGCGCGCTCGTCCAGGTCGAAGTCCCAGACTGCGCGGTGGAGTTGGTCGATGATGTCGCCGCCGGCCATGCCGGTATCGACGATGAGCGTCTCTAACTTTTTGCGCGCAGTCGTGAACTCGCCATCGATGGCGGCTCGAACCATCTCCTCGATATCTTCGGGGCGAGCAGTCGAGGTGATCATGTAGACCGCTTCTTCGTCGACGACTTCGCCCGTCGTCGCGGCGGCCTGCAGGGAGTTGATGGCGCGGCGCATGTCGCCACCGGCGGCGTAGACGAGTGCGTCGAGGCCGTCTTCGGTGAGTTCGATGCCTTCTGCCTCGGCGATGTCTCGCGTCTGGTTGGCAATCGCGTCGTCACCGAGCGGCGAGAAGCGGAAGACGGCACAGCGAGACTGGATGGGGTCGATAATCTTCGAGGAGTAGTTACACGAGAGGATAAAGCGCGTGTTGTCCGAGAACTGCTCCATCGTGCGGCGAAGGGCCGACTGTGCGTCGTTGGTCAGCGAGTCGGCCTCGTCGAGGAAGATGATTCGGTAGTCGTGGCCGCCGAACGACGACCGCGCGAAGTTCTTGATTCGGTCTCGAACCACGTCGATACCGCGCTGGTCCGACGCGTTGAGTTCGAGGAAGTTGCCGCGCCAGTCGTCACCGTAGATGGCACGGGCGATAGCCGTCGCGGACGTGGTCTTTCCGACGCCCGCCGGTCCCGCAAACAGCAGGTGCGGCAGGTCGTCGCGCTCGATGTAACTCCGCAGGCGCTCGACGATTTCTTCTTGCCCGTAAACGTCGTCGAGGGTCTGCGGTCGGTACTTCTCGATCCAGATTTCGCGACCCGCCGGGGTATCGCCCGACTCCGCGGCCTCGCTCATATCCATGTCACGGGTGGCCGCGCACATAAAGCGTCCGAGACAGGAGCGTCGTGAGAGATGCGTGTGAAAAATGAGGGCCGAACGCGGCCGAGAACGCGTCGGTTCAGGACAGGTTCGCGATGAGTTCGCGGAACTCCGCCTCAGGCCACGCTTTCAGCGTCTCTCCCGAGACGGTCCCTCGCTGGGCGATTTTGAGGAACGCTTCCCCCGCGGCGTCGTCGTCCGGGAATTCCATGACGGTGACGATGTCGTACTGGCCCATCGTCAGGTAGAATCCCTTCAGTTCGCCGCCTAACGACTCGGCGAGGTTGGTGGCGTCGTCGAGGCGACTCGGACTCTCTTCTATGGCTTCGATACCCTTCTGCGTGTAGTTCCACAGCGTAATGTAGGTCGGCATGGCTCGTTTCCCGCTGGTGTCCGTAGACTGCCTTCGGGTGTGCCTACCTATTGGTGCAGAAACATACTAACTGTTGACATGTATCTGGTTTCGAGAGAGTCGTCAATCGGCAGACAGTCAAAGACGACGGACTGAAATCTCCTCCCTCCCCACGCCCGTACATGGACGTGACCGTCGAAGTCGTCGGCGAAGAGACCCACGAGGTCACCGTCGAAGACGATGGAACCTACGCCGACCTCGTGAAGGCGGTAGACCTCAGTCCGCACGAAGTGTCCGTCCTCGTCGATGGCACGCCGGTCCCCGAGGACCAACCAATCGAGGTGGACCGGGTGAAGGTTCTTCGCCTCATCAAAGGCGGACGAGACTGACAGAGAGACAACCGACACACTCCGCCGGACCTTTCTCTCTTCGTGACCGACCGACAGTGATGAGTAACGTCGTCGTCCGCGAGGGCGACCCAGACGAGTTGGTCGCTGTCATGCGCATCCTCGACGCTGGCCTCCTCGAAATGTCGACCAGTGAGGTGCGCGAACGTCTCGAAACGGGCGACTGCCTCGTTGCCGACGCGTCCGGACGCGTGGTCGGTGCCCTCGTTCTCGATGGCGACGTTGTCGAGGCAGTGGCCGTCTCTCGGAGTCGGCGTGGACGTGGCATCGGAACCACCCTCGTGGCCGCCGCACGTGACCGACGTGGCCGACTCGTCGCCGAGTTCGACGCCCGCGTCCGCCCGTTCTACGAGTCGCTGGGATTCAGTATCGAATCGACAGACAGCGACCAGACAGACGAGAATTCGACCGACGACCGACTGCGTGGCGTCCTCGACGGCTGTCGTGGGCCGAGTTAACAACCGACACTCGTATATCATCTCCCCTGTAAGGGTTACAGGGCCGAGGCTATGGCAAACCGAGATCGAGGCGACAGGATTCTCACCGATTGGAATCGAGTGTTCGACGCACTCGCAGACCCGTCACGCCGTTACGTCCTCGAATATCTCAACGACAGAATCGACCCAGTGTCGGTGTGGGACCTTTCTATCGCGCTGGCGACTCGGACGACAGACCGGCCAGCGAACGAAATCGATATCCAGACTGTCGAGCAGGCGGAAGCCGGTATCGTCCACGTCCACATTCCGAAACTCGAAGCGGCGAACCTCGTCGAATCGGACGGTGATACCATCTCACTGACGGACCACGCACAGACGCTCCCACTGTTCACACCAGCGTACCGAGGAATCGTGCCGCCTGCCGACGGTGAAGAAGCCGACTGGGAGCCTTAGACGAGCGGTTCGACGAGTTCGTGACCCGCGTCGAGGAGCGCAGCGACTGCCTCCTCACTGCCTGCTTCGGCGTAGACGCGCATCTTCGGTTCCGTCCCCGATGGGCGAACGAGAAGCCACGAGCCATCGTCCAGGAGCAGTTTGAATCCGTCGAGCGTGACGACTTTGGCGATGTCACGACCGGCCACCGTCTCCGGCAGTTCGTCGTCCAGTTCGTCGATGACGCGGTCTTTCTCCGAGTCGGGGCAGTCGATGCTTATCTTGTCGGCGACGATTTCGCCGTACTCGGCTTCGATTCGGTCGAGACGGGCGTCGAAGTCCTCTTCGGCCGCGGCAGTTGCCGCGAGCAGCGCCATCAACACACCGTCTTTTTCGCGGACGTGGCCACGAACAGAGAATCCGCCAGACTCCTCGCCGCCCATGAGCGCGTCGTGTTCGCGCATCGCGTCTGCGACCCACTTGAATCCGACCGCCGTCTCGAAGACGTCCTCGCCGTGTGCCTCGGCGATACGGTCGATGAGGAACGTCGTCGAGACGGTTCGGATGGCAGGCCCCGAGTCCGATTCGAGCAGGTAGTCGTAGACGGCGGCGAAAAAGAGGTTCTCGTCGAGGACGCCTCGCTTTGGCGTGGCGATGGCGAGTCGGTCGGCGTCGCCGTCGTTCGCCACCCCGAGGTCAGCGCCGATATCGATGAGCGCCTCGGCGAGTTCTTCGAGGTTCTCGGGCGACGGTTCCGGTGAGTTGCCGCCGAATTCGGGGTCGCGGTTACAGCGGAGTCGGACGACATCTGCACCGGCCGATTCGAGCAAGTCGTCGGTCACGCCACGGCCGCTTCCGTGCATGGCGTCGTAGGCGACTGTCAGCCCAGAGAGGTCGCCACCGACGAGTTCGAGGGCGTGGTCGGCGTGGGGAGAGACGACGTCGACGCGTTCGATCGTGCCGTGTTCGGATTCTGGGAGGAGGTCCGGTTCGGCGAGATACGCGGCGACGGCGTCGGTCACTTCTGGGAGTGCAGGCGCACCGTCGGAGGGGATGAACTTCACGCCGTTGTACTCCGGCGGGTTGTGCGAGGCAGTGACCATGAGCGCACCGGAGAGGCCACGGTCCGCGATGGCGTAAGCGACGAGGGGTGTCGGACAGTCGCGTTCCGGCAGTAGAACGTCGAATCCGTTGCCAGCGACGACTTCGGCGAGTGACTCGGCGAATCCGGGCGACGTCTCGCGGGCGTCGTAGCCAACGAAGACGGGGTCGGTGTAGCCCTCTTCGCGGAGGTAGTCGGCAACCGCCTGTCCGACGATTCGAACACGCTCGTCGGTGAACGTATCCAGGGTGGCACGCCACCCATCGGTCCCAAAGGAGATTTTGTCCATACGCGCACGTCGGCACGGCGAGCCAAAAAACTACGTTACGACCCGACATGTACCGCCATCGAGACTTGGCGGGTGACAGGACAAATCGTCACGTGACAGGACGAATCGTCACGTGACAGGACGAATCGCCACGTGACAGGACAAATCGTCATGTGACAGCACGAATTGCCACGAGAGTCGATGATTCGACGAGTTCCCTCACGACTCGACGAGCGACAGCTTCTGCTCGCGTCTGAGCTGTTTGATTTCGTACTCGCGAGACATCGCCGTCGACTTCGAGTCGTACTCCTCGACGTGGACGAGTTCGACAGGCGTGCGACCACGCGTGTACTTTGCGCCATCGCCGGCGTTGTGTTCTGCGACGCGTCGCTCGACATCGGTCGTATAGCCGGTGTACAGCGACCCGTCGGTACACTGGAGGACGTAGACGAAGTGCACGAGAGAATGGTTCGAGGGCGAGGGTATGAACCCTACGCCCGGCCTCGTGCACGAGGTGTTGGCTTCGCGTGGTGGTCTTTGTTCGCTTCAGTGGTCATGCAGTGCGGGCACGTTGTCGAGCGACCTCCGCGATACCTGCGTTCGCCGAGCAGTTCGGACAAGCGAGAACCTGTCCATGTTTGTCGGCAAAGACGCGTGCGAAGCGCTCTGAGACGTGTGACCCGCAGTGGTCACAGACTGGCATTGTTGGTACAGCCGGCAGCCACCAGGCCGGTGGCTGATACACCGTGTCGTACCCATATGAGGCCTTCGCGCGTGTGCGCGTGACTGCTAATTCGCACACATCCGTGAAAACACACATCACGAGCGTGTGAGGACGAGTCGAGACGGACGGAACCCTATGGTTCCTGACGGGCGTCGGAGACGGCGCGGGCGACCAACCCTGCCTGTGCCCCGGCGATGTAGCCTGCGTCGATGTTCACCACCGAGAGGACGGTACACGACTGGACCATCCCGAGGAGTGCCGCTTCTCCGTCGCCGCCGTGTCCGTATCCGGTCGAGACGGGGAGGCCGATGACTGGCGTATCGACCAGTCCGGCGACGACGGTGGGTAACGCGCCCTCTCTGCCGGCGGCGACGACAAGCACGTCTACGTCACGAAGCAAGTCGAGGTGGTCGAGGACGCGGCCGAGGTGAGCGACGCCAACGTCTTCGACTCGTTCGACTGTCACGCCCATCTCGCGAAGGACGACTGCCGCTTCACCTGCGGCCTCAGCGTCGGACGTTCCGCCGGTGATGATACCGACGGTGGCATCGATATCCGGTCGTTCGAACGACGAGTCGCACGCGACGATTGTCTTCGCTCGGGCGTCACGGTCGATAGCACAGTCGGGGAGCGCATCGGCAACCGCCTCGGCGTGGGCGGCGCTGGCTCGCGTGATGAGCGCTCGACCACTCGTTTCGACGGCCGTGACCGCAATCGTCGCCGTCTCGTCGGGTGTCTTCCCCTCTGCGAGGATGGCTTCGGGAATACCTCGGCGCGTCTCTCGGGCGGCGTCGAACCGTCCAGCGCCGGTTGTCGCGTATCCCGCGAGTCGTGCTTCGGCCTCCGCGGGCGAGAGCGTTCCGTCCGCGACGGCATCCAGGATGTCGCGCATATGGCCGCCCGTACGCCCGAGGCGTACTCATACCCGTCGTTCTCCCATCACGGGGAGAAAACATATATAAGGGGAGATTCTTACTCCCAAATTCGTCCTTAGAGAAGCGCCAAAACCCCCAAATACGGCGGTATTAACGTCCAATATAGGAACGTTTATGTAGGGAGAATCGGTAGGACATTCTGTATGGCAGACCTCATTGTCAAGGCAGCCGTCAAAGAAGCGCTCAAGGACAAAAACGTAGCCTCGGACTTCTACGACGCTCTCGACGAGGAAGTCAAGGAGCTTCTCGACGACGCCGCACGCCGTGCAGAAGAGAACGACCGAAAGACGGTCCAGCCCCGCGACCTGTAAATCGGTTTAGAACTACTTTCTTTTATTGCAGACCGCAGAGCGACAGCGTTAGCGACAGAGCGAGACCGAAAACTGACCTCGAAGAGCGATGCTCAGCAGTCGACGACGTCGACGCCGTCCTCGGTTCCGACGTAGACCGTATCGGCAAGCCCGGCGAAGATACCGTGTTCGACGACGCCGGGGAGTACCGACAGTGACGTTGCCAGTGGTTCGGGGTCGTCTATCGTTCCGAAATCGCAGTCGAGGACGAGGTTTCCGTTGTCGGTGACGACCGGTCCGTCTTTTCGCTCGGCGCGACGAAGCATCGGGTCGCCACCGAGGGTCGAAACGGCGGCCGCGACGGTAGTTCGTGCGTCGGGAAGCACTTCGACTGGAACCGGATGCGACAGCACGTCAGCCAGCTTCGATGGGTCCGCGACGACGAGGAACCGGTCTGCGAAGGCGTCGACGATCTTCTCACGGGCGTGGGCCGCGCCGCCACCTTTCACGAGTGCGTCGCCCGCGACCTGGTCTGCACCGTCGATAGCGAGGTCGAGTGCGTCGATTTCGTCGAGGGCAGCGAGCGGGATGTCGTTCTCTCGGGCGAGTTCGCGCGACGCGAACGACGTCGGGACGCCACGAACGTCCATCCCGCCAGCGACGAGGTCACCGATGGCTTCGATGGCGAACGCTGTCGTACTCCCCGTTCCGAGGCCGACGACCATGCCGTCTTCGACTGCAGCGACTGCGGCCTCCGCTGCGCGGCGTTTCTGTTCGTCGCTTCCGCCAGTCGTCTTCATGAGTCAGGCGACTCGGCCGACGAGTAAAAATTGACCTGAAACACGTTTGTGGCCGTCGTGGAACTGCGCTCAGAGGCGGTCCAGGACGGCGTCTGCGTCGTACGCCAGCGAGATGGCGCGCGTTCGCCCACGACCTTCGATTTCGGTGTACTGCGCCTCGATGACGCCGAGTTGGTCGAGTTTGTTCACGAGTTCGGAGTAGCGCGTGTAGCCGAGTCCAGTCTCCTCGTTGAACGCCTCGAACACCGCGCCGGCGCGGTCGCCATCGAACTCGGCGACGACGCGGACGAGTTCGCGTTCTGGGTCCGACAGGCCGCGGAGACATCGCGAGAGGTGGACGTATTTCGACTTGTCGTAGGCCGCTTCGACGTCTTCCATATCGACGGTCCGCGACGCACGCATCTCTGCGTGGAGGCCGGCGCGTCGGAGCAGGTCGATTCCGACTCGCAGGTCGCCGCTCTCGGCGGTGAGTTCGGCCACTCGGTCGAGTTCGGGGTCGCCGATAACGTCCTCGTGGAATCCGCGTTTGGTTCGCCCACGCAGGATGTCGAAGATTTCGTTCACGTCGTAGCGGGGGAAGAACACCTCCTCGGGCCGGAAGACGCTCTGGACGCGCCCATCGAGTTCGTCGATAACGTCGAGTGAGAGGTCCGACGAGATGATGATGACGCCGATTCGCGCTCCGGTGTGTGCCTCGTGGGCGCGCAGGAGCGAATAGAGTGAGTCCGACGCTTCGTTCTCGTAGAACAGGTAGTTCACGTCGTCGAGCGCGACGACGAGCACTTCGTCGTCTTCGACGAGACGGTCGGTTATCTGGCCGAACAACTTCTTGAACGAGATACCCGACGACGGGGGTTCGTACTCGAAGATGTGTTCGAAGACGCGCGAGAACACCGCGTAGCGGGTCGAATCGACCTGACAGTTCACGCGGACTGTTCGAACGCCCGACTGCGTCCCCAGCTCGCCGAAGAGTTTCTGGACAGCAGTCGTCTTCCCGGTGCCGGGTGGACCACGAACCATGGTGTTCAGGGGCCGAGAGCCACGAACTGCCGGGCGAAGCGCGTACTTCAGACTCCGGAGTTGGCTCTCACGGTGGTCGAACGTCTCCGGGACGTGGTCAATCTCGAAGACGTGTTCGTCGCGGAACACCGTCTCGTCCCACGACAGCATCCCCTCTTCGGGGTCCTCCCTCATCGATTAGAGTACCACGCGCGGGGGACTTAATCGTTTACCGGCTCTCGTCGGACAGGATTTCCACGATGGAAGGGGGCGAGACGTCACCGACTGAGTCGATAAATCTGGTACGCTGTGATGAGCGCGACGAGGACAGCGACACCTCCAATGCCGAGGACGAACGGATTAGTCTCACCGGAGGCGAGTTCCCCCAGCGCGGGGAAGACGAACCCGAGGAGCGTGATTCCGAGGACGAAGACGAGAAACAGCAGATACACCGCCGTCCCCAACACGTCCCAGATGGCGTTCTTCGTGGCGTGATAGACGACGTCGTACTGTCGCCGTTCTTCGGCAGAGAGCGAGTCAGCGGGCATGGCCGAAGTTGTTGGTGAATCGTAATAAATGAAGACGCCAGCTGGTGGACACGTCCACAACCGCACAGAAGATATATAGCGAATTCCGCTGCCGTTCTATTTCATGCCTGGTGCAATCGTCGCGAGTGGCGAACGAGTGGCGCTCCGGACCTCCGAGACGGAAGACATCCCGTTCCTCCAGCGAGCGGGTGCGAACCCGGAGATTCGGATTCCACTCGGAGGACCATTGCTGAATCGAGAGCAGTACGAGATTTCGGACGACAGAACCGCGCCGGACCGCTTTCTCGTCTGTCTCGACGGCGACGGCGCGTCCCCCGGTCGGCCCAGTGAGGACGACGTGACACCGATTGGCCGGGTGAGCGTCGTCGACGCGCACTACAAACGTCCGGAACTGGGCTATTGGCTCGTTCCGGAATACCACGGCGAAGGCTACGGAAAAGAAGCAGTCGCACTCGTCATCGACTACGTCCTTCGAACTCACAACACCCCCGCTGTGGAAGCAGAAGCGTTCGACTTCAACGACGCCTCTCGCGGCCTCCTGGAATCGCTCGGGTTCACCGAAGAGGGTCGCAAACGCAAGTTCATGTTCGTCGATGGCGCGTACCGCGACATGATTCAGTACGGATTGCTGCGCGAGGAGTGGCACGAGAGCGTCTGAAATTCGAAGCCCGGCGGCATTCACCCCCGATAGTACCGACAATTCTGACTCTCAGACGAACGCTGAGTTCACCATTACCTGACAATCAACTGTTATTTGAGATTAATACGTCGCTCTGTCGCAGTACTTCCTCGTTAATTGGCCAGTTAGGTGAGTAACTATCCATCTATCGAGAGACATGTTCTGCATTACTGCATGCCGAGAGACACCTTCTGAAAGAGGCTAGACATCGCGTGCGGGAACACAGAGAAGAGCCAACGACGGGAGAACCGACACGGACGTCATCACCCGTGAAGTGTGAACGTCGTCAGGTCTGGACGAATCGCGTGGTCACTCGAACAATGATTGTCTACAGACACCCAGACGAGATATCGTCACAACTGCACTCCGTCGAACAGACAGGAATTCGGACGCAAACACACCGAAACACCAAACTGGGACACGGTTCTGACGCGTTCGATTCAGCACAGAACGAGTGGGGCCGCCTATGACCCTCGTCATCTCGATTGTGGTCGTCGTGACGCTCCTCGCACTGTCCGCGGTGCTGTATTCGAGTCGTGTCCAGAAATCGACGGCCTATCAGGCCACGGTCGTTCCCCTCGCGAACATCATGGACATCGGGTTCGTCGCGATGACGCCGATTATCGTGTACATCATCGGACTCGAATCGCCCCTCATCATGCTCGGGCTCTGTGCGCTCGGGTACACGATGGGGTGGGTCATGCGCTACAACATCCGAGCGTTCGAACCGATAGCCGGTGAGAAGGGCACGCTGCGCAACGTCTCGCGCGTCGCGCAGGCTTCGTTACTCGTTGCGTCGCTCGTGAACGTCGCCTACTACTTGCAACTCATGGGAGGAGTCATCGTCCTCCTCATCGCGGTTCCGCTGGGCGTCAACCTCGACCCCGGCGTCTCGCGAGGGTCAGGACTCGCAGTGCTCTCGTTAGTCGCCCTCGGCTTGATTGGGTTTTACAGAGGGCTCAGCCAACTCAACAAACTGGGCGAGAAGACGACTGCGTTCAACCTCGCGGCCATCACGGCAATCATCGTCGGATTCCTCGCGTACAACATCGACGCTGTGCTGGCAGGGGCCTGGGCACTCCCCAATTACGACCCACCAGTGGGCTCAGAAGAGCTCCGGAAGATTCTCGGTCTCTTCGCCATCGTCCAGGGGTTCGAAGCGTCTCGATACATCGGTTCGCAGTACAGCGCTGACCTCCGCATCAAGACGATGCGGCTGGCGCAAATCATCGCCACGGTCGCCTTCGTCCTCTTCCCATTCGCCGCCCTCCTCCTCTTTGCGGATTACCGCCCAGATTCGGCCGACCCAATCTCGGTCGTTCTCATCGCGACGGTGGCGAGCCCCGTCCTTCCGTGGCTCATCTTGTTCTTGGCGGTCGGGAGTCAGGCGTCGGCGGCAGTCAACGCAATCTCGTCACGTTCTGCGGTCATGCTCGAACTCACCGAAGGAGGCATAGAGCAGCGCTTCACCTATCCCATCCTCGCTATCGGAGCCATCGCTGTCGTTCTCGTCACCGACGTGCTCTCGGCCGTCGCGATCGCCTCGCGGGTGTTCGCGGCGTTCTTCGCCCTTCAGTGTATCATCGCGCTCGTCATGGCCTCGCGCAACAATCAGTGGACACGGTTCGTGGGTATCGGTTTGGTCGGTCTGGCGATGCTGACCGTCGCTCTCTTCGGGATACCGAGCTGAATCGGCGGACAAGATTTGAGTTGAACCGCGAGCGAGGCCGAAGGCCGAGGCTCGCGGCTTTTTTCCTCCAGGTTTTTACGGTGAGTGGGTCGCCTCCGGCGACCCCGAACCGTAAAAAAGTGGGTTAGAACTTCTCCAGCAACCGCCTGTAGAAACTCGTCTCGTTCTCGCCAGCGAGTTTCTCCACGATGAGTTCGGGCGTCGAACGCGCGAGGTGGTCTTTCACGGGCGAGCGGTTGACGACGAGTTCGCCGTCTTCGAGCCCCACTGCTTCGATACCGTCGACAGCCACGTCGACGCCCGCAGCCTCACGGATACCCCCTGCGAGGTGGGAGACGAACACGGCCGCTGCGCCCTGTTCTGCGAGTTCTTCGAGGATTCCGGCGATGATTTTGGCCGACGCGCCCGGTTCGGTGATGCTCTCTAACTCGTCGACGAGGACGAGGCGGTCTGCGGCCCCGTCGGTGAGTGCAGCGAAGTCGCGGAGTGTGCTCTCGAACGCGCCGGCGTCGAGCGTTCCCTGTGACTTGGCGTAGTAGTGGAGTTCGGAAAATCGCGAGAGGCGAACCGACTCGGCCGGAACAGGCAGCCCCATGTGTGCGAGGACGACGACGAGACCCACGAGGTCCAGCGTCGACGTCTTCCCACCGCTGTTGACACCCGAGAGGAGCGTGACGCCCGACACCTCGTAGTCGACGGGGTCCACGTCTTCGAAATCCACGTCGAGGAGTGGTGAACGGCCCGCCTCGATGGCGAACGACCCCTCGTTGTCGTGGCCGGCGTGTCCGGTGAACTCGGGGAAGACACAGTCGAAGTCGCGGGCGAATCGCGAGATTGCGAGGCGTACGTCCAGTTCGAGTGCGTCGCGGACGAGCGTCTCGACCGGGTCACGAAGTTCGCCGAGGTCGGACGCGAGGTCGGCTTTCAGTTTCGCCGCACGTCGGTCACGGGCGGCCTTCAGTTCGGTTCGTAAGCGACCGACTGCGTCTTCGTCGTGGGCGAGCGGGAACGACGGGTTATCGGGGAAGATGCGTTCTGTGAGGTCCGCTTCGCCCGGTTGGAGCGCCAGCGACTCGATGAAATGCTCGCGTGCGGCCGCGAGCGCCTCGTCGAACTCGTCTTCGAGTTCCCGTGAGAGCAACGAATCGACGCGGGCGCCCTGTTCGACAAGCGAGAGGAAGTCGGTGCCTTCGATGGTTACGTCGCGTTCTCGGATGACGTCTCGAAGGTGGTCGTTAGCGACCGATTCGGCCATCGAGACGGCCGTGTCGATGTCGTCGACGGCGGCCGAGAGACGGGTGAGTTCGTCGTCGCCGACGACGGTTCCGTCGTCGTCCAGTCGCGCGAGTGCGTCTCGAAGCGCAGTCACGTCGCAGGGTGGGTCGATGTCCGCAACCTCGTGGACGTCTGCGGCGGCCAACAGGGCCTCGCGGTTCTCGGCGAAGAACGACAGCAGTCGTTCGGGGACGACTTCCTCGGTCCGGTCTGCGGCGTCCGGGAGGACGCGCACGTCGCCGTCGACGTCGATCCCGGCGAACGACTCGTCGAGGACGACGACAGTCGAGTACGAGCGAGCGAGTTCGTCGATGCCGCGCGCGTCTTCGACGACTTCGATAGAGAGTTCGGGGAACGTCTCCTTCGCGGCAGCATAGCGTTCGGCATCCGTCGTGGCGATACACCGCTCGCGGACGCGGCGTGGTCGAGGGTCAGACAGCGGTTCGACACCGGAAAGCGCCGCGAGTACGTCTGGGTCTGGGTCGAGTTCCGTCGCGGCGGCGGCGAACTCGCGGACCTCCTCGATACGGGATGCAGACCCAGAGGGAAAGAGCGTCTCCATGCGCTTTTCGGCGTATGTAGTGACGGTCCGTGTCTGCAAGAGACCGAGCGCGTCGCGATAAATCTCCGAGGCGCGGTCCGTGGCGAGGAATCCGCCGCCATCGTCGTGGTCACGTCGAATCGCCCCGCGAGCGATGGCCGCCGCTCTGCCTTCGGTGAGACCCGGCGCTCGTGCGAGTGCTGCCACGTCCCCGTCTCTGAGCGCTCGTTCGGCGTCGTCGAGTTCTGCGAGTGCTGCCGCCGTCTTCTCGCCGACACCGGGGATGGTCTCGAAATCCATTCGGGCGCACATATCGCGGCATAGGACAAAAAGTCGCGGGTGCGACCCCCCTGCCGACACGCATATTTCGACAGTTGCGGTCGTTCGCGCCGAGGGCGAGGGGCTTTTGACCATCCACCGGGAAGGGAGGCCATGAGCGAGCGAGACGCTGCGGCGAAGGCACAGGCGGCACGCGAGGCACTCGCAACACGTGAGAGCGCCCTCGTCGCCTTCTCCGGCGGCGTAGACTCCAGTGTGGTCGCCGCACTCGCCTACGACGCCCTCGGGGACGATGCGGTCGCCTGCACGGCAAAGAGCGAGACGCTCCCCGAAGCCGAGTTGGCCGACGCAAAACGGGTCGCCGAAGAAATCGGAATCCCGCACATCGTCGTCGAGTTCTCGGAACTCGACAACCCGGACTTCGTGGTGAACGACGGCGACCGTTGTTACCACTGTCGGACGATGCGACTCGGACGGATGTACGACGCTGCCCGAGAGCGCGGAATCGAGACGGTCTGTGACGGGACGAACGCGTCTGACCCCGGCGAAGGCCACCGTCCCGGCCTCCGCGCAGTCGAAGAGCTATCGGTTATCTCACCGCTTCTCGCACACGACATCAAAAAAGGCGAGGTTCGCGAAATCGCGGACGAGTACGGCCTCTCGGTCGCCGACAAACCGTCGATGGCATGTCTCTCGTCGCGTATTCCGACGGGCCTCGAAGTCACGGAAGAACGACTCTCTCGCGTCGAACAGGCAGAGAGCATCCTCCGAACGTGGGGCTTCGAACAGTTCCGCGTCCGCGACCACGACGGCCTCGCTCGCATCGAAATCGCTCCCGACGAGTTAGATCGCGCGCTCGACCCTGATTTCGTCCGTGCCGCCCGCGACCATCTGAAAGACGTCGGATTCGACCACGTCACGCTCGACTTACACGGCTACCGAACCGGGAGCGTCAGTCCCGCCAGCGAAGACGACGAAGACGACTTGCTCGTCGAGGACGTGTTCGCACAGGACTATCCGATGCGGGAATAACGATGCGGGAATAGGCGTCGGCGACGCCGCTCGCAAGTGACTGGCCGCAGTTCTCAGGAGACGGTACAATCGCTCCCAGTACACCCCAAAAGCGAATCGCTAGACGAATCGCTCGCCAGGCCTACACCGTGAGGAAATCCGTCACGTTCTCTGCGACGATGTGAACGGTGGGTTCGTCGCCGTCGTCACTCATCTCGACGGTGAGCTCGCAGATTCCCCCGTATTCGAGGGGCTGTGAGAGCATCGTCTCGACGATGTCGAGACCTTTCAACTCACCGAGGATGAGTCGAATCGGCGTCCCGTGGGTGATTACCAGGACGGTTTCGTCGGGGCCCATCGACGCCACGAGACCCTCTTCTGCGGTGAGGACGCGTCGCCGGACTTCGACGAGGCTCTCACCGCTCGGTGGTCGTTCGCGTGCCGCCGGGGTGCCAACTGCCGAGAGGAAGTACTGCGGGTACTGCTGCGAGAGGTTCTCGAATTTGAACCCCTGAAGTGACCCGACGTCGCGCTCGCGCCACGAGGAGTCGAGGACCGGTTCGAGGCCGAGTTCGCGCGCGATCGGGCGGGCCGTCTCTTGAGCGCGTTCGATATCCGATGTGACGATGCGGTCGACATCGTACGATTGTTCGACGTGACGTGCGAGCGCAGTCGCTTGTTTTCGGCCACGGTCATCGAGCGAGACAGGTGCCCAGCCCTGTACACGCCCTTCGTGGCTCCACGTCGTCTCGCCATGACGGGCGAGAAGGAGGGTTGCCATACGCTAGCTTTCTTCCCATCGGCAATGAACGTTCCGCGAGCGGCAGTACACGCGAGATTCACGGTCCTCGGCCGCGAAAGAGTAGATATGACGCATGAGCTGACGACGAGTATCGAGATCGATGCACCACCAGAGCAGGTGTGGGCAGTGCTCATCGATTTCGACCACTACGACGAGTGGAACCCCTTCATGCGAATCGTCGGGCGAGCGAACGAAGGCGCGACGCTCGTCGTCCGCCTCATGCCGCCCGGTGGTGGTGAGTCGGCGTTCGAACCGGACGTGACGCGCTCCGAGAAGAACCGTGAATTTGGGTGGCTCGGCCACCTCGTCGTTCCGGGGCTATTCGACGGCGAACACCGATTCCGCCTCGAACCGCTCGACGACGGCGAACGAACCCGATTCGAACATTCGGAGACGTTTTCGGGAATTCTCGCCGGAATCACTCTTCGGTTCATCCGAGAGAAGACCGAAGCAGGGTTCGAGGCGATGAACGAAGCGCTGAAAGTTCGCGTCGAGAGCATCGCCGCTGACGAAAAACGAGAGTCCGTGGAGTCGGTGTAATCAGTCATCGACTCGCGCCGTCCTGAAAGGGGGGCAGTAAACCCTGCTCAGTTCCCAGTCCACCGCAACACGGCGAGCGTTCCCTCGAAGAGGGTAATCATCGTCGCGCCGATGATGATTGGTGCCATCCCCGTCGGGTCGGGGCTGACGAGGAACGCGAGGCCGAGGAACGCGCCCCAAAAGAGCAGACGGCGGTCTTCGAGCCAGACTCGCGTGACCAGGTTCATCATGATGGCCAACTCCACGAACAGTGGAATCTGGAAGACGATGGCCATGTAGCCCATCAGGATGAGGATGAGGTTGAACGTCTCTTTGAGGCCGAACGCGATGACTGCCGTGCCCTCGGTGTAGGACGTGAAGTACGCGAAGATGGCCGGTAGCACCACGAAGTGCGCGAAGACGACACCGATGAGCGCGAGAATCAGACTCGTGGGGACTGCCGCGAGGTAGTACTTGCGCTCTTTAGGGTAGAGGCCGGGTCGCATGAACAGATACGTCTCGTAGACGAACACGGGGAGACCGATGACTGTTCCAGCGAGGCCGGCGACTTTGAGTTTCGTCAAGATGAGTTCGAGCGGGCCGTAGAGACGCGGGCGACGGTCCGCCATCGAGTCGGCCGCGGGGATGTGCGTGTTCCAGAGGAAGTTGATGACGTCGGTTGCACTCGGCAGTCCGGTGTCCACGTAGGCGTTGAGGATGTCGGCACCGGGGAAGAGGATGAGCGTAACCAGCCCTGCGACACCGAGGACGACTGCCAGCCGACGAATCATCTCCTCGATGTGGTCGGTCAGCGGCATCTCCCTGTCACTCTCGGGCGCGCCGCCGAGGAGACCATCCCCGACATCGTCGTCTACGTCAGAGCGCGGGTCGTACGGCTCTGGCGGGCCGTCCAAGGCGTCGGCGTCGTCGTCTGTGTCAGCGTCGTCATCAGTGTCAGCGTCGTCATCAGTGTCAGCGTCGTCGCTGCTGTCCTCGGATTCGTCGTCCACACCGTCGGCGTCGTCGAGTTCGTTATCCTCATCCTCGTCGTCGTCACCCTCGTCGGCTTCATCCGAGTCAGCGTCTTCTGCGCCGTCGTCTGAATCGTCGTCGAGTTCAGAATCGACTGGGAAGAGGCCGTCGCCCGCTTCTCCAACCACGAGCGTGCCGTCTTCGTCTTCTGCGTCTGCGTCTGTGTCTTCTGCGTCTGCGTCTGTGTCTTCTGCGTCCTCGGTGTCGTCACCGGCGTCACCGGCGTCGGTGTCGTCCGAAGACTCCGCGTCGGCAGCAGAATCCGAATCGTCGCCGCTCGATTCGTCGTCTTCGGGCGCATCGTCGGTGTCTTCGCTCTCTTGGGAGTCGTCGGATTCGACAGACTCGGCGCTGTCCGTCTCTTCGCGCGGCGTCACGCGACCGTAGACGGGTTCGACGTCTTTCGACGGTGTCTCGTCACCATCGTCGGATGCGTCCGTTTGGTCGCCGTCGTCGGATTTGTCACCGCGCGAGACCGAGTCGTCGTCAGCCACGTCTGTCGAGACGGTCGTCTCTTCGTCAGTAGATGACTCCGCGTCGCGCTCCTCGTCCGCCATTCAGGTGTCCTACGCTTCCGGCCAGTTATAGGTCTTTTCGCATCGCCTCACGAACACCCCACACCCTCCCCGAAAATACGGATGCGGTGAAAAAGATTGATAACCGCCAGACTGCTTTCCCAGCATACGTATGTCCAGCGCCCTCGACGAGGACACTCAACAGACACTCGCCGCCGGTCGTGAAACCGCCGGTGCGATGCTCCGAGCGGCGCAAAAAGACCTCCAGAAGGTTTTCATCGTCTTCCTCATCGGATTCCTCGGAACGTTCTACGCCCTCAGACTCTACATCTGGGACTTCTTCAAAGGCGTGACGGTGGCACAGATGAGCGCCTCCGTCCAGGGGAACCTCGAAATTATCGCACAGACGCCGTTCGACGTCATCCTCTTGCAAGCGAAAATCGGGTTGGTCGTCGGTATCATCATGGCTCTCCCGCCGTTCATCTACTTCTCGAGAGACGCGCTGAAAGACCGGAACGCGTGGCCGCAGTCACCGGTCGCCCCGTGGAAACTCGCCATCATCGGGCTCACGATGCTCGTGCTGTTCGCGCTCGGCGTCGCCTACGGCTACTTCGTCTTCTTCCCCTTTACCTTCGCGTTCCTCGCACAGAACGCCCTGTCCGCAGGCTTCACGCCGACGTACTCCATCGTGAAGTGGGCACAGTTCATCTTCCTGCTCACGCTCTCGTTCGGTCTCGCGAGTCAACTTCCACTGGCGATGACCGGCCTGTCGTACGCCGAAATCGTCCCGTACGAGACGTTCCGCGACAAGTGGCGGCACGCCGTCGTCGGTATCTTCGCCTTCGGCGCGCTGTTCACCCCGCCGGACCCGTTCACGCAGATTATGTGGGCAGTGCCCGTCATCTCGCTCTACGCGTTCAGTCTCTATCTCGCGAGAGTCGTCGTCACGGCCAAGCGGGGCAGTGCCAAGATGGACATCAAGTCCACCGCGGCGGCGCACTGGAACCTCCTCGCCGGAATCGGCGTCGTCACCGGACTACTCGTCTACGCATTCTACGAGTACGGCGGTATCGGAGTCGCGAACGCCGGCCTCGACGTTATCGGCAGCGACTACGTGTTCCTCACCCCGGGGTCGCAAGCGGTCCTCGGCGGACTGGTCGTCGCGGGCGGTGTCGTCGGCCTCCTCTTCGGCGTCGCGTACTTCGTCTACCGCGACATCCAACGTCTCGAGCGCACGGAAATCGGCGTCGGTGACCCCTCGAAACTCGACCTCGGCGCACTCGACGCGGACGGCATCCGCGCCGCGCCGCCCGAAGCGTTCGCCGACCTCGACGAAGACCAGGCGATGGGCCTCGCGTCCGCCGCCATCGACGACGGCGACACCGAAAAGGCACAGGCAATCCTCGACCGGTTCGACGAATCGGAGGCCGAGCGAGAAGCGGCAGCAGCGGACGCGGCCGACGAACCGTCCGGACTGGAAGACAGAACGACCCGCGCCGGCGGCGCGTTCTTCGACGAACTCACGGGTGGTGAGACGGGCGAAGACGACATCGGCGGCTACTACAAAGACGTCGCGTTCATCGTGGACTCGCTCACCTCGCGGGCGTTCTGGGTCGTCGGCTGGTTCATGCTCGTCCTCGCCGGGACGTTCGGCTGGCTCTACACCGGCGGTATCCGCGACGTCTATCAGGACTTCCTGCGCCGTCTCCCCGACGTGGTGACGCCCGAAGAAGTGCTGAACGTCGTCGCCCTCCACCCGATGGAGGCGCTCATCTTCGAGGTGAAGTTCTCGACTATCATCGCCGCACTCGCGACGATTCCACTCCTCGCGTTCTTCGCGTGGCCCGCGCTCCGTGAGCGGCGCATCGTCCGACAGCGTCGTCGGACCGTCTTCGTGTGGACTGGTGCGCTCACCGCTGGACTCCTCGGTGGGTTCGCACTCGGGTACAGTTACGTCGCGCCCGCCGTCATCACGTTCCTCGTCGAGGACGCCATCGCAGCGGAGATGATTATCGCCTACCGCATCACCAACTTCTTCTGGCTCATCTTCTTCACGACGGCCGGAATCGGACTCCTCGCAGACGTGCCCATCTTGATGGTGCTTCTCAACACGGCCGGCATCACCTACAACACGATGCGAGACCGCTGGCGCGAGGTGACGGTGCTCATCCTCTCGCTCTCGGCCATCTTCACCCCGGCGAGCATCACGACGATGTTCATGGTGACGATTCCACTGATGGCCGCCTACGGAATCGGACTCGGGATTCTGTTCGTGGTGACGTTCGGTGGTCGCCGGAACCTCGCTCCCGCCCGCGGAACCGCCGAATAATCACCGAATCGCTCCCGGGTAACCGCAGATTTTCGGGGCGACACGAAGCTATCGGTTCAACTGACTGTTGAAAAGGCGTAAGTATTCTCGTGATAATCGCCGAGTATGGCCAAAATTAGCGTTGAGATTCCCGACGAACTGCTCGCTGATTTAGACGAGCACGTCGGCGACGACAAGAAATTCGTGAACCGAAGCGACGCTGTCCGATCGTCCATTCGTAAGACGCTCGACATCCTCGACGAAATCGACAAACGACACAACCGACTGGAAGACGATGAGTAAGGGGCACTCGAACGTCGGCCAAATCGCCCTCGTCGGGTTGTTCGTCACGGCACTGACGACGGCGCAGTTGACCGCCTCCAAACTGCTGGCGATTCCACTTCCGTCTGCCATCGGTGAACTCCCAGTCGTCGGCGCGACGATTATTCTGCCGGGCGCAGCACTGGCGTACGCACTCACCTTCTTCGCGTCAGACTGCTACTCCGAACTGTACGGCCGACGGCCGGCGCAGGTGATGGTCAACGTCGGGTTCG
The DNA here is from genome assembly GCF_048158745.1 of Haloferax sp. DFSO52. Taxonomy (NCBI): domain Archaea; kingdom Methanobacteriati; phylum Methanobacteriota; class Halobacteria; order Halobacteriales; family Haloferacaceae; genus Haloferax; species Haloferax sp. DFSO52. The sequence continues at coordinate 268,937 of NZ_JBLOPB010000001.1, read as the reverse complement.
CGATGAACTTCGTCCTCCTCGGGTTGGTGTGGAGTACAATCGTCGCACCCGCCGCAGACCCCGAATTTGCCGCCGAGTTCTCCAACGTCCTCGCGTCGGGGACGAACATCGTTGCCGGCAGTCTGCTCGCGTATCTCGTGAGTCAAAACTGGGACGTCATCGTCTTCCACAGCATCCGCGAGATGACAGACGGTGCGTTCCTCTGGCTTCGAAACATCGTCTCGACGGCGACGAGTCAGGCCATCGACACGGTCATCTTCGTCGGCGTCGCGTTCTACGTCGCACCGACGGTTCTCGGCATCGGCCAGGCACTCCCACAGAACGTGCTCATCGGACTCATCGTCGGACAGTACCTGCTGAAACTCCTCATCGCGCTCGTCGACACGCCGTTCGTCTACCTCGTCGTCTCGCTCCTCGGTGACGAGTCCACCTCGGCCGACGACGGGTGGGTCGCTGACTGAGCGGTCGTGCGCCCGACCTGAGCGACAGATTCGACGCTCGGCTTATCTCTTTTGGTAGCATACCACATGCTGATGGTCGATGAGCACCGCGTCCGTCTCACCGAGCAGGATGCGATGGAGATGGGAATTCGGTGTCCGAACTGTGCGACATACACGTCGTTCGGTGATATTCTCGCGACAGGGCACTGTCGTGGTGGATGGAAAGGATGTCACACCGAACTACGGCTCGACCTCGTGATAGACGACTGAGCGAGAGTCGAGAGTGGACACCACCTGTTGGGAATCGTGAGCGGTGCGACCGGACGAATCAGCGAGTTTCAGGAAAACCGCGGCGTGAGAACCAGACTGGACGCGACGTGAGAGAACAGAAAAAGGCGCGCTCAGTCGTCGAGCGGTTCGGCGAACGCGAACCGGGGTTTCACGTCGGTGATTCGGACGCGGGGTGTGTCACCTTCTTCGACATCTGAGACGAAGATTGTGAAGTCCTCCACTTTCGCGATACCGTCACCTTCGCTCCCCACGTCGACGATTTCGACCTCGAGTTCGTCGCCCTTGCGAACCGGGGCAGTGAGGAAGTGCTTGCCGATGAGATACTGTTCGGACGAACTGTCACGGGAGGCCTGTGGGCGAATCGACCGGACGTACTGGAACTCTGTTTCCATGTCGGCGCGGAAGTCCGCGAGGTCCTGTCCGTCGAACACCTTCACGGCGAAGTCGCCGCCGGTCGCGAGGAGTTCCTGTGCGACTTCGAACGCCTGCCGAGCGAGGTAGACCGAACGTGCGTGGTCCAGCGAGTACTCGCCGGTCATGTTCGGTGCCATGTCCGACACGACGACGTCGGCACCGCGTTCGCCGATAATCGACGTGAGTTTTTCTTTCGTCTCGTCTTCGGTCATGTCGCCGCGGATGGTCTCGACGTTGTGGAGGTCGAGGCCGCGGATTCGCTGGAGGTCGACACCGACGACTTTGCCGTTGGCTTTGACCCGCTCGGAAGCGACCTGGAGCCACCCGCCGGGGGCGGCACCGAGGTCGACGACCGTGTTGCCGGGACCGAACAACCCGACTTCCTCGTCGAGTTGTTTCAGCTTGTAGGCCGAGCGAGCGCGATAGCCCTCCTGTTTGGCCTTGTTGTAGTAGTGGTCTTTGCGCGCCATGGTTCGTTGTGGGTCAGTAGCGTATCAGACCGTATACCGCCTTCGGCTTTGGTTTCAGGCCGTGTGAACCTCAGACACGAGTCACCATGCGCTGCACGCCCACTCGCAGGTGACATCGGTGTCATCACCTGTCGCCTGTGTTGCCAGAGATATATGGTGATTTGGCCACACGTGGAGACACGTTCGTACCAATGTCCGCCGAACACACACACGTACTCGTCGTCGGAGCGACCGGAAACCAAGGTGGCGCAGTCGTCGACCACCTCCTCGAGAGTGAGCACGAATTCGACGTCAGCGGCCTCACGCGAGACGCCTCCAGTGACGCAGCACAGGCGCTCGAAGCCCGTGGCGTCACGGTGGTCGAAGGTGACCTCGAAGAGCCAGAGACACTCCGTGAACCCGTCCGTGACGCGGACGCCGTCTTCGCCGTCACGAACTTCTGGACGCAGGGCTACGACGCACAGGTTCGACAGGGGAAGAACATCGCGACGGTCGCCAGTGAAGAGGGCGTCGACCACTTCGTCTTCTCGGGGGTCGGCAGTCACGACGAGGACACGGGTATCCCCCACTTCGACTCCGCTGACGAAATCGACCAACACATTCGCGACCTCGACCTCCCGTGGACGGTTCTCAAGCCCGCCTTCTTCTTCGAGAACTTCGAGGCGTTCGCCGAGGATATCGTCGAGGATGGCCAACTCGCGCTCCCACTCGAAGAGGGTGTCAGCCTCCAGATGGTCAGCAACGACGACATCGGCCACGCGGCTGCTGTCGCACTCGCGAACCCCGACGCATTCGTCGGCGAAGCGATCGACCTCGCAGGCGACGAGAAGACGCTCGAAGAGACTGCCGCGATTCTCTCGGACATCACTGGCCGCGAAGTCGAGGCGATTCACGTCCCCATCGAAGACGCCTACGAAGCGTTCGGTGAGGAGTTCACCGTGATGTGTGAATGGTTCAACGACGTCGGGTACAGCGCCGACGTCGATGCACTCGAAGAGACGTTCGGCTTCGAGTTGACCGACCTCGAAACGTACCTCCGAGCGCATGGTTGGGAGGACAAGCAAGGGATGGCGAGCGTTCCCGGGTGGGTCAAGGCGATGCAGTAAGGCAGACGAACGCACCCCTCGGATGTCGAGTCGTCGCCCGAGGTTCGTTGTGGGTCGCTAGCGAATCAGACCGGACTCCATCATTCGGTTCGCTTCAAGGGGCCAGAGAATCACTTGTCACGGGAGTGGAACCCAAGCTGCACTGGGAAGGACACCGACGAGTGCCAACGTCGCGATGACGAACGACGTGGCCACGATACTCGCCGCCGGAGGGTCGAGGTGGGTGTCTGCGTGAGCGTAGAAGACGCGTTGTGCGACCTCACCAAGCACACCACCGAGAGCCCCAAAGACAGCACCGAGGAGGACTGCTTCACTCAGCGGCACCGCACTCGCGATGGCGACAGGAGTCAGCGACGAAAGCGGAGCATCGACGCTGGCAACCACAGCAGTGCTCGCAGGGAGCGCCATGTGGTGCGTCACGGGAATCTTGGGAACACCGGCGTTGACGAACACGAGTGAGACGACGCACAGGCCGAACGCGAGGAAGGCACTTCCCGTCACGTAGGCGATGTACGCACCGAGGATTCCGACGACGGTTCCGAGGACGACGACGTTCGGCCAGCGGTACTGGTACGGAAGCCACGGTTCGACCGCGAGGCGGTCGTCGCCGCCGGATGAACTATCTGCTGTGCTCTCTGCACCCACGAGGCCGCCATCGGCCCGCGCTTCGCCCCTCGACTCACCGCGTTCGAACGGAGACATATCGAACAGTCGGCCGGGAACTGCGCCGATGAGACTGTATCCGAAGACGAGTCGGTGAGTGAGCGCGGAGACGACGACCCCCAGTGCGACAGGGTCGGTTGGGAGGCCAATCGTTGCCGAGAGCGTCGCGACCCAGTAACCGAAGATACCGAAGAGGCCACCGACGAGCAGGACGTCAGGTTTCGTTCCGAGTCCCTGCGTGACTTCCTTGGCCGGGTGGTAGTCGAACTCGATGTCGAGATAGCCGCGTTTCGCCGCGTAGGCCGCCGCTGCGGCCCCGCCACCGAACGCAACGTGCGGCCCGAAGACGACACCGAAGCCGATTGCACCAGTGATGTCGACCGCGCCGAGACTCGCGTCTGTCGTCCGCCGAACGAGGTCGTACAGTTCGCCGACGACGACGACCACCCCGGTGAGTGCGAACGACGGGAGCGCACCGATAGCCGCGCCGAACGCGCCGCCCGCGAACGCCGCCAACACCATGCTGACCGCCCAGAGTTCCGAGACAGCCATCTATCAGTTGCTCGCCTCACTACTGACGAGTTCGTCGAACAGTTCGACGACGCGTGCTTCGATGTCGTCGCGAATCGCTCGAACTTCGTCGAACGGTCGACCATCCGGGTCGTCGAGGTCCCAGTCGCGAGCGTCGCCGCGCCACGTCATCGGGCAGATACCCTCCGCCGAACAGCCCATCGTGACGACGATATCCACGTCCATAATCTCGTCTTGGTCGATAGTGCGCGGTGTGTTCTCGGCGAGGTCGAACCCACTCTCTCGCATCACGTCGACCACTTCGTCGTGGACGTGGTCCGCAGGGTCGGTCCCGCCAGTGACGACGTCGATTCTGTCGCCAACGCCACGCCTGTCGCGTTCGCGCCGCGCGAACGCCGTCGCCATCTGACTCCGGCCGGCATTCTGGACGCAGACGAATGCGATACGAGTCTGCTCGGTGTGAGCCATATCTATCCAGTTGTACAAACCCGCATTTGATTGTAGCGAAGTCTGAAACCCACGAAATCAGCTGCTTCAGTATTTTGCAACATTGTGTCAAGAATAGTCATGGTGAGGTATCGGGAGGCAAAGAGGAGGTTCGTAGTGGAGTTAGGCAGGTCGCGCACGCGAGAGGGCGTGCGGGAACATCATATTGCCAGCCCGAATCAGGAGTATTTTTAAGACCGCTGTCGTACGAATGCGCATATGTTCAAGGCCATCGTGAGTGCCGCGACGCTCCGGGACGCGCTCGACTCAGTGAGCGTTCTCGTCGACGAGTGTAAGATTCGACTCAACGAGGAGAACCTCGCAATCCGCGCCGTCGATCCCGCGAACGTCGGCATGGTGGACCTCACGCTCGACGCTGCAGCGTTCGAATCCTACGAGGCTGACGGCGGCGTCATCGGTGTCAACCTCTCCCGACTCGAAGAAGTCGCTGGTATGGCGGGAGCGGGCGACCTGATCCACCTCACGCTCGACGAAGAGACGCGCAAACTCAACATCCGCATCGACGGGCTCTCGTACACGCTCGCGCTCATCGACCCCGACTCGATTCGCCAGGAGCCGGACATCCCGGACCTCGACCTTCCGGCGAACATCGTCCTCGAAGGAACGCACCTCGACCGCGGTATCAAGGCGGCCGACATGGTTTCGGACCACATCCGACTCCGCGTCGACAGCGCCGAAGAGACGTTCCACATCGAAGCAGAAGGCGACACCGACGACGTGGACCTCTCGTTGCCCCCGGCGGACCTCATCAGCATCGAGGCCGGCGACGCCGACTCGCTGTTCTCGCTCGACTACCTGAAGGATATGAACAAGGCGATTCCGTCCGACGCCGAAGTCACCGTCGAACTCGGCGAAGAGTTCCCGGTCAAACTCCACTACCAGATTGCTGAGGGCATGGGCACCATCACGTACATGCTCGCCCCGCGCATCCAGAGCGACTAACTGCGAACCGTGACGCCCAACCGGCGTCACCAACCTCTCTTGCGACCGTGTGGCCTGTCAGCAGTCGCTGAACTAGTCGGGTCGTTCGCCAGCACGTTCCACCCAGAAACAGGTCGTCCGCCGAAGGTCCGGCTTCCTCGATAGTCTACGAGGGTCCGGCGTACGTAACAGTCTACGAGGGACCAGCGTACGCAACAGTCTATGAGGCCCCTACATCCTCGACGGGATGCGACTCCGCGTCGTCGTCGACCTGACGCCAGTGTGGCAGTCGAATCGTCGCCGTCGTCCCGTCGTCGACGTCGAACGTCAGTTGGCCACCGAGCGCGTCGACCGTCCATCGAACGGCCCAGAGTCCGAGTCCACTGCCGTGTTTCAGCGGTGACTCCCCGCCCTCTTCGACGACTGTTCGTTCGTAGTCGGGGACGCCCGGGCCATCGTCACTGACGCTGAGGAGCAAGTCTGTGTCTGCTTCGCGGACCACGACGCGGACCGTCGTGTCGGCGTCACCGTGTTCGTAGGCGTTTTCGACCAGTTCGCGAACGAGGAGTCTGGCCGCAGATTCACTGCCGGTGACGAACAGCGAGTCGGGCGCATCGATGGTTATCTCCCCGGTGCCGAACTCGGTGTGGACCTCCGTCGCGGCGCGTCGAACCGTCTGCGCGACGTCGAACTGGCCTCCGGCGTCGATACCCGCCATGACGCGTTCGACTGTTCGGGCCTTCTCACCGAGCGACACGAGGGCGTTCGACCGACGCTGAATCGTCTTCGCGATTGGGCGGTCGTCTGGTGGGAGGCGGTCTGCAGCCATGTCGGCGTACCCGATGACGACGGTCATATCGTTCCGGAGATTGTGGCGAAGCACGCGATTCAGCACTTCTAACCGTTGTCGTCGCCGGACGCGCCCCGTCACGTCCGACACGGACACCGTCCACCCGAGACGGCGTTCGTGCTGGTCTGTGACCGGTGAGATGGTGATTTCGTACGTCCGTCGTCTCCGGTCGATAGTCACGTCGACGAGTTGCCGCTCGTCGTCGATATCGACGCCCGGGAGGACCGTCGAGAGCGGTTCGAACAGCACAGACCCGATGTCGAAGTCGAGGAGTGACCGTGCGGCGGCGTTGGCGTCGACGATGCGGTTCTCACGGTCGATGACGAGAATGCCGACTGCCACGTCGTCGATTGCGGCACGTCGGCCGAGTCGCCCTGTCGCGGGCGAGAGGCCGAACAGTTGGAAGCGATAGAGCGCGTATCCGAACGTGACACCGGTCACCGAGAGGGCGATGGGCGTGAAGTTGACCATTGGAAACGGGCCGAGGCCGAAGGTGTGCGTCACGTGGGCGACGGTTGGCGCAATCGACCCGATTGCGAGCGCGACGGCTTGCTCGCGGTAGCGAGACAGACGCTCCATGAGCATGCCGACGATGAGAACGATACCGGTGCCGATGATGACGTAGCCGTAGACTGCGTGGACATAGTACCAGAGGTTCGGGTCGAACTGGACCGTGGCCGCACCGAACACAGAGACGATTCGGTAGTTCGACCAGAGCAAGCCGTGTGATGGGTTCGTCACGAGAACAGCAGCGGTGACCGCAGGAAACAGGAACAGTCCGACGACGAGACGGCGAGAGGCGAGTTCGCCGCGGCCGGTGTACGCAAGTGCGAACGCGAGCCACGCTGGCGCGATGATACCCTGTGCGATTTCGATGGGGAGCTGGTACCACACTCGGAGACTCGGGTCGAACGTCACGAGCGCGGATGCGTACGAACCAGCCCACAGCGTCGCCGCGAACAACAGAACCGACAGCCATCTCGACCCGGGTTCGGTCCCCTCACGCCATGCGACGATGCCGATAGACCCGGAGACGGCGGCCGCAATCACACAGAGGATGACGAGAGGCGATGCCGGAAGCACGGGTGTGACTCAGCCTGTGCCGGCCTAACGTTTACGGAGAACCAGCTCCAGACGAGTTACTCGGGGACTACACGGGGGCGTCGGGCTATCGTCACTAGCGTGAGGACGATGGGGGCGATGAGGATGGCCCCCACGACGAACGGGGACCAGTAGGTGAGTACGTAGAGCGCGGCCATGGTTGGCGGGCCGATCGTTCGCCCGAGACTCCCTGCCCCCTGTGTGACGCCGAAGGCGTTGCCCTGTGTTTCGGCAGATGCCGACGTCGAGACGAGCGTCGACAGTGAGACGTTCAACATCCCGTTTCCGAACGACAACAGCGCCCCGACTAACAGGAGTGCCAGGAGTTCCTGTGTGAACCATACCGGGCCGCCGACGGCCGGAAGGAACTGCCCGATATCCGGTGAGAACGGAAGCAACGCCAGCGAGAGCATGAGCCCAAACGCACCGACGACGGCCAGTTTCGCCTCGGAGTATCGCCGCGCGAGTTGCCCGACGACCACGCCCTGATTCAGCGTTCCGAGAAGTCCGATGTACGTCAGAAACAGCGCCGTCTCCGTCTCTCCGTAGCCGTAGATGTCCGCCGCGAACGGGATGAACATGACCTGCACGCCCGAGAACGCCACCGAGACGACGAAGAACGAGACGACGAGACCCCGGAGGTTGTCGTCGTTCAGCGCGTCACGGAACTGCGTGACGAGCGACGTCGTCGACGCGCCAACAGGTGCGCGCTTCCGGGCGGGTTCACGGAGGAAGACGAACGCGAACAGGAGACTGACGAGGCTCAACCCGGCAGCAGTGAAACTCGGCAGGGAAAATCGGGTCGCCGGAATGAACGCGGGAAATACGTTCTGCGCGGCGGCGACGACCGGGTCCGAGGCCATGAGCCCCCCGATTGCTGGCCCGAAGATGAACCCGAGACTGAACGACGCGCCGATGAGTCCGAGTGCACCAGCGCGGCGCTCGGGTGGCGTGATGTCTGCGATGTACGCCTGCGCCGTGGCGATGTTGCCACCCATCGCGCCCGCGAGCATCCGTGACGAAAAGAGTGTCGCCACCGCGAGCACCGTCCCGAACAGGAGTTCGATTTCGCCGGCGAGGCCGAAGACGGTCCACGCGAGGACGCTCCCGACGAGTGAAATCATGATGACTGGGCGGCGACCCCGCTGGTCGGAGATTCGCCCGAGGATAGGCGCAAACAGAAACTGCATGATGGAGTACGACGCCGCGAGAAAGCCGATGAACACGTCGCTGACGCCGAAACTGCGGACGTAGAACGGCAGAATCGGGATGACGACGCCGAATCCGAGCAGGTCGATGAAGACGATGGCGATGACGACGGCCAGCGCGCGTCTCGCCCCACGGTCCGCCGGAGACGGCGGGGAAGAAGCCGTTGCCAGAGAAGCCGACTCGGGTCCACTCACGACTCACCAGACGCGCGACAAATCCGTAACCATTGCGCCCCGACGGACGACACAGACGAGTAAAACAGGAACTGCCGACGGTCGAACGACTGCAGTCAGGCCCGATAGCGGTCGATGATGCGCTTCGCCGAGGTGGCTTTCTCTTTCCACCCGTAGCCAGCGTCGTAGACGTGGCGTTTCTTCTCGACGAGTTCCTGCGGGGTCGCCTCTTCGAATCCGCCGCGGTCCCACGTTCCAGTCTCGCGAAGCCAGTTGACGACGTTCTCGCGTGTCTCTGGCCACGAGAGTCCAACCATCTCGTACCACGCAATCATGGCGAAGACGGCGTTGTCGTGGCAGCCGGGGACGCTCCCGTACGTAAAGAGCGTCCGCATGGGTTCGTGCGTCGGTTCGGACACCTCTTCTCTGAACTCTTCTGCGGTGAGCAGTCGGAGGACGCCCGAGTTGGCCTCCGAGATTCGGTCGTCGCGCTTGAGTCGAGACAGCGCCGATTGCTGGAGCGCGCCCCACTCACCCGGGGCCTCGCGGCGAAGCGTCTCTTCGTCACACGGCCCGCCGGTGAGGACGGAGACGATATCGACGTAGGCGCGTTCGACATCCACCCACGGCGTCCCCTCGAACTGACAGTCGGCGTCGTGGAGACTCGTCGTGGCGCGGCAGTCCGGGCACGGATAGTCGAAATGCGGCACGTGAGAGGGTGAGGATGCGGTCCGTAATAGGTGGTGTGATGCGTCGCTGCCAAGTCCGTCTTTGGGCCACCGGGAAATTCGTCGCGTTTATCGGGTATCACCCGGAACGTGGCGGTATGCGGATGCGCCCGCTCCACGCACGATACCCATTCTTCGCCGCCGCGAGAGACGCGGTTGAATCGGCAGACGTGGCTATCGCGACGCTCGTTGCCGAGGATGCTCCAGCAGTCGAGCGTGGGGTAGAGCGCGTCGAACGCGCCCTCATGGAGGGCACCGTCGAAGCCGAATCGCCCTACACGTGGGATACCGAATCCGAACTGCTGTCGTACCCCATCTCCCGCATCATCGTCTCGCTCGTCGAGACACCGGCGGCAGTCGACAAGTACGCTCGCGCAGAGGCAGACACAGCCTACGAGCGCATGCTCGCCGACTTCGACGCGGGCGACGACGACATCAACAGCGACGCCCGCGCCTCACTGGACGACTTCCTCCGAGAGTTCGGCCTCTCCGACGCAGTCCGGGCAGAACGGGCAGAAAGCAGGCGACGAGGCCCCGCACACTACTGGGTCGATGTCGGCCCGTATCTCACCTACTCCGACACAGACTGGGGCGACGACTGGCGACTGGTCAACCGCGCGCTGGCGGATGGTGCAGTTCGCGTCGCCCGCGAGGAACTCTACGCACTCCTCCGGGAAGCGACGCGACGCCGCGTCGCAGACGGATTACCGTTTTCCGTCCGCGGAAGCGACGCTGGCGACCAACTCGCGTCGGCACTCCAGCCACACGTCGAGCGCCTGCGGAATCTGCTGTCGGACCGGGGTGCGGTCAACGTCGTCTACACGGAGTCAGTCGATGCCGACCACTTCCCACCGTGTATCAGCGCCCTCGTGACGCAGGCACAGGCAGGCGACGACCTGGCGAACGAGGCGGCGTTCACGCTCGCAGCGTTCCTCGTCGGCGTCGGCTTCGACCCCGGAGAGGTCGGCAGCGTCGTCGGCGAGACACACGCAGAAGCGCTGGAAACGCGCGCGACGGTTCTCGCGGATTCCAGCGGGTCGCAGTACGCGCCGCCGACCTGCGAGACGATGCAGGCGTACGACCTCTGTGTGAACCGCGACGACCGGTGCGACACGATTTCGCACCCGCTGCGCTACTTCGAGTCGGCGACGGCGGACGCGACGGCAGATGCGACGGCGGACGCGACGGCGGACGCGACGGCAGACGCCGCGACGAACGAACGCACCTAATTGCGGTTCACCTTCGTGCAGTCGCTACGACCCGAGTGCAGTCGCTCTTACCTGTGAGTGCAGTCGCCATTACCCGAGTGCAGTCGCTCGTCAGTTGTTGCTGTGGTACTGTTGCGACTGGGCAGTGACAGAAGACCGTCGGTGAAGCCGTCACCGAGTACGTCGTCGAGAAAGGTTCAGGACGAACGAGAGAGCCAAACGCCGATGCCTGCCATCACGAGTACGAACGCCGCGATTGCGCCCACGAGTGCGAGGCCACCCGTCGCAGCCAGTCCGCCTTGATTGAAGGTTGCACCGATGCCGACGATGAGGGCGATAAACACCCCAACCGCGACCATGGAGACGACAATCTTCCGGCGCATCTCCGCTTCGATAGCCATGCGACGACGTATCCACGGCCATTCTAAAAGGTCTTCGATGGGTCGATGCCCGACGAGAGCCACTCACACGGGTGATTTCCCGGGAGAACGAGGGTTTAGGTCGCTTCGGCACCTAATTTACGCGATGGAGAACCCCCGTCGCCCTCGGGCGATAGCGGGCATCCACGCACCATCATGACGCACATCGCACACACACCCGCGTCGACTCGCCGCCCGGTGCGCCGCAAGACGACACTCCCCGCCGATGGGTTGACAGGCCGTGCCCGCCGCGCGCGAGTCGAACCGATGGCCGTCCGTCCGCTTCGTGACGGTCGGTATGTCGTCGAGACAGACGGTGGCACCTACGTCGTCGATATCGAAACTCGAACCTGTACCTGCCCAGACAACGCCATCCGCCACGCTCGCTGTAAACACCTACGCCGCGTCGCTATCGAGATTACCACGGGCGAAGTTCCGCCACCGGGTCGCCGAACCGCCACGTGTGCCGTCTGTGGCGACAAGACGTTCGTCCCGATGGACGCGCGCGGACCACAGCTCTGCCGCACACACGAACACCATCCCGGTGACCTCGTCCACGACAGAGAGACCGGCAGTCTCCTCGTCGTCACGCGCGCACTCCACACGCGCGCCGACGAGACGACGACAGAGCCAGGGCGACTCGTCTCGGAGTTCGAGACCAACACCGAGTACGGCGACCACGAACCGGTCTTCGAGGCCGTCTACCTCGGGTCGCTCCCGGCCACCGTTGGGCTCTCGGGGCTGTCGGGCCTCGAAGGAGTGCGAACCTACCGCTTCCCGGCCTCGCGTCTCAGTCGCGTCGAACAGGGATTCGTCGGGTCGCGCTCCCTCGGTGACCAACTCGTTCGGGCCTGAATCGAGTACGAAAACAGCGACTCAGTCGTCTGCGTCACCGAGTCGCGTCTGCGTCGGTCCGCCGACGAACGAGTCGAACGGTTCGCCCTCAGCGAGCGCCGTCTCTTTCTTCACGCGGTAGTTGCCACCGTCGGTCACGTAGAGGTCGCCGGGGTGGAAGAAGTACCAGTCTTCACGGTCGAATCGGACCGCGATACGCGCTTTCGCGCCGAAGTTCTGTGAGAAGTAGATGAGCGCCTCGACTTCTTCACCGCTGAGATAGATCGGCCGCCCGCTGGACGCTTTGGCCTCGATTGCGTAGAACACCTCGCCGTTGCCCGCAAGTACGTCCGGGAGTTCGCGCGTCGTCGCGCTTCCCGACGCAGGGGCGCGCATTACCGCGAACCCGGCCTCGTCGAGTTTGTTGACGAGTTCGCGCTCGCGTCGGTCGCCCTTTCTGTTCGAAGACATGCTCGTGACTCGGCCGTGGTCGTTCATAAATGGGGCGACCACAGACGACGAGGACGGTGTGACAACTGACCTGACAGTCACCAAAAGAGTAAGGCTGGTATCGACACAACAGGTGGGCCGAGATGGAGGGTCTGGAGGGGCACGGAATCAAATACGGCGGGTTCGTGGTCGCAGCAATCGGCTTCGTCGCGACACGATACACGGTCTTAGAGTCGATAGACGCCAGCACCACGCTCGTCGAGTTCCTCCTCGGGCAGGCGACGTTTCTCGCGTTGGGCCTCGGGTTGACCGTCTTTGGCATCGGGTTGTCCGTGAGTTCCTACGACGAGTCGTTCGTCAACACCATCGCGACGTGGAGTCTGCTCGGAACCGCGTCGATGGTCCTCGTGTTGGGGTTGACGTTCGTCGGTATCGGCGATGCCGCCATGGTTGGCACGGCCACACGGTCTGTGCTCGTCGCGAACGTCCTCATCGGCGGGTCTATCGGTGGCGTGCTCACCGGCTTTCGCGCCGCGTTGAACAGCCACAACCGCCGCGAACTGTCGAAGCAGGCGGACCGATTGACCGTCCTCAACCGCATCCTCCGACACGAAGTGCTGAACAAGGTGAACGTCATCCGCGGCTACGCCGACCTCGGGACCGAGCAGACGGCAGCGGGTGCGTCGAGTCTGCAAGTCATCCAGCGAAACGCAGACCGTATCGACGACTCGATTACCGAACTCCGTGCCATCGTCGGCCCGGCGGGTGAGCGCCCCGTCTCGACCGACGTGCTGTCGGCGCTCAGAACGGCAGTCGACGACGTTTCTGCTGCCTACCCCGATGCGACGATTACGCTCGATATCGACGCACCGGAGGACGTGCGCGCACTGGCCGACGCGCACCTCGATACCGCGCTGCGTCACCTGTTGGACAACGCAATCGTGCACGCCGGATGCGACGACCCGAACGTCTCGGTGACAGTCTCGACGACGGCGGACAGTGTCGAAATCGCTATCGAAGACGAAGGACCGGGCATCCCCGACGACGTGGCTGCCGTCCTCGAAGAGCGCCGGCTACCCGAGTACGACGACCCGACGACTGGGTTCGGCCTCACGCTCGTTCGCCTCCTCATCGTCGACAAGTACGGCGGCGTCGTCGACATCGACACCTCCGACGAGGGGTCTGTCGTAGAAGTCACGCTCGCCCGACCGAACACGAATAGCATCACGAATGCCAGTGAGTACGGCGTTCCGCCGTGGGTACTGGGCGTCACTGCCATCACGGGTATCGTCTCCGGCGTCGTGATGGGCCTCGTCTCGCAGGAACTCACGGGGTCGCTCGCCATCATCGGCGCACTCTACGGCGTGATGAACGGCGGTGTCGGGTGGGTACTCCACCTGTTCCACAGTATCGTCTTCGGCATCCTCTTCGCCGTCGCCGTGATTCGACGCAACCCGTGGAACGTCCTGCATCGCCCGCTTGCGATGACTGCGCTGGGGACAGGCTATGGCCTGTTCCTCTGGTTCTTCGCCGGTGGATTCGTCATGCCGCTTTGGCTCCGCGCAGTCGGCATCCCTGCGACCGTTCCCTCGCTCTCGATGCCCATCTTCGTCGCGCACGCGGTGTGGGGCGTCGTCTTCGGGTCTGTGTTCGCCGTCTGCGTGGGTCGTCGCCGCTAAGACCTGTCTGCCAACAAACCTTTACACTCCTCTCGAATGTTCGGACGTATGAACCACCAGAACTGGCGAGGATTCGTCTTCCTCCTCGTTGGGGTGGCCCTCCTCGCAAACCCGCTCTACCTCTATCCCGACGGCGTCTCCTACGAGACAGCGGTGACGTTCGAGGGGGAGCAAATCGACGAGATTCCTCACCACGGACAGCTCGAAATGGACCTCCGCTACGGAAACCTCCAAACGGACATTCACTGGTGTCCGGGAAACGGTCGTGAGTGTGCGATTGCCGAGGCACTGGCCGACGGACAGACGCTCCGATACGACATTCCCCCACATCACGAACCCGGAGACTACGACGAACCGTTCCCCGCGGACTACGACTACATTCGCCTCACCGAAGGAGAGGACGGCTACTACCGCCCCGCCCAAACGGTCGAAAACGAGTCGATTGTCCTCTCGCTCGAACAGGTCGACGAGGAGACGGTGATGCAGGCCGCCGCCGAGGAGTACCACAGCGACCGACCCCTCCACGCGGCCGTCGAAAACGGCACCACAACTGTCGTCGAGGACGAGGTGTACTGGGACGGAACGATACTCGTCGAACGGAACGGGAACTACTACGTCGTTCGCGCAGTCGAGAGCCACCGTTACCCGACCGGGTGGGGATGGAAAGCGCCGCCCGATATCGCCATCGACGCGATGCGACTCGCAGCGTGGATTGGTGGTGTCGCACTCGTCTGGCGAGCAGGTGAGTGGACGGAACGCGGCCGCTGACGACTGCGAAACTCGAGAGGAGTACCGAGAAGAGAACGGCTCTGCTGCTTACGTTCCGTGGGCCCAGCTGCCCATGTATTCGCGCTGTTCGTCGGTCATCGAGTCGAACTTGATGCCTTCTGCTGCGAGTTTGATTTCGGCGACTTCGCGGTCAAGTTCGTCCGGCACGTCGTGGACGCCGGCGTCGTAGGCGTCGCCGTTCTCGACGATTTCGCGGACGACCACGGCCTGCACGCCGAACGACTGGTCCATCACTTCGACCGGGTGGCCGAGGGCGATGGGTGAGGCGAGGTTGACGAGGCGGCCCTCTGCGAGGACGTTCAGGCGGCGGCCGTCTTCCATCACGTAGGCATCGACACCGTCGCGGGCTTCGTACTCGTCGACCGCGAGGTCAGCGAGTGCGTCGAGGTCGATTTCGATGTCGAAGTGTCCCGCGTTGGCGAGGAGGACGCCGTCTTTCATGTTCTCGAAGTCGTCGCGAGTGACGACGTCGCGGTTGCCGGTGGTCGTGATGAACACGTCGCCGACCTTCGCCGCTTCGTTCATCGGCATCACGTCGTAGCCTTCCATGTGGGCTTCGAGGGCGCGACGCGAGTCGACTTCGGTGACGATGACGTCCGCGTTCTGGCCGGCGGCCTTCTTCGCGACACCTTTGCCACAGTGACCGTAGCCACCGACGACGACGTTCTTGCCGGCGTACGAGAGGTTGGTCGTCATGGCGATGGTCGCCAGCGACGACTCACCGGTTCCGTGGACGTTGTCGAAGAGGCGCTTCATCGGCGTGTCGTTGACGGCGAAGACGGGGTATTTCAACTCTCCGTCGGCGTCCATCGCGCGCAGGCGGTGAACACCCGTGGTTGTCTCTTCTGCGCCGCCGAGGATGGTGTCGATGAGTTCGGGGTACTCCTCGTGGATGGCGAAGACCATGTCCATGCCGTCGTCGACGGTGATAGTCGGTTCGTGGGCGATGACCGAGTCGATCGCGGCGTAGTAGCCGTCCTCGTCGACGCCGCGGACGGCGTACGAGGTGATGTTGTCGTGTGCGTCGAGGGCGGCGGAGACGTCGTCGTGGGTCGAAAGCGGGTTGCACCCGGTGATGGCGACTTCCGCGCCACCGAGTGCGAGCAGTTCGACGAGGTTCGCCGTCTTCGCCTCGACGTGCATGGCCATCCCGATGACCTCGCCGTCGAACGGTTTGTCGGCCTCGAACTGGTCGCGCAGTTCCTGCAGGATGGGCATGTGCTGGAGCGCCCAGTCCATCTTGCGGCGTCCCTCTTTCCGGGCGGCCTCGACGTCGTCGAGGTGCTCGGAGACGGGAGCGTAGTGTTCGCTCATGCCCGCAGGTTGGAGGAGGGTGCCGAAAACCTTACCGAAGGCGGATACACGAGTTTCGCCCGAATCTACAAGTGTCAACACAACGATTAGAGTGGTGAAGCGCGATGCTCGCGTTAGATAACGGCAACACGATCGCCGAACAAGAGCTGTTCGCCCTCATGAGCGCGCCTGCCGTCCCTGATTTGTTGCGCGTAGCGGACGAACCGCTGACGGTAAAAGAACTGAGTTGCCGTGCCGAGGTTCCGCTCTCGACGGCCTACCGGGAGGTCAAACGCCTCCACGAGGCGGCACTCCTCGAAAAGTCGATAATGGTCGACCACAGCGACGGCCGACACGTCGCCCAGTACCGTCGAACGTTCGAGACGCTCGCAGTTCACGTCACCGACGACGGCCTTCGAATCGAACTCGCCGGGAAGGCGGAGTCGATTGGAACGCCGACTGATTAGACGCGGTCGTAAAGCGCCGAGGCCGCCTCACGAGCGCGGTCCACGACGGCCGATTCGTCGAGCGTAAGCACCTCACGGTCACGCATCAGGACGGTTCCATCACAGAGAGTGTGGCGGACGTCTGAGCCGCGTGCAGCGTAGACGAGATGGCTCACGAGGTTGTTCGCGGGGGTGAGGTGGGGCGCGTCGAGGTCGACGACGGCGATGTCGGCGACGCCGCCGACTTCGAGTGCGCCGCCGGGAAGACCGATTGCGTCGGCAGACCCAGCGGTTGCCATCTGAACCACGTCCGGTGCAGCGACGGCGCTGGCGTCGTCGGACGCGAGTTTGCCGAGCATCGCCGCGTCGCGCATCTCGTCGAACATGTCGAGGTCGTTGTTCGACGCAGCGCCGTCGGTGCCGAGTCCGACGGTCACGCCGGCGTCGAGCATCTTCTGAACTGGTGCCATCCCGGAGGCGAGTTTCATGTTCGACGCGGGGCAGTGGACGACCCCGGTTCCGGCGGCTGCGAGCAGGGCAATCTCTTCGTCGTCGACGTGGACGCCGTGGGCGACGAAGTCGTCGGCAGTCAGCATGCCGAGGTCCTGTGCGTAGGCGAGTGGTCGTTCGTCGCGCTCGTCGACGATAGGGTCGACCTCGTTCGTCGTCTCGTTTGCGTGGTAGTGGACCGGGATGTCGTCGGCGTGGGCGTCGGCCGTGACTTCTCGGAGATACTCCTCTCCGACCGTCGTCAGCGAGTGCGGCATGACGGCAGTTCGGATACGTCCGTCGACAGCACCGTCGAACTCGCGAGCGATGGCGAGACTCT
Organism: Haloferax sp. DFSO52; assembly: GCF_048158745.1. NCBI lineage: Archaea > Methanobacteriati > Methanobacteriota > Halobacteria > Halobacteriales > Haloferacaceae > Haloferax > Haloferax sp. DFSO52. Next base: position 251,586 of record NZ_JBLOPB010000001.1, on the reverse strand, counting down.
CGTCGATATCGGCCCACGCGTCTTCGTCGTCTTTGCCGATGGTGACCGCACCGTGGCCGACGCGAGCGCGGAGTCCAGCCTCCTCGATGGCGGCGACGACGTCCGGGACGTGGAAGTACATATCCGCGAACGTCGTGGTGCCCGATTTAATCATCTCGACGAGGCCGAGTTCGGCACCGATACGAACGTCTTCTGGCGTGAGTTCCGCTTCTGTCGGCCAGATATCTTCTTGAAGCCACGACATGAGCGGTTTGTCGTCGGCGTGGCCACGGAGGAGCGTCATCGAGACGTGGCAGTGTGCGTTGACCAGTCCCGGCATGACGAGACAGCCATCGGCGTCGAGCGTCTCGTCCGCGTCGGTCTCGACGTCGGCGGCGATATCGAGGATGGTTCCCTCGTCGCTGTCGACGAGAACGTCTGCGTCCTCGACGGTTCCGTCGGGACGGAGTACCTGCCCGTCGGTGATTCGGAGCGTGTTCATGCCCAGCGTTGGGGCCGGGGGTGTCGTGAATCCACCGTCTCGGGGTCGGCGGTGGCGGTGATGTTGAGATTGGTGGTGGCGGTGGCGTCGAAGTTGGCGTCGAAGTTGGCGTCGAAGTTGGCGTCGAAGTTGGCGTCGAAGTTGGCGTCGAAGTTGGCGTCGAAGTTGGCGTCGAAATTCGCGTCGAAGTTGGCGTGAGATTGTCGCCGAAGTCCGAAGGCGCACATCGATTCTCGAAAACCGAGAACGATGACGCCCCTTAGGTTCCGAAATCCGTTACGTGGGCGCATGGAGCCCCTGTTACGACTCGCGCTCGTTCCGGGGCACATCGGCGCAGCGAACGACCCGATAGTCACCGTCGTCGTCGCCCTCGCGGGACTCACGTCGGTGACGCTCGCGGCACTCGGTGTCGCGGTGTTCTACCGCCGACAGACACGGTCACACCTGCTCATCGCGCTGGCACTCCTCGCGTTCGCGTCACGGGCAGGCGTCGCCGCGCTGTCGTTCAGTGACGTGCTCTCGACGTTCGACCACCACGTCGCAGAACACGTCCTGGACATCGTGATGGCCGGCCTCGTTCTCGCGGCCATCTACTACGCCCGGAAAATCGAGCGCGAATCAGGGGTACATGAACCATGAGCGAGACACGAATCCACGTCGCAGACCACATCACGCACAATCCGGGAGTCCACTTCAACGAACTCGTCCGCGCGCTCGACCTCGCACCCGGACAGGTACAACACCACATTCGCAAACTCCTCTCTGACGAACGGGTCAACCGAACCGAGTTGTACGGCCGAACCCACTACTATCCACCCGAGTTCGACGACTGGGAACGCGGTGCGCTCGCACTCGTCCGGCGAGAGACTGCTCGCGACATCGTGGGATGCCTGTTCGAACACGAGTCGGCGCGGCCCGACGACGTCGCAGACGCAATCGGCGTCGCACGAAGTACCCTCGAATGGCACCTCAATCACCTGACCGAGCGTGACGTCGTTCGCAAAGAACGCGACCTGCACAACCACGTGACACTCGTCCTCATGCATCCGACGCGGACGGCGACGCTCTTGGACGATGTCTCGCCGTCCCTTCCCGAGCGATTCGTCGACCGATTCGACCGCCTCATCGACACGCTCGTCGAAGGCTGAGCCGACACCGTCGATTGTCAGTCGTTGCCGCCGGGCGAAAGCCAATTACCCCCAGAGCGTGAGATGTGGGTATGCGAATCGCCGTGCCCAACAAGGGCCGACTGCACGAACCGACCATCGACCTCTTGGAACGTGCGGGTCTTCATCTCGACAACGGTGCCGAGCGGAAACTCTACGCCGGCACCGTCGACCCCGACGTAACCGTTCTCTTTGCGCGCGCCGCCGACATCCCCGAATACGTCCGCGACGGGGCCGCCGAAGTCGGCATCACCGGCCTCGACCAGGTCCGCGAGTCCGGCCACGAACTCGAAGACCTCCTCGATTTAGAGTACGGCAAGTGCCGACTCGTCCTCGCTGCACCGGAAGACGGCGACATCCACTCGGTCGAAGACGTCGCCGGAAAAGTCGTCGCCACCGAGTTCCCACACATCGCGCGAACCTACTTCGACGAGCGAGGCATCGACGCGGAAGTCGTCGAGGTGACGGGTGCGACGGAACTCACGCCCCACGTCGAGATGGCCGACGCCATCATCGACATCACCTCGACCGGAACGACGCTCCGCGTCAACCGCCTCGCCGTGGTCGACGACGTGCTCTCGTCGTCGGTTCGGCTCTTCGCCCGCCCTGACGTGGTGGACGACCCGAAAGTCCAGCAACTGGTCATGGCGCTCGAGTCCGTCCGCTCTGCGGAGGGTAAACGCTACTTGATGATGAACGCGCCCCGAGAGAAACTCGACGAAGTGCGAGAGGTCATCCCGGGTCTCGGCGGGCCAACCGTGATGGACGTTGCTGGCAACGACACCGTGGCAGTCCACGCTGTCGTCAACGAACGCGACGTGTTCGAAGTCGTCAGCGACCTCAAGAACGTCGGTGCGAGCGGGATTCTCGTCACCGAAATCGAGCGATTGGTCGAATAGCGGCGGCTTACTTCTTCCGCCACCGCAACTCGGGTATCGTTACGCCGGGGTCGAATCGGACTTCACCGTAGCGGAAACGGATGTACAGCGCGATACAGACGATTCCGAGGAACATCGCCCCGACACCGAGGAGTCCTGCTTCTGGCCCGAACGCCCCACCGGTGACGAGTTCGGGGCCCTGTTCTGTCGTCTCGACCAGCGAGGTGCCGAAGTCGAGGCCACTCACCGCGAATCCGTAGATACCGCCTTGCACGAAGTTCCACGAGATGTGAACGCCGACTGGGATAGCGAGGTCACCCGTGAGGACGTACCCGAACCCGAGCATGACGCCGGCGAGCGTGATGCTGAGGGTGCTGGTGACACTCGAATTCGGGTTCATGAGGTGGGCGATGCCGAAAATCGCCGACGAGAGAAGTAATCCGACGACGATGGCCGTCCGCACGTCGAATCGCCACCGCATCCCCTCTGCGATATCCGTGAGGATGACTCCCCGAAGGAGGAGTTCCTCTGCGATTCCGACCGAGATGAAGAACGCTAACAGCGCTGCAGCGCCCATGAGGCGGTCGAACCCGAATCCGACCGTCTCGATGGCGACCCACCCGGCAGTCAGGCCGACGGCGAAGATCGCACTCATCAGCACGCCGCCGAGGACGAGTCCAAACACGAAATCGACTGCCCACGCACGGTCGATGCCGAACCCGAGGTCTGAGACCGTTCGGCGGTCGACGTACCGGGCAGCGACGAACCCACCGATTCCGGTCGCCGCGGTCAGAACGACCGAGACGAGCAATCTGACGAGTGCGCTCGACCCGAGGAGGTCACTGAACGTAGACCCAATCCCGACGCCGATGACGAGCGAGATGGCGACGACGACGAAGACTGTTGCAACGAGCCGTAACGGTGCGCGAAGGCGGCGTTCGGCGTCGTTCCAGACGAGTCTGCGGAGAGACACGCCTGTCGGTTCTTCGCCATCAGTTAAGAAAGTACGCCGACGCGTCGCCGCTGTCTCTAGACCGGAGCACTCGTCAGGAGGACGAGCAAGCCGAACACGATGGTGCCGAGGATGATGGTGACGACGAAGTGAATGAACACGATGTACGCCGACAGGCGGGCGTCCTGCCCGTAGAGATACCGCACGAGGACGAAGTCGAGGGCGATAGCGAGTCCCAGCGCGAGAAACGAGTTCCACCCGAACGTCGTGAAGACGACGGCGATTGCCGCCGGAACCGGCCCGACGGCGAACGCTTTCTTGACTTCCACGTCGCCAAGGACGTTTCGCGCGGCGATGTGAGCAGTGAGAGAGAGAAACAGCGCGAACAGCGCGAACGTTCCGGCGACGGCGGTTACCGGCGCGCCGGAAGCGGCAGTCTGCAAGGTGAGCGCGTCCATATCCGCACGTTGGACGCAACTCCCTTAGATTCGGTCGATTCGTCTCGGGTCAGAACGACCCGCCGAGCAGTCCGAGTTCCGAGAGCCGTTCCATGATAACGTCGACTGCGTCCGCCGCATCCTGCGGTTTCTTGCCGCCCGTGATGACGAGTTTGCCCGACCCGAAGAGAAGTGCCACCACGCTCGGTTCGTCGAGACGGTAGACGAGACCGGGGAACTGCTCGGGTTCGTACTCGATGTTCTCGAGGCCGAGACCGATCGCGATCGCGTTGAGGTTCAGACTCTCACCTAAGTCGGCACTCGTGACGATGTTCTGGACGGTGATTTCGGGGTTCTCGTCGACGGGAATCTGGAGTTCGCGGAGTTTGTCGAAGACGATGCCGAGACTCTCGTGAACGTCGTCCGTGGATTTTGCGCCAGTGCAGACAATCTTCCCCGAGCGAAAGATGAGCGCCGCAGATTTCGGATTCTGTGTCCGATAGACGAGTCCCGGAAACTGTTCCGGGTCGTAGTCGGCACCTTCGAGGTCCATGGCCACACTCTGGAGGTCGAGTTCTTGGCCGATTCCCGTGGAGGCGACGACGTTTTCAATGTTGATGGTGTCCTTGGGGTCCGTCATGCAACGATTTAAAGCACGTATTTAAGGGTTAAATAGATTGGTGCAATAGTTTTACAATTTACACGCGTTGCCAGATAATCTGGACATTTCGAGCGGTTACGATGGTCCCAAGGAGTATTAGCGCAGTTGGGACCGCAAGCCGAGCAGACCCAGGTCTGAGCGTCCAGTAGGCGGCGACGAAGAGGCCAACAGAGACGAGTTTCAACACGGCGAACGACCCCGGACCGGGGTCGCCACCGGAGAGGAACCGAACGATTGGGTTCCCCTCTTCGACACCTGCCATCCTGAGTCCGACGATGGTCGTCACGTAGTCGCCAACGCCGTAGGCGAGTGCCGCCGCACTCCAGAGGATGGCGTCGAGAGAGGCCATGGAGGGTGATTCGGACCATCGGATATAAATTTCGTTTCTGCTGACCATCACGTTTCGCCGACCATCTCTCATCCAGACCCGGCCCACCGCCACCGGCGACCGATACCCTCATTTTTCCGCCCCGTCAGGTCCGAGCGTGTACGGATTGGAACTCGCCGGCGAGGAAGACGCGTTCGCGGCCCGGGAGGCCGCCACCGCTGCCACGGCAGTCGACGTCGTCGCTCCGGGGCTCGCCACCGCCCGCGGCGTCGATGCCGAGCGAGCGAGACAGCTCGCATACACCCGCCGCGTCGTCGAACTCCTCGGAACCTGTGCCCCCGACATCGAGGCCGCCCGCGCACTCGTCGAAGCGGCCAGTATCGACCGCGAGGGAACCGTCGCCGTCCGCGCTCGCGACGTCCGCGGCCTGACAGGCATCAGTACGACCGACACCGAGCGCCGCGTCGGGTCGGCACTGGTCGAACGTGGATTCGACGTGGACTTAGACGACCCGGACCACGAACTCCGCGTCTACTTCTCGGACGACACGTGCTTCGTCGGGTGGGCCGTCGTCGAAGGCGTCCGCGACTTTTCGGACCGCAAACCCACCGACCGCCCGTTCTTCCAACCGGGGAGTATGGCCCCTGTGGACGCCCGCGCCTTCGTCAACATCGCCGGCGCGGAACCCGGTGCTCGGATTCTGGACCCGATGTGCGGCACCGGCGGCGTGTTGCTCGAAGCCGGATTGGTCGGTGCCGACGTCGTCGGCGTCGATGCACAGGCGAAGATGGCCCGCGGTGCTCGAGTCAACCTCGACCACTACGTCGGCGACGGACACGTCGTTCGCGGCGACGCGACGGCGCTTCCGCTCTGCGACGACTCGATGGATGGCGTGGTGTTCGACGCACCCTATGGGAGACAGTCGAAGATTGCCCGGCACTCACTCGCGGACTTGGTTGGTGGTGCGCTCGCAGAGGTTCATCGCGTCGCACCCCAATGTGTGATGGTCGCCGACCGGTCGTGGGTCGACGAGGCCGAAGATGCAGGATGGGAAGTTGAGCAAGTGTTCGAGCGCCGGGTGCATCGGTCGCTCGTTCGGTATGTGCATATTCTGCGGCGATGAACCCGGTGTGCCGTCAGCAGTCAGAGACTCGGTGACCCAGTACGTTTTCCGCGCCGATACAGGTAGTACGACAGCAACGGAACCGAGACGACGTAGAAGAGCGAGAACAGCGTCCCAGCGACGTGCACCAGACCCGCCGCGACCCAGAGCCACCGCGGTCGCCACGATACCGACGACTCTCGAACGGCGTACACGTCGATAACGAGGAACACCAAAACGAAGAGACCGACGAAGAGGTTGATACCGTCGATGAGAAAGAGGACCGCGAAGAAACTGAGTGCGGCCTCTCCAGACCCAGATTCGATGGCGGGGATAATTCCAGCGATGGCCGCCACCGCGAGGACACTGAGAAAGACCGAAACTGGGAACGTGGCGACACCGTACCACCACGGTGATGGAGGTTGTGGGGATCGAGACAGCGAGTTTGAATCGAGCGATGTGGAGGACACTCCGTATCCCACGGGATGGAGTGTTAAATAGTTGTCATTGTGTTGGCAGCTGTTCGAGAGACCTCACCTTTCCAAGTCAACACCGCCTCACCCATCCGAACTGACTCATCCGTCTCGAGGACGACATCCCCCGAACTGAACCCCGCCAGTAACAATCCATCCACACTCGGCAGTCACACCATCTGATTCGAGGATATCCGGACGACGAGCGCAGTCGCTCGTGATTGTTAGAACGACGGGGTAGGTCAGCCAGCGGAACCCGTCGTGGAAACCACGAGGGTCGAAAGGGGCCGCCTGACCGTGCCGTCTGCATGGGTCTCTCTGCTGTCGCTATAAGACACCTGCGGAACTACGGTCTGACACGTACACAACCTCTCCCACCTATTCGAGCACGTACCGATTCTCTCGATACGAGTCGCCACCGATAGTCGTCTGTGCCTCGTCGACGAACTCGAAACCGAACTGTTCGTAGAAGGTGTTTCCCGGGTCGTTCTCGGCGAGAACCATCGCGTTGAGTCGTTCGACACCTTCGCTGGAGAGGTCGCCTCGGATTCGTTCGAGCAACTCGGACCCGACGCCCTGCCGGCGGTGGCCGGGGTGAACATAGAGGCGGAGGATGTAGCCCTCGTGTTCGTCGCTGCTCCACGTCGCGTGAGCGAATCCGACGACTGAATCGTCACGTTCGGCGACGAGCAAGAGCGACCGGGCCGGGAGCAGTGCATCCGCGATTCGTTCGGGGGCGTACCAGTCTTCGACTCCCGCGTCGATGGTTTCGCGCGTGAGAATCTCCGGGTAGTCAGTCTCCCACGACCGTTTCGCCACCGCTCGAATCGCGTCGATATCGTCCTGGGTGGCCGCTCGTATTGGCATGCGAAGGAGTACCACGCGTGCGTGGATATTCCTTCCCCTCAACCCGAACGAAAAGATTAGCGCTTCGCCAACACCGTCTCGCCCGCCCGCACCGACTCGCCTTTCTCCACGACCACGTCGTCCGAACTGAACCCTTCCGGCAACAACACGTCTGCCCGAGAGCCAAAGTCGATGTGGCCAATCCTGTCGCCGCGTTCGAGTTCGTCTCCAGTCGCAACGTAGGGGTGGATTCGGCGGGCGAACGCGCCTGCAATCTGGGAGACTTCGTACTCGTCACCCTCGTCGGTCACGACTTCGATATCGACGCGTTCGTTCTTGTCCGAGTCCTTCGAGAACGCCGGTTTGTGCGCACCCGGTCGGTGCGTCACATCCCGCACAGTTCCCGAAACGGGGGCACGGTTGACGTGCACGTCAGTGACGTTCATGAACACGCCGACGCGGATTCGGCCGTCTTCGGCACGAATCACGGAAACGTGGCCGTCGGCGGGTGAGATGACGCCAGATTCCTCGGGTGGCGAGCGCTCCGGGTCGCGGAAGAACCACAGGACGAACGCACCGAGTCCGAGAAGCACGGCACCTGCTGGGGGGAAGACGAACGCAGCGAGGAGCGCGCCGAGAAATGCAGGGACGGCGAACCGTCGATAGCCGGGGGCGAATTTCATTCAGGCCTCGCCTCGGACTTCGGCACCCCAACTCGTCAGGAGGTGCGTGAGATGCAGTCGGTCGTCGATACCAATCGAGATATCCAAATCGACCTGCCCGGCGAGTTCGTGGAGGCGTGCGAGTTCGCCGTCTGCGAATCGCTCGGGGGTCGAGTCGGCGACGCGGAGGATATCGCGAAGGAGTTCGTCGCCTTCGTACCCCTCGTCGTCGAGGAGCGTCGTGAGCGTCTTGCGGGCGTCTTTGATGTCGCCGTCGCGAGCGTTGATGAGGAGCGTCTTGAGTTCGTCGTCGAAGCCAACGTCGCCGAGGGCGGCGTGGACGGTGGACATGGTGACTTCGTCCGCCTCCGTCGCCGTTCGCTGGGCCGAGAGAATGGCCTTACGGATGTTTCCGTTCGAGGCGTCCACGAGGAACTGAAGGCCACTCTGGTCGTAGGCGACTTCTTCGGCGTCGAGGATGTTCGCGACGAGCACTTCGAGAGATTCGTCGTCGGGTGCGGGCATCGGGACGGGGAAACACCGCGAGCGAATCGGCGGGATGAGTTTCGACGGTTGGCGCGTCGTGATGACGAACTGCGTGGTCCGGTGGTGTTGTTCCATCACGCGGCGAAGGGCTTGCTGGAAGTCCTCGCGGATGGCCTCGGCGTTGTCGAGAACGATGGTCTTGTACTCGCCCGACATCGGGGCGTAACTGGCCGACTCCTTGAGCACGCGATTGATCATATCGCGTTTCGCCATGCGACTCCGACCGTCGAGGAACTGCTCGAAGCGCGGGTCCTGTCGAATCTGCTTTTTCGTCCGGTTGAAGAAGTCCGCGACGTTGAGTTCGATGAGGTCGTTCTCCGGGTCGGCGTGTGCTTCCTCGGCGAGTGCGCGGACCGCGGCGGTCTTTCCGACGCCCGGCGGCCCCTGCACCACGAGGTTCATCGGTTCGTCCACGGCGCGGCGAAGGCGCTCACGGACCTCCTGTTGCGGGAGGTCGTCGAGTGTCGGCGCGTGCGTTTCGGTCCACAGCGGCGCGTCCATTGCACTGCGGTAACAGACGGTCGGGTAAGAATCGGTCGGTCCGTCGGAACCGCGACAGACACCGACGATTCGACGCACGTTTAGCCCCGCCGCTATCAGTATCAGCCATGTCCATGCGTGTGACCTTCCTCGGGACCGGGGGGGCCGTCCCCACCACGGCGCGAGCGCCGAGCGCGTTTCTCGTGAATCGCGACGGCGAGCGCCTGCTGTTCGATTGCGGGGAGGGAACTCAGCGACAGATGATGCGATTCGGCACCGGATTCGGCATCGGCCACCTGTTCGTCACGCACCTCCACGGCGACCACATCCTCGGCATCCCCGGCCTGATTCAGACGCTCGATTTCAACGAGCGCGAAGCCCCACTCGCAATCCACGGCCCACCGGGGAGCAAGCGACACCTCAGACGACTCGTCCACGCCGGCGGCTACCAACCCGGATTCCACGTCACCTTCCACGAAGTCGCCCCCGGAAACGTGGCGTACAGCGCCGAGGACTACGAGGTTCGAACGTTCGAGACAGAACACCGAGCCTCGTCTGTCGGCTATGCGCTCGTCGAAGACGACCGACCCGGTCGGTTTGACCGCGAGAAAGCCGAAGAACTCGGCGTCCCCGTCGGTCCCGCGTTCGGACGCCTCCACGGCGGCGAAGATATCGAACTCGACGACGGAACGGTCGTTCGCTCCGAACAGGTCGTCGGCGACCCTCGCCCCGGCCGAAAAGTCGTCTACACCGGTGACACACGCCCGCTCGAGTCGACCATCGAAATCGCCCACGAAGCGGACTTGCTCGTCCACGACGCGACGTTCACCGACGAAGAAGCAGAACGCGCGAAGTCGACCGCCCACTCGACTGCTCGCGAGGCGGCTCGCGTCGCCCGCGACGCCAACGTCCGGCAGTTCGCACTCACGCACGTCTCGGCACGCTACGCCACCAATCCGAACCCGCTTCTCGAACAGGCGCGAGAAGTCTTCCACGGCGACGTGTTCGTCGCCGAAGACGGCCAGAAGGTCGAGGTTCCGTTCCCGGATACTGAGTGAGACACACGTTTTTCTCACCACCGCACGCATCGTCTCGCGTGCCAAGCAACGCCTTCCACATCGTAGACGTGTTCGCGACGGCGAAGTACGCGGGGAACCAACTCGCCGTCTTTGAAGACGCTGACACACTCACAGACGACCAGATGGCCGCACTCGCGAAGGAGATGAACTACTCCGAGACGACGTTCGTCGAAGGTGGGAGTCCAGAAGACGGGTTCGACGTTCGCATCTTCACGCCCGGTGGTGAGATTCCGTTCGCCGGCCACCCGACGCTCGGAACCGCCGCAGTCCTTCGCGAACACTTCGACGCCGGCGACGAGGTGACGCTGAACCTCGGTGTCGGTCCGATTCCGGTCGAAGTGCGGACTGAGGACGGCGACGAAGCGTACTGGATGACGCAGAACGAACCCGAGTTCGGCGAGATACTCGACCACGAGATGATTGCAGAAGTCCTCTCGCTCGACGTTTCCAACCTCGACACCGACTGGCCGGTACAGGTCGTCTCGACAGGGCTCCCTGCGGTGATGATTCCGCTCCACGACCGAGATGCACTGGGTCGCTGCGAAGTCGACCCTGCAGCGTATCGGACGTTCTTGGACGAGGTTGGCGTGGACAACCTCTTCCCGTTCTGTCCGGACCCACGAGACGACGCGAACGACATCGCAGCGCGAATGTTCGCCCCCGGCCACGGCGTCCCCGAAGACCCAGCCACTGGAAGTGCAAACGGGAACTTCGCCGGCTATCTCGCTCGCCACCGCTACTTCGGTGACTCCGAAATAGAGGTGACCGTCGAACAGGGCTACGAGATGGGTCGGCCGTCGCACCTCTTCCTCGAAGCGAGCGACGACGGCGACGAAGTGACCATCCGCGTCGGTGGCGCGGTGGAGTTCGTCGCAGAAGGAAGTCTGGTCTGAGGCGACGAGGAGAGAAACTCAGTCCAGGTGGTCGTCGCAGACCGGATTTCTCCCATCTTCGAGAAGCACGACGGGGACGCCGAGAACGACCCATTCACGCACGTAACGCCGAATGGTCGTCGCCGGCGAGTCGCATTCGACGCAGGTGGCATTCGTGTCAGAGGGTGTCGATTCGAGTATTCGCCTCCGCGGGCCGATTGTCGTCCGCGAGTACGCCGGTGTTTTGAGCAAGAGATAGCCGAGACTGGCGGCCACACCGACAGCGACGAGTGGCAGGACGAACCGCCCCGCACTCGTCCGTGCGAGTGCGCCGATGATGACCAAGAGAACGACCACGACGACGAGTTCACGACGAAGTCGCATCAGGTCGAACTGGTGGAGTTGTCGGAATCGCTCGACGACGATGACGACGATGACGACGATGACGACGACGAACTCGACTCGTCGCTATCGAGCGACCGGACGAACTGCGGATAGCCGTCTCCACCGACCGGGATGTACACCGTGTCCGTCTCGTCTAACTTCTCGATGTACTTCTGGGCGAGCACCTCGTCGGAGAGCGACTCCGAGACGATGCGGTTCGCGTCTGCTTCACCCTGTGCCTCGATTCGTTTGCGCTCTGCTTCGAGTTCTTCGACGGCCAGTTCGTCTTGTTTCTGTTGCCGACGTTGCTCGGTAATCTCCTTCTGTTCGACTGCCTGTGCGTACTCGTTCGGGAGTTCCACGTTGCGAATCTGGACGGCTTCGAGGATGAGCCCGGCCTCTGCGAACTCCTGCCCGAGTTCGCGTTCGGCGGCGGCCTTCAGTTGGGTCTGGCCTTCACCGGTGTAGATGACCGTGACCGGAAGCCGGCCGGCCTCGGTCCGGAGAACAGAGCGAATCGATGGCCGAATGAGGCGCTCTTCGGCGGACTCGACCGTCCGGTAGTTCTGGTAGAATTTGACCGCCTGCGCGGCATCGACACGGTAGCGGACGGTCACGTCGATGTCGGTTCGGAGACCGTCTTGCGTGAGGACGGTGATGGCGTCGTCACCCTGTCGTTCACCCTCGCCTGACGCCGCAGACATCGTGTACGACTGCGGGCGAACAGAGAGGGAGACGGTCGACTGTGAGACGGGGTTGACGAAGTGCGCACCGGGGTCGAACACCGTGCCGGTCGTCGCACCCCACTTTTTCACCACCTTCACGTTCCCTTCTTCGACGGGTTCCCACGCGAGAAGTCCCGCGACGGGTGCTGCAACGAGGAGGAGGGCGATACCTGCAATGAGGACAATCCGCGTCAGCGACCGAGGAGTCACCGACGGCGGGTCGGGAATGTCAGCACTCACGAATAGACATTATGTCGGACTGATTTGTTTGTTCCGTGTCAAACTCGGTCACGACTCACAGGGGGTGTCACGGTCCGAACGCCGCCGAACTGACACACCCGGCGTGGAGTATATATTCGGTGCGTCCGTATTCGTCGCCGTGAACGACCGGACGAGCGCGCTCGACTCGGTCGTCTTCGGCGTCGACATCCAAAGCGGCGACGTGCGCGGTGATTCTCCGTCGTACGCCCTCGTCGTGTTGGACACCCGAGACACTGAGTCAGACGAGGTCCGAATCGAACGAGACGTCGTCTCCTTCCGTAAGTTACGTCGCCTCATCGAGCGCGACGAACCGACAGTCGTCGCGACGGACAACATGTACGAACTCGCGGCGGACAAAGACGACCTGGTTCGCTTCCTGCGATGGCTTCCACACGAAACCAGACTCGTGCAGGTTACGGGGGCCGAACGCCCCGAACCACTCTCCCGAGTGGCATCGCGACACGGCGTCCCCTACGGGAAGGACCCGATGAAAGAAGCAGAGGCCGCCGCCAGACTCGCCCTCGCGAACATCGGCTACGAAGTCGTCGCCTTCGAGAACACGACGACGGTCAAGGTCTCTCGCGGGCGCTCGACTGGCAAAGGCGGGTGGAGTCAGGACCGCTACACCCGCCGAATCCATGGCTCTGTCAAACAGCAGTCCCGCGAAGTCGAGTCCGCGCTCAAAGAGGCGAATCTCGAGTACGAGCGCGACATCACAGAGAAGTACGGCGGCTACTCACAGGCGCTGTTCACCGTCGAAGGCCGACCACAGGACATTCCGGTGTCGGCGCGGCGGTCCGGCGACACGCGCATCGAAATCGAGCGCGAACGCCGCGACGGCGTCGAATTCGAACCCCTCGTCAAACGTCGCGACCGAGTCATCGTCGGCATCGACCCCGGAACGACGACTGCCGTCGCCGTCATCGGATTCGATGGCCGCGTCCTCGACGTTCACTCGACGCGAACCGCCGACACAGCCGCAATCATCGAGTGGCTAATCGAGCGCGGGCGGCCGAGTCTCGTCGCCGCCGACGTGAATCCGATGCCCGAAACCGTCGAGAAATTCCGTCGGAGTTTCGACGCCGCTGGCTGGATTCCACCGAGCGACATCCCGGTGGACGAAAAACTCCACCGCACCCGCGACGTGAACTACGAGAACGACCACGAGCGCGACGCACTCGCCGCCGCGCTGTTCGCCTTCGACGACCACGCAGACCAGTTCGAACGTATCTCACGGAAGGTGCCCGCCGACGTGGACCGCGAAGAAGTCATCGCGCGCGTCCTCACGAGCGAAGAGTCGGTCGAGGCCGTCCTCCGCGAGATGAACGACGACGGGGCGGACACCGGCGACGACGACACCGACGACACACCCGAGCAACCCGAACTCACGCCCGAAGAGCGGCAGATTCGCAATCTGAAGTCGCGCGTCGAGCGACTGGAATCTCACGTCGACGACCTCAACGAGACGCTCGACGAGAAGAACGAGACGATAGAAGAGTACAAGAAGGAACTCTCGGACGCCCGCCGTGAAGAACGCCGCGAGGCCCGCGAGCGTCGGGAAGTCAATCGGCTCGAACGCGAAAACGGGCGCTTGGAGCGCAAGGCCGAATCGCTCGAAGACGAGAAGGACGAACTCGCGGAGAAACTCGACCGCCTGAAGTCGCTGTGGAAACTCGACCACTCGAACTTCGCGGACGTGAACACCGAGGGCAATCTCGCACCCGTGAAAATCGTCGAGCAGTTCACGAACGGAGCGTTGGACCACACCGTCGAAGCGTACGGCATCGCCGCCGGCGACGTGGTCTACCTCCGCGATGCGAGCGGTGCTGGCCGAACCACGGCCGAACGCCTCGCCGCGTTCGACCCGCGTCTCGTCGTTCGGTCTGGCAATCTCTCGGAAGTCGCAGACGAGGTTCTCTTCGAGGCCGAGATTCCGGTCGCTCCCGCCGCCGACGTGACGATACAGGAGATAGACGAACTCGCTGTCGCAAGCAAAGCTGAGATAGATGCTGCAATCGACGACTGGGAAACCCGCGCCGAAGCGCGTCGGAAGAAGAACAGAGAGTCGATGGTGGACCAGATTATCTCCGAACACCGCGCCGAAAAGCGGTAAGACGCGTCGAATCCGGTTTCGGGTGACGCAGATGGCGCTGTTTACGGCTCCAGTCGCTGATAGTTCGTCGAAGCGGTGTTGAATAATGGGCGCAACTCGACCGGTACAAGTTATAAGTTGTCAACACATATACATCTGCATGGACAGTTCCCTCCGAACCCACTTGTGGAATCGTGCAGTCTTTGTCCTGTTTGCCTTACCCACACTCGGATATCTCGGATTTCTCTCTCAATTCCTGTTCGGTGAGCCAACTGGGATTGTTCGGACGTTCCTCGGAGGAGTGTTCTTGTTCGCCCTCCCTGTGATGGTTCTCTACTCAACACTCCTCGGTGCAATCGCCCCGGTTAATCAGTCACTCGGCACAGTCGGATTCTTCATCTTCACCTATCTGTTTGCCGTCGCTCTTGTTTGGACAACTCGGCGAGGGATAGAACTCGTTCGAGGCCGGAGACCACCCAAGGAGTCAGCTCTTGACTCTGAGGGCATGTGAGTTACCGTCCAATAAGGGTGGATGGCGTGGGGTGGATTTGAGCGACACACCCTCGTTACGTGTCGCGAGATTCCGGTCAAGCTTCGGATATTTCATCAGAGCGAATCAGACCGACTCCGGTCGAATCTCGTCGTTAGCTCGTCACGTCGTCGCCACCCGTCAGTCCCCCGACGACGAAATAAATCGCCGCCCCGATGAGCGGGACGAAAAAGGCGAGTGCCGCCCAGAACGTCGCACTTCGGCCTTTGAGCGTCGCATCTTTGTGAACCCGGTAGGGCAGGTAGACGTGGAAGACGAGGAAGTAGAGAGCGAACCCGAAGATGTACGGGAGGAGGTTGCCGCCGCTGACCGACGCCCACATGACCGCCAAGAGGCCGAAGACGGCGAGCATGAGCGCGGCGAAGATGACAACCGGCGCACGCGTTCGAGTACCAGAGTCGGACATCACCCGGAGTTAGGACTGGGAGGTGTTGTCCGTTTCGCCCGAGAGCGGCGTTTCAGAGGGAGTATCGTAGCCAGCCGGAAGATGTGCGACCACCGACTGGCGAGGAGGGTCGATTCTCACGACGGGAAACGGTGAGCTTCGACGAGAATCCCTATCAGAAGTCATATCCCACATCCCCGACACCGAACACGTATGGACGCATACGACCTGATCACTCGGAACGCCTCCGAAGTGGTCACGGAGGACGAAGTGCGCACGCTGGCCGACGACCCACAGGGCAAGCGAGCGTACGTGGGCTACGAGCCCTCGGGTGTCCTCCACATCGGTCACATGCTCACCGCCAACAAGCTCATCGACCTCCAGGAGGCGGGCTTCGAGGTAGTCGTGCTGCTGGCCGACGTACACGCCTACCTCAACGGCAAGGGCACCTTCGAGGAGATCCGCGAGACGGCCGAACGCATGAAAGAGCAGTTCATCGCCTACGGCTTAGACGAGAGCCAGACCGAGTTCGTCCTCGGGTCGGAGTTCCAACTCGACGAGAGCTACGTCCTCGACTTACACGCACTCGAACTCGAGACGACGCTCTCGCGGGCCGAACGCGCCATGGCCGAAATCAAGAGCGGCGAGAGCGTGACGGTTGCACAGGCAGTCTACCCCATCATGCAGGCGCTGGACATCGTCTACCTCGACGTGGACCTCGCCATCGGCGGGATGGAACAGCGGAAAGTCCACATGCTCGCCCGCGACACCCTGCCGAACATCGGCGAAGAGTCGCCGACCTGTCTGCACACCCCGCTCATCGCGGACCTCGCGACTGGTGCAGGCAAGATGTCCTCGTCGAAGGGCGTCACCATCTCGATGGAAGACACCACCGAAGACATCGAAGAGAAAGTCAACGACGCGTTCTGCCCGCCGACGGCCGACCCGGACCCGATGGACGACGGCACCGAACGCGAGAACCCAGTGCTCCAGATCTTCGAGTACCACGTCTTCCCGCGCTTCGAACGCGTCGTCGTCGAACGCCCCGACAAGTACGGCGGCAACCTCGAATACGACGACTACGAGTCGCTCGAGGCTGACCTCGAATCCGGCGAACTCCACCCCCTCGACGCGAAGGGCGCGCTGGCGGGCTACCTCGACGAACTCATCGCACCGGGTCGAAAGAAGATAGACGCCTAATCCGAAAGACGACCCGTCTCAGGCCATTCCGAACATCTTCATCACGTTCTCTGCCAGACCGCCAGCGACGAGTCCCATCCCTGCGACGACGAGCGCGATGCCGGCGGCGACGAGCGGTGCCTGAACTGCGACGAGGGCAATCCCACTGAGGAGACAGACGACGCCGGCGATACCTTTCGTGCCGAGTTTATCGAGCATATCCTGACGGCGGACCGGAAGCCCCCTAAACGCGTCGTTCGACCGGACACTCTCGCGCGGAGTAACGTCGGCGGGTTTAAACATGACGGCGTAGAAGCGTCGCGCATGAGCGACGACGAGAACGAGCGCCGCCGAGACCTGAGAATGCCGAACGACGACGAAGTGTTCGCCGTCGTGACGAACATGCTCGGTGCAAATCGTATCCGCGTCCGCTGTGCCGACGGCGTCGAGCGGACCGCTCGCATCCCCGGTCGAATGCAGAAGCGCATCTGGATTCGAGAAGACGACGTAGTCCTCGTCGACCCGTGGGACTGGCAAGACGAGAAGGCAGACGTGACGTGGCGCTACGAGAAGTCCGAAGCCGACCAACTCCGTCGCGAAGGCCATATCCAGTAGACTGGTCTGCGCTGGGACAGTTTTCGTTGCCGAAACCCGACGACAGAGCCTGTGGCCTTTTCATCTCGCCTCCCGTAGCCCTAGTTCAATGACTGACGAGTTCGGCTTGGTCGAACCCCAGGAGGGCGTGACGTTTGGCGACGAGTGGGAAGAGATAGACCTCTCTGACGACGAGGCAGACCGCATTGCCAAGCGTCGTGACCGCGACTTCGACGAGTTCAGAATTCGGATGAAAGACGCCGACCAGTTCAAAGTCGAACAGTCGGTGTTCGATGACGCCACCTTCGCTGCAATCTACAAACTCGTCCAAGACGGCCACATCGACGCGTTCGGCGGGCCTATCTCGACGGGCAAGGAGGCCAACGTCTACGAGGCACTGGGTCCCGACGAGACAGCAGTCGCCGTCAAAATTTATCGCATCAATGCCTCGGACTTCCGCCACATGCGCGACTATCTCGAAGGCGACCCGCGATTCGAGGGCATCGGCCACGACAAGGGACAGGTCGTCCGTGCGTGGGTCAGAAAGGAGTTCGCCAACCTCGAACGCGCCCAGCGCGCCGGCGTTCGCGTCCCGAAACCAATCTCGGTCCAGCGGAACGTCCTCGTGATGGAACTCGTCGGCGTCGCAGACGACCGGGCACGACGACTCTCGGAAGTCAACGTCGAGAATCCACAGACTGCTTACGAAGTCGTCCGCGAGTACATGCGCCGCCTCCACCGTGCCGGACTCGTCCACGGCGACCTCTCGGAGTACAATCTCATCATCCACGAGGGCGAACTCGTCGTCATCGACCTCGGACAGGCCGTAACTATTCACCACCCCAACGCCGAGGAGTTCCTCCGACGCGACTGTCACAACGTCGCCAAGTTCTTCCAGCGACAGGGTGCCGACGCCGACGCCGACTCGCTGTTCGAGTTCGTCACGGCCGACGAAGAGGACGAAGACGGAGACGAAGACGAGGAGTAATCGATGACGAGGAGCGTCGTGAGTCGGTTTCTCCCGTTCGCCGGTCTCGCATCCCTCTGGGCGTGGCCGTTCTGGCTTCTCACGACAGTCCTCCCCGATTCTATCGACATCGTCGCTATCCTCGCAGGAGCGTGGGGGCCGACAGTCACCGCAGTCGTCCTGACGTGGCGTGCGTCGGGTCGCGATGGCGTTCGGTCGCTCCTCTCGAAGTATCTCGCGTGGCGAACCGGTCTGTGGCCCGCAGTCGGTGTCGTCGTCAGCGTCCTCGCCACGACTGTCGCCGCCGTCTGGGTCACGTCGCTCGGCGGCGTTCCGGGTGGTCTCGGGGGTGGCCCATCACTCTTCGCCCTGCCTCTCGTCATCCTCGTCAACGTCTTCCTCGGCGGCCCACTCGCAGAGGAAGCAGGGTGGCGCGGGTTCGCCCATCCACTGCTCCGTGAGCGAGTCGGGTCGGGAATCGCTGGAGTCATCGTCGGGCTCGTCTGGGGACTGTGGCACGCACCGCTATTTTTCCTCCCCGGACAGGCGTTCGTCGTCGGCGGAACTGACCCGCTCGCGTTCGTTGCACTGACCATCTCGTGGTCGGTGCTGTTCGGCGTCGTCACCGAACGGGCCGACGGAAGTCTCCTTCCGGCAGTGTTCGGACACGCCACAGTGAACACCGCACTCGGGACGTACGGGTTCCTCTCGGCGGCGTTCTACCGCCCAGCAATCGTCGTCGGGTTCAGCGCCGTCGCCGCCGGGGTGCTCGTCGTCCATCACGTCAGCACTCGCCTGTTCGACTCGACGACGCCCGCAGCGTGAACAGCGCGACCCGAAAACGGCGCGTCTGCGAGTGACACACGTAGCGGCCCCGCGAGCGAACGCTTAAACCGCTCCACTGGGTATCCCCCCCTATGCAGCACGTCAAGGTGCCGCAGGACCGTATCGGTGTTCTCATCGGTGAAGGTGGGTCGACGCTTCGAGAAATCGAGAGTCGAGCAGAAGTTCGACTCGACGTCGACTCTGAAAACGGCAGCGTCGCAATCGACAGCGTGGGTGACCCCGTACTCGGGATGGTCGCTCCCGATGTCGTTCGCGCCGTCGGCCGTGGCTTCGCCCCTGAGGACGCGATGTCGCTCCTCGACGACGACATGCGGATGTTCGAACTGATCGAAATCGACCGACACACCCGAAACAAGAACGATATGCGGCGCAAGAAAGGCCGACTCATCGGCGAGAACGGTCGCACCCGCGAACTCATGGAAGAGTTGACCGGTGCGGATGTGGTCATCTACGGGTCGACGCTCGGCATCATCGGGCAACCCGAGGAAGTCGAAGTCGTCCGCCGTGCTGTCGAGATGATTCTCGACGGTGCGCCACACGGCGCAGTCTACTCGTTCCTCGAACGCAAGCACAACGACCTGACGCGCGGATTCAACGTCAGACAGAACAACTGAGACGCCACCGCCGACGCGGCCACCCGGCCGACGCGGCACGTCACCGACGAGGACACCGCTGTTGCGGCCCTCACACCGTACCGTCTTTTTTCTGGACACCATAGAGCGAGTCGTGACGACCCAGTTCGAGACGACGGACGGGGTTTCGGTCCCAGCCGTCACCGCCGACCAGATGCGTTCGGTCGACCGCGTTGCAGTCGAAGACGTTGGACTCGCACTCCTCCAGATGATGGAACACGCCGGGCGAAATCTCGCCGAAGTCGCCCGCGACGCCGCAGACGGAGGGAGCATCGTCGTTCTCGCTGGTGACGGGGGAAACGGTGGCGGTGGTATCTGTGCGGCTCGTCATCTGGCAAACGGAGGGGCGGACGTGACGCTCGTCGTGGACAGACCAGACGACGAATTGACCGGTGCCGCCGCTCGACAGCGTCGCATCCTCGCAGCGACGGATGCGAATGTGGTGACATCGTCTCACGCCAGCGCGTCCATCCACGACGCCGCAGTCGTCGTCGATGCGCTCGTCGGGTACGGACTTTCGGGAGCACTTCGCGGGACGGCAGCGTCACTCGTCGAGACGACGGCGGACGCGAACGTCGTCGTCTCACTCGACGTTCCTTCGGGCGTCGATGCGACGACTGGTGACGCTCCCGGTGTGGCAGTCGAACCCGACACGACACTCACACTGGCGCTCCCGAAGACGGGGCTTGCCCGCGCAGCGGTCGGTGACCTCCTCCTCGCAGACATCGGCATCCCACGAGGCGTCTACGACATCCTCGACATCGACTACACCGACCCCTTCGACGGCGCACGCCGTGTCTGGCTTCGGATTCGTACATAAACCCTCGTAATCGATAGCCTTCTCTCGGGTTCGACTGAGCTACCGTGTTGCGTTTTGACATACCACTAAACACAACTCTTTTATAGAATCACAAACAATCAGGCGATGACTATGAGCCAGCGAATGCAGCAGGGTCAGCCCATGATCATTCTGGGTGAAGACTCGCAGCGAACATCCGGTCAGGATGCGCAGTCGATGAACATCACGGCCGGCAAAGCCGTCGCAGAGGCCGTACGTACGACGCTCGGCCCCAAGGGAATGGACAAGATGCTCGTCGACTCCGGCGGGCAGGTCGTCGTCACGAACGACGGTGTCACCATCCTCAAAGAGATGGACATCGACCACCCCGCGGCCAACATGATCGTCGAAGTCTCCGAGACGCAGGAAGACGAAGTCGGAGACGGGACGACGACGGCCGTCATCATCGCGGGTGAACTCCTCGACCAGGCCGAGGAACTCCTCGAATCCGACGTTCACGCAACCACCATCGCGCAGGGCTACCGTCAGGCCGCAGAGAAGGCCAAGGAAGTCCTCGAATCGAACGCCATCCAGGTCACCGAAGACGACCGCGAGACCCTGACGAAGATCGCCGCGACGGCGATGACGGGCAAGGGCGCAGAGTCCGCGAAGGACCTCCTCGCCGAACTCGTCGTCGACGCCGTCCTCGCAGTGGCAGACGACGACGGCATCGACACGGACAACGTCTCCGTCGAGAAGGTCGTCGGCGGTTCGATCAACAACTCCGAACTCGTCGAAGGCGTCATCGTCGACAAGACGCGCGTGGACGAGAACATGCCGTACGCCGTCGAAGACGCCAACGTCGCCATCCTCGACGACGCGCTCGAAGTCCGCGAGACGGAGATCGACGCCGAAGTCAACGTCACGGACCCAGACCAGCTTCAGCAGTTCCTCGACCAGGAAGAAAAACAGCTGAAAGAGATGGTCGACAAGCTCGTCGACGTCGGCGCCGACGTCGTCTTCGTCGGTGACGGTATCGACGACATGGCGCAGCACTACCTCGCGAAGGAAGGCATCCTCGCAGTCCGCCGCGCCAAGTCCTCTGACCTCAAGCGCCTCGCCCGCGCCACGGGTGGCCGCGTCGTCAGCAACCTCGACGACATCGAGGAAGACGACCTCGGCTTCGCAGGCTCCGTCTCCCAGAAGGACGTCGGTGGCGACGAGCGCATCTTCGTCGAAGACGTCGAAGACGCCAAGTCCGTCACGCTCATCCTCCGCGGCGGCACCGAACACGTCGTCGACGAACTCGAGCGCGCTATCGAGGACTCCCTCGGCGTCGTCCGCACGACGCTCGAAGACGGACAGGTCCTCCCCGGTGGCGGTGCCCCTGAGACGGAACTCTCGCTCGTCCTGCGCGAATTCGCTGACTCTGTCGGTGGCCGCGAACAGCTCGCTATCGAAGCGTTCGCCGAAGCCCTCGACATCATCCCGCGCACGCTCGCCGAGAACGCTGGTCTCGACCCCATCGACTCCCTCGTCGACCTGCGCTCGCGCCACGACGCCGGCGAGTTCGCCGCTGGCCTCGACGCCTACACGGGCGACATCATCGACATGGAAGCAGAGGGTGTCGTCGAACCCCTCCGCGTCAAGACGCAGGCCATCGAGTCCGCAACCGAAGCCGCTGTCATGATTCTCCGCATCGACGACGTCATCGCCGCTGGCGACCTCTCCGGTGGCCAGACCGGTGGCGACGACGACGAAGGCGGCGCACCCGGCGGTATGGGTGGCATGGGCGGCATGGGCGGTATGGGCGGCATGGGCGGCGCAATGTGAGCGTCCCCCCATACACTCACCCCCTGACCCACGAATCGACTCGAAACGTCGGCCCGTTTCGCATCGTTTTTTCTGACCTCACACTCGCCAGCGACGCCCATCACCCGAGAACCGAAGTTGGGATGACATTAATCGAGTAACTGCGTTGTGACGGTACAGTCACCAGAGAGAAATTCTCGTTCTTGTCGAGAGTTCGGGCTGAAAGTTTACAAACCGTTCTAAAACCACGGTTATGCTGTTCGAAATATCGGTGGGGCTCAGCATACCTTTAGACCGTGGCAACGACTAACAAGGTGTATGTCCTCCACCGGGACCACGGAGTCTGACACCGTCTCGGACGCCCACGACCCGGCGAAACGACCGCCGTTTCTCGCCGTCGTCGGTCCTCGCGTCTCCGAGGCGGCGTCGATTGCCGCCACCCTCATCCCCGGCGTTACCCCGCTCGTACACGCCCCTCACAGCGCGTCGCCATCGCGCCTCCGCGCGACACTGGCGGCGATGCGCCAATCGGATACACCGCTCGTTGTCGCTACCGATAGTGCTGCCGCCGTCCGCGACGCCGACCGCGTCCTCGTCACCGATGCGGGCGTCGTCATCGAAGACGGAATCCCGACAGACCTCCTCGCGGTACCCGGTCGCTACGCGCAGTGGTACGGCGACGAAATCGGCGCGAACTTCTCCGACCCCGGAAAAGACGTGGCCGACGAGTGACGAACGCCCACCCGAACTTTCTCGGTTTTTCGTCCCTCAGCTACACGCATGGGTGACCGCGCGTGTTATCGCGAGTTCTGTCCGGACTGCGACGCACAGGTGATTATCGTCGACGACGAGTGCCCGGCGTGTGGGCGTGAGTTGGACATCGTTTGAGGAGTTATTCACTTGGTTGCGTGTCGATGTGGTGGACCGCACTGGGCGAGATGAGCCGCCCGCTCGGGAGTTCGACCCAGCCATTGGGAAGCACTCGTACTGGTCCTTCGTGGAGTACGGTCTCCATCTCTGCATCACCGTAGACGACGGCGTTGTCGAGTGACCGGTCAACCAGTTCAACTAGGGGTCGGTCAGAAGCGAAGACCATGGGCAAGCCAACGAATCGACACGTATTGAGTGTTGGTTGCAGCGAATAGCCACCTGTGGAGTCGTTACTCCAAAGCCGCCACCGAAATCGAAAAGAACACGAGTTTGCTCCAACACGCCTCGCTGTCGCATAGCGGTTCCTTAGTATACAACAAAAGAGCGCGACGGGACTCCCGTGAGCATCGCGAACGGGAGTACGTCGCGCGAGCGAGGCCTCCGGCCGAGCGAGCGCGACGGGATTCGAACCCGCGGCCGTCGGATTAGAAGTCCGACGCTCTGTCCAACTGAGCTACGCGCCCTCGGTTCTCCAAAACAGGTGCCAAATGAAAAACGAATCGGCTTCTACCCGTCGAACCGGTAGAGCGACGTGACCACCGGAAGCCGGTTGAACATCCACAGCGCGATTGGGAGTCCGATAATCGTGACCGCGAAGAACGCCGCCACGTTCGCCCAGAGCCAACTCAGCCACCAGCCGACGAAGACGAAGTAGACGCCGCGAACGAGGAGCGACCGCTGGCCGGCCGCAGACTCGGGGTCGACCAGTGACCGAGGCTCCTTCAGCGTCAACACCGTCGGCACGAGATTGATGAGTTTGATGCCGAGTGGGATGCCGATGATGGTCAGATTGAGCAACCACGCGATGTTGACGACGGCGGGCGTCGCCCACCAGCCGACGAACAGAAACCAGATGGCTCTGACGAGGAACGACCGTTGTTTCATGGCTGACAGTATGTGACGAGAGACGAAAAGGAGCGTGGCCGAACCGACGCGGTTGGGCGGAGTGTTTCGGATGCCCGAAGCGACGTGAAGGGAGGGTTTAACAGCGCGAACACGGTATCACCGGCTATGAGAGTCATCGGGACGGTTGGTCTACCCGGCAGTGGAAAGGGTGAACTGGCTGAAGTCGCCCGCGACGCAGGCATCCCCGTCGTGACGATGGGAGACATCATCCGTCAGGAGTGTCGCAACCGGGGATTAGACCCGGCGACAGACCACGGAAAAATCGCGAAGACCCTCCGTGAAGAAGAAGGCGACGACGCCATCGCCGCACGTTCGCTCCCCGTCATCGAAGACCACCTCGAATCGAACGACGTGGTCGTCGTCGACGGCCTCCGCTCGGGTGTCGAACTCGACCGATTCCGTGAGGCGTTCGGTGACGAGTTCGTCCTCGTGAGCGTCGAAGCACCGTTCGAGATGCGCGCCGAACGACTCGGTGAACGAGGACGCGACGAGAGTGACACCGACGTCGAGTCACTGAAGAAACGTGAGCAGCGAGAGCTCGACTTCGGGATGGGCGAGGCGATGGACCGCGCGGATATCGTCATCGAGAACACCGGCACGCTCGAGGAGTACCAGGCGACCATCACGCGCCTGTTCGAAGACGGCCCTGCCGCAGTCGCCGGAGGAGACAGATGATATACAGCGCCGACGTTCGAATCGAAGTCCCAGTCCGCGATACCGAGGTGACAGACCGCGTTGGCGACGCTGTCGAGAATCTCTTCCCCGGTGTCGAACTCACGCACGAACCGGGGAAACTCGTCGCGGAGACCCACGAACTCGAGCGGTTTTCGGAGCGACTGCACGAACAGGCAATCCTCGATACCGCCCGACGAGAGTTCGACAAGCGCCGCGACGACGACGGATTCTCGTTCGCGCTGAAGAAGCAAGCGGCGTTCAAGGGAGTCGTCAACTTCTCCGTCGGCAACCCCGACGAACTCGGCGACATCGAGGTTCACGTGACCGTCCGCGACCCGTCTGTCGAAGAACTCATCGACTACATCGCGCCGCCGACAGAAGACGGTCGGCCAATCGACCCACAGAACCGCTGACTGAGCGTCAGTCGGACTGCTGGGGAGCGCCAGGAGGACTGCTGACGGATTCCGGTTCAGGCGACTAACAGCACCACTGCGATGGCGAGGAAGACGATTTTGAGGCCCGTGTTGACGACGATTACCTTCGACCCGAACTCAGCGCCCCAGATGCCGTACTGGAACGGAATCGAGCGCTTGAACGTCGAGACGGTGAAGGAGACGATGCCACCGATGAGCATCGTCGCCACAGCCTGACGCGGCGTGAACGTCGTTCCGATAGCGGGTGCGATGGTCGCCGCACCGGTCGTCGTGTCGAACGCGAAGGCGATGACGACGGGGACTGCTGCACCCGGAAGGCCGACGAGATTCGTCAGCGGACTGGCGAGGTTCGTGAGTGCTTCGAGGTCCGTCGTCTGCAACAAGAGCGTGACGAGAACGTAGACGATGGCGAGTCTGGGCACGATGCGGCGGAGCGTCTTCCACGTCCGTCTCGCTGCGTCGTCGGCCAGCGACCGAAGCGATTCGTCGTCGCTCTCACGGTCCTCTGGACTGCCTTCCGCGTCCACGTCGACTCCGGCTCCGTCTGTCTCGGCGATTGCAGTGGCCATGACGTTCCGGTCAGAAAGAAGCACCACGCCGGCGACGACGCCCGTGAGCGTAATCGCGAGTGCGATTGCAGCGCGCGCACCGACGTAGAGGAACCCGACTTCGCGGCCGAGGATGGGGATGAGAACCGGCCAGTAGTAGGTGAAGATGTGCTGGACGAATCCGAAGAACGTGTTGATGGTGACGGCGACGAGCGTCGCTCTGTCGTCCAAGACACCGGACTCGCGAAACTCGGCGAGCATCCCGTATCCCGCCGTCGTCGATGCCGCAGTCGTCACGATAGCCGTCCCAACTTCGTCGGGGAGGTTGGCAGGACTCGTCAGGTAGCGCGAGAGGCCGGCGATTCGCTCGACGAGGCCGAGTGCGACGACGAAATTCGCCGCGAAGACACCGATGGCGATGTACGCGGCGATACGCACGACTCGGGGGAGCACATCGAGCAGAACCGGGACGACCGTCGACGACTGCACAGCCAGAGGTAGCGGCGCACGAACTAATCGGCGTCGGTCGATGAGCGGCACTCAGATGAGCAGTTGCGACACCGCGAACAACACCACCACACCGAGGACGTCACAGACGTTGGTGACGACGGGGATGACCACGTCGTCGGGGTCGAGACCGAACCGGTAGGCGATGTAGGTGGCGGTGAACGTCACGAAGACGGCCAGCACGGCGAGTGAGACACCACTGGTCGAAGAGACGAGGACCACCGTCGAGAGTGACAGCGCGGCACTCCCGGCGATGAGCCCCGACAGTATCCACGCGCCCACCCCGATAATCGGAAACACCGTCAGTGCGAGAATCACCGTCGCGATAGCGTTGCCCGCGAGTTCGTCGTCCGCCGGAGAGAACGACAGCGTCCCGAGGTGGAACGACGTCGAGAGTCGCGCCGCGAGGATGCTCCCGAGGTTGCCCGCCGTCCCGATCGTGACGGGAACGAGGATGAGCAGCGAGGGATACCGGAGTAACTCTGCCTCGAAACTGCCGAGAATGAGGCCGCTCCCGAGTTCGACCAGCGTGAGTACGAGTAAGACGGGGAGCATCGCCCGCGAAATCGCCCGGACGGTCCACTCCGTGGGCACGTCAGGACACCCCGGCGATGGCGAGGACTGTTCGGACGGCGATGAGTAAAAAGAGGATACCGAAGACGTCGCCAGTGGTCGTCACCAGCGGGCCAACGATGGTGTCGGGATTCCGACCGCGTCTGTACCCCGCGAAGACGACGGTGATGACGACGACGACGAGGACGATTCCAGACAACAGCCCCGCCACGATGGCGATGCCGACGAGAATCGGGAGCGGCGCGACTGGCTTTCCGAGGAAGGTGAGGAGGAAGAACGCGACGATGGAGGCGAACGTACTCGTCAACACGCCGTTGGCGAGGGCGGCAGTCGCGGCGGCCCGCAGTCGCCTGTCGCCACCGACGACGTACGGTTCGATGAGACCCTGATGCAGTGCGGTGGCGATTCGAGCGCCGAGCGAGCCATAGACGTTCCCACGCGTCGCCAAGAGTGCCGGGACGAGAACGAGCAGGCCGGGGACTGCCCGGAGTTCGGCGCGCATGCCGCCGAGGACGACGCCCGCGATGAGGCCACCGACGAGGCTCGCGGCGAGCGCAGGCAGGGCTTCATTGTAGGCCTCGACTGCGACGTCGCGCACCGTCATTGTCGGGTGCGACGGACCCGAGCGTTAAAAGTCGGCCGTATATCGAATCAGCAGTGGGAATCGGGACTGTGAATCGACGCGCTGACTACCTGTACTCGTGTGTATCTTGCGGCGTCAAAAAAAGACGTAACCCGTGTCCGTCGACGTTACTGCGAGTTGACTTTGGCAGGACCGAACGCCGCTTTGTAGTTGTACTTGCAGTACACCGGGTCGTTGCAGTCTTGTTTCTGCGAGTTGAACCTGAACCACTGACCGGACTTCCTGTATGGGTACAACTTCTTCCGGGTGGCGATGTACCCGTACTTTTTTCTCCGTTTCTTCCCCTTACTGGTGGGTTTCTTCATCCGTTTGTACTGGATTTTGTAGAAGTTGTACGTCTTATCGGCCGACTGACTCGCGTTACAACTCGCGGGCAGATCCTTCCGGTTGACCTTCTTGATGACTTTCCACGGCCGTTTTCGCTGGAAGCTATACTTTTTGAAGAGCGCAACGCCGCCCGTTTTGTTCTTCACCTGCTGGCCATTGTCTGTTGCCGCCGCCTCGCCTGCGAACGCCGCTCCACCGAGGGCAAGCGCCCCAACGGTTGCTGCACCTTTCCGCATGACTCGTCGTCGTGAGACACCATCCGGTGTCGTGCTATCTTCTGTGCTCATAGTCACTCTGAGAGGACTTTCGCGAACCCCTCACTCAAAATCGTCAACGCACTGCATATTAAAACATGTTTGTGGATTGTCAGATTTTCACCGACAGACGAACTTCTCATTATCCTAACACTACGAGCGTGGTAGTTATAGAACCCAACGTAACATAAGAAGACTGTCAGATTTGCCAGATGTTCAGAGACAGGAGACAGGAGACAGACGAGGAAAGTGAAGAGAGGGGAGGGAAAAAATGGGGAGAAGGGACGAAAAGAGGTGAAGAGAAGGGAGGGAAAAGAGTGGGGAGAAGGGATGAAAAGAGGTGAAGAGAAGGGACGAAAAGAGGGGAAAAAAACCCGGAGAGAAAGTCAGCGAATCAGAACGGGCCCATGCCGCCCATACCGCCCATCCCGCCACCGCCCTGTTTCTGGAGTTTCTTCATCATCCGCTGCATGTCGCCGTCGCCCATGCCCTGGAACTGTTTGATGGTCTGTTCCATCATGCGGTGTTGTTCGAGGAGTTCCTGAATCGTCTCTTCGTCCTGTCCGGACCCTTGCGCGATGCGTTTGACGCGAGACGCGCCGACGATGCGCGGGTTCTCCAGTTCTTCGTCGGTCATGGAGTCCATGATGACCTCGAACGAACGCATCCGGTCTTTGGTCACGTCCATCGCGTCGTCCGGTAACTGGTCTTTGAGGCCGCCGCCGAGACCCGGAATCATGTCGAGGACCTGGTCGAGTGGCCCCATCTTGTTCATCGCTTCCATCTGCTTTTGCATGTCCTTGAGGGTGAAGTTCCCCTTCATCATCTCCTCGGGGTCCCAGTCTTCGTCTTCGGCCTGGGTCTCGGACATGGCGCGTTCGACGCGCTCGGAGAGTTGCTTCAGGTCGCCCATCCCGAGCAGGCGGGAGATGAAGCCGTTCGGTTCGAATCGTTCGATGTCCTGGACGGTCTCACCCATTCCGAGGAAGGCGATAGACGACTCCGTCTCGTTGACGGCGGTCAGCGCACCGCCACCTTTCGCCGTCCCGTCGAGTTTGGTGATGACGACGCCGCCGATACCGATGGACTCGTCGAACTGCTGAGCCTGGTCTTTCGCACCTTGCCCGATTGCCGCGTCGAGGACGAGCAGGTTCAAGTCGGGTTGGACGACCGATTCTATCTCTTCGATTTCGGCGATGAGGTCGTCTTCGAGGGCGTGGCGACCGGCCGTGTCCACGATGTGGATATCGGCGTCTTTGGTCGCTTCGAGGCCCTCGCGGGCGATCTGGACCGGGTCGTCGCAGTCGGGGTCGCCGTAGAACTCGACCTCGGCGCGTTCACACATCTGCTTGGCCTGGTCGTAGGCACCGGGGCGGAAGGTGTCGGTCTGGATGACTGCCGGACGAAGTCCTTTCTTCGAGAACCACCACGCCATCTTGGCGGAGGTGGTGGTCTTGCCCGACCCCTGCAGGCCGGCGAGCATAATCGTCTGCGATTCGAGCGGAATCTCCGTCGACTCACCGATGAGGCCGACGAGTTCTTCGTAGACGATTTTCAGGACGTGGTCGCGAGCGTTCGTCCCACCCGGAGGCTCTTCCTCCAGTGCCCGGGTCTTGATGGAGTCAGAGAGGTCCATGACGAGGCTGACGTCGACGTCTGCAGAGAGCAAGGAGCGCTGAATCTCCTTGACGATCTCCTGGACGTCCTCCTCGTCGAGACGGGATTTACCCCGCAGCTTGTCGAGACTGCCGCGGAGAGAACTCCCGAGATTATCGAGTACCATTGTCCCAACCTACGCCGTCGCGCGGGTAAAGGCTTTATCCGTCGCGTCCGCAGGCGAACACCTATCGGGTATGCGACCAACAAGCAGCACAATGACTCGAATCCTCGTATTGGACCAACCCGCTCACGACATTCCCGCCGGAGAGTACGCCGATGCGCTCCGAGAGCGACTACCAGAGGCGACTATCGTCCACACGAAGACAACCGCCGAAACGATCGACGCCGCCCGCGACGCCGACGTCATCACGGGAACCTACCTCAACGACGACGTGCTCGCCGCTGCAGACAGCCTCCAGCTATTCGCGGGCGCGGCAGCGGGATACGACCACCTCCCACTTGCCGAACTCCGTGAGCGAGGCGTCGTCGTCACGAACGCCTCTGGTGTCCACGGCCCCAACATCGCCGAACACGTCATCGGCTGGCTGCTGTCGATTACGCGCCGCCTCGACGAAGGCATTCGTCGGCAGGAACGACACGAGTGGCGGGCGTTTCAGGCATACGGTGAACTCATGGGTTCGACTGTGACCGTCGTCGGTCTGGGCGCAATCGGGCAAGCGATCGTCGAGCGTCTCGAACCCTTCGGTGTCGAGACGATCGGCGTTCGCTACACACCCGAGAAAGGCGGGCCGACAGACCGCGTGGTCGGCTTCGACGAGATGGAATCCGCGCTGGTCGAGACGGATTATCTCGTTCTCGCGTGTCCGTTGACCGACGAGACGAGCGGCCTGATAGACCAACAGGCGTTCACCTCGCTGCCGGGTCACGCCGTCCTCGTGAACATCGCCCGCGGTGGTGTCGTCGAGACCGACGCACTCGTCAGGTCGATTCAGCGCAACGGCATTCGGGCCGCCGCACTCGACGTGACCGACCCCGAACCGCTCCCGAACGACCACCCGCTGTGGGACTTCGAGAACGTCTACCTCACGCCGCACGTCTCGGGCTACACGCCGCACTACTTCACGCGGTTGGCGGATATCCTCGCGGAGAACGTCGAGCGATTGGCGTCCAGCGACGACGCGGGGACGGCCGAGACGCCGCTCCGGAACCAGGTGCTTCCCGAAACCGCACGTACTTCATCCGAGAACACATAGCGGAAGTCGATGACGGCGCTCGTCTTCGGATTGCAGCTGACGACTCTCCTCGCGTTCTCCGGGGCGGCAATCGCACTCATCCTCACCCCCGGCCCGGATACGATGTACGTCCTCGCCCGCGGCCTCGACGGGCGCAAATCGGGTGTTCGGTCGGCGTTCGGCATCGCAACGGGCGTGCTCTTTCACACGCTCTTGGCGACGCTCGGTGTCGCCGCTCTCCTCCGAGCGGTTCCCGAGGCGGCGATGGCTATCCAGTACGTCGGCGCGGCCTACCTCATCTATCTCGGAATCGTCGCCTTCCGGGACGACGAGTTCGACCCGTCTGTCGAGACGGGCGCGTCGGGGAGTTTCCGGCGCGGCGTTCTCGTCAACGCCCTGAACCCGAAGGTAGCGCTGTTCTTCCTCGCGTTCCTTCCCGGATTCGCCGGACGCGGACCGGATGCAGCAGCGCGGATGGCACTCTTGGGAGCACTGTATGCGGTGTTGACGGCGATATACCTCTCCGGTGTCGCACTCGGCTCTGACCGACTCGGCGACACCCTCGCCGAGACGCGCGTCAGTCGGATACTCAACTACGTCGGCGCGGGGACGATGCTGCTACTGGGTGTCGTACTCGCAGTGGAATGAGACGGCGGACCGAAGAAGAAACGACGGACTGAAACGAGAAAAGAAACGGACTGGACAGCAGAGCGCCAGCGACGACAGTGCTTACTCGTCCTCGCCGAGGAGGCGTTCGACCATCGCTTCGGGGTCGAACCGCTCGATGTGCTCGTACCCCTGCCCGACGCCGAGGAACAAGATTGGCTTGCCCGTCACGTAGGCGATGGAAATCGCCGCACCGCCGTTGGAGTCGGCGTCGGCCTTCGTGAGGATGGCACCGTCGATGGACGCCGCGTCGTTGAACTTCCGGGCGCGTTCGACGGCGTCCTGTCCGGCGACTGCCTCGTCCACGAAGATGGTGAGGTCCGGACCGACGACGCGGTCGATTTTCTCTAACTGCGCCATCAGGTCGTTCGACGTGTGGAGGCGACCGGCCGTGTCACCGAGCACGATGTCGACGTCGTGCGCGTCGGCGTACTCGACGGCGTCGTAGATGACTGCCGCCGGGTCGCCACCCTGTTCGTGGGTGATGAGTTTCTTGTCGAGCGCCTTCGCGTGTTCGCGAATCTGCTCGTTCGCACCTGCGCGGTAGGTGTCACCGTTGGCGAGCACCGTCGAGTAGCCCTGCTTCTCGAAGTAGCGGGCGAGCTTCGCGATGGTCGTCGTCTTCCCGACGCCGTTGATGCCGGTGAAGATGAGGGTGACAGGTTTGTCCGCTTCTGCGATGTGCTGGTCGAAGTCGAACTGCCCGACGCTGATGACGTCGTAGAGGGCGTCGTGGAGCGCTTCGGAGACGAGTTGGCCCGTACTCTGGACCTGCTTTCGCGTCTCGCCGACGAGTTTCTCGCGAATCGTGTCGAGAATCTCTTCGGCAACCTGCATCTCCACGTCGCTCTGAAGCAGTGCCATCTCGAGTTCCCACAGCGGGTCTTCGAGGTCTTCTTCCTCGATGACGACTTTCCCGGTGGCGAACGCCGCGGCACGCTTCAATCGACTCGCACTCGACGCGTCTTTCTCGTCGGTGTTGGCGAGCGCCTGCTTCGCCGCGTCCGACGCGAGCGACTCTCGCGCAGGTTCGTCGGCGTCGGTATCGGCGTCGGCGTCCGCAGTTGCAACTTCTTCGGCATCCGCAGTTGCAACTTCTTCGGCATCCGCAGTTGCAACTCCCGCGGCGTCGGTGTCGGCAGCTGTCGACGCTTCGGCCGCGTCAACTTCCGGTTCGGAACCCGTGTCTGCGTCCGATTCGGCCGTCGTCTCGGCAGTCGACGAATCGACCGTCTCGGTCTCGGCAGACGCGGCGTCTGCCTGTGCTGGTTCCATCGCGTCGTCGGATTCCGCCGCTGCCTCGGCGTCTGCCTCGGCCTCCGAAGCTGCTGCTTCGGCTTTCTCTTCGGCGGTGTCTTCGACGTCTTCCCGGAAGCGGTCGAGTTTCTTCTTCAGTCCGTCGAACATCTGAATAGTGGGTTACGAGGTTACTCGTCGTCGCCGTCTTCGCTCTCGGCCTGCATCTGCTGCATCTGCTGCATCTGCTGTTGCTGCATCTGCTGTTGGGCCTGCATCGCCTGCTGTTCGATCTGTTCGCTCTCTTCTTCGAGCTCTTCGATCTGGCCGCGGAGGCTCGCAATCTCTTCGTCGAGCATGTCCTGCTTGCGGCGCAGCGCTTCGACAGCGTCAGACTGGTTCTGTTCGGCCGCGTAGTTCGCACCGAGCGAGACGATGATTTCGTCGATGTCCTGCACTTCGGCGCGGAGGTACGCGTCGCCACCGAGCGGGACCTGCACGGTCGAGCCCGTCTCGAGCGTCTCGATTGCTTCGACGGCTTCGTCGATTTCGGCCTTCTCGTCTTCGAGGTCCGAGACCTCACCTTCGAGGCCTTCGATCTCCTGGTCGAGTGCCTGCAGTTCCTGGGAGAGCTGCTGAAGTTGCTGCTGACCGCCACCCATCATGCTGCGGACACCTCCGAGAGTTCGACCTTCATACGCTTGATACCGTGTTCACTGCCGATGAGGGAGAAAACACGTTCTTGTGCGACGTTCTCGTTGGGTGCGTCCACAGTTTTGGTGAACTTGTGGGTCACTCCACGACTCGTGAAGCTTCCAGAGATAGTGAACTGGCTCATGGATTTCGGTCAGGTGGCAAGCGGGAAGAGTCTTCCTACTCGGAGCGAAAACGAGCCGCGAAAAGGTGGAACGAGCGGCCCTCAGTCGATGTAGTCGAGGGCGTCTTCGATGCGGCCCAGTTCCGGACCGGTCGTATCTTCACCGACGATGTACGACTCGTCGTTGGCGACGAGGCCAGACCCGACGAGTGGCCCACCGTAGTTGATGGTTCCAAGGTCGGCGCGAACGTTCAGCAGTTCTTCGAGTGCTTCGAGTTCGGGTTCGCGGGATTTCGGATGGCAGAGGACGCCACGGTTGGTGGCGACTGCGGCCATCCCCACGGTTCGAACGTCACCGAGGTCACCGCGTTCGACGGGAACTGCCAACGCTTCTTCGACGGCCGCGACGGCTTCGTCGGAGAGATCAGCGTGGACGTACGCACCGTAGTCGTTCGCGAGAACGACGTTCCCAGCGGCGTTGATTCGACCGGGAAGTTCGTAGACGGGAAGGTCTACGACTTCGGTGAGAGCCTCCTTTTCGCGGGTCGTCGCTCGACTCGACACGAGTAGTCCGTTCTCGTTACCCGTCGCTAACGCACCGACGGTCCCGGACCCACCGATGGTCGTCTTGACCAGCGGCACGTCGAGTTCCTCGGCCATCCGCTCGGCGAGTGAATCGTCGGCGTCGGGGCGAACCAGGAGGATGTCGTCGGTCGCCCGAGCGAAGACGCCGATGTAGGATGAACCGGCGAAGGAGGCGCGGAGCACCGTTTACTCGGCCGGTTCGGCTTCGACGACCGACTCGCCGTCCTCGTCGAAGCGCGCGGCGCGGACGCGGAACTTGCTCGGCGGGTCCTGTCGACCGCTTGCCCAGATGCTCTCGTTGATCTGGGGGTCGAGACGCACGTCGTCGGCGTCGACCTTGAAGTGCTTCGCGAGGTGCTCGCGGATGATCTTCATCGCGCGGCCTGCTCGTTCGTAGGACGGGACAGCTTTCACGTCGCGGAGCGGGACGGTGACGACGCGCTCCTCGAAGTCGTTTGCGCTCATTGCTTACTCGTCCGTGTTGCTTCGCCGCCAGTTGCGACGCTTGGGGTTTCGCGTAACTTCCATGTCGGTTTTGAGCATGACCCACGCTGGGACACGACTGTTCTGACGTTCGAGCTTCGCCAGACGCTTCTTCTTAGCCTTCGACTTCTTACCCATAGTGGCCTACAGTTTCCTTCCTCCGCATAAAATCTTGTTCCTTCGCGTTTCAGGGGTGTGAGAACCGTCCACAGGCCCGAATCTACACGGTTTATCCGGGGAATGCACCGAACGCTGTCCGATTCGGCCGACTGCGAAGAGAATCGACTCATTCAGGTTCGTGGGTCGTCAAGCCCTGCGTGAATGAGTCGGGTCCGAACCCTCGTCGTCTTTCTCACCATCTCTGCGGTCTGGGGGAGTGCGTTCCTCGCGACCGATATCGCCCTCCAGACAGTTCCGCCGGCGTTCCTCGCTGCGGTTCGGTTCGACATCGCGGCAGTGCTCTTGTTCGCACTCACCATCGCTCGCGGCGACCGGTTCCTTCCGGCGGCACGCGCCGAGTGGCGGCCGATTCTCACTGGCGGTGTGCTCAGCATCGGGGCGCACCACGCACTGTTGTTCTCGGGGCAGGTGTACATCGCCGGGTCGGTTGCGTCCGTCCTCCTCGGAATCGTCCCACTGGCGACGCCGACGCTCACTCGCCTCACCAGTTCGCGAAAACGGCTCAGACCCGTCCAGCTTGCAGGTCTCACGGTCGGATTTCTCGGTCTCATCGTCATCGCCAATCCGGACCCCGAAAACCTCCTCTCGTCGAACCTCCTCGGCATCGGGTTGGTGCTCGGGTCGGCGCTCGCCTTCGCACTCGGGGCCGTCTTCACCCACGACAGCGAGACGAGCATGTCACTGCTCGCGGTCCAGTCGTGGATGATGCTCATCGGTGCTGTCACCCTCCACTTGACGAGCATCGCACTCCCGTGGGAGTCCGCCGCCGACGCAGTGTGGGTACCAGCAGCACTTGTCTCGACGGCGTACCTCGCTGTCGTCGCCGGAGCGGGTGGGTTCCTGCTCTACTTCTGGCTTCTCGACCGGGTCGGACCTATCGAAGTTGGCCTCCTCGAGTACGTCATCCCACTGTTCGCCGCCCTCGCCGAGTGGGTCGTCCTCAGCCGAGTTCCGACGCTCTCGACCGTCGCCGGGTTCACCCTCATCTTCGTCGGGTTCCTGCTGTTCAAACGAGACGCGGTTCGCGGAGAACTCCGCCGTGCCGTGGACCGAACCCGAACTCGAACACCGAGCGACGAGTGAGTGGTTCGAAACTCACAGCGAAAACCGCGACACAGTCTCGTACTCTGGGCCGTCAGGTCCGAGTTCGCTCTTCTTCAGCCGAACCTCGCGAACACGGAACGACCCGATTGTCGGGTCTTCGCGTTCGACGACGCGACGAACGTAGTCCTTCCCGCGTGCGTCGTTCATGCGGGCGAGCGTGACGTGCGGAGAGAAGTCGTGGCTCTCGGCCTCGAATCCGATTTCTGTCGTCTCTCGTTCGATCGCGTCGTGGAGCCGAATCATCTCGTCGGCACCGTCTTCGACACCGGTCCAGACGACGCGGATGTAGTCGAGTGATGGAAACACACCGAGACCACCGACCGACGCGTCGAACTGGTCGACACCGGCGTCGTCGATGGCTGTTTCGACGGCATCTTCCACCGCAGGAACGCGGTCCGACGGCGTCTCACCGAGGAATTTGAGCGTGACGTGTGCCTGTTCAGAGTCGGTGAACCGGAGGCCGTCTGCGTCTTCGAGCAACGACTGGGCCGCCGCGACACCCTCCGAGAGCGACGACGGGATGTCGATAGCGAGGAAGAGTCGCATGGCAATCAATTGATGTGAAAACGACGTTAAGCTTCCGCCGGTTCCTCATCCGGTGGCGTCCACGTCCGGACGAGGCCAGCGAGTTCCCCTTCGATGAACGTCGCTTCGTACACGTCTGGCATCGACAGACTGTTCCAAAACTCGTAGCCGTAGCGCGGGTCGAAGGCGTTGAAGACGAGTGCCATGAGCGTTCCGTGGGTGCCGACGACGACGTGTCGGCCGGGGTACGCCTCGACGACTCGTTCGACGGCTGCGACACCGCGTTCCTGCGCCTCGGCGTGTGACTCGCCACCGGGGTGTGACGCAGTTGGATTCGCCCAGAGTCGTTCGACGGCCCACTCGAAGTCGTCGACGTGTTCGTCCGCGAGTTCGCGTTCCCGAAGGTCCTCGTCTTCGATGAGCGGGACGCCTGCGGCGTCTGCGATGCCCTCGACGGTGGCGCGGGCGCGCGCGAACGGACTCGTAACGACGACATCCGCGACGGACGCGAGGTGGGCAGTGACTGCGGCGGCATCCCGTCGGCCACGGGCCGAGAGACCACGACTCCGTTCGGCGTCTGGAACGTACGGGGAGTGAGCGTGTCGGACGAACGAAACCACTGTCGTCGCGGGGTACGGCATTCTGGGGACGTACGCCGACTGACGCTAAAAAGCGGTCGGTGACGCGCCTCTGACGTAGCGTTTAACCGCCGTGAATCCTAATCGCGCCCATATGACCGACGACGGCAAGCGACCCCACCGATTCTCTGAAGGGCAGGGGTTCGACGAGGATTACTCCGACTTCTCGCTCGACCCGCCCGAACTCTCGGTGGACCCGACGAAGGTCGACCCAGTCGACTCGCGCGTCCTGACCGACATCCTCGACCGGCGGAACATCGACCCCGAAGACGTCGATGTCGAGAAACTGCTCGACATCGCGCTCTCGTACATGCAAATCAACCGCTTCGAAGAGGCGACAGAGGCATTCGAGCGGGCCGCACGCTTCGCCGAGGACGACTCGTCCATCGAACAGGAGGCGTGGGTGAACAAAGGTGCCGCACACGCCCAACTCGAAGAGTGGGACGAAGCGGTCGGGTCGTACCGAGAGGCGCTCCGAATCGACGACGATAGCGAACACGCCGCGACGGCCCACACCAACCTCGCGTACGCGCTGTGGGAGTCGGGCCAGACCGCCGACGCCCTCGACCACGCCGAACGCGCCGTCGAACTCGACCCGCGCTTCCCGCAGGCGTGGTACAACCGTGGCTTCTTCCTCCTCGAACGCGGCCTGAGCGAAGACGCCGTCAACGCCTTCGACAACGCCATCCGTCTCGGAATGCGCACCCCTGCAGTCCACGAGGAGAAGGCACGCGCACTCGAAGAACTCGGCCGTGACGAAGAGGCAGAGCAGGCACAACAGCAGGCCGACGACATCCGCGAGCAGGCCGAAGCGGAACTCGTCGAGGAGTACTGATGCTCCTGCGCGAACGCGAGACCCCGGAAGGGCTTCTCGTCTCGGTCTGTGACGTAGACTGCCTCGGAGAGACGTACACCGACGGCGGCGTCTCGCTGGACGTGACCGAGGACTTCTACGGTGGCGACGAGGCCGAGACGGTGGACCAGGACGCCGTCGTCGAGAGTCTCACCCGCGCCACCGTCGCCAACATCGTCGGCGAAGAGTCAGTGAGAGTCGCCATCGACGCCGGACTCATCGACGAAGAGACGGTTCTCGAAGTCGGTGGCACGCTCCACGCACAACTGCTCTGGCTTCGATAATCGGTTCACGTCGTCGCTGCCTCGTCACAGTCGTTCGGTTTTTCGCCCGTTCTTCTCCGACACGTTCGACCGGCGTTAGTCCACCAGTTCGACGCCCGTGATTTCGAACCGCGCACCGCCGGATTCCGACTCGGTGAGGTCCAGACACCAACCGTGCGCTGCGACCACCTGTGAGACGATCGAGAGTCCGAGACCCGTTCCGTCCGTCCCCGAGGAGTAGCCGTCTTCGAACACCGTGTCGCGCTCGTCGGGTGGAATCCCGACGCCGTCGTCTTCGACGTAGATGCCAGTTCGGTCCTCGTCGGTGAGCGGTCCGACTGTCACCGTCACCGGGTCGTCGTCCGGTTTGCCATGCTCCACTGCGTAACCAGACGCAGTCTGGTTGCCTGTCGAACCGTGTTCCACGGCGTTCCGATACAGGTTCTCGAAGACGTGTGAGAGGAGGTTCGGGTCGGCTTCGAATCGTATCGAGTCGGTGACGACCAGCGACGCATCGCCCGTCTCGACGTGTCGCCACGCCGATTCCGCTTCCGTCTCGAGTTCGACAGTCGCCCACTCGGTCACGCTGTCGTGTCGGGCCAACACGAGTGCGTCCGAGATGATTTCGTCCATGCGTTCGAGTGCATCGACGATGCGGCCGAGACGGCCAGTTTCGACGCCGTCGTCCAGCAGCGTTTGGGCGTAGCCGAGGGCGACAGACAGCGGGTTTCGCAGGTCGTGTGAGAGGATGCTGGCGACGTTCCGCAGGCGACTGGCCTTTTCGTCTGCTTCGAGTTCAGCGAGCTTCCGGTCGGTGATGTTCAAGTGGACGACCTGGACGTAGGTT
The DNA here is from genome assembly GCF_048158745.1 of Haloferax sp. DFSO52. Taxonomy (NCBI): domain Archaea; kingdom Methanobacteriati; phylum Methanobacteriota; class Halobacteria; order Halobacteriales; family Haloferacaceae; genus Haloferax; species Haloferax sp. DFSO52. The sequence continues at coordinate 212,572 of NZ_JBLOPB010000001.1, read as the reverse complement.
TCGCCCTCGTGGGAGAACCGAGACGCCCGCATCGTGAACCACCGGCGCTCGCCGGGAGAGTGACACGGGTATTCGTGCGAGAACGCGTCTCGTTCGCCGTCGATGACCGAGCGAATCCCCGCGCCGATATCGCCCACCTCGACGTCGTCGCTCACCTCGCAGACACCGAGATAGTTGCTCCCGATAGAAGCGGCGTCACCGACGTAGCCGTTTTCCTCTCCGAACGTTCGCCACGCTCGATTCGTGTAGAGAATCTCTCCGTCCGTATCTAAAATCGCGAGTTGCATCGGCAGTGCCTCCAGACTGGAGGTGGCGAGGGGAGACGAAGGAGACATACCCACACTAACCAGCGTCCACTACTTGATGGTTCGCCCGCCAGCGGTGTGCGCCGGCAGTTATTTTCTTTCAGCGTATCGATAGCAGGTGTGCCCTCGAAATCGACCACGCATCCCGCCGTTCTCGTCAAACTCGACGCGATAATCGGGTTACTGCTCGTCGTGAGCCTCCTTCTCGCACTCATCGCCATCACGCTCTCGGGCGTCTTCGGTGTCGTCGGCGTCCTCGTCATCGCCATCCTCGGTGTCGTCGGATGGTACGCCTATCTTCAGAACCTGAGTCGGTACGCGGCGGGCAGCGACTGAACACCGCAGTCACCATCGAACGTCGGAGATTCCGGCATCGCTGGCCGGATGTTCGAAACCACGAATGGTTTCATCAGCACGTTTGGACCGAAGACGTGTTGTGCCTCGGGGCTAAACTCAATCACAATGGGAGTGCAGGAACCGTACCCTGTCGACGTCGATGCCATCCGCAAGGACTATCCTATTCTTCAGCGGAAGGTCGGCGGCGACATCTCGACGCCCGGTGAGCACGACGACGATACCATCCCCCTCGTCTATCTCGACAACGCCGCGACGAGTCAGACGCCGAAACAGGTCGTCGACGCCATCGTCGACTACTACTACGGGTACAACTCGAACGTCCACCGTGGTATCCACAGCCTGAGTCAGGAAGCCTCTGTCGCGTACGAGAACGCGCACGACCGAGTCGCCGAGTTCATCGGTGCCTCCGGCGGACGCGAAGAACTCGTCTTCACGAAGAACACCACCGAGTCGATGAACCTCGTCGCCTACGCGTGGGGTCTCGAAGAACTCGGACCGGGTGACTCTGTCGTCCTCACGCAGATGGAACACCACGCCTCGCTGGTCACGTGGCAGCAAATCGCCAAGAAGACCGGCGCAGAGACGCGCTTCATCCGCGTCGACGACGACGGCCGACTCGACATGGAGCACGCGAAAGAACTCATCGACGACTCCACGAAGATGGTCTCTGTCGTCCACGTGTCGAACACGTTGGGTACCATCAACCCTGTCGCCGAACTCGCCGACATGGCCCACGAAGTCGGGTCGTACATCTTCGTCGACGGTGCGCAGTCGGTTCCGACCCGCCCCGTCGACGTGGAGGCTATCGACGCCGACTTCTTCGCGTTCTCCGGCCACAAGATGTGCGGACCGACGGGCATCGGTGCGCTCTACGGCAAACGCCACATCCTCGACGAGATGCAACCGTACCTCTTCGGCGGCGAGATGATACGTCGTGTCACCTTCGAGGATTCGACGTGGGAGGACCTTCCGTGGAAGTTCGAAGCGGGAACGCCACCCATCGCACAGGGTATCGGATTCAGTGCCGCCGTCGACTACCTCGACGACATCGGCATGGAGAACGTCCAGGCACACGAAGAACTCCTCGCCGAGTACGCCTACGACCGCCTGAGCGAGTTCGACGACATCGAAATCTACGGCCCGCCGGGCGACGACAGAGGCGGCCTCGTCGCGTTCAACCTCGACGGCGTCCACGCCCACGACCTGTCGAGCATCCTCAACGAACAGGGTATCGCCATCCGCGCCGGCGACCACTGTACGCAACCACTCCACGAAGTGCTCGGTGCCGCCGCATCGACGCGAGCGTCCTTCTACATCTACAACACGAAAGAGGAAATCGACAAACTGGTCGAGGGACTGCAGGTCGCACGCGACATCTTCGCCTGACTAGGGACGGACGAGGGCGAGTTTCACTCGCCCCAATACATTTGTTCTGCTGACACGTCATCCGGTCGTATGCTCCAAACGGTGACCGGATTTCTCCTCGATACGTTCGAGACGACGCTCGTCGAGTTCGGGAACGTCGTTCGCAACGCCACACCGAAGATACTCACGGGAATCGTCTTCGTCGGCCTCGCGTACGTCGGTATCAGAGCGATTCTGTACGTCCTTCGGGGCGTCCTCGACGGAATCTACCCGGAAGAACAGGATCTCGTCGTCGACCTCGGCGTCGCGATCGCCAGTGTCTTCCTCTGGTTCGGCGCGGCGCTGGCACTGTTGAACATCGTCGGAATGACCGAAATCGCGGCGAGTCTCGGGACCGCCGCCGGGTTCATCGCACTCGGCGTCTCCTACGCGCTGTCGAACATGATTGCCGACACCGTCGCCGGTGTCTATCTCCTCCGTGACCCCGATTTCAACCCCGGCGACAGGGTAAAAGCCGACCCCGTCACCGGCACGGTGACCGCCATCGAACTCCGGAAGACGCGATTCGAGAGCGACGAAGGCGACACCGTCGTCGTCGCCAACCGCGACGTCGAAAAGAAGTGGACGAAGTACGACGAGATGGAGGCGACGACTGCCGCCGCGACCGAGACGGTGTAAGCGCCGAAATCGGACGATTCGGCCGCCCCGGAACCCTTTTACGGCGCTCGGGCGTACCCCCGACGAACACCAATGGGCATTGGCTCAGACATGTATCGTCAGCAGATTTTGGACCACTACAAGAACCCCCGTAACCACGGCCGACTGGAGTCTCCGACGTTCAGTCACACGGGGGAGAATCCCTCCTGCGGCGATACGATTACGATGGACGTGCAGCTCGCTGACGACGGCGAGACGATCGAGCGCGTCGCGTTCTCCGGTGATGGGTGTGCCATCAGTCAGGCGTCCGCGAGCATGCTCACGCAACGACTTCCGGGGACGACACTCTCCGAACTGGAAGCGATGGACACCGACGACATCACGCAGATGCTCGGTGTCGATATCTCGCCGATGCGCATCAAATGTGCCGTCCTCGCGCGACAGGTCGCACAGGACGGTGCGAAGATTCACGAAGGCGAAATCGAGATAGACAAGACGAAGACCGAAGACGGCGCGTAAGCCGACCTGCGAGTTCTCTTCGTTCGACCGAGTGGCGAGCGCAGCGGCTGGTTCTCCTTCTTCGGTTCTGTACCGTCGCTCGCCGGCGGCGGAAGGGGGAAAGAATAGAGCGCGTCGGTCAGCGGTGTACTGCCTTACTCGGGCTTCAGACCGGCTTCCTGTACACGCCCACCTTTTGCGCTGCGGACTGCGTTGCAGTCCTCGGCAAAAGCTGGACCAAAAGCCTCGTCACTCCCGTTGGTCGTTCCTCGGCCCGTTCGGTCGCTCCGCTCCCGAACGGTGGAAAAGGGGAAGAGGAAACAGAGTGTGAACCTTACTCGGGCTTCAGACCGGCTTCCTGCACGCGCATGACGGCTTCGCCGTCGGCGAGGTTCGGCGCGTCGACGAGGCGGACGATACGCTTGTCGCCCTTGGACTTGCGGAGGTAGATACGGAACGTCGAGGTGTGGCCGAGGATGTTGCCACCGATTGGCTGGGTCGGGTCACCGAAGTAGGAGTCGGGGTTCGACGCGACCTGGTTCGTCACGAGAATTGCCGTGTTGAAGAGGTCGCCGATGCGCATCAGGTCGTGCAGGTGCTTGTTGAGCTTCTGCTGGCGTTCTGCGAGCTGGCCACGGCCGACGTATTCGGCGCGGAAGTGGGCAGTGAGCGAGTCGACACAGACCAGTCGAATCGGCCAGTCGGTGTCTTCGTGTTCACCGGCGAGTTCCTTGGCCTTCTCGGCGAGGAGAATCTGGTGGTTGGAGTTGAACGCCTTCGCAACGTGAATCTTGTCGAGGACGTCCGCGATGAGCGCGTCCATCGCGTCTTCGTCACTTGGAGAGCCTTCGATTCCGCGGTCGTCCATCGTCGCCTGGAGCACGTCGTCTTCGAGGCCGCGGACCATGTCGTCGATACGCTCGGGGCGGAACGTGTCTTCGGAGTCGACGAAGATACAACCGCCTTCGAGGCCGCCGAATTCGCTGGGGAGTTGGATGTTGACTGCGAGTTGGTGGGTAATCTGGGACTTCCCGGAACCGAACTCACCGTACACTTCGGTGATGGACTGCGTTTCGAGTCCGCCGCCGAGGAGTTCGTCTACCTCGTCGATTTGCCAGCTGAGCTTGCCGATCTGCATGCGCCGTTCGAGAACCATCGAACCGGTCTCGAAGCCACCGATGTCAGCGGCTTTTCGTGCGGCGTTGATGATGTCGGACGCAGTGCTCGTACCGATGTCAGCCTTGTTCGAGAGTTCACTCGGGCTCGCGACTGCAATCGATTGATAGCTGTCGTAGCCGGTGTCCGTGAGTTTGTCGGCGGTCGCTGGGCCGACTCCGGGGAGACTTTCGAGATCGTCTTCTGCCATACATCGTCGTTCCGCCTATACCACCATAAACCCTCGTTAACAGCAGAGTGAAAGTGAAATCGATAGACTTCGAGGGGCCGATGACGAGCGTCTGACGAGGGTTCAAGTCGGAAGCCGCACAGATTGCGGTGCGAACAGAGCGTCGAGGTGAGGAAAAAGAGACCTCAGAAGCAGTTGTTCGTCGTCACTCCCACGGGTGGCCGTCGGGCGTCGAGGGCCACAGCGGGTACCAGTAGCCTTCGTCGTCTTCGATTTCGAGTTCGCCGTCGAGGACGGATTCGAGTTTGAACTCCAGTTTCTGGTTTCGCTTCGACGTGCTCTGCGGCGAGAATGGGTAGTACGCGCCCCGGCGGAACGAGTAAATCCAGTAGGCTCTGTCGCCTCCCTTTCGGAATCCGAAGAGTGCGGCGAGGAGGCGAGATCCGTAGCCACGCTCGATGAACTCGTCTGCTGCGAAGTGGACGCTCGTCACGAGGTCCTCCGGGTCGTCGTCTGTGAGGACGACCCAGTTGTAGCCGTGTTCGTCAGTGTGGCGCTTGAACTCCGTGCCAGTCTCTTCGCTCCCGGCGCTGAGGATGGCTTCGACGGAGTCGACGGTGTCTGCGAAGTCGGTGCTGTCTACAGAGGAAAAACAGAGTGCCGCTTCGTCGGCCGAGTCGAATCCGAGGTCAGCCTCCATCGTCAGATACGCCGTACTCATCCCAAAGAGGTCGTCGGGGTCGGCCCGAGTCGTCGCGTCCGACTCGGCGCTGATTCCGAGGACAGACCGAAGTGAATCGAAGAGTCCCATAGCCATCGCTAGGGTGTCCGAGAACTTATAGGGTGTATCGAAACGAAAGCGAATCGAACCGAGAGCGGAATCGAGTCCGGGTTAGAACGTCTCCATCTCGCGTTCCATGTCGCGGAGGCGCTCGACGCGCTTGTCGGTCGATGGGTGGGTGCTGAACAGTTTTCCGATGAAGTCGGACTTGATTGGGATGATGAAGAACGCGTTCATCTCCGAGGTATCGCGCATGTCGCGCTTGGGGACGTTCTCCATCCGGCCCGAAATCTTCAGCAGGGCAGACGCCAGCGCCGATGGTCGGCCCGTGATGATTGCCGCCCCGCGGTCTGCGGCGAACTCACGGTAGCGCGAGAGCGCCCGAATGAGCAGGTACGAGATAATCCAGACGACGAGCGACGCGGCGATTGCGACGATGACAGGCATGTTCTGGCGGTTGTCGTCGCCGCCGAACAACCAGCCCCAGCGGACGATGAGGAACGCGATGCTGGAGAGGAACGACGCGATCGTCATGACCATCACGTCGCGATTCTTCACGTGTGCGAGTTCGTGCGCGAGCACACCCTCTAACTCGTCGTCGTCGAGGGTGCGAAGCAGGCCGGTCGTCACACAGACGGCCGAGCTCTTCTGCGAGCGACCCGTCGCGAAGGCGTTCGGCATGGACGAATCCGAGATCGCCACCTTCGGTTTCGGCAGGTCGGCCTGCTGGGAGAGACGGCCAATCATCGCGTGCAGTTTCGCCGCCTGTGGCCCGTCGTCTTCGTCGACGACGTGTGCGCCCATGCTGTAGAGCGCGATTTTGTCGCTGAAGAAGAACTGGGCGAAGAGGAAGATGCCCATGAACGCGACTACGACAGAGAGGTTGGTGAAGTAAAGGGCCAACACCCCTGCGAAGACGATGTAGAGAGCGAACAGGAGGAACATCGTAAACGCCATGCGCCCGCGAAGTCCCCAGTCCGGTTTCCATTCCATACCCCGTGATTAGTAATCCGACTAATAAACGCTGTTGGAATGCGACAAGGTAGCACACTGCTGGCGACCAAACTGAGACACGTGGCTTTAGCACGCTCGCTTACAATCGACAACATATGGAAACTGTCATCGTCACCGGCGCACTCGGGCGCTCCGGTCGCTGGATTACCGACCGACTGGCCGACGAGTACGACGTGGTCGCCGTGGACCTCGACCAACCAGGATTCGAAATCGATGCCCGCGAGACCCTCGATTTCCGCGCTGCCGACCTGACGAACATGGGTGAGGTCGCCGACCTCGTGGCCGATATCGACCCTGGCGCAGTGGTCCACTGGGCGGCCATCCCGTCGCCGACGCGCCACGCTGGAACCCGCGTCTTCGAGACGAACGTCCAATCGACGTACAACGTCCTCGTCGCTGCCGCCCGTGCCGACGCGCGAATCGTCTGGGCCTCCTCCGAGAGTGCGTACGGATTCGCGTTCGCAGACGAGACGCCGCTCCCCGACTTCCTCCCCATCACCGAAGACCACCCACTTCGACCCGAAGACCCCTACGGAACTGCCAAAGTCGCGGGCGAGGAGGTGTCGAAGATGGTCGCACGGAAGTACGGCGCTTCGACGTGTGCGATTCGGCCGTCGTGGATTCAGTATCCCGGCGAGTACAACTGCCGCGGTGTCGCAGAATCGGGTGACCTCGCGGGCGGGGCGGGCAACTGTTGGTCCTACGTGGACGTGCGCGACGTGGCAGAACTCGTCGCTGCCGCGCTCGACACGCCCGTCGACGGCCACGAAGCAATCCACGCGGCGGCCGCAGAGACGTACCTCGGACGACCAACTGCTGACGCAGTCGAGGAGTTCTGGGGCGAGTTGCCGGCCGAGTGTACTCTCGACGGCGAGGAATCGGCCCTCTCGACGGTCAAAGCAGGAGAACTATTCGACTGGGAACCAGCCCATTCGTGGCGACGGGCCACCGACGAATCCGTGCCGAAACCGGCGCTCTGGGAGTGAGTAGCCCGCCCGCGTCGGACGAAAATAAGGCACATCATTTTCCCGGCAGGGTGCATATGACCAGATAACATGTTCGCCGATAGAAAAGACGCGGGCCGGCGGCTAGCAGACCTGCTCGACGAGCAGGGAGAAGAGGCGGACCTCGTCCTCGCCATCCCCCGGGGAGGACTCCCAGTCGGCAGAGAAGTGGCCGACCGACTCATGGCACCGCTCGACGTCGTCGTCGCGTCGAAAGTCGGCGCGCCGGGGAACCCGGAACTCGCACTCGGGGCCGTCGCTGGCGATGGAAGCGCGTGGTGGAACGACGAACTCCTGTCGTACCTCGACGTCGACGACGAGTATCTCGAACGAGAGCGCGAACGTGAGGCGGAGACCGCCCGCGAGAAAGTGCTGCTGTACCGCGGTGACGGCCCACTCCCCGACGTGGAAGGCAAGCGCGTCATCGTCGTCGACGACGGTGTCGCCACGGGTGCAACCGCCCGTGCCTGTCTGCGACAGGTCGTCGCCAGCGGGGCAGAACGCGTCGTCCTCGCCGTGCCAGTTGCGCCGCCGAACACCGTGCGCGAACTCGCAGACGAATGCGACGCCGTCGTCACCGTCGAATCCCCCGAGGCGTTCGGCGCAGTTGGGGTGTTCTACCGCGACTTCTCGCAAGTATCGGACGAAGACGCCGCGGCGTATCTCGACACCGAGTGACCATCGGGGTGACCACCGGGTTGAACATCTGGCCTTGAGACGAGCGGAGGCTATCGGACGCATGACGCGGAACTTAAGCGCCCGAACGGACTAGACCCGCCGATGAGCGAATCCCGCGACTTCTGTCCCCGATGTGGGGACCCCATTCCAGAGCGAGCAGACCCGCTCCCCGGAATGCCGCGTGAACGAGACGACGTGGTCTGCGACTCGTGTTACTTCGAGGATTTCGACCTCGTCGATGCGCCCGACAAGGTACAGGTCCACGTCTGTGCGCAGTGCGGTGCGATTCACCGAGGAAACCGGTGGGTGGACGTCGGTGCCCGCGACTACACCGACATCGCTATCGAAGAGGTGTCGAACTCGCTCGGTGTCCACCTCAACGCACAGGAAGTCAGCTGGGGCGTCGAACCCGAACAGATAGACGAGAACAACATCCGGATGCACTGCCACTTCTCGGGTATCGTCCGCGGCACGCCAGTCGACGAATCGATCGTCGTGCCGGTGAGCATCTCCCGCGAGACGTGCCAGCGCTGTGGCCGCATCGCCGGTGGCTACTTCGCGAGTCTCCTCCAGGTCCGCGCCGACGACCGAACGCCGACGAAAGAAGAGGCCGAAGAAGCCATCGAGATCGCCGAAACCTACATCGCCGAACGTGAAGAGAAAGGCGACCGCGACGCGTTCATCTCGAGCATCAAACGGACGCCCAACGGCCCGAACATCAAGATTTCGACCAACAAGATGGGAAGCAGCGTCGCCAAACAGATCCGCGAGCGACTGGGTGGGACGATCGACGAACACCCGACGCTCGTCACGGAAGACGGTGATGGGAACGAAGTCTACCGCGTCACCTTCGTCAACCGACTGCCGCGCTACACTGCCGGCGACATCATCGACCCCGAAGACGGCGACGGACCGGTCCTCGTCAGGAGCAACCGGGGACGACTCAAGGGAGTTCGACTCGCCAGCGGCGACGACTACGAATCCGAGTTCGAAGACGGTGAACGACCCGACGCAGAACATCTCGGGTCGACCGACGACGTCGAAGAGACGACCGTCGTCACTGTCGAAGACGAGTACGCAGTGCAGGTACTCGACCCCGTGACGTTCGAAGCGAAGACGATTCCTCGACCGGACTACTTCGACCCGGACGCCGCGATGGTTCCGGTGCTGAAGAGTCAGTCGGGAATTCACATCGTCCCCGACGACGCCGTCGACGACGAAGACGAGTAATAACGGACACACGCGGGATTGCGCAAACGCGAAGCGTTTGCGATGTCCGTCGCGCGAGCGCGATGGGATTCGAACACACCGCTGCTTTTCGCTTGACACCAGTCGCTTTCGTGTCGGAACGAATCGAGACGCAGAACGTCGGAGAATCAGTCGAAGTCGTGCTCAGTCCGCACTCGCAGAGTGATCGGCCGACGTGACTGCAGTGGGCGCGTCTTCCTCTCGCACGGGGACACCGTGGCGGTGGAGGGCGACGACGAGTTCGTCCGCGGAGTATCCAGACCGGGTTGCCGCCTGTGAGAGCGTCAGTGTTCCACTACGATACAGTGTAATCGCCGTGGCGAGTGCGGTGGAGTGCATGACCGATATATCGATATCAACCCCCTCATTGTTAACTATTTCGTGAGAAAGCGTGCCAGATACATGATTAAGGAGCATATGTGTTTACATATGTCGAGTTTATTCGGATTTTGCTACCTCAAACGCACAGACCCATTAACAATCATTGAGGATTTGTGTCGTCGCGGCGGGTACCCTTGGACGGAGCGAGTATTTTACCAGTATTACGATATATTAATACATATTAATCCAGTAGTACTGAAGTCGAGAAATATGAACGTCGTCTCGCCGGTATCACGTTCGACAATCGGTGGAAAAGCGTTAATTAGCGGTTGGACGAGGCCATGAGTATGGACCGCCAGCAACTGCTCGCACTGATACTCGTGGCGCTGATGATGGGTTCGATGCTACTGTCCGGCGTCAGTTTCGTTCTGTAATCACTCGCCCCACACGTCCGAAAGTGGGTGATTACCCCGCCCATCGTCGCTCGACCCACTGCCTGTCGAGCGACTGCGTCCCGACGACCGGCCACTTCCAGACCCGCCTGACCCACCGGACTCGCTTGAACCGCCTGAACCACCTGACCCAGTCGCGGACGACCCATTCGGAGAGCGTTGTGACCGAGACGTCGAGCGAGTGCTCGATTGCCCGCCGAGGTTCGTCTGCTTCCGACCAGCGTTGCTTCCACGTCCACCGGCGGCAACCGGGTCGAACTCGGGGAGGTCCGGTTTCGACATCAGGTCGACCTGTTCTGCGAACCACCCGGGCATGTCGGAGCGCGTCTTCTCGAACAGTTGGAGGAGACTGCTGTCTGCGATGTAGGTGTCGCCGTAGTCGTCAGGCGCGCGGACGACCCGGCCACAGGCCTGAATAACAGTCCGTAAGGCGGCGCGGCGGTACCACGCCCACTGCCCATCTTCGAGGCGTCGGGCGACGCGCGAGTCGTTCGTGTTGAGATACGGCGCTTTACAGAGCACCTGCCACCGACAGAGGTCACCTTTCAAATCGAGTGCCTCTTCCATCTTGACCGAGAGGAACACCTCCGGGTCGTCGGTGGCCTTCCACGTCTCTAACTCGACGTTCCGGTTGTCTCTGTCGTGGCCGTGGATGCGGTTGCCGAGCCCCATCTCGGCGAGTCGCCGACGAAGTTCCGCCTGAATCGCATACGAGTGGCAGTGAATCAACCCCTTCTCGTCGGGGTGTTTGGCCATCAATCGGACGATGAGACGGGCGATTTTGGGGACCGTCTCGTCGCGGTGTTCGTAGGTCATCTTCCCCTGTGTCACGTCGTACAGCGGCCGATTTTCGACCGGGAACGTGTGGCCAACGTCCACGAGCGCGACGTTCGAGGGGTTCAGTCCGACCGACCGACAGAACGCGTCTTTGTTCAGAATCGTCGCCGACAGGAGGGCGAACTTGTTGCCTCGGTCCCAGACGGTGTGCTGGAGGTACTTCGCCGGGTCGAGCGGTTTGATGGCTATCGGTGAGCCTTCGCCGTCGTGTTGGTCGACGACCCACGTCGTCGGACTCTGCGGGTCGCGATAATCTTCGACGAACCACTTCAGTTCCGAGATGAGTTCCTGAAATCGGTCGCGACGGGCCGCCTCCTCCGGAGTCAACTCGGATTTCGTCAGCAACTCGTCTTTCGCCCGCTTGCAGACGCCGACGAGCGTCTGGGCGAATCGCGAGGCGCGTTCGACCGGGTCGCCCGCCTCCGAGAGGTCCGGGACGCCGATATCGTCCCACACCGGCACGGTTCGGGGTTTGAGGTCGATAGTCGCGTACATCTCGGCCCACTCGGCCAGTCCGTGTGCTTCGTCGATGACGACCACGTCGCGCTTGCGGAACACGTCCGACCCGGCAGTCTGCATGAAGTACGCGAGCGTCATCGCCGCAATCTGGCGATTCGACGCGATGGCGCGGTCCGAATAGTACGGACACCGGTGTCGAATACTGCAGTCGAATCCGCGTTCGCGGGCGCAGGGTGCCTGGTTGACGGGCGTGTTCTCTTCGCCCCGAATGATGCAGTTGTAGTTCGACTTCCCGCGGATTATCTTGAGGTCCGAGAGCAGGTCGTCTTCGGCGACGTCGTCGAGTTGCGACACCTGCGGCGTGGTGTAGTAGGCGTTCGTCGCGTCTGCGGGTGACGACTCTTCGACGGTCTGGGCCGCGCCCGCGATGGAGCGTGCGAGGAGTGACTTCCCGCTGCCGGTCGGTGCTCTGACCAGCACCACGTCCTTGCCGCCCTCGAACGCGTCGCGTATGTCACGCAGGGCTTGCTCCTGATTGCCGCGAAAACTGGGAGCGGGGAACGAGTCGAGGATGCGTGACGGGTCCACGATGGTTCCTGTCGGTGCGGACGCCTAAATCCACCGCTCCCAGTCGAGACTGCTGAGGAGAAAAACGAGGTGTTAGAGTCCCGCAACGTCTTCTGCGGTCGGTTCACGGTCACCCGGCAACTGCTCCATACACTCGAAACAGAGGAAGTGTTCGGACCCGTCGACGAGTTCGAGCGTCATCCCGCCAGACGACGACGTTGGGAAGTTCCAGATGTCACCGATACCGCCGGCGATGCGGACGCCCTTCCCACAGGCGTCACACGGTTGGGAGGTCATACGACGAGTGAGGCGACGAAGCGAGAAAAACACCCCGCCCTGACCGGTGGTCCGGCGTCACCCGATGGCGCTGGACTGCCGGGGGGTTCATGTCGCTCGGCGTATAACTTCTATGGCATGCGTGTCGACTGCGAGGGTTGTGCCGGCTGCTGTATCGACTGGCGACCAGTCTCGCCCGTTTCGCTGGACCACGAGCGACGCGGCCCGCGTGCACCACTGGACGACACGTACAATCTCGTGCCGTTGACCCGCGACGAGATTCGTAACTTCGTCGACGCCGGACTCGGCGACGTTCTCACCCCGAGACTCTGGGAAGTCCCAGCCGGCGACGGCATCGAAATCGACGGTATCGAAGTGGCGAGCATCGGCGGGAAGCCAGCGTTCTTCGTCGGGATGCGCAAACCACCGAAACCGGTCGCACCGTTCGGTCTCGAACGGACGTGGCTTCGCGCGTGTACGTTCCTCGACCCAGAGACGCTCCAGTGCCGCATCCACGACACCGACCTCTACCCTGACGAGTGCGCCGAGTATCCCGGGCACAATCTCACGCTCGACCAACAGACCGAATGCGAACGCGTCGAAGCGACGCACGGTGGTGAGCGACTCCTCGACGACACGCCCCCAGCGGACCAACACGGCCTCCTCCTCGGTCCGCACGCACTCGGCGCGAAACTGTTCGTCCACCCAGACCCAGCCCGGCTCACGGGCGTTGTCGAGCGACTCCAGAACCGAGCGCTCACACCCGCGGACAGAGCAGAGTTCGTCGGAATTGCAGTCGGTTCACACCCCGGTTCGACCGAAGTCGACGACGAACGCGCACGAGACGCGCGGGCACAGACGCTCGAAACGACATCGTGGGCCGGCGAACTCATCGACGTGTGGGACGACGCAGTGACGGAACTCGGCGCACCCGCGACACACGCACCACACGCAGACGACGTGGAAGTGGCGCGTGGTGCGCCCGAGACGGCGGGATGGGATGCGATTCACGTCGACAACTGAGCAGCTCCAAGACAGCCGCTGACGAGAGTTTAACACGTTGAGGCGCGTTCCCATACACCATGAGAGTCCTCGTAACCGGAGCGACCGGATTCGTCGGCCGCCGACTCGTCCCTGCCCTCCTCGACGCTGGCCACGACGTGGTCGCGTTCGTCCGCGACGCGGGTCGATACACAGGCCCGTCGGGAGTCGATGTCGTCGAAGGCGACGTATTCGATTCGGCGACGCTCGCCCCAGCCATGGCGGGTGTCGATGCGGCGTACTACCTCGTCCACTCCATGCGTTCGGGTGGGGATTTCGAAGCACGTGACCGCCTCGCAGCGCGTAACTTCGTCGCTGCGGCATCGGACGCTGGTGTCGAACGCGTCGTCTACCTCGGTGGACTGGGCGAAGAACGCGACCAGCTGTCACCGCACCTGCGCTCGCGGCGGGAAGTCGAGCATCTTCTCGGCTCGGGGTCGTTCGAACTCACCACGCTTCGGGCAGCAATTATCGTCGGGAGCGGCAGTGCGAGCTTCGACATGGTGCAACAGCTCGCGAAACGCCTCCCCGTGATGGTGACGCCGCAGTGGGTCGAAACGAAGTGCCAGCCCATCGCGATCGACGACGTGGTCGCCTACCTCGTCGGCGTGCTCGACCATCCTGAGACAGCGGGGGAAACGTACGAAATCGGTGGTCCTGACGTACTCACGTACCGCGAGATGCTCCAACAAGTCGGTGTTCATCTCGGACACGCACCGCGAATCGTCTCGGTGCCCGTGTTGTCTCCGCGATTATCTTCCTACTGGATTGGACTCGTGACCGACGTCGATACCGACGTCGCCCGACCACTCATCGAGGGGCTGAAGAACCCAGTCGTCGTCAACGACGACCGAATCCGAGACATCATCCCGATAGACGAGACACCCTTCGACGTTGCGGTCGAACGTGCGTTACACGACGAGCCCGAGTCGTTGCACATTCCCATCGAATCGAAGACCAACGCCTCGTGACGACGGTGATTGATACGGTCGGAGAACAGAGGACGACGCGATGAGCGACGCGCCAAACTACGGCGAAACGTGGGTGTACGAGAGCATCGTCGGCGCGCTTCCGGGTGTCAATTTCGGTGAGCGAGGTGCCATCGCGCTCCAGATTGCCATCTTCGAGACAGCGGTGCTCTTCTTTGCGTGGGTGTACGACCTCTGGACCGCTGCACTCGCCGGGACGGCGGCCATCGTCGTCGCCGCTGTCGGCAGCGTCGTGATGCTCCGAATGGGTGAACGAACCCGCGCCGCCGCAGTTCCGACACCGTATCGACGACTCCTCTTCGGGTCGAGTATCGAAGTCGTCCTCGGCATCCTCGCGTTCGTCGCACTCGTCACGCACCTGTTCGTCTTCGACCCACGGCAGTCGACGACACCACTCGTGACGGTCCTCTTCGGCCCCGACCCGCCAATCGTCGTCGTCTACTTGATGCTCCTGATTCTGTGGGACCTCTGTTACCGAATCGGCACCTCGTGGTGGGCGGCCGTCGTCGGCCTCTGGGGTGCACTCCGCTATCGGTTCGACGAACCGACCGCTCGAGAGATGCGGCGAGTGAACCTGTTGAACGTCGGATTCGGCGTCACACAGGTGCTGTTAGTTCCGTTCATCCTCGACCAGCCAATCCTGCTGCTCGCGGTGAGCGGTCACGTCGTCGCCGTTACCGTCGTTTCAGTGACGGCAGCGGCGCTCATACGGACGTGAGCCCAGGATAAGGAGTAAACCGACTTACTTGTCGGACTTCATCTGCTTGAACTGTTCGAGGAGCGCATCCGCCGAGTCGCCGGAGTCGTACTCGATGGTTCCATGGTAGGTCGTCCGGTCGTCGTCGGTGCCGGGTTCGACCTGGCTCGTCATTCGCTCACGGCGTTCGTGTTCGGCTTCATCGTAGGCACCCATTGACATGATACACCATACCATGTATGTGTATACCACATATATTTATCGGAGACATTCAGTATATTGACACTATTTGTCGTAAACGGGGCGAAACTACCGGCACAGATGGGCCGCCAGCGGGAAAGCATAAAACCACCTGCCGAACAACACCATATGTGGCACGTCCCCTTCGCTTTCGCTTAGCCCCCGGTCGCTGGGACCTGTCGCGGGTCACCCGCGACGTGTTTCAGCCCCTCGATGAGAACCTCGGCGCGACGATGAGCGCCCCGTGGTACGACCCACCACCGGGATACGAGGCCAGACGCTTCGACATGGACAACGGTGATACCGCGCTGTTAGCGTGGACCGACGACCACGCGTACTGGGTCGGTAACACCGAGACACCGAGTTCGCTGTGGCGAACCGACAAAGAGGCGTTCAGTGACGCACCCTTCGAGATGTCGCGGTGGGCCCAGCGCGAACTCATCGCGGAACTGTTCAAAGAGTCGCCGTGGCTGAAGCCGTATCCCCATCTCTCGTGGTTCTTCCTCCCCGTGTTCCTCTCGAAAGACGGCCGAGAGACGACGCAGTCGTTCTTCGCCGACCACGCGGCGGGGTTCCCGGACGCGACGCGCGACGAGGCGCTCGAGTTCTACGAGGCGTTCTTCGCGACGGGCGTCTTGGACGAGTATCGCGAGGTGATGGCCGGCAAACTCGGCACGTCCGAGTACTTCGACCCCACCAGAATGGCCGCAGCGATGGGCGAGTTCGACGTGGCGTACCTCCTCACCGAAGCGGGCTACGAGGTGACACCAGAAATCGAAGTTGCGACGGGGCACTCCATCGACTTCCGCGCCGAGAACACTCGTGCCGGTGGCGCGCTCATCGAGGTGACGCGGCCGCTTCCACCGGACCGACGTGCTGTGAGCAACCCGGTCGCTGCGATTCGAGACACGGCACAGACCAAGACCAACGGCGAGGGACAACTCGCCGAACACGGCGGTGGTGTGACGCTCTTCGTCGACTGTTCGTCGTTCCCCGACGACGACTGGTCCGCCATCATGGGTGAACAACCTGACGTCCGTCATCGACCGGCAGTCGTGTTCAGACTCCGGCCATCGGGACACGTCGAAGGCTACTCGAAAGGTTCGGTGCCCGTAGACCTCGAGTGGCTCTCGTAATCGAATCGCGTTCTGTCCAGTAGTCGAGTTGGGTTCTGTCGAGTAATCGAATCGCGTTCTGCTCAGTAGTCGAGTCGGTCCCAGTATCGCAGTTCATCGACGAGCCGGTGGCTATCCGGGGTCGAGGTGTGTTCGAAGAAAGTACCAGAGGGTTCGCAGTACTTAGAACGAGACCATCTCTGGTCCGTCCTCGCCGAGCGGTGAGGGGTCGCGGTCGCTGTAGTACCGCCGACCGATGGCCTCGTGGCCAACACCGGTGAAGAGGGCATCGCGCACGTCCTGCGGGCAGGTGTACGTCTCGTCTCCGAGACGGGCCAGAATCGCTGCGACCGTCTCCTGACCGTTCTGAAGCTCGATTACTTCGTCCCCATAGTGTTGGGCGAAGTCTGTCGAGCTAGTCGGGTATTCGTGGCGATCGATTGCGTCGCCGAGTCCATTCAGGCGCATTACAGCCACACAAATCCGGGCATCATTCTTAATGATTTTCCATGATTGTCCTTAGAGAATCGATAGTCCTTAATCATCCTTAATTGAGAACTCGGCGCAAGGTTTGTTGCCCCCGCACGTCGATGACGTTTCATGGACGACGACCGCCCAGTCGCGGATTTACACCTTCATACGACCGCGTCTGACGGTCGCCTCACGATCGACCGCCTCCCCGACGCGGCACGCGCAGGCGGTGTCGACGTGGTCGCAGTCACAGACCACGACCGGTATCACCCCGAACTCGACGGTCCGGTCGTCGAACGCGACGGCGTGACCATTATCCACGGCATCGAACTCCGTGTCGACGCGGGCGAGAGACGCGTCGACCTCCTCGGATACGGTGTCGAACCGCGCGATGGGCTCCAGGCTGAAGTCGAGCGACTGCAGCGAAACCGCGTCGAACGCGCACGGAAAATCGTCGACTACGTCGAAGAGACCACTGGCGTCCACCTCGATATCGACATTCACGAGGGTATCGGCCGTCCACACATCGCCCACGCAATCGACGTCAGCGACGCTCCGTACGACTATCAGGGAGCGTTCGACGAACTCATCGGCGCAGACGGCCCGTGTTACGTCCCGCGTGACCTCCCCTCGTTCGACCACGGCGTCGGCGTGCTGAACGACGCATGCGCAGTCGTGGGGCTCGCACACCCCTTCCGGTATCGCGACACCAAAGGCGCACTCGACCTGTGTGCCGACCTCGACGCAGTCGAGCGATACTATCCGTACGGATACGACACTGACAGTTCACTGGTGGACGCGGCAATCGAGGAGTACGACTTGCTCGCGACTGGCGGGAGCGACGCACACGACGAGACGCTCGGCCGGGCCGGTCCTCCCAAATCAGCGTATGTTCGGTTCGCTGACAAAATGCCGGGACTCTAACTGGTTAGCCAGGTAATAACTCCGGATTACCCGGGGGCGTAAACTTAAATCCTGTGACGACTGATGAGCGGGTATGCAGTGTCACTACTGCGACCGTGAGGCCGCATATGCGGCCGAGAAAGACCACATCAAGGTTGGCCTCTGTGAGCGCCACTTCCGCAAACGTGTCGAGGAACTCGCCGAGTCTGAGGAACTCAAAGGCTTGAAAGAAAAACTCGACATTAACCGAACAAAGTGACGGCCTAGCCACGGACGCACCCCGAGTAAGCACCTCCTACCATCCGTCAGAACGGGCTTTTACCCGATGATTCGTCCACCGAACACGTAGAGCGCCGCGAGCGCACTCTCGAAGACGAGCGTCCCCGTCGCCGACAGCACGACGAACCGCCGAGACGACATCTCTGCGAACCCCGCGGGCACGGTGAGCATTCCGCGCGTGAACAACATCGCGTTACTCGCCGGGATGGCGACCGGTCCCCAGCGATCGAACCACGCGTCGAACCTGTCGAGTCTCGACTCGTCGAGACGGAACCACGACCGAGAGAGCAGATACTCTCGGCCACCGTACTTCGCGACCAGAAACAGGAGGAACTGACCGACCGTCGCGCCGGCGACGGCGACCGCGAGGATGGGGAGGAGATAGCTCTCACCGATGAGCGCCAGCGCACCCGGGACGAGCAACTCACTGGGTGCGACGTAGAGGAGCATCGCGCCTTCGAGGACGAACACCAAGAAGAGCGCGACGAACGCCGCGTCGGACACCAGCAGGTCGTAGAGGAACGTCGGCAGCTCGGGGACTACGGAACTCATCGTTTGTCTGTAGTCCGAGGACGTGCAAATCGATTGTGACCGTCAGTCGAACAGAGAGCGACGCCATTTTGCTCCCACCTGTCGAAGGCAGGGTATGGACCTCACCGACCGCCCGCGACGACTTCGCTCGGACGGGATTCGACCGCTCGTCTCCGAGACGTCGCTCGACGCGACAGACCTCGTCGCGCCCGTCTTCGTGGACGCCACCACGGACGAGCGAATTCCGATCGAGTCCATGCCGGGCCACGAACGCGTCCCGCTCTCAGACGCGGCTGACCGCGTGGCCGAAGTCCGCGAGACGGGCGTCGAGGCAGTCATCGTCTTCGGGATCCCCGAGTCGAAAGACGCCGAGGGGTCGCGCGCGTACGCGAGCGATGGAGTTGTACAGGAGGCCGTCAGGCGAATCACTGCCGAGACGGACGCGTACGTCATCACCGACGTGTGCCTCTGTGAGTACACCGACCACGGACATTGTGGCGTTCTCACGAGCGAAGCGAGTGAGAGCTGGGAGCGGCTTCGCCGCGGCGAAGTCGTCGAGGAACACGCCGAAGACGACCCGACGCTGACCGTCGAAAACGACCCCACACTCGACCTGCTCACCAAGACGGCCGTTTCGCACGCCGAGGCGGGCGCGGACATGGTCGCCCCATCGTCGATGACCGACGGAATGGTCGGTGCGATTCGCGAGGGATTGGACGCCGCGGGATACAGCGACATCCCAATCATGTCCTACGCCGCGAAGTACGAGAGCGCCTTTTACGGACCCTTCCGCGACGCCGCAGATGGCGCACCCGCCTTCGGTAACCGGCGACATTACCAGATGGACCCCGCCAACGCCCGCGAGGCGATGCGCGAAGTCGCCCTCGACGTCGAACAGGGAGCAGACGTGCTGATGGTCAAACCCGGGTTGCCCTATCTCGACATCATCCGGGCCGTTCGCGAGAACTTCGACCACCCTGTCGCCGCCTACAACGTCTCCGGCGAGTACGCGATGCTCCACGCCGCCGCCGAGAAAGGCTGGTTGGACCTCGACGCAACCGCACACGAGTCACTGCTGTCGATGAAGCGTGCCGGTGCGGACCTCATCATCACGTATTTCGCCGAAAGTGTCGCCGAGACACTCACGTCCGAAAGATAACGACTGGTGGCCACCGAGGTCCGAAGGGCGTCGAAGCGGCAGTGCGCACGGCCAAATCACCCACTCGTGGCAACATTTTCCTGAACGTTCGTCCACTCTTCGCGAAACATTCGCATAGATTGTGGACGGTATACAACCTTATATGCGTAATATTCTAACCAATTTTGTTCGAGTGTGGTATTACGCCCCAATATCTTTGTGTTTTTCAACCCTATACTTTATGTATTACCTCACCATGAAGCCCAACCGTGATGAAGCACCACAATCCACACGGATTCAGTAGAAAAGTACCCGAATGTTCACCTCTCAATCTCGGGGGTGGACACACGTGACGCCACTGCAAGTCGACCCATCAGTCATCGCGCAAGGGGTCAACTACGTTTGGATCCTCGTCGTGTCGTTCCTCATCTTCTTCATGCAGCCAGGCTTCGCGCTGCTCGAAGCGGGGCAGGTTCGCGCGAAGAACGTCGGCAACGTCCTGATGAAGAACATGACCGACTGGGCGCTGGGCGTCCTCGTCTACTTCATCGTCGGTGCGGGCGTGGCGACGATAATCGGCGGCCTCACCTCGCCGGGTGGCTTCTCGGTCGCGGCCGCGTTCTCGTACATCGGTGACTCCGGAACGTGGATCGACTGGCTCTTCGGTGCCGTCTTCGCCATGACCGCCGCCACCATCGTCTCCGGTGCCGTCGCAGAACGCATGGACTTCCGTGCGTACGTCGTCTTCGCGGCCGTCATGACGGGCATCATCTACCCCGTCGTGCAGGGCCTGACGTGGTCCGGCGGCCTGCTCGCCGGAAGCGGATACCTCGGTGCGATTCTCGGGACGGGCTACCTCGACTTCGCCGGTGCGACCGTCGTCCACATGTGCGGTGGTGTCGCCGGCCTCGTCGCTGCAAAGATGGTTGGCCCGCGCAAGGGACGCTTCGACAAGAACGGTAACAGTCAACCGATTCCCGGCCACTCGATGCTGCTGGCAGTCCTCGGCACGCTCATCCTCGCGTTCGGCTGGTACGGCTTCAACGTCGGCACGCAGGCGACCGTCCTCGCGGCCACCGAGAGCGGTGGACTCGAGTTCATGGGTGCCGCACTCGGCCGCGTCGCACTCGTGACCACGCTCGGCATGGGTGCCGGCGCAGTCGCTGCGGTCATCGTCTCGACGCAATACCAGGGCAAACCCGACCCCCTCTGGATGGCGAACGGTCTGCTCGCCGGTCTCGTCGCCGTCACGGGCGCTGTTCCCCACGTCACGTGGTGGGGCGGCCTCATCCTCGGCGCACTCGGCGGTGCAATCGTCCTGCCCGCGTACCGCTTTACGGTCGACACGCTCAATATCGACGACGTGTGTGGCGTCTTCGCCGTCCACGGCGTCGCAGGTGCAGTCGGCACGGCCCTCATCCCCGTGTTCGCAGTCAGCGGGTTCTCCGCCACGCAACTGGTCATGCAGGTCGCTGGCGTCGGTATCATCGCCCTCTGGACCATCGTCGCATCCGCAGTCGTCCTCGTCGCGACGAGCGCACTCTTCAGCCTCCGCGTCTCGGAAGAAGAGGAAGTCGAAGGCCTCGACCTCGGCGAACACGGCGTCTCGGTCTACCCCGAGTTCGTCGGCGACTCCGGCCCGGACCGTGGACTCGGCGCGCCTGCGGCCACCGACGGTGGTGTCACCATCGGTGAGAACTCGTCGGACGAAACGTCCGACGGTGGTCAAAACGTGCGCACTGACGGCGGTAACACGGCCGAACGCGAGGCCAACACCGCAGTCGAAGGAGGTGACGACCAATGAGCGACGCTGACGGCATCAAGCTCGTAATGGCCATCATCCGCCCCGACAAACTCGCGGACGTGAAGACGGCGCTCGCGGAAGCGGGTGCCCCGTCGCTCACCGTCTCGAACGTCTCTGGCCGCGGCTCGCAACCCGCGAAGAAAGGCCAGTGGCGCGGTGAAGAGTACACCGTCGACCTCCACCAGAAGGTCAAAATCGAGTGCGTCGTCGCCGACACGCCGGTCGAAGACGTGGTCGATGCCATCGCTGAGGCCGCCCACACGGGCGAGAAAGGTGACGGCAAGGTGTTCGTCATCCCCGTCGAAGCGGCGGTGCAGGTCCGGACTGGCAAGGAGGGAAAACCAGCAGTTTGAGCACATAACACCGATTAACTCTGTCCTTCGCCGCCGCGCTCGCGGCAACATCCCGCTGGAGGGTCTCGATTGTGCCCCAGACCCCACGTCAGTTTTCTTACACTACATACGTCAAATTGCTCGGCAACATTTGTCCAGTTAGTCCGTGACTTACGACCTTAAATAAATCATATCCCATTTTAAAGCGGACATACGTCGTATAAATCGACTATATTAGGACAATTGTCAACGCAAATGATTATGTACTCCCATGTGAATACTTTCTCCCATGATTCGCGAAACATTTGGTCGCGAATCGAGCACTAACATGAACGACCGTCCAACTGCGTCCGTCCCTGAATCGCCAACCGGAGGAATCGTATGCTGACACCGCTCCAGGCTGACCTCGCGAGTGTCGTCGAAGGCGTCAACCTCGTCTGGGTTCTGACCGTCACGTTCCTCATCTTCTTCATGCACGCTGGCTTCGCCATGCTCGAAGCCGGGCAAGTTCGTGCGAAGAACGTCGCAAATCAACTCACGAAGAACCTCCTGACGTGGAGTATCGGCGTCATCGTGTTCTTCCTCCTCGGTGCGGCCGTCTCAGCTATCGTCGCCGGCGTCACCGGTGGTCCCTCGACGACCATCACTGACGCATTCATGGGTCTCTACGCACCTGACGCGTCGGCAACGACGGCGTGGGTCGATTGGCTCTTCGGTGCCGTCTTCGCCATGACCGCCGCCACCATCGTCTCCGGTGCCGTCGCTGGTCGTGCGAGACTCCGTGCGTACCTGACGTACACCATCTTCATCGCGGGCATCATCTACCCCGTCGTCGTCGGCGTCACGTGGGCCGGCGGCTTCCTCGGTGGACTCGGCTTCCACGACTTCGCCGGCGGCATGATCGTCCACGGAATGGGCGGCATCGCCGGGCTCACCGCCGCGTGGCTCATCGGCCCGCGCATGAATCGGTTTAATTCCGATGGAACCGCGAACGTCATCCCCGGTCACTCGATCACGTTCGCCGTGCTCGGAACGCTCATCCTCGCGTTCGGCTGGTACGGCTTCAACGTCGGCACCGCCGCCGCACCGCTCGCGTACGCTGACGGCGAAATCACGCTCGGGTCGTTCGCCTACGTCGGCCGCGTCGCCCTCGTGACCACCCTCGGTATGGCCGCCGGCGCGATCGGTGCGGGCGGTGTCTCCATGTACAAGACTGGAAAGGTTGACACCCTCTACGTTGCCAACGGCCTCCTCGC
Organism: Haloferax sp. DFSO52; assembly: GCF_048158745.1. Classification (NCBI taxonomy): domain Archaea; kingdom Methanobacteriati; phylum Methanobacteriota; class Halobacteria; order Halobacteriales; family Haloferacaceae; genus Haloferax; species Haloferax sp. DFSO52. The sequence continues at coordinate 189,612 of NZ_JBLOPB010000001.1, read as the reverse complement.
AGGCCTCGTCGGTGTCACCGCAATCGCAGACGACATCATCTGGCCGGGTGCGCTCATCGTCGGCCTCCTCGCCGGCGCACAGCTTCCCATCGTCTTCGAATTCGTCGAAAAACGCCTCCGCATCGACGACGTGTGTGCGGTCTTCCCGGTCCACGGGTCTGCGGGCGTCCTCGGGACGCTCCTCTACCCCGTCTTCGCCATGCCACTCTGGCACGGCGGCGCATCGTTCGTCTCGCTGGCAGTGCCGCAAGTCATCGGCGTCGGCGTCATCGCCCTCTGGACGTTCCTCGCGACTGCCGCAGTCTTCGGCGTCTTCCGTTCCGTCGGACAGGCCCGCGTCTCCGCCGACCACGAGAGACAGGGTCTCGACACGGCCGAACACGGCGTCGATACCTACCCCGAGTTCGGGTCCCGCGACCCGGACACCGGAATCCGTGCCGATGGGTCCGGCATTCCCCACGGGAGTGGTTTCATGTCGACTCGGGAGGATGAATAACTCATGAGCAACGCTGACCTGCCAAACGACGGTGGTATCAAGCTCGTGATGGCCATCATTCGCCCCGACAAACTCGCGGACGTGAAGACGGCGCTCGCGGAAGTGGGCGCACCGTCACTCACCGTCTCGAACGTCTCTGGCCGCGGCTCGCAACCCGCAAAGAAGAGCCAGTGGCGCGGTGAAGAGTACACCGTCGACCTCCACCAGAAGGTCAAAGTCGAGTGCGTCGTCGCCGAGACGCCCGCCGAAGACGTTGCCAACGCCATCGCTGAGGCCGCCCACACGGGCGAGAAAGGTGACGGCAAGATATTCATCCTCCCCGTCGAGGAAGCGTATCAGGTCCGAACCGGAAAGACCGGACGCGACGCGGTCTGAACCTCCCGCTTTTTCCGATTTTTCTCCATCGCTGAGGGGCGACGCTGCGATATTCACACGGCCGAAGGAGACGGTCGGCCCGCCATCGGGGCGAGAGCCGGACCCACGCGAAACCATTTTTCTCCTCCGCGCGAAGCGATGTGACGATGAACGGTGTCCCCCCGTGCTGAGTGTGGAACTCGTGGGCGGCCTGACGATTGCACTCGCCGGAATGTCCATCGTTGGCGTCGGTGCCGACCGGTATCTCCGCGACATCGACGACCCACGAACCGACCTGTTCGTGAGCGACATCTCGAAATGGGGCGTCTTTGCTCTGCTCTGTGGCTACGTCGTCGTCGTCGAAGGTCGACCACTCTCGTCGCTGTCTGGTCGCTCACTCGACCCGCCTTCGTTCGTCGCCGTCGTCGGGGGCGGCGTCGTGGTCTTGCTCGTCGCGAACGTGGTGACGGCACCGCTCTTCGACCGCGTCGGGGTCGGTGGCCTCGGTGGCGAACTGTCGCAGTTCGGGACGCTGTCGCGACGCCATCGCCTCTTCGTCGCGTTCACTGCTGGCGTCACCGAAGAAGCCCTGTTTCACGGCTACGCTATCGAGCGACTCCTCGAAGCGACCGGAAGTCCACTCCTCGCCGGGAGTGTCTCGTTCGTCGCGTTCACCGCCGGCCACGCACTCGGCTGGAACCGTGACGCAGTCGTTCGTATCGCCGTCCCGGCACTGTTGACGACGGTCATGTACCTCCTCGTCCGCGACGTGGTAGCCCTGATGGCCATCCACGCGCTCAACGACGCCGCCGGGTTGCTGTTAGTGGGGTCGACCACTGGCACCACCGCCGAAGGAACGACCCAGTAGAACGACCCAGTAGAACGACCCAGTAGAACGGCCCAGTAGAACGGCCCAGTAGAACGGCCCAGTAAAACGACTCAGTAAGGTCTTTGCCACGAGGGGGCGAACCGCCGGCCATGAGACACGACGAGTCCCGTGCGTTGTACGACCGAGCGCTCTCGGTCCTCGCAGGCGGCGTGAACTCCTCGGTTCGGGCGACAAAGCCGTACCCATTCTTCGTCGAACGCGGTGACGGCGCGCACGTCATCGACGCCGACGGGAATCGCTACATCGACTACGTGATGGGCTACGGGCCGCTTCTGTACGGCCACGACGCCCCAGAACCCGTCCAGGCGGCAGTCCAGAAACACGCCGCCGCCGGCCCGATGTACGGTGCACCCACCGAAATCGAGGTCGAACACGCCGAGTTCGTCGCCCGACACGTCCCCTCTGTCGAGATGATTCGCTTCGTCAACTCCGGAACCGAAGCCACTGTTTCGGCAGTCCGCCTCGCCCGAGGCGTCACCGGACGCGACAAAATCGTCATCATGCAGGGCGGCTATCACGGCGCACAGGAGTCCACACTCGTCGACGGCGGGCCCGACGACGCTCACCCGAGTACGGCCGGCATCCCCTCCTCGTTCGCCGAACACACGATTCCCGTCCCGTTCAACGACACCGAAGCGATTCACGACGTGTTCGAAAAACACGGCGACGACATCGCGGCGGTCATGGCCGAACCCATCCTCGCGAACATGGGCATCGTCCACCCCGTCGATGGCTACCTCCAGACGCTCCGCGACGTGACCGACGAACACGGGTCGCTCCTCATCTTCGACGAGGTCATCACCGGCTTCCGCGTCGGCGGCCTCCAGTGCGCACAGGGCAAGTTCGGCGTCACACCCGACATCACGACGTTCGGCAAGATTATCGGCGGCGGGTTCCCGGTCGGCGCAATCGGCGGCAAAGCCGAACTCATCGAGCAGTTCACCCCCAGCGGGAACGTCTTCCAGTCAGGCACCTTCTCCGGCCACCCGGTCGCGATGGCCGCCGGTCACGAGTATCTGAAGTACGCCGCAGAAAACGGCGTCTACGACCACATCAACCGCCTCGGCAAGAGACTCCGGACCGGTATCTCCGACATCCTCGAAGACCAGGCTCCCGAGTACACCGTCGTCGGGTCGGACTCGATGTTCAAGACGGTCTTCACGCGTCACGGAGCGAGCGGCCGTTCGGACGCCTGTAAGAGCGGCTGCGTACAGGACGACTCCTGCGACAACTTCGACGCCTGTCCCAAAACCGGTGCCGACGTGGCGAGCGCCGAAACCGACCGCTGGGAGCGTGTCTTCTGGCACGAGATGAAAGACCACGGCATCTTCCTCACCGCGAACCAGTTCGAGTCGCAGTTCGTCTCCTACGCACACACGGACGAAGATATCGAGGAAACGCTCGAAGCCTACAAGGAAGCGCTGTAAGCGACGTTCTTTGCTTCGGCCTGCCGTTTCGGCCACGTTCTCTACGTCCACTCGCCGTCTCGCCCTCGTCCTATTCTTCCACTCGCCGTTTCGACAACCTACTCTTCTTCCACTCGCAGTCTCGCTTCCGCCCGTCTCCACAGCGGCGGGTACGCGAGAACGAGACCCAGACCGACGCCGAGAATCCACGCGGAGAGGATTCCGAAGGGGCTCTCCTGCAGGTTCAGGAAGACGAGCAGCGTCGTCGTGACAACCGTGGTGACGAGGCCGACAAGCCACACGCGAACCACGAGTCGAAGGCGAAGCGGGCGAAAGAGCAGCAAGACGGCACCCACACCGCCCGCGGCGACGGCACCGAGAAACCACGGCGGGTCGATGCCGAGCGAGAGTAACAGTGGGTCCAGTGGTCCAAACACCGAGGTCAGAGCGAAGAAGAAGAGCGCCACGACGACGAAATCACCGACCTGACGGGCGATAGAACCGAGAGAGGGCATGGAAGTGTCGTCGCGTGGGGTGAGTATGCCTCTTTCCCTCTGGCGGACCACTCGCACGTATTTGGGTACTTGGTGTGCGGCGCGTCACGCGCCACCGCACCGGCGGCGAACTGGTGGGCTTTTCAACGCGGACGCCAGACTTCTGCGTATGACTACACGGACGCTTCGCTTGGCGACGCGAGGGTCGGCGCTCGCTCTTGCACAGGCCGCGAGTGTACAGGAGGCGCTCGCGACCCGACGGCTCGACGTCGAACTCGTCGAAGTCGAGACCGAAGGAGACCGAATTCAGGACGAACTCATCCACCGACTGGGCAAGACGGGCGCGTTCGTCCGCTCACTCGACGAGCGCGTCCTCAGCGGCGAGGTCGACGCGGCGGTCCACTCGATGAAAGACATGCCGACGGAGAAACCCGACAATCTCGTCGTCGCGGGCGTTCCCGAGCGCGCACCCGCAGGCGACGTTCTCGTCACCCCCGACGGGAAGGATATCGACGAACTCCCCGAGGGCGCAGTCGTCGGAACCTCGTCGCTTCGGCGACAGGCCCAACTGCGCAGTTACCGCGACGACATCGAAGTCGCGCCGCTCCGTGGCAACGTCGATACGCGCGTCGAGAAGTTGCTGGCGACGAGCCTCCAGCGCGAACACGAAGCGCGAATCGACGACGACGAGCAAGCCAAGGGCCAGAAAGGCAAGACCGACTACGAACGGAAGTTCGAAAAACGGCCAGACGAGTGGTTCGACAGCCTCACCGAACTCCAGCGACAGGCGATGGGCCGAAAGGTCGACACCGAGTACGACGCCATCGTCCTCGCAGAGGCGGGTCTGAAGCGAAGCGGACTCACGGACAAAATCGAGTACGAACGCCTCGACCGAACGTCGTTCGTCCCCGCACCCGGACAGGGTGCAATCGCGGTGACGGCCTCGGACCCCGAGATTATCGACCTCGTCCACGACAAAATCGACCACCCGCGAACGCGTGTCGAGACGACTGTCGAGCGCACCATTCTCGCCGAGCTCGGTGGCGGCTGTATCGCACCGGTCGGCGTTCACGCACTCCTGCAGGGAGAACACGTCCACGTGGACGTGCAGGTGCTCGCAACCGACGGGTCGGAAGCCATCAACGCCGGTCGTGACCTGCCGGTCGGCAACCACGCGAACGCCGCCCGCGAATTCGCAGCGAGCCTTCGTGAGCGCGGTGCGGCCGAACTCGTCGAAGCTGCGCGGAAGGAAGCAGCGGAAGAAGAAGAGGAAGAGGAAGAGTAAGATGACTGTGGAGGACGATTCAGACGCGACTGACGCACCGGCCGCCGACGCCGACGCGACTGCCACTGACGCCGACGCGACTGCCGCCGACGCCGTCGGCACAGTTCACCTCGTCGGGAGCGGCCCCGGCGACCCGGAACTGCTGACGATGAAAGCGGCCCGCCTCATCGACGAGGCGGACGTGGTCCTCCACGACAAACTCCCCGGCCCGGAGATTCTCGGCATGATTCCGGCCGAGAAACGCGAAGACGTTGGCAAGCGTGCCGGCGGCGAGTGGACGCCACAGGAGTACACCAACGCCCGACTGGTCGAACTCGCTCGCGACGGCAAGGACGTCGTCCGCCTGAAAGGTGGCGACCCGTTCGTCTTCGGGCGCGGCGGCGAGGAGATGGAGCATCTCGCAGAACACGAGATTCCGTTCACAATCGTCCCCGGTATCACCTCGGCCGTCGCCGGACCGGGGTCGGCGGGCATCCCCGTCACCCACCGCGACCACGTCTCGTCAGTCTCGTTCGTCACGGGCCACGAAGACCCGACGAAAGACGAGTCGGCAATCGACTGGCACGCGCTCGCGGCGACAGGTGGGACGCTCGTCGTCCTCATGGGCGTTGGCAAACTTCCGCTCTACACGGGCGAACTCCGAGACGCAGGTATGGACGGCGACACGCCCGTCGCACTCATCGAACGCGCGACGTGGCCCGAGATGCGCGTCGCCACCGGCACACTCGACACCATCGTCGACGTGCGCGACGAAGCAGACATCGAACCGCCGGCAATCACCGTCATCGGCGCGGTTGCGGCGACCCGTGACCGCGTGAAATCGTTCCTTCTCGGCGGCGGTGTCGACGCGCTGGCCAACACTGCATCGACCGACGGAACGAAGACAGGGGACGACGAGGAGAGGGACGAATGAGTCAACAGGTCCGCGCCGCCGTCTTCCGCCCGGACGACGAGCGTATCGACGCAGCGGTCGAACTGCTCGAATCGCTCGGCGCGACGCCGGTCGCCGACCCGATGCTGGCCGTCGAACCGACCGACGCCACGCCGGAACCAGCCGAGTTCGTGGTCCTCACGAGTAAGACCGGCGTCGAACTGCTGGCCGACGCAGGGTGGGAACCCGGCGACGCAGTGCTCTGCTGTATCGGTCCGGCGACTGCCGATGCCGCCCGCGAGGCCGGATGGACTGTCGACCGAGTTCCGGACGAGTACACCTCGGCCGGGTTGGTCGCCCACCTCGCACCCGACGTCGGCGGCCGGACGGTCGAAGTCGCTCGGAGCGACCACGGCAGTCAGGTGCTCCTCGATGGTCTCCGCGACGCCGGTGCCGACGTTCACGAGACGGTTCTCTACCGACTCGTCCGGCCCGAAGGCTCGGGAGCGTCGGCAGTCATGGCGGCCGACGGTGACCTCGAAGCGGCCCTCTTTACCTCGTCGCTGACGGTCGAACACTTCCTCGACGCCGCCGCCGAACGCGGCATCCGTGAAGCGGCTATCTCGGGGTTGAATCGCGCCGTCGTCGGCGCAATCGGTGCACCGACACGCGAGACAGCCACGTCACACGGCATCGACGTGGACGTCGTTCCCGACGAAGCGACGTTCGAAGCGCTCGCGTGTGACGTAGTCGAGATGGCAGCGCCATCCTACCACGAGTGACGCAAACTGCTCACGCGGAGACGTCTACGAACCCGTCAGCTGCGGCTGCATCCGATTCGAGTGCGTCCAGTTCGGGTGCGTCTCAACCCGGTGGGTCGTGGCGGTCCGTCGCGACAGTTACCGGGTGGCAAACGGCGGCCAGTCTCTGTTACTACACCATCTTCGCCGCGACGGGATTCGTCCGCGACACGTTCTCGCTGTCGGAATCGCTCGTCGGCGTCTTTCTGACCGCGGCCCTCCTCGGGTACACGTTCATGCTGTTTCCCACCGGTGCCGCCGTCGATGGCTACGGCGAAAAGCCGGTGATGGTCGTCGGCCTCCTCGCACTCGCTGCCGCGCTCGTCGGCGTCTCGTTCGCGCCGTCCTACGCGTTGTTGTTGGTGACGGCCGCCCTCCTCGGCGCGGCCTACTCGACGGCGATGCCGGGGTCGAATCGCGGTATCGTCGCCGCCGCGCCCGCAGGGAGCACAAACCTCGCGATGGGGTTGAAACAGGTCGGCGTGACGTTCGGAAGCGGCGCGTCGTCGCTCATCGTCACGGGCATCGCCGTCTTCGCAGCGTGGCAGGTTGGCTTCTGGGTGATTGCTGCCGTCGCAGTCGGCTACGCGCTGGTCTTCGCCGTCCGCTATCGGGGCGTTCCCGGAACGGGGCGTCTCGAATGGCCACAGGTCGGCGGCCTGCGGGGAAATCGAGCGTACGTCGCCCTCGTCGGCGCAGGGTTGTTCATCGGCGCATCCATCTTCTCGATGCTCGGGTACACCGTGCTCTACGTGCAGGACGTGGCCGGTGCGGGTCCCGCAATCGCGGGCGGCATCCTCGCGGCGACACAGGTGACCGGAAGCATCGGCCGTATCGGTGCCGGAAGCCTCGCGGACAGACTCGGCGGCGCACGCGGTGCGGCGACTGTCGCACTCGTACAACTCGCCGGTTCAGTCGTCCTGTTTGGCTTACTCGCCGGTGCGGGCGGGTCGCTCGCGCTCACAGTCGTCGTGTTCGTCGCACTCGGCCTCACCATCCACGGGTCGACAGGAGTGTTTTACTCCTGTCTGAGCGGCGTCGTCGCCGACGACGACATCGGTGCGGCGACTGCCGGGGGTCAGACCGCAATCAACACGGGCGGACTGCTCGCACCGCCGATTTTCGGCATCATCGTCGAATCAGTCGGATACGATGCTGGGTGGGTGTTCGTCGCGGTGTCCACGGTTGCGGCGGCGGTGCTCTTGTTCGTCGTCACGCGACGTCTCTGAAGACACCGTTTTTCACGGCCGCGGCGCTCGCTGCACCGCGCCAGAGCCAACGTCAACGTGTGAACCCGCACACTATTCTCACTGGTCGCCGCACTACGTCCCATGTTACGATACGACACGCGGGGCGACGCCAGTTGGCTCACACTCGACCGGCCGGAGAAGAAGAACGCGCTCCACCTCGACGGGTGGCGAGAACTCCGAGATGGCCTCGATCGGGCGGCAGACGAGTCGCGCGTGGCCGTCCTGACTGGCGTCGAAGACGTGTTCTGCGCCGGTGACGACATCTCCCTCATCGACGACGCGGAGACGGCCGACGACATCGAGACACTCGTCGACACCCTCTACGACGTGCTGTTCGGCATCGAGTCGCTGGAGATTCCCGTCGTCGCCGCGGTCAACGGCCTCGCCTACGGCGGCGGGTGCGAACTCGTCGCCGCGTGTGACCTCGCTGTCGCCGTCGAGGACGCCACCTTCGCGCTCCCAGAGACGAAAATCGGCGCGTATCCACCCTACGCAGTCGAGCGCGTGGCAGAGACGATTGGAAAAAAGCGGCTCATGGAACTCGCGTTGACCGGCGACCCAATCGGCGCGAATCTGGCGGCGGACTGGGGACTCGTGAACCGTGTCGTTTCGGCCGACCAACTGGCGACGACAGTCACCCAGTTCGTCGAGTCGATTTCGGTGTCGCCACGGCGTTCGACGCGTCTCGCGAAGGAGAACGCTGCAATCGGGGCGGCCGACCCGGGCGCACGCGAGCGGATTCGCGGTGCATTCCAGCAGATTCGGGCCGACGACGACTGCCGTGCGGCCACTCGGCGGTTCTTCGAACGATAAGCGAAATATAGGTATTCTAACAAGGTTCGCCTCGGAACGCGTCGATATCACTACCCCTCGGCCTATATACTAACAATATCCTATATATACCTAATAGCAGAGTACTTGAGTAAATCTGCAGTCGTCACCGATGATGACGCGCAAGATGGACGACGTCGTTTCACGCCGAAAGTTCTTGATTGCCTCCGGTGCCGCCGGAATCGCTGGCCTCGCTGGGTGTGCAGAGAGCGACAGTGGGTCTGAATCTCAGAACGCCGTGTCCAATCCGGACACGCTTTCGGGTGCAATCGACATCGCCGGGTCTTCGACGGTGTTCCCACTCGCCACCGCGATGGGCGAGCGCTTCCAGAAACAGCACCCCGAGGTACGTGTCAACCTTCAGTCAACGGGGTCCGGTGGTGGCTTCGCGAACTACTTCTGTACCGGTGATACCGACTTCAACAACGCCTCGCGCCCCATCAAACCCGAAGAAGAAGACCAGTGTGCTGGCAGCGACGTCGAACCTGTCGAACTGAAGGTGGCGACTGACGCACTGACCGTCATCGTCAACAACGACAACGACTTCATCGGCGAGGGACTCACCACAGAGCAGCTCAAGACCATCTTCTCCGCCGAGTCGAAACCGACGACGTGGGCCGACGTGAACGCCGACTGGCCCGACGAAGAAATCGACATCTTCGGTCCCACTGACGCATCCGGCACCTACGACTACTTCATCGAGGCCATCATCGGCGAAGAAGGTCCGGGTCACCGGCAGGACTACTCCGCAACCGAACAGGACCGCACTATCATCCAGGGTGTCGAAGGCTCGGAGTTCGCCATCGGCTACATGGGCTACGCCTACTACAGCGAGAACACCGACGCAGTCCAGGCAGTCGCCATCGACGACGGGAATGGCTACGTCGAACCGTCACTCGAAACTGCGCTCTCTGGAGACTACACCCCGCTGTCGCGCCCGCTGTTTACCTACCCTGCAAAGGATGCACTCGCCGAAGAGCACGTCGCAGAGTTCGCTCGCTACTGGATGGAGAACTCCACCAGCAAGGAAATCGTCGCCGACGAAGTCGGCTACGTCCCGCTTGGCGAAGACGAACAGTCCGAGATGCTCGACAAACTCGAGTCGGCCATCGAGGAAGCCAACTAACGGATTCACCCCGCACACGACTGCGAACCGCCCACGGTCGGAATCGAGCACAGAACCGTGACGAAGCTTTTTGTACCGAGACGAGACCACTGCGTCCTATCGTGACCGACACCCGAACAGTGAACGCGAACTTCCGACCGGCCGAGTTGCTCGCGAAACTGCCAGTGTTTATGCCGGTGACGACGTGACTACCCAACTGATGGAAGGCCCCGTCCCCGACCTCACCGAGCACGCCGCGGCGTGTGCAGACCGACTCCGCGACGCCGACAGCGTGCTCCTCGCTTCGCACATCGACGCCGACGGGTTGACGAGCGCCGGCATCGCGTCGACGGCACTCGAGCGCGCCGAAATTCCGTTCGAGACGGTGTTCTGTCGGCAACTCGACGAAGCGGCCATCGCCGACATCGCGGCGACCGAGTACGAGACCGTTCTCTTTACCGACTTCGGGAGTGGCCAGCTCGACATCATCGCCGAACACGAATCGGCGGGCGACTTCCACCCGGTCATCGCAGACCACCACCAACCCGCCGAGGATGTCGAGACCGAACACCACCTCAACCCACTCTTGTTCGGTCTCGACGGGGCGACAGAGCTCTCCGGTGCGGGGGCGAGTTACGTCCTCGCGCGCGCACTCGAACCCGAGGGGGCAGACAACCGTGACCTCGCCGCTCTCGCCGTCGTCGGCGCAGTCGGCGACATGCAAGATACGAACGGGACGCTCACCGGCGCGAACGAAGGAATCGTCGAGGAAGGCATCGACGCCGGCGTCGTCGAAGAAGGGACCGACCTCCGAATCTACGGCCGACAGACGCGGGCACTCCCGAAACTCCTCCAGTACGCGACCGACGTTCGCATCCCCGGCATCTCGAACAACGAGGCCGGCGCGATCGAGTTCCTGACCGAACTCGACGTGCCCGTCCGCGACGACGACGGCGAGTGGAAACGGTGGGTCGACCTCACGGGCGACCAGCGACAGACGCTCGCCAGCGCGCTGATTCGACGGGCCATCGCCAGCGGCGTCCCGGCCTCCCGCATCGACGACCTTGTGGGGACGACGTACGTCCTCGCGCGTGAGCAGGAGGGGACCGAACTCCGCGACGTGAGCGAGTTTTCGACGCTCCTGAACGCGACGGCACGGTACGACCGAGGCGACGTGGGTCTCGCTATCTGTCTCGGTGACCGTGACCGCGCGCTCGACAGAGGTCGGCGACTGCTCAGAAATCACCGCAAGAACCTCTCGAACGGGCTTCAGTGGGTCAAAGAACACGGTGTGCGTGTGGAAGAGAACCTCCAGTGGTTCGACGCCGGCGACGAGATTCGCGAGACCATCGTCGGCATCGTCGCCGGGATGGCTGTCGGCACCAACGCCACCCGGTCGGGAATCCCCGTCTTGGCCTTCGCGGACGACGAAGACGGGCAGGTGAAAGTCTCCTCGCGCGGGTCGTACGTGATGGTCAGAGACGGACTCGACCTCTCTGTCGTCATGCGCGAGGCGTCGCGAGCAGTCGGCGGCGACGGCGGCGGGCACAACGTCGCGGCGGGGGCGACGATTCCAAAAGGCTCGGTCGAGGCGTTCATCGCCGAAGCGGACCGCATCGTCGGCGAGCAGTTAGCGTAACGAACGCAGTCACCGACTGGTTCAGCGGAGCAGACCCATTACTCGTCTATCGGATTCGACCCGAACCGTGCAGGGACCCAGTGTTGCTCGTGGATTGGCGGACGTTCGTAGTCCGTGTCCTGTCGCGGCGGGAGTTCGATTGGGTCAGGCGTCAGGTCTTCGTACGGAATCTGGTCCAAGAGATGTGCAATACAGTTCAGTCGAGCGTGACGTTTCACGTCGGCGTGGACGACGTACCACGGTGCCGCGTCGGTGTCGGTGTGTTCCAACATCACGTCTTTGGCCTTCGAGTACTCGACCCACTTCGACCGCGCCTGGAGGTCCATCGGACTGAGTTTCCACCGGCGCTTCGGGTCCTCGTTTCGCTTCTGGAAGCGACGTTCCTGTTCGTCGTGGCTCAGGGAGAACCAGTACTTGACGAGGATAATGCCGGACCGAACGAGCATTCGTTCGAACTCGGGGCAGGTTCGCAGGAACTCGTCGTACTCGTCGTCGGTACAGAATCCCATCACGTGTTCGACGCCCGCGCGGTTGTACCAACTCCGGTCGAACAGCACCATCTCGCCTTCGGTTGGCAGTTGCTCGACGTAGCGCTGGAAGTACCACTGGCCTTGCTCGCGTTCGGTCGGTTTCCCGAGCGCGACGACGCGCGCAACTCGGGGGTTGAGTCGGCGGGTGATTCGTTTGATGACGCCACCCTTCCCGGCCGCGTCGCGGCCTTCGAAGATGACGCAGACGCGGAGGTTTTCTTCCGTAATCCAGTGCTGGAGTTTGACGAGTTCTTCTTGCAGGCGGTTCAACTCGCGTTTGTACTGCTTCTTCTTCAGAACCCCCTCGTCGTTGTAGTGTTCGGCCGAACTCGTCATACACAGTAAGCGTCTCCTATGGACAAATAGCATAGTGGGAGAGCGAATCTATCGAGTGTCGAAGAATCCGACCTCGAAGTCGCTATCCGAGGAGAATGCCAACTGTTCCACCGCCTTATCTGTTCGCTAAGACGCGAAAGTGTGTGCAACAATATTCAGGTTATAATTCAGATGTATTCGATTGTTGTATCGATTTGATGATGAGTCAGGATCCAAGTAGTGAGTCGGTCGATGTCCTCTTCGTCGAGGATAACCCAGGCGACGTTCGACTTGCAGAAGAAGCGTTCAAAGAGATAGAAATCTCGGTGGACCTCGAAAGCGTCCACCGGGGACAGAACGCACTCGAGTATCTCCACGAACGGTACGAGAGAGAAGACGAGTCACGACCGGACGTGATTCTCTTGGACCTCCACCTCCCCGACATGGATGGAATGGAGATTCTCGAAGAACTCAAAGAGACTCAGGGGTTAGAATCTATCCCCGTAATCGTGCTCACGAATTCGCAGGACGTGAACCATATGTCGAAGAGTCTCGAAAAGGATGCGCTCGCGTACTTTGCCAAACCGTTCGACCCGGACGGGTACGACGAACTCGCTCACTCGCTGGCCTCGTTCTTTATCGACATCGCTTACCCGGTAGAGGAGTGACTATCTCGTAACTACGTGCCCGTTCGTAGCCGACTGATTCGAACCATCAGCTCTGAATCGGGGGAAGTTTCGCCAACTCGAACCAGAACTCGTTGAGCGTCTGGACGAGTTCGACGAAGTCGTCCGGCGTATTCGGTTTGGTGAGGTAGGCGTTCACCTGCAACTCGTAGGCCTCCACGATGTCTTCTTCTGCCTCCGAACTCGTCAGCACGACGACCGGCGTCCGTCGCACGACTGGTTCGTCACAAATCTTCTCGAGGACAGTCATCCCATCGACCTTCGGGAGGTTCAAATCGAGAAGGACGAAGTGTGGCCTGATTGCCGACTCGTACTCGTTACGCCGGTAGAGGAAATCCAGTGCCTCCTCGCCGTTGGTGACGACGTGGAGTTCGCACGAAAGCTGAGCCTCTTTGAAGGCCTCTTTTGTGAGTCGGACGTCACCGGGGTTGTCCTCGACGACGAGGATATCGACCGGGTCACCGACGCGATAATCACGCATTGTCTCTCTCCTCCGACGGGATAGAGAAATAAAAAGTCGAGCCTGCCTCCGGTTCGGACTCGACCCAGATTCGACCACCATGACGGTGAATAATCTTCTGACACAGTGCGAGGCCGATGCCGGTACCCGGGTACTCTGCGTGACCGTGGAGTCGCTCGAACACCTCGAATATCTGGTCTTGCTGTTCTGGGTCGATTCCGATTCCGTCGTCTTCGACGTACAACACCCACTCACCATCACGGTTCTCGGCACCGATTTCGATTCGTGGTGGGTCGTCGTCCCGGTACTTGAGGGCATTCGAGATGAGATTCCGGAACACCTGTTCGAGTTGGACACGGTCGGCAGTGACCGTCGGCAGTGACCTGACAGCGACTTCGGCGTTGGTCTCGGCGATCTTGAACTGGAGGTCCGAGAGGACACCCTCGACGACGGACTCGCAATCTATCGGTTCGAGGGGGTTCGACCGAGTGTCGATACGTGAGTACGCCAACAGGCCGTGTATCATCTCACGCATCCGTTCTGCCCCGTCGACTGCGAACTCGATGAAGTCGTTCGCGTCGTCGTCGAGTTCGTCACTGTACCGTCGTTCGAGGAGCATGAGATAGTTCGAGACCATCCGTAAGGGCTCCTGCAGGTCGTGAGAGGCGATATACGCGAACTGCTCTAACTTCTCGTTCGACGCCTCGAGTTCCGAGACGATTCGTTCGAGTCGCCGCTGGTAGGTCTGCGTCTCGATTGCCTTTGCGAGGATGTTCGCGACACTCTGGATGAATGCCACGTCCTCGTCACTGTACTGTTTCGGGGCGGTGTCGTGAGTCCCGAGAATCCCCCACGGGTCCGACCGAGTTCCGATGATGGTGCTGATGCCACTTTTCACGTCGTGTGACCGGAGGAGGTCCGGCCCGGAGAACCGAGACTCCGTTTCGAGGTTCGTGACGACGACGGGTTCCGCTGTCTGTAACGTATAGGACGCCTGTGAATCCATTTCGACGGCCGAGACTCTCGCCTCGCCGACGGTGCCGTCGTCCCATCCGACGCCCTGTCGTAGGAGCAACGTCTCCCCACCGGCATCGAGGTCGAGAACCTTGCAGTAGTCGTTGTCGAGGGCGTCTGCGACGAGTTGTGACGCTCGCTCGAACAGGTCGTCGAGGTCAACCTCTTCGAGTGCGAGACGGCCGAGTTCGGAGACGACTTCCTGTTGCCGGGCCCGCGTCTTGAGTTCACGCTCGTGTTTGACACGGTCGTACGCTGCCGCCGCGTTAGCACCGAGTAGTTCGATAAGTTGTTGGTCTTCGTCGGTGAAGGCACCAATCTCGGAGTCGGCACCGATGAGTACCCCGTGAGACCCCATCGGGACGAACATCCCCGAACGCATCTTCGTCTCCTCGGGGTCAAGTTGAATGTACGGAGACTCGAGGACGTCGTCGTACCGTTCTGGTTCACCCGTACTGTAGATGTGGCCGGTGAGAGTACTCTCGTCGGGGGGAATCCGTGGGAAGTTTCGCCGCATAAAACCCGAATCGAGCGACTTTGCGGCAGGGTACAGTTCGTCTCGGTCCTCGTCGAACCGATAGACACCGACGCCCTTGATGTCGAGCGCTCGATTCGCTGCGTCCACCACCGTCTCGTCAACCGACGACTCCGATTCGGCCCGTAAGAAGGCTTGCACAGTCGCGGAGAGTAGCCGAAGTCGGTCTTCGTACTGCTTTCGGTCGGAGATGTCCTGGATGTGCACCGACAGTCCCGACTCAGACGGGTAGACGTTGACCTCCGTCCACGCCCCGAGTGCTTCGAAATAGAACTCGAAGGAGGCGGACTCCTGTGTCTCCATGGCATCGTGATACTGCTCCCAGAGAACTCCATCTCGCTCCCCGGGGAACTGGTCCCAAATGTTCTCTCCGAGAATATCCGCTTCGTCACGGCCAAACAGCTCTGCGGCGTGGTTGTTGACGTGTGTAAACCGCCACTCTTCGTCGAGTGCGATGAACGCGTCGTCGATTCGCTCGTAGACCCCTCTCAACTCCGCTTCGAGGGTGTCTCGGCGGTGTTCGAGTCGGCGTGCTTGCGTCTTGAGTTTCGTGATGTCGTTGACGGTGGTGATGACTCGTTCGGGTGGCGTTCCGTTATCGAGTGGAACGGCGGTCACCGACATCCACGAACGACCACCGGGGAGGTCTATCTGCCCCTCCCAATCGAATACTGCGTCACCCGTCTCCAAGACGCGCATGCAGGGGCGTTCTTCGAGCGGAACCGGGTCCCCATTCTCGTCGTAGACGTCTCGGTCCCCGACAGGGTAATCGTCGGAATTGCCGACGCAAAGTCGGTTACGCGCCCGTTCGTTCATCCGCTCGACTTCCCCGTCACGGTTCACGACGAAGATAC
Source organism: Haloferax sp. DFSO52 (assembly GCF_048158745.1). Classification (NCBI taxonomy): domain Archaea; kingdom Methanobacteriati; phylum Methanobacteriota; class Halobacteria; order Halobacteriales; family Haloferacaceae; genus Haloferax; species Haloferax sp. DFSO52. The sequence goes on along the minus strand of NZ_JBLOPB010000001.1, from coordinate 173,798 downwards.
TCATCGGTACCGCTTCGAAGATTCGGTCGAGGAACTCGCGTTCTCGTCTGAGTTCTTCTTCGGACTGCATCCGAACCATCAACCCGGCGAGGTTGACGGCGACTGACTCGATGACATCGATGAACAACGTCTCGACCTGTCTGAACTCCGTCGTGGCGAACAAAGCTACTGCTGCGACTTCGTCGTCGGGGATGACGGGAACGCAGAAGGCCGACTGGAGGCCGACGTCTGCCGCTACGCCACCTCGCCGAAACACGTCGTCGTCCGTGTTCGAGAGGTCCGAGAGCCACACCGACTCGCCCGACTGCCAGACGCGACCGACGAGTCCCTCACTGGGGCGTGCCTCGTACTCGTTTGTCATCTCGACGAACGAGTCAAACGCGTCGGACTCGGTGTGTGTAATCGACGTCAACTCTCGGTCCCTGTCCGTAGGATACCAGACTTCACTGTACTCCCAATCGGTCATCTGACAGATGGCGGTGACGACGTTTTCGAAGCCACCCTCAAGCGAGTCCGCAGTCGCAATCGACGACCCGACGTCGTGGTGTAACTGGCGCTTGTCTCGTTCGATTTTGCGCTCGGTCAAGTCACGCGTGACTTTGGTGTATCCTCTGAGTGAACCGTCGCCGTCGTGTATCGCCGTGATGACGACGTTCGCCCAGAATACGGTGCCGTCTTTTCGAACCCGCCACCCTTCGTCTTCGACGCGGCCACGTTCAACGGCAGTTTCGAGGTTCTTCGTTGGCGTCCCTTGCTCGACTTCTTCGTCGGTATAGAAGACCGAGATGTGCTCACCCAGGATCTCGTCTTCGGTGTATCCCTTGATTCGTTCGGCACCCCGATTCCAACTGACGACTTCACCATCGGAATCCAGTGTGAAGATGGCGTAGTCCTCTACCGCATTCACGAACTCACTGAACTCGTCGTCTCCGGCCGGTCGCCACCAGACACGACAAGCCGAATCGACATCTTTCGTCTCGAGCGCCCCCCATTCCGTGAGTTGTTCGAGGTGCTGTTTCGCCGTGTGCGGAGTGCAATCGAGTTCGGCCGCTATCTCCGTGGCGGTGACCGGTGTACATGGCCGAGGTAAGTCAGAAAAGACTGCTCGGACGTCGTCGAGTAAATTCTCTGGAGGCCGGCCTGACGTCCCCATGACCAACGTCTCGAAGCGAAGACGTATAAACAGCCTGCCAAATATAGCGTGGCTCACAGTTTAGCGACGAAACGGGCGGACGGGGAGTCGTCACCCGCGACACAGGATGAACCGATGAGAGGCAGCACGTCTCTCCTCCGTTTCACGGCCCCATCTTCTCCGCCGTCCCGAAGTCGCCGCTCCATTCGATGGGGGTACATCTGCTTGCGAACCGGGCGCGAACGGACGATTAGAGGTTCGAGCAGACCTGCTCGCCGCTCACGATTTCGGGAACGACGACTTCGTCGGCACCCGCTCGGCGTGCGAGCGCTTCGTCCATCTGGTCACCCGCACGGACGACGAGTTTCGCCGTCGGCGCGAGTTGACTCGCCGTGATGGCGATCTGGATGTTCATCTTCGAGTCGTCGATTGCACCGACGAGCGTCGATGCCCGCTTGATGCCGGCAGCGGCCAGATTCTCCTCACGCCGGGCGTCTCCCTCGATTGTGAGGAACCCGGCGTCGAGGGCCTGTCTGTACTGTGATTCTTGACTCTCGACGACGACGACGCCGCGACCCGTCGATTGGAGTCGAGACGCCACCGTCTTGCCGAACGTACCGTATCCACAGACGACGACGTGCGATTCGAGTTCGTCTATCTTTCGTTCTATTTTCATCTGTTCGATTTCAGCCTGTATCTGTCCGCCAAACGCCGCCGAGACGAACGTCTCGCCGGCCCAGAGACCGGTCCCGAGGAGTCCGGTGAGTATCACGATGGCGTACGCTTTGACCAGCGTCGCTGGCCCCTCGTGCGTCTGGTAGTGCAGTTCGATACTGGTCGGGTCGAGCAACCAGAACACCGAGTCGACGACGCTCGCCCCACCCAACGTACTGAATCCGACGACGCCAGCGACGACGAGGAGTCCAACCGCGACGAGCGGGCGGACCATCCGACGGAGGAGTGGTCGATGCGCGAGGGCGTCGATGAGAACACGACGGTCGACCATACTAGGTCGGACCACGCGTATCCCACCGCGTTCCAAGCACGGTTCCACGACGATTCGAGCGGTGGCCGGGGGAGAGACCGGCGAGTGTTCTGTGCTGGAATGGAACCAACACACGGCTATTCGTGAAATAGTTCAGGGTATTTTCCAAATTCAAAGTCATTTGTCCACACAATCGGGACCACGCCCCGGATAAAACACTTTCTCCTTAAACACCCAATATAATGTGTATCACTCCCGGTGTGAGGAAGTGAACTCCGTTTTGTATCGCAGCATGTGATTTATAGACTGGGTCGTGAAACGTCCTGTTTCACCAGAAACTCCCCACGAGAACTGTCTCAGCGTTCTCGATCCGCGAAATCCTCTTATCACATGGTTGTGTATGACATGGTACCGGCAACCAAGGCCGGCGAGGGCTACGATGGCGACCGCGAGAACAAACCGATTCGAATACGAATACCCGGTTGGCTACGAACCGGAGGTACAAACAGAGACGGTCGAGTTGGACCGTCGAACCGTCGAGCGACTCGACGCAGTGCGCGAGGAGGACGAGTCGTACGACGAACTGATCAACGAACTCGTGTCCATCTTCACGGCGAGCGAACTATTCGCCGCACGTGTGGACACCCCACTCATCGAGTGACGCGCGGCACGTCACTCATCATTTTCATGCGAACCCACCACTTCAGAGCAACAGGAGCCCAGGACGGTCCGGAATCGACGCAAGTACCAGACGCAAATCCCCGCAGAGCCTGTTGAGAAGCGCTGCAACAAGTTTACGGAGAGATTCCGACATCGCGAGCGCAAGTGAGAACCCCATTCGATAAATGGCAGGGTGCTATACGAAACTCCGAAAATCGACACCGGCCAACCGTCCGATTTTTTGCCGCCAGTAAGGTAGGACAGGTATGACCGACTTCGACCCGGAGAAGTTCGAAGACAAGTACGTCCACTACTTCCCGCAGCTCCAGCGCGCGTACAAGAACGCCTTCGAGACGATGAACGACGAGTTCGACTCGACGCTCATCCACGGCATCGACCAGCAGATTCTCAACGAGTCCGAACCGTTCTACGAAGACGGCGAATTCTTCGTCGAACTCCCCGACAATCCGGCCGAACGACTCACTGCAGTCGTCGTCGACGACGACAAACTCGAAGCCGTTCTCGACCGCTATCTCGACGAAATCGAGGCCGAACTCTACCGTGTCTTCGGCGTCGAAGCGTAACCCATCCAAAGGCCTAAGCCCATTCATCCCGAACGCGCGTTTATGAGCACGGAGACGCAGGACGGCGAGGACGACCTCAAAGAGCGTGTCGTGAACTTCCTCCGTCGGAACTTCCCACAGATTCAGATGCACGGCGGCAGTGCGGCCATTCGCGACCTGGACCGCGAGACCGGCGAGGTCACGATTCTTCTCGGCGGTGCTTGCTCCGGGTGCGGTATCTCCCCGATGACCATTCAGGCCATCAAGACCCGCATGGTCAAGGAGATTCCCGAGATCAACGAAGTCCACGCCGACACCGGCATGGGCGGCGACATGGGCGGTCAGAGTCGTGGCGATTCGCCATCGTTCCCCGGCGAGACCAGCAGCGACACGACCGACATCGAAGACGACCAGGGCCCACAAGCACCGTTCTAAGTCGGATTCGCCGGCGTTTCGTTTCGAAACGCGTCGGAGAACAGGAGTTTTATCGGCGACCACACCCCACCCTCAGGTATGACTGCCGAGTCGCCCGAGAACGTTCTCTTCGTCGTCATGGACACGGTCCGAAAGGACCACCTCACGCCGTACGGCTACGACCGCCCGACGACGCCGGGCCTCGAACGATTCGCCGAAGAAGCGACCGTCTTCGAGCAGGCCGTCGCGCCCGCACCGTGGACCCTCCCGGTTCACGCCTCGCTCTTTACCGGGATGTACCCGAGTCAACACGGTGCCGACCAGGAGAACCCCTACCTCGACGGCGCAACCACGCTGGCCGAGACGCTCTCGGCCGCTGGATACGACACCGCGTGTTACTCCTCGAACGCGTGGATTACGCCGTACACCCACCTGACGGACGGATTCGCGGAGCAGGACAATTTCTTCGAGGTCATGCCGGGGGAATTCCTCTCTGGTCCGTTGGCGAAAGCCTGGAAGACGATGAACGACAGCGACACCCTCCGTGCACTCGCAGACAAACTCGTCAGTCTCGGCAACACCGCCCACGAGTATCTCGCCGGCGGCGAGGGTGCTGACTCGAAGACCCCTGCGGTCATCGACCAGACCATCGACTTCGTCGACGACGCCGACCAGTTCTTCGCGTTCATCAACCTGATGGACGCACACCTCCCGTACCACCCGCCTGCGGAGTACAAAGCGGAGTTCGCACCGGGCGTCGACTCGACCGAAGTGTGCCAGAACTCCAAGGAGTACAACTCGGGCGCGTACGAGATCGACGACGACGAGTGGGAGGACATTCGCGGCCTCTACGACGCCGAAATCGCCCACATCGACGACCAGCTCACTCGCCTCTTCGACTACCTGAAAGAGACCGGCCAGTGGGACGACACCATGGTCGTCGTCTGTGCCGACCACGGAGAACTTCACGGGGAACACGGCCTCTACGGCCACGAATTCTGCCTGTACGACCCACTCGTCAACGTCCCGCTCATGGTCAAACACCCGGAACTCGGCAGTGGCCGTCGCGATGACCAGGTCGAACTCGTGGACCTCTATCACACGGTTCTGGACTCACTGGGCGTCGAAGGCGGCGAACCCGCAGCGCCCGACGACGACGTGGTTGCACTCGACCGAACCCGGTCGCTACTCTCTGCAGACTACCGCGAGTTCGCCGGTGTGGACAACGCTGACCCTGGACAACACCACGATGGCCAGTACGCGTTCGTCGAGTACTCCCGCCCCGTCGTCGAACTCAAGCAGTTAGAAGAGAAGGCGTCCAGTGCCGATATCGTTCTCCCCGAAGACTCACGGTACTACTCCCGAATGCGGTCTGCCCGTCGAACCGACGCCAAATACACCCGAATCGACCGCATACCCGACGAAGCCTACCGACTCGATTCTGACCCGGACGAGACGAAGAACCTCGCGGATTCGGACGACGAGGCTATCGCCGAGACGGAGGCCGCACTCTCCACCTTCGAAGACGCCACCGGCGGTGCGTGGACCGACGCACTCGACACCGACGTGTCGGACGATTCGGTCGACGAGATGGACGACGAGGCGCAGGAACGACTCCGCGACCTGGGATATCTCGAATAACCGTCGTCGGCGAACACTCGTATTCAGGCCGTCATTCGGAGACCGAGGACACCACCGACGATAGCGACGATACACACGAGTCGAATCACCGATGTCGATTCGTCAAAGAGGATGATTCCGAGGATGACCGTCCCGACAGCGCCGATACCGGTCCAGACGGCATAGGCAGTTCCGACGGGAAGAACTTGGACGGCCTTTGCGAGGCCCGCCATACTAATCGCGAGCGCGACGACGACGAACGCGGTGGCACGGAGGTTCGTAAAGCCATCGGCGTACTCCAGACCGATTGCCCACGCCGTCTCGAAGACAGCAGCCCCGACGAGGACGAGCCACGCAGTCTGTTGGTTCATGCTTGTACAACGAGACAATGGGGCTTGACCGCACCGAACGAGTTCGACTGGTACCGCAATGTTCGACTGTTACCGCAGTCCTTCTCCGCGTTCCCACGCACGCAACAACGCCGTGAGCGTCCGGTTCGTCGGCACCTCGAAATCGTGTTTCTCGGCCGTCTCGACCACAGCGCCGTTGATTGCGTCCACTTCGGTTCGCTTTCCTGACTCCACGTCCTGAAGCATCGACGAGTGATTGGCGGCGGTCTGCTCGACAACTCGGTCGAGAGCCTCTCGTGCCACGCGGTTCGGGAGTCGAACACCCGCTAACCGGGCGATTCGCGCAGTTTCGCGGGCGGCACGATGCGCCACGTCGTGCGCCTCGTCAGTTGCCAGCGCGCCGTTTTCGACTCGTGTGAGTGCGGTGACGGCGTTGATTCCGGCGTTGACGGCGAGTTTTTCCCATCTGCGACGTGGCATATCCGAGGCGACGAGCGTGTTGATATTCGCGTCACGAAACGCCTTCCCCGCACGCTCTGCGACGGGTGACGTGCCGCCGTCGAGCGCACCGAGGACGACGCGACCAACACCGGTACACTCGACGCGACCGGGAGCGATGAGACGGGCTCCGTACGTCACAGTTCCGGCGAGGACGGGCACGTCGAGCGTGGATTCGAGTCGCTCTTCGGTGAGGCCGTTTTGCAGCGAGAGCACGGAATCGACGGTACACTCCGCGAGCGCATCGGCCGCCGCGAGTGTGTCGAACGACTTGACAGTGACGAGCGCGAGGTCGGCGTCGTGTCCCGTTTGGGTCGTCGTCGCCTGTGGTGTGACGTGTCTGGACTCCGCACCGACGATATCGAGACCGGTCTTCGAGACGCGTGCGACGTGTCGCTGTCGGCCGACGAGCGTCACGTCGTGAACCGACGCGAGAAGGCCGCCGACGAGGGTTCCGAGGCTCCCCGCGCCGAAGACGAGAATACGCATGGCTACAGGTTCTCGGCTGGCGATAAAAATCGGGGAGTCTCGAGGGTGACTCAGTCTTCGGTCCAGTAGTAGAGTTGTTCGCGTTCTGCGCCGCAGTTCGGACAGCTGTCCGGAATCGCCTCGATGTCTCCCATCTCGCCGCAGTTGCTGCAGCGCCACATCAACTCTGCCTCTCCGAACTCGTGTCCAGCGCGCTCGTGTTCGATGGACATGCCGGCGAGGCCTTCGCGAGTCGTGACGAAGAATCCGTCTTCGTCGAATCCGCGGATGCGACCGATCTCCGTTCCGTCTTCCGCGTACACCGTCATCCCGACGGTTGGCTGTGTCTCGGTAGCCATATGTGAACTATAGGCACGCACGACCGTAAAATCGAATGGCCACATACTTTCGATTCAGTGGGTCTGAACTGCCCCAGTATAAGTAATAAACCAAATAGCGCGATATAGAATTGATTCTCAGACGTGAATCCCGTTCGTGTGTCTGTCCCGTGCCCATCGTGGTGATGCTCTCGTCGGAGACGACCGTTCACTGTGACGCTGCGTGCGTGGCACATCCCTCGTTGATCCGAGAGATGGACATCGGAGACTCAGTCGTCCGAGAGACGGGTACCGAAGAACGGGATTTGGTGACATCCCTCGCGCGCGTGCCGGACAAGCACTAGTGCCAGTGTACGAATTTGAGCATGAGCGTACGAGATTCAGGAATGTAGAGAAGTGTTGGTACACCAAACACCAGAAGTGCAAGTATCGAGCCCGGATCGTTCAGCGAAAACAGTCTCGTGCCGTGCAGATGGCAGGTGAGGAGCCCAGACGAGTTACATGAAGTCCGCGATACCAGATTGCTCGTTCTCCACTTTTTCCGAGCCTCGCTCCGCTCGTCTCGCAAAACCTGTCTTCGTGAGCGATAGCGAACGAAGGCTCGTGAGACGCACCGTGTCTCACGGTGGAGGAAAAACCGACACTGTAGTTCCTACATGAAGTCCGCGATCCCAGACTGTTTGTTCTTGTCGTTCTCGAAGATAGACTCCAGACTCTTTTCGAGCACTTCGAGACGCTGTTTGGTGTAGTCGCGGCAGTTGAACTCCTCTGCCACCTCGATGGCGACGTCCATGTACTTGTTCACACTTCCCTGATGCACCGTGAGATTTACCCGACCACCGCACTCGCGGCACTCACCCGTGAGTGGCATGCGGCGGTACTTCTCGCCGCAATCGAGACACCGCGTCTCCTGTCGCGAGAAGGCACGGAGGTTCCCGATGAGGTCCGGCAGGAAGTGGCCCTCGATAACGCGTTCGGCGACGTCTGTTTCGTCCACGGCGCGGAGTTTGCGCGCGAGGAAGAGCTGCGCGTCCATCTTGTCCATCATCGACCCGAGCGTCTTGTACGCAGAGAGGTCCGGGCCGGCGGCGATATCCGTCGTGTCGTGGGTGTGGTCGAATCCGGTGTACTCGCGGTCGGTGCCGAGGTACTCCTCCGCGATGGTGACCTCTTCTTCCCAGTCGTCCGCGTCTTCCATCCGGAGGGTCGCTTCGTAGAACTCACGGGGGTACTGCCGGACGATGTCCATGTTGTGCGCCTCGTCGTCGATTTCCGAGGGGTCGATGCGCGAGGACATCACGAGTGGGGCGTCCATCTGTCCGCCGCGTTTGTCCGGGAGGAACTCTTTCGAGAAGTTGAGAAGTCCGTCCATGAGGAGCATCACACAGTCTTCGTCCCCATCGCAATTCCGACGTTTCGCGGCGTGAAAGTACGGATGTGCATATCCGACCGCTGCTGTCGTAAATCCGACAACTCTGCCGACGACTGCCGCGGACGTGTGCGGAGCCATCCCGAAGACGAGTTCGCCGATGAGGTCGTCGCGCTCGTCCATCTGGTAGAACCGGTCGAGTCCGTAGAACTTCTCCAAGAGGTCGTCGACGAAGTTCGCAGTCTGCATCATGTGCTTCGCCGCGCCGTTCGAGAGGACGATGTCCTGCACTTTGAGTTCGACCAGTTGGTCGTCGAACCGGAGTGGTTCGCCGTCGATGTCCGTCTCGTAGCCGAGTTCGCGGAAGTGGCCGGCCGTCACGTCGAGTTCTTCCGGGCGGACCGCCGTGACGGGCAGGTCGGTCATGTCGTAGCGGACCGTGCCATCTTTGAACGACGACACGTCGTGTTTCGCCCGGAGGACGCCTTTCTCGATGGGTTCGGGCGTCTTGTTCGAGGAGGTGAGACCTTTGACGCCTTTCAGAATCTTGAACGACGACTCGCGCTCGCCAACGTTCTCGAGTGCGTTTCGGTACTCGGTGTTCAGGTCGATTTCCTGCCACTCGACGCTCTCGACGTCCCACTCACAGCGGTCACAGAAGACGCGACCCGACTCGTCGGGTTCGACGACCGTTCCACAGTCGTCACATTCGTAGTGGGGGTCGGTGTGTGACCCGCAACTGTGACATTTCGGTTTGAATCCAAACGCACCGCAGTCGGGGCATTTTCGCTTGCCCACGCGGACCGAGATGTGGCCGCGCTTCCCGGAGTCGCCGAAGTCGCGGGCGGCGTCGCCAACGTCACGTTGACTGCCACCGGCCTCGCCGATGGGAAAGAGCGTGTGGACCGCCGGCGAGAGGTCACGACGTTCGGACTTCTCTGGGCGACCCATTCGGTTACCGATTCGCGTGGGCGCGCGTTCGCGAACGATGAACGGAGCGACTTCGTTGACCGCCTCGATGGCGTTGGTGCCGTCGTCCCACTCGCGGGCGTGGTCCGACAGGTCGTCGAGTTCCCACGTCCGTTCTCGGTCGTCGGTCAGACCGAGGGTTCGTGCGAGCGGTCGCCAAACGGGGACGCGAAGCTTCTCGTCGGTCTGGCGGTGTGCGACGAGGAGGTGTTCGAGTGCTTCCCGGGTTTCGGGCGTGTTTTCGAGGACGAGTGTGCCGGCGTCACCGTGTTCCGGTTCGTTGTCGGCACCGACACCCACACCTGCCCCGCCGTCTGTTTCGGCGGCGGCGAGGTCACCGTCGGCGACAACGTCGGCGAGTGCGTCGAATCGCTCGACCGAGATGTCGTGCCAGAGGTAGGTGAATTTGGGGTGGAGGGGTGCATCGTACTCGGTTGCCCAGTCGAGTGCCGCGTCGACAGTCGGCTCTTCGAGGTCGACTGTCGGGTCGTCGCGGAGTGCCTGGACGTTGGCGTCGGTGGCTTCGAAGTCCTGAATCCACCACTCGAAGACGTACGAGGCGGGTGCGAGCGGATGGTTGTTTTCGACGAACTCGCCGAAGTTGACGAGATACTCGCCGAGGTCCAGAATCTTCTCGACACCGTTCTGGAGTTCTTCGGCCTCTTCGGGGTCGTCGATGCGGCGAACGTCGCCGTTCGCGAGTCTGACCGTCGGGCCCTCGATGGAATCGACCGGGACGACACCGCCTGCTTTCCCCGGCCGCTCGGTCTTTATCTGGGTTCCAGTCGCGATGAAGTCGTCGACGATGTGCATCGTCGCGGGGTGGACGCCAGCGGTTGCGAATCCGTGGTTGCGGGCACGGCCATACCGAAGGCGGAAGCCACCGGGTGCAGACGGATGGCCGAAGACGGGCCGTCCGGCGATGAGGTCACGGAGATATTTCGTCGCGGGTTCGACCCGGACCGAGCCTTCGGGTTCGGCATCCTCGGTGTCGTCAGCGTTCGCTTCGTCGGCGTCGGCTGCCTCGTCTTCGTCGGCGTCGGCTGCCTCGTCGGCAGCGTCGTCGCCGTCTTTGCCAATCGTCCCGTCGATGAGGTCCTGTAACCACGGCCAGTCGACTTCGTCGAGTTGGCGGGTGTAGCGCTGAATCTTCGGGGCCTTGAGCGCGATCCCCTCGGCCATGACGAGACACATCCCACCGCGGGCGGAGTTGGTATCGACGCGTTCGAGGTCACGGTAGCCCGAGACTTCTTCGTCGCCCGTCGCTTCGCCGTCGAGCATGATGGGCATGTTCTCGGCGATAAAGCGCGTCTCTTTGTCCTTCGGCGAGTACTGAAGCCCGGTCTCTTTGTCGTAGAGGTTGACCTCTTCGACGTAGCGTTCGGCCTCGTCGCTCCGTGTCTTGTACTCGTCGATGCCGAGAAGCGACCGGGCGTAGTCGGCCACGAGCACGGAGAGTGCCTGTGCGGTCCCACCGGCCGAGCGAATCGGCCCGGCGTAGTAGACGTTGACGAACTCGGTGCCGTCGTCGTTGTCGAGAATTTCGACGCGGTCGATTCCCTCGATTGGAGCGGCGACCACACCTTCGGTGAGGAGAGCGACGGCGGTGCGAACCGCGCCCTCAATTTTGCCCTCGCGGGAGTCGTAATCGCCGACGTTGCCGTCGACGAAGTCGGTGACGAGTTCCAGAGCGGCCTCTTCGCGCGACATCTGTCCTTCGAGTTCACGGACCCGTTCTGCGACGCCGTCGATGCCGAGAATGTTCTCGACACGGTCGGCCATGTCCTTGGCGACCGGAATCTCGACTTTTGTCTTCGGGTCGTGCCCTTGTGCCTTCGCGGCGCGTGCGAGTTCGAAGGCTTCGTCCAGACGGTCTTCGATTCGCGCGAAGTAGCGCTCTTCTTCCTCTCGCACGGTTTAGAGCCAGAGGTCGAGGTCGGTTACGTCGTCGTGCGCCCGTTCCAGTGGTTCGTCGAAGACGCGGAGGTTCACCTCGCCAGCGAAGACGGTTGCCGAATCGAGGTGCCCCGCGAGCGACTGGCCGCTTCGTCGCGAGAGGACCGCGTGAGTGTGTGCGAACGGCTCGCCGTCGAGCAGCGAGACGTTGCCGACACACGCAGCGACTTCGAGCGGTTCGTCGAACGTGACAGCCTGATACTCCTGGTCGTCCTGGTCGTAAAACCAGATTTCGGCGTCCTGTACCGCACCCATCGCGTTGAACCACGCGGACTCGATACCCTTCCGTGCGCAGAACTCCTCAATCTCTTCGCGCCAGTCCGCACCGTGTTCGAGGCGTGCGAGGTACTCCTCGCTGACCGTCACCGCTCGAGCGTTCATGCTCTGTACCACGAGCGAGTCGGACTAAAATGTAAATGGTCTCGGCCGCCCGAACGTGGGCGAACCGAGTCGTTCAACAGTACCGGAATGATTATCGCCAGTCGTCGAGGGCGAGTGCGTTGGCTACGTCGGCAGCGAGCCAGGCGTCGTCGCGGGAGATGTCCGCAATAATGAGACGCTGGCCCGTCTGGCTGCTGTCCACCGAGGCCATAACCTCGGCGCCCGAGTCGTCGACGGAAACCTTCGCATCCGGCGTCATGTATGATACGTAGTGACACCCCTATATAAGTTGACCGAAACGGCAGGCACGGTACACACCCACACACCAATCTGTCGCCGAAAAATCGGGTTTACATACTAAAATGTTTGTTTGAGCACTTCTTGTGGCAGAATTCACCATTTGGGCACAGAACTATACCCCTACATTGCCATCCTATATCAAACAAATCGAATACGGTAAGTTTATCCACCCGGCCTAAGAAGATTGGTCCGAATGCCAGACACTAACAAACCATCACGCCGCCGCTTCCTGAAGGCGACTGGCGCAGCTGCGCTGACTGCAGGGATTGCCGGCTGTTCAGGTTCCGGTAACTCGAACAACGAAGGCGAAACGACGACCAGCTCCGACACCGAAACCGAGGACAACGGTTCGACGGAGACTGAGACGGGAGGAATGGAAGAGTTCACTGGACTCGACGCCTATCCGTACAGTCCGAACCAGACGGACGTCGCAAACGCAAAGAAAGTGATGGAGGAGGCCGGCTACGGCCCCGACAACCGCTTCAAGCTTGACTGGGTCCAGTACACCAGTCCTGCGTGGAAGGAGATGGCGAACACCATCCGTGCCCGTCTCGAGTCCGCCTACATCGACATGAACATCAGTGAGGCCGACTTCGGTGCCCTCCTCAAGAAGACCGAGAAGGGTGACCACATGGCCTACACGCTCGGGTGGATTGCGGACTACCCAGCACCGCAGAACTTCCTCCAGCTCGTCGACCCAGAGAACACGGTCTACGACGCAGAAGGCGCAACCCCGAACGGTGCACGCCTGTTCTGGTCCGAGGACGCCAACGAGAGCAAGGCCGTCCGCGACTTCATGACCGCACAGTTCGACCGTATCCAGAACAACCCCGAGCAGACCGACGCTGCACAGAAGGAACGCGACGAAGCCGCAGCGAAGCTCGAAGAAGGTCTCTGGGAGTCGGCAGGTCTGCTGCCGCTGTACCACCGTGTCGACGAAGAGTTCTGGTACGACCGTCTCGACTACAACCCGGCAGGCGGGATGGGCGCATCCCGCTCGAAAGAGAACATCTCCGTCAACAGCCTCGAAGGCAAGGACCGCCTCGACGGCATCTCGGCGACGTTCAGTTCCCTCGACCCTATCGCTTCGGGTAACACCGCAAGTGGTAGCAAGATCATGAACATGTTCGACGCCCCGATGAACTACTACAACGGGACGACGGAAGTCGAGAACCTGCTCGTCGAGGATTACACCATCAGCGACGACCTCACCGAGTACGAGTTCATGCTCAAGCAGGGCATCCAGTTCCACGGCGACTACGGTGAAGTCACCGCCGACGACATGGTGTACTCCATCCGCCGCCTCGTCGAGTCTGTCAACTCCACGAACACCTACTTCCCGAACTCGGTTCTCAACATCGTGCGCGAGACCGACGACGACGGAAACGTCGTCCCCGGTTCGACCGGTGTCGAGAAGACGGGCGACTACTCGTTCAAGATCACGCTCCAGAAGCCGTTCTCGTTCGCACTCTCCGTGCTCGCGTACTCCTCCTTCTCTGTCGTCCCCGAGGGCATCGTTGGCGACATCGAGGGCTACGACGGCGACATGAGCTGGGAAGAGTTCTCGACGACCAGCCCGATTGGCTGTGGTCCGTTCGAGTTCGTCAACTGGGAACCCGGCAACGGTGGCGAGTTCTCCGCCGACAAGTTCGACGACTACCACGGCAAGCCCGCCGCAATCGAGGGTATCGATTCGGCAATCATCACGGACACGAGCGCTTCGTACAACTACTTCCTCAACGAGAACGCCGACAGAGCCGGCATCCCGACGTCGAAGTACGACCCGAACAAGGTCAACATCGAAGAGACGATCGACGGCATCAAGCGCGGTACGTACGGTCCGCTCGAGAATGACAAGACCGTCAACATGTCCCAGACGGCGACGCTCAACACCTTCTACATCGGCTTCAACATGGAAGCAGTTCCGAAGGCAGTCCGTCAGGCGATGGCATACGTCGTCAACCGTGAACAGTTCGTCCAGAACGTGTTCAAGGGCCGTGGCGCACCTGCGTTCCACCTGACGCCGACGCAGATGTTCCCCGGTGGCCCAGACGCCTACAACAGCCACTGGCAAGGCGAATAAGCACACGTCCTCCAATTTTTCGCGGCGGTTTCGTATCGACATACTAAAAACGTTGAATTGCAAATCCTGCCTCAAGCAGTAGAATTTCGATAGCTGAAATGACAAGAAGCCCCTCGCTATGATTGAACTTAGCATACGACGGCGAGAAGTGCCAACAGCTGGGCGCAGTTCGTCACCTATAGTACGCGAACGCAGACAGTTCCTCACCGCTCCCTCGGGGTGTGGACAGGAAGCACCACTCACAACCCGGGTGAGTGCAGCATGAACAAACTGGCCTATCTTGGAAAACGGTTAGTCCTCGGTGTGCCAGTCGTCCTGTTCGGGCTCACGATTTCGTTCATGGTCATGTATCTCGGTCCCATCGACCCTGTGTTGTCCATCCTCGGCCGTGACGCAAACCCGGAGGCTGCTCGGCAGTTGCGGATTGCACTCGGGATCAACTATCCGAACGGGAATCCAGTCCCGCTCTGGGACCAGTATCGGATGGTCATGACCGACCTGTTCACCCTCCAGTTCGGTAAGTCCTGGATTATCCAGCGCAACGTCCCGGTCATGAAGGTCATCATCGCCCGAATGCCCGCGACGCTGTGGCTTGGCTGGTGGTCCGTCGTCGTTGCACTCGTATTTGGTATTCCGATTGGTCTCTATGCAGGGCTGAAAGCGAACACCTGGGGCGACTACCTCGCTTCCGGTGGCGGAATTATCTGGCGGGCGATGCCGAACTTCTGGCTCGCAGTCATGATTGCAGGGAGCCTCACCGCCGGTGGTGCCCTCTCGTGGTACCGTGGGTGGCTTTTCAAAACAGACGTTATCGGGACGCCTGACGAGGTCGCAAATCTATTCTCCACGATCGACCTCTTCACCGGTGTTCCCGTTCTGGAGCTGTTGTTCATCCCAGTGCCCAACATCCAGAACATGCTCATCGCGTTCAAATGGATTCTTCCAGCGGCGCTGGTACTCGGTTCTGCATCGATGGGGAACGAGATTCGAATCGGGCGAACCGCCGTGCTCGAAAGCATCAATTCGAAGTACGTCGAAACCGCGAAGGCAAAGGGCCTGTCGCCTCGCGCGATTATCGTCAAACACGTGGGTCGAAATGCGGTCGTCCCACTACTCCCCGTCATTATGGGTGAGTTCTATCTCCTGATTGGCGGCTCAGTTCTCGTCGAGCAAGTCTTCAGTATCAACGGTCTCGGGAATCTGTTCTTCAGGTCCATCCTTGGACCGGACATTCCAGTGGTTATGGCACTGGTGTTCATCTTCGTCGTGATTCAGGTGTTGTTCAACATCGTACAGGACCTGCTGTACACGCTCATCGACCCACGGATTACTCTGGAGGATACGTAACTATGGCTACAAACACAGGTTCCGAGAAGACCACGGTCGAGTCGACGTTCGCAGAGGACTCGACGTTGCGTTCACGAATCGAAGCGAATCCCCAGCCAGCCATCCGATGGCTGGCCGTCGCACTGGCGCTTCTCGTCGTCGAATTAGGCGCGTTCCTCGGTGGCGTGCTCACTGTACTCGATGCACTCGTCATCGGTGTGACTGCGTTCTTCGACGTCCTCTTTGGGTACGTCTCCGAGGGTCTCGCAGCGTCAGTCGTCTCGTTCCAGACCTCACTCTCGAACACGATTACCGGCTTCCGTGATGCGGCCGAAGGACTTCCAACACTCCTCAGTCGCGACACGATTCCGAACCAGGGTCACTTGGCCGGACCAGACGGCCCGTGGGTCGACACGTTCCTCGGCCTCGAACCCGCCTACGCGTGGGCGATTCGCGTCGTCCTCATCGTCGCGTACTCCCTCTTCGTGTTCTACTGGGTGTTCCGCGGCTGGCTCATCTTCCGGAAATACTACCGGCAGGCTAACTGGGCCCCGTCCGACGACATCGTCAACCGACTTCGGGACCACCGCTGGGGGCAGTTCGGACTTATCGTCCTCGCGTTGTTCGTCACGATGGCACTGTTCGGTCCGGCACTCGGCCCGACGACGGTCGACCAGAACATCCAATCGCCGTACAGCTACGAGATTCAGTACTTCTCCGAAGAGAGTGGACAGGTAGAGACGATTACGCCCGGCGACGCCAACTTCGACTCGAAGTCGAAGGGCGCAGGTGACCAGAACGTCGGACCGATGACCTACGACAATTTCAATCGGTACCATCCGTTCGGGACGTTACCGAACGGCCGTGACCTGTTCACCTTCATGATGGGCGGGGCACGGATTACACTCATCGTCTCCGGACTCGCAATTGGGCTTGCCGCCCTGATTGCAGGCGGACTGTCGATGATATCCGCGTTCTACAGCGGGACTATCGACCTGGGTATCCTCACGACTGCCGACGGGGTGGTGTCGATACCGCAACTGCTCTTGCTCATTATGGTGAGCGCAGTCTTCGCCAGTCACTGGCTTGCAGACGTACTCGACGGCGGGTTCTTACTCGCGTTAGTGTTCGCGTTCACGACGTGGCCGTTCCTCTGGCGTGCCCTGCGTGGGCCCGCCTTGCAGGTGGCACAAGAAGAGTGGATCGACGCTGCGAAGAGTTTCGGACAGCGACCGCGCGTCATCATGCGCAAGCACATGCTCCCATACGTGGTCGGCTACCTCCTCGTGTACGCGTCGATGTCCACGGGTGGGATCATCATCTCGCTCGCTGCGCTGTCGTTCCTCGGGAACGGCCTCGGGATTACGCCGCCGACCCCCGCGTGGGGTCGCGCAGTGTCGCTCGGACAGGACTACGTGTCCGGTCCGTCGTGGCACATCTCGCTGATTCCCGGCCTCATGATCGTGGTGCTCGTCACCGGCCTCAACGCGGTCGGTGACGGAATTCGTGACGCAATCGACCCCGAAAGTGAAGGTGCCTCTAAAGAAGAGACCGCAGGAGGTGGTGCCTGATGCAGTCTGAAGCGACGATGAGCGACCAAGACGAAGAGCCAGTCCTTTCAGTTCGAAACCTTCGGACAGTGTTCAGAACGGACCGGGAGAACATCTACGCTGTCGATGGTGTCAGCTTCGACGTTCACGAGGGTGAGACCGTCGGTATCGTCGGCGAGTCCGGGTCTGGAAAATCCGTCACTGCTCGGTCCATCATGGGATTGATCAAATCCCCCGGTGAGATTCAATCCGGTTCGTCGATCAAATTCAACGGCGAAGAGCTCACCGAGTACACCGAAAAGCAGTATCAACACGTCAGAGGGAGCGGGATTGGAATGGTGTTCCAGGACCCGCAGAAGTCGATGAACCCCGTCTACACGGTCGGGAATCAGATCAAGGAGGCGCTCCGGGTCAACCGTGGACTCCGTGGAAAGGAAGCGACAGAAGAGGCAATTCGCCTCCTCGAAGACGTCGCGATTCCTGACGCCTCACGCCGACTCAACGAGTATCCACACGAGTTCTCTGGCGGGATGCGTCAACGAGCGGTCATCGCGATGATGCTCGCATGTGACCCAGAGTTCCTCATCTGTGACGAGCCAACGACGGCGCTCGACGTGACCATCCAGGCGCAGATTCTCGACCTGCTGAAGGACTTGCAAGAAGAGCGTGGGCTGTCGATTCTGTTCATCACCCACGACATGGGTGTCATCGCAGAGATCGCCGACCGCGTCAACGTGATGTACGCAGGTCAGATTATCGAATCGGCACCGGTCGAGGAACTCTTCGCGAACCCCAAACACCCCTACACCCGAGGGCTACTCGGTGCGATCCCCGGCCAGCAAGCGCAAGGTGAGCGACTCCAGACGATCGAAGGAGACGTTCCGACGCCGAACGAGCCGGCGAGTTACTGCCGGTTCGCACCGCGGTGTCCAAAGGCGTTCGAAGAGTGCGACGCGGTCGCACCAACACACGTCGCCGTCAACGAAAGCGGGAATCACAGTGCAGCGTGTTTGCTGTATCCCGAGGAGATGCCGGTGACGAAGCGTATCGAGTATCATTCGTCGCAGAGTGATGGAAAGGCCGTTGAAACGGAGAGTGATACAGCATGAGTCAGACTGTAGAAGGTTCGAGTAGACAGACAGCGACCGCAAGCGAGACGCTCATCGAAGTCGAGAATCTGAAGAAGTATTACGGTGACAGCGGTCTCTTGGCCGAGCCACCAGTGAAAGCCGTCGACGACGTTAGCTTCGACATCAAGCGTGGCGAGACGTTCGGACTCGTCGGCGAGTCAGGCTCTGGAAAGAGTACACTCGGACGAACGCTCCTCCAACTCGAAACCGCAACCGAAGGGACAGTTTCGTTCGCGGGAACCGACATCACCGAGTTACAGGGCAAAGACCTCAAAGAGTGGCGACGAAACGCCCAGATGGTGTTTCAGGACCCCGAGTCGAGCCTGAACGACCGGATGACCGTTGGCGAGATTATCAGGGAACCGCTCGAAGCACACAACTGGGGGAACAAAAAAGAGCGACGTGAGCGTGTGATGGACCTGCTTTCGGAGGTCGGACTGCAGGAAGAACACTACTTCCGATACCCGCACCAGTTCTCAGGCGGCCAGCGCCAGCGTATCGGTATCGCCCGCTCGCTCGCGTTAGAGCCCGAGTTCGTCGTTCTCGACGAGCCGGTGTCTGCGCTCGACGTGAGTGTTCAGGCAAAGATCATCACGTTGCTCGAAGACCTCCAAGAGGAGTTCGACCTCACGTACCTCTTTATCGCACACGACCTCTCTGTCGTCCGCCACATCTGTGACCGCGTCGCGGTGATGTACCTCGGGAAGATTATGGAACTCGGAGAGACAGAAAGCCTGTACGAGAACCCCGAGAACCCATATACGCGAGCGTTGCTCTCTGCAATTCCGCGACCCGACCCGACCGCAACTCGCGCTCGAATCACGCTTCCGGGGACGCCACCGAGTCCGCGTGACCCACCGAAGGGATGTCAGTTCTCCACCCGGTGTCCCGCGAAGATATACCCTGCTGAGTACGATGACCTCCCGAACGAGGTGTGGGACGGCCTCGAACGATTCCGAGAAATCGTTCGTGAGCGCTCTCGACTCAGCCTGAGCACGAAAGACAGAGTTGCGCGGCAGTTAGGGATGTTCTCGAAATACGACGATATCGACGAAGCGGTCAACGACTTCTTCGGAGATATCGACGTGCCGTCCGACGTCGACGAACACATCGACGCCGCTGTCGAGATGATCAAAGACGGTCATCCGGGCGACGCCCGGGAGTACCTGCTCGACGAGTTCGGGAGCATCTGTGACCACGAGCGCCCAGCGTTCACCTCGGTCGGCGACGACCGACAGAGCTACTGTCACCGCCACGTCGACGACTACGAAGACGTCGATACCGTGCTCGATCGGCGCGTATATGGCGAATAAGTGGTACCAGTTCACTGAATTCGCCCTCTGGGTTGCGACGGTAGTCGCAGCAATCGTCGGTGCGTTCGCAGTGGTCTCGTTCGTCCTCGGAAGCGGCCTCTTGACGCTGAAGTACATCCTGTTCGTCGTCGGATTTCTCCTGTTCGGCGTCGGGAGTTTCGCGATTCAGCCGAAGTCACCACGCCGCGACCGGAAACGAGTCACCCTCGACAGCGATTCGGAGTACGGATTCGAAGCGCGGATTCAGGATATCCTCCCGAGCGAGGGTCGACTCCCGCTCGAAGAGCGAGTGAGTCGAAATACGAAGCTATTCGTCGTGAGTCTCGTGATTCTCGGGGTGTCGTACCTCCTCGAAGTCGGGTTCGACATCGCCGGGTGACCAACCGGCCGCGACGAGACTCGACAGTGAGGCCCCACGAGGCCACAACGGTGGGAGTGAGGCCCATACTCGTGTCTTTTATCAACCGTGAGTCGAAGTACCAGTATGGTCAACATCGATCAGGGTGAGAGCCAACCCAGCGATCTCGATCGAATCGCCCGCTCGCCTGAGGTCTCGCGAGAGGGATGGATTCAGACTGTCGAAGACGTGCAGGCGATGATGGCAGATCGAGAAAACGAGGGGTACGAGACGTTGTTCCTTCCGTCTGGGCACACGACGCCGAAGAACCCTGAGTCTGGTGAGACCGAAGAGTGGGGACTGTCGTACATCGTTCCCGGAAACAAGGTCGACCCATTCATCGAGTTCAACGAACGGGCGAATTTCTCTGAGACGGCAGTCTACCAGAGTACGGCCGGCGAAAACGTGTTCATCGTGACTGAGTGTATCGACCCAGAGGCGAAGCTCTCGTTGTTCATCGGTGGTGCCTACAGAATCCGATTTTCACCACCGATGGTTCGGACTGCGATGGAAGAAGGAAAGATGTACTCCCACCTCAAGCGACTCGACGGGACCCTCATCCACACCTTCGAACACGAGCACCCAGAGTCGTTCTTCCCTGACCCAGACCAGTTCTACGCGTACGAGACTGACATATAGAACGTCGGACACCGTCGAACCGTCTAAAATATCGAATTGCGGCGAACGGGCGGGCGATTTTGACGGGTCCGAGTGGTGAACGTTCCCGAGACGCGTTTTCTGCGGACAGTTCTTTCTTGAGAGGCGTTCTGCAGACAGGTCTGAGCGACTATCTCGTGTCGTTCACACACGACGATAGCACAGATGGCGACCCGACTGCAGACCAAATCGCAAGTGACGACCCGAGTGCAGACCGAGTCACAGGCGATGCCGAGAGTGCAGAGCAGCCCACTCGCCGACCATGTTCCTTGGTCGCACCCCTTCGTAGACTACAAGAGGCGGCGGCCTGTACGGTGGGTATATGAAAGTAGCCGACGCGATGACGCCCGGTGAGGAGGTCGTGACCGTGTCCCTTCCGGGCACGCGCGACGACGTTCTGGAATACCTCCAAGAGCGTGGCTTTTCGTCTGTGCCTGTCGTCAAAGATTCCGACGACGGCGCTACGTACCGCGGTCTTATCTCCCGAGAGGATCTCATCAAGCATCCGGACGAAGACCAACTCGCAGTGCTCGTCCGCGAGGTTCCGACCGTCAGCGCCGACGACGACCTGGAAGATGCAGCGGCGACGATGGTTTCGGAAAGTGCACGCAGACTCCCGGTCGTCGAAGGAGATTCAATCGAAGGAATTCTCACCGTGACCGACGTGATTCGCGCCATCGCCCGTGGCGATATCGACGGCGAAACACTCGTCGGTGACCTCGCCTCTCGCGACGTGAACACGACGTACATCAAGGTTCCCCTCCCAATCGTCGAACGCGAGATTTTCTACGCGAACGTCCCCTATGCAGTCGTTCTCGACGAGGATGCCTCGCTGGCAGGCATCGTCACCGAAGTCGACATCATCGAAGTCGCCCGCGTCGTCGAAGGCGAAGCGGGAACCGGTGACTCGGTCGCCAATCAGGACGACGAGTGGATGTGGGAAGGCATCAAAGCCGTCGGCAACCGCTACATCCCCACCCGTAACGTCGAGATCCCGGCCGAGCCAGTCTCGAAGTTCATGACCGACGACATCGAAACCGTCTCGACGCGCGTCAACGCGAAGGACGCCGCCCAGATGATGATCCGTGAGGATATCGAGCAGATTCCGCTCGTCAGCGGCGACGAACTCGTCGGCATCGTCCGCGACATCAACCTGCTGGAGGCACTGTATGAGTGAGGGCACCGAGTCGGCTGCACTCGCCGAACTGGCGAAACGTCGTGGCTTCTTCTTCGGTTCCTCGGAAGCTTACGGCGGCGTCGGCGGCTTTTACACCTACGGCCCACAGGGCGCGGCGCTGAAGTCGAACGTCGAAGAGGCGTGGCGCGAGCGCTTCGCCGTCCAGGAGGGCAACCTCGAGATCGAGGCCCCGACCATCATGCCCGAACCGGTCTTCGAGGCATCTGGTCACCTCGACGGATTCGACGACATGCTCGTCGAGTGTGCCGAGTGTGGTGAGTCCCACCGCGCAGACCATCTCATCGAGGACAACTCCGAGTTAGAAGACGCAGAGACGCTCTCCCCCGAGGAGGCCGCCGAGAAGATTTCGGCCCTCGGCCTCGTCTGTCCGAACTGCGGTGCCGAACTCGCCGGCCAGCCCGTCGAGGAGTTCAACCTGATGTTCGCGACGAACATCGGCCCCGGTTCGAAGACGCCCGGCTATCTCCGTCCCGAGACGGCACAGGGCATCTTCGTGGAGTTTCCGCGCATCAAAGAGTACGCACGCAATCGCCTGCCGTTCGGCGTGACCCAGATTGGTCGCGCTTACCGCAACGAGATTAGCCCACGGAAGAACATCGTCCGCACCCGCGAGTTCACGCAAGCGGAGTTAGAGCACTTCATCGACCCCGAACGAGACGAACCCGACCTCTCGGCAGTCGAGGACATCGAGGTGCTGCTCTACCCCGCGACCGAACAGGAGAAAGACGACGGCGAGTACGTCGAGACGACCATCGGTGCCGCCGTGGACGAGGGCATCATCGCCAACGCGTGGATCGGCTACTTCCTCGGTATCGCACAGGAGTGGTACGAATCCATCGGCGTCGATATGGACCGCTTCCGCTTCCGCCAACACCTCGCCGGCGAGCGTGCCCACTACTCCGCAGACTGCTGGGACGCCGAGAGCGAAGTCGATGGCGACTGGATAGAGATCGCTGGCTTCTCGTACCGCAGCGACTACGACCTCTCGAAACACGGCGAGTACGGCGACGACGACTTCACCGTCTTCCAGCAGTACGACGAACCCAAGACGGTCGAACGCGCCGTCGTCGACCCCGACATGGCGACGCTCGGTCCAGAGTTCGGTGCGCAGGCCGCAGACGTGGCCGAGGCACTCGAATCGCTCGCCCAGCGCGACCCCGACGCCTTCGACGCCGACGAACTCACCCTCGACATCGACGGCGAAGAAGTGACCGTCGATACCGACGTGGCGAACTTCTCGGTGGAGACGCAGACCGAATCGGGCGAACACATCACGCCGCACGTCGTCGAACCCTCGTTCGGTGTGGACCGGACGGTGTACACGCTCCTCGCGCACGCGCACAAGAAAGACGAGGTGGACGGCGAAGAACGAACGTTCCTCTCGCTGTCGCCGACCGTCGCACCGACGAACGTCGGTGTCTTCCCGCTCGTCAGCAACGTCGACGAGCTCGTCGAACTCGCAGACGACGTGGCCGAAGAACTCCGTGCGGCCGGATTCGCCGTCGTCCACGACGACTCCGGCAGCATCGGCCGTCGCTACCGACGACAGGACGAAGTCGGCACTCCGTTCTGTATCACCATCGACCGAGACGGTATCGAAGGAGAGGGCCCGAACACGGTGACCATCCGCGAACGCGACACCGGTCGGCAGGTCCGCGTTCCGGTCTCCGACCTCGTCGAGACGTTCGTCGGCCTCCGTGCCGGCACCACGTCGTTCGACGACGTACTCGACGCAAACGAAGTCGTCGAGGCCTGATGTATCCGTGGTCCGTCCGGCTACCGCCGAGATAAAACGGCGACTGGTCCACGCGAGCGGGTCGGGGATGCCGCTTTTGTACATCCTCGGCATCGTCGACTGGCAGACGTTGGGCTACCTGTTCGTCCTCGTCTCGGCCGTCGTGACGGTCCTCGAACTGCTTCGTCTCTACGGTGGCCTCCAGTGGGGAATCTACGACGAACTCACCCGCGAGTACGAACAGGACAACGTCGCTGGCTACGCCCTCTACGCGTACAGTCAGACGTTCGTCGCGCTCGTCTTCGCGCCGTACATCGCAGTCCCCGGAATGCTCATGCTCACCATCGGCGACCCGATAAGCGGCCTCCTCGGGTCTGCACCGGTCGGCGAGATGAAGTCACTCAGCACGCTCGCCGTGATGTTCACCGTCTGCTTCGCGCTCGCCGCACCGTTCGTGATACCGGTCGCTGGCGTCGTCGCAGGAAGCATCGCGGCGGCTGTGGGCGCACTCGGCGCGACGGTCGCAGATGGCGTGAAACCCGTCGTCGCAGGCTACGTCATCGACGACAATCTCTCGATTCCACCGGTCGCCTGTACGGCGATTGCGGCGGCGTTGTTCGTCGTCGTCGTGTGAGAGTGCCGTTCGTCGGCGCGCAAGTCAGTTCATCGTCGTCACGGGCGAACGCAATTTTTCGTCCATCTGTGCGATACAGAGACGCGTTTTCTCGACCACGTCTGCAAAACAGAGACGCGTTTTCTCGACCACGTCTGCAAAACAGAGACGCGTTTTTATTTCACCGGGTCGCTAACGTCCCGTACGTGACTATCTACGAGAGCGACCTTCCGGGTGTCGGAAAGAAGCACGAGGTAGAACTCGGCGGTGGGAAACGACTCGTCATCGTCACCCACAACACCGGGAAACGAGAGGTGTTCCGCCGCGAAAGCGCCGAAAGTGACTCCGAGAAACTGTTCGAACTCGACGACCAACTCGCACGACAAGTGGGGACGCTCCTCGAAGGCGCGTACTTCCAACCGGTCCAATCGAGTCACATCGAAACGTTGCTGGGCGACAGCATGCTCATCGAGTGGGTCGAAGTCGCTGCTGACTCCGACATCGCCGGAAAGACACTCGGAGAGTCGAACATCCGGGCAGAGACTGGTGCGTCGGTCATCGCCATCGAGCGCGGTACCGACGTTATCACCTCACCGGGTCGCGACACGATGGTCGACGTGGGTGACACACTCGTCGTCATCGGGTCGAAAGACTCGTGCCGAGCGTTCGAAGCATTCGTGACCGGAACCTGATGGCGGCGGAACTCCTCGAATTCGGCTATCTGTTCGCCGTCCTCGCGCTCACCGGCGCGGTCGCGCTCCGTCTCGGGCTGTCGGTTATCCCACTGTACGTCGTCGGCGGCGTCGTCGTCGGCCCCTACGTCGCCGGCCGGTTCGGACTCCCGTACGTCGCGAACGGCGAGGTGGTGTCGTTACTCGCAGAAGTCGGAATCGTCCTCTTGCTGTTCTTCCTCGGACTGGAGTTCAGTCTCGACAGACTTCGTGCCGCACGAAGCAACATCGGCCGTGCCGGCGCAGTCGACCTCGTGGTCAATCTTCCACTCGGCGTCGCCATCGGCCTCGCACTCGGGTGGACGCTCGTGGAGTCGTTCCTCCTCGGTGGCATCGTCTACATCTCGTCGTCTGCCATCGTGACGAAGACACTCATCGACCTCGGGTGGATCGCCGACCCAGAGTCGGAACCAATCCTGGGGACACTCGTCTTCGAGGACCTCGCAATCGCCGTCTACCTCGCCGCCGTCACGTCGCTCGTCCTCGGGGGCGACGGTGGCCTCGTCGCCATCGGGCACTCGCTCGCCATCGCGTTCGGCTTTCTCGGACTCCTCCTCGTTGCCGTCCAGTACGGGACGCGGTTGTTCACGCGCGTCCTCGCCGTGGGTAATCAGGAAGCGTTCGTCCTGCGTGCGCTCGCCGTAGTCATCGTCATCTCGGGCGCGGCGCTGGCACTCGGCGTGAGTGAGGCCGTCGCGGCGTTCTTCGTCGGGATGGGCTTTTCGACGAGCGGGCACCGCGAGGCAATCGAACGCCGACTCACTGCCGTCCGCGACGTGTTCGCAGCCATCTTCTTCTTTTGGATTGGCCTCGGGACGGACCCGGCACTCCTCGCCGCCGCCGCGATTCCACTCGTCGTCGCGGTGCTGGTGACGACACCCGCGAAAGTCTTCTCGGGGTATCTCGGTGGCCGGGTCTACGACCTCTCGACCCACCGGTCGCTCCGTGTCGGCGTCGGAATGGTCCCGCGTGGTGAGTTCTCGCTGGTCATCGCGGCGCTGGCAGCGTCTGGGTCCACGCAGGTGATGCGCGAGGTGATTCCGGCGTTCGCCGTCGGCTACGTCCTCGTGATGAGCGCGCTCGGGACGGTGTTGATGCAGCGGTCGGACCTCGTCGAACGACTGGTCTTCCGCAGCGGGTCGGCAGGTTCGGACGCCTGAGATGCCAGTTTTAGCCCGAACGCTGTCGGGGCGGACGACAGCGGCGAACGTTGCGACGCCGAAAGGATTTAATATGGGTGACACTGTAGGATTTCATAACCATGGCGTCTCGCAGCACCCGCGCCACTTTTGCCCCGCTGCGAGCCGCTGCTGTCCGACGACGACCGGCCCTTTAGGGCCATAACTACCATATCCTTCGGGACACGTCGAAATTGCTAATCTCCAGTTTTCTTGGCTATAGGCATCTCTACCCTTTAATTTCACAAAACGAATGCAAAGAATTTATCTGTATGTCCATGCCACAGACGAGTATACATGAAGAAAGTCGCACTCGCGTTCTCGGGCGGACTCGACACCACAATCTGTGTCCCGATTCTCAAAGAAGAGTACGGATACGACGAAGTAATCGGCGTCACCGTCGACGTCGGTCAACCCGAAGAAGAGTTCGAGGAGGCCTACGAGACGGCCGAAGCCCTCGGACTCGAACACTACGTCATCGACGCGAAAGAGGAGTTCGCACAGCTCTGTCTCGACTCGGTGACCGCGAACGCAGACTATCAGGGCTACCCGCTCGGAACCGCGCTCGCACGCCCGGTCATCGCGAACGCCATCCTCGACCTCGCACAGGAAGAAGACTGTGACGGCATCGCCCACGGCTGTACGGGCAAAGGAAACGACCAACTCCGCTTCGAAGCCGTCTGGCGCGCGTCGGACCTCGAAGTCATCGCACCCGTCCGCGAGATGGGGATGACCCGCGAGTGGGAAATCGAGTACGCCGCCGAGAAGAACCTCCCCGTACAGGGTGGCAACGAAGGCGTCTGGTCCATCGACACGAACCTCTGGAGCCGTTCCATCGAGGGCGGCAACCTCGAAGACCCCGGCTACGTCCCGCCGGAAGACATCTACGAGTGGACCGACCAGCCCTCGGGCGAGACGGAACTCATCGAAATCGAGTTCGAAGACGGTTACCCCGTCGCCATCGACGGCGACGAGATGGAGCCCCTCGAACTCATCGCCTTCCTCAACGAGAAAGCCGGTTCCTACGGCGTCGGTCGCACGGATATGATGGAAGACCGCATGCTCGGCCTGAAGGTTCGCGAGAACTACGAGCACCCGGCCGCGACGACGCTCCTCAACGCCCACAAGGCGCTCGAGGGACTCGTCCTCACGAAAGAAGAACGTGACTTCAAGGCCACCGTCGACAACGAGTGGTCCCAGAAGGCCTACGAAGGCCTCATCGACGCCCCGCTCGTAGGCGCACTGAGTGCCTTCGTCGAGAAGACCCAAGAGCGCGTCACGGGCACCGTGACCATCAAGTTCGAGGGCGGACAGGCCCGTCCGGTCGGCCGCGAATCCGAGTTCGCCGCCTACTCCGAATCGGCAGCCTCCTTCAACACGGAGACGGTCGACGGCATCGAACAGGCCGACGCGACGGGCGTCGCCAAGTACCACGGCTTCCAGGCGCGTCTCGCCAACCAGAGCACGAAGAAGCAGAAGCCTGAACTGGCCGCCGACGGCGGTAGCGACGAGTAAGATGACAGGCGAGGACGGCACCTCCGAGAGCGTCATTCGCCGGGACCGCTTCAGTGGCGGCCCCGCCCGCGGGTTCATGTCGAGCCTCGCGGCCGACGAACGCATCTTCGAAGCCGACCTCGCCGTCGACCGGGCGCATGTGGTGATGCTCGCAGCACAGGACATCATCGAGTCTGACGTTGCAGCAGCCATCCTCGACGCGCTCGACGACGTGGAAGCCGCCGGCCACGATTCACTCTCCGGTGGCGAAGACGTCCACGAAGCCATCGAGGCCGCCGTCATCGACATCGTCGGCCCCGACGGTGGAAAGATGCACACCGCGCGCTCGCGCAACGACGAGGTGGCGACCTGCATTCGCTACCGCCTCCGCGACGACGTGTTGGAGGCACTCGACGCTGCGCTCGCCCTGCGCGAATCACTCGTCGAGACGGCGAGCGAGCACACCGAGACGGTGATGCCCGGATACACGCACCTGCAACCCGCTCAACCGACGACGGTTGCGCACTTCCTGCTCTCGTACGAGCGGGCGGTCGCTCGCGACTGCGCCCGCCTCATGTGCGCGTACGAGCGTATCAACCAGTCACCCCTCGGGTCGGCAGCCTTCGCCGGCACGCCGTTCGACGTGAATCGCGAACTCGTCGCCGACCTGCTCGGATTCGACAGCGTGATGGAGAACTCGATGGACGCCTCTGCGACCCGCGACTTCCTCGCGGAGACGCTCGGGGCGCTGGCGACACACGCCATCACGCTCTCTGGACTCGCCGAGGACCTCGTCATCTTCTCGAACAAAGGGCTGGTCGAGCTTTCGGACGACTACTCGTCCACCTCCTCGATTATGCCCCAGAAGAAGAACCCCGACACGATGGAACTCGTCCGCGCCGTCGCGGGCGACGCAGTCGGGGAACTCACCGGACTCCTGACGACGCTGAAGGGACTGCCACGTGCGTACAACCGCGACTTACAACGCGCGCACAAGCACGCATTCCGCGCCGTCGACGACGTGAGCGAAGCGGCGGCAGTCGCCGCCGGCGCAGTGGCCTCCGCGACGTGGCCCGAAGACGAACTCGCCGCGGCCGCCGGAGACGGCTTTTCGACGGCGACGGGCGTCGCAGACCTGCTGGCGATGGCCGGACTCCCGTTCCGTACCGCCCACGAAGTGGTCGCCGAGGCCGCCGCTCGGTCCTCGGGAACGCCCGACGTGGCAACACTTGACGCCGTCGCTACGGACGTATTAGGGGAGTCTCTCTTTACACACGTGACTGAAGCGGCCGTCGAAGCGGCGCTCGACCCGACCGAGAGCGTCGCGGGTCGCGATTCCGTCGGTGGGCCAGCGCCTGCCGCCGTCGAATCGACGCTCTCGACGGCCCGTGACGAACTCTCGGCAGATTACGCGGCCGTCGCAGACGCCCGCGACACGCTCACGGCCGCCGCCGAGGAACTCGACGAAGAGGTTTCGAACTATGTCTGAGAGAGCACCCACCGAAGCTGGTCTGCCACGACCACCGCGAGCGGGTGCGCTGCGACGACCACGACGACCGGTTTCGGTTCGGCGACTGCGAACCGAACCGCGACCGCGACCACGCCCGACGCGGGGGACGGCCCGACCGGTTCCGCGACCGGTCCCGTCTCCGGTGTTGGGTGAGGGTGGCAACCGAGCTCGACACGTCGTTCGACCGACCCCGATGGACGGTCGATTCGTCTGATACCCACCGTGAGAGTCTTCTTTACGTGCTTTATTGACGCGTAATTTTCGACGGATTTAATACCCATCGTGGCCCAGCCAAGGATGTAATGAGCGACACCATCACTGCGGAAGACCCACTGAGCGGAGAAGAAATCGAGCTGCCGGCCGACGTCGAAGTCGGCGAAATCATCGACAGCCCCGCCACAGGCGCGGAGCTCGAAGTCGTCTCGCTCGACCCCGTGATTTTAGAAGAGGCACCTGAACTCGAAGAGGACTGGGGAGAGTAAATTGCACATGGTCGGACTCTCGGACCTCCCTGCTCACACTCGCCACCGGGGGTGGCTCGCGTGAAGATTGGACTGCTCTACTCCCGGATTCGCCGCGACGAGAAGTTGCTTCTCAACGAGCTTCGCGAGCGCGGTCACGAGGTGACGAAGATAGACGTTCGGAAAGAGCAGTTCGACCTCACGGAGCCGCCGGAAGCGTTCGACGGCCTCGACATCGTCGTCGACCGCTGTCTGGCGACGAGCAGGAGCCTCTACATCACGCGCTTCCTGCAATCGTACGGTATTCCAGTCGTCAACTCACACGAGACGGCTGACGTCTGCGCCGACAAGGCGAAAAACAGTCTCGCACTCGCGGACGCGGGCGTGCCCACGCCGAACACGAAAGTCGCCTTCACGGTCGAATCGGCGATGGAGATCGTCGAAGAGTTCGGCTACCCCTGCGTCCTCAAGCCCGTCGTCGGGTCGTGGGGCCGCCTGATGGCCAAAATCGACTCCGAAGCGGCCGCAGAAGCGATTTTAGAGCACAAGGCGACGCTCGGCAACTACGAGCACAAGGTGTTCTACATCCAGGAGTTCGTCGAGAAACCGGGCCGCGACATTCGCGTGCTCGCCGTCGACGGCGAACCCATCGCCGCGATGACTCGCTCGTCGGACCACTGGCTCACGAACGCCGCGAAAGGCGCGAACGCCGAGGCGTTCGAACTCGACGACCGCGCGAAAGAACTCGTGAAACAGGCCTCGGACGCGGTCGGCGGCGGCCTACTCGGCGTCGACCTCATGGAGACCGGTGAAGACTACACCGTCCACGAGGTCAACCACACAGTCGAGTTCAAGGCGCTCAACGACGCAGTCGACGTGGACGTTCCCGCGAAAGTCGTCGATTGGCTGGAGGCGAAAGTCGCCAACGGACAGACACTCGCGGAGGTTTCGGCGTGAGCGAGGTACTCACAGCGGGCGTCGTCGGTGGGTCCGGATTCACCGGCGGCGAACTGCTCCGTCTGCTCGATGGTCATCCGAACTTCGACATCGAACAGGCGACGAGTCGCTCTTACGAGCGCAAGACCGTCGGTCACGTCCACCCGAACCTTCGTCACCTCGACCTGCGCTTTACCTCGCCGGAGGACCTCGAATCCGTGGACGTGCTCTTTACGGCGACGCCCCACGGCGTCTCGATGGAACACATCGACGAGTTTCAGGACGCTGCCGATACGGTCGTCGACCTCTCCGCTGACTTCCGTCTCTCCGAAGAAGCACAGTACGACCAGTGGTACGACGGGCACGTCTGTCCCGAATACCTCGACAAATCGGAGTACGCGCTTCCCGAACTCAATCGGGAAAATCTGCCCGGTGCGGACCTCATCGCAGCGGGTGGCTGTAACGCGACGGCGACGATTCTCGGCTTGAAGCCGCTGTTCGACGCCGACATCCTCTCGGGCAACGAGCAAGTTGTCGTCGACGTGAAAGTCGGGTCCTCAGAGGGCGGTGCAGGTGCCAGCAAGGCGTCCTCGCACGCCGAACGCTCCGGTATCGTTCGCCCCTACGCACCGACCGGCCATCGCCACGAGGCTGAAATCGAGGAGTATCTCGGCCTCTCAGTCTCCTTTACCGTCCACGCGGTGGACATGGTCCGCGGTGCGGCGGCGACCTGTCACGTCTTCCCCGACGGACCGGTGTCGAAAGGCGACATGTGGAAAGCCTTCCGTGGCTCCTACGGCGACGAACCCTTCATGCGCACCGTCGCGGGCGGCGGTGGCGTCTACCGCTACCCCGAACCGAAGTCCGTCGCTGGCACCAACTTCGGCGAAGTCGGCTTCGAAATCGATCCCACGAACCGCCGACTCGTCGTCTTCTCGGCCATCGACAACATGATGAAAGGCTCAGCCGGACAGGCGGTTCACGCCGCCAACATCGCGCTCGGCATGGAGGAGACTGCCGGCCTCGACTTCACCGGCTTCCACCCAATCGGCTCTCCCTAACCCCCGCCCCCGAACGCACCATTTCCAGACTACCGACCATACCCAGACTGACCATCGTACCACACCGACTATGACAGGATACACACGTGAGGAACTGCTCGCGGCACACGAACAGCTCGTCGACAACGAGGCGAATCTAATCACTGACGGCGGTTCCGAACCGCCAGTCGTCGTCAAAATTGGCGGCGCGAAGGCCGTCGACCCGAAGGGAGCCGTCGCAGATGTCGCCCACCTCGTCGCCAACGGCACCGATGTCGTCGTCGTCCACGGCGGGTCCACCGCAGTAGACGAGACGCTCGAAGATCTCGGCGAGGAACCGACCTACGTCGAATCGCCCTCGGGTGTGACCGGCCGCTTCACCGACGAGCGCACCATGGAGGTGTTCTCGATGGTGATGCCCGGCAAACTCAACACCGACCTGACGGCGCTGTTCCGTGAGGCCGGCGTCGACGCGCTCGGCCTCTCCGGCGTGGACGGTGGCCTTCTCACCGGCCCCCGCAAGTCGGCAGTTCGCGTCGTCGAGAACGGCAAGAAGAAGATCAAACGCGGCGACCACTCCGGGAAGATTACCTCGGTCAACGCGACGCTCCTCGAAACCCTCCTCGACGGCGGCTACACGCCAATCGTGACCGTCCCGATGCTGGCCGACGACGGCGTGCCTGTCAACGCCGACGCCGACCGTGCCGCCGCAGCAGTCGCAGGCGCACTCGGCGCGAAACTCGTCGTCCTCACCGACGTGAAAGGCGTCTACGCCGACCCCGACGACGACTCGACGCTCATCGAGACGGCCGACACGCCAGAGGAGTTCGAAGCGCTCGAAGCGGCGGCAGAAGGCTTCATGACGAAGAAAGTCATGGCTGCCAAGGAAGCGCTCGACGGCGGGGCCGCGGAGGTCATCGTCTCTGACGCGAACCTCAACGACCCCATCGTGACGGCGCTCAACGGCGGCGGTACGCACGTGACGCCCGGTGCGCTGGTCGAAGCGGAGGAGGCCGACTAATGTCTGGATTCGTCTTCAACGAGAAACCCATCACCATCGAATCCGGTGAGGGAGCCTACCTCTACTCGGACGACGGCACCGAGTATCTCGACTTCGGCGCGAGTTACGCCGTCGCGGCACTCGGTCATTCGCACCCCGCGGTCACCTCCGCGATTCAAGAGCAGGCCGCGAAGTTGACCTACGTGCAGGCGTCGTATCCGGTCGAAGTCCGCACCGAGTTGTACGAGAAACTCGCGGCGCTCGCACCCGGCGACATCGAGAACGTCTGGCTCTGTAACTCCGGAACGGAGGCCAACGAAGCGGCGATGAAGTTCGCTCGCTCTGCGACCGGTCGCCAGAAGATTATCGCCACCAAGCGCGCCTTCCACGGGCGTACCCTCGGTTCGCTCGCACTCACGTGGAAACAGAAGTACAAGAAGCCGTACGAACCGGTCGCCGGCGGTGTCGAGTTCGTCACCTACGGCGACGAAGAAGAACTCGCCGAGGCAATCGACGACGAGACGGCCGCCGTCTTCCTCGAACCCATTCAGGGCGAGGGCGGAATCAATCCCGCCACGACGGAGTATCTGCAGACCGCCCGCGACCTGACCGAAGACGCGGGCGCGGCGCTCGTCTTCGACGAGATTCAGACCGGAATCGGCCGCACTGGGACGCTGTGGGCCTGCGAACAGGCCGGTGTCGTCCCCGACATCCTCACGAGCGCGAAAGGTATCGCCAACGGCCTGCCTCTCGGTGCGACGCTCTGTGCCGACTGGATTGCCGACGGTGCGGCGTCTCACGGGTCGACGTTCTCCGGCGGCCCCGTGGTCTGTGCGGCGGCCAACGCCACGCTCGACACCATCGTCGAACAGGACATCCCCGGGCACGCCGGAAAGATTGGAGACTATCTCACGAGCGAACTCGAAGCAGCAGTCGAGACGCACGACCTGCCGGTTCGCGAGGTTCGTGGCGACGGCCTGATGATTGGTGTCGAGGTCAAGCGCGGTGCGAACCGCACCCTAAAGCATCTCGCACTGTCCGAACAACTGCTCGCACTGCCTGCTGGCCGGACCGTCGTTCGGTTCCTCCCACCGCTCATCATCGACGAATCGCACGCCGACGACGCGGTTGAGGCCATGACGAACGTGTTATCATGAACGCTGGAACCACACACGACCGGCACACCGAGACGGACGCCGACCTCATCGCCGGGAGCGACTGGGCCGGCGCACGTCGTCTCCTCTTCGATATGGTCTCGACACCCTCGGTGTCGGGCGAGGAGACAGCCGCCGCCGAAGTGCTGAAGGCGTTCTTCGAAGCACACGGCCGCGAGGTGTGGATAGACGAAGTCGGAAACGTTCGCGCACCTGCTGACGATTCGGTGCTTCTCACCTCACACATCGACACCGTTCCCGGCGAAGTCCCGGTCAAGGTCGAAGACGGTGTTCTGTGGGGTCGCGGAAGCGTCGACGCGACCGGTCCGCTCTGTTCGATGGCCGCTGCCGCCGTCGAAACTGGCGTCTCGTTCGTCGGCGTCGTCGGCGAGGAGACATCGTCGCGTGGTGCGTGGCACCTCGTCGAGACCCGTGACGCGCCCGACGCCGTCATCAACGGCGAACCGTCCGGCTGGGACGGCGTCACCCTCGGCTACCGCGGATTCCTCGACGGGACGTACGTCTCGACCAGCGAACAGGGCCACTCCTCGCGCCCCGAAGACAACGCCATCCAGTCGGCCGTCGCGTGGTGGTCACGCGTCGCCGACTTCTTCGACGAAGACTACGACGGCGTCTTCGACACGGTGACGACCAAACCCGTGAGCTTCGACGGCGGCCCCACCGAGGATGGCCTCGCAGTCGAGGCGACGGTGGACGTGCAGTTCCGCGTCCCGCCGCGCTACACCATCGACGACGTGCGCGAAGTCGCCGAAGGCGAACTCACTCGCGGGAGCGTCCACTGGAACAGGCCCATCCCGCCCGTGATGATGAGTCCGCGGACCGAAGTCGCGCGGGCGTTTCGCGTCGCCATCCGCGGCGTCGACGGGACGAAACCACGCTTGCTTCGCAAGACTGGAACCAGTGACATGAACATCTTCGCCGGCACGTGGGACTGCCCGATGGCAACCTACGGCCCCGGCGACTCTGACCTCGACCACGCACCCGACGAACGCCTCGAACTCGCCGAGTTCGACAAATCCATCGGCGTGCTCGTGGACGTTTGCGAGACGCTCGTAGAAGACTGAGAGACCGAATCGACACGGAGACACGACACACGACACAATGCTCGAAACGACACATTTCACCGACATCGACGACATCAGCGCATCGGAGTTAGACCGCGTCCTCACCCGCGCCGCCGACATCAAATCCGGCGACGACGAGACGCAACTCTCCCGAGCGACGCTGGCGATGCTCTTCGAGAAACCGAGTACGCGCACGCGTGTCTCCTTCGAGACGGGGATGACGCAACTGGGCGGCCACGCCCTCTTTCTCGGCCCCGAAGACATCCAACTCGGTCACGGCGAACCGCTCTCAGACACCGCCCGAGTGCTCGGACGCTACGGCGACGCCATCATGGTTCGCCTGTTCGAACACGCCGACTTGCTGGAGATTGCCGAGCACTCCGACGCACCGGTCATCAACGGCCTGACCGACGACGCCCACCCGTGCCAGACGCTCGCCGACCTGCTCACGATTCAGGAACACGTCGGCCCGTTCGACGAGGTACAGGCGGCGTGGGTCGGCGACGGCAACAACGTCGGACAGTCGTTCGTCAAAGGCTGTGCGATGGCCGGCGTCGACCTGACTGTCGCGACGCCACCCGACTACGCGATGGACGACGAAGTCATCGCACAGGCCGCCGAACTCGGACAGGCACCGACGGTGACGACGGACCCTCACGAAGCAATCGACGGAGCCGACGTCATCTACACCGACGTGTGGATATCGATGGGGCAAGAGAGCGAGCGTCACCAGAAGTTGCAGGCGTTCGAAGGCTTCCAGCTCAACGACGACCTGCTGGCCGACAGCGACGCGAAAGTCATGCACTGTCTACCCGCCCACCGTGGCGAGGAGATTACCGGCGACGTGCTCGAAGGCGAGCAGTCCATCGTCTGGGACCAGGCGGAGAATCGCTTGCACGCCCAGAAGGGACTCATCGTCGAGTTGCTCGACAACTAAGAAAAGTCGAACAGGCTACGCTGGCGCGCCGGCACCGCCTTCGGCCTCGGTTTCTGCTTCGGCCGGAATGAGGCCGAGTTGCTGCATGGTTCCGAAGTAGTCGAAGGCGTCCCACTGTTCTGCGACCTTGTCGCCCTCGAATCGGTAGATTGTGATGCCACTCGAACGCCAGTGGTTCCCCGTCGGTTCCTTCGTGAGGAACGACGGGGCCTCGTTGGTCCCTTCCAGCGTGTAGCGGACGGCGATTCGGTCGCCTGCAGCGAACATGTCCTCGATGGCGAATTCGAGGTCCGGCGTCCCGTCGAGCACCGCTTGAATCATCTCTCTCGCCCCGTCGAGGTCGCGGTCGCCCATCGGGTCCCGCATCACGAAGTCGTCGGTCGCAATCTCGTCGAAGGCCGCCGGGTCCCGGCCGTTCCACACCTTCTCTTCGATCTTCCGAACCTTCGCTTTCATCTCGGCTGTCGGAATGGTATCCATCTCAGTTCACCACGTGAGTCTACGCTCTGTGAAAATATGATATATTTGTCAAATGGTGTGGTCTATCTTGGTTTCCAGAACGTCGTCTCGGAGAACAGAGTTGGTGATTCGGGGACACCCCTCCGAGACTTTTAATCAGATGGCGGCCGAGAACTGTTCGTGGCCCACGCCAACGACGGACGCGACGACAGCGACTCGGAGAGAGCGTGGCGCTTCTTCCCGTACGACGCCCCGTATCCGAATCAGGAGGCGGCGATGTCGAGCATCGCAGACGCGCTCGACGGCGAACGCAACGTCCTCCTCGAAGGCGCGACGGGGACGGGAAAGACGATTTCGGCGCTCGTGCCGGCGCTCGAATACGCCCGCGAGCACGATAAGACGGTGGTCATCACGACGAACGTCCACCAGCAGATGCGACAGTTCATCGAAGACGCCCGTGCAATCACCCGTCGCGAACCAATCCGGTCGGTGGTGTTCCGCGGCAAATCCTCGATGTGCCACATCGAAGTCGGGTTTCAGGAGTGCCAGACCCTCCGCGATACGACGCGAAGCATCGTCGAAAAGGAATCCGACAAAGCCGAACTCTCGGAACAGGCGCAGACACTTCTCGACCGGATGCGCGACGGCGAATCCGGCGCAGGCGAGGCCAGAAACGCCGTCACGGACGAACTCGACGCCATCGACGACGAGTTAGACCAGTTGAAAGAGGGCAACTTCTGCGAACACTACTACAACAACCTCACACAGAACACGGACGAGTTCTTCCAGTGGTTGTTCGACGACGTGCGGACGCCAGACGAAATTTTCGCACACGCCGGCCGGCAGAACCTCTGTGGCTACGAATTGCTGAAAGAGGGGATGGAAGGCGTCGACCTCGTGGTCTGTAACTACCACCACCTGCTCGACCCGATGATTCGCGAGCAGTTCTTCCGGTGGTTGGACCGCGACGCCGACGACATCATCACCGTCTTCGACGAGGCGCACAACATCGAGGGGGCCGCCCGTGACCACGCGAGTCGCGCCCTCACCGAGAACACCCTCGAAAGCGCGATGAACGAGCTAGAAGACATCGACGACTCGCGGGCAGAAAGCGCCCGCAACGTCATCGGAACGTTCCTCGACGCCCTGCAGGAGAGTTACGACGACGCGTTCGGGTTCGGCGAACGCGAACAGGTGGGCGAAAACTGGCACGACCTCTCTATCGACAGTCAGGGCCGCCGAGACGACCTGACGATGCAGTTCCTCCGGTCGTACGAAGGCCGCGGAATCGACGTCGAAATCGAACTCGCACTCCAGTTGGGCAAACGCCTCGACGAGCAGTACGAAGACGAGTACAAAAACGGCGACTCGACGACGCGCAAGGAGTGCCAGACCCTGCAGGCGGCGAACTTCATCGCCGACTGGATGGAGATGGGTGACGAACTCGGCCGCCACCCCATGCTGTCGGTGCGGCGCGACGGCGGCACCGAGGAGATTTACGGCCGTGCTGAACTCTACACCTGCATCCCCCGTGAGGTCACTCGCGAACTGTTCGAAGAAGTCCACGCGAGCATTCTGATGTCGGCGACGCTGCGACCGTTCGACGTGACAGAAGAGACGCTCGGCCTCGAGAACCCGGTGACGATGGCCTACGGTCTCGAATATCCCGAAGACAACCGGCGAACGTTCGCCGTCTCGTTGCCGGCGCTGTTTTCCTCGGAGCGCGACAACCCGGCGACACAGGAGACGATCGAGCAGCTGCTCGTCGATGCGGCGCGATTTACACCGGGTAACACACTCGTGTTCTTCCCGTCGTACGCCGAGGCCGAACGGTATCACGAACGCTTGCGAGCGAACCCAGTCGCCGACTTCGACTTCTTCCTCGACGAACCCGGCGTCCGTGCCGAGGAAGCACGACAGGAGTTCGTCGGCAAAGACAACGGGATACTCCTCACCTCGCTGTGGGGGACACTCGCCGAAGGCGTGAGTTTCGACGGCGACGACGCACGAACCGTCGTCGTCGTGGGCGTGCCGTATCCACATCTCTCGGAGCGTCTCGAAGCAGTCCAAGACGCCTACGACCGCATCTACCGCGGGAAGAAAGCGGCCGGGTGGCGCTACGCCGTCGAGATTCCGACCATCCGCAAGACCAGACAGGCACTCGGCCGAGTCATCCGCTCACCCGACGACTTCGGAGTGCGCATCCTCGCCGACAAGCGCTACACGCGAGAGAGTTCTTCGATGGGGAAATACGGCGTCCGCGGGTCGTTTCCCGTCGAAGAGCGTGCCGAGATGGTCGACATCGCGCCGGCGAAACTCAAGTTCGCGATGCTGAACTTCTACAACGACCACGACGCCTACGACGGCGACCCGCCGCGACCCTGAGCAGTCGCTGGCGACGAGGTGCTGGTGATGACTAGCTGGCGACGACTTGTTGGTCACGACTAACTGGCGACGACTCCCTTCTTCGTCGGGCGCGACCTCGGCGAGAGATTCTTCCCTCTCCAAACCAACACATATCCGATGAGTTCGACCCCTCCAGGACCGAAGGGCGTCCCCGTCTTCGGTGCCAGTCGCCAGTACGCCCGTGACCCCTTTACCTTCCTGACAGCGGTCGCAGACGCCTACGGCGACGTGATTCACTTCGACCTCGGTCCGCTGGACACCTACATGCTGACGAATCCCGCCGATATCGAACGCGTCCTCGTGAGCGACGCGTCGAAGTTCCGAAAGCCACAGTTCCAAGACCGGGCTATCGGTGATTTGCTCGGTGAGGGGCTCCTCATGAGTGAAGGAGCGACGTGGCAGAAACAGCGCCAACTCGCTCAACCCGCCTTCGACGTGCGTCGCATCTCCACGATGGCAGGGATGATGACCGACCGAACCGAACGGATGCTCTCGGGGTGGCACAACGGCGACGTTATCGACGTGCAACTGGAGATGACGCGACTGACCGTCGAGATAATCGTCGACGCGATGTTCGGGGCGGACCTCGACGCCGAGCGCATCCGAATCATTCAGGAGAACCTCGAACCACTCGGGACGCGGTTCGAACCCGACCCGATTCGCTTTCTCACACCTGACTGGGTACCGACGAGAGAAAACCGCGAGTACAGAGAGTCGCTGTCAGTGCTCGAAGACCTCATCTGGGACATCGTCGAGGAACGTCGGGGGAGCGAGTACGGACAGACACCAGCGTCGTCGGTGTCGGCGGGCGCTTCGGCCGGTGAGCAACCGATGGACCTGCTGTCGATTCTCCTCCGCGCCTACGACGCGGGCGAACAGACCGACGAGAACCTCCGCGACGAACTGATGACGATGCTCCTCGCGGGCCACGACACCACGGCGTTGACGCTGACGTACGCGTGGTATCTGCTCTCGCAACATCCCGAGGCCGAAGCGAAACTCCACCGCGAACTGGACGACGTCCTCGGCGGGCGAACGCCGACGTACGAGGACGTTCGGCAGTTGGAGTACACAGAACGCGTGTTGAACGAGTCGATGCGTCTGTATCCCCCCGTGTACGTGATGTTCCGCGAGCCCAAAGTCGACGTGCGTCTCGGCGGCTATCGCGTCCCAGAAGGGTCGGCAATCATGCTCCCGCAGTGGGTCGTCCACCGGTCGGAGCGCTGGTGGGACGACCCCCTCGAGTTCGACCCCGACAGATGGTCACCGGAGCGAATGAAGGACCGACCAAGCTTCGCGTACTTCCCGTTCGGTGGCGGTCCGCGCCACTGTATCGGCAAGCACCTCTCGTTGCTCGAAGGCCGTCTCATCCTCGGGACGGTGGCCCAACAGTACGAACTCGACTACAGCAGAGACGAGCCGTTTTCGCTCCGCGGGTCGCTGACGATGCACCCCCGAGAACCGATGGGGATGCGACTACACGCTCGGAAGTAGCGACCGGCCGACCGGCCCTCGTCTCGTCTCGGTCAGGCCGGCAGTGAGATAGACGCCACAGTCTCGCGGAAGTTGCCATCGTAGAGGTCGACGTGCGAGACGGTCCAGTCGACCGAGTCGACGTGTTGACCCACGACCGCGCGGGCGTCTGCGATGTCGCCGCCGCGAGCGAGCGTGACGTGTGGCACGTAGTCGTCGCCTTCGAGTCCGTCGATAGCCCCGAACTCCTCGACGAGTCGCGAGTGTAACGCTTCGAGACCGGGACTCTCGATTTCGAGGTAGACGACCGGTGCAGATCCACGTGGTGGGTGTTCGAAGAACCCGATACCCGTGACGCGAGCGTCGAACGCCGGCGCACCGCTGAGCGTCTGTCGGAGGCGCTCACGCAGTCGGTCGAGGTCGGTCTCTTCGAACCGTTTGCAGACGAGCGTGTGTCGGTCACGGACCCGGTCGAACGGGGCGAGATACGGAAACAGGTCAGACGCGAGACGGGCGACCCGCCCCGGCACCGGGACGTTCAGACTGTACACGGCCGTGTCTCACGGGTGAGGTACAAAGACGTGTCGTCGTCGGGCTGGTCGAGAACCGCCCCGACGGTTTCGAATCAGATTCGGTCGAGTAACCAGAGGACGATGAGCGCGGCGACAGCGAGACCCAGGAGTGGCTTGAGCGGCCCCAGGAGCATCGTGAAGAGGCCGAGAATCTCCCCGACGATTTCGAGAACCAACCAGATGAGGACGAGGACCAACACGAGTTTGAGGAGGTCTTCGACGTCGATGCGGGCACGATTCAGTTTCATACACGGCCGGTCAGAGAGTTGGCAGTAAATACTTGGTGGCCAGAAGAAAGCCAGTTGACACTGTCGTTGGGGTCTATGCTCTGGGTTCCGGGTGTCGGCTGTGGGTGTGGGCCGTTGACTGTCGGGTGCTGGGTAGGTTTATTCGTCTACGGTGTCACTCTCTTGCATGGACAGCGTGTTCTACCAACTCGGGCGACTCAGCCGACCAGACTCCGGCGCAGAGTCATCGGCGAAAGTCGGTGGGTCGTCCCGCATCCCACGTTGGCTTGGTCCCCTCGCACTCGCGGTGGTGCTGTTCGGCATCGCCGTCGTCGTCCTGCCCGTCACACCGCTGACGCTGGCAGGCTACGTCATCCTCGCACTCGCTATCGCGGCGGTGTACGACGCCGTCGAAATCGTGCAAGCGTACGAAAAGCGGACGCTCACCGTCTTCGGCGACTACAAAGGCATCCTCGAACCGGGTATCAACTTCGTCCCGCCGTTCGTCTCGAAGACCTACCGCTTCGACATGCGGACCCAGACGCTCGACGTTCCCTCACAGGAGGCAATCACCGAAGACAACTCGCCGGTGACTGCCGACGCCGTCGTCTACATCCGCGTGATGGACCCCGAGCGTGCCTTCCTCGAAGTCGACAACTACCGCCGGGCCGTCTCGTTGCTCGCCCAGACGACGCTCCGCGCGGCACTCGGAGATATGGAACTCGACGAGACGCTCGCTCGCCGTGACCACATCAACGCCCGTATCCGCGAAGAACTCGACGAACCGACCGACGAGTGGGGCGTCCGCGTGGAATCCGTCGAAGTTCGCGAGGTGAAACCATCGGCCGACGTCGAGAACGCGATGGAACAACAGACCGCCGCCGAACGCCGTCGTCGCGCCATGATTCTGGAAGCGCAGGGTGAACGCCGGTCTGCCGTCGAGAAGGCAGAAGGTGACAAACAGTCGAACATCATCAGCGCACAGGGGAAGAAACAGGCCGCCATCTTGCGTGCACAGGGTGACGCCATCTCGACCGTCCTGCGTGCCCGTGCCGCGGAATCGATGGGCGAACGCGCCATCATCGACAAGGGCATGGAGACGCTGGGACGCATCGGAACGTCGCCCTCGACGACGTACGTCCTCCCGCAGGAACTCACGTCGCTGCTCGGGCGCTACGGGAAGGGACTGAGCGAGTCGGACGTGCAGAAAACCGCCGGTCTGGAGAGTCTGGCGTTCGACGAAGAGACGCGAGAGCTCATCGGACTCGACGACATCGAAGAGATTCTCAGTGAACTCGGGTCGATACAGACTGAAGACATCGACGCCGACGCCGGGGCAATCGATATCGAAATCGAAGACGGCGGCGTCGAGATGGAATCACAGAAGTAGCCGGGACGAGCGTCGAAAAATGAGTGTTCGGGTTACGCTTCGACCGGAACCGCGTCCATCATGTCGAGTAAGTCGAGCATCGCCTGGTCGGCCGGTCCGGCAGGCGCGGTTTTCGTCTTCGTGAACATTCCCGGGACGGCGAGACGCCAGACGGTTACGACGCGTTCTGCCGCTTCGGCCGTGTCCGCTTCGAAGACGGTAACCCCCCAGTTGTCACTGGTCAGGTCCCAGCGGATAATCTCGACACCCTCCGGTGGCCACAGCTCCGATTCCATCAGTTTCGCGCCCGCTTCGAGGATCTCGGCGGGCGGCTTGTTCTCGTTTATCTCCCAGTATGATACGAACAGCATCGTACTCCCCCCTTCACGTCTGCGTGTTTCGCAGACGTATGAAAGTTCGACGCAGTGACTATTAATCGTGTGAGAAGGTTCTCGAATTTCGAGAGTGTGGGATATTGACGTGGTACTAATCCGCACGGAAAACGGCGAGATGGGACGTGAGTGAGGGGGTTCGTTGCCTACTCGTCTGCGGCGCGAACCGTCAGAACGGGGGCCGACGACTGCCGGACGACACGTTCGGTGACGCTTCCGATGAGGTAGTGGTCGAGACCGGTTCGGCCGTGGGTCGCCATCACGACCACGTCGATGTCGGCGTCGTTCGCGTGGTCGACGATGACCGAGTCTGGCACGCCTTCTTCGACGACTCGCTCCGTCGCGACGTCGTCCGGAAGGGCCTCGAGAACGGCATCGACGGCGTGTTCGGCGCGTTCGAGTTCGGACTCTTTCCACACGTCTGGGGCGATGCCGGCAGACGGCGTCTCGAACCGGTTGCGCGAGTCGGCGACCGAGAGGACGCGGACCGTCGCATCGTAGGTCCGTGCGAGCGTCGTTGCGTGTTCGATAGTTGCTTCGGTCGCATCGCTGCCGTCGGTCGGTAACAGGATGGTGTCGTACATGAGGTTGGGTGAAACGAGTGGTGTGTTGCTGTCGTGTGAAACGAGTGTGTGGTGTGGGTGTGCGCGTCGGTTAGATACCTGCGGCCATCAGGAACAGCGCGATGGAGATGACCGCGAAGAGGCCGCCGACGAACGTCTTGATAGTCTCAGTCTCCAGTGCGTTGGACACGTACGGTGCGATTTGGCCGCCGAGAACCGTCGCCGGAACGGTGAAGATGACCATGTTCCACGGCGTCGACGCCAGACTCAGCGTGTGGCCACCGACGAGGCCGCCACCGAAGACGTGGACGAGCGACGCGAGGATGGCCGTCAGTGCGACGACGATGTGGTTCGTCCCGATAGCGACGCGGACGGGAACTTTCGTGCTGAGCATCGAGATGATGCCGAGTTCGCCGACACCGAATCCGGCGAGTCCCTGGAACGTCCCGCCGATGCTGTAGTTGGCGAAGCGGCGGAGGTAGCCACCGCGAGTGTACGTGTAGTCGTCACCCTCTCTGTCGACGCGGGTGACAGTACCGTCGTCGTC
Source organism: Haloferax sp. DFSO52 (assembly GCF_048158745.1). Classification (NCBI taxonomy): domain Archaea; kingdom Methanobacteriati; phylum Methanobacteriota; class Halobacteria; order Halobacteriales; family Haloferacaceae; genus Haloferax; species Haloferax sp. DFSO52. The sequence goes on along the minus strand of NZ_JBLOPB010000001.1, from coordinate 130,259 downwards.
GGTTCGGACGCCCGCCGGGCCGAGCTTGCCGGGGTCGTTCGGAAGACTCGACGTGACGGTCCCACCGTCGGTCGCCGCGGCGTGTTCGGAACTGGAGCCACTGGGTTCGTCGTGGCCGAGGTCGGCTTTGAACAGCAGGTACGACGCCGCCAGGAGGGCGATGCCGAGGAGTGCGTGGAAGACGACTTCGGGGATGACGAACGACAGCAGCGCGCCGCCGACGACGAACGGAATCGACCCGGCGACGAGGCTGAGCGCCAGTCGGCGGTCGACGAGGCCGTACTGGATGAACGCGACGGCCGAACTCGAGAGGCCGAACGCTTCACTGATGAGACCCACCTTCACGATGGTCGCAGGTTCGAGCGGGTGTGCGAACACCGGGAAGATGAAGATGAGGAACGGGACGAACAGTGCCGACCCACTGATTCCGACCGTGTTCACAGTGGTTGCACCGAGGACGAACACCGGGAACAACCACCAGTAGTTGAGCCAGTAGTCCATGCCGGCGTCAGTGGGCGTCGGGGCCACAGTGAAGACGGCGGCGATGAACAGCACGGGTGCGATGAACACGAGGATGTGTTGATACTTCAGGAACGACTTCTGGACGTGACTGAGAGACTGAGAGCTCATTGTTCTCGTTGTGTTCAGTACGTTGTGACATGCGCGTTCACTCGGGTCGAGTGACGCGACCAAAACAGGTTGTCTGCCGAAACAGCAGCGGGTTCGCACCGCGTGCGAGGTTCATCCACAGCAATCGATGTGACCGTCTCACACACCGGCGTCGCCGGTGACGAGTGGACACCCGACGAGTCGAGCGACTGTGACTCGGTGAACGTGGGCATCTAAGTAATACCCCCGTTCGGGAATGCGTGGTGAACTGTGTATCCTGCAGACTCATCCGCAGAGATGCGGGTCACGGTGAAACGGGCATAGCGAAGTCGGGGTAATAAGTCTTGATACCGACTCCACTTTTGGGTACTGACCACACACCGACAAGTGTCGAAAAAGCGGAAACATGTGTACCAACCCCTAGTCTGTACTCAGTTCGAGGGGTCGAGCAGACGTCGAACGAGGGAACGTTCGTTCTGATACGAAAGACGGTCGACGGCTTCAGTGGGGGAAAGCCACTCGCGCGCACCCACCTCGTCGTCGGGGTCGAATGGGTGTTCGTCGACGAGTCGCATATGCCAGATGAAGACTGCTTTCGGCCCACTCGAAGTGTTTGCATCGGCAGCGACGTGGTAGTCGTAGCGTCCAGCGAAACCACCGCAATCGACCGAGCATCGGGTCTCCTCGCTGACTTCGCGAATGGCAGTCTCGACCAGCAGTTCGCCCGGTTTGACCTTCCCTTTCGGGAGCGACCAGTCGTCGTAGCGAGTACGGTAGACGAGGCAGAGTCGGCCGTCGTCGCGGCGGAGAAGACCGCCAGCGGCAAACGTGAGTGCAGTCGAATCAGCCACGTCAGAACTCGTCCGGCGGTGCGAGGCTGTCGTCGTCTTCGTCGGGGACTTCGGGTTCGATGCCGTCGTCGAGGTGGTCCACGTCGTACTCGCGGCGGAGTTTCTGGATGCGGTCGCGGATGTCGGCCGCGAGTTCGAATTCGAGGTTGTCGGCGGCCTCTTGCATCCGGTCCTGCAAGAAGAGAATCTGTTCGGCCGCTTCGTCGGCGTCGGCAGGTGCATCGCCCGAGACGCCGCGTGTATCGGTCTTGCTCCCGGGGAGGTTGGTCTCGCCGACTTCCTTCTCGATAGTCTTCGGCGTGTAACCGTGTTCCTCGTTGAACTCCTGCTGGATGCGACGACGACGTTGTGTCTCTGAAATCGCGGCCTCCATCGCGTCGGTCCGGTCGTCTGCATAGAGGACGACTTCACCGTTGACGTTGCGGGCAGCACGCCCCATCGTCTGGACGAGCGTGGTTTCGGAGCGAAGGAATCCCTGCTGGTCGGCGTCGAGGATGGCGACGAGCGACACTTCCGGGATGTCGAGACCCTCTCGAAGGAGGTTGATACCGACCAGTACGTCGATATCGCCGAGTCGGAGCGACCGAATGAGTTCGTGCCGTTCGAGCGTGTCCGTCTCGTCGTGCATGTAGGCCACGTCGACGCCCGCTTCTTCGAGATACTCGGTGAGATCTTCGGCCATCCGTTTCGTGAGTGTCGTCACGAGAACGCGTTCCTCGCGGTCGATTCGGTCGTCGATGCGGGCCATCAGGTCGTCTATCTGTCCCGTCGCGTCTGCGACTTCCACCTTCGGGTCCACGAGGTGCGTCGGGCGAACGATCTGTTCGACGATCTGGTCGGAGTGTTCGCGTTCGTAGTCGCTGGGTGTCGCGGAGACGAAGAGCAGCTTGCCAGTCTTCTCTTCGAACTCTTCGAACGTCAACGGGCGGTTGTCGTAGGCCGTCGGGAGGCGGAATCCGTTTTCGACGAGCGAATCTTTGCGGGACTTGTCGCCCGCGTACTGTCCCTTGATTTGTGGGAGCGTGACGTGTGATTCGTCCACGACGGTGAGGAAGTCGTCGGGGAAGTAGTCGAGAAGTGTGTAGGGGGCGTCGCCCGACTGTCTGTCCGAGAGGTGGACCGAGTAGTTTTCGATGCCGGAGCAGTGGCCCGTCTCGCGCATCATCTCGATGTCGAAGGTGGTTCGTTCTTCGATGCGCTGGGCCGCGACGAGGTCGCCCTGACGCTGGAAGTACTTGACCCGTTCTTCCATCAGTTCCTCGATTTCTGAGATGGCCTGTTCGAGTTGTGCTTCGGGAATCGAGTAGTGTTCTGCCGGGTGGACGAGGACGGCGGGTTCGGAGGATTTCACGTCGCCGTCGAGTGGGTCGAGTTTTAGCATCCGGTCGATTTCGTCGCCCCAGAACTCGATGCGGACGGCGTAGCGGCCGTACATCGGGAAGACTTCGACGGTGTCGCCGCGGACGCGGAACGTCCCGTGGTGGAAGTCCACGTCGTTGCGTTCGTAGTTCAGGTCGACGAGTTGGCGCAGTAACTCGTCACGGTCGAGTTCGTCACCGACTTCGAGACGGAGAGACATGTCGGTGTAGTTCTTCGGGTCACCGAGACCGTAGATAGCCGAGACGGACGCCACGACGATGACGTCGTCGCGGGTGAGAAGCGACCGCGTCGCAGAGTGGCGGAGTCGGTCGATCTCCTCGTTGATGGACATGTCCTTGTCGATGTAGGTGTCGGTCTGTTCGATGTAGGCTTCGGGCTGGTAGTAGTCGTAGTACGAGACGAAGTACTCCACCGCGTTGTCGGGAAAGAGGTTCTTGAACTCCTCGTACAACTGCGCGGCGAGCGTCTTGTTGTGGGCGAGGACGAGCGTCGGTTTCTGAATCTCTTCGACGACCCACGAGACGGTGTTCGTTTTGCCGGAACCGGTGACGCCGAGCAGTGTCTGAATATCGGCTCCGTCGCGGTAACCACGGACCAACGCGTCGATAGCCTCTGGTTGGTCTCCCGCCGGTTCGAAGGGGGCATCGACGCGGAATTCGCGTTCTGCCTCTGGTCTGTCGGCAGACAGGGGACCGGACTCGCTCATTGTCTGGTGTTAGAAGTCGGCGTACTTGAGCGAGGCGGTGTTTTCCGCCGGGAGAATGGTTTTCCGACGCGAACGCGTATGTGATACTATGACACGAGAGGAGCTACAGAAAGCGAGTCAACTGCTCAAAGACGCCGCCGAAGCGACCGACGGCGAGGTCCGAGAACGACTCTACAACCAGTCCGACCAGTTGGCCAAACTGGCCGACCGCGCGCAGGGACCGGACCACGGGCGACTCGCCCGCCACATGACCGTCCTCCACGACCTCGCGAACCAACTCGACGGCGACACAGCAGAGACAGTTCGAGCGGCCCGACAGCAGGTACTCGAATACCGAAAAACGGTTCCCGGCGTCTGACGCCCGGCAGACAGACCCCTTCGTTTCCACTGGAACGTGTGGGGTTGGCAGGCACAGAAAGTAGTCGGAGACATGCGGTCTCACGTCGCCGTGCGAACGAGTGTACAACGACTTGGAACATCACCGTCGCACAGTCGAGACTCGGTCAGTCAGTGTACGGCTTTTCGATGTTCTCGTCGACAGTGATGAATGCGTTCATCTGACGAGTAATCCCGTCGAACAGCGTGATAAGCGGGGAGAGCACACGCTCGATGATCCGAACGGGCGGCGCGATGGTTAACGCCCAGCGTTTCGCGTTCCCGAGTCCGAACGCTTTCGGAACGATTTCACCGAATATCAGGACGAGCGAACTGGTGAGCACTGTCGTAACGACGACTGTCTGACCGGGTGAGAGATAGCTAGCGACGAGCACTGTCGTAATACTCGAAATCGCGATGTTCACGATATTGTTTCCGACCAGCAACGTCACGAGAAGACGATGCGGGTCGTCGACCAAGTCTTTCAGAATGTGTGCCCGGCGATCGTCCGTCGTCGCCTGCTGTTCTATCCACTTTCGGGGCAACGAGAAAACCGCCGTCTCTGAACTCGAAAAGAACGCGCTCATCGACAGGAGAACAACGACCGCTATCCCTCCGGCTACAACTAGTAGTAAACCGCTCATACCGTCCGTACGAACAGACACCCCAAGAACCCACTGACGACGAAAAAGCTGGGGGTCTAACAGACGTTCTTCGGCTTGATTCCCATCCCCTCCAACGTCTCGACGTACTCGTCGTAGGCGGCTTCGACGACTTCATCTGCGGCGTCGCGGGCGGCGTCTTCGTCGCTGGCGAGTTCGTCTACCGCATCAGCGAGCGTTTCGAGTTGGTCCTGCAGGTCAGACTTGAGCGTGCGGAACGTGTTGGCGGCCTTCGGGTCGGCGTCGCCGATGAAGAAGCCGACCATCTGCTCGACGGCTTTGAGTGAGACGAGCGCACGCGCGAGCGCCCCGCCGAGTCGTTCGTCAGTCGCGTCGAAGTCGTCGAGGACAGCGTAGATGGCTGGTGCGTCGGCATCGGGGTCGGCGTTCACAGTCTCGGCGTGTTCGCGGGCGGTGTCCGCGAGGTCCGAAAAGAGCTCGGCCGCCTCGTCGTTCGACTCGTCGGCGGCCCACGAGTCGAAGAGTTCCGCGGCGGCCGCTGCCTCTGCGGCGGCGGCGACGCGAACTGCGTCACCGTTCATCTCGCCGCCGGTGACGGCGAACAGCGCCTTCGAAGAGCCGAGTCGGGAGAGGGGTGTCTCGTGGGCGTCGCGAAGAGAATCGAGGGAGTCGGACATGCGGGTACATACGACCGATTCGGGTTTGTACCCATCGGCGGCGGCGAGTTCGGGTGGGGTTCTACGACGCCGCAACGCTGTCGAACGATGCTGGTCACTCGTACAGAGAGTGCTGCTAAGAGAGCGACGCCACTCACACTGAGCAGGTCACAAAAGAACGGAATTCGAGGGTCGGGTAGCTCGATTAGTTTCCTTTCTCGACGGGGGCGCCCACGAGGTTGCCCCACTCGGTCCACGAGCCGTCGTAGTTGGTGACGTTGTCGTAGCCGAGCAGTTCGTGGAGCGCGAACCACGCGATCGACGAGCGCTCGCCGATGCGGCAGTAGGCGATGGTCGATTCGTCGCCTTCGATGCCTTCGGTGGCGTAGAGGTCACGGAGTTCGTCAGCAGACTTGAAGGTGCCGTCGTCGTTGACCGTCGCGGCCCACGAGATGTTGCTGGCACCGGGGACGTGGCCACCGCGCTGGGCGGTTTCCTGCAGTCCCGGGGGTGCGAGAATCTCGCCGGAGAACTCTTCGGGCGAGCGAACGTCGACGAGCGGCAGGCCCTTGTTGACTGCCTTCTGAACGTCATCGCGGTAGGCACGAATCTCCTCGTACGGACCTTTTGCCGTGTAGGATTGCGCCGGGAACGACGGGACTTCGTCGGTAGTCGGGTAGTCGTTGTCCAGCCAGTAGTCGCGGCCACCGTTCATGAGGCGAACGTCCTCGTGGCCGTAGTACTTGAACTGCCAGTAGGTGTAGGCGGCGAACCAGTTCGAGTTGTCGCCGTAGAGGACGACGGTCGAGTCCTCGGAGATACCGTGCGACCCGAGGAGTTCGCCGAAGTCTTCTTTGGTCAGAACGTCACGAGTCGTCTGGTCCTGTAGCTGGGATTCCCAGTTGAACCCGATGGCACCGGGGGCGTGGTTTTCGTCGTACGCCTCGGTGTCGACGTCGACTTCGACGAGTCGATACGCCGGGTCGTCACTCTGGAACTCGTCGAGGTGGGACTCCACCCAGTCCGCAGAGACGAGTACGTCTTTCGCGTAGTCGGAGCTTGACATTGTAACAGTAGCTACGCCAGCAACAGGCATAACTCTCACAGCGGCGGCATGTACGGCCTGACCTCGGGTGATGGTGCAAATGTTGCCGTAATGCGGTGGGTCAGTCGCCCGATTTGACGCCCATATTCGGCCGAAATCCCCGTCTTTTAGGCGAAAAACGAGTGATGCGGTAAGAACATCCGGTATTTCGGACACGTGGCGAGGGGTGCATCGAGCCGCGAACCTAAACCCGCCGGCGCGGAAGACAAGGGTATGGTAGACGTGGTCTCTGCGGCGTGGCTTTCAGAGCGCCTCGACGACGTTCGTGTCGTCGACGTTCGCGATGGATGGGAGTTCGACGGCATCGGACACATCCCGAACGCCGCGTCGATTCCGTTCGACGAGTTTCGAAGCGCCGAGGGAGACGTGGGGATGCTTCCGGGGAGAGACGTGTGGGCCGACTTACTGTCGACTGCCGGAATCACGGCCGACGACGATATCGTCGCTTACGACGACACGCACGGCGTCTTCGCGGCACGGTTCATCGTGACTGCGCTCCTGTACGGCCACGACCCGGCGAAACTCCACCTCCTCGATGGCGACTTCAGCGCGTGGAACCGCGAGTACGAGACGACGAGCGCTGCGAGCGACGTGCCAGCAGCGTCGTACGAGGTGACGGACCCAGCCGTGTCTCCGCTGGTCGATTTCGAGACGGTCGAAGACGCACTCGACGACTCCTCGGCGGTCATCGTCGACACGCGCGACCCAGCGGAGTTCGCCGAGGGGCATCTCCCCGGTGCGGTCAACCTCGACTGGCGCGAACTCGTCGACGACGAGACGCGCGGCCTCAAACCACACGACGAACTCGAAACCATCCTCGAATCGGCGGGCATCACACCCGACCGTCGAATCGTCCTCTACTGTAACACTGCGCGACGAATCAGTCACACGTACGTCGTGCTCGCGCACCTCGGCTACGACGACGTGCAGTTTTACGAAGGAAGCCTCACGGAGTGGGAAGCGCGCGACGGGGCTATCGTTCAGGAGTAGCAGAATTCGTTTCTGAACTGGTGTCGGAATGGTCCGGTCCGTCGTCTTCGACGTGCAGCTCGTCACTCAGAAGGGCGACTGACTCGACGAGCAGGGCAACGACGAGTGGCCCGGCGATGATACCGACCGGTCCGAGACTGAGCAGTCCGCCGACGAACCCGATGAAGTAGAGGCTACCCGGCAAGTCGGCCGTCTCTTTGGCGAGACGCGGGCGGATGAGGATGTCGGGAAGCCACGCGACGGCGAATCCGCCGACGACGATGATGAGCACGGCGGCGACGATGTCGTTGATTGCGACCTGATACACCGCCATCGCGGCGAGGAGGAAACTCGGACCCACGATGGGGATGAACTGGAGGATGGCGGCCACAGTCGCGAGCGTGATGACGTAGTCGTAGCCGAGTGCCCAGAACACGACGAGGGCGATGAGGAACGTGCCGACGGCAGTGGCCGCCTGCAAGACGTAGATAGCGAACAACGTCTCACGTGCCCGTGAGTCGAGCGCCCTGACAGCGTCGTGGTACTCTGCAGGAACCAGTGCGAGAAGCGTCCGCCCGGCCGACCCGCCGCTGAGAACCAGTGAGAACACAAGGAAGCTGAACAACGTGAGTTTGATGAAGACCTCGGGTGCCGCCGTCGCGACTGACCGGCCAACCGACCGAATCAGTGCGAAGACGACTGCCAGCGCCTCGTCGAGCGTCACCTCGTAAAGCGTGTTAAAGAGTTCCACAGAGACTGCATCGGGGAGGAGAGACGCGAGTGCGAGCAGTTCGTTCAATCGGAGAAAGAAGATGATGAAGAGCGGCGCGAGGACGACGAACACACCGATGCCCGCGACGACGGTGGCGGCCGCACTCGCCATCCACTGCGAGGCACCTCGTGCTTCGAGTCGGTGTCTGAGTGGAATCAGCAGGTACGCAACGGTAATCGCGAAGAACACTGTGCCGAGAACGTCCACGAGGATGAGCGCTGCGAGGAGGGCAAACAGCGCTAGCACCCCACCGAGAACGTACGGACGAGAACGATTCACTCTCGGCGGTTCACCCGCCGAGTGCAAAATCATTGCGCCGACGACACGCTGAGTCGGTCGTGTCAGCGTGAAACAGCAGAATGCCACACACCACCGTAATTAAATACCACCGAGTATAACAACTGAGTAATGAAACGTCGAGCGTACCTGAAAGCGGCCGGGGCAAGCGGAGTTGCCGCACTCCTCGCGGGATGTACCGGGGGAGCGGGTGACGAACCGACGACGACAGCGTCGTCGGGCGGAACCGAAACGACGACCACAGAAGAGACGACCAGCGGAACGACCACGGGTAGTGAAACACCGACACTCACGATTGGGACCTACGGGTCGTTCGTCGACGCACCAAGTTCGAGTCCGGGCGTCTGGTTGAAAGAGGAGTTCGAATCCGAATTCGACGCGACCATCGAGTGGCAGACACCAGACGCAGGCGTCAATCACTACATCGAGCGCGCTCTGCGCGGTGTCGAGTCGGGCGCAGACCTCTACGTCGGACTCGACGCTCAGATGCTCGTCCGCATCGACGAAAACCTCGACGACGCTCTGTTCGCACCAGCAGAAGACCTCTCGCGTCGTGGTGACGTGAACGAACAGTTAGAGTTCGACCCACAGGGACGTGCGGTCCCCTACGACACGGGCTACATCTCGCTCGTCTACGACGAGACGCAGGGCGACGATGGAAAGTTCATCGCTCCCGAGACGTTCGATGGCTTGCTCGACCCCGAGTACTCGGGCGCACTCCTCGCACAGAATCCCACGTCGTCGGCGACGGGGCAAGCGTTCTTACTCCACACCATCGACGCGATGGGAGAAGACGGCTATCTCGACTACTGGGCACAGTTGAAGGAAAACGACGTCCGCGTCCTCGGCAACTGGGCCGACTCCTACACCGCCTACTCCAACGGCGAAGCACCCATGGTGGTCTCGTATTCGACCGACCAGGTGTACGCCAACGAGTCCGGTGCCGACATGGCCAAACACCAGATTCGGTTCCTGAACGACCAGGGCTACGCCAACCCCGAGGGGATGGCTCCCTTCGCCGACGCCACCGAACCCGGCCTCGCGAGCGAGTTCATGGACTTCGTCCTCCGACCCGACGTGCAGGCCGAAATCGCCGTCCGAAACGTCCAGTTCCCGGCGACCACGACGGCGGAACTTCCCGAGGAGTTCGCCAAGTTCGCGCAGGAACCCCCAGAAGCCGTCACCTTCTCGTACGACCGCCTCAAGGACAACTTGAGTGACTGGACCGACGCGTGGGCACGCGAATTCGCGAGCAAATAAATACGCACGGGTAAACGCCCCCTCCCCCACGCCCAATTCCTGTATCGACCGTTCACGGTGAGATTTGTGAGTACAATCGAAACACTCTCTGAAGCGACCAAACGACCGGTTCGCGCTGTCGTCCACGCATTCGAAGAGCGATTGCTCACTCTCGTCGCACTCCTCACCGCCGTCGTCCTCGTCGTCCTCTTTTACTATCCCGTCGCCACTGTCTTCGCGGACGCGGTTCTCGAAGACGGCGCGTTCACGCTCGAACCGCTCACGGCGATTCTGACGAGCGAGTTCTACCTCTACGATATCATCTGGTTCACCGCGAAACAGGCGTTCTACTCCACGCTCGCCAGTCTCGCACTCGGCCTCCCGGCGGCGTGGCTGTTCGCTCGCTTCGAGTTCCCCGGCCGTGAGACGCTTCGCTCGCTCACGATTCTCCCGTTCGTCATGCCCTCTATCATGGTCGCAATCGGGTTCGTCGCGACGTTCGGCCGCAACGGGACGCTCAATCGCGCCCTCGCGTTCGTCGGCCTTCCCCCCGTCGAGTTGCTGTTCACGCTGGAAGCTATCATCATCGCCCACGCCTTCTACAACGCGCCACTCGTCGCTCGCGTCGTCACCGCCGCGTGGGAGAGCGTGGACGCCCGTGCCGTCGAGACTGCTCGCTCGCTCGGCGCGAATCCACGACGAGCGTTCCGCGACGTGGTGCTCCCGCAACTCCTCCCCGCAATCGGCATCGGCGCGACGCTGACGTTCATCTTCACCTTCGCGTCGTTCCCGATCGTCCTCGCACTGGGCGGGTTCCAACTTGCGACCATCGAGGTGTTCGTCTTCGCGAAAGTGCGTGACCTCGCGTACGCCGAGGCTGCGAGTCTCGCCGTCATCGAGACGGTCATCTCGCTCGGATTGACCGTGGTGTACCTCAGTTACGAGGCGAATCAGCGCGCCGCCGGTGGGACCGCGAACCCGCTGCCACGACAGCCCGTTCTCCCCACCAGGTGGACGCCGAAATCGACGCTCCGAACCATCGGTATCGCCGGATACGCGCTCGTCGTCGGCCTCGTGTTCGTCGTCCCCATCGCGAGCATGATTCTCGCCAGCGTCACCGGCGCTGACGGCGGGTTCACGCTCGAACATTACGCCTTCCTCGCAGAGCGACAGGCGACCGGCGCGTCGTTCCAGGTCAAGCCGCTCCCGGCAATCTGGAACTCGCTTCTCTTTGCCGCCGGCACACTCCTCGTCGCCGTCCCGATGGGAGTGACGATGGCTGTCCTCACGACCCGTCGCTACCGGGGACGAACACTCATCGACGCGCTGGCGATGGCACCGTTTGCCGTCTCGGGAATCGTCGTCGGACTGGGGTTGCTTCGTGGGCTGGTCTTCGGTGTCGACGTCTTCGGCACGACGATTCGGGTGACCGGCGCGCTCGCAATCGTCGCCGCGCACTCAGTGAGTGCGTATCCATTCGTCACCCGAAACGTCGCACCACTCTTTTCTCGCCTCGACGACCGACTCGTCGAATCGGCGCGGAGTCTCGGTGCGACGCGAACGCGCGCGCTCGTCGACGTCGAACTCCCGCTCGTCTGGACCGGTGTCGTCGCGGGTGCGGCGTTCGCCGTCGCCATCAGCATCGGTGAGTTCGACTCGACGATTATCCTCGCAGAGGGTGCAGGACGGTACACGATGCCCGTCGCAGTCGAGCGATTACTGGGTCGGAGACTCGGCCCTGCGACGGCGATGGGGTGTGTCCTTCTCGTGGTCACGTCCATCAGTTTCCTCGTCGTGGACCGGTTCGGCGGTCGGTGGGGTGAACTATGAGTGAGCAACGGTCGACGGCCAACGCAGAATCACCGACCGACAGTGCTGAACGTTATGCCGGTCGGACGAAGACAGAGAGACGTGACCCCGGAGGCCACCCCGTGAAACTCGAACTCGATCGCGTCTCGAAACGCTACGGAACGGCGACGGCGCTCGATTCAGTGTCGCTGTCGGTCGACGAAGGCGAGTTCTTCACGCTCGTCGGCCCCTCCGGATGTGGGAAGACGACGACGCTCCGCTGTATCGCGGGGTTCGAATCGCCGACAGACGGGGAGGTTCGATTCGACAGGAAGTCGATGGAGGGTGTTCCACCCGAAGCGAGAGGGGTCGGCGTCGTGTTCCAGAACTACGCGCTGTTTCCCCACATGAGTGTCGGCGAGAACGTCGCCTACGGCCTCCGATTTGCTGACCCGCCGGGCGGCCTCTCCCGCGACGAACGCGTCGCGGAACTGCTCGAACTCGTCGACCTCGCGGGATTCGAAGACCGTGACCCGGATTCGCTCTCCGGCGGGCAACAACAACGTGTCGCGCTCGCCCGTGCGCTCGCGCCCGGGCCCGACCTCCTCCTCCTCGACGAGCCGATGTCGGCACTGGACGCCCGCTTGCGGGAACGACTTCGCCGACAGGTCAAGCGTATCCAATCGGAACTCGGCGTCACGACGGTGTACGTCACCCACGACCAGTCGGAAGCGCTCGCAGTCTCAGACCGTGTGGCCGTCCTCAACCGTGGCCGTGTCGAACAGGTCGGAACCCCGCGTGAGGTGTACCACCGACCAGCGACCAGATTCGTCGCGGAGTTCGTCGGCGAAAACAACGTCCTCACCGGTGTCGTGGAGTCTCGACTGGAAACTGGAGGGGTTGTGGTCGGCCTCAACGACCAGATGGTCGCACTCGACGGCGTCGATGCGGCGGTCGGTGAGACGGTCACGTTCTGTCTCCGGCCAGAAGACCTGCGCCTCGATTCGGGGGAAAACCGAATCCGTGGGACCGTCGTCGAAACCGAGTTTCAGGGGTCGACCACGCGTCTCAGACTCGACTGGCAGGGAACCGAACTGACCGTGGTGGTCGCAGACGACGGGGACGAGACGGTCGAACTCGGGTCGGAACTCGGCGTGGGATTCGACTCCGAGTCGGTGCACGTCGTCGAGTAAACTCGGAGCTACTGTTTCCCTCACGCCGGTCGCTGTCTCTCAGGTGGACGAATCGGTACTGACGAGATAGACACCGAGAGCGAGGACGACGCCACCGACGACGAAGCCAACGTCCACCTGTTCTCCGAGAAATGCCACGCCGAGAAGCGTGCCAACGACCGGTTGCGCGAAGAAGAAGACGGCGACGTGACTCGCGTTCGTGTACTCCATACCCTTGTACCAGAAGTACCACGCTGCGGCCGTACTGGCCAGACCGAGGTACAAGACTGCACCGACGACAGACGGAGTGAGATCGACTGCCAGCAGCGAGATGTCGTGAGTCGCCATTTCGAACGGGACGAACAGCCCGAACAGCGGCACCGAGAGAATCGTCGCGTACGTGACGGCTTCGAGCGCGGAATACCGTCGAATGACCGGCTTTCCGTAGACGGTGAAGCCAGCGAAGAAGAACGACGAGAGGACGAGCAGTGCGACGCCGAGCGGGTCGATATTCGTCGCGATAGTGTCGAGGCCTCGGCCGGCGAGAACGCCAAGTGTTCCGAACACGGCGAGGGCACTTCCGACGAGCGCACGCCGACTCAGTCGTTCGTCGAGAACGGTAACACCGAGTGCGAGGATGAACACGGGAGTCAGTACAGTGAGGACCGATCCCTGACTGGCGTTCGTGAGGTCCGTCCCGACGAACTGCGTGGTGAGAGCGGCCGTCAACCAGACCGCGAGGCCACCGAACCGTCGCCACTCCTCGCGGGCGAACTGTCGCCGGGGTGTCGTCGCTGCGACGACGATGCCGAGCGCCGCCGCACCCAGAACGATTCGCAAGAATGCGAGCGTGAGCGGTGGAATCGCGTCGAACCCCCACTTGCTCACGACGTACATCCCACCCCAGAGTGCTGCTGCGAGCAGTGGAGCGAAGCCAAACAGGGTGGTTCGGTTCATCGAGAAGAGAGAGGGCGGACGTTCAGGGTGCGACGCCGACGGTCAGGAGCGTTCCGAAGGTTCGGTAGCGGTCGACCATCTCCTGTCGCGTCTCCCAGTCGTCGGTCGGGAACTCGTCTGCCGGCGGGATGTCGATGTCCACGTCGGCGATGGAGTCCTGTTCTGCGACGTAGAGGCCGGCGTCGCGGAACGCCTCGCGATACTCCGCGTGGGACCAGCGCGTCATGTCGATCGAGATGTTGTCCTGCCAGTGGTGCGAGTGGACGTTCTCCTCGTAGTAGTTCACGGCGCAGTAGAAGGTGCCGCCGGGTTCGAGGATGCGAGCGACTTCTTCGAGCGTGTGGTGCGGGTCGGGTGCGTAGTAGAACGCCTCCATCGACCAGACGTGGTCGACGCTGTCGTCGGCAAACGGCAGGTCGTCGAAGTCGCCGACGAGGAACTCGATGTCGTCGGTGTCGGTGTAGTCGCGGGCGTTCTCGACCATCTGTGGCGACCCGTCGAGACCGAATCCCTTGCCGATTCCTTTGGTATCGTAGAGGGCGCGAAGGGCGTACCCACTGCCGGTTCCAAGGTCGACGACGGTGTCGCCTTCTTCGACTGGCATCCGGGCGAGCGCGTGCTTCGCGGTGTGCCAGTGTCGGTCTTCCATGCCCCTGTCGCGGCCGTCGGCCGCCCAGGCGTCGAACTCGTCGCGGACGCTCATACTCCACCCTCGGTGGGTGGGGACAAAATCAGTTCGAAGCACAGTCGAACCACGGCGACCCGAGCGGGCGCGTCATTTAATGGCCACCGTCCCGACGAGCGGTGTATGGTCGGAGTCCGCCGTCGATTCGCACTCGCTGACACGGCACAACAGGTCGTCGGTGGGTTCCTGTTGGCCGGGCCGTTCGTCGTCACCGAGGAGGTGTGGGTTCTCGCCCGGAGTATGTCGTCTCTCCAGGGCGTTCTGACGCTCATCATCGTCCTCATGGTCGGCTACGGCACGCTCTACAAAGCAGACAACAGAGACCCAGACAAAGAGAAAGAAGTCGGCGGCATCCCCATCCGATTCATCTCGCTCATCACCGTATCGTATCTCTCGGTGTTCATCCTCGCACTCGCATTCGACGCGCCGGCGACGTTCCTCGCCGACGTGTCGGGCGACGTCGTCGACGGGTTCGGCATCCAGGTCGACCTCGCAGTCCTCGCCATCACGCTCAAAGCGACGAGCGTCGGCGCGGTGTTCAGCGTCATCGGTGCCGCGACGGCCGACTCCCTGTTTTGACACCGCGTGGCCCCGTGATTTTCACGACGAGTGGCGGATTGACATGAAGGATTAAGTCCGCAGAGTATCTGCATCCACTATGGATTACGAGCTCGCCATCGAAGAGACGCCCGAGACGATTCCGGGCGGAACAGGTATCTTACTTCTTCATCCGAGCATCGGCGAGACCGACCGCATCGACACCGACTTCTTCAAAGTCGACACCGACCACTTCCTCGTCATCTCGACACGGACGACAGCACGTGAAGTCGAACAGAAGCTAGAGTACTACGAGGTCGACGAATCCCGTGCGACGATTCTCGACACGCTCTCTATCGAACGAGGCTACTCGCGACGGAGCGCGGACAACATCTACTACGTCGCCTCCCCCGACAATCTCGACGGCATCGTCGAGAAGACCCGAGAGTTCCTCGAACGACACGACGGAAAACTCCGACTCAGCGTCGATTCGGTGACGGAGATGGCCTACTACGCCGACGAAGAGCGAGCCTACGAAGCGACGAAGCAGATTCTGGAGTTGCTCGAAGAGTACGACGCTGTCGGCCTCTTTCACCTCTCGAAAGAAGTCCACGACCAGGAGACACTCGACCGCTTCCGCGAACTGTTCGACGGTGTCGTCGACCTGAACGAAGACGGCAGCGTCACGACCGAGTTCTGAGACGGCCTTATTCTGCGTCGGAGATGTCGTCGCGCGCGTCGGCTAACTGTTCGAACGTCTTCTGTGCCCACTGAACCGCGTAGGTCGCGCCGTGGTCGAGGTAGGCCGCCGTGTCGAGTGCCGAGAATGGTGCTGGCAGGTCACGTTCGTGCTTGATTGCCGAACACGCGAACTCCGTCGCCTCGGCGAACGAGAGTCGGTCGGTGGCGACGAGTCGTGGAAGGCTGGCGAGTCTGTCGTCTAATCGCTCGCCTGCGTCGACCCACGCGTCGTACAGTCTGTCGTGTCGACCCTCCCACGAGGCGAACTCGTCGCGCGTCTGGAGGCCGACCCACCCGTCGAAGAGCGCGGCGGCGACCTGATACACTTCGCTCGGGCCGAGCGGTATCGCATCCGCGAGTTCGCGGTACTGGGCACCGAAGAACGGAAGGAACTGTTCGGGAACGTCGTCGTTTCCGGCCTGAACGAGCGCCTCAGCGATGAGGAAGTCGAGGAAATCCGTGGGTGTTCCCTTCGCGCGATACTTGACGAGGACGACTGGCGGCGTGGTCTGGTCGGTCCACGTGACGGTTCCGTGTTCGGGCATTCCGATGGTGAAATCCGACGAGGCATATCGACGGAGTGCCTGTGGCGCGTCGTCTGGTAGCCACTCTTTGGGGTAGGCCGCCGGCGAGAGTGACTCGACGACGAGGCCGAGGTTCTCGGCGGCTTCCGGAGGAATGGTGTCGAAATCTCTGGCAACGTCGACGACGAGCGCGCCCGGTGCGTACTCCTCTCGAACCGATTCGAGGTCCGGCGGGAGCGTGCGCGTCTCGAACATCCTAGGCGAGGCTCATCCCAACGAAGATGACGGCCAGGACGGCCGACACGCCGATGGTTCCGAGCACGATTTTCGTGGCTTGGCTCATACTGGCACGATTACCTGCGCCGCCGCTTAAACCCTTACAGTCTGTCGTCGGGCGAATCTCCACTCGAAACGAAGGGGTTTGAAGGTGGTCACCACGGTGGGCGGTCTCACGACTCGTCTGGGCACGACGTGTCGACGAGACGCTGCCAGCGACGAACTCAGGGAATGAGTTGCTCGCCGTCGTCGTCGATGATGCGGATGGCTTCGACGGGACAGACGCGGGCGGCGAACTTCGCGTCGAACTCCTCGTCTTCGGGGATTTCGCGGACGAACACGTCGTCGTCGGTCTCCTCGGCACCGTCGAGGTCGGCCTTTCCGGCGTCGAGATTCTTCTGGAACGCGTCCCACTCGTCGACACACTGGAAGATGCCGATACAGGTGTCTCGGTCGAACTCGACTCTCATAGCGAGGGTTTCCGCCGGGGCATACATAGCCCTGCCGACGCGGGACGGTACTTTTCGACGCTCGCAACGGAGTTCGAAACCCACGACAGGGTGCGACGTTCGCAACCGATTCGGGCGACAGAGACGAGTTCGAGTGACCCGCCCCGACCCGATGGCTTAAACCGAAAGACGGTCCAAGAGAGACCCAATGCGAACAGCGGACCTGACGGGCCTGCCGACGGGGATTCCCGAGGCCCTCCACGACGAGGGTATCGAGGAACTCTACCCACCGCAGGCCGAGGCCGTCGAGGCCGGCTTGACCGACGGCGAGAGCCTCGTTGCCGCCGTCCCGACGGCGAGTGGAAAGACGCTCATCGCGGAACTCGCGATGCTGTCGAGCGTCGCACGCGGCGGAAAAGCACTCTACATCGTCCCGCTCAGAGCGCTCGCGTCGGAGAAGAAAGCCGAGTTCGAGCGCTGGGAGGAGTACGGCATCGACGTGGGCGTCTCCACCGGGAACTACGAATCGTCCGGCGAGTGGCTTTCGTCCCGAGATATCATCGTCGCCACCTCCGAAAAAGTGGACTCGCTCGTCCGCAACAACGCGGCGTGGATGGACCAGTTGACCTGCGTCGTCGCCGACGAAGTTCACCTCGTCAACGACCGAAACCGCGGGCCGACGCTCGAAGTCACGCTGGCGAAACTCCGCCGACTCAACCCGAATCTGCAGGTGGTCGCACTGTCGGCAACTGTCGGCAACGCGGACGTCGTCGCCGACTGGTTGGACGCCGAACTCGTCCACTCGGACTGGCGACCAATCGACCTGAAGATGGGTGTCCACTACGGCAACGCCATCAACTTCGACGATGGAAGCCAGCGAGAAGTCCCCGTCGGCCGTGGCGAGCGACAGACACCGGCACTCGTGGCCGACGCTCTGGAGGGCGACGACGCCGACGACCAGGGCTCGTCGCTCGTCTTCGTCAACTCACGGCGAAACGCCGAGTCCGCCGCCCGGCGGATGGCCGACGTGACAGAGCAGTACATCACGGGCGACGAACGCGGCGAACTCGCGGAACTCGCCGCCGAGATACGCGATATCTCCGACACCGAAACCTCCGAGGACCTGGCGAAAGTGGTCGCGAAAGGCGCGGCGTTCCACCACGCCGGCCTCGCCTCGGAACACCGAACACTCGTCGAAGACGCGTTCCGTGACCGACTCATCAAGTGTATCTGCGCCACGCCGACCCTCGCTGCCGGCGTCAACACACCGAGTCGCCGCGTCGTCGTCCGCGACTGGCAGCGCTACGACGGCGACTACGGCGGCATGAAACCGCTCGACGTCCTCGAAATTCACCAGATGATGGGTCGTGCCGGCCGACCGGGACTCGATCCCTACGGTGAAGCGGTGCTGCTCGCCAAAGACGCCGACTCGCGCGACGAACTGTTCGAGCGATACATCTGGGCCGACGCAGAAGACGTGCACTCGAAACTCGCGGCCGAACCCGCGCTTCGGACGCACTTGCTCGCGACGATCGCGTCGGGATTCGCCCACACCCGCGAGGGACTGCTCGAATTCCTCGACCAGACGCTCTACGCGGCCCAGACCGACGACCCAGAACGATTAGGACAGGTGACAGACCGCGTCCTCGACTACCTCGAAATCAACGGCTTCATCGAATTCGAAGACCAGACGATTCAGGCGACGCCGGTCGGTCACACCGTCTCGCGCCTCTATCTCGACCCGATGAGTGCGGCCGAAATCATCGACGGTCTCGAATGGTCGGCGAAGCACCGAACCGAGAAACTTCGGGCGCTGGCGGGCGAGACGAGCGAGTCTTCGAAACGCGAGCGGGACTCCAAACCCGACGTAACCGCTGGATTCCAGAAGGCCAGCGAGATGGTCAACGCCGGTAGCGGAGACGAAGACAGCGACGACGACGGCGACGAACTCGAGTTCGAGACGGACATCACCTATCCGACGCCACTCGGTCTCTACCACCTCGTCTGCCGGACGCCGGACATGTACCAACTCTACCTGAAATCAGGTGACAGAGAGACGTACACAGAACTGTGCTACGAGCGCGAACCCGAGTTCCTTGGACGCGTTCCGTCGGAGTACGAAGATGTCGCCTTCGAAGACTGGCTCTCGGCCCTCAAGACGGCGCGACTCCTCGAAGACTGGGTCGGCGAAGTCGACGAAGACAGAATCACCGAACGGTACGGCGTCGGGCCGGGCGACATCCGTGGGAAAGTCGAGACGGCAGAGTGGCTGTTGGGCGCAGCAGAACGCCTCGCCAGCGAGTTGGACCTCGAAGCCGTGTACGCCGTTCGAGAAGCCAAGAAGCGCGTCGAGTACGGCGTTCGCGAAGAACTCCTCGACCTTGCAGGCGTTCGCGGCGTCGGTCGAAAGCGTGCCCGCCGTCTGTTCGAAGCAGGCGTCGAAACCCGTGCAGACCTGCGCGAAGCGGAGAAGTCACGTATCCTCGCGGCGCTCCGGGGACGGCGAAAGACCGCCCAGAACATCCTCGAAGCGGCAGGTCGGAAAGACCCGTCGATGGACGAGGTGGACGAATCAGACGCGCCGGACGACGCCGTCCCCGACGACGCGGGATTCGAGACGGCGAAAGAGCGCGCGAATCAGCAGGCCAGTCTGGGTGATTTCGAATGAGAGTCCTCGAAGCGCGAGCGACCGTCTCGGACCTCGACGCGTTCATCGCCACCGTCGGCGACGTCTCCGACGAGACCGACGCGACGATTCAGGCGTTCGACGCGCGGTTCGTCGTGGACAGAGACCACCTCGAACGGGCAGTCGAACTCGCAGACCGAGCAATCGCTCGCGGCAACGAAATCGCCCGCGATAGAGCCGTCGAGTTCATCCTCTACGCGAGCGGGCGGCGGCAAATCAACCGCGCGTTCGAGATGGGCGTCTCGGAAGGGACGGTTCCGGTCGTGATCGTCGTCGACGGCGGCGACGAAGACGACGCGGAGACGGCACTCTTCGACCGTCTGGACCTCGAACAGGCGAAGACGCTCGGCGAGTACGACGAGGAACTCGTTCGCGACTTCTTCGACATCGGTGCGGCTGAACTGACTGCTGCCGACGGTGACCTGCCGGCACTCGTCAAGGAGCGTGTCGCACTTCTCACAGTGGACCGCTAAGCAGAAACAAAACGTACATTATTTACAAAATCGGCCGTCGCCTGGTGATTTTTCCACTCGAAACAACCCCCTTCGAATTCTGAACTGAACCCCTTCGTTTCAACTGGAGAACAGGGGCGATACTCCCCCAGCGGGGCGTAGAAATCAGAGAAGTAGTCCCACCAGGATTCGAACCTGGGTCGTTGCCCCCAGAAGGCAACAGGATTGGCCACTACCCCATGGGACTTCGCATCATCTCGTAATTCACGGGTATTTGTAAACGTTGCGTGTCGGGAGGACCGTGTCATCGCTTCGCAGTCGGTCGGATAGACGTGTATAAACCGCCACCTATTTGCCCTCGTTCTATCCATTGTCGTGTATGTACGTCGGACGATTCGTCGTCGTCGGTCCCGGAATCGGTGCCTACCGCGTCTCCTCTCGGTCGTTCCCGAACCGTCAGGTCGTCGAGCGAGACGGAACGCTCACCGTCGGACCGACGCCAGACGCCCCGGAGACTGACAACCCCTACATCGCCTACAACTGCGTCCGCGAAGGCGGCGACTACGTCGTCGTCGGCAACGGGTCACAGGTCGACCCCATCGCGGAGAAACTCGACATGGGCTACTCCCCACGCGACGCCCTCGCGGAGATTCTGCTCGCACTCGACTACGAGAGAGACGACTACAACACGCCACGCATCGCTGGCGTCGTCGGTGCCGACGAAGCCTTCATCGGCATCGTCCGCAAGGACGCACTCATCGTCGAGGAAGTCGCAGAACCCACGCTCGTCGCAACCTACGAAGAAGACGACCCACGAGCGTTCGAGTTGGCCGCCGAGACTGCCGCCGACGCTGCTCGCGAACTCTACGACCACGAGTTCGAACACGCCGTCTGTGCCGCCGCCGCAACCGTCGGCGACGACGTCGAAACGGCGTTCTACAACGGCGAATAGACAGGTTCGAGCGAACGCAACGGTCTCTCCTCGGCCACGAACTTATCAATCAGGCAACCGTACTGAGAGTCATGCGTCTGGGCGTCATCTCGGACGTGCATGGAAATCTCCCTGCACTCGATGCCGTACTCTCGGACATGCCACCAGTCGATACCATCGTCTGCGCCGGCGACGTCGTCGGCTACAATCCGTGGCCCGACGCGTGTGTCACCGAACTCTCGAACCGAGACATCCCAACCATCTCTGGGAATCACGACCGAGCGGTCATCGAGGGGACGGGGTTTCGGTTCAACAGTCTCGCCGCCGCAGGTGTCGATTTCGCCCGCGACGAACTCTCACCGTCGTCACTCGATTGGCTCAGGTCGCTTCCGGAGCGTCGAACCCTCGCCGATGGGCGCGTCACACTCGTCCACGGCCACCCGAGCGACCCGGACCGCTACACCTACCCCGACGACTTCTCGCCCGCGCTCTTGTTCGGCGAAGAGTTGCTCGTGCTGGGTCACACCCACATTCAGAGCCACCGCATCTTCGACGAAGGTATCGTGTTGAATCCCGGAAGTGTCGGCCAACCACGTGACGGCGACCCACGGGCCGCCTACGCCGTCGTCGACGTGGACGAGATGGTCGTCGACGAACACCGCGTCGGATACGACATCGACCGTGTCGCAGAACGCGTCCGTGAGGTGGGATTACCGGAACGAATCGCGACGCGTCTCTACGAGGGTCGGTGAGCGAGAGAAGACGACGAACGCCCCGGAAGTCGCTCAGTTCGAGACGGGACGGAGTGTCGCCGAGAAGTGGCGAAGCTCTTTCATCGGCGGTTCTTCGACGATTTCGAGGCCATCGTACTCGTGGGCCGTCTCCATCACCTTCCCCGCCGTCTCCGCGATGTGTTCGAGGTGTTCGAGGCTGTAGGTCCGGCGGGGAAGTGCGAGACGGACGAGGTCAGGGCGGTTCGTCCCGGGGAAGGCGAATCCGCCGAGTTCGACGCCACGAACGCCACCTTCGCGATAGAGCGCGCAGACGAGTGCCTGCCCCGGATACTGGTCTTTCGGAATGTGCGGGAACATCTCGCCGGCGTCGAGGTAGACGGCGTGGCCACCCGTCGGGAGATAGACGGGAACGTCTTCTTCTGAGAGCAAGTCACCGAGTTCGGCCACCTGTTCGACGCGGTCACGCACGTACGGTGGCGTGACTGCTTCGCGGAGACCGACGGCCATCGCCTCGATATCGCGCCCCGAGAGGCCACCGTAGGTTGGGAAGCCTTCGAAGAGAATCGCCCGCTGTTTGGCGTGTTCGAAGATGGTCTCGTTGCGCATGGCGGTGAATCCGCCGATGTTGACGAGCGCGTCTTTCTTGCCGGACATGGTGATGGCGTCGGCGTGGGCGAACTGCTCGCGAGCGATCTCGGCGACAGACCGGTCTTCGTAGCCTGCTTCGTTTGCTTTGATGAAGTGGGCGTTCTCTGCGAACCGGCAGGCGTCGATGACGAACAGCGCGTCGATGTCTTTGGCGAACTCAGCCACTGCACGGATGTTCGCCATCGAGACGGGCTGGCCGGCGACGGAGTTGTTCGTAATCGTCTGGACGACCACTGGAATCGCGTCTGCACCGACTTCTTCGACGAGTGCGTATCCGGCGTCGATGTCGAAGTTCCCCTTGAACTTCTCGTTCGAGTTCGGGTCGCGGGCGGCGGGCGACGGACAGTCGACGGGTTCTGCACCCTGATTGACGACGTGTGCCCGCGTCGTGTCGAAGTGCGAGTTGTTCGGAACCACGTCGCCTTCTTCGAGGAGAACGCCGTAGAGGACGTTCTCCGCGCCGCGGCCCTGATGGGTCGGGATGACGTACTCGAATCCCATCACGTCGTGGACGGATTCTGCGAGTCTGGCGAACGACTCACTTCCGGCGTACGCTTCGTCGCCGCGAATCATCGCGGCCCACTGCTCTGCGGACATGGTTCCGGTTCCAGAGTCGGTCAGTAAGTCGATGTAGACGTCGCGGGCGTCGAGATTGAAGACGTTGTACCCTGCCCGCTCGAGGGCGGCCTCTCGTTCCTCACGAGACGGGAGTTCGATGGGTTCGACCATCTTTGCCTTGTACGAGCGCATACCAGAGACACACCCGCGAATGTGAAGAAGGCTGTAGGCGGAAAAACGCGGGACTGCGACCGTTTCTCACCGTTCGTGGACGAGAATGTACATCGGTGTCTTCAGCGACGTGATACGCTGTGAGACGGTGAAAACGCCAATCGAGACGAGAGGGTGAGTGAAATCGGCCGCTCAGTGGCCCGTTGGAGACGCCTTAGAATTCGCCCTGAATGATTTCGAGTGTCTCTTCGCGGTCACCCCACGCGACGAAGATTGCGACAGACGTCGCGGAGGTGATGACGTCGTGGATGTTGATGCCGGCGTCGGCGAGCGGTTCGACGATGTCGAAGATGACGCCCGGTCGGTTCGGGAGTTCGCCACCGGTGACGCGGACGACGGCGATGTCGTCTTCGACGGTGACAGACGAGAGCGCGTCGTCGGCGACGACGCGGTCGTGAAGGACCGCTTCGGCCCGGTTTGCCTCGTCTTCGAGGACGTAGAACGTGATCGAGTCCATTCCCGAGGCGACCGAATCCACGTTGATATCTTCTTCCCAGAGCGCCGTCGAGAGGTCCGCGAGGATGCCCGGTCGGTTGCGAATCGCACGCCCCGCGACGGTGAGGCAGGCGAGCGGTTCTTCCTGCATGTCGATGAGATTGTGGAACTCGCCTTCGATGAGCGTCCCACCGGTTAGCAGGTCACCGTGTTGGTAGTGGACGACGCGAACGTCGAGCGCTTCGTCTTTGTACGACAGCGCAGAGGGGGCGACGACTTCCGCGCCACGGAACGAGAGGTTTCGGAGTTCGTCGACGGTGATTCGGCCGACGTTACGGGCACCTTCGACGACCCGTGGGTCGCCCGTCATGACGCCTTCCACGTCGGTCACGATGACGACTTCGTCGGCGTCCATATACTTGCCGAGCATGACGGCGGTGGTGTCCGAACCACCGCGACCGAGCGTCGTAATCTCGCCGTCGATGGTCTGTGCGAGGAATCCCGTGATGACCGGGACGACGCCGTCTAACTCCTCGGCGAGTTCAGCGGCGCGTCGTTGGGTCTCTTCGACGTCGACTTCGCCCAGTTCGTTCGTGATGACCGGCCAGTCGTCTGCACCGGGTTCGACGAACAGTGCGTTGACGCCGCGAGCGGCGAGGGCCGCCTTGAGCATCCGGACACTCGTCCGTTCGCCCATCGACACGATTTCGGCGCGGTCCTTGTCGTCCGCTTCGAACTTGATTTCGTTCAACAGGTCGTCGGTCGTCGACCCCATGGCGGAGGCGACGACGGCGATCTCGTGGCCTTTCTCGACTGCCGCAGCGATAGAGTCCGCGGCGCGATTGATTCGGTTTCCACTCCCGAGTGACGTGCCGCCGAACTTCGCGACTACGCGCATCGTCCCTCCGATACGGGTCGCTTCGACGGTTGGTGCTCAGTCATGCGGTTGGCTAACGCGGGGGAACGTATAACTATGTCCTCTTTTTCAACGGTTGCCGACTTTCCGAGATTCGGGGACGAGACGGTCCCACTCTGTCGTCTCCCTGTACGGAGGTTTATGAACGATGGAGCGGAACGAAGAGATATGGAAGTCAGAGACGCCGTCGACTCCGACGCCGAGGCACTCGCCGCCATCGCCGACGCGCCGACACGAGCGATGCGTCGGTTGATTCGCGACCGAACCGTTCGGGTCGCGACGGACGACGCCGGTGCCGACCCAAACGTCGACGCACCGGCGGCGGACACCCCGATTCTCGGCTTCGTCGGCTTCGACGTTCGAGACGGCGTCGTCCACGTCACGCGTCTCGGTGGGACCGAAGACGCCACACGTCGCCTCCTCGAAGAACCCCTCCGCTTTGCGAGCGTCGAGGGACTTCCAGTCGAGGTACTCGTCGTCGAAGACGAACCGGCGCTTCGCGCGGCAGTGAAACACGCTGGATTCGAACGCGTCGGTGACGGGCCACGGTTCGATGGCTATCCGACGATTCGGTACCGGCTCACTGAAACGACGTAATCGGCCGCCTTCGAACACCGGCCAGTGAGACTCGTCGGAGTTCATACATAGGAGGATTTCGTTGATGACTGCATGACAACGATACACGACAGTCGCCCAGTCGAGGTGAGTTAGTCGTGACCTCCGCACAGGGCATCTTCGTGTCCATCGCGGGGACGAATCCGGTGATGCAAGGACTCGTCGGCGGACTCTTCATCGCCTTCCTGAACATGCTCGGGGCGCTGTTGATTCTCGTCTGGCGCGACCCCTCGAAGCGCTCACTGGATACGCTGCTCGGATTCGCCGCGGGCGTCATGCTCGCCGCGAGTTTCACGAGTCTCATCCTTCCGGGCATCGAGGCGGCCGGAGGAAATCCGCTCCCAGTCCTCGTCGGGTTCGTCATCGGCGTCGTCGTCCTCGACCAGGCAGACGTGTGGATTCCCCACGTTCACATTCTCGTGACCGGTCGGACTCGCACAGACGTCACAGAGCCTGACCGAAAGATGGCCTCGGTCATCCTCTTCATCGTCGCCATCACCATCCACAACATGCCCGAAGGGCTGGCAGTCGGCGTTGGCTTCGGGTCGGGCGACCTGAGCACGGCCATCCCGTTGATGCTGGCTATCGGCATCCAGAACATTCCCGAAGGGTTAGCCGTCTCGATCGCCGCCGTCAACGCCGGATTGCGAAGTACGACCTACGCGACGTTCGCAGGCATTCGAGCGGGACTCGTCGAGATTCCGCTCGCAGTCCTCGGCGCGTGGGCCATCCAGTACGCATCGGCACTGCTCCCGTACGCGATGGGGTTCGCGGCGGGTGCGATGTTGTTCGTCATCTCCGACGAAATCGTCCCAGAGACCCACGCAGGCGGCAACGAACGGCTGGCGACGTTCGGGACGATGGCCGGCGTCGTCGTGATGCTCTATCTCGACATGGCTCTCGGATAGACCGGTGTCGTGACGTGAGAAATTCACCCTGAAACGGGTGAACGCAGGAGGTTCGAGTGGAAATGAAGGGGTTGAGAGTGGAAACAGAAGGGATTGAAAGTAGAAATGAGGGGATTGCGAATGAAAACAGAGAGGTTGCGAGT
This sequence comes from Haloferax sp. DFSO52, assembly GCF_048158745.1. Classification (NCBI taxonomy): domain Archaea; kingdom Methanobacteriati; phylum Methanobacteriota; class Halobacteria; order Halobacteriales; family Haloferacaceae; genus Haloferax; species Haloferax sp. DFSO52. The sequence goes on along the minus strand of NZ_JBLOPB010000001.1, from coordinate 104,291 downwards.
GAAAACGGGAGGTTACGAGTGAAAACGGGAGGTTACGAGAACTTTCTGACCGTCATGTTCAGCGTGTCGAGGTCGACGATGGGCGCGTATCCCGAGTCGGGGTCGATGTTGACGGACTTCTGGAAGTCGGTCTGGGCCTGCCAGCACCCGGAGTTGACCGCGAGGACGTTGTGGTACTTCCCCCAGCCGAGTTTGTGGACGTGGCCGGTGTGGAAGATGTCCGGCACGTCCTCCATGACGAGATAGTCGAGTTTCTCGGGTGCGAGACGGGTGTGGCCGCCGAACTGCGGTGCGACGTGTCGCTTCTTCAGGAGTTGGTACATCGCCTTGTGCGGTTCGTCGTAACTCGCCTTTTCAGCGGGGAGTTCGGCGATGACCTCGTCGAGCGAGACGCCGTGGTACATGAGAATCTTGACGCCTTCGAGCGTCACCATCGACGGATTACTCGTGATGTGCGCGTCGTGCGCCGACATGATGTCGCGAAGGTTGTCGTCGAATCCGGGTTGCGGTTCTGCGAGGCGAACCGCGTCGTGGTTCCCCGGAATCATCACGATATCGAGGTCGCCGGGAACCGATTTGAGGTGTTCAGAGAACGCTCGATACTGGTCGTAGATGTCGATGACGTCGAGTTCTTCGTCCTGATTCGGGTAGACGCCGACGCCTTCGACCATGTCGCCGGCGATGAGGAGATACTCGATGTTCTCGGCTTCGTCTGTGTGAAGCCAATCGGCGAACCGATTCCACGCGTCTTCCATGAACTCCTGACTGCCGACGTGGACGTCGGAGATGAGCGCCGCCTGCACGTGACGGTCTGCAGTGTTCGGACGGTAACTTCGCGGAACGTCCGGGAAGTGCATCGAATCGACGAAGAGGATGCCCGCGTCGCCCGAGAGCGTCCCTTGAACGGCGATACACTCGTCCAAGAGAAGTTCGTTCACGTTCGCCGCGATATCTTTGTCCTTCATCACGAGACACGGGAAGGTTCCAGTCGTGTCTTCGAGGTCGATTATCCAGTGGCCGCTCTTAGTCGACCGAACGTCGTCGACGAGGCCGATGAGTTCGGCGTCTTCCCCACCGGACATGTTCGAGATTGCTTTTGCAGGCCGGTGATTGACCCGCCCCCGAAGCATCTTCGAGAGTTTCTCGTACCTATCACGGAACACCTTCACGAAGTCGTCGTACTCGCCGGTCCCGGTCGACTGCCCGGTCATATCGTTCGCAATTACGAGCGACCGAAGTGTGGGGTCCGTGTTTCGTCCGCCTGTCACCCCCTGTGTTTCAGGTGGAGTTGTACCAGTGACAGTATCGTCACCGTCTCTCGATGTTGCATCGGAAATAGGGGGGTCTCCTGAAGTCGAGTCGTTCGGAGATTCGGTCCCCGGCGGGTCCGCCGCAGGTGCAGACGCCAGCACCGCACGGACGTGGTCGGTCGTGATACGAAGCGCGTCGTCTGGAACCGAGTCGACGACTCGCGCGAGTGTCACACTCGGGTCGTCTGACCCGGCGATGAGCGTCACGGCCTCGCGTTCGGCGTTGTAGCCGTGACTGACGAGGGCCCGAACGATGCGCGCCGGCGTCTCCAGTGGCACACGCCGAAATCGGCGGAGGGGAGCAAAAAGGATGCCGAAACCCAGAACGTTGAAACCCAGTCCGGGTAAAGTGGGGAGTAATGAGCGCCGACGACGACCGCCCGCCGTTCTCCAAGTCACCGGGCGGTCCCGACCGCGACGAAGGAATTCTCGAACGACTTCGGACGGCGGACGACGGACCGCTCCTGTTCATTCGAGAAGCGTTGGTCAGCGCACTCGCAGTACTAGCCGTCGGCTTGCTCCTGTTCGCTATCAGCGGCGTGTGGCCACCCATGGTCGCCGTCGAGAGCGGGAGCATGGAACCACACATGCACAGAGGTGACCTCGTGTTCATCACGGGTCCCGAACGCTACGCTCCCGACGCTGCCGTCTCGGGAACCTCGGTCGTCACCGCCGAAACCGGTGCAGAAGTCGGCTATCGGACGTTCGGTGACGCGGGGAGCGTCATCGTCTACGACAACCCAGGTGTCGGGGGGCCACCGATCATCCATCGGTCGATGCTCTGGGTCGAAGCAGGAGAAAACTGGTACGACAGAGCCAACCCCGACTACATGTCGGCGTCCAACTGCGAGCAACTCGCTCACTGTCCAGCACCCTACGACGGGTTCATCACCAAAGGCGACAACAACCCTCGCTACGACCAGGTGAGCGGCATCAGCGAACCAGTCCGAGCCGAATGGGTCCAAGGCGTCGCACGCGTCCGCATCCCGTTCCTCGGTTGGGTTCGTCTGACTCTCGCGAGTACGATGTCGTCGGCGACACCGATGAACCCCGTTCCAGTTCCACTGGAACACGTACCGAGTCCTGCCGAACCCGCTGGCTCGAACCACGTTGCAGCACCGTCGCTGGCAGCGTAGAGTGCGGTAAAACGTTCGTCTCTTTCTCGTTCCAGAATCAGTTGTCGAACCGTGCTTGCACGAACGGTTGGGCGCTCTCGATATCTCCGAGCCGTGAGTCCGTCAGCAAGACGGCTTCCGTCTCGTCGATGGGGACAGAGAGGCTGATCTCCTTGGTTCGGCCGTAGCGACCCTTGGAGACGACGACAGCGTTAACGATGCCGAGCATGTCGAGTTCAGAGATGAGGTCGGTGACGCGGCGCTGGGTGAGCACGTCGGCGTCGATCTCCTCGCAGAGGCGTTTGTAGATGTTGAACACCTCGCCGGTGTTGATGTTGCGAACGCCGTTCTTCTCGAGGAGGATGATCGCAAAGAGGACGATTTTCGACTGCGTCGGAAGCGTTCGGACGACTTCGACGACTCGGTCGAGTTCGATTTTGTCCTGTGCCTGCCGGACGTGTGCCTCTTCGACGGTGTCGGCCTGCCCCCGTTCGGCGAGTTCGCCTGCAGTTCGGAGTAAATCGAGTGCACGGCGAGCGTCACCGTGTTCCTGTGCGGCGAATGCGGCACACAGCGGGATGACGTCGTCGGTCAGCGCACCGTCTTTGAAGGCCACGTCGGCGCGGTGCTGAAGGATGTCGCGGAGTTGGTTCGCGTCGTACGGTGGGAAGACGATTTCTTCCTCACCGAGACTCGATTTGACCCGCGGGTCGAGGAAATCTGTGAACTTCAGGTCGTTCGAGATACCCATGATGGAGATACGCGAGTTCTCCAGTTCTGAATTCATTCGAGAGAGGTTGTAGAGCGTGTCGTCGCCGGATTTTTCGACGAGTTTGTCGATTTCGTCGAGCATGATGACGACCACGCGTTCTTTGTAATCGACGGCGTCGAAGAACGTCGTATAGACGCGGTCTGTCGGCCACCCCGTCATCGGTACCGTCTCCATCTCGTCTGCGTCGGTCGAGAGTTCCTCTGCGCGTTCGTCGATCTCGGCGATCGAGTCGTACGGTGTGTCTTCGAGGGCGTTCGGGTCTTCGGTTGCCCGCGTGCGCATCTCGTCTAGTCGGTCGAGTTCCGCGTCGATGCGCTCGAAGTTTTTCTCGATGAACTTGTTCGCGAGTTGGGCGAGGACGCGATACTGCGTGTCCGTCACCTCACAGTTGATGTACTCGACTTCACACGGAACGTCGTACTTCTGCGAGGTCGATTCGAGTTCCTGACTGACGAACTTCGCACTGGCGGTCTTTCCGGTCCCGGTCTTTCCGTAGATGAGGATGTTCGAGGGCGTCTCGCCTCTGAGGGCCGAGACGAGAATCGTCGCCATCTGGTTGATCTGGTCGGTACGGTGGGGGAGCTCGTGCGGCGTGTACGACGGGCGGAGAACCTCTTTGTTCTCGAAGATGGGTTCACCGGCGAGCAAGTCGTCGAAGAGGCCTTTCGCCCCTTCGTCGTCGCTCAGAACGACTTTGTCCAGCCCCACCTCGGGGTCTTTGTGTTTGTCGACATCACCAGACGGCGTCTGGCTATCTGTCGGCGTTCCTCCGTCGACATCGCCGGACTGCGTCCGGTGGGCCGACGAACTCTGCTCGTCGGCATCGTCATCGGGTACCACACCGTCCGGGCCGATGCTCGCTTGAATGTCGATATCCTCTGCGGAGACGTCGGCCGCCGCCCCGTTGGAGCGAACGTCCGGGTCGTCCGCCGAATCGGTGCCCTCATCCTGCCGGTTATCACCTCGTGGTGTATCGTCCTCGTCCATCGTGTGTGCCCCCTCGTTTCAAGTGGAATGGTCGCCCAAAACGGCCCATGTAGAGTCTGAAGCCGGTGATGCCCGGCAACTACTCCGAAAGCCACAGAAGGCGATTCCAGATGATGCAAAGGAACCAAACGAACAGTTGGTACAAAAATCTTACTTCTCCGACTCGTCAACCACATGAACTCCCGAAAATCGGCAGACGCGATTGATTTCGTTACGAGAATACGACACGACACGTCCGGAGGCAATTGTGTCGAGCGTTGCGAACATCGTTGCGAGCATCATTGTGAACATGGTTGCGAACCTCACAGCTGACATCACTGCGAATCATCACTGCGAAACATCACTGTGAACCTCACTGTGAATATCAGGGGGAAGACTATCGACGACACCCACATAGACGGTGTATCGAACCGGTCGAGGCGGACGAAACGGTAAAAATCCGCCAGAACTGCACGCGGTGAACTGCTTCGACTGGAAGTGATGCCATCTCGTTCGAGTCCAGGTACTGAACTCGATTCAAAGCTCTGTGGTTTCGGTCCACTCGTGTATCTCGGGGGCGAGGGTATCGTGTCGAGAGCACCGAGGGTGCCGATGGTCGATTGGAGGTGCCGAAGAGAAGTGACCGAAGTTTACGAGGCGCGCGCAAGCGCGAATCGAGTCGAAATATCCGCGGATGGTTCTCGAGACGTGCATCCACAGGGTTGGGACGAGAACGTTGACGTGGACTATCCAACAAAACTGAGTGTCTTCAGACGATCGAGCAGCCGAAATTGCCCCTGTTACCTGTGTGCCGAGTCGAAAAATTGGAGGCACAGACCCCTTCATTTCCTGTGGAACGGACGAAAATAGGCTATCGAATAATTCAGCGGGTAGAGCGCTTCTCTGATGGATGCAACCCCCCTGTTTCGCGTCGAAATAAGTGGTCGTTCTCCAGTTCGACGGGAAACCCCTGTGTCGTGGATGCCCCACACCCCTTTGTTTCGATTGGAGACGAAAACACGGGTGGTGGGGGTCTCGGGTGTATCTAGAAGCAGGTGGTTTTATTACACGTAACCTGTTACCATACCCGTAGTAGAGAAGAATACGTTATTATTGGGGCCGTTTTCTCTAGAATTAACATCCAACCGCCGTCTAGCGGTTCCACCCCACCCACCCTCTCGGGGCGTTCCACCTGAAACAAAGGGGTGGGGGTGTGCACCACCGACGATTTCGTGTCCATCGTGACCACCGAACACGGTTTGAGCACGGAATTATCGCGAGTTCGACTTCGGTCGGGCTCTGAAACCCGGCCTCGCGTACACACGGAAAGAAGAATATCTTGGTCGTTCGAATTACCGATCAGTCCATACTCGGACGGTTGCTCGACATCGAATCGGCGTATTTCGGCGGTTTCGACCGGAAACGGTGGGGAAATCCGACGAAACACATCATATCTGATTCTTGACTAGTGTCTGACGTAGTGCTTAAGTGAGTCCGGTTGGGTGATACCTCCATACGCCCTCCACGACGAGTTCGGGAGGTGCGGGAGGCCCAGGATGGGACTGCTCACAGATCTAAGAGACAGCATCTCACGAGTCGTCGACCGGCTCTTTTCGGAGAGCGAGCCGAAGCGGATCGGTATTTATGGCCCGCCCAACGCCGGGAAGACGACTCTCGCAAATCGTATCGCCCGTGATTGGACCGGTGACGCAATCGGTCCAGAGAGCCACATCCCTCACGAGACTCGACGCGCTCGCCGAAAGGAGAACGTCGAAATCGAACGGGATGGCAAGAAAGTCACGATCGACATCGTCGACACGCCCGGTGTCACGACGAAAGTCGACTACAAAGAGTTCCTCGAACACGACATGGAGAAAGACGACGCCGTTCGTCGCTCTCGTGAAGCGACCGAAGGTGTCGCCGAAGCCATGCACTGGCTTCGAGAGGACGTCGATGGTGTCATCTACGTTCTCGACAGCACGAAAGACCCGATCTCGCAGGTCAACACGATGCTCATCGGAATCATCGAGAGTCAGGACCTGCCGGTGCTCATCTTCGCCAACAAAATCGACCTCGACGAGTCGAACGTCGAGCGAATCGCCAACGCGTACCCACAACACGAGACGGTCGAACTCTCGGCGCTCGAAGGAGAGAACATGGACGAAGTGTACGCCAAGATAGCGGAGTACTTCGCGTGATTCACCATGCCTGAAGCAACGACATCCGAAAACGGCGCTGACGGGGTGCAGATAGACCTCTTCAGTGGCAGCAGGATGGCAAACCTCACGAGCATGGAGAAGATTCGGCTCATCCTCGATGGCGTCCGCGACGGGAACATCGTCATCCTCGAAGAGGGACTGTCGCCCGACGAAGAGTCCAAACTCATCGAAGTGACGATGGCCGAAATCGCACCAGACGAGTTCAACGGCATCGAAATCGAGACGTATCCGCGCTCGCAGACCGCAGACCAGAGTTTCCTCGACCGACTCATGGGTCGGCAGTCGACGCAGAAACTCACGGTCATCGGCCCGGCGAACCAAATCCAGACGCTCCACAAAGACGAGAACCTCATCAGCGCGCTCGTCTCGCGTCGGTAGGGGGAGACGAACGACAACCTACGCGCCATCCGGCGCCCACATCCATCAATGCCACATCAATGCACCACGTGCGGTAAGGTGTTCGCCGACGGTTCGAAAGAGATGCTTTCGGGGTGTCCGAGCTGCGGCGGCAACAAGTTTCAGTTCAAACCCAAGACGGGGACGAGCGGTGCCGCGAGCAGCAGCGACAGTACGTCCACAGATACGTCTACACAGAGTGGTTCCGGAACCCGAGACCTGACGTCGTCTGCAGCCGACGCCGTCCGTGAACGGGTCTCTGAGACGGATGTCCGCCCAGACGTCGACGACGAAGAATTGACCGTCAGTGACTGGGTCGATGCAAAAGGAGGGTCGCCATCGCCAGCAGAGACGCAGCCATCCGACACCCCGAGCGCTCCGCCGACGGAGTCGTCGGACGAGCCTCGCGCCGCTGACTCGTCTCGAGAGTGGGGCCAGTGGCCAGACGCTCCCGACGCATCCGACGATTCGCCACAGGGCGACGCTGAAGTTTCCCCTGCGTCAGAGTCCGCTCCAGGCGAACAATCGGCGTCACGCCCACACATACGCGCACGAGAAACCGACGAAGACAACTCCCAAAAGAGCGCTCGGAGCGACGTCGTCTCACCGGACGAACTCGCCGCTCTCGACGAGAAACGGCGAGCGTCATCCGACGTCGAACCGGGCGTGACACCCGCCGACAGCGACACACAGAACGCATCGCCGTCGAGGACACCAGCGGAGGAACCACCAGATGTCGATGGGACGACCATCGAACCATCGTCCGACGAACGACCGAACCTCGACGAACTCCGTGAGGAACTCAACGACCAGTTCGAGAGTATAAAAATCGTCAATCCGGGGCAGTACGAACTCAATCTCATGGAACTGTACGACCGGGACGAGTACATCATCTCGCTCAAAGAAGACGGCCGCTACGTCATCGAAGTCCCAGACTCCTGGGGTCCGGGGTCCCGAGAAGACTAACCCGCACCCGTCTATTTCTTCTCGAACTCACGCAGATTCACAACTCCACACTCACCAGTCATTTGATACGACGACCGGTTGAGCGGGCACAATCATTATATACGTGAATTGAGAGTATATTCTCTTGGGGAAGCGCTATGTCCAACCCGCAAACGAAAACGAAGGTGGCTGAGTGGGCTGAACTCGTCGGTGCGTCGCTTCCAGACCCGCGACGAGACGACGTCGAGTTCGACGGTGCAGACTGCGCGCGGTGACGAGTGGTACCGGCGCAACGCTGGGTGATTCCGTTCGGTTCCGTTCACTTTCACCGTGCTCAACGAACCCTTATCAGAGAGCGCGCGTAATCGCAATCGATGCCGGCCTCTGAGGATGTCGCGTACGTCGACCACCCGCTACTCGAACCGTCGTTCATCGAGCGACGGCTCTACCAGATTCGACTCGCAGGAGCCGCCCGCGACACCCATACGCTCGTGTGTCTGCCGACTGGGCTCGGCAAGACGACGGTCAGTCTCCTCGTCACGGCCGAGCGGTTGTACGAAGTCGGTGGAAAGTCGCTGTTTCTCGCGCCGACGAAACCACTCGTCCAACAACACGCCGATTTCTATCGTGAGGCGCTCACCATCCCGGACGACGAGATCGTGGTGTTCACCGGCGACGTCCGGCCCGACGACAGGGCGAAACTCTGGGACGAAGCCCAGATAATCATCGCGACGCCACAGGTCATAGAAAACGACCTCATCGGCAACCGAATCTCGCTTCGGGACGTGACACACCTCACGTTCGACGAGTGCCATCGCGCGAGCGGTGACTACGCGTACGTCTACATCGCCGAACGATACCACGCTGACGCGGCGGACCCACTCGTCACCGGAATGAGTGCGTCTCCCGGTGGCGACGAAGAGGCCATCCTCGAAGTGTGTGAGAACCTCGGAATCGTCGACGTCGAGGTGATGACCGAAGGTGACGCCGACGTCGACGAGTACACCCACGACACCGACGTCGAGTGGAACCGAATCGAACTCCCAGACGAGATTTTAGCGATACGCGACGCGCTCAACGAGGTCATCACGGACCGTCTGGAGAAACTCAAAGAGCTTGGTGTCGCACGCTCGACTCGGCCCGACGTCTCGCAGAAGGACCTCAACCGCATGCGGGCAGAACTCCAGCGACTGATGAACGCCGACAAGTCGGAGGGCTACAAGGGGATGTCCACGCACGCGGAGGTGATGAAACTCCGACGAGCGGTCGAACTCGTCGAGACACAGTCTGTCGAATCCGTGCGACGGTACTTCGAACGCCAGCGCAACGCCGCCCGGTCGTCGGGAGCGTCGAAGGCGAGTCAGCGACTCGTCGCCGAACCGAAAGTCCGCGAAGCGATGCGGAAAGCAGAGTCGTTCGACGGCCTCCACCCGAAGTTCCGAAAGACGCGTATCCTCCTCGCCGAGACGCTCGGAATCCACGATGGCGAGCGCGTCATCGTCTTTACCGAGTCGCGCGACACCGCCGAAGCGCTGACAGAGTTCCTCTCTGAGAACTTCTCCGTCCGGCGGTTCGTCGGACAGGGTGACCGAGAGGGGTCTGACGGGATGTCGCAGAAAGAACAGCAAGAGACGCTCGACATGTTCCGAAACGGCGAGTTCGAAGTGCTCGTCTCCACCTCTGTTGCAGAGGAGGGACTGGACGTTCCGGAAGTCGATTTAGTCCTGTTTTTCGAACCCGTTCCGACGGCCATTCGGTCGATACAGCGAAAGGGGCGAACCGGCCGGCAGGCAGACGGACGCGTCGTGGTTCTCCTGGCCGAAGACACGCGCGACGAAGCGTACTTCTGGATTTCGCGTCGCCGCGAGAAGACGATGCAACAGGAACTCCGCGAACTGAAAGGTGCCGCGCCTGAAATCGAGGCAGAACTCGACCACTCACAGCGTGACCTCGCGTCGTTCGCAGGGAGTAGTTCCACTGGAAATGAAGGGGTATCGGGCGAGAACGCGGCCGATTCGGAGACGAGCGCAGACGACGATTCCTCCCCGAATCAACCCGCCGAGAACGTCGCCGCCGCGAGTGCGAAGAACGGCCAGTCGGGTCTCGCGGACTTCGGACCGTCCGACAAGGAGTTAGCGCGAGCCGAACCCGACGACGAGAGCGGCGAGGAATCCGGCGACGATGCGGCAGCAGACGGAGACGAATCTCCCGCCGGGGACTCCGCCGACGACGAGGCGGGGACCATCGCGAAAGCCGGGTCAGACGAGGGCGTCGAAATCGTCGTCGACCAGCGCGAACTCGACTCCCACATCGCCAGAACGCTCTCGAAACGCGACGATTTGACGACTCGACTCGAAACGCTCGCCGTCGGCGACTACATCCTCTCGGACCGGGTCGCAGTCGAACGCAAGAGCGTCTCGGACTTCCTCGACACGCTCACCGGTGGTGACCGCTCCATCTTCGAACAGGTCGCAGACCTGACTCGCCACTACGCGAGACCGCTTCTCATCATCGAGGGACGTGGGCTCTACGAGGAGCGCAACATCCATCCCGGTGCGATTCGCGGGGCGATTTCCTCCGTCGCAGTCGACTTCGGTGTGAGCGTCCTCTTCACCGAAGACGAAGACGACACCGCAGAGATGCTCGCGACCATTGCGACGCGCGAACAGACCGACCGAGAACGGAGCGTGAGCGTCCACGGCGGCAAGAGTGCGAAGACGCTCGACGAACAACAGGAGTACGTCGTCTCCGCCATCGCCGACATCGGCCCCGTCACTGCGCGAACGCTGTTAGAGGCCTTCGGCAGCGTCGAAGCGGTGATGACGGCGAACGAAGACGACTTACAGGAAGTCCGCGGTGTCGGCAAAGTCACCGCCGAACGGATTCGAGAAGTCGTCGGGTCCGAGTATCGCTGACAGCGACAGTCGGGTATTTGGCGGGCGTCGTTCCATCACTCATTCTCCGTCGGCCTACCGACCCCCCGACGCTCGATTTGGGCGCTACCGACCCGAGAACGACCGATATCTGTCACTATTGTTGTACCAGAGAAACTATTATGTGCCTGGCACCCAATTTATTACTCGAACATGAGTAATTCTTTCTCACCCACCGACGCCCCGGCAAGACAGCGCACCTTCTACGGCGAACCGCAGCACGACGATAGCCACGTCAACGACCGCGACATCTTCTGTACGGACGAGTCTCGCGAGGACGAGCGCGAGATGTACGTCCACACCACGCACTACATTGACGCCGGCGACGACTACGCCCGCGCCGAAGGCGGGAACAACACCGTCCGCGTCGCCTAACGACAGAGAGGCAGCACCGACAGACCCGACTCGCGTCGTTGCACTCGGTGGCCCGAGAAAGCGACCCACGAAGCGTGGGTCGGACCACTCACAGCAAGCGTCTGCTTTTCGTCAGGGACCAGGTATCCACCTTCAGGGAACGATCGTCATCGGAACGGCTTCTGCGCGGAGTACCGTCTCCGCTGCGCTGCCGAAGACGGCGCGTTCGACTGCACCATCTTCGTGGTGGCCCATCACCACGTGGTCGTAGCCGTGTTCGTTCACCACGTCGAGAATCTCTTCGCCGACTCTGTCGGCGTTCCACACGTCGATGGTGAGCGTGGTCAGCTCCGGTTCAGACTGGATATTGGCAGCCGCGAGTCTGGTGCGTGCATCGTCGAGAATCGTCTCGGTGGCATCGGTTGGTTTGTTCGTAAAGTGGACGACGTGGAGGTTCCCGTCCATCTGAACTGCCATCTCGATACCGAAATCGAGCGCGCGCTTGCTCGCGTCCGTTCCGTCGATGGGGATGAGAATCTGCATACCGGATGAAGGGTCCGGGGAGGCGTAAGTTCTACCGCCCGTTCGAGTCGGGCAGTTGGGTAGTGCTCACTGGTTACCGGTCCAGCGCAGCGAGTGCTTCGGCCGCTTCTCGCGCCGCACCGAGGAACTCGCGTGCGCGTCGCGGGTCGTCTGTCGACTCCGCCTGGGTCGCGGCCCAGTTCAGCGTTCGAACGAGTGACTGGCGCGCACTCGAAATATCGCCGGACTGTGTCTGACGGGCCGACGAGCGTTGGTCGTCGACCTCACCGGACTGTGTCTGGTTGCCTGTCGAGATTTCCTTGGCAACATTGCTCTCGACTGCCGAAGACGCACGACGCTCGTCCGTCGATTGCCCGTTTTCGGAGGATTGTGTGCTGGTGTCGGCGTTCACGCGTTGGGTGTCGTCTACGACGTGCTGGTCGTCTGCTGCCGCCTGTTTTGGTTCGGGAGTGGCTTCTGCCTGTGCGACTGCTTCGGCAGCGTTCTCGGCATCTGCGTCGGCGCTGACAGCGACCTGTCCTTGCGTCTGGCAGGTCGGACAGAACTCCTGGCCGTCGTAGCGGAAGATTGGGTCACCACACTGGTCGCAGTGTTTGTTCGTCATCGTCGCCCCCTTCAAGAGCAACTCGCTCATTCGCTGTGTGGACTGCCGTTTTTGCTCGTCTCGCTCGTACTTCTCTCGAAGTTTTTGGCGTTCTGCCTCCTTGTCGAACTCGCTCATGTGGGTGTGGACGCCGTGAACGTCGAAAAACCCCACGGCGTGCGGCGACGTCTGCGGGTATTCGACAACTGTCGAACGGCAAATCGACAGACAGTGGTTCGGTGCGCGTTCCGAAACGTTTACTCGGAATCCAGAGCCACGTTAGTGTGGTATGACCAAAGTTAGCGTGATTGGCGCGGCTGGGACTGTCGGTGCTGCGGCAGGATACAACCTCGCGCTTCGTGATGTCTGTGACGAACTCGTCTTCGTCGACATCCCGAAGATGGAAGACAAGACGGTCGGACAGGCGGCCGACACGAACCACGGTATCGCGTACGACTCCAACACGGTCGTGACGCAGGGTGGCTACGAAGACACCGCCGGTTCCGACGTCGTCGTCATCACGGCGGGGATTCCACGCCAACCCGGGCAGACCCGTATCGACCTCGCGGGCGACAACGCACCCATCATGGACGACATCGGCTCCTCGCTGGCCGAGTACAACGATGACTTCGTCTCGATTACGACCTCGAACCCGGTGGACCTGCTCAACCGTCACCTCTACGAGACGGGCGACCGCGACCGCCACAAAGTCATCGGCTTCGGTGGCCGTCTCGACTCCGCACGCTTCCGCTACGTCCTGAGCCAGCGCTTCGGCGCGCCGGTCAAGAACGTCGAAGCGACCATCCTCGGCGAACACGGTGACGCACAGGTCCCCGTCTTCTCGAAGGTTCGCGTCAACGGCAACGACCCTGCCTTCTCCGCCGACGAGAAAGACGAGATTCTCGGCGACCTCAAGGAGTCCGCGATGGACGTCATCGAGCGCAAGGGTGCGACCCAGTGGGGCCCAGCGACGGGCGTCGCCCACATGGTCGAAGCCGTCCTGCACGACACCGGCGAAGTGCTCCCCGGTTCGCTCGTCCTCGACGGCGAGTACGGCTACGAGGACACCGCCTTCGGCGTCCCCGTCAAACTCGGCTCGAACGGCATCGAAGAGGTCGTCGAATGGGACCTCGACGACTACGAGGCCGACCTCATGGACGACGCCGCCGAGAAGCTTCGCGACCAGTACAACAAAATCGCGTAACGCGGTCTGGTCCGCGACACACCGCTTTTTGGAATCGCTGCGTCTCTACATCCACTGAGACACGTGTCTCTGCCGAGCCAATCGTTTTGTTCTCGTCGACCGATAATTCACGTATGTCTACCTTTGGCGACGCTCCGACGGAGTCGAACCCGCGTGTCGAGTTGTGGGAACCACGTCGCGTCTTCGTCTTCCTCCTCGTCGCGTTCGGACTCTCGGGAGCGACTGCGCTCGTCGTGTTCGCAACTGGTGGCTTGACGAACTCACCGCAGGTTGCACCCGGGTTCCCGCTGTGGCTGGTCCTCGTCAGCACGTTCTACATGTTCTCACCGACGGTTGCGAACGTCGTCACGAGACTCGTCACCGACGAAGGGTGGGACGATTTGCGTCTTCGACCCGCGTTTCGGTCGAATCTTGGCACCTACCTCATCGCGTGGCTTGCACCCGGTGCACTCATCGCCGTCGGTGCGGTCCTGTTCTTCGCACTCTTTCCAGTCTACTTCGACCCCGATGCGACAGCCCTCCGTGGCCTGCTTCCGCCGGGGACGTCGTTCGAACTCGTCGTCGCCGTACAGATCGTCCAGGCGCTCGTCCTCGGTGCGACGGTGAACACGTTCTTCGCGTTCGGGGAGGAGTTCGGCTGGCGAGCGTATCTGCTGCAGAAACTCCTGCCGCTCGGCCCTCGGCGGGCAGTCGTCGTCCTCGGCGTCATCTGGGGAGCGTGGCACTGGCCGCTCATCGCACTGGGATACAACTACGGATTCAACTACGTCGGGGCTCCGTGGACAGGATTTCTGGCGATGGTCTGGATGACGACGATGGTCGGGGTGTTCATCGCGTGGGTCGCGCTCCGTGCCGACTCGGTGTGGCCCGCAGCACTCGCTCACGGGATGTTCAACGCCTTCGGGGGCCTCGGGGTTATCTTCGCGACGACTGGCGCACCGGCGTTACTCGGCCCCGCTGCTGTCGGCGCTGTGGCCGTCCTCCCGTGGGTCGTCGTCGCCGTGGTGCTCCTGCTTCGCTCGCCGGTGTTCGAAGACTAGTCCAATCTCTCGTCACAATCGGCGCTTCAGTTCTTCTGCTGTCTTCGTCCCCACGCCCGGCACGTCAGTCAGGTCGTCTATCGTCGCCTCGCGGACGCCTTCGACGCTTCCGAACCGGGTCAACAGCGCTCGGCGTGTCTTCGGACCGACACCGGGAACGTCGTCGAGAACGGTCTTCACCTCGTCACGGAGCGTCTGATGATACTGGACGGCGAACCGGTGTGCTTCGTCGCGGACGCGCTGGAGAACGTGCAGATGCGGCGCGTCGTCCGGCCAGTCGAAGGTTCGGTCCGGCGTGATGACCAGCTCGCGGTCTTTGGCGATACCTACCGCAGGAATGTCCCACCCCGTCTCTTCGAGTGCGTCGAGTGCGGCGTTCAACTGGCCTTTCCCGCCGTCGATGAGAAGGAGGTCCGGGTCGGGTCGGTCGTCGCGGCCTTCGAGGGCGCGTGTCGCTCGCCAGTGTATCAGTTCGCGCATGTTGGCGAAGTCGTCGTTCCGTTCGGTGAGTCGGCGGCGTCGGTAATCCGACGTTTCGGCGCTTCCGTCCACGAAACACACGTCGCTGCCGACGACAGATTTCCCCTGTGCGTGACTCACGTCGAAGCCTTCGATTCGAGAGACGCGACGCACGTCGAGGTGTAGTTCGCGAGCGAGCGTCGCGAGTCCGTCGTCGCGGCCCGCGCGCCGACGGGCGTTCTTCAACGCGAGTTCGACGAGTTTGGCTTCGCGGCCCGCGCCGGGGACGCGAACGCTCACGCCTTCGGATTCGAGCCACGAAACCACGTCTTGGTCGTCAGGATGTTCAGAGAGGACGACTGCGTCGGGGAGGGTTCGCTCCGCGTAGAACTGTGCGAGGAACGCCGAGAGGACGGCCGCAGTTCGGTCTTCGCCGTCCGGTGCGTCGAGGTGGTGTCGAGTCCGTTCCACTAACTGTCCGCGTTCGGCGTGGAGTCTGGCGACCGTCGCCGAGTCGCCGCGGAGTGCGACACCGAGCACGTCGATTGCCCGCTCGTCGGATTGTGACGAGACGGCCGCCTCGCCAGCGCCGTGGAACGATTCGACCGCTTCGAGTCTGTCGCGGAGGTTTGCCGCGCGTTCGAACTCTTCGTTCTGGGCAGCGGCATCCATCTCTCGGCGGAGTGGGTCCGCGAGCACGCCCGTCTCTCCTTTGAAGAACCGAATCGCGGATTCGACGTCGTCTCGATAGGCGTCGTGAGTAATCTCACCGGTACACGGCGCAGTACAGAGGCCCATCTCGTAGTCGAGACACGGCCGCGAGCGGTTGGCGTACTTGTGGTCGGAACAGCCTCGAAGCCCGTAGGTCTCGCGGATGGCTTTCACCACCGTCTCGACTCGGCCTTTGTCGGTATAGGGACCGAATACGGTTGCCGAGTCTTCGGGGTCGCGCGTTACCTCGATTCGCGGGACTGGGTGGTCGGTCAGTTGGACGAGTGGATACGATTTGTCGTCTTTGAGGCGGACGTTGTAGCGCGGTTGGTGGCGCTTGATGAGATTTGCCTCGAGGAGGAGCGCCTGTGTCTCGGTGTCCGTGACGGCGAAATCGATACCCGACGACCGAGAGACCATCCGTGAGATACGCTCTGACCGCGGGTCTGCGTACGACCTGACGCGGGCACGGATGTCGACTGCTTTGCCGACGTAGAGTACCGACTCACCGTCGAAAAACTGGTACACTCCGGGGTCTGACGGGAGTTCGCTGGCCCGCTCTCTGACCGCGCCTACGTCCATCTGTCGGTGGTTACCCCGCGAATGGCTTGAGGCTGACGCGTCCTCGCTGGTTTGTCTCGTCTTCGAGTCACGGGTTTGTCTCGTCTTCGAGTCACGGGTTTGTCTCGTCTTCGAGTCACGGGTTTGTCTCGTCTGTCGAGTTGCTGGTTCGCCTCGTTTCCACCCCGCCTCTGGTGTACTCTCGTGGGTGATTCTGTGCACACGAATTCTGTAGACGACAGTCTTGTCTACTTATTATCGTCGCTGATAACCGATGGGAAAACTACTCGTGTAGCGCTTGGAATTCTCTGGGCAAATGGGATTCGGAATTATCACTCGTCTCCGCTCGTGGGTCGGTCGAACGACACCGCTGACCGACGGCGGAACTGCCGTCGTCGCGAACGCGCCCGACCTGAACGTCGACGACGATGTCCTCCTCGATGGTGTCGGGTTACCTGCGTTCGTGCTCGACGACGAGGGCCGCATCGCTGCGTGGAACTCCGGTGTCGAGTCGCTCACCGGAACGACTGACCACGCGGCACTCGGACACCGAAACCTCGGAGAACTGTTCTACGGAACGCCGGGGAAAGACGTGCTCGCGAAAACCGTACTCGACAACCCGACCAGCGCGGACGAAACTGACGGTGTCGAACTGGAGGATGCTGCGCGCGCTCTCTACGCCGCTGAAAAGACGTTCGAGGACGCCCGGGGCGACGTCTGTCACGCCCGCCACACTGCGATGCCGCTCTACGAAGACGACGAACTCGTTGGCGTCCTCCAGACAGTCCGCAACCGAACCGAGGACGTCGCCCGACAGCGCGAAGTCGAACGACTCGTCCACGAAGTCGAAGGGACGCTCACCGAGTTGAGTGCGGGGAACCTCGACGCCCGCGCGAGCATCGACGAGTCCCGCGTCATCGACGACCAGCTGCTTCTCGTCGTCGATGCAGTCAACGAGACAGCTAGGAATCTCTCGCAGTTGGCAGCGAACGTCGAAGACGAGACGGAGACGGCGACTGCGGCGGTCACCCGCGCGGCGTCTGCCGCCGACACCATCGCCGAGAACGTCGAACACCAGCGCACCTTGCTCGACGAGGGGGCGACACAGATGCAGCAGTTCAGCGCGACGATGGAAGAAGTGGCCGCGACGGCAGACGAAGTCGACTCTGCGGCAGAAGAGGCCCGCTCGGCGGCACAGGAGGGCCGCGAAGCCAACACCGATGCACGGGCTGCGACCGAGAGCGTCGTCACGATGAGTGACGAACTCGTCGACCGGGTGACCGAACTCGGAACTCGGATGGACGACATCGAGGCCGTCGTCGAGGTCATCTCCGAAGTCGCAGAACAGACGAATCTGCTCGCGCTCAACGCCAACATCGAGGCGGCCCGCGCCGGAGAGGACGGCGACGGATTCGCCGTCGTCGCAGAGGAGGTCAAGTCGCTCGCAGACGAGACGCGACAGCACACCGAAGACATCACAGAACAGATCGAGAGCATCCAGTCACGCACTGACGACGCGGTGACTGCGGCCACCGAGTCGAACGACCGAATCGACCACGCCGACGAGAGCATCACCGAGATGCTCGAAGCGTTCGAAGAGATTGCGTCGTCTATCGACGTGGCCGCCGACGGTGTCGCCGAGGTGTCGCGGGCGACAGACGAACAGGCCGAATCGGTCGAGGAACTGACCGTGACTATCGAGGACGTGCGTGACCGAACTGTCGAGACCGAGGGAGCGGTCGGTAGCATCGTCTCGGCGACAGACGAGAGCGCACAGGCACTCTCGGTGCTCGCGATGGAAGTCGAAGAGCTGACCGGCGGCAACCCCTGACGCGTCGTCTTCGCAGGTCACATAACCGCCACTTTGCTGGATGCGCCACGTGTAAGAGTCACCCCGTTGAATCACGTGGTATGGCCGACGACACCGCCCAACTCTGGCTGGTCGAGCGTTCGTACGACGACCGTGACCTCATCGTCCTCATCTACGCGACGACCGATGGCGAGTACGAACTGCGAAAGGAGATCGCCGCGGCCGTGATGCACCAGCGTCGGATGGCGACGACGGCCGCAATCGAAGCACCGGTAGATAATCTCGAAACGGTCACGGACGACGAGTTGCGCGAGCGGTACGCCGCCGAAGCGACGAAGATGTCCGAGACGCACGCTCCCGACGAGGAAATCTGACTGTCGAGTCTCACTGCGGAACCGAGCCGCACGACTCAACTGAATCCCACGACTCAACCGGACCTCACGACCCAACCGAGCCTCACGACTCAAACGAATCTCTCTCCCAAACGAACGCTTCAACACGCGTCTCCGCTCCTCTCGCTTCCGTTGTTGCCTTTTCGCCGTTATCGGCGGTGATTCCTGCACCTAAAACCCTTTAACCCAGTACGACGCAGGCCCGCCCATGGCCGCCATCGAACTGAACGGGGTCACGAAACGGTTCGAAGACGACGGAGGCGTACTCGATACGCTCGTGCCGTCGTCGAAAACCGACACCGTGACCGCCGTCAACGACCTTTCGTTTTCCGTCGAATCGGGAGAGGTCTTCGGGTTTCTTGGTCCCAACGGCGCTGGAAAGTCGACGACGATAAACATGCTCTTGGACTTCGTGCGCCCGACGAGTGGGTCGATTCACGTCCTCGGCCACGACGCGCAGGCCGAGAGCGTCGCCGTCCGCCGGCGCACCGGTGTCCTCCCAGAAGGCTACGACGTGTACGACCGACTCACGGGTCGCGAACACGTCGAGTTCGCTATCGAGTCGAAGGAAGCCTCCGACGACCCAGACGAACTGCTCTCGCGCGTCGGCCTCGACGCCGACGCCGCTGACCGTCGCGCAGGTGGCTACTCGAAAGGGATGGCCCAGCGCCTCGCCCTCGCGATGGCACTCGCCGGAAGCCCTGACCTCCTCATCCTCGACGAACCCTCGTCGGGGCTCGACCCCGCTGGTGCGCGCGAGATGCGCGAAATCGTCCGCGAAGAAGCCGACCGCGGTGCGACCGTGTTCTTCTCCAGCCACGTCCTCGGACAGGTCGAAGCGGTGTGTGACCGCGTGGGCATCCTGCGCGAGGGAGAACTCGTCGCCGAAGACAGCGTCGAGGGGCTCCGCGACAGAGTCGAAGCAGAGGCCATCCTCCGACTGGATGTCGAAGGCGACGCCGACCTCGACACGGTTCGCGACATCGACGGTGTCTCGTCGGTCGAATCTCAGAACGGAACGCTCGTCGTCGGGTGTACCGACGACGCGAAGACGCGCGTCATCAGCACCATCGAATCCGGCGGAGCCACGGTCACCGACTTCGAGACCGATTCGGCGTCGCTGGAGGATATCTTCCTCGCGTACACCGAAGACGAGACACAGGAGGTGACAGCATGACGCTCGAATCCGTCGCACGCAAAGACTTCCGCGACGCCATCCGGTCACGGTGGCTCGTGGGGCTGACGCTGTTTTTCACCCTCCTCATCGGCGGGTCGACGGCGCTGTTCTTCGGCTACCTCCTGAAGGGTGCCGGCGCGAACTCCGAATCACTGTTCGGACTCACCACGGCACCCGGTGGCTTGTTTAGCTTCTCCTTCGCGGGAATGCTCGGATTCGTCCTCGCACTCATCGCACTCGTCACCGCCCACGGGTCGCTCATCGACGAACGCGAGTCCGGGACGATGAAACTCCTGTTGTCGCTGCCGAACGCTCGCCGCGACGTGGTGTTCGGAAAGTTCCTCGGCCGGTCGCTCGTCGTCCTCATCGCGATGCTCGTCGGGTTCGTCGTCGCCCTCTTCGCGATGCTCCTGACCGGCGGGAAGGTCATGTTCGCCTCGTTCGCCGGGCAGGTTGCGCTCTCGGGACTGCTCGCGACGGCGTTCGTCTCCATCGGTGTCTGGCTCTCCGCGACGTCCGAGTCGCAGCGACAGGCGCTGTTCAGCACCGTCGGCCTCTACTTCATCTTCGCCGTCCTCTGGTCGACGGTTGCGACGGGCGTCCCGCGCATCCTCAACTGGGTGTTCGGAAAGGTGCCGGGCGTCGAGCAGATGGGGGTCGAACAAATCGTGCTCATGCGCCTGTTCATCAAGTACCTGAACCCGCTTCGAGCCTACGAGACGCTCATCGCACAACTCTACGGGTCGGCCGTCGCAGCGCGCCTGTTCAAAGCGGGCCTCGGTGAGCAACTCCTCATCCAGCCCGTGCTGCAGGAGTCGATTCCGTTCTACCTCTCCGGGGCGTTCATCCTCGCTGTTCTCCTCGCGTGGATCGTCGTCCCGCCGCTGCTCGGCTACTGGACGTTCGAACGAGTCGACCTCTAAGTCGACCCGCATTTCCTCCGTTTCAGCCGCCGTTACTCTGGCGGATACGCGACACCGAACTCGGCGAGCAGCGCCTCGAACTCGGGTTCGTCGAGCGTGGGGACGCCGTTCTCGTCGGCATCGTCGCGTTTCGACTGCCCCGGATTCTCCCCGATGACGAGGTAGTCTGTGTTGCCCGAGACGGACCCCGTGACGTTGCCGCCGTGAGATTCCACGAGTTCTTTGACGGCGCTTCGACTGACAGCGAGCGACCCGGTTACGACGAACGTCATCCCGTCGAGTTCGTCGCCGCCGACTTCGACAGGTTCGGGCGAGACACCGTGGTCGAGCAGTGACCGAATCACCGTTCGATTGTCCTCGTTCTCGAAGAAGTCGCGGACACGATGGGCCACCGTCTCGCCCACGTCTGGGACGGTGGTCAGTCGGTCTTCGAACGCGTCGAACTGGGTGTGAGAAACGTCTTCGTCGATGGGGAACTCCTCTACCGACTCGAACTCACGGGCGAGTTCACGCGCCGTCGCTTCACCGACTTCGGGGATGCTGAGGCCGACGAGGAAGGACGCCAGCGTTGGTGATTTCGTCTCCTCGATGGCGGAGACGAGGTTCTGGGCGCTCGTCTCACCCCACCCTTCGAGTTCCACGAGGTCCGAGACGGTGAGTTCGTAGAGGTCGGCGACGGTTTCGACCAGTCCCGCCTCGACGAGTTGGGCCACGCGTTCGCCACCGAGACCGTCGATATCCATGGCACCTTTGACCGCGAAGTGGCCGATGGAGGCTTCGCGCTGTGCTGGACAGGTGAGGCCACCGGAACAGAACGCCAGCGGACCATCGCGGTCGACTGGACTCCCGCAGACGGGACACTCGTCGGGGAACTCGTAGGTGCCGCCAGAGTCTTCGCCGGACTCCGTCCGGTGGGCCGACGAGCGTTGCTCGTCGACCTCGACGACTTCGACCACCTGTGGAATCACGTCGCCGGCGCGTTTGATTCGGACGCGGTCGCCGATTGCGACGCCGAGCGAGGCGATTTCGTCGGGGTTGTGGAGCGTCGCGCGCGAGACGGTCACGCCGCCGACGTCGACCGGGTCGAGGAGGGCGACGGGCGTGAGTCGCCCGGTTCGGCCGACCTGGACCACGATGTCGCGAACTGTCGTCACCTCGTGGCGGGCCGGGAACTTGTAGGCGAACGCCCACCGGACGGACCGACTCTTCTCGCCCAACTGTTCGCGGGCGTCGCGCGAGTCTACCTTGATGACGGTCCCGTCGATTTCGTAGTCGAGTTCGTCGCGAATCTCCAGCATCCGGTCGCGGTAGTCGAGTGCGCCGGCTACGTCGTCGACGAACTCCACGTGGTCGTCTGCGACGCGAAGCCCCCAATCGTGAAACCGGTCGAGTGCTGCACGCTGTGTCTCGGGTGTGTCGCTCGCGTCGAGAATATCGTAGAAGAAGACGGCGAGGGGTCGCTCGGCGACGACCGACGGGTCGAGATTGCGAAGCGTCCCGGCGGCAGCGTTTCGGGGGTTTGCGAAGGCGTCTTCACCCGCTTCGACGCGAGTGCGGTTCAGGTCTGCGAAGGCTGGTTTCGGCATGTAAATCTCGCCGCGAACGGCCAGTCGTTCGGGTGGGTCGCCACGGAGCGAGAGCGGAACCGTCGGAATCGTCTTCACCTGCGCACTCACGTCGTCGCCGCGTTGGCCGTCGCCACGAGTCGCCGCGCGGACGAACTGCCCGTCTTCGTAGACGACTTCTATCGACAGGCCGTCGAACTTTGGTTCGCAGACGTAGGCGACGTCACCGACTTCGCGGCGGACTCGTTCGTCGAACTCCCGAAGGTCGTCGGCCTCGGTACTCTGGTCGATAGAGAGCATGGGCGCGGTGTGTTCGACCGTCTCCAGTTTCTCGAGTGGTTCGCCGCCGACGCGGTTCGTCGGACTGTTCGTGGTATCGAGGTCGAACGCTCCCTCAAGAGCGACGAGCCGGGAAAACAGCGTGTCGTAGGCCGCGTCGGAGATGAGTGGTTCGGCCTCGACGTAGTAGCGGTGGTCGTGTTCGCGGATGGCCTCGCGAAGGAGTTTCGCCTGTCGCTCGGCGTCGTCACGCGCGAGCGACTCGGCGGGTTCGAACTCGGTCGGCGGGTCGCGAAGATACGGGTTCGAATCGGCATCGGCGTCGGCGTCACTCATTGGTCGATGTGTCGGACGGGTGGCGGGTAAACGCTCCGGGGCGACTTCGGACTGCGGATATCTCAGGCGAAGAGATACGCGACGCCCAGTGCGCTCATGAAGATGCCGCCGAATCGCGTGAGCGTCACGTTCCACTCGGCGGGTTCGACGTCGTCCCACGACGTCTTGCTCCCGATGGAATCCAGTCGCTCCGTGAACTGGGCAGTCTTGTAGGGCTTGAGAGCGCCAGGGAAGCCGATGGCGAGGAACATGACACCGACCCCGAAGAGATGTTCAGTCACATACCAACTGTTCGACCAGTCGACATGAGTTTTCGGGCCCCAGCCGAGTAGAGCGGTTTGACCGTCCCCGACGGCATCTTCACGTCTCCCTCGAAAAACGTGGGCAACGCTTGCCGTAACTAGTGGTTATTCTTTGCTCCAGAAATATGCATCACATACATGAACCGAGGTTTCCGCACTCGTGGCCTCCACGCCGGACAGGACCCGGACCCGGCGACAGGGGCCCGTGCCCCGCCACTCTATCAGACCACGTCGTACGTCTTCGACGACGCGGACACCGCTGCAGACCTCTACGCGCTCGAATCTGACGGCGACGTCTACTCGCGTATCTCCAATCCGACGACTCGCATCCTCGAACGCCGACTCGCCGCCCTCGAAGCGGGTGTCGATTCGGTCGTCACTGCCTCTGGGATGGCCGCAATCGACGCCATCACCACTGTTCTCGCCAGTGCCGGCGACAACGTGGTCCTCTCCGAAGACATGTACGGCGGCACCTCCTCGTACTTCTCGAAGACCGCCACCCGGAGAGGTATCGAACCACGAACCGTGGAGACGCTGGACATCGACGCCTACGCCGACGCCATCGACGAAGACACCGCGTTCGTCCACCTCGAAACCATCGCGAACCCGTCGTTGAAGACGCCGGACTTCGAAGCAGTCGCCGACGTTGCGCACGACCACCGGGTCCCGCTCGTCGTGGACAACACGTTCGCGACACCGGCGCTCTGCCGACCGCTCGAACACGGTGCCGACATCGTCTGGGAGTCGACGACGAAGTGGATTCACGGCTCCGGAACCACCGTCGGCGGCGTCGTCGTCGACGGTGGGACGTTCCCGTGGGACGCCGCAGACTACGAGGAACTCTCGGGTGAGAACCCCGCGTTCGGTGTGGACTTCGTCGAACGATTCGGTGAGCGAGCGTTCGCGCAGGTCGTCCGCCACCGCGCGGTGAGAAGCACTGGCGGGTGTCAGTCGCCGTTCGACGCGTGGCAGACGATTCAGGGGCTCGAAACGCTGGCACTCCGGATGCGCGCCCACTGCGAGAACGCCCGCCACGTGGCCGAATTCCTCCGCGACCACGACGCCGTCTCGTGGGTATCGTACCCCGGATTCGACGACCACGAGACGCACGAGTTGGCGTCGAAGTACTTGGATGGCGGCTATGCGGGGATGGTCACGTTCGGCCTCGAAGGCGAAGACGACGAGGGGTCCTACGAGGCGGCAAAGACGGTCTGTGAGTCGGTCGAACTCGTCAGTTTCCTCGCGAATATCGGGGACGCGAAGTCACTCCTCATCCACCCCGCCTCGACGACGCACGCGCAACTTTCCTACGACGAACAACGTGCGGCGGGCGTTCAACCCGACATGCTTCGCATGTCTGTCGGTATCGAAGACGCCGCCGACATCGTCGCGGACCTCGACCAGGCCATCGAACGAGCAGTGACGACGGGCGCGTCGGGCGTCTCTAACGGTGGGGTGACCCCCGGGGTGAGTCGATGAGTCGCGGCCGCGTCGCACCCGGCAGGCACGTCGAATCGGACGTCGTCGACGTGGGCGAGTTCCAGTTCGAGTCGGGCGAAATCATCCCGAACTTGCAGGTCGCCTACGAGGCGTACGGCGAGTTCACGGGAACGAACGCAGTCGTCGTCTGTCACGCCCTCACCGGAAGCCAACACGTCGCTAGTCTCGGGAACGGGTCCAGTGTCTCGGGACAGGCGCGTGCGTGGTGGTCCGACATCGTCGGGCCGGGCAAAGCCATCGACACCAACGAGTACTACGTCATCTGCGTGAACGTCCCGGGGTCGTGTTACGGGTCCAGTGGCCCCGCGAGCGACGGCCCCGATGGCGACCCGTGGGGAACAGACTTCCCACCGGTCACCGTCTCCGACTGGACGCGCGCACAGCGGCTTCTCCTCGACCACCTCGGAGTCGGTCGACTGCACGCCGTCGTCGGCGGGTCAGTCGGTGGGATGAACGCGCTCGACTGGGCCGTCCAGTATCCCGACGACGTAGAGCGACTGGTCGTCGTCGCGGCGGCGGCGCGTCTCGACCCACAGTGTCTCGGACTCGATGCCGTCGCCCGTCGTGCGATTACGACCGACCCGAACTGGAACGGCGGCGACTACTACGGCGACGACAAGCCCGACCCAGTCGGGGGACTGGGACTCGCCCGGCAGATCGGCCATCTGATGTATCTCTCGAAGGACTCGATGGACCGCAAGTTCGGCCGGCGGTCCGCTGGTCGAGGTGGCCGAGGGGATACGTATCCCGCGGACCCGGCGGCAGCGTTCTTCCCCTACCGCGAAGTCGAATCGTATCTCGACTATCAGGCCGAGAAGTTCGGCGAACGGTTCGACGCCAACTCGTATCTCTACCTCACGCGCGCCATGGACGACTTCGACCTCTCGGAGGGCTACGAGTCCGACGCCGCCGCGCTGGCAGCGTTCGAAGGCGAAGCGTTGCTCGTCTCCTTCACCGGCGACTGGCACTTCACCACCGACCAGTCGGAGTCGCTGGCCGAGGCGTTCCGTGCGGGCGACGCCCCTGTTGCTCACCACGTCGTCGAATCCGACCACGGCCACGACGCCTTCCTCGTCGAACCTGAGAAAGTCGGGCCACCGCTTGGCGATTTCGTTACCGACGGCGTCGATGGACGGGCCGTCACCGACACGGTCACAGACGGCGGCAAATCGGAGACGGAGAAAGACTTCGCCCCCGTTCACTCGTCGTTGTTCTCTCGCTGACCCGTCGCTGTTCTCGCGCTGACTCGCCGCTGTTCTCTCGCTGACTCGTCGTTGTTCCCGCACCAGAGTGCGTTCGCCCCAACCATGATATCCCTCCCCCTGTTGTCTCCTAAAGATGGCACTGCCTGACGTAGTCGTGCAACTCGGTGTCGTCGTCGTGACCGTCGCCGGTCTCGGGGGCGGCGCTCGACTGCTCGTCGACTCGGTCGTCCGAATGGCGCGCCAACTCGATGTCTCGGATTTCACTATCGGCCTGACCGTCGTCGCCGTGGGCACGTCGACACCCGAACTCGCGGTCACCGTCGACGCCGCGCTCAAAGGGCTTGGCAACCTCGCGCTCGCCAACGTCTTCGGCTCGAATATCTACAACATCGCGTTCGTCCTCGGCGTCGTCGCTATCGTACGCCCCGTCGCTGTCGACGAGTCGCTCCTCCGGAGAGACGGCATCGCACTGCTCGCTAGCACCTTCCTCGCTGGTGCCGTCGTTTCCGACCTCGTGGTGACTCGCCTCGAAGGCGGACTCTTGGCCGGTCTGTTCGTCGCCTACACCGCGTTTCTGCTTCGAACCGACCGACAGACCGCCGCCGCCGACGAGACGGTGCCGGCCTCGGACACGGGAGTTGTGACCGAACGGACGCCGTTTCGTTGGCGTGACGTGGTCTCTCTTCTCGTCGGACTCGGCATCATCCTCGTCAGTGGTGACCTCTTGGTTCAGGCGGCGTCCGCCCTCGCGCTCGACGCGGGCGTCTCGGAGTGGGTCATCGGCGGGACTATCGTCGCCGCGGGAACGTCGACGCCCGAACTCGCGGTTTCTCTCGTCGCGCTTCGACGCGGGAGTCTCGGCGTCTCGGTCGGCAACGTCGTCGGGAGCAACGTCTTCAACCTCCTCGGCGTCGTGGGCGTTGCGTCGCTCGTTCGCCCGCTGTCGGTGAGCGCGGTGGCGCTGGAGACGTTCTGGTGGCTGGTCGCCGTCTCGCTCGTCGTTGTCGCCGCGCTGTGGACGGGACGGCGACTCTCGCGCGTCGAGGGGACGGTACTCGCCGGGTCGGAAGTCGTCCGGTGGGTGGTGGGGTTGTTCGCCTGACCGACGTACAGTACCCGACTACAGCGCCCCGGACCGCCGGTTACGGGTCGGCGTCGTAGACTCCGGCGGGAATTGCGCTTGTCACCCTGTTTTAGCCCTTACACGCCGACTCACGAATTATGAGCGACGACCAATCCGGATTCAACACCCGGAGCCTTCACGCTGGACAGGACCCCGACCCGGAGACGGGTGCGCGCGCACCACCGCTGTATCAGACCACGTCGTACGTCTTCGACGACGCCGCCGACGCCGCCGCCCAGTTCGCCCTGAAAAAGCCCGGCCACATCTACTCTCGCCTGATGAACCCGACGGTGGGAATGCTCCAGGAGCGTCTGGCCTCCCTCGAAAACGGTGTCGGCGCTGTCGCCACGTCCTCCGGCATGGCCGCGTTCGACCTGTTGACGTTCCTCCTCGCGTCGGCCGGTGACAATATCGTCTCCGCGTCGTCGCTGTACGGCGGTACCTACACCTACCTCACTCACTCTGTCGAGCGCCGGGGCGTCACCACGCGCTTCGTCGATACGCTCGACGTAGACGCCTACGAGGAAGCCATCGACGAAGACACCGCGTTCGTCCACCTCGAAACCATCGGCAATCCAGCACTCGTGACGCCCGATATCGAAGCAATCGCCGACGTTGCACACGAATACGGGACACCACTCGTCGTGGACAACACGTTCGCGACACCGTATCTGTGCAACCCAATCGACCACGGTGCCGACATCGTCTGGGAGTCGACGACGAAGTGGATTCACGGCGCTGGGACGACCATCGGCGGCGTCCTCGTCGATGGCGGGAACTTCCCGTGGAGCGACTACGCCGACGACTACCCGGAGATTGCAAAGCCGAACCCGGCGTACCACGGCGTCAACTTCGACGAGACGTTCGGCCCCGCTGGATTCACGTACGCGGCAATCGCTCGCGGACTGCGTGACCTCGGCAACTCGCAGTCGCCGTTCGACGCGTGGCAGACGCTCGAAAAACTCGAATCGTTCCCACTTCGGATGCGTGCCCACTGTGAGAACGCGCAGGCTGTCGCGGAGTTCTTAGACGACCACGAGAAGGTTTCGTGGGTGAACTATCCGGGACTCGAATCACACGAGACCCACGAGGAAGCCTCGGAGTACCTCGACGGCGGGTACGGCGGCATGATTACGTTCGGCCTCGCAGACGGTTACGAGGCAGCAAAAGGCACCGTCAACAACGTCGAACTCGCCTCGCTTCTGGCGAACGTCGGCGACGCGAAGACGCTCGTCATCCACCCCGCATCGACGACCCACCAGCAACTCACCGAAGACGAACAGACCGCAGCAGGCGTGACGCCCGATATGGTCCGTCTCTCGGTCGGCATCGAGGACACCGAGGACATCATCGCCGACCTCGACCAGGCGATTCGATCGGCGTCGAACTGACCGGGCCTGGCCTGACTTGGCCTGACCTGGCCTGGGCGAAACCGCACTGCTTCGACGTGCCGAATCGGTGATGTGACGAGAATTCGACCGTCGCTCCTTTTGCGGATGAGCGGGAAACAGTGGTCGTGGTACAAACACTCCTCTTCGTTGGACTCCTGGTGGCAGTGTTCGTCGGGTTCAACATCGGTGGGTCGTCGACTGGGGTCGCGTTCGGCCCGGCCGTCGGGAGCAACGTGCTGGGAAAAGTCACCGCAGCAGCGTTGATGACGGGATTCGCACTCCTCGGTGGGTGGACGATTGGACGCGAAGTCGTCGCCAAAATGGGCGGTGAAATCGTCCCGCAGAGCGAGTTCACGCTCGCGGCCAGCGTCGCCGTCCTGTTCTTCGTTGGAATCGCACTCTTGGTCTCCAACACCTTCGGCGTTCCCGCATCGACCTCGATGACTGCCGTCGGTGCGATTGCCGGTCTCGGCCTCGCTCGTGGCTCTCTCAACTCCGACGTGATGCTCGAAATCATCTCGTGGTGGATCGTCGCCCCGGTCATCGCCTTCTGGATCTGTGCGGTCATCGGCCGCTACGTCTACCCATATCTCGACGCGTGGTTGAAACTCGACCAGAGTCCCGGCCCGCTCGTGACACTCGACCGGAGAGGGACCATCCCGCGCCCCCGACTCGGGCCGAATACGACCCACAAAGAACTCGGGAGCACGATTCTGGTCGTCGTCGTCGCCTGTTACATGGCGTTTTCGGCCGGTGCGTCGAACGTCGCTAACGCCGTCGCCCCGCTGGTCGGCAACGGGGCGGTCGGGATGAACGCGGGTATCCTCATCGCGTCCGGGGCGATTGGACTCGGTGCGTTCACCATCGCCCGCCGAACCCTCGACACCGTCGGCAACGACCTGACAGAACTCCCGATTCTCGCCGCGCTCATCGTCGAGGCCGTCAGTGCATCACTCATCTCGTTCCTGTCGGCAATCGGCATCCCGGCGAGTCTCGCCGTGAGCGCGACGATGTGTATCGTCGGTCTCGGCTGGGGTCGTGCGACGCGAACCGTCACCATCGGTGAAGCACTCGGTGGCGAGACGCCGCAGGTGTCGGTGAACGCACTCGCCGCAGAACGTGAGGACAAAGTCCCGAAGATCGGTGAGGAAGCACCGGACGAACTCTCCGCACACGACCTGTTCAACCCCGGAACGACTGGTCGCGTCATCTTCTTCTGGATGTTGACGCCGTCGCTGTCTGCGCTCGCCTCGTACGCACTGTTTTCTTCGAGTGTCTTCTGACGAAACTGCGCTGTCTTCGGGTTGCGATTGTATCTCGATTTATCATGTGCGACCTCACTATGCCGGCCGGTTTTTCACCGCACGGAACAGCAAAGTCTAATGGGGTGGCCTCCGAACCGCTTGTTGATGCCCACGGTAACTTACCTTAACTACGAAGCTGTTGACGACCAGGGATGGGACCTCGACGATGACGACCTCTTCGAGAAGGCCGCCGACGCTGGCTTCGACGATGAAGACTTCGGTGAACTCGAAGTCAATCAGGGCGAGTACATCCTCGAAGCCGCGGAAGCACAGGGCTACGACTGGCCCTTCAGCTGCCGCGCAGGTGCCTGTGCGAACTGTGCTGCCATCGTCAAGGAAGGCGACATCGAGATGGACATGCAGCAGATTCTCTCCGACGAGGAAGTCAACGACAAGAACGTTCGTCTGACCTGCATCGGTTCGCCAACTGCTGACGAGGTCAAGATCGTCTACAACGCGAAGCACCTCGACTACCTGCAGAACCGCGTCATCTAAGACGCCAACTCAACACTTTCTTTCGACGCTCGGGTGTGAGTGGATACGCTGTCCACACGGGTTCTTCTGCATCTCTCTCTCTCGAATAGATATAATATAACCTCTGAACGACATGTGTGTATGGCTAACAGGCCACCGTCGTACTGTCCATACTGTGGAACGAACCTATCGCCTGTCGACCCGCCAACCTCCCACTACTGCGATTCTTGCGAGGATTACGTCTTCTACAACCCGATACCCACTGCGCGTCTCGCGGTCATCGACGACGATTCGATACTCCTCGTGAAGGTTGACCTCCCCGACCGTGACCTGTGGGGAACGCCGGGTGGGATGGTCGAGGCCGGCGAGAACCCTGACGAGGCGGGTGCACGCGAACTCGAAGAAGAGACGACGCTCGTCGTCGACCCGGACGACCTCGTCCTGTTCGACGCTCGCACGTTCGCCAAATTTGGGACGACGCACAAAACGACCCTCGCCTACGCAGTCGATGTTGCGCACGTGAGTGGCACGCCGACCGCAGCCGACGAAGTTGCCGAAGCCAGATTTTGGACGCCTGAAGAACTTGATTCTGCGTCGGACCGGTTGCTCACCAGTTGGCCAGCGGCGTACAAGGACCTCGACTGGTGGGTGGAAAACGCACGCGCAGCAGTACAGAGAGCCTGATTGGTGGGTCGCTCCTCTTGCCGATACGTCGGGTGGCGAGTGAGAGAACGGTCTCCGACAGCCGACAGGGATTTGTCACCCTGAGCGGTGCGTCTTCATGTGTCCTCGTCTATCGACACCCTCCCCGACCAACTCGACGTTTCGATCCCACCCGAATCGCGCGAACTGGGCCGACTGAGTCTCTTTTTCGTCTGCATCACACTCACGACTGTCGGCGCGTACTGGGCCTCGCTCCGACTCCGCGGCGTTCCAGTCGTCGATGTACTCTCGTCTCCCGGCATCGCAGGACTCGCACTCCCAACGCTCGCGTACGCGAGATTCCGAGGTATCGACTTGTCGCCGACGCGTCCCCGACCAGCAGACGTTGGGACCACACTCGCTGTCGTCGCTCTGCCGCTCTTGGCGCTCGTCGCGACGACGATCGGGACACCGCTCGTCTTCGGCACGTCGTTCGCTGCGGCCGTCGGTTCGACGTACCATCCACAGGCGTCGTTCCTCACCGCACTCTCTCAGTGGGCCGAATCGACGATTCTCACCGGGGTTGGCTACGGGGTACTGACTGCGACCGTGTTCGAACTCCTGCGTAGTCGTGCGTCGATGCCCACGAAACACGCCGTCGTGTTCACGGCGGGACTGGGGGTGTTCTTCGATGGGATGCTTCGAGGCAGTGCGTACACGGTGGTCGTGTTTCCCAAACAGTGGCGACTCGCTCTCTTCGGCATCCTCCTCGTCTCCACAGTTGCAGGCGGTGTCAGTCTTGGACTCTTCTATCGAAGTGTCCTCGAACGCTCGATTCGTGTCCTCTACCGGCCGCTCTTCGTTCCTGTGTTCGCACTCGGCTTGATTCTCATCGTCGCGTTCGCCGCGCTCTTCGCGGACGTTCCCGATGGGTTCGAACACGTGTTGTGGGCGCTCGCGTTCGGGTCGGCGGCGTACGGATACGACCAAACGAAGTCGGTGGTCGTGCCAGTCGTCGTGCTATCGCTGTTCGGCCTCTCGGTGCCTGTCTCTCACTTCTTCGAACTCGCCGTCTTCTGACCCCAACCCAGTTTCTCGGTTGATACCCCTCAGTCATCAGGTCCAGACCCAGTGATTACCCGCTCGTGGATGTGGCCCTCGCGCGTACGGAGGTGACCGGGGCTTCGGTCGTTAGAGACGGCCAGTACTTCGGCGACGATACTGTGGGCTATCTGGTACGGCGACCCCCCACCGAGGTCGAGTCCGATGGGCGTGTAGAGCGTGGACAGCGCCTGACCGTCGAAGGTCGTCCCCTCTTCTTCGAACCGTTCGCGCATCTCCTCGAAGCGGTCGTGGGGACCCATCAGTCCGACGTACGGGACCGGCGAGCCGAGGAGCGTCTCGACCGTCAACCGGTCGTCGATGAAGTTGTGCGTCATGACGACTGCGTAGGTTCGCTCGTCGAGGCCGACCGCGTCGGCGACCGACCCTGGCGAGGTGGTTATCGTCTCGTCCGCATCCGGGAACCGCTCGTCGAGGTCGACCCCGCCGCGGAATCCAACGACCGTCACCCGGAAGTCGTTCTTCGCAGCCAACTCGGTGACCGGGCCGACGTCGTGACCCGTCCCGAAGACGACGAGGTTCGGCGGGGCCGCGAGGCCGTCTACGAACACGTTGAGTCGACGCCCCTCGTGTTCGAGTTCGACGACGCCCGCTCGTCCCCGCTCGGCGAGTGACTCGGCGCTCTCGGTCAATGCCGGCAGTGACGTGGGCCACTCGCTGGCTGGTTCGCCCTCGGCAGTCACGAAACTCCCCTCGTCCGGGTAGTAGTACGCTCGGTCTCCGGTTTCGAGCAGTCCGCTCTCTCCGCCGGTTTCGTCTGTCGGTTCGCCTCCGTCGAGGATAGTAAGTACAGCCACGTCTCGCCCGTTTGCGAACGCTTCGACGGCCGGACGATACGTCTCGGTCAACGGTTCCAGCAGTACGTCGATGACACCGTTACAGCCGACACCCAGGCCCCACACATCATCTTCGTCGTCCATCAAGTCGTAGGTGACGAGTTCCGGACGACCCTCCGTGCGGACCGACTTGGCGACCCGGCGCAGGTCGTCCTCCAGACAGCCGGCCGTGATGCTCCCGATGCCGTCGCCCCCGTCGTCGAGGAGCATCTTCGCACCGGGTCGTCGGTAGGCGTTCCCCGTTACGTCGACGATGGTCGCGAGAACGTCTGCTTCGCCCGCATCGAGTCGCTCGTGAACGCGCTGTACTACTTCGGTTTCCGGGACACTCCATCTGCTTCCTGTCATGGGTTCAATCTTCTCTGGCCCTCGTTCGAACGTCGCCGGAGCGACAGTCCGCTCGCGCTGGACCCGTCACGAACGGCATACACTTTCTGCACGCCGGCGTCGTGCAGGTCGGTCCCGCACCCGCCGGCGCGAATCGCTTCTCGGGCACGGTCGACATCGACCACTGACGCGCCAGCGACGACGTCGACACCGGCGTCGAAAAGCACCTCGGGAAGGAACGACGCGGTTGCGCCGACGACGACAACCGTCGCCGTAGCCGGTGCGGCGTCCAAATATCGCTCGACCCCGCCGTACAGAATCGCAGAACCAGTTACGAAAAGCACCTCGGCGTCGACGAGCGCCTTGCTCGCGTCTGCCTGTCGGTAGGTCGTGACCCGAACACCATCGGGTGCGGCCACGTCGCCGACTGCGTCGCGTTCGATGACGTGGACGTCCACGTTGTCGAACTTCCGGAACGCAGGGCGGAACAGCCCTACCGTCGCGATAGTCTCGACAGCCGAGTCGAGCAGCGCCATCGGGTCGCCGGCTATCCAGTCGATGTACGGAGCCGACAGCGCGTTGAGCGCCGCGACGGCGACGGAGAGCGAGACACGGTCGCCGGGTGTTTCGTGCCCCTCCACCGGTGCCGACGTCGCCCACTCGAGCAGCGTCGCCACGTCGAGACCGTCCGTCGATGGCGCGGGTCCAGACGGGCGATGGGCGAGACCGACAGTTTCCCCGCCGGTCGAACTCCCCTCGGTTTGGGACGCGTCTGTCACCCCGGACAGTTCGACCATCACCGCCCTGTTGCCGATAGTCACGCTTTCGACGGTCGCTCGAGTCGGCGCACCGAGCGTCCGGAGTCGGTCGACGACAGCGGGAAGGAGCGGGTCGGTCATCGTGTCCCCCCGCCGTCGCTCGCGCCGACCGTCGTGCTCGACGCGGTGTCGTCTCGGTCGCGGTTCCGCCGCGGGTCGTACTCGTACCCGATTGGGCCGGCGGTCCCACGGTGTTCGAGTTGTCGTGCGGCCTCGTCGAGGTCTGCCGGCGTCGCGAAACCGAACAGGCCGTCGACGTACGGGAGACACGTCGCCATCCCCCTCGACCGCGGTTCGTAGGCTGGCGACACCGCGAGGGGGTTGAGCCAGACGAGCGCGTTCGCCTGCCGAGAGAGCCACGTCACAGCACGCTGGAGCGTCTCTTGGTCACCCACGTCGAGACCGTCGCTGACGACGACGACGACGGTTCGCCGGTCGATAGCGTAGGGATACTCTCGTCGGAGCGTCTCGAACGCGTGACCGATGCGCGTGCCACCACCCCAGTCGATTTCGGCGGCACGGAGCGCGGCTGCGGGGTCACCCTTCGCTCGTGTGAACTGGTCAGTCGCATCGACGAGGTCGGTGTCGAACAGGAACACCGACCCGTTCCGGGCGCTCGTCTGGACCGCCTCGGCGAACGCGAGTAGCGCCCCTCGGTCGATGGTGTCGAGTACGGAGCCACTGACGTCGACGAGGAGACAACACTGGAGTTCGCTGTCGGCCGACTCGCGGGCCGGCAGGCGAATCGGCGTTCCGCCGGTGGCGAGACTCGAACGGAGTGCACGGCGAGCATCGACGTGTCTCCCGTGTTCGGTTCTGTGGCTTCGACGGCCGGGAATCGTCGCCAGCGCGTCGATGAATCTGTCGATGGCCGCCCGGTCGCGTTTGGAGAGTGTCTGCGTGTCGTCGTCGACCGCTTCGCGCCCGCCGACGGCGCTGTATTGCCGTGCGTTGCCGTCGTCAGGTTCGGTCGATGCAGGTCGCTCGCCTGTCGCGTGCTGCATACCCGTCGAAATGCGAACATCGACCCGACCCGGGTCGTCGCCAGCGCCCATCTCGGGTGCCTCGGCTCCGGCGATAGTTTCCTGGGAGTCGGTGCCGTCCGTTTCTTCCTGCAATTGCGCCACCGAACCGGTTCCGCCAGTGTCGTCCGTCTCGTCTCCGGAGGGCGAGAGGCCGCCCTCGTCGGTGGCGATTCGGTCGAGTCCCGTGCGTAGCCGGTGCCAGAACGTTGGAAACGCCTCGTTGAACGCGTCGTCGTCGCCGGCATCGGAGAGGAGCGTCGTTCGGAGCGCGTCAGCCACGACCTCACGGTCAGAGAGGCCGATTACTGCGAGTGCCTTCGCACCGTCGAGACTGCCGTTTGCCGGGACAGACACACCTGCGTTTCGGAGAGTGCGTGTGAAACGGATCAACTCCGTCACGACGTGGCGTCGTGCGAGTCGAAAGTCGGGGACGTTCTGCCAGCCACGTTGCTGGTTCTGCCCCGCGGAGTTCCCGTCGAAGAAGTCACGACCGGGGGTCATCGGGAATCTCCGCGGTTCGGTCGCTCGCCCCGGCGGCGGCGTCGTGTAGCCGTTCGAGTAGTTCGGCGTCGACCCGCTCTACGTCTTCGACTTCCTTGAGCAGACAACCGATGGTCCGCTCGATTTCGACGGCCGAAATGGACGCAGAGCCTGCTTCGTCTCCTGAATCGGCCCGCAGGGTTGCGACTGCTCGCGCCCAGTCGAGTGTCTCGGCGACGCCCGGCCGCTTGAGGAACGATTCCTCCCGGAGGCGTTCGACGATGGCGCATACTTCGGCCGCGACGACTCCGTCGAGTTCGGGGACTTTGCGGGTGACTATCTCGTACTCCGTCTCGAACGACGGCGGTTCGACGTGCAAGTACAGACAGCGTCGTTTGAGTGCGTCGCTCAGTGCTCTCGTGCGGTTCGAAGTCAGGATGACGATTGGCGGGTGGTCGGCCGTGACGGTGCCGAGTTCGGGAATCGACACCTGGAAGTCCGAGAGCAGTTCCAACAGGAACGCTTCGAACTCCTCGTCGGCACGGTCTATCTCGTCGATGAGTAGCACCGGTGGTCGGTCGTCGCCGGCGGTGAGGACCCGCAGGAGCGGGCGCTCGAGCAGGTACGCTTCGCTGAACACCGACTCCGATGGCGCGTTCGCACCATCGGACGCTGGTGCGCCCTCCGACGTATCCGCGCTGACGCGTGCCTCGTCTGACTGAACTGCGAGAAGTTGCTTCGTGTAGTTCCACTCGTACAGGGCGTTCTCGACGGTCAATCCCTCGTAACACTGGAGGCGAATCAACTCGGTGTCGAACGCCTCGGCGAGTACTTTCCCGAGTTCCGTCTTCCCGCTTCCGGGCAGTCCCTCCGCGAGGAGTGGTCGCCCCATCCGAAGCGCGAGATAGACGGTGGTGACGACGCGGTCGGTCGCAACGTAGTCCAGTCGGTCGAATCGCTCACGCAACTCCGACTCGGAGAGATCGGCGAACGGCGCGGGTACGTTCGAGGACTCGGACTGCTCTCTCGTCATCGTGAATGCGCGGGTTGTCCCTCGTCCGCGTCGAGGTACTCGTCCGGGTCGTTGCTGAAGGAGTCCGCACAGCCCTGACAGCAGAAGTAGTAGGTCTCTCCCTCGTGACTGACGCTCGGTGCGCCGTCTGGGTCGACCGTCATCCCGCAGACAGGGTCGACGTGCGGGCCGGCGCTCGCGTCGGTGGAGTCTGCGGTCTTCGCTCCGCCGTCACTTCCGGAACAGCAAGACCCGGTCTCGACATCGCCTGGCGAGTCGGCAGTGGCAGCGCGGTCCGAGTCGCCGACCGACTCGCTAACCGCCCCCATCGACGACCGAACGTCGACCAGTTCGGCGAGCACGCTGACTGCGATTTCGGCCCCCGTGTGGGCACCGATGTCGACGCCGGCGGGGTTCGTAATCGCCTCTCGAACCGAATTCGGGTCGGTCTCGAGGAGTCCGGCAGCACGCTCGACGACTTCCGTCGCGCGCACGCTGCTCGCCACGAGACCGATGTACGGCGCGTCGGCGATGACGCCGGCGGCGACACCGCGAGCGTCGTACTTGCCCATCGAGGCGACGAGGACGAGCGGCTCCGACCCGACCTCCGCGGCGATTGTGCCGGGGTCGAGCGTAGAAAGGACCGTCGTGGAGTCGTCTGCTGCCTGCCAGTCGCTCGCCCCGTCGGGAGCGACGACGGTGACTGCCATGTCGAGTTCGGGGGCGAATCTGGCGAGCGAGCGTGCGACGGGTGAGTCGCCGACGACGAGGAGTCGCGTCGCTGGAATCACCGGTTCGACGAACACCTCGAGCGTCCCTTCACTGTGGCACGTCATCGGGAACGCGTCCAGTCCGGGGCGTGCAACGTCCTCTGGGTCGGGCGCGAGGCCGAGCAGCCGTGGCTTCCCGTCAGCGATCGCTGCTTGCGCTTCGCGAATCACCGTCGATTGCGCACAGGACGCGCCGCCGACCCAACCGACGAGGTCACCCGCTGAGGTAACGACTGCGCGGTCGCCGACGTTCGCCGAGACCGGCGGCTTGCGCCGGACGACCGTCGCCCGAGCGTATGGTTCGCCGCGTTCGGTTAGCAGGCGTTCGCGCTCGGCGAGGTCGTCGGTGGCGTCCGCGTCGTGGTGTCCATCGTGGCCGTCGTGTGCTGTTCCGTCTGTCATGTATCGTTAGTCGTCTGCTGTCTCGCCGCTTCCCGCCGCTTCGAACTCGAAGTCGAGGTGGTCGGCCGGGTCGATGGCGAGGCCCGCTTCGTCGAGTTTCTCCCAGACTCTGTCTGGCGTCATCGGCATCTCGATGTGGCTGATGCCGGCGTGCGACATCGCGTCGACGACGGCGTTGACGATGGCCGGTGGCGACCCGACGGTCGGCGATTCGCCGACGCCCTTCGCACCGATGGGATGGTGTGGCGACGGCGTGACGGTGTATCCCGTCTCGAATTCGGGGATCTCCATCGACGTGGGAAGGAGGTAGTTCATGAAGTCGCCACCAGTGACGTTGCCGTTGTCGTCGTAGGTGACGTGTTCCATCATCGCCGTCCCGATACCCTGGGCGAGTCCGCCGTGGATTTGCCCTTCGATGATCATGGGGTTGATGCGGTTCCCACAGTCGTCGACGGCGACGAATTTCTCGAACTCGACTTCACCGGTCTCTCGGTCGACTTCGACGATGACGATGTACGAACCGAACGGGTACGTCATCTCCGGCGGGTCGTAGTAATCCACGGCTTCGAGGCCGGGTTCTTCGCCCGCGGGGTGGTTCATGTACGCACCGGCGGCGATTTCGGTAATCGTGACCGACCGCTCCGGTGCGCCGACGACGTGGAACTCGCCGCTCTGGCGGTCCCACGTCACGTCGTCCTCGCTCGCTTCGAGTTCGTTCGCGGCGATGGTCTTTGCCTTCTCGCGGACCTTCCGGGCGGCAACCGCTGCCGCCGCGCCCGCGACCGGCGTACTCCGCGACCCGTAGGTACCGAGCCCGTACGGGTCGTTGTCGGTGTCGCCGTGTTCGACCGTGATATCTTCGACGTCCATGCCGAGTTCTTCGGCGACGATTTGGGCGAACGTGGTCTCGTGACCCTGTCCTTGCGTCTGGACGCCGACTCTGACCACGGCACTTCCGGTCGGGTTGACCCGAATCTCGGCGGAGTCGAACATTTCGACGCCCGCGATGTCACAGGTCTTGCCGGGTCCGGCCCCGACGATTTCGGTAAACGAGGAGATGCCGATACCGAGCAGTTTGTCGGCATCCTCGTCGATACGGCGCTGTTGTTCTTCGCGGTAGGCGTCGTAGTCGGCCATCTCCAGTGCGAGGTCGAGCGCTTTCTCGTAGTCGCCGGAGTCGTAGTTCCATCCGGTCGGACTCTCGTAGGGGAACTTCTCCGCCGGGATGAAGTTCTTCCGTCGAATCTCCGCCGGGTCCATCCCGAGTTCGTCGGCGAGCACCTTCACCATCCGCTCGATGAGATAGACGGCTTCGGTGACCCGGAACGAACAGCGATAGGCGACCCCGCCTGGTGCGGTGTTCGTGTAGGCCGCCGTCAACGACCCGTAGGCCGTCTCGATGTCGTACGACCCGGTGAAGATGTTGAAGAACCCCGCCGGGAAGTTCGATGGCTGGGCGACGGCGTTGTACGCGCCGTGGTTCGCCAGCACGTCGGTTCTGACCGCGAGAATCTCGCCATCTTCGGTCGCCGCGATTTCGCCCGTCATGTCGTAGTCGCGGGCGAACCCGGTCGTCTGGATGTTCTCCGAGCGCTCCTCGACCCACTTCACCGGCTTTTCGAGGACGACCGACGCCGCCGCAGCGACGACGTAGCCGGGGTAGATGGGCACCTTGTTGCCGAATCCACCGCCCACGTCGGGGCTGATGATGCGAATCTTGTGTTCGGGGATGCCCGCCACCATCGAGAACAGCGTCCGGTGGATGTGCGGCGCCTGCGAGGTCATGTGCACCGTCAGTTTGTCCTTGCCGGGGTCGTAGTCGCCGACCGCTCCACACGTCTCGATTGGTGCGGGGTGGAGTCGCTGGTAGAGCATCTGCTCTTTGACCGTCACGTCGGCTTCGTCGAACACCTTCGCGGTGGCCTCCTCGTCGCCTGTCTCCCAGTCGAGACAGTGGTTGTCTTCTTTCCCTTCGATGTCGTCGCGGATGAGTGGCGCGTCGTCTTCGAGCGCCTTCTTCGGATCGACGACCGGGTCGAGAACGTCGTAGTCGACGACGACCTTCTGCGCGCCGTCCTTCGCGGTGTAGCGGTCGGTCGCGATGACCGCGGCGACCTCCTGGGACTGGAACTTCACCTTGTCGTTGACGAGCACGTCCTGCGTGTCCGACATCAACGTCGGCATCGTCGCGAGGCCGTGTTCGAGCAGGTCGTCTGCGGTGAGCACGGCGACGACGCCGTCAACGTCTAACGCTCGGGATTTGTCGATGTTCTCGATGCGGGCGTGGGCGTGCGGACTGCGGACGATTTCGCAGTGGAGCATCCCCGGTTTCTTGATGTCGTCGACGTAGTTGCCGCGACCGGTGATGAACCGCTGGTCTTCCTTGCGTTTGACCTCCTCGCCCATCCCGCCGCGGCCGTGGCCACAGAACGTCTCCGGGTCGGGTCCGCCGTCTTCCGAGTGGACGTACGGTCGCTCGTCGCTGCTCATCGGACGTCACCTCCCGTGTCGGAGACGTGTTCGCGGTCGGTCGATGGGCCGCCGCAGCAGTTCTCGACGCCGCAGGTGAACTCGGTGTCGGCCGTGCTGGGCGCGTCGCTCGCGTCGACGCCACCGTCGGCGGCGGCGACCTCGGAGAGTTTCTCCGACGCGTACTCGACCGATTTGACGATGTTCTGGTAGCCGGTACAGCGACAGAGGTTGCCGCTGATGGCCTCGCGAATCTCGCCTTCGCTCGGGTTCGGGTTGTCGTCGAGCAGTGCCTTCCCGGACATGAGCATGCCGGGCGTGCAGTACCCACACTGGAGGCCGTGTTCCTCGCGGAAGCCCTCCTGTAACGGGTGGAGTCCGCCGGCCGCCTCGGGGAGTTCTTCCATTCCTTCGACGGTGAGGAGTTCGCTTCCGTCGGCTTGCGTGGCGAACATCAGACAGGATTTGATGGGTTCGCCGTCCTTCACGACGGTACACGCGCCGCAGTTTCCGGTGTCGCACCCGATGTGCGTCCCGGTCATGTCCAGTTCTTCCCTGATGGCGTGGACCAGGAGTTGGCGCGGTTCGACTTCTACCGTGTGCTCGGTTCCGTTGACCGTGAGCGTAATCTCTCGTGTGATTGTCATTGTTTCACCTTTCGTTTCACCGCGCCAGTACGTTCGACCGCGTCGGCGAGCGCCCGCTGGGTGAGGACGCTCACCATCCGCTCTTTGTACGCGACGCCGCCGTGTTCGTCGGCCTCGGGGTTCGACTGTTCTGCCGCCAGCTCGCCGGCGCGCTTGAACAGTTCGCTCCCCGGACGTTCACCTTCGAGGTGTTCTTCGGCGTCGGTCGCCCGGACGTTTGTGATGTCGACGGCGGTGAGACCGATGTTGGCCTTCTCGATGACGCCGTCGTCGTCGAGGATGAGCCGCACGGCCGACCCGACCATCGCGTAGTCACCGACCTTGCGTTTCAGTTTGTGGTAGGCACTCCCCTCGTTCGCGGCCGGAACCGGGACGCGAAGTTCGGTGAGCAGTTCGTTCTCATCGAGCGTCGTGTCGTACGGTAACAGGAAGAACTCGTCCGCTGGGATGGTCCGTTCGCCGTCGGGGCCGTGGGCGACGACTTCGCCCTCGTGGGCGAGGAGGACGCTCCCCCAGTCACCTTTCGGGTCTGCCTGTGCGACCGACCCGGCGACCGTCCCGCGATTTCGAATCTGCGGGTCAGCGACGAGCGGGGCCGCGTCGGCGAAACTGCCGTACTTCTCGGCGATGAGGTCGGAGTGTTCCACGTCTGCGTGGCGCACGAGCGCGCCGAGTTTGAGCCACCCGTCCTCCTCTCCGAAGTTGTCGAGTCCCTCGACGCGGTTGATGTCGATGATGGTCTCCGGCACTGCGAGTCGGAATCGAAGCATCGGAACCATACTCTGGCCGCCGGCGAGAATCGCCCGGTCGTCCAGACTTTCGAGCAGGCTCACCGCCTCCTTGACTGTCGTCGGTTCGTGCTGCTCGAACGGTGCGGGCTTCATAGCAACCCTCGGATTCGGTCTGTGATACTCGAATCCGTCTCCTCGTTGACTTCGGTCATCTGGCGCTCGATATCTTTGAAGAAGTTGCCGACGATTTTGTTCGCCACAGGGTTGATGACGCGTGACCCGAGTTGGGCGATGCGACCCGAGATGTCGGCCTCGGTCCACCATTCGATACGTGACCCGTCGCCGTTCTCGAGTGGGTTAATCTCCATCCCCGACTCCATGCTGAAGCTGCTGCCGCTCGCGCTTCCCCCGCCCGTTGCGGTCATGATGAAGTCGTCTTCGTCGCGCTCTTGGATGGTCACGGTCGTCTCGAAGCGTGGCTTGACGCTCCCGACGCCGATTTGCATCAGTGCGGCGTACTCCTGTCCCTCTTTGAACGCGCGCGCCGCGACGACTTCGGGGTCCGCCTCGGGGAGTGTCTCGACATCCTCCTCCGGCTCGTAGTCGTCGAAGCTAAACTCGTCGGTCTTCGGCGTGATGTACTTACAGCCTTTCAACGAGTTTCGTACCGCGATAGGGTCTGACAGTACGACCCACGCTTTCTCCGGTGGGACGCTCTCGAGTTCGAACTCGCCGTTGAACTCCATCAGTGCCACCCGCCTTCGAGCTTCGTTGGTCGGTCACTGTCCGTTGTCATCTTTTATAACCCCGCACTATGTGCATACTATTACCTCGTCATCTTTCATAGTACACCGTGACAATAAGTGTTCGGTGGTATGTTATCACTGCTCACGAGGTAATCCAATCCAATGAGTAACGTAAAATCGCATGAATGCGACGACCTCATCCCGGTCTCGGACGCAATCAGGCGAACTCGCTCGCTCCGCGACGTTCAGCTGTCCCGACTCGGGACCGAACGTGTCTCGCTCGACAATCTCGTCGGTCGGACGGTCGCAGAAGTGGTCGCTGCTCCCGTCGACCTCCCAGAGTATAGTTTCGCGACGATGGACGGATTCGCGTTCGACGCGTCCGACTCGTATCCGTTCGAAGTCGTCGACACCGGCGTGTTTCCGGAGGACGAACCACCCGCGCTCGCCTCCGGGACGGCGACCCGTATTGCGACCGGTGCACCACTCCCGCCATCGGCGAACGCCGTCCTCAAACGCGAAGAGGCCGTCGTCGAAGACGGTCGTCTCACCGGACCCGACATCGAACCCGGGACGTACGTGTACGAACGTGGGAGCAACGTCTCCGCGGGAGAAGAACTGTTCGCCGTCGGCGACCGCCTCGGTGCCAAAGACGCGCTACTGCTCGGCGACCTCGGTATCGAGGAGGTTCGCGTCCACGAACGCTTCTCCGTCGGGCTGCTGGCGACCGGCACGGAGATTCACGAGGGCCGCCTCGCCGACCTCGACTCGCCGATGCTCGCCGGCCTGATCCGGTCGTGGGGCCACGAGGCGACGTACGAGGGGTCCGTCCCCGACACCCACGACCGTGTCAAACGTCGAATCGCGGACCTCGCCCGAGAGTACGACGTCGTCGTCACCACCGGGGGGACGAGCGTCGGCGACAAAGACTACGTCGTCCGGGCACTCGCCGACCTCGGAGACGTGCTGTTCCACCGCGTCCAACTGCGGCCGGGCAAACCCATCGCTGTGGCTCGACTCCCCGACCACGATGCGGTTGCATTTGCCATCCCCGGCAAGCCAGTCGGCGCACACCTCGTGACGGCGCTCGTCGCTCGCCCGTTCTTCACCGGTGAGACGTCGCTCCCGACGGTCACTGCGCGAATGGCGCGCGATGTCGACGTTGCCCCACCCGGGTTCACCTACGGGATTCCGGTGACCGTCGAGGATGGAGTCGCGATGCCGCTCGGCCACGTCGATTCGGCGCTCTCGGTGTACGACGAGACGTTCAATCCGAGCGTCCTCTCGTCAAGTACCCGTGCGAGCGCGGCAGACGGGGTAGTACTCACGGAGGACCCGGTCGCGGCCGACGAACAGGTCTCTGTCGTCCCGTACTCGGTACTGGAACGATGACAGGAAAACGCCCGGAAGGAGGGCCGGGTACGCCGGTCGATTCCCGAGACCTACCGCTCGTTCGGGGCGTTACTCCTGACGCTGCATCCGATTCCGACTCGATGGGCGACTCACCAACCGTGGTTGGCGTCTTGCTCGCCGCCGGGACGAGCAGTCGATTTGGT
Organism: Haloferax sp. DFSO52; assembly: GCF_048158745.1. Classification (NCBI taxonomy): domain Archaea; kingdom Methanobacteriati; phylum Methanobacteriota; class Halobacteria; order Halobacteriales; family Haloferacaceae; genus Haloferax; species Haloferax sp. DFSO52. The sequence goes on along the minus strand of NZ_JBLOPB010000001.1, from coordinate 60,816 downwards.
GACCAAAACAAGTTGCTGGCGACGGTCGACCGGGACCCCGTCGTCCGTCACGCCGCCCAGACGCTCGTCGACAGCGGCGTCGACGCCGTCGTCGTCGTCCTCGGGTACGAAGCCGACCGTGTGCGCGAGGCTCTCGACGGTCTCCCTGTCGAAATCGCCGTCAACGACGCTTACGACACGGGACAGGCATCGTCTCTTCGGACGGGAATCGAAGCGGTCCGGGACCGATACCCCGACGCAGATGCTGTCGTCGTCGCACTCGGCGACATGCCGTTTGTCGCCTCTGAGACGGTCGACGCGCTCCGTGTCGCGTACGAGACCGGCGCTGGTGACGCACTCGCCGCGGCGTTCGAGGGTACCAGAGGAAACCCGGTCCTCTTCGACGCACGTCACTTCGACGCCCTGCTCGACACCGAGGGTGACAGAGGCGGGCGGGAGATTCTTCTCGACGGCGAGAGGAGCGCGCTCGTCGACGTCGCCGACGCTGGAATTCGGCGCGACATCGACGCCCCAGACGACATCTGAGTGCGACACGCCGAACCTGGGTCGTCGTCACCGACCCTTTCTCGAATGCCTACGCTGTCTCGAATGCTTACGCTGAATCGAGTTTCTTGACCAGAATCTGTCCGTCCTCGACGTGCCACTCGACTCGGTCGCCGGCACCGACATCGAGGAAATTCCGCACTGGTTTCGGTATCGTCGTCAGGTTCTTCTCGGATATCTTCGTGTCCGTAAGACGTCCCATAGTCACTGAGTACCCGCGTAGTTCACTCATAGTTTACGCTATGAAAAGACGATGACAGAGATGGGGCCGTCGGACGTTAGTTGGCCGACTTCCAGCGATGGGCACCGCCGTTCGAGGCTTTCGAGAAGTCGAGGTTGTATCGGTCGGATTCGATGAGGACGGGACCAGGGACGTAGGTGTCTTCTTTCGACTCGACTGGTCTGATGAGATTTCGTTCGGCCATCGTCGAGAGTACGTTTTGCACCGTTCGCTCGTGGCCGGGCTCGAGGTTTGCTTCTTCCATCACGCCCTCGATGGTTATCGTTCCTCGGAGGAACGCCAGCCTGATGGCCGACACCCAGGCTGGCTCTCGCTTCGTCTCCCGGCACATGTCACCTCTTTCTGCAGTGGACGCGGTTATATAGCTTCTGGAGGAGAACCTGTGTTGGCGGTATTGTGGGTTTGCCATGCCGTGACACCGTCTACTTTCACGATTGATATCCATCCCGAACACCTAACTCCCCTGCCCCCAGTCTGCGGGTATGTTCGGTATCGGGACGCTCCCTGACCTCCTCCGACTGGTCGTCGTACCCGTCCTCGCGTGGACTGCGTGGCGCGACATTCGCACGCGACGCGTCCCCAACGTCGTCTGGTATCCGCTGGCGGCGCTGGGACTCGTCTTGCTCGCGTGGGAACTGCTCGGCCACCTGCCAGTCGAGACAGTGTTCGACCGCCTCTATCTCATCCGCGTCGGCGTGAGCGTCTTCTTCGTCGTCCCGCTTTCGTACCTCTTCTGGCGACTCGGTGGCTTCGGTGGTGCCGACGCCAAGGCGCTCATGGTGTTCGCCATCCTGTTGCCGACGTTCCCGAGTTACACCCTCGGCGAACTGGTGTTCCCCCTCGAACAGACGGCGCTCGGCGTCTTCTCGATGACCATCCTGACGAACACCGTTATCGTCGGCCTCGCGTACCCCCTGTTGCTCGCCGTCCGCAACCTCACCGCAGGCGAGTTCGAGTTCCCCCTCTCGTTCGTCGGCCGGCGCGTGTCGGTCCCGTCGCTTTCGACCACGCACGGCCGTCTCTTCGAGTCGCCCGACGGTATCACGCGAAACGGCCTGGATATCGACGCGCTTCGAATGTACCTTCGCTGGCGTGGCATCACGCTCTCTGACCTCCGCGAGACCCCCGACACGTTCCGTGACCCCGAGAGCATCGACGAGACGTTCGACCCGACTGACGGTGCAGTCCATCGAACGGTGCGTACTGATGGGGGAGTCACTGAAGCCGAACAGTCGCCGGATGCAGACGCTGACCCCGAGACCGACTTCGACGACCCGTGGGGTGCGGCGGCGTTCCTCGAGTCGATCGAGGGCTCTGCGTACGGGACGACACCCGAGAAACTCCGTGGTGGGCTCGACCTCGTGACGACTCGCGAGTCTGTCTGGATTTCGCCGGGAATTCCGTTCATCGTCCCGATGTTCGTCGGACTGGTCGTCGCGTTCGTCTACGGCGACATCCTCTTCGGCGTGCTGGGCGCGCTCGGAATCGCCTGATGTCACGCGTCCACGACGCACAAGAGATAACCCCCGTGACCTCGTCGCCCGAACTATGACGGTCGATGTCGACTTCGGGGACGACGGACTCGTCCCCGCCGTGGCGCAGGATGCGGAATCTGGGGAGGTGCTCATGCTGGCGTACGTCTCGCCGGAGGCGCTCGAACGGACTATCGAGACGGGCCGAGCACACTACTACTCGCGCAGTCGCGACGAACTCTGGGAGAAAGGTGCATCGAGCGGCCACACACAGGAGATACGAGAAGTGCGCGTCGATTGTGACGCCGATACGTTACTCTACCTCGTCGACCAGAACGTCGGCGCGTGCCACACCGGCCATCGGTCGTGTTTCTACCGGACCATCGACGGCGAGAACGTCGGTGAACGCGTCTTCGACCCGGCCGCCGTCTACGACGACCAGTAACCGAACGAGAGACAGCGAGGAGCAATGGTAAACGCAATCACCGTCGTGGCAGTCGTCGTGGGCCTCGGGTGTTTCGCACTCGGTGCCCGACTCCTCAAGAGCGCCGCCGCCGCCCGTCGAGTCGCCCGCTCAGACGACCCGGAGTTCGTCCTCGACTCGACACGGGAGGACCCGCCGGAGGACGCCATCGACGCTTCCGACCTCGAACGCGGGTTCATGCTCCTCGTCTTCGGGGCACTCGCACTGATTTTCGCCGCGATTAGTTTCTGAGTTGCGTGCTCGCAGCGATTAGTTTCTGTGTGACCTCCTCGCGGCGATTACGCGTCGAGTGAGCGAGCCATGATGAGTGCGGGATAGCTGTCGTCTCCGACGTCCGTCTCGATTCGGTCGATGACGGTGAACCCTCGTGCGAGGTAGAACTGTTTGCCACCGTCGTTGTCTGCGAACGTCTCAAGGACGAGACGGTCGTATCGTGACGGAATTGCCCCTGTGACCTCGTCGAGCAGTGCCGACCCGATTCCGTCACCCCAGCGAGTCGGGTCGACATAGATGACCCACAGATCAGCGTCGTCGTCACCGACGAACGACTTCGTCTCGTCACCCCATCGTGTGGCGGCGAACCCCACGACACCAGTCTCTCCATCTGGTGCCGATTCGTCCACGGCGACGACGTATCTCCCCGAGTCGGTTTCGTTGAGCATGTTCACATACTCGAATCGCTGACGAAGTTCGTGGTCGTCGGGGCCGGCGTCTGGGTCCGGCAGGGCGTCGTCAGGGAAGATGTGGCCGTAGGCATCGAGCCAACACCGAACGTTCACGTCCCAGACGGCTCGCATCTCCGCGAGCGAAGACGGGGGTCTGATGGCGATGGCACTGTCCATGGATGAAGGTCCCACCCCCGCCTGAAAATGGTTCCCTGCGTACAGAACTAGCCCCGCTACAGGTCGGCGATTGCAGCGCGGAGGGCGTCTTCGGCGTCTTCAGCCAGTTCGGTCGCCCGGGCTTCGTCGCGACCCTCGGCGTAGATGCGGACTTTGGGCTCTGTCCCCGACGGGCGGACGAGTACCCACGCGTCGCCGTAGTCGAGGCGGTAGCCGTCGGTCGTGTTCGGCGTCGCGTCGGCGTTCGCGGCGTACTCGTCGGCGGCGTTTAGCATGGCCGTCAACTCCGCTTCGTCGCTATACTCGATGTTGATGCGGACGTTGTAGTACTCTTGATAGGGCGCGACAACCTCGCTCGCGGGGCGTTCGGCGACGAGTTCGAGGAACTTTCCCGCGATGTAGGCCCCGTCGCGGACGAGTCGATAGTTCGGGAAGAAGATGCCCCCGTTGCCCTCGCCGGCGATGGGGACGTTCTCGCCTGCCCGCCAGAGTTCGCGGATTCTCGTGATGAGGTTCGTCGCTCCGATAGGGGTGAGTTCGAGTTCGGCACCCACGTCGTCGCAGACGTCCACGAGTCGCTGGGAGACGTTCACCGCAGAGACGGTGTAGTCGCCCGGTTCGAGGAAGGCAGCAGAGAGTGCGGCGAGCGATGCTTCGCCGGAGATGGTCTGGCCGTGTTCGTCGACGAAGATGGCCCGGTCTGCGTCGCCGTCGTGTGCGATACCGATGTCGGCGCCGGTGGCACGAACGAGTCGTTCGAGGTCACCGAGGTTCTCGGGGACGGGTTCGGATTCTCGGCCGGGGAAGTGGCCGTCTGGCTGGGCGTTGACCGTGCGGACCTCACAGCCGAGTTCGCGCAAGAGGTCGGGGGTGACGAGCGACCCAGCGCCGTGGCCGGGGTCGAGTGCGACGGTGAGGTTCGCGGCGGCGATGGCCTCGCGGTCCACGTTCGCGAGCAGTTCCTCGCGGTAGTCGTCGTTCACCGTCTCGACCGATCGACAACTGCCGACTTCGTCCCACGCCGCGACGTCGAACTCTTCGGTGAGAATGTGGTCTTCGATGCGCTCTAACTCCTCGACAGAGAGTTCGATACCGTCGTCGCCGACGAGTTTGACGCCATTGAACTCGGGTGGGTTGTGCGAGGCGGTGATGACGACGCCCGGGATGGACTCACTCTCACAGTATCGGACGGCGGCGGGTGTCGGAACCACACCGAGGTCGTCTACGTCCACGCCGACGCTCGCGAGACCGGACGCGGCGGCGTTGACGAACATCTCTCCTGTGGTTCGTGTATCGCGGGCGATGGCGACGCGGTCGGCGGTCCAGACCGTCCCGGCGGCCTTGGCGACGCGGAGGACGAACTCCGGGGTGAGGCTCTCACCCACCACACCGCGCGTCCCGCTGGAACCGAAGAGTTTCATTGGGTATGTCTGTTACCCGGCGCGACAAAGCCGTTCCGAACTGTTGTTTTCCGAGTGACGCACCGTCCCCCCGCTGGCGTCGCCGCATTCGGTGCGTTTAGGGCCGTCGCTCGCAGACGATGTCGTATGTTCCCGGAGTTCGAAGTCATCCCCGCCGTCGATATGCAAGACGGTGAAGTCGTCCAACTCGTTCAGGGTGAACGCGGTACCGAGAAGACCTACGGCGACCCGGTCGAGGCCGCCCAGCGCTGGGTCGACGCTGGTGCGAAGACACTCCACCTCGTCGACCTCGATGGCGCATTCGAAGGCGAGCGAAAGAACGCACCGGCGGTCGATGCCGTGCTCGATGCAGTGGACGTTCCGGTCCAACTCGGCGGCGGCATTCGCACTGCCGACGGCGCTCGTGACCTCCTCGACCGTGGTCTGGACCGCGTCATCCTCGGAACTGCAGCCGTCGAAAACCCCGATATCGTCTCCGAACTTGCGGCGGACTACCCAGATGGTGTGATGGTCAGCCTCGACGCGAAAGACGGCGAAGTCGTCGTCTCCGGCTGGACCGAAGGAACCGGCCTCGACCCCGCTGAGGCCGCTGCTCGATACGAAGAACTCGGTGCTGCAGCGATTCTCTTCACTGACGTCGATGTCGAAGGGCAACTCGAAGGCGTCCACCTCGAAACCACGTCTCGTGTCGTCGACGCGGTCGATATCCCCGTCGTCGCCTCCGGTGGCGTCGCCTCACTTGACGATATCGCGGCGCTTCGTGACGCGGGTGCGGCCGCGACTGTCGTCGGCACGGCACTCTACGAAGGGCGGTTCACGCTCGAAGAAGCGATGGACGCCTGAGTCGGAGCGCGAGGCTACTCGCGGCCCGAACGAGAGACGTGCTCCACCCACGTCATCTGTTGTTCTGAGTACCTTCTGCGAGTGCTGTCGCTCCCACCGCCAGCGACACGAGTGCGAGACCGAGTGCGACGGCAACCTCTGATTGTGCGGTCAACAGGAGTCCCCCAACACAGATGGTGTATCCGGCCACCAGCGCTCCCTTACGATGCATACCTCACAGTATCCGTCGGAAGATATGAAGTTCTCGGCAGACAGGTGTCTGACGCGGCCACAACGCTAATATGGCTGGTTTGAACTTGGTGAGACGACCAAGAAACCGTCCGTCCTCTGGTCCTACTTACGACGAGTCTGTCTCACGCGACGGTTCTGTGTGGTCTGTCAACCCTGAAACCGAATCTTGGACCCACGACTCACTGGACACCGGAACCGAATCAGCTCCAGCGTCTGATTCGCGGTGTTCGTCCACGTCGGTGTGGTTGTCGCCATGGATGATTGGGGGGTCGTAGACGTACAGGTAGCCGCTGTGAATCACGTAGTACGTCCCGTCGTGAGGGTCTTCGAGAACGCTGTTGTTGGTGTCGATAGCGAAGTCGACGAGATCCCCGAGTGACGCGGCTTCGGCCATCGGCAGGTCGAACGCCGACGAGGGCAGTTCGATGCGGTTTATCCACTCGTCGAAGTCTGAGCGAGACTCTCGGTACGCGAGGTACTCGCGCTCAGAGGCTGTCGGTTCGAGCGACCCGGTCTGCTTTTTCACGACGATGACGCCGAGTGCAGTGAGCGACAGGACGAACAGAATCGCCGATAGCGTTCCCATCAGCGGGTCTGGTTCGTTCGGGACGACAACCTGCTGGGTCGCGACGTACTCTTCGGTCATCTCGCCAGGGTTGCTTACGGTGTAGACGCTCCCCACACCGACTGGGAGAGTGTACACCTCTGTTTTGTCGACTGCTTCGCCGTTGGCGGTTCCGGAGATGTCGACAGTGACACGGACGAACGACTGGGTGGTTCCAATCGTTCCGCCGAGTTCTTCTTCGATCTCGCTGCTCTTGTTGGCGAGTTCGTTCACGTCGACCGAAAAGTGTGTGTTGATGGTTTCACCGGGGGCGAGACGCGTTTCCTCTGGGTCGTCTATCGTTCGACTGATTTGCCAGTAGGGCGATTCGGCGCTTCCAGTCTGGTCGCGCTTCACCGACTGCAAGACGAGCTCTGACCGGGTATCGACGACGAGGTCACCGCTCTCACTGGCGGTGTACCCGTAGACGAACACTCCGTCTAGTACCGGCGTGATTGCGCTAAAGTACGCCGGGCGGTCTTCGAGCGCCGTTCCCACGTCGTAGACTGAGTTCGGCTTCGAAACAGTCGCCGCGTGCTCGAACTCCGCGGTCGTCGCCCACGATGCCCCTCGACGTTCTTCGACATGCGTTCCCGGGTTAACGTACGATATGTACCCGGTGTACGCCCCGACTGACGCGAGTACCAGGAGAACGATGACCACCACGACGAAATAGTCTGCAACCACCCCCTGTATCCGAATATTCCTGTCCGTCATTTGAAACAGATTGACCTGTCATGAGATTAGTAACTCATCGGCTAATCTCGGATACCGTCGATTCGGCCGGTGCTAACGCGGCCTCGTGGGGGAATCTGCCGGTTTTTCAGCTCAGTTTCGTGACTTCGAACCGGTCGCCGTACTGTAAGCGAACCCAGTCGTCGAGTGAATCGTCCAGATTCTGTTCAGTGTCGGCGATGTTCGCTGCCTCGGTGCTGGACAACTGTTGCCACGTTTGCGCTGAATCGTCGAACCCGAGTGCGTGGGCCGTCGAGCCGGTGAGGAGTTTGAGTGCGTAGATGTGCATCTCTCCATCTTCTTCGACCCCACCGTAGGGGACGACGTACAGGTGGTCACTGTCGTTGAGTTGTTGGATGTCAGCTGATCTGACTGGTCGGTGTGGAAGGTGAGCAATGGCTCGCATACGTACCCGAACGTGACAACGTATCTTAGCAAGTCTCCGACTAACTCGTCGTTCGGGTTGTTATCGAGTTCGAATCAGGCGTCGGATGCGTGTACTGAGTGGGAGTGTTCGGTTCTTCGACCGAACGCGGATGCGACCTGTGCCGAGCAAGGCGACGCCGAGGAGGTAAAATGGGATTCCGACGAGGGTGTCGATGACGACGATGGGAAGCCATGGGTGGATGATGTAGAGGGAGTAGAGAACGGACGTGGGAAGGATGGCGATGTAGCGATGTTCGACCACGAAGTACCGGACGTATCCAGTTTCGTCAGGTGCCGTCAGCGTTACCGGCACTGCAACGTCTGCGTTGGGTGCGACGTTTACCGTGGTAGATGTGACTGCAATTCCGTCACCGTTGGTGTGGAGGAATGAGACTACAGGAAAGAGACCCGTATTTTCGAGGTTGTACGTCGTCTCTTCTGACGAACTGACACCGATGACGTTCGTCCCTGGCGTGTCGTGATTCGAACTAACGAAGTCGTACATGGTTGCCCCCGAGGGAACGACCATTGCTGCTGTTACAGCGAGTACAAAGAGGCTAGCCATCACGAGCGCGACAGTTCGTACTTCTGTTCCTCCGTTCTGTGTCCGCTTTCGCTCACGGCCCGTACTGGTGGACGTCTTCCACACGTCCCACAGATAGATGAACGACGCCGCGACGACGCCCAGAAGTGCGAATGGAAGGTTACTATTCGATTCGAACCCGACGAATCCGCTGACTGCGTCTGAGAGCGCCCCCATCACATCGTGCAGCCCGGTAATCACCGTCCCGAGGTGCGGAATCACGACGACCTCGCCACCGACTGTAAGTACCTTCGCAACAATCTGTGTCTCACTGACCAGTGGCTCTCCCGCTGCCTGGTCGAGCGAGGGGTTTGCATCTCCTTTCGTCGTGTATCCGTTCGCTGTCTCACTAGCGAGACGATGCGTCGTGAGGCCACCTCCATTGAGTCGCTCTGCACGGAATACGACGACGTCTCCTGTGTCGAACGACCCGACTAACTCGCTGGGAACCGCGACGAACCCGTCTCCCGGTGAGAGTGCAGGTTTCATACTCCCTGTTTCGACGTACCCGAGTACGACTGGCCGACCGAGTCCTGCGCCGAGGACGACTGAAAGTACGAAGAGAACGATGAGTGCGAAAATGGCGGTTTCGACGAGCCGTGTGGGGAATCGAGTCACAGTGTTTGAGCCTTTGTAATTCGGTAATTGCGGTTGGTTCACCCTCCATCCGAAAAACCGGTGCATCCACCAGCGGACCTATCTCGAACGTCCGGACTGGCGGAGAGGGGTGTCTCTCTTAGTTTCCTCCGATTCCCGACACTTCGATGGAGAGCTTTCCAGACAGGTCGTCCGCGACAGTCGCGTCGACACCAGTCGTGTCGACGTCGATGACGACGTACAGCACTTGACCGGGAGTGAAGTCGACGGGCCCACTCGTCGGCATATTACGTGAGACCGGGTTCGGTGTCGCCAGTTGGTTGTTCGGACATTTCATAAAGCCCCAGTACCCGTTGGGTTGTGGTGGTGAGTACACGCTGAACTTGATGAACGACTCGTTGTCGTAGGTCGTCGCGTTGTCCACCCAACTGTCGTCATCAAGTTCGTACTTGAACACGACGTCGTCGTACTCCGACTCGTCGTTGTTGACGATCTTGAACGCGTAGTCGTTCGCTGGGTCGGTGTGGTCTCCCCACGTGTACAGAGAGTTGATGTTCACACCCTCTCCGTTGCTCCCGGTGAGGTCCATTGCGAGTTGACCGTTCACGAGACTGATGTCTGGGTCGGCACCCGGAACGAGTGCGATTGTCGCATTGTCGTCTGTTTCGACGTTGACAGTCACGGCGCGGTCCGGGATTGTCGCGTTCGAGAATGCACCTGTTCCTACTGCGGCACTCGCACCAGCGGTGAGCGATGCCAATCCGACTATGAATTTACGTCGTTGCATGAGTTTCTCCTTGGTATTCTCCACGCGCCTGCCACCATCGGTCGGAGACGCGTCACTCTCAACATCACTGGGTTGACACGTAGTAATAGACAGACACAAACTGACGCAAAGAGGCTCCCCCGGTTCAACAATCGACCATAGTGATTTGGAAATGGGTCCGGAGGGTCAGAGAAATGGGGCCCTTGAGTTCCAGCAACAGTCCGTTAGGATAGTCTTTCAACGCTAACAAACGTTCCTACCATTGGGTTATTCTTCGACTTTTGACAATACAATGTCTCTAACTAAGCGACTCTCAGTGGACAGTTACATACCAACGGTAGAGGCTAACTGCGGTCTTCACGGGGGGAACATGAACAAATCCAAATCAATAAACGAAGGTGAGTTCCGGACCACACCGGACACGACGTACACGACCATCAGGGCACCGACGCGCGACGACGTGTTCGAGGCCTTGAGTAATCGGCGACGGCGGTACGCCTTACACCACCTGAAGCAAATCGATTCTGGAGGTCCGGTCGAGCTGTCGGACGTCTCGACACAGGTCGCCGCCTGGGAACTTGGGTCGGAGCCGGGGTCTCTGTCGTACGGTGACCGGAAGAACGTCCACACGTCGCTGTACCAGTTTCACGCGCCCAAGATGGACGAACTGGGTCTCATCCACTACGACCAACGTCGCGGAACGGTCGAACTCACAGAATACGGCCAGGAGCTCGACGTCTATCTCGAAACTGTCTCGGGCAGACAGATTCCGTGGAGTATCTACTTCTTCCTTCTTTCTCTGGGTGCGACCGTTCTCGTCACGCTTGCGTGGCTCAACTTCTATCCGTTCTCGGTCGTCTCCGACGTGGCAGTGGCCGAGTTCGTCGCGATTACGTTCCTCTTTTCGTCGTCTGTCTTTGCCTATCACAATCGCTATTCGATGCGAGTTGGAAACGAGGGACCACCGCCGGAGGTTGACGACTGATGCGACTTCGAGCAATCGTCGTGGCTGTCGTGTTCGTCTCAGTCCTCGCGGTGACGGCCACTGGCACACAGAGTCTCAGCACGACGCAGTTGGAGCGTGGCACGACAGTGAACGTCGCCCCCGACGACGTGGCAGCGCTCGGGTACGCTGCGGAGGTAGACGACGTTCAGAACCTGATGGTCCAACTAACCAACACCGTCTCGAGTGACCAGTCACTGGACGTGGTTGTCGAGGTTCACGACAATGGCGCTTCGACCACCAAGTCGGCGACGATCGAGCACGGTGAGGCCCGCCAACTCGAATTCGCCGACGTGTCCTGTGATGCGACCATCGACGTAGTGGCGAAGGGGCAGGCGATTCGAATCGAATTCACCCGACCAGTGCCATGCGATAGCTCGAACGTACAGGGAACCGAAGACGACCAAGTTGGCGAAGGTGAGAACGAAGACAGCCAAGGAGAAGTGCAAGAATAGACGACGAGTTACGCTGTTCCTCTTTTGACTGGTCCCACCACGCTCCGACGACTGCCGACGAATCACGTTCGCAGGTCGCCACCGACGCGAATTCCTATATGCCCGGCCCCCCTCGAACGCGATATGAGCGACGCCGACCGAACCGCGGCCGTCTCCCGCGAGACATCCGAGACGACCATCGACGTCACACTCACCGTCGATGGAGACGGTGACGCCGCCGTCGAAACCGGCATCGGATTCTTCGACCACATGCTGGAGGCCTTCGCCAAACACGGGCTGTTCGACCTGACGGTCCAGTGCGACGGTGACCTGCACATCGACGACCACCACACCGTCGAGGACGTGGCAATCGTCCTCGGAGAGGCGTTCACGGAGGCGCTCGGCGACAAACGGGGCATCGTCCGCTACGCCGACCGAAAGGTCCCGCTGGACGAAGCAGTCGCGTCCGTCGTCGTCGACGTGTCTGGTCGCCCCTTCTTCGACTTCTCCGGCGACTTTTCCCAACCGTCCGTCGGTGAGTTCACGAGCGTCATGGCCGAACACTTCGCCATGTCGCTGGCGATGAACGCAGGGCTCACCTTGCACGCCAGTGTCGAGGGAGAAAACGCCCACCACGAAGTCGAAGCGCTGTTCAAGGCGCTCGCACGCGCACTCGACGATGCGACTCGGGTCGACCCACGTCGCTCGGATACGCCGAGTACCAAAGGAAAACTGTAACTCGTTTTTCAGCGGGACGAGGACGGGCCGCGCTCAGGGCTTTCGGAGTGTCCCACCGTCGTCGACGAGAAGGCCACGTTCGACCGCGTAGTCGAAGATATCTGCAACCTGTTCGTCGTCTAAATCGTAGGCGTTCGACGCCAGTGCTTCGACGTCGGCGCGCTCGACGGGGAACTCGCGGTTCTGGAGGATACGAACGACCTTTCTGAACTTCGGTGGCTCCGTCAGGGTGTCGTCGGCAGCCGATTCCGTCGTGTCCGATTCGTCGGCACCGTGGTCTTCGGGTTCGTCGTCGTTTGTCGTCGACCCGTCGTCGTCTGCCGTCGACCCGTCGTCCGCCACTAACTCGTCACCAAGCGTGTCAGCCAAATCGTGGTCGGCCGATTCCGACGGTGATGGAGCGGCGTCGACGGCGCTCACATCGACCGATGCGACACCCCCAGTCGATTCGTCCGCGCTCGTCGTCGTCGCGGATGCACCCAGCTCTGCCGGGGGGTCGTCTGGAACTGTTTGGTCGTCAGACTGTGTCTGGCGGTCCGACGAGCGGTCGGCATCGACACCGAGTCGCGTGAGAAGCGGCGAAATGACGTCGGTCAGCGTCGCTTGGCAGTGGTCACAGAGGACGACCCGTTTCTGGTCTTCGGCCGGTGTGAGTGCCGGTGGCAGTACCTCGAAGACACCGACAGCGCCAGTGCCGCAGAAGTCGCACGTGCTCAGTTCGCGCATGGTCCACGCGTCTTCGCCACGACGGTTAAAGCCTCGTGCCGAACCTGTACTCGTCCGAATAAACCGAGATACGCGTGGGCAACTTCGTCGCATCTCCGACACACCACTTAATGTATCTGGCCGTAAATTTGCGAGACGACGAATGTTCGACGAGATTATGGAGAAGTTCGAAGGCAGTCCGAGCCAACAGGCTGTCATTCGACTGCTCTTAGAACGCGGATTCTCCGTGAACGACCAGGGACGGGTCGTCTCCGGCGGTATCGAGATTCCAAACACTGGCATCGCCCGTGAGGCGGGAGTCGACCGACGAGTCGTCGATTCGACGACAGATGCCATCCTCGCAGACGAAGAACTGCGACGTATCTTCCAGAACATCTCTTCGATTCCGAGTCTGATGGACCTCGCACCAGTGCTCGATCTGTCTGTGCTCACCGTCGAGGTCGCGAACGCCGACGAACCCGGAATCGTCGCAACGGTCACCTCGAAACTCGCCGATGCCGGCATCTCCATCCGCCAGACGATAAGCGAAGACCCCGAGTTCACCGACGACCCGAAACTCTACATCATCACCGACGAGGCGATTCCCGGTGAGTTGCTCAACGAACTGTCGAGCCTCTCGTTCATCAGGCGGATTACGATCGCGTGACCGGCCGAACGTGCCTGTTCGATTGTGTGAGTTTCTGTCAATTAATGAATAAGATTCATATGTCATTTCCCGCTACTGTATCGTATGAGTCACGCTCGCAGTTGCATGTGCTGTGACACGCAGGTTTCGCGAACGCGCCATCTCTGTGGAGTCTGCATCCAGAACGGGTGTACGTCGTACGCGAACGCCTGCGGGCAGTAATCTGCGGCCCTGTTACCGGCCCGGTGCGAACGCTTTTGCATGCCGCGACGCCAACTCGCAGTCATGACTGACGCCTACCGTACCGTTGCGGAGCGGGCCGAAGCGCGATTCGAGGTGCAAGGGTCGGAGTTTATCGGCTACATCTCGCCCGCGGAGACGGTCGAAGACGCGGAGGCGTTCATCGACGAAATCGAAGCACTGCATCCGGATGCGACACACAACGTCCCCGCCTATCGTGTCCCGGCAGGGGGAGCGTCGTCGGCCGTTCCCGGCGGTGGAACCGTCATGCTCAGAGAGTACCAGAGCGACGACGGTGAACCGACCGGGTCGTCGGGAAAACCCGCCCTCAACGTCCTCGTTCAGCAGGACGTTCGCAACGTCGTCGCAGTCGTGACCCGCTACTACGGCGGGACCAACCTCGGCGTCGGCGGCCTCGCACGGGCCTACTCCCGTGCCGTCAAAGAAGCGCTCGACGCGGCCGGAATCGTCGAAGAGATTCCGCACGAACGGTTCACTGCGACGGTCGAATACGACGACTCGGGCAGTGTTCGCGGCATCCTCGAATCGACTGGTGTCGAGTTCGACGCCGACTACGACCAGCGCGTCTCGTTTTCGGTTCGCGTCCCCGTCGCCGACGCCGACAGTCTGCGTGACAGACTCCGGAGTGCGACGAGTGGCCGTGTCGAAATAGAATAACCGGACGCGACGGGAGTCGCGCAGAATGAACGCGAACCGACGTTAGTCGGTTGGTTCGGGCGACCCTGCAGGAGTCTCGCGCTTTCCTTGTTCTGCTTCGCGGCGGTTCTTCAGTGCGAGTGCACCGAAGAGGATGCCACCTGCGAATCGCATCGCGAGGTCGACGGTGACCGTGTTGGGAACGGCCCCGACGAGGCCGAGTGCGCCGCCGAGGTCGAATACGGCGTTCAACACCAGTGCCGGTGCCATGAGCAGGAACGCTGCGACGACGAACAGACCGCGCTCGACGCGACTCACGCGACTGTAGAAGTAGCCGATGACCGTCGCACCCAGTGCGATGACACCGATGAAGACACCCAAAACGGGAATGACGACTTCGGGGATGAAGTACCCGATGTCGGCGACATCTGCTCCTGTGATGACGGCGGCTTGCTCACCACGGCCGCGAAGGAGCAGGATGCCCGGTGTGAGCGCGAACGCGAACGGGACGATTGCCTTGTTGAGTGACAGCGAGAACGCCTGGACCCCGGTCTGGAACGGGTCAGACCGGGCAATCCCAGACGCGGCATACGCTGCCACTGCCACCGGTGGTGTGATGTCTGCAATCACCCCGAAGTAGAGGATGAACAGGTGTGCTGCCAACAGCGGGATATCTGACGACTGGGCAATCGCCGGGCCGAGTAGGGAGACGAGGATAATGTACGTCACCGTCGTCGGCATCCCCATTCCGAGGATGATAGAGGCGATTGCGGTAAAGATCAAGAGCAGGACGATAGACCCGCCTGCGACTGCTTTGATGAGTGCCGTCAGGTTCGGACCGAGACCCGTCGCACTGACGACGCCGGGGATGATACCCGCGGCGGCGACGGCGACGACGACTTCGGTGGACGTTCGGGCACCCGAGTCCATCGACTTCCCGATGAACGTCACGTAGCGGAACGCGTTGACGTCCGCCAGCGACGGCCGGGAGACGGCCGAGGCGATGCTCTGGGACGCCTCGTCGACAGCGTCGTCAAATTCGACCAGGGTCGAATCGAGACCCGGTCGGAGAATCATGATGACGAGACTGACGAAGATGGCGATGATACCAAGCTCGCCACCGGCAGCGAGAACTCCGTCGACGATGCCCATCGGTTCACCACTGACACCGGTGATGGCGTCGAGAGCGCCGACACCAGTGATGGCGTAGGAGGCGGCTTGCGCGAGGAAGACGAGCAAGATGCCGCCGATGAGCGGGATACGCGTCCGTTTCGTGTACGCTGCGACGACCGACAACAGCGCCATGATGGCGATGAGCGTGAACCACGCCGACCGGGCGACTGTCAGTCGCTCGACGAGCAGGTAGAACAGCAACAGGACGATTGGGATGAGGTAGAACCACCCTCGTTTCAGGTGTGGTGCGATATCGACGACTTCGGAGCGGTCGAGTCCACCGATGTCGGCCCGTGTCGCTTCGAGGTGGACCATCACCCAGACACCGAAGAAGAACACGATGGCCGGAATCGTCGCTGCGATGATGATATCGGAGAACGGGACGCCGATAAACTCTATCATCAGGAAGGCGGCCGCACCCATGACGGGCGGGAGAATCTGCCCTCCAGAGGACGCAGACGCTTCGACTGCACCCGCGAACTCAGAGCGGTACCCGGATTTCTTCATCAACGGGATGGTGAACGCACCGGTCGTCACGGTGTTCGCAATCGACGACCCGGAGATGGTTCCCATGAATCCGGACGCGAGAATAGACGCCTTCGCCGGGCCACCTTTTCGGGTCCCCGTCGCGGCGTACGCGAGGTCGATGAACCACTGGCCAGCACCGGACATCTCCAGGAACGCACCGAAGAGGATGAAGATGTAGATGAACTGCACGGAGACGGTGACGGGAATCCCGAACACACCGTTTTCCGTGTTGTACCAGAGGTTCTGGATGATGTTCGGCCACGTCCCTTGCGGGATAGAGAGGACGCCGATGAGCGGTGTCGACGGCGAGATGATGTACCCGTATCTGGCGTAGACGATGAACGACGCGACGATGAGCGTCAGGTAGAACCCGAGCGACCGTCGCGTCGCTTCGAGCACCAAGAAGACGCCGACGATGCCGAGGAAGAACGGGTACGACACGTCGGCAAGCGGGATGCCGAGCGCACTGATTGCCTCGGCGAGGATTCCGAGCGGACCGAGGTACTCCGCGACGCTTCGACCTGCTTCGAGGCCGAAGATACGGAGTTGCTGAATCTCGCTCCACTCCATCACCATGTACAATGCCGTCGCCGCGGCCAAGACCATGAAGAGAACGTCGAGTACCGTCACACGCTCGCGTTCAGGGTCGACAACGAGCCATCGAACGAACCGCCGGACACTGTCTGCGGCACGCGTGAGGAGGTGGTCTTCACCTAAACTCGACGCGAGTGACGGAACGACGCGGCCGAGACGCGTCGCAAACGCGCCGTGTCCGGTCGTCGCCGGAAAGAGGATGAACGCGAGGATGAGTGCGAAGGCGACGTGAATCGAGTTCACCTGCAGGAGCTGGAGTGCTCCCAGCGACACCTCGCCCACGAATGGGAGCGTCGCAGTGAAGTCGAACCCACGCGCTGCCAACCACATCTGAAACACCGAAAAGGAGATGGCGATGAAGGAGGTGACGATTGCGGCCCACCCGGTGAGGGTCCGCTTTCGGTCGATGCCCTCCAGCATCTCCTGTGCTTGTTCCTCGGAGATTTTCTCGTCAGAACTCGCGGCGTCGTCTGAAGTCGTCTCTACGTCTGTTCGTTCTCCCTCACGGTCGTCGGACGACTCTCCACCGTCAGTTCGAATCGGTGGCGAGCCGGGTTCGTCTCCACCCGTGTGGTCGGACCGTGGGGCAACACTTCGGTCAGTGGGGTCGTCGCTTCGACCCTCGTCGGATGTTCTGTTCGTCATTTTCAGTGGAGGGCGGCGTCGAGGACCGACTGGTTAGTGACGTGTAGGCGAACTGAGCGCGCATCGGAAAGCGCCACGAGGTCGTACGTACTCCCACGTACGTGGAGTTTGTGGCCCGCAATACGGCCGGGTTTGACGTACACTTCTTCCCAGCTTCCCGGTGGGTCGAAGACGTACGAGCCGTTTTCTTTGTGGACCTCAGCGTAGGCTGGGAGCCCCCACCCGTACGACTCGAACTCCATTCTCGTCATCTCGAGTTCACCATCTCGTACCGTGTACTCGTCGAGTACGCGTGTCTTCTCGACACTATGGTTGTACTCGATGGAGACGGTAGTATCTTCCTGAACTGGGACTGTCAGCAGCGCTTCACCTGTCTCAGCGTCCTCGACGACGAGAACTTGCCCGGCAGGGACAGCGGCGCTTCCTCCGACAGCGAGTGCTAAAACGAGTGCTGCAACGAGTAACCGTGTGCGATTGGAAGCAAGCATCGAAAGAGTTGGTTGGGTTGGTATACTGCGAAACCTGAGAGTCGAGCAGGCGATTTAGCCGAAGTAGGCCTGAGCGCCGGGGTGCAGGTCGATGGACATGCCGTCCTGAGCGGTCTCTTTCGAGATGAAGTCCGTCTTGATAGTGAGTTCGTCGACGTTGTCGAAGATTGCCGCAGTGACGGCTTCGACGGTCGCGTCAGGCTGCTCGGCGTTGGTTGCAATCATCGCCTGGACCGAGACGGTCGGGGCGGGGCTCTCGAGGCCGTAGGTGCCGGCCGGAATCTCGTCGTCTGCGTAGAACGGTGCTGCGCCCTTGACGGCCTCGCGGTCGTCGCCGTCGACGGGGACGATGACGACGTCTTCGGTCGCGGCGAGTTCCTCGATGGCGCCGACTGGCCAGCCACCGACGACGAACGCAGCGTCGATGTCGCCGTTCTTCAGCTGGTCGGATGCCTGCGAGAAGCCGGTGTTCTGCTCGTTGTAGTCGGTGACACCGAGTGCTTCGAGAATCTGGTTGGCGTTGACCTGCGTCCCGGAACCGAGGTCACCGGTGTTGATGGTCTTGCCCGAGAGGTCTGCCGGCGTCTCGACACCCGTGTCGGAGAGGGTGACGATATGAATCGTCTCGGGGTAGAGCGTCGCGACACCACTGAGGTTCTCGATGGGGTTCCCTTCGAACGCTTCGATGCCCGTGCCGTTCTTTGCGAAGTACGCGACGTCGTTTTGAATCAGTGCGAAGTCGGCGTCGCCGCGGGCGAGACTGCCGACGTTCTCGACGGATGCACCAGTCGACTGGACCTGAACGGTGAAGTCGGTCGATCCTTCGATGACGGACTTGAACTCGTTCGAGAGCGGGAAGTAGGTCCCACCCGTTCCGCCTGCGTGCCACGAGAGACGGGTCGAACCGCCGTTTCCGCTTTCGGTGGTCGTCGTCTCTTCGCCACCGCTTTCGGTGGTCGTCGTCTCTTCGCCACCGCTTTCGGTGGTCGTCGTCTCTCCGTCACCGTCGCCACCGCCGGTACACCCAGCGAGGCCAGCGAGGCCAACTGCGCCTGTTGCGGCAATAAACTGTCTGCGGTCAAGTTTTCGAGTCATACAGTACCATTGGCATTAATCGATATATATGGCTGTTCATCTCATAACGTTAAATGTGTATATTTTCACATTATGTACCATAAATTATTATTCACTATCTGGTTAGGAATACGTGAAATGCCAACATAGTACAAGTGTGACAGGATAACTAGTCAAATGTCAACACGTCTGAGTTATGGTGCTACCTGTCAGCTCTCCTTGCTCAGTGTTGCCTGTCTGGTGCGACTCGACCCGAACTAGAGGGGGTGGGCAGCGTCAGACGTCTTCGTGTCCTCGAGTATGTTAACAATTAACACGCATCTTGCTGAGGTGTGGTTCGGGACCTTCGGGTCGAACGGAATACGACCACTGTCGAGCGTTTTTCGACCCGAAGAGAAGGGGTTAGCGGAGATTCGACCGACACCTCTCGGACGCCGGGGTCCTGGCGGTGAGCACTGGCTACGAAACGACGCAAGCGCGGTCTCGTCTGGACCGGAGATGCCCTCAGTCGATGATTATCTCCGAGTCTGTCGTGCCGGAGTCCGACTTCTTCGGCGACATCTTCTCTTTGTATCGCGTTATCCAGTCGGCAAAACAGGTCGGGCAGAGTCGCTGATTGTCGACCGTCGAGCGGTCGACTTGCAGGCGCACGTCCCGCGCGAGTGCGTCTTCGACCGACTGACTACAGCTATCGCACGGGTCGCTCATTGCAGACTCCCTCCACACGTCCGAGTGTCGTCCATGATTCGGAGGTGCGCGGGTGGTAACTTAGTCGTTACCCGCGTTCGAGTCGAACTCCGTCGCTCCGAACCGGGGGTGCGACAGGGCCGCCGCGGAGACTGGTCCGAATCTAGGTGGTTCGAAACGCGCGGTCACCGGCGTCACCGAGGCCCGGGACGATGTAGCCGTCCTCGTCGAGGTAGTCGTCTATCGCGACGGTGAGGAGGTCGACTTCGGGGAACTCGTTGCCGACGCGGAGGAGTCCGTCGGGTGCCGAGACGGCCGAGAGGACGAACAGTTTCTCGGGGTTGACGCCCGCGTTTTCGAGGACGTGGTCGAGGACTTTACACATCGTCGACCCGGTGGCGAGCATCGGGTCGGCTACGATGACCGTGTCCGCTTCGGTGATTTCGGGGAGTTTCACGTAGTCGATGGTGATGGGGAACCCGCCGTCTTCGTCCATGCCTGCTTCTTCGTCGCGGCCGGCGGAGATGACGCCCTGCTTCGCGCGCGGGAACGCCTTCAGGAGTCCTTCGACGAACGGCGTCGCGGCACGCAGCACGTTGATAATGACCACGTTGTCGAGGCCTTTCACACGCTCACCGGTCGTCTCCTGCAGCGGCGTCTGGATGGTGACGTACTCGGTCTCCATCGCACCGTCGATAATCTCGTAGCCACAGATACGGCCGAGTTTGACGAGGCCTTTCCGGAAGGCGACCTGCGTCGTCTGGACGTCTCGGAGGCGCGAGAGGGTGTCCTTCGCCAGCGCGTGTGTGATGAGGTACGCGTCGTCTCGGTCTTCGATGGGCATCTTACCGAATAAGCGGATTCCCGAAGGACATAAATGCGGCTATCGGCCACTAGCGGTCCCCTGCGGGTAGTTCACGAGTGGGTCGCGAGAGTGTCTCACTGCGACGGGAGCGGGCTGCGTTATGTACTCGCTACGTCGAGTGACTGCGGACAGATACCGACCGCATCGAGGGCGACAGCATCGAAGACGACAGCATCGAGGACGGTACTTCTCACGAGATGGGTGTGCTGTGTATACCTATGTCACAGTATGACGTATAGGACGGTATGCAACTGCGGAACCGCCACGGAAAAGGCGTCGACCCAGTCCCGTTCTTCGTCGTGGCCTCACTGGCGTTCATGTTCGTCATCTCGTTTGGACCACTCTACGGGACACTGTTTGGGGCGTCTATCGGGATGGGAATCGTTGGGTCTCTCGTCGTTTCTGTTGGGTGTTGGGGCCTTGCGTACTACCGATTCGTGTGGACTGTGGACCCAGAACTCCGTGGTGAGATTCCGGTGAGCGAACGCTTCAAGAACCTCGGCTACGCCACGCTGGCGTTCTTCTGCCTCCTCGTCTTACTGATGCTTCCCATCCTCTACCAGATACTCTACTGAGTGGTTCCCTCGTTCGAAGGCCGCCGTGAGGACGCTCGTGCACGCCCGGTGACCAACCGGTACGGGATTTAAGAACTGGGCAACTGAGCCGAAACTATGGGGTTCGCTACCACACTCAAAGAGATGCTCATGGCCTCGAACCAGTCGGCAGACCGGTCTGGGAAGGGGCGCGAGTCGAAAGGCGGGTACTGGTGTCACGACTGTTCAGAACGTATTCTCGACCTCGACGTCGAGGGAGACGCTCCGCCGTCGTGTCCATCCTGTGGCGACGACATGGAGTTCGAACGGTCGCCCGGGAGCACCGGGTGTGCCTGTTAGAGTACTGTACGTTACTTCGTCACGACGTAGGTTATCGCCGACAGAATGAGTGCCAACGACGCGACGTTGACGAACGTGAACGCTGCGAGGTCGAGATACGACAGGCCGTAGATGACGACGGTTGCGAAGATGGACGAGAGGATGATGTTCATCACGAGGACGACGCGCGGGTCCCCTTCACCCCATTCGATGCCACCGGTTTCTTGGTCGCTCATTGGGTTACCTCCGGTTCAGCCAGTGGTAACTCTGTCCCCGCCTCGACAGGGTACCGGTTGTCGCTCACGCTGGCACCCGGCTCGAGCAGGGCGTCGTCGAGCGCGTCAACGAGCGCCGCCTCGTCCATCCCGCGACCGATGAAGACGAGTTCGGTCCGTTTGTCGCCGTACTCGTCGTGCCAGTCGATTTCGGGGTGGTTGCGACGGTAGGTGTCCTGTTCGAACTCCGGCAGTGACGCAATCCACGGCCCGCTGGCGGTGACGTACGCCGACGGCCCTGCCTGACTGTAGGTGTATCGAACGTCTTCGGTGCCGGCGATCCACAGCGACCCTTTGGACCGAACGACCGACGTGGGAAGGTCACCGAGGACGGCCGCCACACCCTCGGGGTCGAGTGGTGCTCGCCGACGGTAGACGAACGAAGTGATGCCGTAGGTCTCCTCCGCGTGCGAGACGACGCTGTGGTCGTGTTCGTCGCCATGGCTGTGATGGTCGTGGTCCTCACCATGGCCGTGTTCGTCGCCATGCCCGTGTTCGCCGTCGTGATGATGGTCGTGCTCGTCACCATGTCCGTGCTCGTCCTCGTCGTCTTCGGTGGCTTCTGCTTCGAGAACGGCCCGCCATCCGACGGGTGCGTCGGGGTCGTGGAGGTCCGACAACAGGTGGTCGATGTCGACCTTCCCGTTGGTGGTTTCGACCACGTCGATGCTGGGTCGGAGCGCCGAGATGACCTCGCGAACCTCTGCGATTTCCTCGTCGGTGACGAGGTCACGCTTGTTGAGGACGACGAAGTCGGCGCTCTCGACCTGTTCTACGAGGAGGGCAGACAGCGGTTGGACTGACCCGTCGCTGTCTTCGGCGACGGTCCGTTCTGGGTCGCCGCCGACGAAGGTATCCGCGAACAGGCGTGCATCGACCACGGTGACGAGACCGGCCACGTCGTATCGGGCGGCCGCACGCGAGGTGACGAATAACCGAGCGACCGGACCGGGCCTCGAGACACCTGACGCTTCCACGACGAGGTGGTCGAACGACCGCTCCTGTGCGAGTCGGACGACGGCCGTCTCAAGGTCGTCCTGGAGTTCACAGCAGATACACCCGTTCGACAACTCCGTGACGCCACCGCCGACGGTGAGCTCCGACTCCTCTGCGACCAACTCGGCGTCGACGTTCACCGACCCCATGTCGTTGACGAGGACGGCGATGTCGTGGTCGCCAGCGTTCGTCAGCAGGTGGTTGAGAAGCGTCGTCTTGCCCGCTCCGAGGCTCCCGCCGAGTACGGTCACCGGAATTGCCGCTCGGGAATTCATGGGCGGCGATTCCTCGTCCTCGTATATGAAATCGTGGGTCGTGTGGTGAGAACCCAAATACCACACGGATGGGCGCTGGTGCCGCACAAACATCCTGGTTGTTCGTGAGCGATACCCTTTTGACACGGCATCGGTTTGTATGTAAACTGATGACGCTTGCCGCGCGCATCGAGTCCTTTCGTTCTCTCGTAGAGGAGTGGCTTCGCGGCCTCTACCACGGAATGATAACTCATCCCGCCTACGAGAAGATCGAGAAACAGGCCGAAGACGACGAAGACGCGTTCATGCTCGCGTGCTTCCCGGATGCGTTCGGGATTCCTTCGCCCGTGTCGTACTACACCGCCGAACTCCTCCCGTACCTCGAAGCCGAGTTCGAGGCGTGGGAACGGCGGATGTGGGACCGCGGGTCGCTTCTCGAACGAAAGGGGCACCAATTCCACTTCTAACATGCGCAAATTCGTATTCTTCGGCGGAAAAGGCGGCGTCGGAAAGACCACCATGTCGAGCGCGTACGCGGTAAAGTGCGCTCGTGCGGGTGTCCCGACGCTGCTCGTCTCGACAGACCCGGCGCACAGTACCCGTGACGTGTTCGACCAGGAGTTTACGGACGACCCCTCGCCAGTCGAAGACGAACCGAACCTCGACGCGATGGAGATCGACCCCGAGACGGAGGTCCGCGAACACCTGATGGAGACGAAACGAGCGCTGGGTGAGCAGGTGAGTCCCGCGATGGTCAACGAAATCGATCGGCAGATCGAGATGGCTCACCAGACGCCCGGTGCGCACGAATCTGCACTCTTCGACCGCTTCATCGACGTGATGCGCGACTCCGAGGAGTACGACAGAGTCGTCTTCGACACCTCGCCGACCGGTGGGACGCTTCGGCTTCTCTCGCTCCCAGAGTATCTCGACGGCTGGATTCAGCGACTCCTCCACAAACGAAAGCAGTCGGTCAAACTGTTCGAACGTGCGGCTATCGGCAACAACGAGCCACGACGAATGATGGACGGCGACCCGATTATCGCCCGTCTCGAACAGCGACGCGACGACTTCAACTTCGCCAAGGAGACGCTCCAGAACGACGCCGCGTTCTTCCTCGTCGTCAACCCCGACGAACTCTCGATTCGGGAGACGAAGCGAGCAGTCGAACAACTCGACACCTACGGACTCGACGTACAGGGCCTCGCAGTCAACCGATTGACGCCCGAACCTGACCCAGACGAACAGGGTCGGGGTGCGACGTTCTTGCGAGCCAGAGTCGAGACAGAACGGGAGCGACTCCGTGAGCTCCGCGAAGACCTCTCTCCGCCGCTGGTGGCCGCAATCGAGACGAGAGTCGCAGAAGTCAAAGGCGACTTCCTCGGGGAAGTCGCAGATGAAATAGAAGTCGGCGTCGAACTTACGCCGAACTAGGTGTAATCTAATTTACACAGTTGGGCCTTTTCGAGACTCCTTACTTCCATTCTTGTAGATTAGAAATCAAACATTCACAACTATCGTTAACGTTAAGGTAACCTTTTTCGTGTCTTTGGCTGGGGCAGAGTACCATGGTACAAGTTATCTGGCTGGTCGTCACCGTATTGGCGCTGTTTACTGTCGGGTATTTCGGATACTCGCGGTATCTTGCGCAATTCGTCGAACTCGACGAGGGTCGTGACACACCAGCGCACAAGTACGAAGACGGACAAGAGTATGTACCGGCGAAGAAGCCGGTCTTACTGGGGCATCACTATTCGAGTATTGCAGGCGGGGCTCCCATCGTGGGGCCAATTACGGCTGGTGTGGTGTGGGGCTGGGTCCCCGCACTCGCGTGGATTGCTATCGGAAACCCACTTCTCGGTAGTGTCCACGACTTCGTGTCGCTGTCGAGCAGTCTGCGACACGACGGAAAGTCTATCGGATACATCATCGGTGAGTACGTCGGCGAACGCGGCAAGAACATGCTGCTGTGGTTCGCGTTCCTGACCATCATTCTCGTGCTCGCGGTGTTCGCCCTCGTGACGGGCATCGTGTTCGACGCATTCCCGAGCGCGGCGACGGCGAGTTTGCTGTACATCGCACTCGCGTTCGTGTTCGGTATCTACCTGTACCAACTGAACCTCCCGTTCATCCCGGGGACGATTGCGTTCGTTGCAGGTGTGTTCGCGAGCGTCTACATCGGAATCCAGTACCCGCTCGTGCTGATTCCCGAAGGCGGAAGCACCTTCCTGCCGACGGTTATCAACGCGAACGTTTCGGCGTGGATTCCTATCATCATCATCTACGCTGCTCTCGCCAGTGCGCTGCCAGTGTGGATGCTGCTGCAGCCTCGTGACTACCTCTCGTCGTTCCTGCTCTACGCAGGTGTCGGCGGAGCACTGCTCGCAATCATCGTGGGCACGTTCCTCGGTACTGCATCGGAACCGCTTGTGGTCAACATCAGCGCGTACAACGGCTTCTGGGGTTCGACCGGCATCACGCCGCTGTTCCCCATGCTGTTCATCACCATCGCGTGTGGGACCATCAGCGGGTTCCACTCGCTGGTGTCGTCAGGGACGACCTCGAAACAGCTCAACAAGGAGACAGACGCCCGTCTTATCGGCTACGGTGGGATGATCGGTGAAGGCCTGCTCGCGACTGTCGCACTCTCGACGCTCGCAGTCGCAGGTGTCACCGCAGGTGGCGGTATCGGTCGTGCGCTTCCGAACTTCGCAGACGGTGGCGGTATCATCCTGACCGCCTTCGGCATCCCTGCTGCCTACGGTGCGCCGTTCATGGCGCTCGTGCTCGTGAGCTTCCTGCTCACCTCGACGGACACGGCCGTCCGTCTGGGTCGCTACATGCTCGAAGAAATCGTTGGCACGCCTGAGACCACGGTCGAAGAGTACGCAGTTCACCGCTACGTCAACCCGATCGTCCAGGGTGTTCCCGCGTACGTGCTCATCGCGAGTGGCTCGTGGCTCACCCTCTGGCAGCTCTTCGGCGGCGCAAACCAGCTGCTCGCGGCGCTCGCACTGACCACCGCGACTGTGTGGCTCGCGAACTGGGACGACTCCAAGCAGCTCATCTCGACGGGCGCACCGATGGCCCTCATGACGGGCATCACCACGCTCGGATTGCTCTGGGTTGCGCTTCACGACAACCTGTACGTGAAGTTCATCCAAGGTGCGGAGATGACGACCGTGCAGACACTCTCTGCCGTCGTGCAGATCGTCCTCGCACTGGTACTCGTCTACATCGGCCTCTCCATCGTGAAGATGGGGTACGACAACATCCAGAAAGTACGCGACAGTCCGGGCGCTGCCGTCACCGACGGCGGCCAGTCGGACGACTAACTCGCGAACCGGCTTTCGAAGCCTTTCTTTTGGGCCTGCTGCCGTGAGCGACAGGTGGTCGGCTCGTGAGCGTTCTCTGAGTCACTCGTGTGTTACTCCCGCGACGAGGAGCAGTGTGTCTCGTCGGAGGCGGCAACCTGTTCGAACCCAGCCGAATCGAGTGTGTCACCATCGACTGTCGCAGGAGAACCTGCCGCGGTGACGGGTGGCTTCCCGCCACCGAGACAGCCAGCAGTCACAGTCAGACAAACGATGGCCACGAAAACGAGGCGCTGCATCGCAGACTCACCGTTTGAGTCGTCGAAGAACGCGTGTCAACAGTCCGGGGGTCGGTTCGGTAGTCGGGTCTTCCCACAGGGTGAACGCACGTGCAACGTCGGCGTGTTCGCTCGCGACCACGTCCTCTTCGTCCGGTGCGACGACGACGAAGTGGACTTCGTAGTGGCCGTGATAGCCAAACTTGAGGAGTTTTCGTCTGGAGAACGACTTCACGAACGAGCGAACGTCGTCGCTGATGTGCGGTGCGACGAGGACGAAGGTGAAATCGGTGCCCTGGTGTTCTTCAGTGCCCTCGATCAACTCTGTGGCGAGTGTGTCGGCGAGGTCGACGAGTCGCTCGACTTCTGCACGCGTCGCACTGGTAGTCCGCCGAGCGAGCAGATACTCGTCCATGTAGTGGTTGGCGAAGTTGATAGACCGGTGGAGGAACTGCTTTTGCGTCTCGATGTGCATCGTCCCGAAGAGGTCGAAGTACTCGCCGCCGGCCCGGTAGTCTTTCTCCAGGTCGTAGCTGAACATCAGGCGGTCCGAGACGCGGTCGAGATACTCGTCTTCCCAGTCGGGAACGTCAACCTCAGCAGGGCCACTGCTGTCGGTTCGTCCCTCACCGCTGTTCGGTCGTTCGACGTCGCTCATCTGTCGTCTGGGTCGTACGCCTCGGCGTCACCGGAGACGGCAGGTGCGCCGATAGCGAGCAGTTCGACCGCCTTGCTCGCATCTTCGGGGTTGTGTGCCCGATGCGGGCTTCCGGGGTCTGCGACGAAGAGGCCGCCTTCCGACACTTCGAGCATCTCGTCGGGTGTCTCGACGAACAACGTGCCCGAGAGTACGTAGAACGCCTCCTGTTGTTCGGTGTGGTAGTGATACGCCAACGGAATCTGGTCGCCCGGTTCTGCCCGGAATCGGTTGAGCGCGAAGTTCTCGAGGCCGCCTTCGGTTCCGATGCGACGGAGTTCGCACGGTCGGTCTGGGGTTGGTTCTACTTCGTCCGTGTCCACGACGCGGTATCCCATGAGACGGACCACCACGTTCGTCCCTATAAGCCCGTCGCGACCATTCAGAAACCAAGATTTATTCATGATGGTTTCTAACAATGCACGTATGGCAGGCCCGAAGCGCGAGGCGTGTGGTCGTTGTTCGATAACGACTGTCGTCGATGCGACGTCTCCAGGCGAACGCGACCCGTTCGGGGACGAGAAGATAGAACTCGACGAAGCAGAACTCCGTGCAGTCTCCCCCAGCGCGTGGTTCGAAGGCGTCTCGACTCGCCTCGACAACTTCGCCCAGCGGGTTATCTACGGAAATCGCTGAATTTCACGCACGTG
Source organism: Haloferax sp. DFSO52 (assembly GCF_048158745.1). NCBI lineage: Archaea > Methanobacteriati > Methanobacteriota > Halobacteria > Halobacteriales > Haloferacaceae > Haloferax > Haloferax sp. DFSO52. Next base: position 33,215 of record NZ_JBLOPB010000001.1, on the reverse strand, counting down.
AGCGTGGCTCACGGAGCATTTTTATTCCCAGGCACGTAGTCCAGACAACGACATGGAAGAGAGTATCTCCGGATTCAAACGCCGGGGCTCTTGGGGCGAGGTCGTCGAACACGGTGAGCAAATCACCCGAGCGCTCCGCGATGCCGGTGTCGAGGGACGCCCGTTCGACGACTGGGACGAGTGGCGCCCGAAGTCACACGAACGGCTGGGTGAAGACGTAAACCAGAAGACTGCCAAGCAGGCCAGCGTCGGAGAGGGCGAAGGTGAAAAGAAGGGAAAGACGCCCAACGACGACCTGAAGACGGCCGGAGAGAAGCTGTCTCGCTCGTACGAAAAGGTGGAAGAAGGCGACAACGAGGGAGCCGTCGAATCGTGGCAAGACTCCATCAACTACGTCGCCCGCGCGGCAGACTCCGCCGGTCGGAAGGCGCTTCGGAAGGTCGAAGACACAGTCTACCGGAAGGTGATGACGCAACTCGCACCGTACTACTTCGACAACGAACTCATCAGTGCCAACATCCAGCAGGTGGGACGCGGGTCCGGCGACGAACAGTTCATCTTCGAAGTGAACGTCAACGACGACGACCTGAAGACACAGGTCTCGGAGACGCTTCGCGATTTCGAAGACGAAGTCGACCGCTGGCACATCGACACGGAGAAAGAAACCGAGGTTGCGGAGGCTGTCGAAGGTGTCGAGGTGCCGGTGACAGACCAGGAAGAGCGGTCCAAATCCACGACGAACTGAGCGTAGTGGAATCTGCGGTAGACTCGTCGTGGGTTTGGGAAGGAACGACGAACTGAGCGTAGTGGAATCTGCGGTAGACTCGTCGTGGGTTTGGGAAGGAACGACGAACTGAGCGCGGTGGTAGCTGCGGTAGATTTGTCAGTCCCTGATTCTGTCCTCGCCCAGCGGTTTGATTTTCGACGCGCACACCTGTCTCAGTTCGGTAATACTGATACCGCTCCTCCGTCTTGTGATAATATGGCCGAACCACTCCACATCGAGTCCGGGGAACTGACCGCGGACGAGATTCTCGACGCGCTCCGAGCGGGGCGTCGTGTCGTCGTCCGAGCCGAGATGCTCGGCGGAGTCCACGAGGTAACGCTCCGACACGACGGGTCGACGTTCTACTGCGACACGCCGACGACGCTCCACAAACACGAAGACGAAGACGGGATGCGAAAGTGTGTGTTGAAGATGGGCTATGCGAAAGACGAGTAGATACCCGTCGGCCACGGGTCTGGGTTCGGTGTCGGGCTGAATCGTATCGGTCGGTTCTCCGGTAGGTGAGGGTTTAATCCGACGGACAGCAAACAGATGTGCATGGTCGATGCACCGGATTTGGAAGATTTGATGGAGACCGACGACCCGAACTTCGGGCAGGTTCTCGCGTGTGTGTTTGGAATCCAGAGCCACGAGAGCAGAACGTATCTCGCACTGCTCGACAACCCGGGAAGCACCGTCGCAGAACTCGCAGACGTTCTCGAGCGGGACCGAAGTAACGTCAATCGCTCACTGACGACGCTTCTCGACAAGGGCCTCGCCGACAGAAAACGCCGGCTGCTCGACCCCGGCGGATACGTCTATCAGTACACGGCGACGCCGCTTCCGGACGCCAAAGAGATGATGCACGCGGCCCTAGACGAGTGGGCCGACGACGTGCACGCTCGCATCGACGCCTTCGGCGAGGCGTAGACTCGCCGCCCGATTTCACTCGCTTTCGTCTCCCGCCGACCGGCAGGTGCCGCCCAAACCCACCTGCTTTTGTCCCTCTGGTGCCACCGCCCGAGCAATGAGTCTCGAACTTACGGCACCCGCCCCCGAAGAGCCAGCGGTCGCCGACGACGGCGCATGGCTCGAATGTATCGAGTGCGGCGAGCAGTTCGCACCGTTCGACGACGTGCGGTACACCTGTGACCACTGTGACGGGCTGCTCGAAGTCAGGTATGCGTCCCCACCGACGTGGGACGACTTCGACGGCCGCGGCGTCTGGCGCTACAACGCCGCCCTCCCGTTCGAAGCAGGCGTCTCGCTCCCCGAGGGCGCGACGCCGCTGCACACCGTTCCGCGCCTCGAATCCGACATCGGCGTCGAGACGCTCCGCATCAAACACGAGGGGATGAACCCCACCGGGTCGTTCAAAGACCGCGGCATGACCGTCGGCGTTCGCGTCGCGAAGGAACTCGGCGTCGGCCGACTCGCCTGTGCATCCACCGGCAACACCTCTGCGGCACTCGCGGCCTACGGCGCTCGCGGTGGCATGGAGACGCTCGTGCTCTTGCCCGCCGGCAAAGTCGCCGCCGGGAAGATTGCACAGGCCGCGCTCCACGATGCGCGCATCCTCGAAGTCGACGGCAACTTCGACTCCTGTCTCGACATCGTTCAGAACCTCGCCGCCCGTGGCGAAGTGTATCTCCTCAACTCGCTGAACCCCTTCCGCCTCGAAGGCCAGAAGACCATCGGCCTCGAGATTCTCGAAGAGTTCCACGAGGACTACGGCACCTACCCCGACCGAATCGTCCTCCCCGTCGGCAACGCGGGCAACACTTCGGCGCTCTACAAGGCGTTCCGCGAGCTCGTCCAGTCCGGCGCGCTCGACGCCGAAGACGTGCCGAAACTGACCGGCGTGCAGGCAGAAGGTGCCGCCCCGATGGTCGAAGCCATCGAGAACGGATGGGACGAAACTCGTCGCTGGGACGAGGTCGAGACCATCGCCACCGCAATCCGCATCGGCAACCCGGTCAACGCGCCGAAGGCACTGCCCGGAATCCGCGAGACGGGTGGCACTGCTGTCGCCGTCTCCGACGAGGAAATCACCGAGGCACAGCGTGACCTCGCCGCCGAAGGTGTTGGCGTCGAACCTGCCTCTGCCGCCTCGGTCGCTGGCCTCCGAAAACTCCGTGAAGACGGAACCATCGACGAAGACGAACGAGTCGTCTGTCTCACGACCGGCCACCTGCTGAAGGACCCCGACGCAGCGTTCGAAGCAGGCAACGAACCGGAACCCGTCCCGAACGACACCGACGCGGTCCTCGAACACCTCGCAGAGTAACCGAGACACCGTCGGCCGAAATCAGACAAATCGCCCGACAACGGCCTGCCGACGACGTGTGTCGGTTGTTCGTCTGACACACTCTTTTCACGCTGTGGGACAACGTGACACACGATGTCGCTCAGTAGTCTTCCGACCGGGACCATCAGTGACGATGGGACCGGGTCGCGAACGTACCCTCCAAACAGCACGAACCCCGGCCGAACTCCTGCAGAGATCGGTCGCGCTCGGCGGAGCGCGGACGCCACTCCACCGCGGGATGTCGCGTCGATTCGGCGTGAAAACGAGGCACTTCGCCGTGCCAACACACAACTCAGAGACAAACTCGATTCGGCTACCCGAGACCAACAGGACGTCGTTGACCACTACGAACGACTGTTGGCGGAGTTTTCTCGGCAGGACGCCGTCGGAACGTCACCTCGTGGGCACACTCCTCGACCACGAGCGTCAACTCCGTCGCTCTCAGAACGAGTCGTGGCCACGATTCGTCGGAGAGGTGTCCGTCTCGCGAGGCGAGTAGCGCAGTCGCTCGGGTTTCAGTAAGAGAGGAGCGTAACTCGGTCGCCGTCTGCCCTGCTCAGAGCGTGATGGCGGCGACGTCGATGATACGGTCGTCTGCGAGGAGTTTCTCGCGGACCTCCTCTGTAATCTCGTCGTCGAGGTTGTAGACGGTGAGTGCCTCGCCGCCGGCCTTGGCGCGGCGGGCGTTGAACATCCCTGCGATGTTGACGTCGTTCTCACCGAGAACCGTCCCGATGAAGCCGATGACGCCCGGCTTGTCGTAGTTGCGGGCGACGAGCATCTGGCCGTGCGGGATGGCGTCGAGGCGGTAGCCATTGATGCGGACGATGCGTGGGTCGTCGCCGGCGAAGAGCGTCCCGGAGATGGTCATCTCTTCGTCGCCGTTGCGGACGGTGACCGTCACGAGACTCTGGAAGTCCTCCGACTGGCGGGACTTCGACTCGGTGACTTCGATGCCGCGTTCTTTCGCAATCTGCGGTGCGTTGACGGCGTTGACCTGCCATTCGAGCGGCGTGAAGACGCCTTTGAGCGCGGAGGCCGTGACGAGTTCGAGGTCTTCGGCGGCGATGTCACCGTGGTAGCTCACTTCGACTTCACCGAGTCGGCCCTCGAGGAGTTGGGCGGCAATCTTGCCGGCGGTCTCTGCGAGGCCGATGTACGGCTGGATACGCGGGAAGGCGCTCTCGTCGACGGACGGTGCGTTGAGCGCGTTCATCACGGGTTCCTCACGGAGTGCGGCGACGATCTGGTCGGCCGTCGAGACGGCGACGTTCTCCTGTGCGGCCGAGGTCGACGCACCGAGGTGCGGCGTGACGACGATGTTGTCGACGGAGAGAAGCGGGTTGTCGGGCGAGACGGGCTCGTCGGCGAACACGTCGACTGCGGCCCCGTCGAGGACGCCTGCGTCGACTGCTTCTGCGAGGGCCGCCTCGTCGACGACGCCACCGCGAGCACAGTTGATGAGATACCCGCTTCCCATCGTCTCGAGTTCGTCGGTCGAGATGAGGCCTTCCGTCTCGGAGGTCAGCGGCGTGTGGACCGTCAGGAAGTCGGCGCGGGAGAGACACTCGTCGAACCCGACGAGTTCGGCACCGAGTTGCTCGGCGCGTTCCTCACCGATGTAGGGGTCGTACGCGACGATATCCATCCCGAGGGAGTGGAACTTCTTTGCGACTTCCTGGCCGACGCGGCCGAGGCCGACGACACCGAGCGTCTTGCCGTTGACTTCGTTGCCGAGATAGTCGGACTTGGCCCACTCACCATCTTTCAGGCGGGCGTGTGCCTGTGGAATCGAGCGTGCGGCCGCGAAGCCCATCGCGACGGTGTGTTCGGCCGCCGCGCGGACGTTCCCTTCGGGCGCGTTGGCGACGATGACACCGTGTTCGGTCGCGGCGTCGATGTCGATGTTGTCGACACCGATACCAGCGCGGCCGACGATGACGAGGTTCGGTGCCGCCTCGAACACCTCGGCGGTGACCTGTGTTCCAGAGCGGACGATGAGTCCGTTCGCGTCGGAGATGGCTTCCAGCAGCGCGTCGCCTTCGACATCGTACGCAGTCTCTACCTCGTACCCAGCTTCGCGAAGCCGGTCCAGACCCGCGTCGGCAATCGGATCCGTGACGAGTACCTTCATGCGGGTAGGGACAAACTCACGCGGGTTAAGAGTTGCCACAACGGCCGATATCGTGACATTGAGAGTGTCTCACACGATTGTTCACATCTCGATTCGGTTTCACGACGGACGTGATTCTGCCGACGCGGAAGCTTTGAAACCCCACGGGAACGACGGGCACGTATGCGAATCATCGCCTTCGACTTCGACGGCACACTTTCGGACTCGGAGATGACCGTGCTCCTCGGCGAGAAGAACGGCACCGCCGCCGAGATGGCAGACATCACCGAACGCGCCATGAACGACGAGATTAGCTACGCACAGAGTCTGCGCTCGCGCGCCCGGCTCCTCGAAGGACTGGAAGAAGAACTCGCCGAGGAAGCCTACGGCGAAGTCGAACTCCGTCCCGGCGCGGCCGAACTCATCCAGCGACTCCGTGACTACGGCCACCACGTCGCCATCTTCACCGGTGGATTCAAACGCGGCGTCGAACGAGCACTGGAAAAAGAGGGCGTCGAAGTCGACGACATCGTCTCGAACCACCTGCCCGTGAAGGGTGGTCGACTCACCGGCGACGTCGAAGGCTCACTCATCGAGGGCACCAAAGACACCGCACTCGAAAATTACGCCGCCGAACACGACGTTCCGATGGACCGCACCGTCGCCGTCGGTGACGGTGCAAACGACCTGCCGATGCTCGAAGTCGCCGGCCTCTCGGTCGGATTCGTTCCGAAAGACGCAGTCCGCCCCGCCTGCGACGTCGTCGTCGCCTCTATGGACCGTCTCGGAAACGTGTTCGAGGGCTACAACATCCTCGACGCAGACGACGAGTAACCGGTCTGTTCTCTGCTAACACTTATCATATGCTACGTCGTAGAGCGAACAATGGCTATCAGTGACGTCAACACACCCGAGTTGTGGGTGGCGGGATTCGTCTTCGTGGCCCTCGCCCTCGCCGCCCAGTTCCAGGGTGTCGTTCTCTTCGATACAGCGACATTCGACATCGACAAATCGATTCCCGCTGCCGTGGCAGTGGTGGGGACGATGCTGGCGCTGTGGTGGTTGGACAGCGAGTAACCGAGCGGTAAGCGAGTTCTGAGTGCGGGAGGGAGAGTTATTCTGACGACGCTGTGTTCTCACAGACGCGAGCGTTGGTCGTTTTCCAGATAGACACGTCGCTGCCCGCGTTCTGGTTGGTGTGCTCGATTTTGATTTGAATGCCGAGACATTCGACTTCGTACTCACCGAAGTCGAACGTTTCCCACTCAGATTTTGGCTGGTCGTCGGCGCGGACGTGGAGGACGTACTCGCCGGGTTCTGTCGGCAAGTCCACGAACTCGACGCCGCCGAGCTCGCCGTTCTTGGCCGGGGAAACGTCTGCTGAGGCCCAGTACACTGGCTCACCAGCGTCGAGCAAGACGACGTGTATCGTGTGGGGTACCGGGTCGTAATTGAGTACGTCGAGTTCACCGAGTTGCGGCGTTTGCGACGACTGTTGAGACGCAGTAGTACACCCAGCGAGTCCAACTGTGAGTGCAACACCGCCTCGTCGGAGGGCGTCGCGTCGCGTCAAAGCGGGCATTCGAGATAAATTCGTAGAATTCTGATAAATACTTCTTGGTGGCGGATTCACCGCTCGGTGAGCAGTCGCAGTGAAAAATCGAGTCGAGAATCGGTGTCTGGGTTACCGATTCAGCGTGTGAATCGCTTCACCCAGTGCGTTCTCTGCGGCTTCCATGACCGCTTCGGCGAGCGTCGGGTGGGTGTGAATCGTCGAGGCGATATCTTCGAGCGTCGCACCCATCTCGATAGCGAGTGAGACTTCGGCGACGAGTTCGGACGCTTCTGGGCCGACGATTTGCGCGCCGAGCACGAATCCTGACTCGTCGTCGGCGACGATGCGGACGAAGCCATCGGCGTGGCCCGTGGTGAGGGCGCGCCCGGAGGCACGGAAGGGCATCTGTCCGACGACCGGGTCGAAGCCGGCTTCTTCTGCCTCGTCTTCGGTCATGCCGACGGTGCCGATTTCGGGGTCTGTGAAGACGGCGGCCGGGACGGCCTGACTGTCGAAAGCGACGGGTTCGCCGGCGATGTGTTCGGCGGCGACGATGCCTTCTTTCGACGCGACGTGTGCGAGCATCGGCGTGTCGGCGACGATGTCACCGACTGCGTAGATGTGCTCGACGTCGGTTCGGCGGAAGTCGTCCACGCTGAGGAAGCCTCGGTCGTCGGCTTCGAGGCCGGCGTTTTCGAGTTCCATCGTGTCGGTGACGGGTGACCGACCGACGGCGACGAGCACCTTGTCGGCGCGGTACTCGTTCTCCTCGCCGTCTTCGGTCTCCGTCGTCACCATGATGCCGTCGTCTTCTTCGCGCCACCCGCTCGCACCTTCGCCGAAGTGCATGTCGATGCCGAGCGATTCGGCGCGCTTGCGGACGACGCGGGCAACGTCGGATTCGTAGCCGGGGAGGATGTCGTCGAGCATCTCGACGACGGTTACCTCTGCACCCAGTTTGGCGAACGTCGTGGACAGTTCCATCCCGATGTAGCCACCGCCGACCACGACGAGGCGGTCCGGGACGTTGCCTGCGGCGAGGGCGTCGCGAGACGACCACACCTGTTCGGCGTCGAAGTCGAATCCGGGTATCTGGATGACGCGAGAGCCAGTGGCGATGATGCAGTGTTCGAACTCGATGGTTTCGGAACCCTGTCCTTCGCCGCCGTGGGCGATTCGAACGGCGTTTTCGTCTTTGAATCGGGCCGTTCCCGAGACCAGGTTGACGCCGTTTGCCTTACACAACTTTTCGACGCCGCCAGTCAGTTGGTCGACGACGCCGTCTTTCCAGTCGCGCAGTTGCGACATGTCGACGACAGGGTCGGCGTGGATGCCCATCTCTTCGGCGTTGCCTGCCTCGTGAGCGAGGTTCGAGCCCGTGATGAGCGCCTTCGAGGGGATACACCCGTAGTTCAGACAGGTGCCACCGTAGGCGTCTTTTTCGACGAGCGTCGTGTCGAGGCCGTTCTGTGCAGCACGGATTGCGGCGACGTATCCGCCCGGACCGGCACCGATGACGAGTACGTCGGTTCCAGTTGCGATATCTCCGACAACCATTATTCTAACACTAGCAGCTTGGGGTCTTCAAGCAGTTCCTTCACGCGATTCGTGAAGCGCGCACCCTGTGCGCCGTCGACGATGCGGTGGTCGAACGACAGCGAGAGCGTGAGCACCTTTCGGGGGACGATTTCGCCGTCGACCACGCGTGGTTTGTCCTTGATTGCGCCGAGGGCGAGAATCGCAACCTCGGGGAAGTTGATGATGGGAGTCGCGTACTCGCCACCGATTCCGCCGACGTTGGTGATGGTGAAGGTACCGCCGCGCATCTCGCTGGGCGAAATCTTGCGGGTGCGAGCCTTCTCCACCAGTTCGTTCATCTCGTCGGCAATCTGGAGCATCCCCTTTCGGTCGGCGTCGTGGACGACCGGAACCATCAGCCCGGCGTCAGTCGCGGTGGCGACGCCGATGTTGTAGTCTTCGCGGAGGACGATCTCTTCGTTCTCCTCGTCGAGTTGCGAGTTGATGTACGGGAAGTCCTTCAGGCCCGCGATGACCGCCTTCATCACGAACGGCATGAAGCTGAGTTTCGTGTCGCGTTCTTCGGCGACGGGCTTGAGTTGCGAGCGCAGTTCGACGAGTTCCGTCACGTCCACTTCGTCGTGGTGGGTGACGTGCGGTGCGGTGTATTTCGACCGCTGCATCTGGTCGCCGATGGCCTTTCGAACGCCCTTGTAGGGGACGCGCTCGCCAGCGACGGGTCCAGCCTCGGCGGCCGATGCGTCGGCCGTCGCAGTGCCTGCTCCGGGTTCGGCGGCGACCGCTTCGGCGTCTGCGGCCTGCGCTTCGCGCTGCGCGTCGGCGTACTCGGCGACTGCCTCGGGCGTGACGAACGCGCTTCCTTCGCGCATCTCTGTCGCGGGGACGGCGTCGATGTTGACGCCCTTTTCTTTGGCCAGCGCGCGGGTCGCGGGCGCGGCGAGCGTCCGGTCGCGGTCGGCGCTTTCGGCCGGTGCGGCGGTTCCGTCGTCGCGCTTGGCCGTCGCGGACTGCCCGTTGACTTCGATGTCTCGTGGGCCGTCTGTTGCCTCCGCTTCGTCTTCGTCTGCTTCGGCGGCAGCGCGAACGTCGCCTTCGGTCACGCGTCCGCTCGGACCGCTTCCGTCGACGGACGAGAGGCTCACACCGAGTTCACGGGCGAGGCGTCGGACACTCGGGGAGGCGAAGACGCGACCACCGGTATCGCCTGTCTCTTCGGCGGCTGGTTCGGCTTCGGATTCCGCCTCGGCTTCAGCCGCTGGCTCTGCTGCTGCCGCTTCGGCCTCGTCGTCCTCGCCATCCTCCTGAATGGTGATGATGACGTTGCCGACGGGGACGATTTCGCCTTCTTCGGCGAACAGCTCGTTCACCGTTCCGTTGAACGGCGAGGGAACGTCGACGAGCGCTTTGTCCGTCTCGACCTCTGCGAGTACCTGGTCTTCGGTCACTTCGTCGCCGGGTGCGACGTGCCACGTTACGAGTTCGCCTTCTGCGACGCCTTCACCGACGTCGGGGAGTTTGAATTCCTTGAGTGCCATTGTTCAGAAGTTCACCGTCTCTCGAATTCCGTCTTCGATGCGAGCGACCGACGGGAGGTAGTAGTCTTCCAGTGCGTACAGCGGGTACGGAACGTCGTATCCTGCGACGCGCTTTACCGGTGCCTCTTGGTAGAGGAGTGCTTCTTCCTGGACGATAGCCGTGATTTCGCCGCCGAGGCCACCGGTCTTCGGTGCCTCGTGGACGACGACTGCGCGGCCGGTCTTCTTGAACGACTCGACGACTGCCTCGCGGTCGAGCGGCGAGATGGTTCGCAGGTCGATGACTTCGACGTCGATACCCTCTTCTTCGAGGTTCTCGGCCGCTTCGAGCGTCGGGCGCGTCATCGCGCCGTAGGTAAACACCGACACGTCTGACCCTTCGCGGCGGACGGCGGCCTCTCCGAGCGGGACCGTGTACTCCTCTTCGGGAACCTCACCGCGGAATGCGCGGTAGATGAGTTTGGGTTCGAGGAAGATGACCGGGTCGGGGTCGCGAATCGCGGAGATGAGCAGTCCCTTGGTGTCGTACGGCGTCGAGGGGATAACGACCTTCAGGCCCGCCTCGTGCGCGTAGAACATCTCCTTGGACTCGGAGTGCGACTCGGGTGCGCGAATGCCGCCGCCGTAGGGGGCACGCAGGACCATCGGGAGCGTGTATCGCCCGCGAGTGCGGGTACGAAACCGCGCCATGTGGCTGACGATTTGGTCGAATCCGGGGTACATGAACCCGGAGAACTGAATCTCCGGAACCGGCTTGAGCCCCATCGCGGCCATCCCGACGGCCGTGCCGATGATGCCTGATTCTGCGAGCGGCGTGTCGATGACTCGGTCGTCGCCGAACTCGTTCCAGAGGCCTTCGGTGGCGCGGAAGACGCCGCCGTTCTTCCCGACGTCTTCGCCCATGACCAACACCTCGTCGTCGAGGTTCATTTCGGTGTAGAGACCGTCCCGTACCGCCTGTACGATGGTTAGATTCTGTGAACTCATTCTCGGAGGAACCCTTCGTCGCCGATTTTCTCACGGAGTGCTTCGAACTCCTCGTACTGTGCTTGAATCTCCGGGGTTCGCTGCTCGTAGGCGTAGTCGAACATGTCGCCGGGTTCCGGCCGTGGGTCGGACTCTGCGGCGTCGATGGCGTCTGCCACCTGCTGTTTGATCTCTGCCTCGATGGCTTCGATTTTCTCGTCGTCGAGTCGCCCCGTCTCGCGCAGGAATTTCTCCAGACGCGGGATGGGGTCTTTGGCCTTCCACTTCTCGACTTCGTCGTCGTCGCGGTAGACTGTCGGGTCGTCGGCGGTCGTGTGTGCACCGAACCGGTACTGAACCGCCTCGATGAGTGTGGGTCGGCCTTCGCCTTCGACGGGGTTCTTGGCTTTCTCCAGTGCTGCTTTCGTCACAGAGTAGACGGCCAGCGGGTCCATGCCGTCGACCTGAACGCCGTCGATTCCGTACGCGGTCGCCTTCTGTGCGATGGTCTCCGAACGCGTCTGTCGTTCGCGCGGGACGGAAATCGCCCACTGGTTGTTGTTACAGAAGAAGACGTTCGGCGTGTCGAAGACGCCCGCGAAGTTGAGTCCGACGTGGAAGTCGCCTTCGGAGGTTGCGCCGTCACCGAAGTAACAGAGGACCGCTTTGTCCGTCTCGTCACGAAGTTTGAACGACCATCCGACGCCCGTCGCGTGCGGAATCTGCGAGGCAATCGGAACTGCCGGGGGGAGGAGATTCACGTCCTCTGGCACCTCGTTGCCCTTCTCGTGGCCCATCCAGTACAGTAACGTGTTTTTGAGGGGGAGACCACGGAGCAACGCCGCGCCGTGTTCGCGGTAACTGGGGACCATCCAGTCGTCTTCTGCGAGTGCGATGGCGCTGCCGATCTGTGCGCCTTCCTGTCCCGACAGCGGTGGATAGGTCCCCATCCGACCCTGTCGCTGGAGGCTCACTGCCCGTGTGTCGAAGTGTCGGGCAAGTCGCATGTGACGGTACATATCGACGAGTGTCTCGTCATCGATGTCGGGGACCTCACCGACGACGGTCCCGTCCTCATCGAGCACTCGTACCTGGTCCTGTGGGTCACGCTGAAGCACGCTCACGGGAGAACCCTCCTGTTCATGGAAAAATCGACTCCCGCTGGCGTTATATTGTTTTCGTATATAATTTACTTTGGTTCGGAATATTGCGATACAGACTGTGCTATGTAAACTCACGCTGCCCAAAATTGGACATTTTGACTTCTAAACGATTCTTCCTGAAGGTCATTAGTGAGAACCCGCGTTTGACCGAGAAATAATCGGAAATCTCCACAAAGTTTCAGGATACGACCCGGTGGGAACCCCCTCGAACGTGACGGAAGAAAAACAGCTCTCTGGGTGTCGTCGTCGCGTGTGTTACTGGCCGGCGGCGGCGCGCGCGGCCTGCCGGGCTTCTTCGACACTCGACCCCTCACGGAGGAGGGCATCGACGAACAGTTCGCCCGCTTTGTACGACGACCGGACCATCGGGCCGGACGCACAGTAGAGGAAGTCGAGTTCCTCTTCGGCGACCTGTTGCCACGTGTCGAACACGTCGGGGTGAACGTACTCGAACACGTCGAGGTGGGTTCGCGACGGCTGGAGATACTGCCCGAACGTCACGATATCGACGTCGGCCTCGCGGAGGTCCGAGAGCGTTTGATAGACTTCGTGGGCGTGTTCGCCGAGGCCGAGCATGATGGAGGTCTTGGTGTGGATATCCGAGTTGTCCTCGACATACTGCAGGACCGACAGCGACTGTTCGTACCCCGCACGTCGGTCACGAATCGGCCACTGGAGCCGTTCGACCGTCTCGATGTTGTGGGCGATAACGTCCGGGCCGGCGTCGATTATCTGCTGGACGAGTTCGGGTTCGCCCTGGAAGTCGGGAATCAACACTTCGACGAGGACGCCCGGGTCGCGGCGTTTAATCTCGCGAATCGTCTGTGCGAAGTGATTGGCACCCTGGTCGGGCAAATCGTCGCGGTCGACCGAGGTCAACACGACGTAGTCGAGGCCGATTTCGGCGACTGCGTCTGCGACGTTCGTCGGTTCGTCGGGGTCGAGCGGTTCCATCCCGCCAGTCGTCACGTCACAGAAGTTGCAGCCGCGGGAACACCGGTCGCCCATGAGCATGAACGTCGCCGTCCCGGGGCCGTTCCGACCACTCCAACACTCGCCGAGGTTCGGACAGTTCGCCTCCTCACAGACCGTGTTGAGGTTTCGCTCTCGGAGGCTGGCTTTGATGTCGGTGAAGCGCCGGCCTGATGGCGGTCGCATCTTCAACCAATCTGGCTTCCGCCGCGTGCGCATGCCCAATTCTTACGAGGCGACAGCCAAAAACGTGAGCATTACCCCGGCTGTCGGTCAAATGGCTGACAGAACAGGCTGGACCAAAACCGCAGGACAACCGACGCAACGATGGGTTGTCCCGTGCTACCACGTGTTGTTCAAAATCGGTCGAATGACCAGTACCATCACGAAAAACAAAACGTCTGGTTCAAATTCATCACGACTTTCCATCAATGTGTATGTAAAACCGTGTTAGATTTATCAGAGAACTGAAAAACTTATATTCGAGTAAATATTTTAGGATAGTGTATGAACTGGAAACACCGCCGCAACCTGTCGAAGGCTGAATCGAAGAAGTCCGAAGCCACCGCAGGTACGAACTGGTCGTTCATCGCCGCACTCGCCGTCGCGGCGTAAGCGACGAATCGACCGGTATCGTCCCTGAACGGTCCCCACGCCGCAGTTTTTTGAATATTCGCCCGCCGAGCGCCGCCGCCGGATGGAGAAACGCCTTTGCCTCCGGACGACTCGGCTACCTGTATGACCCTCGTCTTCGCCTCGCTCTCGGTTTCTGTCTCGACACGGAGGTGCCCCCGGTGAAAGTCGCCGAGGCGGTCCCCGAATTCGCCGACGCGTTCGGGTTCGAGGAGTTCAACCGGATGCAACGTGAGGCGCTTCCCGGTATCCTCGATTCCGACCACAACGTGGTCGCGTCGGCACCGACCGCCAGCGGGAAGACGGCGCTCGCGGAACTCGCCATCTGCAAGACGCTTCGCGATGGCGGGACGGCGCTGTTTATCGCCCCGCTTCGAGCGTTGACCACCGAGAAAGAGTCTGAGTGGGAACGGTTCGAGAGCCTCGGCTACTCAGTCTACGTCGTCACCGGCGAACGCGACCTGAACCCGCGCCGCGCCGCACGCGCGGACATCCTCGTGATGACGCCAGAGAAGACGGACTCGGCCACCCGCAAGCACGATTCGGCACGCTACTCGTTCATCGAGAACGTCGACTGCGTCGTCATCGACGAAGTCCACCTGCTGGACTCTGAGACGCGCGGCGGCGTCCTCGAAGTCACCGTCTCGCGGATGCGACGACTGTGTGACCCACGAATCGTGGCGCTGTCGGCGACGATGCCGAACATCGACGACGTGGCGGCGTGGCTCGACGCACCGCCCGAGACCACCTTCGAATTCGGTGACGACTACCGACCCGTTGACCTCCACGCGGGCGTCAAGACCTACACACACGGCGAGAACTCCTTTGCGGACAAATACCGCCGTCTCTACCGCGCGTTCGACCTCGCCGAACCGCACATTCGCGACGGCGGCCAGTCGCTCGTCTTCGTCTCCTCTCGGCAAGACGCAGTTCGCGCCGCCGCGAAAGCGCGCGACGAACTCGCCAAGCGAGACGTTCCAATCGGTGCTCGTGGCGACTACGACTTCCACAACGAAGCGAAAGAACTCAGCAACGACTCGCTCCGAAACGGCGTCTTAGACGGCGTCGGCTTCCACCACGCTGGCCTCGCTCGGGACGACAGAGAAGCGGTCGAGGAGTGGTTCAAAGAAGGGAAGATTCAACTGCTGTTTTCCACGTCGACGCTGGCGTGGGGTGTGAACCTCCCTGCGCGGTGTGTCGTCATCCGCGACACGAAACACCACGACCCACTCGAAGGCGAAGTCGATATCTCGCCGCTCGACATCCTCCAGATGCTCGGCCGCGCCGGCCGCCCCGGCTACGACGACGTTGGCTACGGCTGGGTCGTCTGCGACCACGCGGACAAGAACAAGTACCGTCGCCTCCTCCGCGAGGGCAAGGAAATCGAGTCGCGTCTGGACGAAGATCTCGACGCCCACCTCAACGCCGAAATCGCGATGGGGACGATTCGCGACCTCGACGACGTCATGTCGTGGCTGGAGACGACGTTCTACTATCGGCGGGCGCAGTCTGCCCCGAGCGACTACGACTTCGGCGGCCTCCGGTCTCGCGTCCGCGACGTGCTCGACCGACTCGTCTCTCGCGGATTCGTCGAGATGGACGACGACCTCTCTATCGACGCGACCGCACTGGGCCGACTCACCTCGAAATACTACCTGCGACTCGGGACTGCGACCCGGTTTTCCACGCTCGCTACCCGCGACCGAATTACGGCCGACGGCATCCTCGAAGCGGTCGCCGGCGCGGCCGATTTCCGGCAGGTCTCTGCCCGGCAGTCGGAAGTTGAGGCCGTGAATTCGGTGCTCGCGGGCGTCTCGACCGAACTCGAAGACGGCCCGCGAAAGGTGCTGGCGATTCTCCACGCGAGTATGGCCAACTCGACGCCGAGCGAACTCCGGAGCGACGCGTGGGTCATCCGCCAGAACGCGCTCCGACTGCTCTCGGCACTCCGTGAGTTCCTCGACACCTTCGCGGACGCCCGCGCGGCCAACCTCGCTCGACGCGTCGAAGCACGCGTCGAAAACGGTGTCAGCAGCGATGCCGCGGCACTCACGGCGGTCGATGGAATCGGCCCACGTCGTGCCCGCACGCTCGCAACGGGTGGTCTCTCGTCGCCCGCTGAGGTGGTCGATGCCGGCGTGAAGGAACTCACGCGTGCTGGGCTCACGGCGGGCGTGGCCGAACGCGTCGTCGAGAGCGCGAAGAACCTCCCTGCACCCGAAATCGACTGGGGTGCGTTCCCCGAGACGGTCACTCGCGGCGAGAGCAACATGCACGATATTCGCGTGACCAACCCCACGGGCGGCGGGTCGGTCGGCATCCGCGTCACCGTCAACGGCGTCGAGATGTCGGCAAAAGAGTGCTATCTCGCAGACGAAGTCGTAGTTCCCGTGGGCGTCTTCGGTGCGACGGACGACGAACTCGAGTTCGCTGTCGAGGTGACGTTCCCCGACCTTCCACTCCTCCCGATACGGGAGACGAAGACGGTTCGAGTCGAATAGTCGCTCCCGGTTTTCGTTCTCAGTTTTCGCCGAGCAACGCGGCCCGAAGTTCCTCGGGACCGTCCACGATTTCGTCGGCCTGCGAGAGGTCTAACTCGGCGTTCTGCTCGCCGCGATAGGCGATGGTGTGCGCACCCGACCGGGCGGCGGATTCGATGCCGTTGACCGAGTCTTCGACCACGATGCAGTCTTCGGGCGCGACGCCGAGTTTCTCCGCCGCCGCCTCGTAGATGTGTGGTTCGGGTTTGCCGGGGTCGTCGATGTCGTCGGCGGAGAGGACGAGGTCCAGTGGGTCGAGGCCGAATCGCTCGCGAACGACCGAAATCCAGTCTTGCGGGGCCGACGAGACGATCGCGATTTTCTTGCCCGCCGCACGGAGGTCGGTGAAGAGTTCTTCTGCGCCGTCCATCAGGACGACCTTCTCGCCGTAGAGGTCCTCTGCGTTCTCGTGGTACGCCGCGATGAACTCGTCTTTCGTGACGGTGGTCCCGTACTGTTCGTCGAGGTAGTCGTATATCTCGCGGAAGTTCATCCCCGTAATCTCTTCGTGGGCGGGGTCGCCCGATTCGATGGCCTCCGCGAAGACCCAGTCGTCTTCGAATGCGTGCCAGTACTGTTCGGAGTCGACGAGCACTCCGTCCATGTCGAACAACACGACGTTTGCGTCCATGCGGTGACCTGTGTCGCGGCGGACAAATGCCTTCGTGCCGCGGCAGTGGTCTTTGGCGTCTTCGTCTTTCGCTATGAACCTTCGCGCGAAAGTTCAAGTCCGATTCCGGGGCCACGCCCGCCCATGGAATCTATCCGCGTCTTTGCCGGAGATTGCACCATCCGCTTCGAAGGCTCTCGTGACCGTGTCCAGCGCGGGCGCGTCGTCGTCGTGGTCAAACCCGACCGTACCGTCCTCGTTCACGACATCTCCGGCTACCAACCCGTCGCGTGGTTGACTCGGGCCGACTCGCTGACCGTCGAATCCGGCCCGAGTTCGTTCGGACTCGTCGCCCGTGCCGGCGACCAGGTACTCACCGTCGAATCGCACGACTCGGCCCGTCGATCGGAGTATCCCGCGAGTGAAGCGGGCATTCCAGTCGGGAATCATCCCGACACCGGCGAACCGCTCGTTCGAACCGGCGGGTCGGTCGTCGGCCTCGACTCGGGCGTCGAATTCTCGCTTCCCGCGGGCGCGACCGTCCTCGACTCGACGTGTGACGACTGTGGCCTCCCGACGATGCGCGTCGAACGCGGGGCCGTGTTCGACGTGTGTATCGACTGGAAGTGCGACCCGCTCGACGACCACGTGACCGACCGATTCGACGGCGAGTGGGCCTGTCCCGACTGCGGGTCACCGCTTCGAATCATCCGTCGCGGTGGTCGGTTGCTCGCCGGCTGCGACTCGTATCCCGAGTGTGAGACGGCGTTTTCGCTTCCAGCGGGTGTCGTCGTGGACGACTGCGAGTGTGGTCTGCCGATATTCGAGACGAGTCGCGGACGGCGGTGTCTCGACTCGACGTGTGCGTTCGCATGAGTCGTCGGTACCGAGGATGCCACTGGTCGCGTCGATGGCGACACCCGGGCGTTCGGCCCGTCCGCATCGCAGACCCTTTGTCGTCGCCCGCCCCCGATTCGTGTATGCAAGGACGCCTCGAAGACGGTGTCGTCCACCTCCCGGGCGACGCCCGACAGCGGTTTCACGACTCGCGAGGGTACGGGAAACCCACCGGCGGCAACGACCTCGACGTCGCGCCTGTCGAGGCCGCACACCTGCTCTCGCGCGGCGATATCGACGGCGTCGATGGGATGGGTCTGCGCGAACTCCTCGCGCGAACCGGCACCACCCTCGACTTCGTCGTCTACAAAGACCTGCGTGACCGGGGATTCTATCTCTCGCCCGCACGCGAGGAGTGGCCCGGCGTCGACGACGCAGACGGCGCGGATTTCCTCGTCTACCCGCGCGGCAAGGGCCCGTGGGACGGCGTCGTCGAATACCGAATGCGCGTCGTCGGGGAACGTGAGTCGATTCCCGTCTCGTCGCTCGGTGAGATCGTCGAGCAAAGCTCGGCGGCCCGCCGGACTTCGTCCGGCGAAGTTGTCCTCGCCATCGTGGACGAAGACGGCGATTTGACCTACTTCGACACGGAGGGTTACGAACCTGCGGGGTCGGCCATCGAGGACCTCCCATCCGGCCTCGATGCCGAACTCCTCTCGGACCGCGCGCTCCTGTGGGATGGCGTGGACCACCTCTACAGACAGGGATTCTATGGCCAGCGACTCTACGGCCGCAACGCCGACAGCGGACCGCTCCAGTTGTCGCTCCTCGAAGCGGCATACCTCGCTCGCCGCGACGCACTCGACATCACCGAGTCGGATGTCGTCGCTTGCGGCCGCGACGTCGAAGGCGACCGATTCGACCGACGGCTCGCGGTCTACACGGCACTCCGCGAAACTGGAACGGTCCCGAAGAGCGGGTTCAAGTTCGGCTCTGACTTCCGCGTCTACACCGATTTCGAGACGGTTTCGAACCTCTCGCACTCCGAATTCCTCGTGCGCGTGGTCACACCCGACCACACGTTCGTCCCGCGTGACCTCTCGCTGGACGTTCGCCTCGCCGGCGGTGTCCGCAAGCGAATGGTTTTTGCGCTGACCGACGCCAAGGGAGAGATAGACTGGCTTTCGGTCAGTCGGCTCACGCCATGACAGACGACGAACCCGCGGAGCACATCCGCACCGATGGAGGGACAGCAGAGGGAGCCAACGAAGTCGCCCTCGACCCGTGGGGCTCGTCGACCATCGCCGACTACCGGAAACTGTTCGAGGAGTTCGGCATCGAGGAGTTCGACGACGTGCTCGACGAAGTGCCGAACCCACACTATCTGATGCGCCGCGGCGTCATCTTCGGCCACCGCGACTACCGACCGGTCCTCGACGCCATGCGCGACGGCGACGATTTCGCCGTCCTCTCTGGGTTCATGCCGACGGGCGACCCCCACATCGGCCACAAACTCGTCTTCGACGAGATAATCTGGCATCAACAGCAGGGTGGCGACGCCTACGGCCTCATCGCCGACATGGAAGCACACTCTGCTCGCGGCATCCCGTGGGACGAAATCAACGAACACAGTCGCGACTACCTGCTGTCGCTCATCGCCCTCGGATTCGACACCGAGGCGGGCGAACTCTACCGACAGTCGGACAACGACCGCCTCCAGCGACTCGCGTTCGAACTCGGCGGGAAGGCCAACTACTCGGAGTTCGAGGGCATCTACGGATTCGACGGCGAGACCAACATCTCGCACATGCAGTCGGTCGTCACGCAGATGGCCGACATCCTCTACCCGCAGTTGGACGACCCGAAACCGACGGTCATCCCGGTCGGCCCCGACCAGGACCCGCACGTTCGGTTCGCCCGTGACCTCGCCACGCGGATGCGCTTCTTCAAAGTGACAGAGTCGTTCGCGTCGTTCGAACTCACGGACACCGAGCGTCCGGTCGTCGCCGCCGCGTACGACGCCCGCGAGGAGTACGCCGAGGACGCCGACGTGCCGCGCTGTGGAGAGGCCGCCGAGTGGGTCGCCGACGCCAACCTCGACGCCGCCGGCCTGCTCGTCAGCGAGTCGGTTCGCAACTCGGCCGTCGAGAAACTCAAAAACGCCGGGATGGAACCGCTCCGCCCCCGCATCCGATTCTTCGCCCGACAGGCGACCGACGAGGCGTTCGAGGCGCTCATCGAGGAAATCGACGGTGAGAAACGCCGCTACGAACAGCACATCGACGCCTTCGAGATCGACATCGCGGACGCGGAGGACCTCGCCCGCGAAGTCGAGGCCCACCACGGCGGCTACGGCTTCATCCCGCCGTCTTCGATTTACCACCGCTTCATGACTGGCCTCACGGGTGGCAAGATGTCCTCGTCGATTCCGGCGAGTCACATCTCGCTCCTCGACGACCCGGAAGACGGCTACAACAAGGTCAAATCCGCGACGACCGGCGGTCGCGACACCGCCGAGGAACAGCGTCGTCTCGGCGGTGAGGCCGACAAATGCCCCGTCTACGAACTCTACGCGTACTTGCTCACCGCCGACGACGACGAGTACGCCAAGCGGGTGTACGACGAGTGTGTCGGTGGCGAGCGACTCTGCGGCGGGTGCAAAGAGGAGGCCGCGACGCTGATGCGCGAGTTCCTCGAAGACCATCAGGAAAAACGCGAAGAGGCCGAAGAGATTCTCGACTCGCTCGATATCGACCTAGACACAGAACGGCGGGGAATAGCAGCTGAGCACTAGCGAAGCTGCTGCTCGTGGCGTCTGAAAGACGACACGGTGTCGCGGCCGAACATTAGCGACGCCAATTCGCAACCGAGCAGTAGAAGGCGGCTACAACCCGATATCTTCGCCGACGCCTCGTTCTTCGGCTTTCACGTAGAAGTACTCGGCCGCCGCCGCATCGAGAACCGCAGAGCCGACGCTCTCGACGACGAGAATTTCGTCGTCCGACTCTCGGCCTTCGACACCCTCGAACACTTCGGAGAGCGGAATCAAGTCGGACTCCGCGAGTCCTGCCTCGCGTATATCGCCGATTTCTGCGACCTCTTCGGGAACGTCTGCGAAGACGCGCGCTGCTCGGTCGAACGTCGTCGTATCGAGTTCCTGCATCTCTTCGGTGTAGGCACCGACGGCGACGACGAGCGTCCCCGGTTGCAGCCAGTCGCCGTCGAAGACCGGGTCCGTGCTGGTCGTGGCGGTGACGACGACAGTCGCGTCCGAGACTGCTGCGTCTGGAGAGTCAACTGCTTCTGCGGGGAGTCCGTGGTCACGGAGGGCAGACGCACAGGTCTCACGAGAGTCACTCGGTGCGTAGATTCGGACCGATTCGATATCGGACCCGGCGGCGATGGCGAGTGTCTGCCAGCGTGCCTGTGTCCCTGCTCCGAGGACGCCGACTCGCAGTGGCTCGGACGCGAGATACTCTGCGGCCAACCCGCCGATACACCCTGTTCGGGCGCTCGTGATGGTCGTCCCGTCGAGGAACGCGAGCGGAAGCCCAGTCGTCGCGTCGGTGAGGACGACCTGCGCGTTCACCGTCGGAAGGCCGTGTTCGACGTTGTGCTCGTGGACGGCGGCGAGTTTCGTCGCGTACACCTCACGGCCGTGGATGTACGCCGGCATCGTCAGTGCGGTTCCGAGCGGTGAGTGCCCAGTCGCGTGGCCGTCGTGGTCGAGCGTTCCGACGCCGTTTCGAACGCCGTCGACGTCGATACCCACCGGAAAATGTGGTCGTGATGGCCGCTCCACCTCACCGCGGCCCTGCTTGACGAACGCCTCTTCGACGACTGGGAAGAGTTCTGTGAGAGAGAGAA
Source organism: Haloferax sp. DFSO52 (assembly GCF_048158745.1). NCBI lineage: Archaea > Methanobacteriati > Methanobacteriota > Halobacteria > Halobacteriales > Haloferacaceae > Haloferax > Haloferax sp. DFSO52. The sequence continues at coordinate 11,811 of NZ_JBLOPB010000001.1, read as the reverse complement.
GTCCGTTGATCGCGTCTGCAGAGAGAATGCGGACCATACATGCGATACTCACGTAACAGAAATGAACCTATTGGCATTCGATAGTATGTCACAGACACACTCATAATGCTGGAACAGGCAGAGACGACAATGCACGTTCTCATCGTCGGTGGTGGCGTCGTTGGACTCGCCTGCGCGCACGCCCTCACCGACCGGGGTGCGTCTGTCACTGTCTGCGAAGCAGGGTCGCTCGGCGGCGGGAGTACCGGCCGTGCAGCAGGTGGAATCCGAACCCAGTTTTCGACCCGCGTGAACGTCGAACTCTCGCTGTCGAGTATCCCCGTCTGGGAGTCGTTCGCCGACGAGTTCGGTGTCGATATCGACTACCGACGGCCGGGCTATCTGTTTCTCGCACGGACCGACTCGACGGCCGACGCGTTCGAACGGAACGTCGCGATGCAGAACGACGCGGGCGTGCCGAGTCGATTCCTCGACCCCGACGAAGCACTCGAATACGTCCCCGAACTCCGCGCCGACCAGTTCGTCGCGGCGACGTACTCGTCAGTCGATGGCATTGCAGACCCACACTCCGCTGTACAGGGACTCGCCGCAGCGGTTCGCGAGGCCGGCGGCGACGTTCGAGCGAACACGCCGGTGACCGACATCGAACGCACCGACGACGGCTGGCGCGTCGAGACGCCCCACGAGACGTTCGAGACAGACGCCGTCGTCTGTGCGGCGGGAGCGTGGTCGAAACGCGTCGCCGCCCTCGCCGATATCGACCTGCCAATCGCACCCCGTCGCCGGCAGATTGCGGTGGTCGAACCCGAGGGTGACCTCCCCGACGATGCACCGCTGACTATCGACCTCGACACGGGGTCGTACTTCCGACCAGAGCGCGAAGGCACTGCAATCGTCGGCGGCCACTTCTCCGAGTCGGACCCCGACGTGGACCCCGACGGATTCGACAAATCGATGGACCTCGAATGGGCGCTCGAAGCGACAGAACGGGCCGACGACTGCGCGGCGTACTTCGGCCCCGAGACGAAGATTCGCAACGGGTGGGCTGGGTTGTACGCCGTGACTCCCGACCATCACGCAATCGTAGACGACGTCGCATCGGGGTTCGTCGTCGCCGCCGGATTTTCCGGCCACGGATTCCAGCACGCGCCGGCCACAGGCGAGGCAGTGGCAGACCTGTGTCTCGATGAGGATGTCTGTGACGTGGATATCTCGCCGCTCTCACTCGACCGGTTCGAGTCGGGCGAGACGCTCAGCGAAGAGAACGTTGCGTGAGAGAAGTCAATACCCGTCTCGTCAGGCGGTCATGTTGACGACGGCCCGGAGTTCGCCGAGTGTCCGAGTCGGGTCGGCGACGTCGCGCGAGGCGAGCACCTGATAGCCACCGCCGTCTTCGACGACCCGGTAGGTCACCTCGCCGTCGTCGAACTCGTAGGCGGGTGACGACTGGACCAACACGGCATCCACGTCGTCTCTGTCGTCCGGCCGGTTCGGTGGTTTGACGATGAGTGATGCCTCTTCACCGAGTCGAATCTTCGAGAGCGTCGCGGTCAAATCGCGCATTCGTCTTCGTTCCCGTGGGTGGCCCGTCGATATGAAAGTATCTTTACCCCGACTCGACGCGCAATATTTTTACTCGTCTCACACATTCGGTCGCATATGGCATCCGAACCCGACCGCGGACCGCGCGTGAGCGAACCGACTACCTCCGGGTTCGGCTTTTTCTTCTGACCGCTTGCGGTCGGCGGACTCCGCCCCGGCGCCACCACGCCCGGCGGACGAAACCGACCCATCCGGTCAGACTCGCCCTCACGGCGAGGCTTCGAAACTGCTAACCAACTCCCAGACGGCTAACGCCACAACGAATCAGATGCGACTTCCGGAATCACAGGTCGCGGTGTTGAACGCCGCGAGCGCCACAGACGAACGAACGATAGCACAGTTGGCGGAGGCGACGGACCTGAAACCAGAGACGGTGACGGGTGCCGCCTTCGACCTGCGCGACGAAGGCCTCGTTTCGGTCACGGAGACCGTCGAGGAAGACGTCGAACTAACCGACGAAGGTGTCGAATACGCCGACAGCGGCCTCCCAGAGATCCGACTCTACCGCGCTGCGATGGACGTTGGCGACGGCGATTCGGTCCCGATGGGACAGGTCATCGGCACGTCCTCACTCGGCGGCCCACAGGTCGATATCGCGCTGTCGAACTTCGCGCGAAAAGGCTACGGCCACATCGACTCGGGCGAACTCGTCCCCGACGCGGACGCCGACCCCGACGCCGACGAAGAGGCTGCCGCACTCGCGGCCCTCGTCGCGGGCGACGACGTCGACGCCGACGTGCTCGACCAACTCGAATCTCGCAATCTCGTTGTCCTCCGCGAGCGGACCATCCGTGCTGTCACCCTCACCGACGAGGGTGTGACGGCCATGATGGAGGGTGTCGAGGCGGCCGAGACGGTGGACCGTCTCACCCCCGAGATGCTCACTTCTGGTGAGTGGGAAGACGTCGAGTTCACCGAGTACAACGTCGAAGCCGACGCCCCCGAGGTTCGCGGCGGCAAGAAACACATCCTCCGACAGACCGCAGACCGTGTGAAAGACGTGCTCGTCGGCATGGGCTTCTCCGAGATGGAAGGCCCCCACGCCGACGCGGACTTCTGGATTAACGACTGTTTGTTCATGCCGCAGGACCACCCGGCACGGACCCACTGGGACCGCTTCGCCCTCGACGTGCCGCCGATGGAAGACATCCCAGAAGACCTCATCGACCGTGTTCGCGACGCACACCTGAACGGTGTCGGCGAAGACGGCGACGGCTACCACTCGCCGTGGAGCGAAGACTTCGCTCGGGCAATCGCCCTTCGCGGGCACACCACGTCGCTGTCGATGCGCTACCTCTCGGGGCACGAAATCGGCGAACTCGAACCGCCGCAGCGGTACTTCTCCGTCGAAAAGGTCTACCGTAACGACACGCTCGACCCGACGCACCTGCTCGAATTCTACCAGATCGAGGGCTGGGTGATGGCCGAAGACCTCTCGGTGCGCGACCTGATGGGCACCTTCGAGGAGTTCTACTCGCACTTCGGCATCACGGACATCCAGTTCAAACCGCACTACAACCCCTACACGGAGCCGTCGTTCGAACTGTTCGGCCGACACCCCGAGACGGGCGAACTCATCGAAATCGGGAACTCCGGCATGTTCCGCGAGGAAGTGCTCCGACCGCTCGGCGTCGAGTGCGACGTGATGGCGTGGGGGCTCGCATTAGAGCGTCTCTTGATGCTGATGTACGGTTTCGACGACATCCGCGACGTCCACGGAACGATGTGTGACCTCGACCTGCTCCGCGAGACGGAGGTGCTCAAATAATGCCCGTAGTCGACGTTCAACCAGACGAACTGCGCCGCTTGACCGGCCACGAAGAGAAGTCCGACGAGGAGTTCAAAGAAGACCTGTTCGCGCTCGGCCTCGAATTCGAGGGCGTCACCGACGACGGTGCCTTCCAACTGGAGTTCGGCCCGGACCGACTGGACCGCCTCTCCGTCGAGGGTGTCGCTCGCTCGCTTCGCTACCAGTACGGCGATGCACGCGGCGTCTCCGTCCCGAAGACGAACGACCCCGACTGGACCATCGTCGTCGACGAGTCCGTCCCGGACGAGCGCCCGTACGTCACGGGTGCAGTCATCCGCGGCGTGGACTTAGACGACGCCGCGCTGGAGTCGCTCATCCAACTGCAGGAGAAACTCCACGCGACGATGGGTCGCAAGCGCGCCAAAGGAGCCATCGGCATCCACGACCTGACGATGCTGAAAGGCGACGTGCTCTCCGAGCAATCGACGGGGAACTCTATCACGTACAAGGGAATCGAACCCGACGGCGACACCTTCGTCGCACTCGACTCCAACGAGGAACTCACGCCGGCCGAAGTGCTCGAACAGCACGCGACCGGCCGAACGTACGCCGACCTCGTCAGCGAGTACGACCGCTATCCGGCCATCTACGACGAAATCGGGCTGTTCTCGTTCCCGCCGGTCATCAACGGCCAGCGGACCGAGGTTTCGACGAACTCGCGTGACCTGTTCGTCGAACTCACCGGCACCGACCAGTGGACCATCGACCGGATGTGCACCATCATCTGCTACGCGCTGGCCGCCCGCGGGGCGACCATCGAGCAGGTCGAAGTCCAGTACGAAGACGGCACCGTCGTCAAACCCGACTTCGACGTCGAGACGAAACACGTCAGCCACGACCGTATCGAGTCGATTCTCGGCATCGAGTTGGAGATGGACGAAGTCATCAACCTCTTCGAGCGCTCCGGCCTCGGTGTCGAAGCAGAACTTGGTGAACAGACGGTCTACGAAGTCTCCATTCCGCCGTACCGCGTGGACGTGCTCCATCCGCTGGACCTCGTCGACGACATCGGTCGCGCCTACGGGTTCAACGAACTCGAACCGCGCTACCCCGACGTGGGGACGGTCGGCCAGCGCCACCAGCGCTCGCGGGTCGCAGACGCCGCCCGGAACAGTCTCGTCGGCCTCGGGTTCGAGGACATGCTCAACTTCCACATGATTTCGGAAGAAGAGAACTACGAGCGCATGGGTATCGAAATCGGCTCTGACGTTCCCACGAGCGAAGCGAGTGGGAGCTCGCCGGGACGCAGTTCCGGCGGTGTGCTCGGCGGTGGCGAACCCGCCTCCATCACCGAACCCTACAGCGAAGACTACACGATGCTTCGGACGTGGGTGCTCCCGTCGCTGACGATGGTACTGGAGAACAACACCCACCGCGCGTACCCGCAGGACCTCGCCGAAATCGGCCACGTCGCCCACCGCGACGACAGCGAGAACACTCGTGTCTCCGAGGCACGCCACGTCGCGGCCGTCCTCGCTCGCTACGACGCGACGTACGAGGACGCGAAAGCCCGTCTCGCGACGTTGTGCCGCGACTTCGGCGTCGAACTGGAGACGCCGGCAACCGAACATCCGTCGTTCATCCCCGGCCGAACTGCCGCGGTCGTCATCGACGGTGAAGACGTCGGTGTCGTCGGCGAACTCCACCCGAAGGTGCTCGTCGAACACGACCTCGAACTGCCGGTCGCAGCGTTCGAATTTGACCTGTCTGCGCTGCAGTAGGCAGGTTTAGCTTTGTTTTTGGGCCACTGTGAGACGCGGTGCGTCTCACAAGCCCTCGCTCGCGTGGGCTCGCGAAGGCAGATTTTTGCGAGGTGACCGAAGCGCGTCTCCGAGACCGACCCGTCGCATCCTCCACCGACGCCAGCAGAATTACTTTGGGTAATTTAAGATTCTCAGTCATTCCTTTTGTGCATTTACCTTGAGAATGATAGAAACCTTTAGGATGTAACTCCACGGCGGTTCTTGTATGAACGATTATGAACTAATGCGCGAGACGTTGGCAGTCACCCACGGTGAGCACGGGCGAGCGCCCGCACCGGGTGTCGAAGACGTCGTCGTTCCCCTCCACCTGTCGTCTACGTACTCGATTCCTGACGTAGACCCCGACGCGGACCTCGAACTCCTCGACCCGGACGCGGGTGAGTATCTCTACTCGCGACTGTCGAATCCGACGCGGAACGCGCTGGAACACCGCCTGGCGGCGCTCGAAGGAGCAGAACACGCGCTCGCGTTCGTCTCTGGAACGGCGGCCATCGCGGCGACGATGATGGCGACGGTCCGCCCCGGCGACCACATCGTCGCGTTCGAAGACCTCTACGGCGGGACGAAGACGATGTTGAATCGACTGTTCGCCGACCGACTCGACGTCGATGTGTCCTTCGTGGACGCGACCGACGCGGCGAACGTGGCGGCCGCGATGCGCGAGGAGACGGCCCTCGTCTGGATGGAGACGCCGACGAACCCGCTGATGCACCTCTGTGATATCGAGGCCATCGCGGCCGTCGCAGACGAGTGGGGCGCGCTCTTCTGCGTCGACAACACGTTCCTCAGTCCGTACTTCCAGAACCCGCTGTCGCTCGGTGCCGACGTGGTCGTCCACAGCACGACGAAGTATCTCAACGGCCACTCTGATTCGATTGGGGGCGCAGTCGTCACCAACCGCGACGACGTGATGGACGAACTCGCCTTCCTCCAGCGGGTCGGCATGGGGTCGATGCTCTCGCCGTTCGACTCCTACATGACGCTTCGCGGCATCAAGACGCTCCCGCTCCGGATGCGCCAACACGAGGAGAACGCGATGGAGATTGCGCGCTTCCTCGAATCCAACGAGGCGGTCACGCGGGTGCTCTACCCCGGCCTCGACTCCCACCCACAACACGAACTCGCCGCCCGTCAGCAGTCCGGATTCGGTGGGGTTCTCTCGTTCGAACTCGATACGGACCTCGATGGGACGGCCGAGTTCCTCGGGAATCTCCGCGAGTTCCCTCTGGCGGTTAGTCTCGGTGGCGTCGAGAGTCTCATCGAACACCCGGCGACGATGACGCACTCCCCACTCGCACAGACTGAACGGGACGCGCTCGGTATCTCTGATTCCTTGCTTCGGATGTCTGTGGGGGTCGAACACGTCGACGACTTGCTCGCTGACCTCGACGCGGCACTGGCGTCGGTCTGAGGTCGCGTCGGCACTCCTTCCACGGCCCCAACCCGTTTGTCTGGGCCGCTAACCGAGTTGTTTAACAGTCTACCCAGTGGTAGATACGCCAACGCAATGCCGAGCGGAGAATACGACCCGGAAACCGTCGAGGCGAACTGGCAAGAGAGGTGGGTCGACGAAGACCTGTATGCGTACCCCGAGGGTGCGGTAGACCCAGACACCGTCTTCTCCATCGACTCGCCGCCGCCGACGGTGTCCGGGAGTCTCCACTGGGGCCACGTCTACGGCTTCACCCTCCAGGACTTCGTCGCCCGGTTCAACCGGATGCGCGGCGAGGAGGTGTACTTCCCGTTCGGATACGACGACAACGGAATCGCGTCCGAACTGCTGACCGAAGAGGAACTCGGTATCAAGCACCAGGACTACGAGCGACGCGAGTTCCAGAAACTCTGCCGCGAGGTCACCTCGAAGTACGAAGCGGAGTTCACCGAGAAGATGCAGAATCTCGGCATCTCTATCGACTGGGACCAGACATACCAGACCATCTCGCCGGAGGTTCAGCGAATCTCGCAACTCTCGTTCGTCGACCTCTACGAGAAAGACCGGCAGTACCGCCAGCGCGCCCCTGCCATCTGGTGTCCCGAGTGTGAGACGGCAATCTCGCAAGTCGAGACGGAAGACGACGAACAACACTCGCACTTCCACGACATCGAGTTCGGCGTCGCCGACTCGGACGACTCGTTCGTCATCTCGACGACGCGTCCCGAACTCCTGCCCGCGTGTGTCGCCGTCTTCGTCCACCCCGACGACGACGACAATCAGCACCTCGTCGGACAGGAAGCCGAGGTGCCGCTGTTCGGTCAGCGGGTTCCCATCCTCGAAGACGAGCGCGTCGACCTCGAGACGGGAACGGGTCTCGTCATGTGCTGTACCTTCGGTGACCAGACCGACATCGAGTGGTATCAGGCACACGACCTGCCGCTTCGCGTCGCCATCGACGAATCCGGCACGATGACCGAGGTTGCCGACGACTACGCCGGCCTGTCGTCGCACGAGGCACGCGAAGCAATCGTTTCCGACCTCGACGATGTCGGTGCACTCCTCGACACGCGCGCCATCACGCACACGGTCAACGTCCACGAACGCTGTGGCACGAGCGTCGAGTTCCTCGTCAAAGACCAGTGGTACATCAAACTGCTCGACAAGCGCGAGGAGTACCTCGAAGCAGGTGAGCAGATGGAGTGGTTCCCCGACAAGATGTTCACGCGGTACAAAAACTGGATCGAGGGACTCCAGTGGGACTGGGCCATCTCTCGGCAGCGCTCTTCGGGGATTCCGTTCCCCGTCTGGTACTGCGGTGACTGCGAGCACGTCGTCATCGCCGAGCGCGAGGACCTGCCGGTCGACCCGCTTTCGGACGACCCACCGGTCGACACCTGTCCCGAGTGTGGCCACGACGAGTTCGTCGCCGAAGACGACGTGTTCGACACGTGGGCAACCTCGTCGCTCACGCCACTCATCAACGCCGGATGGGGCTGGAACCCAGAGAGTGAGGCGTTCGAGATGGACAAGCCCGAACTCTACCCGTTCGACATGCGCCCGCAGGGCCACGACATCATCTCCTTCTGGCTGTTCCACACGGTCGTCAAGTGCTACGAGCACACCGGCGAGGTGCCGTTCGACAGCGTGATGATAAACGGGATGGTCCTCGACAAGAACCGCGAGAAGATGTCGAAGTCCGTCGGCAACGTCGTCTCGCCAGACGAAGTTCTGGAGAAGTTCCCGGTCGACGCCGCCCGCTACTGGGCCGCCGGCAGCGCCGTCGGCGACGACCTCCCATATCAGGAAAAGGGCCTCGTCGCGGGCGAGAAGTTGATGCGAAAGCTCTGGAACGCGTCGAAACTCGTCGATAGCCTCACCGAGGACGCACCCGAGACGTTCGACCACGACGACCTGAAGACGCTCGACAGATGGCTACTGGCCTCGATGGACCGCGAAATCGAGTACGCGACGGAGAAACTCGAGAACCGCGAGTTCTCGAAGGCCCGCGATAGCCTGCGGAGTTTCTTCTGGCACACGTTCTGTGACGACTACCTCGAAATCGCCAAACAGCGACTCCGCGAAGGCGAGGACCCCTCGGCAGCCTACACGTTGCAGACTGCCCACCAGCGCTTCCTCGTCCTCTTCGCGCCCATCCTCGCACACGTCACCGAAGAACTGTGGCGCGAGATGTACTCCTCGGAGAGCGTCCACGAGCAGTCGTGGCCCGAACCGCTCGGACTCGACGCCGACTTCGAGGCCGGCGAGACTGCCATGGCCGTCGTCGGCGCGCTTCGGAAGTACAAGAGTGACTCACAGCTCTCGATGAACGCCGGCATCGACGAGGTTGAGGTCTACGGCAACATCGACGGCTTCGAAGCCGACATCAGCGGCGTGATGCACGTCGACTCGCTCTCGTCGACCGACGAGGAGCCACCTATCGAGTCGGTCATCTCGGGAATCGACCTCGACTACTCCATCGTCGGTCCCAAGTTCGGCAGCAAGGTTCCGGATATCGAGGCGGCACTCGCGCAGGACGACTACGAACTCGTCGGCGACGAACTCCACGTCGCAGGCGTCGAACTCGGCGCAGACGCGTTCGAAGTCAACGAAGAGCGTACCTACTCCGGCGACGGCGAGTTCGTCGAGACGGACGGGGCGCTCATCATCATCAATAACTGAGCGGAACACGGCGACCGCTCGGTTGGAGAACTCGCTTTCTTATCGGTCCGCACCGACCGCGTCTTCGAGAGCGTCGAATCCGTCGCGTTCGAGACGTTCGAGCAGTCCGCGATTGATGTCGCGCGCGATGGACGGGCCTTCGTATATCATGCCCGTGTAGAGTTGGACCATCGAGGCTCCGGCGCGAATCTTCTGATAGGCACCTTCCGCGTCGGAGACGCCGCCCACGCCGATGATTGGGACATCAGTTCGGTCGGCGATGAACCGAATCATCTCGGTCGCTTCGCCTTCGATTGGCTTTCCGGAGAGGCCACCGCGTTCGGCCTGATTCGGGTTTTTGAGCGAGTCGGGACGAGAGGTGGTCGTGTTGCTCGCGATGATGCCGTCGAGCGAGAGGTCGTCGACGACTTCGAGTGCGTCTTCGACGGCAGGGTCTGGAAGGTCAGGAGAGAGTTTTACGAGGAGTGGCGCTGCGCCTGCGTCGACGAGCGTGCCGAGGATGGCTTCGAGGGAGTCGCGGTTCTGCAAGTCGCGGAAGCCCTCACTGTTGGGACACGAGACGTTGACGACGAAGTAGTCCGCGCCGTCGGCGACGCGTTCGTAGGTGTACAGGTAGTCCTCGGGTGCGTCCTCGGTAGCCGTCACCTCGGAGAGTGCGAGGTTGACGCCGACCGGTACGTCCGGGTGCGGGCCCGCGGACAGGCGCGCACCGACTGCGTCTGCGCCCTCGTTGTTGAGGCCCATCCGATTGATGAGTGCCTCGTCTTCAGGGAGGCGGAACATGCGCGGGCGAGGATTCCCCGGTTGTGGTTTCGCGGTGACGCCACCGACTTCGACGTGTCCGAACCCGAGCGCTGTGAGCACGGTCGGTATCTCGGCGTTCTTGTCGAATCCGGCGGCGACGCCGACCGGATTGGGGAAGTCGAGGCCGAACAGCGTCGTTTCGAGTCGCGCGTCGTCGACGCGGTAGCGGTGTTCGAGGAACGATTCGGCGGGTGTATTACGGACTGACCGGAGCAGTCCGTGTATCGTCCGGTGTGCTGTCTCTGGGGGGAGCGAGAAGAGAACCGGTTTGGCGAGTTTGTAGATGTTCATCGCGGAATCACGTGCGGTTCGCTGGAGACGGTACTGATGGAACGGTCGGGCACACCCGTCTCAGAAGTCGTGTTCGACCTGGTCTGGGTCTGCTTTTTGGATGATAATCTTCCCGTCTCGAACCCGAACGAACACCTCGTCACCGATTTCCATCCCGGCGACTGCGAGTTCGTCTTCGTGGAGGTTGACGTGGACGTTGTGATACTCGCCATTCTCGTCTTTGGCGCCACTCGGACTGAGCTTCTTTTTCCGGACCATCTGGGGGTCTATCCGTTGGTTCGCCGCAGGGGATACATAAGTGTTGTCTCCGTCATCCCTTGCGGCGGCGATTTTCGTCCGAATACGAGGTATTTTTTGGAAATATCACGGCTGTTTGATGACTCGTCGACCGGGCGAACTACCGGGAGTATATAAGTATGTGCCCGTCGTCGGTCGAAAATCGGCGATATATTTATGATGTGCCATGTGGTTCAATGGCATAGAGGTGGAAAATCATGGTACGCGAGGACGGTAAACGGAATTTCGTGCTCCGAGAGGAGGACGGTACAGAAACGAGTGTGTTTTCCGGGAGCATGCCGCGACAAGCTGCACTCAAAGCAGCTCGACGGCTCGACCCAGCAGACTCCGAAGAAGCAGCACAATCCAACGCAGTCGAAATTCGACTCCGTGAGAAGGGAACCGACAAGGTTCACATCTTCGACGCCTGGGCCTGGGAGAGCAGTGCTCCCGAGGACAAGCCGGGCTGGATGGAAGGCGACATTACCAAAGGGAACGTCTCCAAGAAGGGTATCGAGCACCTCGACGAATAAGTCGTCGTAACTCATCGTCGTAACTCACTTTCTTATTGCGCGCAGTACGCGCACGCACGTGTAGCAACGACGAGAGACATCTACCCAGAGACGAACGGCGCTGGGTGACGACGCGCAGTCCGCACAAGTCGATACCCCTTTGACGACAGCCCAATGAGTTCCGCCTGCGCGACCAACACCCGGTCAGACCGTACGTACGACGCTGGGGATGAACGGCCGGCCTCCAGTCGCGCGATATCAACACGCTCGAGAGACATCTGACGAGAGACGTTCGTGTCTACACGAATCTATCATGATTTTATGAAACTTCTCGCCATGAAACCGCATGACGTAGAGCGATTGGTTCGACGGCCTTTTATGTAACCGTGTCATTCGAAGTAATGTGAAGAAGCGCACGGGGGCACGCCCCCCGATGGCTTCGACCGAACGCCATACGACCCATCGTCGTTTGGCACTCTCTGGGATGACACACCGTCCCGGGGTGCCGATGATACGACGACCTTAAGTGGTCGAGGGCATTTCGGAATAATGCGAACGACACACCGCGATTTCGGGGCGCTTCAACGCGTCCCGATTCACGGATTGACTCGAGGAAGTTCGACGGGTTTATACCCACGA